>NZ_JAFCMK010000004.1:0-719740 GCF_018129565.1 Bradyrhizobium sp. AUGA SZCCT0105 | reverse complement strand
AAGCTGCTCACGGTCCTCAATGCCATGATGCGAGACCGGAAGCCGTACCTGCAGACCAAACCAACATAACAGTTGCCTGCTTTCGCAGGGACGACACTGAACGTGTTGCACCGTCTGTTAGTCACACTTCGCATTCTCGCGAGATGATCTGTCCGAGCTTTGCATCTCGTTCCGCCGGGTTGCTTTGTCGCCTGAGACCGCTCTGACCCTGCAGACTGTCGCGCCTATTCGCTACAAATCACGACCATTTGTCCTCAAGGATGCCATGCGTGTTTGTCGGATGCAGCCGCCATCCCTGACGACGACGACGATCCCTCCCCGCCTTACCAGCCGGCTCTTCTCCAGCGTTCGAAGGAACTGGACGTGATACGCACCACGTGACGGCACCTGGCGCAGGTCAGATCGTCATCTGAGGTGATACTTCCTGCCGTTCGTGTTCGGGTCGGTATTGTCGCTCGTCGAGAACATCAAGGCCGGTCCGAAATAGCCCCAGCGATCCCGGTAAAGTCCGAATCGGCCGGCGCCCTTGTCGATGATCTCTTGCTGGGTGGTATTCGCGGGACCGAGAAGTTTGTCATCTTCATACAGTCGGGCAGTCTTGATCTCGCCATCCACGTATTTGACGGGGACGAGAAACGCGTGCCCCTGATAGAAGTGAAATGTGCCGCGCAGCAGAAGTCTGTCGATCGGGCTCGCCGGAACCAGATAAAGCAATGCACTCGACGCCAGGGCAAAAAGCGTCGATCCGATCACGATGCGCGTATTGGCGGATATCGTCAACGGCACTTTCCCCGGGCTTTTGCTTGCCAAGCGTCTCTGTAGCGCGCGGCTTCATCGCAAACAACCGACGGGCATCCGCCATCCCCGGTATGCGGCCGGTGCGGAAGCCGAATTGACAGGCCGCACGTCCTCACACAGCAAGCATCAGATCGTGGACGCGCGTCCGGCTAAATTGCCGAGGACTGCCATCAACGCGGTCGCGACGGCACAGCAAACGAGCGCAACCTCCCAGCCTCCGGTGGCATCGTGGGCAAGTCCGGCAAGCGGCGGGCCTGCAGCCGCTAGCGTATAGCCGAGGCATTGCGCCATGCCTGACAGCGCGGCCGCCTGATGGCTGTGCGCAGTTCGCAGGCTGACGAATGTCAGACCGAGGATGAAGGCAGCTCCCGCTCCAAAGCCGAACAGCGCGACCCACACCATCGCAAGCGACGGAAGCTGCCACAATCCCAGCAGCGCGACGCAGGTCGCGAGCGACACCGCGATCGCGATGCCGCGCTGATCCTTCATGCGGCGGACCATCGGACCGAGGATCAAGCCGGGAACCGCCGTCGCCAATTGCGACACACCGTGCAACGTGCCCGCCGCCGCCGCTGAATAACCTGCCTGCACGAGAATGGCAGGCAGCCATCCGACGATGATGTAGAACACCAGCGAGGTCAGGCCGAGAAAGCCGGTGACCTGCCAGGCGAGCGGCGAGTGCCAGATGCGCCCGCGATGCGACGATGAACCAGGCTCGATCGCCGGAGCCGAGTGCATCCCCAGTTGCGGTGCCCAGACCAATAGTGCCACCAGCGGAAAGATCAGTGTGCTCGCAAGCGAAAGGTGCCAGTTCGATCCGGGCAACAGGGCGAGCGGGATCGCCACAACAGATGCGAGCGCCTGCGCCAATGCGGACGTGATCGCGTAGGCCCCCGTCAGGCTGGCGATGCGGGTCGGGAAGTCCCGCTTGAGCAGGCTCGGCAGCAGGACATTCGCGACAGCGATCCCGGCACCAAGGGTGGCAGTGCCGGCGAACAGCGCCCAGACCGGACCGGACGAGCGCAGCGCGATCCCGGCCGCAATGACCAGCAGCGCGCCGAATAGCGACCGCTCCATGCCGCATCTGCGCCCGAGGATGGCTGCAACCGGTGAGATCGCGGCGAACGCAAGCAAGGGCAGCGTCGTCAGGATCCCCGCCTCTGCCGCGCTGACCCCGCTGCTCTCGCGGATCAGGCCGAGCATCGGCGCCACGCCGGTGATGGGCGCACGGAGCGCCGAGGCGATCAGCAGGATCCCCGCGACCAGGAGCCCCTGCCCGCCCAACGTCCGCATCGGCGCAATCATCGTCATCGCATGCTCCCGGCTGTCTGCATGCGCGGAAACTATCGACTTGGTTGCCGGAAGAATTTACATATTTGCTCTATCGATCGCTAAATTCCGTCACGCGATGGGTTTTCAGCACAGCTATGGGTTTTGAGCTTCGCTATGGGTTTCGAGCTTCGCTATCCCTGGCCAGACCTCGATCCGGATGACGTCGCGGCCCCGGCCCTTGCTGTGCGCCTCGATATCACCGCGAACAAGGTCGAGGCGGCCGAGCATGCGCACCGCAAGGGACAGCTGGTGTTTGCGCTCGGCGGCGGCGTGATGTGCCGCGTTCCGAACGGACTGTGGATGGTGCCGCCGCATTGCGGCGTCTGGCTCCCCGGCGGCACCCGCCACACCAATATCGCAACCGCCAATGCGCGGATCTTCTTCGTTTTCATCGAGCCCGGGGCCGCCGACCTGCCCGACCGCTGCTGCACGCTGTCGATCTCGCCGCTGCTCCGCGAGCTTATCGTCGCGCTTTCGGATCGCATGCAGCACGATGTCGGCGATGCGACGCTCGTCGCGCAATTGCTGCTGAACGAATTGCCGCAAATGCCGGTCCAGCAGCTGCATCTGCCGATCTCAGGCGAACCGCGCCTGCGACAGATCGCGGCTGATCTCGCCGACGATCCCTCCGATCGCAGCACGATGGCCGAATGGGCCAACCGTGTGGCAATGAGCGAGAGCAGCCTCGCACGTCTCGTCCTGAGCGAAACCGGCCTGACGTTCGGCCGCTGGCGCCAGCAGCTGCATTTGATCGTCGCGTTGCGTGAGTTGTCGGCCGGCGCAAGCGTTCAGCAGGTCTCGACCGCGCTCGGTTATGAATCCGTCACGGCGTTCATCACCATGTTCAAGAAGGCACTCGGCAAGCCGCCGGCGAAGTATCTCAGTGACATCGTGCAAGGCGGCGGTTCGGCCTTCGCGGCGTGAAGGGCTCCGGCTTCGGTCCTTTCTGGCAAGGAAGGCCGCCGACCGGCGCCTAGAGATCGCAAACGCGTGATTGGCGCAACCGACCGCTGCCTTCATTTGGGCATCTATGAGGAACAGGGTTCCCAGCGGAGAACAAAGGCGGCCGCCGCAGGGGGTGCCTGCAATTGACGTATCGATCCCACAGCAGCTGGCAGGACGTGGATCTGCGCAATCTCGTTCGGGTCATCTCGGCCTGCACCCTCGGACTCTGGGCATTTGCGGCCGGTCTCCTGATCGGGACCTTCCTGTTTTCATGACTGGCTTGGTGGATCCGCCATCCGGCCTACCCGCCGCTCAGATGATGGGCGGCGACGAACAGCACGAGCGCGCTCAGCACCAACGCTGACGCGGCGCCGGCAACGCCGCGGGCGAGTTCAGCCTTCGAAAGATTGGACCTGGTTGCCATCACAACCTCCTGCGCGGGCGAGCTGAGGCCGGTCCGTTCTGGCGGTGAGGCTCGCTCTCGCTGCTCGGACCCACAATCGCATCATGAGGATGAACGCATCATGAGCAAAACGAATGGCCCGTGCTGCCGGTTCCAAATTCTGACCGCAGGGTCTCGGATCGCGGGCATTGGCCGCACGCGGCAAGCAGGCAAAGCCGCGCTGGAAGAAGGTCCGGAGCGCGCGAGCGTCCGCGCCTACCACTCTTCCGGACAGGGATCGACGATCTTCCAGAGATCGACGCCGTTCTTGATCTTCTTCATCTCGGTGGTGAGCCCGCCATTGCGGCGGATCCAGTCCTTCACCGTGTCGGGATAGTAGGACATCAGGTCGGAGGTGCCCTCGAGGCTGGTGACCTTGATGCCGAAGGTGAAGGCCTTGTCGTAATAGGCTTGGTGGAAGCCGATGCTGGCCTTCGGCGTCACGCAGATCTTGTTCAGCGGCACGATGCCGAACACCAGCGTGCAGGCCGAATTGCAGATGCCGTCGATCACGACGCGTTCGCGGCGGTCGCGGATCTGCTTGTACTTGGCCTTGTACTCCTCGACATAGCCGCCATGGTCGCGCGTGATGTGCAGAACGGCTCGCGCTGGCGTGACCGCCAGAACCGAGAGCAGCAAGGCAACAAGGGGCGTGATGCGCATGGAATGTTCGAAACCGAGGGAAAGGCGGCCCGGGCGGACCTGACCGCAAGACTCTGGCCGGACTGTGTTGGCAATCCGTTAAGCATCCCCAAAAAGGCAAAATTTGGCGCGCTGTGGCTGATTTCCCGCAGCTTTTGGCCGGAATCCGGGTTAAATGAAGCGCCAGAGGATCTTGGACCGGCTGCGGAAGCCGATTCCAGCGTGAATGCCAGGAGGCCGCCAATGACAAAGACCAAGCTGTTCGCCGCCCTCGCCGTGACCGTTTCCCTGGCCATCCCGGCCCTCACACCGGCTGCAGCGGCCGACCTCTCGGTCACCCCGCACCACCACCGGCATCACCACCACGCGCATTGGGGCCTGCCCTACCACATCAGCTATCTGCACAATTACGGCCCGGGCCCGGCCGCCGGCAGCTTCGCCTATTATGACGGCCCGTCGACCAACAAGTGCTACCAGAGCTCGGCTGCCTATATCGGCCAGGATCGTCGCCGGCATCCCTGCTTCTGAGCTCAAAGCAAGGCCGGCGGGAGGCGTGGACGCCGTGCCGTCTCTGCTGGCCCCCGCAGCCCAAGTCTGATAATCGACCCGCAACGCGCTCGTAGCTCAGCTGGATAGAGCATCGGATTTCGATTCCGAGGGTCGGGAGTTCGAATCTCTCCGAGCGCGCCAGCGTTTTCATCGATCGTACAATGGTTTAGGACGAACCGGTTTCGTTCTAGATGATCGTTTTCGTGCTGCGAGTAAGTTCGACTCGCTGCCAGCAAAATCGAGACATTACCATCCGCTTCAAATCACTCCGCGCAACAAGAGCGCAACCGGGCGCGGATTGGCGCTTGTTCTGAAATGCGATGTGCACAATGAGGAACGACCCCGACGCGGACGGCGCGCCGGGGTCGCCATTCTGTCAACTCCCGACCGGGTGGGGGCGTAAGGGTCGGGAGCCGACAGACTAGCTCTGACACCACCGCTCGTTCCGCTCCTAAGCGACGCCATTAAGGGTTACTCCCGCCCAACCTGCCGGAAAACGATATCCATTCGCCGCTGGTCGAGGGCTAGCCGAGCGAGGCCGTTAGCAAATCAGCAAGCCGGTCGGCGCAGGCTTCTCAGAGGGACGGGACCGGTTTGGGGAACGTCTTACGGTCTCCGTTTCGGAGGAGCTGGCGTACGGGCCCTGGCGCCGGCTCCTCTTTCATAAAATCTGTGTATGCACTGCGACAGTCATTTGCCGTCGCGTTTGCCGGATTGACGGCACTGGGAACTTCAGGGCTCCAGCGCTTGGAATAACAGGCGCCGCAGGGACAAATCATTTCTCCTCAGCGAAGCGAGGACGCGATGTTCTCGAAGCGGTCAACATCGGCGAGCAAGCTCCGGACCTGCAGGGCCCTCCCTTCGCGAGAAAGTCCGGCGGCGCCGTGGCAAGCGCTTCTAGATGGCCGTAGCGCTGTGTCTCAGGCCCTAGATATTCGGGCCGCCCGTCCCCGTCCTCATGGGCATCGATAAACGCTTCGCGACAAGGTTCGGTAGGTCGATACTCGGCTGGACGTGGGCGAGGTCATCAACTTCGCGATGGGCGTTTCGGGCCAGCCCAAGTAGGCTGAGAGTTCCAAGTTGCCAGCCTCTGCCTAATCTGCTCGGCCTGCTCCTTCGTCAGTTTCTCAGCCAAACTGTAATCGTTCAATTGGGCCGCCCCCTTGCGTTGTCGATCGTAAACCATCCAGTCGGTGCTTCCCTTTCGAACGAGGAACCTTGGCTGTATCGGTGCCGTGTAATTCACCGCAAACTCCCTCAGCAATATGAACGACGTAATATCTTCTTAAGTATAGCACTTGGCATTCGATGCTTTTGTGAACTTGCACACACACGCCGAACGCCTCGTGCGCTCCGATTCGCTCCAATCGTCATCGGCGCAGGCTCGTGAAAATATCGGGCCCGCGGATCACCGATTGCATCGAACATGGTTCCGCGGTTCGGACTACCGTCGTGCACGAGCCACTCGAAATCCTGATAGATTTGACCGCGAACGCAATTCCAAATTGCCGGCAAAAGCTCTAGCGATCTTTTGTCGGCGTAATGATCGTAGTTGCGCGCACGAAATCGATAATCCGTTCGGGCTCTGACCGAGATTCGCGGGCGATGTAGATCGCTCCCAGGTCACAGAAGTGTGTCGCGCTCGCAACGTCACAACAGTTCCCTGTGTGGATGAGCGTGTTTGGACTTCACTGCGTTGCGCATTTGCCCTCTACTAATATCGGACCTTCGGCGGCAATTTTATTTCCAAGACGTCCATTTGAAATCGGGGTCCAGGAGGCCGCTGTTCAGCGGCCAGCGGCCTCTTTCGTTATTTGAGATTCATCGATTGCAATGACATCTTCCGACGCCAATCTGCGTCAATCGGACTGCCATTAGGTCATGGGGACAAGATGATTGAAGAACGCAAACCTTACGTGGCATTTGGAGTGGACCCGGCCGGCGTCGCACGCGCAACGTATGAACTTCGTTGCAGTGACGACGAAGAGGCAAAGCGCCGAGCTGAGGGTTTTTTGGACGAGCACGAATTCGTCGAGTTGTGGATCGACTACAAAAGGATCGCTCGTCTGAAACGAAGCTAGGAAGAGCGTCGACGCGGCATCAAACTCCGAACGAATGCCTCATTTGAACGGAGGCCGTCAGCGTCTGGCCGTCATGCTCGCTTCAGCAAGGCGCCTTTTCTCGACCCCTGGAGAAGCTGCTTGGCCGTTCGCGAAGTTCACCGGTTGAAGTCACCGACCGGACAGCTTGCGCAGAACGAGCAGCAGTAGAAGCTGGCCCGCTCCGATGCCGGCGAGGCCTCCTGCAACCTTGAAGATTGCGTCGGCCAGATGGCCGTGCCGGTCAGGGGTTAGCAATTGCATTGCTTCGAGCGTGAACGCACTGAAAACGACCAAGAGCACGACCAGCATGGCGCGCCGGGGATAACCCACCACAAGGGCCAGTGCCATCACCGCGAACGCGGCGAAATGCTCGACGTGCGGATCAGCAGCAAACGAGGGACGGTCCCGGATCGGGGACAGTGTGGCGAACGCAATAAAGGCCAGCGTTAGCCAGCCAATGACCATTCCGAACGTCCTGATCCTTGATTCAAGCAAGCAACAATTTCCAAGTCGCGGTGCCCGGGATGCACCGTCGCTGAATTAGCCCATCGCGCGTGTCAGCGACAGGCGGGATCGGCGCAAAACCGGGTCGCCCGCAAGGACTAATCCCGATGGCTTTCCCGTAGAGCCCCCGTAAGTCGAAATTCCAACTTCTCGGTGCGCGACAAGCGCTACGATGAACAACGAGGGGGCGGCACCTCACCTTGAAAGCAGCGAGGCCGTTATGGAGCGTTTATACCTGGGCATCACCGTTACCAGCACATACGTCTTGGTCACGATTGCGCTGATCGTGGCTTTCATGCATTGACCGGCAGATAGGTCTGGCACGGCTGGTCTTGTGGCGAGCCACAACAACTTTCACCACTCACCCGCAACTATCGACGAAAGCCCCGAAAGCCGATCGAGATCCGGCGGGAGGTCGCCCGCCAGTTTGCGGCCGACATGCAGGCCGGCACCAAGTTGCGGTTGAGCGAGGTCAAACGACTTTTTGAGTTGATGCGAACCGGGCCGATTAACGCTCCCGCTTAACGCTCCTTGGGCTTGGGCTTTCCTTCCTATTGACGCTGTTGGGAGCCGAGGTGATAGGCGCCATTATCAGGCGGCGATTTGAATGCGCGATTTATTTGGACTGACGCAGCGTTTGCTGGTGGTTTTGATCTTCGTGCCTTTCGAGCGATTGTTCGCCGCGAGGCCTCAGAAGATTTTCAGGCGTGGCCTGCTGACCGACATGGCCTTCCCGTTCATCAACGCCGGGCTGGTGCTGGCCGGCGTGATCGCCATCATGACGGCGGCCATCCTTGTCAATCAATCGATCCTGCCTGCGGCAGTAACGCAGGCGATCGGCGATCTTCCGTATCTGGTTCAAGTGCCCCTTGTGATCCAGATCGCCGACCTCGGCGTCTACTGGACGCACGGCGCGCTGTTTCCGGTTTACGCGCTCGGCTTCTCCATCGAAGCGATCGGGGCCTACCTGCTCGTCTACTACTGGCAGGCCTGGCTGGTTCACGCCAATGTCCGCCTGAACCATGGACCGCTGCGCCACGTCCTGGTGTCGCCGGAATTTCATCACTGGCACCACAGCAGCGAGACGGCAGCCAGGGACAAGAACTTCGCCGGGCTGTTCTCCTTCTACGACGTGCTGTTCGGGAGCACCTACCTTCCGAAGGGGCAAAATCCGAAGGCATTCGGCGTCGATCATCCAATGCCCTCCAGCTACCTGGCGCTCCTGGCCTACCCGTTTGTCGCGTGGACCGCGAAGCGCAAGCGCGACGATCCGTCAGCCATCCAACCTCTGTCGAACGGTGGAAAGCCTGCACAGCCGCGCCAAAGCGCGCCGCTGAGCTAGCCGCGCAAGCTCTTCTCCCCGAACCAGCGCCGGCAGGCGCGGCTGAAGCTCGTCGCGTCGGTGTAGCCGAGCGCGGCCGCCATCTCGTCGCGCGACTGTGTATCGGCAGTGAGCATTGTCCGGGCGCGCTCCCGCAGCACGCCGTCGAGCAGCGGCCGGAAGGCGCAGCCCGCCTCCGCCAGCCGCCGCACCAGCGTCCGGCGCGAGGTGCCGACGAGGCGCGCGGCTTCCTCCTCGCCGAGGCGCTGCGGCAGCCGCGCCGCAATCAGGCTCTCGACGATCCGCGCCAGCGCCGCGGTGTCGGAGCGCGGCTTCTCGATTTCCTCGAGCGCTTCGATCGCCTTGGCGTGCAATTCCGGATCGGCAAACGGCGAAGGCCGCGCGCATAGCTGCTTCGGCACGTCGAAGATGAAGGCGGCGGCGTTGAACTTCACCGCGCAGGAATAATGCTGCATCAGCCCCTCCGCGCCGGCAGGCGGCGGCCAGGGAAACTGCAAGGTCGCCTGGTCGATCGCATCCTCGAGCAGCTGCGCATAGACCGCGTGCACGTTGAGGCTGACCGCCAGCGCCACGGCGCGCCACAGCGCGCCCTCCATGGCGACCGCAGGAGAGATCTCAATCTGGATCGAGCGCGGCGTTGTGCGCAGCCGGTTGCGGATGAAGGGCGCGCGGGTCGACCCGAAGCGCGCGCCGGTGTTGAGGGCATCCGCGATGGTCGGCGCCGTCCTGGTCGCGACATCGAGCGCGCCTTGCAGCGATGTCGACCAGACCGCCGCGGCCGACAGCGGCCACAGCTCGCCATGCCGGCGGGTGATGTTGGCGGCGAGGATCACCAGCGACGACACCGGCATGTGAGCGCCGGGCTGGTCGAGCACGTCCTGCTCGATTGCAGTGCCCTGCAGCAGCTCGTCGCGTTCGCCCCGCGTCTTGCCAAACGCCCGCACCAGCGCCCGCGCATAGCTCACGGACACCGGCATGCGAAGGACATCGGCCTCCGATCCCTGCATTGCCTTGGCGCCCCTCCCTCGCGAGCGTCCAGCCGGACGGACCTGATGGAACAGGCTTGGCGCAAAATGCCACAAAATTGGCCTGTTGGGAACTGGCGGCGCAGGCCCGCCTCGCGGCATCCTGAGCCCAATAACGGCGAACGCCGCCTCGACAAGAGATGCTGGAGGAAATGCGATGATCTTCACGGGCACCAATGCCGCTGGCGAAACGATCACCTACCGGGACGGCAAGCGCTATCTGTGGATGCTCTCGTTCATCCCGCCGCTGATCCCGCTGTTGTCCTACTGGCTCTTCCTGCGGACGCACAATCCGCTGGTGACGCTGATTCCGTTCGTCTTCATCTTCATCCTGATCCCGCTGCTCGATGTCCTGTTCGGTGAGGACACCCACAATCCGCCGGCGGAAGTGGTCGCCGCGATGGAGGCCGATCCCTATTATCTGCGGCTGGCGCGCATCACCGTGGTATTTCCATGGATCAACTACGTCGCCCTGATCGCCTTCTTCGGCACGCAGGAGCTGCCGTGGTGGTCGTATGTCGCTTTGCTGCTCGGCGTCGGCACCATCAATGGCGGTGCGCTTCTGATCGGGCACGAGCTCGGCCACAAGGCTGATCGGCTTAACATCTTGTTCGGCATGCTCGCCAACTGCGCGGTGGGCTACGCCCATTTCCGCGTCGAGCATAATCGCGGCCATCACACCTGGGTCGCGACCCCCGAAGATCCCGCCAGCGCGCGATTCGGTGAATCGATCTATGCATTTGCCACCCGCGAGCTGCCGGGCGCCTTCAAGCGCGGCTGGCGCAATGAGGCCGAGCGGCTGACCCGGCGCGGCGAGCCGGTCTGGTCGGTCAACAACGAGATCCTGCAGGGCTTTGCGCTGACGCTCGTCGTCGCGGCGATTCTGATTGCGCTGTTCGGCTGGAAGGTCGCGCCGTTCATCGTCGCGCATCATTTCCTCGGCTGGTATGCGCTGACCCAGGCCAATTATGTCGAGCATTACGGATTGCTGCGCGAGAAGCTGCCGAACGGCCGCTACCAGGCGGTCGAGCCGCGCCACTCCTGGAACACCAACCACATCGTCTCGAACCTGATGACGTTCCATCTGCAACGTCACTCCGATCACCACGCCAACCCGATGCGCCCCTACCAGTCGCTGCGCGATTTCGACGACATCCCGCGGCTCCCGAACGGCTACACCGGCATGTTCGGCCTGGCTGCGATCCCGCCGCTCTGGTTCCGTGTGATGGACCCGAAGACACTGGCGTGGGCCGGCGGCGACAAGAGCAAGCTCAATCTGGGCGACCGGCCGGTGAATGCGTGATTGCAGGTCTTGCCCGGCCTGCGAGCAGGCCGGGCAATCGTCGTCAATACAGTCGATGCGCGGTCAACGCGAGACGTAGCCTGCAGCCAGCGGCTTGAAGCGATAGACCAGATACGGGGCCTTGTTCTCGCCCTTGCCGCCGTGGAACATCGCGGCCGCAGAGGCGTCGGAGCACACCAGCAGATGATCCTGCATCGTGCCGCGCAGGCTGTGATCCCCGTCGATGAAGACGAGGTCGGGGCTTCAGCCGGTCGACATGCGCACCCACCAGCGGTGAAGTCGAATAAGCCTGGAGATAGACCGGCTCGATGCCGGCCTGCTCCTGCAACAGATCGAAATAGGTCGAGATGAAGGGCGTCGGCGCGATCGGATCGAGTGCGATCACGGTCTTGAGATCGGCGCCGCTGTTCCTCAGCCACTTCGTAACCAGGATGAACATGCCGCCCCAGCAGCAGCCGATTTCCATACAGGAGGAAATGCCGGACGCGTTGTGCGCGCGCCAAGCCGGATATGGCGCGAGCGCGCTTCCCGGGCGGAGAATCTTGCATCCCGCCGCTGACCGCGTCCGTCCACGGCATGTCTTGCGGCCGCCCGCTTTCACCCACTCGGGATCTTCCGACGCACCGCCTCCACGCCGGCATCGGTCACGCGATATTTCCGTCCGATCTCCGGCAGGATCCAGCCCTTCTCGATCATTCCAGCAATGGTGCTAGGGCCGACACCCGCGGGAAACGGCCGGCGATTGCGGATCGCATCAATCGCGACCCGCTCGAGATGGGTGGCGACATGCGAGGGGCGCGCGCGAAACGCCTTGGCCATGATGAGGACCGACAGCACCTCGGCGCGCCGGCGCACGGCCGAAGCGCTGCGGGTCAGTTCGTTGCTGATCTCGAGAGCGTTCTTGCCGGCCCTGGCGAGTTCTCTGAGTTTCTCGTCCTCGTCAGAGCTCCAGCGCCGCACGATCCCCATCTGGCCCTCACCGCCTGGATACCCATCTCGAACCGATGCATACGCAGGCGGCGCTGATTTGCCATGTGACTTTCGGCACCTCTTGATGTGACGTTGGAGACTGTCGCCATCAACAAGGCCGATCGCGAAAACACTCCTAGTGCTTGCTGGGTTCAAGCGTGATGAGCACGCCGGTCGGTTCGGGCTCGTGCGGCCGCAGCGACGTCAGCTCCGGATCGCTCCACTCGGCAAGGCTCACCACCTCGCCGGTCTGCCCCGGCATGTCGGAGCTCTGGGCAGGTTCGAGGACCTTGAGGCCACTGGTGTCGACGAAGAATGTGTGCTCGCCGAACACGCTGTTCAGCTGCGCCACCGCCGGATGATCATCCGGAAGCACCTGAGCGTTAAGTTGCGTCATGGTCTGCTTGACTTGCGTGGAATTGAGCTTCATCCGCTGTTCCTTCTTTGTTGGTTCCGGCCTTGGATGTTTCCCTGGCTGGTTCCTCCCCGCCCGCACCCCTCGCCGGGGGCTTCGAAGTCTCGAACCGATCAGGCAACGAAACGTTCCGCAGACGCGACGCATTGACCGCGTGCGCGCGGGTTCCAGATCCATCGCTATGTGACGCGTGGCACGACGCTGGGCGTGCCCACTCTCTACGTGGCGGAAGGCTTCTTCCTGGCGAGCCCTTCCAGATGCACGCGGCGCGCAGCGGTCTTGCGTGCGCGCGCCCTGGTGCGGCAGGCCCGGCAGCGCACGGCCTTGGTGAACACGTCGCCCTTGGCGGTCTCGTACCACCATTTCTGCTGCAACGGCGTCCACACCTCGGCAACGCCGCAATCCTTGCAGACGAACGGCTCGGGCCGATAGGTTCCGCGTTCGACGAAATCTGGAGTCGAATAGCTGTTCGAGGGCGCGAGCTGGCTCGTGACCACCGCAACCTCGTCGCGCGCCAGCGCGATCTTGTAGTCGCGCAGGCGCTGCCGTTCGGCGGCGCGTTGCGCCAGCGTGCGACGCCATTCCTCAGCCTTGCGCTGTTTGGCTTCGATCTCGCCCCGCGTCTGCTTGCTGCGCTTCACGCCCATACCATCCGGCTTGCACCGTATCGACGAACTTGCCGCCCGGCAGCCCGGCCACATCAGGACGATGTCACTGACAGGCTGCAGGTCAGCGCAGGCTTGCCATGGTAGCCGCAGCAGTGCCGGGCGGCCAGATTGATCCGGGCGGAGGTTAAGTCTGCCCCTGCTCCGCCGGCCGCATGCGGATCAGTGCATCGAGAACCAGGACAAGTACGGGACGCTGCTCGTCGTTGACGAGCTCGGTCTTGAAAATCACGATGGCGTCGCGTCGCTCCGGCCTGATGGTGATTTTCTGGATCCGGGATTGGCCGGTGAGCGTGGCGCCCGGGCGGACCGGGCTCGGCAAGCGGATCTCGAAGCTCCGCCCGACGATGCCCGCCACCTTGGTCCAGATCGCCTCCACGACGAGCCGTTGATAGATCGCGATGGTATTGAAGCCGCTTGCGATCAGGCCGCCGAACGGGCCCGCCGCGGCCGCGACGGGATCGGTATGGATCGGCACCGGATCATATTTCCCGGCGAACTCCAGGATCTCGGCTTCGCCGATCGTGTAGGTGCCGAGCTGGAATGTCTGGCCTTCGGTGAGATCTTCCGCATACAGCATCGCGCGTCTCCGTCTGTCGCGCGACGATAGACCAATGCTGCGGGCTTTCCATTACCTCCGACGTCAAGAACTTCGCGCGCAGGTCTCCGGGCGCGAGGCAGCGACGCGAGCCGCACCCGCCGCCCGCGTCTTGCTGCAAGCATACCGCTGCTATTGCAGCCGGGCCGCCCTCGCCTTTGCCGCCTTCACCGTGTTCTCCATCAGGCAGGCGATTGTCATCGGGCCAACGCCGCGCGGCACCGGCGTGATCGCGCCGGCGACCTGCACCGCTTCGTCGAAGGAGACGTCGCCGCACACCGCGTAGCCGCCGTCCGGCTTCTCGACGCGCGTGGTGCCGACGTCGATGACGATGGCCTGCGGCTTGATCCAGTCGCCGCGCACAAGGCCAGCCTTCCCCACCGCGCTGACCAGGATATCGGCCTGACGGCAGATCTTGCTGATGCCGCGGGTGTGGATGTGGGTTTGCGTCACGGTCGCCTGCTCCTGCAGCAACAGCGCGGCCATCGGCTTGCCCACAATGTTGGAGCTGCCGATCACCACGGCATGAGCGCCGGTGAGATCTGGCCGGATCGACTTGATCAGCCGGAGACAGCCGAGCGGCGTGCACGGCACCAAGGCATCGTCGCCGTGAAACAGCCGGCCTGCGTTCAGCGCGTGCAAGCCGTCGACATCCTTGGCAGGATCGACCGCCGCCATCACGCGCAAGGCGTCGATGTGCGCCGGCAGCGGCAGCTGGATCAGGATGCCGTCGATATCGTCACGTGCGTTGAGCGCGTCGATCCTGGCGAGCAGATCGGCCTCGCTGGCGTCATCCGGCAGGCGTTCGACCTCGCCGCGCAGGCCAAGCCGCTCGGCCATCCTGACCTTGCTCTGTACGTAAATTTGGCTCGCCGGGTCACAGCCAACCAGCACGACCGTAAGCCCGGGCGCGCGGGGCAGCCGGTCCAGTTCGCTCGCAACCTTGTCGATGACAATTTGGGCATGTGCATGCCCATCAAGAATGTTCGCCGTCATGGCACCTCCGTTTCGAAGCGGTGCCCAGGCGCGCGGCGTTCAGTCTCTGCGCTCCCCGATGGTGGTCCATCCAAGCGCCAGTCGCGCAGATGGCGTCCTCATAGCCGCCCGGCCCGGCAAACGCAAATCACGCACGCTTGCGGCCGACCCGGCGACGAATTGCCCCTGTTTTTGCCAGTGGATCGGTGCCGGGCGGGGCCCCTCCGGGGGTAGGATTCGGGCAGAACTTGCGATAAGCCTCGGCGCTTGCCGGGCTTTTCCGATCCCCGGCGCCATCCTTCCGGTCATCACGCCACTTCGGACATTTTCACCATGAGACATATCATCCTCGCGCTGGCGCTCCTCTGCCCGGCTGCCGCGCTTGCTCAAGGCACCGCTCCAGCCACCACCCCACCCCCCGCCGCCGACAAGCCGGCGGCGGCCGCGCAGCCGATGGTCGGCGACAAGCCGCTGGTCCAGGTCGGCAAGAAATCGGCGGCCAAGAAGGGCGAGAAGGCCGCAGCACCCGGCAAGCCGCAATCGGTCGCGCAGAAGCTCCAGGCCTGCCAGGACATCGACGACGCCACCAAGGAGCGGTTGATGTGCTACGACGAGATCTTCAAGCCGCAGCCCAAGCCGAAGGCCGCCCCTGCCAAGGGCGTCGCCGAATGCCGGTTCGTCAAGGAAGAGGACGAGCGGCTGACCTGTTACAACGGCTTCGCCGACAAGATTCCGCGCCTGCCGCGCTAACCGGTTCCGGCCGCCCGGGGCGCCTTCCCGCAACCGGTTTTACCTGGCTGACATCGCGAACATGAAAATGCCGCCGCAAGCGTTTGCGGCGGCTTATCGATTGCCGGTTGCCCCGTGTCCCTGCCTACCAGGTACCGAAGCCGCCGAAGAAGCCCATGCGTGGCTGCTGTTGCGCGACACGGTAGGGCTGATACATGCCGGGCTGGGCCAGCCGCATCGGCTGCTGGGAATGGGTATGGCTACGCGCAATCTTGCGCTTCTTCAGCGCCTGCACCGGCTGCTCGGCCGGCTTCGCCTCGGCCACGACCGGCCCCTTGCGCGCGTCAGCCTTCTCCGGCGGAATGAACTGTGCGAACGTGTCACGGACGCGGGCCTGCGCCGACGCATCGCTGACAGCCGCCGGGGTCGCTGCGGCAACCGCGTTCACCTGCGACGGAACGATGGTCGGCAGGTTGGTGTCGTACACCACCCGCTCCGGCAGTTTCTGGGTCGACTTGATGCGTACCATGGTCTTGTTGTCGACGCCGGGCGACGATAGACCCTGGCTGGCGACCACAGCCTCCTGCGGTACGATGGCATTGACGGCGAAGAGCAGCGCGAGCAGCACGCCACCAACGAACAGGAAATAACGCGCCACAGGCATTTTGGTAGCTCCCCCCGCGCTACGGGCGCGGTTCAACTCGACGCGACGACATCTGTCATCGCGCAACGAATTCATCGTCTGCGCATGATCACCCGGGCAGACGCTATCCGCGCTCCCGGGTCGTTCTCTAACGGTCGGCTTATTAGTTAGTTCCTGCCTGGCCATTGCGGTTCACCCGGCAAGTCAATTCCTGGTCACTTTTTCGGGATGCAGGGTTCAGGCGCGGCTGGCGGTCGCGACCGTGCATTTCGCCTTGTTTGCGTTAACGTTTACGAACCCGATCAGCATCCGCGGGTAGGTCTTGCGGCTTTTCATGGCGATGGTGTCCGGGATCAGCCGCTTGCGTTCGGTCACGGGGCTGCCGTCGCTACGGATGAAGGTGCAGGCGATCTCGATATCCTTCACCGCGAAATCATTGGCATTGCGCAGCGTCAGGGTGACCAGCACCTTCGAACCCAGCCCGCCGCGCCGCCAGGATTGCGAGGCGATCCGCAGCCGGTCCAGCGGCGATCCTTCGGTACCCGGCCCGGACGCTTTGGCCGCCTCGGCCTGCTGCGCGGCGGTGGCCACGCCGACCGTGGCCGGCTCACCTGCCGGTGCGGCTGGCGCATCCTTTGCAGCTTGATTTGTGATTTGGCCGGGCTGCGCCCCGGTCGATGCATCCTGCACGGAAGACAACGGCCAGATATCCTGGTCTCCGGCATCGCTCGGCTCGGGGAGCATGAACCACGCCGCAATTCCGGCGACCGCGATGATCGACAGCAGCAGGCTGGCGTAGAAGCCGCCCTCACCGAGACGCCCGGCGGCAAACCTTCGAAACGACGCCAAGCCGATCCGCATCGTCGTGCCCTCACCCTCGACGCCCGATCAAGCCGCCACCCAGCAAGGAAGCCGCAGGCATCGCAGCGTGCGGCATCCGGGACGGCCGCAGGTCGAGCGGCCACGCGAGAACAATCGCTGGCGGCCGGAATGGTTTCATTCCGGGACGACAATCTTGCGGCCGGCATCACGGAGGGATGGTATCCCAAACGGCCGCTCGCTAGATTTGCGCCGCCCGAGAGCGAGTGCCGCGCACCCGAGCGGCGCGAGAACAACAAGGAGACCGCAATGCCTGTCGTCACCTGGGACCACGTCCATCTGCGCAGTCCCGATCCCGAGGCCACCGCGACCTGGCTGCGCGACATTCTGGGCGGCGAGATCATCCGCGGCCCCGGCCGCATCGACGTCCAGCTCGGCGGCGCCAAGGTGTTCATCGCGGAGGTGACGCAAGGCGACGGCGTCAACGCCCCGCCGGTGACGCCGTATCAGGGGCTCGATCATTTCGGCCTGACCGTGAAGGACATCGACGCGGTCGCGGCCGAGATCAAGGCCAAAGGCGTCGAGTTCACCAAGGAGCCGACCACGATCCGCCCCGGCGTGCGGATCTGCTTCATACGCGGCCCGCAGGGCATCTCGATCGAGCTGCTCGAGCGCGACCAGAAATACGTGTGAGCGACGACCGATCCGCTACGTCATGCTGCCGGGCATGAAGCAGCGGATCGTCACGCCCATGTAGCTCTTGATCGGCCAGACCATGGCGCGGCCGACCCGGTTGGGCTCGGTGACCACAGCCTCGTCGGGGACGTCGACCCAGGCTCCGTCGAGACGCACGCGGTAATGCCCGTCCTTCGATTCCCAATCGACGTCGCTGACCGCGCTGCCGTCGGCATCCGAGCAGCATGGCCCCTTGCCGCTGCGCAGACCGTCGAACCATTCCTTGAGCGGCGAATTGGCGTAACGGCCGTCGGGATCGCGCGCCCGCGCGATTTGTACGGCCGCCGCCAACACCAGCATCATCAGCCCGAGAGACACCATCACACGGCCCACACGATGGGCCCAAGTTCCATTGGCATTGCGAGGACGCGCCAATCGGCCGCCCGAATCAATCCAGTCCGACATGTGTTCGCTCCAGCACTCACCGGCCAGTGCAACCAGAGCTATGCATTTCGCGGGCCAGTTCGATTCGCGCGCACGGTCCGCTGTCATCGCGCCGTCACACCGACTGGCAGGAACCGAGGGTTCACGGTCACTCCGGACACCCCCGGAATCAACCTGCCGCATTGCACGAGGTTGCTCGCTTTGGCATAAAAAACCAATCCGGATTGCTGCGGGCGCGGCAGCCGGTACATGGGACGTTATGAAAAACGGGCTGTACTCAATCCACGTCACACTGCTGGACGGACGCGTCGGCAAGGGCAGCGGAGTGATTCTTTTCCGCGACGGGCAAATTCTCGGCGGCGATGCCTATCTCTATTACACCGGCAGCTACACGGTGAAGGGTGACGCGTTCAAGGGCGAGGTTCTCGTGCAACGCCATACCACGCCGCGCGAGACCGACAACCCGCTGTTCGGCGGGCCCGCGCCGGTCGGCATCGGCGTCTCCGGCACCTTCACCGACACCCGCGGCACAATGAGTGGAACCGCGCTGGTCGGCAAGGCGAGCCTGATCTTCGGCGCGACGCTGCACAAGCTCGCGGATATCAACTAGGGATCGAAACCATGGTCTTAGTCCCGTCATCCTGAGGAGCCGCAAAGCGGCGTCTCGAAGGATGCACGGCCCCGCTAGCGGCCGTCGATCCTTCGAGACGCGCGCAAGAGCGCGCTCCGGGATGACGGATCAGAGCGCGCGGCCTACTCCGCCGCCTGCTCCAGCGGCGCGACGCGCGGCAGGATCATCTGGATGCGGGTGCCGTTGCCCGGTGCGGACTCGAGCGAGAGCCGGCCGCCGAGGCGGTTGGTGATGATGCTGTAGACGATGTGCAGCCCGAGCCCGGTGCCGCCCTGATCGCGCCGCGTCGTGAAGAATGGATCGAAGGCGCGGCGGCGCACGTCGAGGCTCATGCCGCAGCCATTGTCGGCGAAGATCACCTCGACATAGTCGTTGCCGGAGGCGTGCACCTGGATCTCGACCTCGCCGGCCTTGCCGTCCGGGAACGCATGCGCGACCGCGTTGAGGAACAGGTTGGTCAGCACCTGGCCATACGGTCCGGGATAGGAATTCATGATCAGGTTCGGCTCGCAATCGACGTTGAGCGTCAGATTGTGCTTGCGCAGGCCGGGCCGCAGACTCATCACCACCTGCTCGGTTAGATCGCCGAGATCGAAGGTGCGCTGGTCCGAATAATTGCGGTCGGCGGCGACCTGCTTGAACGACTGGATCAGCTCCGCGGCGCGGTTCAGATTGGCGACCAGCTGCGAGGAGGCATCCCGCGCGGTGTTCAGGAAGTCGTTGAGGCTCGAGCGGCGCAGGTCGCCGCGCTCGACCTGGGTCGCGAAGTTTGCGGTCTTGCGCTCCAGCGCGGAGGCCACCGTGAGGCTGATGCCGACGGGATTGTTGACCTCATGGGCGACACCGGCGACCAGGCGGCCGAGCGCGGCGAGCTTCTCGGCCTCGATCAGCGAATTCTGGGTTTCCCGCAGGTTGCGCAGCGCAGCCTCGGCGGAATCCCTCGCCTTGCGCATCTCCTGTTCGGAGCGCTTGCGCTCGCCAATGTCGAGCGCGACCGTGACGATGTTCTCGATGTCACCCTGGGCATCGAGGATCGGCAGCTTGTTGACGAGCCATTGCCGCATGTTGCCGGCTGCGTCCTTATACTCTTCCTCATAAAAACCAAGCTCGCGGCGCGCCGACAGCACGCGCTTGTCGTTCTCGTCGGTCTTGGCTGCGCCGTAGCGCGACATCAGCTCGGCGGTGGTCTGGCCGATCGCGTCCTGCGGCTCGATGCCGAAGATGCCCGCCATGTAGCGGTTCATCAGCACGTAGCGCAGGTTGCGTTCCTTGACGTTGATGACGGCGGGCACCGTGTCGATGACCATCTGCAACAGCCGGCGGCCTTCGGCGATGGCATCCTCGGCGCGCTTCTGGTCGGTGATGTCGCGCACCGTGCCCTCGTAGCGGACCACCTCGCCCTCGTCGTTGCGTACGACGGTCGCGGAATCGGACAGCCACAGCACGGTGCCGTCGCGCGAGCGCACCTGATACTCGTAGTCGCGCACCGTGCCGTCGCGCCGCATCAGCTGCTGGTACTGCTCCCGCGCCGCCGGATCGACATAGACGGTGGAGGCGATATCGCCGATACCGTTGATCAGGTCCTGCGGCGTGGCATAGCCCATCATCCGCGCCAGCGCCGGATTGGCGTTGAGCAGCGCGCCGCCCGGCGTCGTGACGTAGATGCCGTCGACCGATGCCTCGAACAGCTTGTGGTAGCTCTCCTCGGCGAGCCGCTGCTCGGCAAGCGCGCGCAGTGCCGCCTCGCGCGCGCTGTCGGCGTCGACCAGGGTCTGGCGGAACACTTCGGCGGCGCGCGCGATGTCGCCGATCTCGTTGTCGAGGTCGGCGCCCGGAATGAACGCGCTCTTCTCGCCGCCCGCGACCTTGCGGATCGATCCGGCGATCCTGGCGAGCGGGCGAACGGTGCGGCGAACCACCAGCACCGAAGCGAACAGGCCGATCAGCACCCCCGCCGTGCCGAGCACGATGCTCTGCCATTTTGCCTCAGCCAGCGTGCGCGCGAAATCGCGCGACAGCACATGGCCGCGGCGAGAGCTGAGCTCGCGCAGCAGCTCGGTGACCTTCTGGATCAGGCGGCCTTCGGCGCCGAGCACCTCGCGGTCGATGTCGGCGATCTGGCCCTCGCGCACCGAAATCGCGCTGATCGCCTCGGCATAATTGTCGACCGCGCCGCGCAGGGCGGGTTCGGCGATGGTCATCGCCCGCATGCTTTGCGCGGCCTGCTCGGCGGCCGACGTGTTGTGCGCCAGGAGCGCGGTGGCAATGCGGCTCTGCGCCTGCGACAGCGTATTGGCCAGCGCCGCATCATCACTCGCGGCGACCGCCTTGTCGAACGCATCGCGCAGCGGCGGCAGCCCGGCGACGATCTCGGCACGGCGGCTGAGCAGCGCCGAGATGCGCTCGATCCCGCTGCGATAGGTCGCCAGCCGCTGGGTGACGCCGTCGATCATGTCCTGCTGCTCGGGCGCCAGCTCGATCCGGGTCTTCTTCAGGATCTCGCTCAGCGACTGGGCCGCCTCTGCGACCTGGGCCGACTGGTTTCCGGGCTCGGTGACGAAGTCCCGCGCCGCCAGCCGCAGCTCGTTGGTGCGACGATCGATATCCTCGGCGATGTCGCCGACGCTTTGCAGCCGCTGCAGCTCGGCGAAGGTCGTATCGATGTGCCGGATCGCGATCACGCTGGCCGTGGACGTGATGATGATCACAGCCAGCACCAGCAGGAAGCTGCCGAACGTGAGCTGGCCAATGGAGAGGGAGAACGCACGCGGCGCTTGCGAATTCGGCGGCAATTCAGCGGTCATGTCATCAAGGCCGGGGTCCAATGCACCCCAATATACGGGAAATTACGGGCTTTGGGGAAACATGCTGAAAGCCCCTCGCCGGCCGGCGGTGTGACCCGTGTCACCCGGGGAGCCATCGGTGGCCGATTCCGGCACAGGGCAGCGTCAAGCCTAGTCGGGCGGGATGCCGGCCTCCTTGATGCATCCGGGGACATCCAGCCGGCAGCCGGTTTCGGGAGACAGGACATCAGGCGCCGGCAGCCTTCG
Source organism: Bradyrhizobium sp. AUGA SZCCT0105 (assembly GCF_018129565.1). NCBI lineage: Bacteria > Pseudomonadati > Pseudomonadota > Alphaproteobacteria > Hyphomicrobiales > Nitrobacteraceae > Bradyrhizobium > Bradyrhizobium sp. AUGA SZCCT0105. The sequence continues at coordinate 698,143 of NZ_JAFCMK010000004.1, read as the reverse complement.
GCGCCGGGGTCGCCATCGCGGCGATGACCTCAGACCGTAGCGGTCCTTCGCGCAGGAATCGTCATCGCGGCGACGCCGATCACGACGCAGGCGAGCCCGAGCCACGCCGTCGGGCTCAGCCGTTCGCCAAGAAAGGCGACGCTGAGCGCAACTCCGATTGGCACCCGCAGATAGGCCTGCGCGGTGGTGCCGACCGAGCCTAAGGTCTGGATCAGGCGGAAGTAGATCACGAAGGCGATCGCGGTCGAGAACACCGCAAGCGCCAGCAAGGCGAGCAGCGAGCTGGTCGATGGCGTCAGCGCCCAGGGCCGTTCGACGGCGAGGCTGAGCGGAATCAGGACCGCCGCGCCCGCGATCAGCGAACCCGCCGCTGGCGCCATCGGATCGAGCCCCTTGAAGCCGCGGCTGAAGATCGCGGCGCAGGCGTAGCAGATGGTGGCGGCGACGATCGCGACCTCGGCCACGATGCCCTCCCCGAGATCGCGGAACGCATCGACGCCGACGATCAGGCAGATGCCGGCCATGCCGGCAATCACCCCGAACAGCTTGCGCGGGCTCGCGGCCTCGTGGCGGGTGATCGCGGCCGTGAACAGGAAGGTGAAGATCGGCGAGGCCGAATTCAGGATGGTGGCGAGCCCGGCATCGACGAAGCGTTCGCCCCAGGCGATCAGCGTCCACGGGATCACGCTGTTGAGGCAGGCCTGGAAGATGAAGCGGCGCCAGGTCGCGCCATCCGTTGGCATGGTCACGCCGCGCATCCGCATGATGACGAGCAGCAAGAGCCCCGCGATTGCGGTGCGTGCCGCGATCAGCGTGATCGGCGGGATGGTCGCGACGCTGAGCTTGATGAACGTGTAGGAGCCGCCCCAGAGGGTGGCGAGCACGAGCAGCAGCGCCAGCTCGAAGCCCATATGGGGCTGCCGCGCGTTGCCGGTCGCGGGGCAGCTCACGACGCGCTCCCTGCGAGCCAAGCAGCGGTCGCCGCAAACAGACCTTCGCGTCCGTGTTCAAGATGCATCAAATGCGTTGCCCTCGGCACGACGACATCGGCCTTCTGCGAGGCGCCCAGTGCATGTGTCAGCCAGGCTGCGTCGGCATGCTGACAAAGGTTGTCCCATTCACCACGGACGATCAGCGTCGGCGCCTGGACGCGGCGCGGGTCGTAGGCGAGCTGCCCCGACATCGCGGCGATGATGTCGGCCTGCGGCCCGTTTGGAATCCGGACCGCCGGCGGGTTGCGTCCGGCCGCACCGGCATCGCTTGCCAGATAGGCCGGCCCCCACTCGGCGAGGTCAGGCTCGATCAGCACCGGCGGATGCGACGGCGGGACGTCCTCGACAAATCGTTTCAATTGATCCGCGATGGAGACCTCGCGCCATGCACCGATGCTCTCGGGGCGTGGCAGCCCCTCCAGCTCGCGCCGGACGATCGGCGCGAACAGCACGAGGCGGCCGACCGCATCCGGACGATCGGCTGCAAAACGGCTGGCCGCCATCGTGCCCCACGAATGCGCGACGATATGAACCGGCACACCGGCGCGCACCTTGCGGATGTGATCGACCACCGCACCGACCTGAACGGTGGCTTCCGGCGCGCGGCCGAGCGGCGCGACCCCGCTCGCGGGCATCGACATCTGACGCGGCCTGCTCGAGCCGCCGAAGCCTGTGAAATCGAAACCCCAGACGTCGAAACCGCCGGCATTGAGATCGTCCGCCCAGGATCGCCCGCTAAAGCGATAGCCGACCGACAGCGACGACGGGAACGTCGCGCCGTGAACGTACAGCACCGGATCGCCCGCGCCCGGCCAGTGCCGCAGCAGCAGCGTGTCGTCGCTGCCGGGCAGCGTCAGGTGGGCTTCGAGAGATATTGCCGCTTCGAGAGATGTTGCCACGTCGGTTCCTTTGCGCCGGGCCGTTCGCCCAGCGCGGTGATTGACGTGGTTATAGCGAGCTTCTGAAGGCTATACTTCGATGCTCGCCGAAGTATCGTGGCTCCGGTCCGCGGGAGCTCAGCCCATCGCGCCGACGTCGAACACCTCGCCGTCGTAGCCCGCTTCCTTGGGGATTCGGAGCTGGCGGCCGTTGGCGGTCTTGGTCATCACGGGCATCACGGCGACGATCGACTTGCCCTTGCTGTCGGCGAGCGCGGCGCCGACGTTCGGCTGCTTGCCGAGCCTTATCAGATTGCGCGTGGTGGGGAACGGCAGCTTGAAGCGGCCGGTCTCGCCGCCCTCCAGCGCCTCGCGCGTCGACACCCAGATCGAGTCGGTCGATTCCTTGCCGTCATGGGCGCCGAGCTGCTCGGGCGGCGCGGCGGCGAGGAAGAACCAGGTGTCGAAGCGCTTCGGCATGCCTTCCGGCGTGATCCAGTGCGCATACGGCACGAGCTCGTCGAGCGCGAGCACCATGCCATTGTCCGTGAGCACCTTGAGGAAGGTGATCTTGCCTTCGTTCAACGCCGCACGATGCGCGGTCGCGATGTCGTTCGCACGCCCGGCGTCGACCAGATCCTTCGACCCCCGCGGCCGCGCCAGCAGGATGCCGCTCTCCTCGAAGGTTTCGCGGATCGCGGCGATGCGGAAACCGAGGGCGTCGCCGTCGAGCCCTTCCCCGCCCGAACAGAGCGCGGGATCGGCGGCGATCTCCTTGTCGTTCTTGTCGACGCTGCCGCCCGGAAACACCAGCGCGCCGGAATTGAACTCGATCTGGTGATGGCGGACCATCATGAAGACTTCAATTTCGGACGACGTTCCGTCACGCAGCAGCAGCACGGTCGAAGCAAGGCGCGGGGCAACGATCTCGGTCATAATTTATCCTGCTGCACTGGATTGCGGTTGCAGATTGGCGCGACGGTCGACGCGCGCCACGCGGGAGAGCAGATAGTCGACCTCCGCCCTCGCCTGCGGCGTGATCACAGCACCGGGCTTGCGCTGGGCGCTGGAGAAAATGATGCCGCGCTTCTGCAGCACGTATTTGCGCACGGTCAGGCCGACGCCGGGCTGCTGCTCGTAGCGGATCAGCGGCAGATGCGCGTCGAACAGATCATGCGCGGCATCGCGTTTTCCGGCCTTCGACAAATTGACGACGTCGATCAGGAGCTCGGGGAAAGCATAGCCCGTCATCGCGCCGTCGGCGCCGCGCTCCATCTCGAAATCGAGGAACAGACCGCCATTGCCGACCAGGATCGACAGCGGCCGCAGCGAGCCGTCCTTCTGGAAGTTGCGCAAGGTCGAGATCTTCTCGAGGCCCGGCCAGTCCTCGTGCTTGAGCATCACGCAGGACGGCGAATCCATCACGATCTTGCGGATCACCGCGGGCGTGAACACGACGGTGAGCGTCAGCGGGTAGTCCTGCAGAACCCAGGGAATATCGTCGCCGATCGCTTCCTGCGCCTGCTTGAAATAGCCTGTGATCTGGTCGTCGGTGCGCAGATGCGGCGGCGGCGCGATCATGACGCCGGCGGCGCCCGCATCCATCGACTTCTTCGCCAGCGAGCGCATCGTGGCAAAGCCGGGCGCCGAGACGCCGACGATCACCTGAAGCTTCTTGGCGCGCTTGACGAAGCGCAGCGCGACCTGCTCCGCCTCGGCGGCATCGAGCTTCGGCGCCTCGCCCAGAATGCCCAGCACCGTGACGCCGTCGCAACCGACCTCGGTGTAGAAATCGGTCAGCCGGTCGATCGATGCCTCGTCGATGCGGCCGTCGTCATGGAACGGGGTCGGCGCGATCGCAAAGGTTCCTGCGGCCTGGGCGGTGAGTTTTGTCATTTGTGCCTCATCTGTTTCCGCCCTCTATACAGCGTCATTCCCCGAGGCGCTATTGCGCATCGGGGATGCGCCACTTGGCGCAGCCCCGGAATGACGTACGGTCAGAACCGCCGCGCGCCCATCTTGATCTGCTCCTCGGAGAAGAAGATCTCCTTGGCGTGGGTGGCGATGTCCTCGGCCTTCCAGCCGGTAAATGGCGGCTTCCAGCCCTCCATTTCCATCATCCGCATCTCGCGGACGCCGCGCGGGCCCGAGACGCCGAGGACCTTGCCGGTCTGGTCGCCCGACAAATCGCTGACCATGTAGAGCACGGCCGGCGCGATGCCGTCCGGGCCGAGCGCCGCGCCCGGGTTCTCCTTGTAGCGCGGCAGGTCCGCCGTCATGCGGGTCAGCGCGCCCGGCGCCAGAGTCCAGATCCGGATGTTGTACTTGCGGCCCTCGATCGCCAGCACGTTGGAGAGACCCCAGATGCCGCCCTTGGCAGCGCCGTAATTGGTCTGGCCGAAATTGCCGATCAGGCCCGACGTCGAGGAGGTGTTGACGATGACGCCGCCGCCATTGTCGCGCATCCATTTGAACACCGGCTGGGTGCAGCAGAAGGTGCCCTTCAGATGCACCTTCATCACCCTGTCCCAGTTGGCTTCCTTGGCCTTGTGGAAGGTCTCGTCGAGCAGGATGCCGGCGTTGTTGACCAGGATGTCGGCGCGGCCGAAATGCTTGATGGCGTCGTCGAACACCGACTGGCCGCCGGCCAAGGTCGAAATGTCGGCGCAGTTGGCGACTGCGCGGCCGCCCTCGGCCTTGATCCCGTCGACCACCTTATCGGCCATCGACTTGTCGGAGCCCGAGCCGTCGCGCGGGCCGCCGAGGTCGTTGACCACCACCGCCGCACCCTCGCGCGCAAACAGCTTCGCGTAGGCTTCACCAAGTCCGCCGCCGGCGCCCGTGATCAGCGCCACCTTGCCGTCGAGTAATCCCATGGTCGTTTCTCCGTTTTGTTCTTTCTTCTTCACCTCTCCCCGCTTGCGGGGAGAGGTCGGATCGCCCTTGCGATCCGGGTGAGGGGGTACAGGTCTCACCATGGTCACAGCTCGCGGTGAAAGCCCCTCACCCCGCCCTCTCCCCGCAAGAGCGGGGCGAGGGAGTCGACGGTCGTCGCTTCTAGCTACGCCAGCACCGTCTTGCCGCTCTTGATCACGGTGACGCCGCGCGATTTCACCTTTGCCTCGAACGACACCACATTGCCGTCCTTCCAAAGCTCCATCGTCACGGTCTCGCCGGGAAATACCGGCGAGGAGAACCGCGCCGCGTGCTGCTTGAAGGCGGACGGATCGTAATCGGCATAGGTCTGCAGCACGCCGCGGCAGGTGATGCCGTAGGTGCACATGCCGTGCAGGATCGGTCGCGGGAAGCCGGCCTTCCTGGCGAACGCGGGATCGGAGTGCAGCGGGTTGCGGTCGCCGCAGAGCCGGTAGATCAGCGCCTGGTCGGGCCGCGTCGTGATGTCGACCACCTTGTCCGGCGCGCGCTCTGGCACCTTGTGCGGCTCGGGCTGGCCGTCCGACGGGCCGCCGAAGCCGCCATCGCCGCGGGCGAAGCGCGAGGCGACCAGCGTGGCGAGCTTGTCGCCCTTCTCGTCCTTCAACACGGTCTGGTGGCGGATCACCGCGCCCTTGTCCTTGCCCTTGTCGAACACGTCGAGCACGGTCGAGTCGGCCGTGATGTGGGCCGCGGTCGCGAACGGCTTGTGGAAGGTAATGTCGCGCTCGCCGTCGACCACCATCACGCGGTTGAGATTCATCTCGCCGGGACCGGCGCCCCAGGCCGCGACCGACGCAAACGTCGGCACTACCTTGAGCGGGCGCGGCGTCAGCACGCCCTCATTGACGAAAGCGAGCTCGTTCTCGTCCATCGGATCTGCGCCGAGACCGATGCCATAGGCATAGAGCATCACGTCGCGATCGCTGTAGCTGTATTTCTGGCCGAGGTTCTTCAGGGCCATCAGCTGTTCGTACACGATTGGCATTGTTGTTCTCTCCCCGAACCGTTGTTTCTTCGGCGCTGCCCGTTATTGCGCCCTCTCCCCTTGCGGGAGAGGGCTGCACCGGTCACGCAACAAACTCACTTGGGAGAGGGGTTGCCTCCGCGGAACGACTTTGTTCGTGGAGAGACACCCCTCTTCCGGCAGCCTACGGCTGCCACCTTCCCCCGCAAGGGGGGAAGGTACTTCTTAGGCCGGCGTGAAGAACGGCAGCGGGGCGCCGTCGGTCGGCTTCCACACCACCTTGACCTTCTGGCCGATCTTCACCTGCTCCAGATCGCAATCGACGATGTTGGTCTGCAGCGACGGACCTTCCTTCAGCGTCACATAGGCGATCGCATACGGACCGGTCGGCGATTTCCGCGTCAGGCTGTAGGTGTACACCGTGGCCTCGCCGCTCGACTCTTCCCACACCGTCTTGTCGGAGAAGCAGAACGGGCAGATCGCGCGCGGGAAGTAATGCGCCTCGCCGCAGGTGGTGCAGCGCTTGATCATGAACTTGCCCGCCTTCGCCGCTTCCCAGAACGGCGCGGTCTCCGGATTGGTCACCGGGGCATTGTACTTCTTGGCTTCAGACATCACGCACGCTCCAGAATGCAGGTAGAGGCGGCGTGGCGAACGCCGAGCAGACCGCCGGTGCCGTGGGCGATCGCGAGGTCGCAGTTCTGCACCTGCACCTTCGGATGCGCCTCGCCGCGCAGCTGGCGCACCGCCTCGAGGATTTTCGTCATGCCGCCGCGGTTGACGGGATGGTTGCTGCACAGGCCGCCGCCATCGGTGTTGAACGGCAGCTTGCCGACGCCGGAGATCAAATTGCCGTCGGCGACAAACTTGCCGCCCTCGCCCTTCTTGCAGAAGCCGAGGTCTTCGAGCTGCATCAGCACCGTGATGGTGAAGCTGTCATAGATCGAGGCGTATTTGATGTCCTTCGGCGTCACGCCCGCTTCCTCGAAAGCACGCGGGCCGGACCACACGCCGGCGGAATAGGTCAGATCGAGATCCTTGCCGCCGCGCGGGCCCTTCATCGCCTCGCCATGACCGATCAGGCGCACCAGCGGCTTCTTCAGGCTCTTGGCGATCTCCGGCGTCGTGACGATCATCGCGCCGCCGCCGTCGGTGACGACGCAGCAGTCCATCCGGTGCAGCGGGTCGGAGATCATCGGCGAGTTCAGCACGTCCTCGACGGTGACGACCTCCTTCAGCATCGCATGCGGATTGTATTGCGCGTGATGCGAGGCCGCGACCTTGATCCAGGCGAGCTGCTCGGAGGTGGTGCCGTAGTCGTGCATATGGCGCATGGCACACATGCCATAGGCATTGTGCGTGGTAGCCCCGTAAGCCAATTCGAAATCGGCCTCGGCGCCGGAGGCGCGCGGCGGCATCGGGCCGGTGCGCGGCTTGCCTGCCAGCGTGACCAGCGCGACCGAGCACTTGCCCGCAGCAATCGCCTCGGCGGCGTGGCCGAGATGGATCAGATAGGAACAGCCACCGGTCTCGGTGGAGTCGACGTGACGCAGCTTCTTGGTGTTGAGACCGAGGTAATCGACCATCGGCCACAGCCCGCCCGGCGCATCGCCGGCGCAGAAATAGCCGTCGATGTCGTCCTTGGTGAGCCCGGCATCCTCGATCGCACCCTTGGCGACCTCGGCGTGCAGCTGTGCTGTTGATTTATCGGGTGCATGCCGGGTGGGATGCTCGTAGATCCCGGCAATGTAGGCCTTGCCCTTGATGGTCAAATCGCTCTCCGCTGGCGTTTCTCGCTCCAGCGTTTTTCTGAACCGACGGCGCGACCTTGGCAAGCGCGGAAATATTCCGTCAGGCGAGACTGCGACGAGCGCACAATATGCGCGCCCCAAAACGGATGTCGTCCCGGCCTAGTGCGCAATTGCGCATGGGGGCCGGGACACATAACCACAGGGCTGCCTTGCGAGATAAGGCTGTGGCCCCAGCATCGCGCAACAATGAACTGCGGTGGTTATGGGTCCCGGGTCGCGCTTCGCTTGCCCGGGACGACACTGAATATGCAGCTAGACCTACTCCGCCGCCATCTGCCGCGGCGCGGGCGGCGGGTTGGCGAGGTCGGCGGCGAGTTGCGCGTAGCGAACCTTGGCCTCCTTGATCGCCTTGTCCTTCACCGGGCCGTAGCCGCGGATGCGGTCGGGCAGCGACAGCAGTTCGACCGCGATGTCGTGATTGAGCGGCGACAGCAGATTCAACACCGTCGCGACATCCTTTTCGTAGCCCGCGATCAGGTCGCGCTCGAGCTTGCGGTCGGCGTTGTAGCCGAAGATGTCGAGCGGCGTGCCGCGCAGGAAGCGGAATCGCGCCATCACCTTGAACGCGGACATCATCCACGAACCGAAGGCGCGCTTCTTCGGACGGCCCTGCGCATCGAGCCCGCCGCCGAGGATCGGCGGGGCGAGATTGAAGTTGAACTTGAAGTCGCCCTCGAACTGATCGCGCAGCTGCTTCTCGAAGCGGCCGTCGGTGAACAGCCGCGCCACCTCATACTCGTCCTTGTAGGCCAGCAGCTTGGCATAGTTGATCGCCACCGCGCGCGGCAGCGCCTCGCCATAGCCACCCTTGGTGGCGGTCTCGCGGACTTGGTCGACCAGCTTGCGGTAGCGCTTTGCCAGACGCGCGTTCTGATAGCCGGTCAGAAGGTCCATGCGATGGATGATGATCTCGTCGAGCGACATCGCATCCAGCGACTTGACCGGCGCGACGTCATCCTGCCCCTTCATCATCGCGGCGAGCCGCGCCGGATCGGCCGCGGCCAGACGTCCGAGCTGGAACGCCTGCGTGTTCATCTTGATCGAGACGCCGTTGACCTCGATCGCCTGCTGGATCGATTCCGCCGACAGCGGCAGCAGCCCGCGTTGATAGGCAAAGCCCATCATCATGATGTTGGTGGCGATGGAGTCGCCGAGCAGCGCCTCGGCCGGCTTGGTGAAGTCGAAGAAGGCGGAGTCCTTGCGCAGCTCGGTCTCCAGCACGCTGTTGACCTTGCGGCTCTGGAAATTGAAGTCGCGGTTGAGGATGAAATCCGCGGTCGGGATGATGTGGCTGTTGATGATGCCGACGGTGCGGCTCGCCTCGCACAGCGAGATGGTGTCCTTCGACACCGCCACGACCTCGTCGGCGGCGAGCACGAGATCGGCCGTGCCGGTCACGATACGCGAACAGGTCACATCAGCGGTGTGCTCGGAGAGCCGGACATGGCTCAGCACCGCGCCGCCCTTCTGCGCGAGGCCGGACATGTCGAGGATCATCGAGGCCTTGCCTTCGATATGCGCGGCCATGCCGAGCAGCGCGCCGATCGTCAGCACGCCGGTGCCGCCGACGCCGCCGACCGCGATGTTGTAGGGCCGGTCGAGCGCGGGCTTCGAGGCCGGCTCCGGCAAGGCGCCGATATCGCCGAGCTCGGTCGGCGCGCGCCGCTTCAGGGTGCCGCCGTCGACCGTGACGAAGGACGGGCAGAAGCCCTTCACGCAGGAATAGTCCTTGTTGCAGGTCGACTGGTTGATGGTGCGCTTGCGCCCCAATTCGGTCTCGAGCGGCTCGACCGAGATACAGTTCGACTGCACCGAGCAGTCGCCGCAGCCTTCACAGACGGCAGGATTGATCAGCACGCGGCGCGCCGGATCTTCCATCAGGCCGCGCTTGCGGCGACGGCGCTTTTCCGCGGCGCAGGTCTGCACGAACACGATCGCCGAGGTGCCCTTGGTGTCGCGGCACATCTTCTGGACGTTCTCGAGCTCATCGCGATGGAACAGCTTGACGCCAGGCGCAATCGTGTCGGCCGGATAGGAACCCGGGTTTTCCGAGACCAGGTAGATCTCGCGAATGCCTTCGGCGTGCAGCTGGAAGGTGATCTTCTGCGGCGACAGGTCGCCGTCGTGGTGCTGGCCGCCGGTCATGGCGACGGCGTCGTTGTAGAGGATCTTATAGGTGATGTTGGCCTTGGAGGCGATCGACTGGCGGATCGCAAGAATGCCGGAGTGGAAGTAAGTCCCGTCGCCGAGATTGGCGAAGATGTGGTTCTCGTTGGTGAACGGCGCGATGCCGACCCACGGCACGCCCTCGCCGCCCATGTGGGTAAAGGTCTCGGTCGAGCGGTTCATCCACAGCGCCATGAAGTGGCAGCCGATGCCGCCGAGCGCGCGGCTGCCTTCCGGCACCTTGGTCGAGGTGTTGTGCGGGCAGCCCGAGCAGAAGTACGGGGTGCGGCTGACGGGTGCGGTCGCCTGCATCTGCGACGACTGGCGGCCGTTGAACCAGTCAGCCTTGGCGCGCAGCATCTCGGCGATTTCAGGATTGAGATTAAGTCGAAGCAGCCGTTCGGTGAGCGAGCTCGCAAGCGAGGCTACGCTGAGCTCGGCGGCAAAGGTCAGGAACCGCTTGTCGTGATCGTCCATCTTGCCGACGATGCGCGGGCGCACGTCGTCGCGCCAGTTGAACAGCTCCTGCTTGACCTGGTTCTCGACGATCTCGCGGCGCTCCTCGACGATAAAAATCTCCTCGAGGCCGACCGCGAAGTTGCGCACGCCTTCCGGCTCCAGCGGCCAGGGCATGCCGATCTTGTAGAGGCGGATGCCAATCTTCGCGGCGATCTCGGGCGTGATGCCGAGCTCGCGCAGCGCCTGGCGGATGTCCTCATAGCTCTTGCCCGAGGCCATGATGCCGTAGCGCGCGTTCGGCGAATCCATGGTGATGCGGTTGACCTTGTTGGCGCGCGCAAAGGCGATCGCGGCAAAGCCCTTGTAATCCTGCAGCCGGCGGTCCTGCTCGAACCGGTCGTCGGGCCAGCGGATGTTCAGGCCGCCCGGCGGCAGCTCGAAATCGGCAGGAATGATGAACGGCGTCATCTCGTCGGTGAGGTCGATCTCGGCCGTGGTCTCGACCGTCTCGGTGATCACTTTCATACCGACCCAGCAGCCCGAGTAGCGCGACATCGCGATGCCCAGCAGGCCCATCTCGATCATTTCGTGGATGCTGGAGGGGTAGAGGTAGGGCATCAGCGCGGAGATGAAGGCGTGGTCGGACTGATGCGGGACGGTGGAGGATTTTGCGCCGTGATCGTCGCCGGCAAGGCAGAGCACGCCGCCATGCTTGGCGGAGCCCGCTGCATTGCCGTGGCGGAAGACGTCGCCGCAGCGGTCGACGCCGGGGCCCTTGCCGTACCAGATGCCGACCGCGCCATCATATTTGGCGCCGGGCGACAAAGCGAGCTGCTGCGAGCCCCAGATCGCGGTGGCCGCCAGGTCTTCGTTCACGCCGGGCTGGAATTTGATGTTGTATTGTTCGAGATGCTTGCGGGCGGCGAACAGCTGCTGGTCGTAACCGCCGAGGGGGGAACCGCGATAGCCGGAGATGAAGCCTGCCGTGTTGAGGCCTGCGGCGCGGTCGCGTCTGATCTGCGCCATGGGCAGGCGGACCAGCGCCTGGATGCCGGTCATGAAGACGTGACCGGTGCCCTGGGTGTATTTCTGGTCGAGGCTGATAGGCCCTTGGTTGATTCCCATTTAGCCCTCTTTGCGCTGGTCGCGACGCCTGCTTTTTAGCTAGTCATCCGAACTTGTTAGAACCAGTCTATGTCGGATTTTCGGGGCCGCGCAGCACAATTCTGGGCGACGACGCCGGTCGCCCAAAAATCGCAACTTAGTGCCGGGAATATCGGAGCGCCGTTTCGGTTTCTGTCGCAGGACAGGCCCGCGGCGAAATGGCGTAACGCGTCTTGTAGACCGGAAGGTGAATGGATGCGGCGACGACGTCGAACGACCGGTGCGATTCTGGTCAGCATGCTGTTGTGCAGTGCGTTCGCGGCCCGCGAATGCACCGCCGCGCCAACCGGCGACGACATCGTCGCCCGGGGCAAGGCGCTCACGATTGCCGGCGACTGCGCAAGCTGCCACACCGCCGATCCGGCCAAGCCTTTCGCCGGCGGCAAGCGGATCGACACGCCGTTCGGCGCGGTGTTCTCGCCGAACCTGACCCCCGATCGCGATACCGGCATCGGCGGCTGGAGCGACGACGATTTCCTGCGCGCGCTGCGGATGGGTGTCTCGCCGGACGGGGCGCATTATTACCCCGCCTTCCCCTACCCGTCTTTCACCAAGCTGATCCGCGACGACATCCTGGCGATCCGCGCCTATCTCGCGACGCTGGCGCCGGTCAGCAACAAGACACCGCCGCCGAAGCTCCGCTGGCCGCTGAACTACCGCGGGCTGATGCGGGCCTGGAACGCCCTGTTCTTGACGCCGGGGATCATCCAGCCGGATCAGAGCAAGACCGCGGAATGGAATCGCGGCCGCTACCTCGTCGAGGCCCTCGCCCATTGCGGCGCCTGCCACACGCCGAAGAATGTGTTCGGCGCCGACAGACGCGACCAGGAGTTCGGCGGCAGCATGGTGCAGGGCATGTTCGCGCCGAGGCTCGACGGCGCCGCGCGCAGCGGGCTGAAATCCTGGAGCGCCGGCGACATCGCTGAATATCTGCAGAGCGGCCGCAACGGGCACAGCCATGCCGGTCCGTTGATGTCCGAGGTGGTGGTCAATTCAACCTCGAAGATGAGCGACGCAGATGTGCGCGCGATCGCGGTCTATCTGAAGAGCCTGCCGGCCGGCGCGCCGGAACCTGCGGTCACCCCGCCCTCACCGGCGCAGATGAGCAACGGCGAGCGGATCTATCGCGGCGCCTGCATCGCCTGCCATGAGCTCGACGGCTCCGGCGCACCGCGGATCTATCCGCCGCTGCCCGGCAACGCCAATCTGCAGTCGGCCAACCCGGCGAGCACGCTGCGCATCATCCTCGACGGTGCGCAGACCGTGACCACGCCGCGCGCGCCGAACGCAGGCTCGATGCCGGCCTATCCAAAACTCACCGACCAGGAGGTCGCCGATGTCGCGACCTATATCCGCAATGCCTGGGGCAATGCGGCTCCGGCCGTGAGCGCGGACGAGGTCGCCAAGGCGCGGACCGCGAAATGAAGGCGCGGACGGCGAAATAGTGGTTCAGCGATCCTCGCCGCTGAACACGAATTTCGGCATCTCCCATTTGTAGCGGATCGCCAGCAGCCGGAACGTCAGTCCGAGGACGAAGGTCAGCCCGGTCCAGAGCCAGTCGTTGAGCTGGAGTCCGAACGCGGTCGCATAGAACAGCCCGGTCACCACGGAGACGCTGGCGTAGAGCTCGCTGCGAAACAACAGCGGCACCTCATTGCAGAGGATGTCGCGCAGCACGCCGCCGGCGCAGCCGGTGATCATGCCGGAGACGATCACGATCGGCAGCGACGCGTCGACCTGCCAGGCCACGTCGCAGCCGGCCATGGTGAACACCACGAGCCCGATCGCATCGAGCACCAGGAATGCGAGATTAAGCCGGTGCACCAGCCGCGCCAGCAGGATGGTGGCGAAGGCGCCCGCCGCCGCAATCGCAAGGTAGATCGGATGCTCGACCCAGAGCAGCGGATAGTGCCCGAGCAACACGTCGCGGATCGTGCCGCCACCGAGCGCGGTAATCGCCCCGAGCATGCAAACCCCGGCCCAATCCATGCTGCGCCTGCCGGCCGCGAGCGCCGCCGTCATCGATTGCGCCGCAACGGCGATGAACGAGAGCACGTGCAGCACCGAATCGGTGGGCGGCATGGTCCACATGGAAAAGTCCTCATGGAACAGTCGGAACCTAGAGCCTATCCCGTTCCGATTGAATCGGAACGGGGCTCTAGATTCTTGTTTTGACGCGTTTTCTTCACGCGAACCGGTATCCACTTCGCTCGAAAACGCTCTAGGCGGCGCTTGATGGTGACGCTGTGGACCTGACGCTGTTGCCGCATCGGTTTTAAACGCTCGCTATTCGCCGGCTTTGAGCGTAGAGTCGCGTCATCACCGCCCATCCACGGCATCCACCGGTGACTGAGGGTAACGTAGGGCTCCCGCCAACAGATGAGGAGCATACGTGTCTGGGTTTCGTCTGGCCGATTGGATCGTGCCGCCGGTGATCGTTCCCCTGTTTCTTTTGCTCCTGGTGGCCGCTGCCGCCGTCTTGCATGGATAAGGCACCTCAACGATGAATTCGTCAGTGCCGGCGTTTGGCCACGCCAGGCCGACGCTTGATGCGACCGGCAACGCGCAAGCGCGCAGTCGGCGCACAACCAAAATCACGAAATGCTCAGTGTGATGATCGCCCGGAAAGGCACCTGTATGAGAACGCTGCTATTCGCCGCGGTTGCGGCCGGCCTGCTTGCACAAGGCGCGCTCGCCGCAGAACCGGCCTGCCACAAGATCGAAGGCACGGTCGGTCGTCTCGCCTGCTACGATGCCGCGTTCCCTCCGACGGTCAAGAAGCCTCCGGCCATCGATAGCAACGCGCCGCGATCCGAATACAAGGACCCGTTGATCGCGGAAGATGCCCGCGTTGCGGCGAAGCTGAAGAATATCTGCCGCGGCTGCTGAGATCTGCGACCACGCGCACGGGAGCGGGAGACAGCGAGGGCGATCGATGGTTTCGTCATATGCCCTGTCCGACGCGTTTCCAGCTTCGGCGCGATCAAGATTTCCGCGCCCGTTGTGACGACAAACGCTGCGTGCGGCGTTCGCCGCCGGCGTCAACCGCGTCTCTTGGCAGCACAAAGGAGCCTTCATGGCCCGCGAAACGACCTACGTCGTGCAGGCATTCAACGCCGGCAAGGGTGGGCATCTGAAGCCCGACTCTCCAATCGTCTGCAAGACGGCAAATGGCGCGCTGCGAACGGCAGAGCGCCTGGCGTTGAGCAAGCTCGCCGTCGTCGCATTCTCGTCCACCGGCGACCCCGAAATGGGCGACTATGATGATGAGCCCATGGTCTTCTTCCGGAAGGGTGAGCTTCCGGCCAATTTCGGCTGAATCCCTGGTTGCGAGTGAGCGAGCAGGTACGTACGGGAGGACCTAGATGAGCGAGCGACTTGAAACACTGAAGAAGGCCCGCGATCGCATGATCGAGGACAGGGACGCACATGCGAAAGTGCTGGCCGCTCCGTTCGATCGTGACAAGGCGGAGCGGGCCCGCAGCAAGTTCGTCGAAGTGCAGGCGCTGGTTGAAGCCCTGGACCGCGCCATCAGCGCGGAGGACTCCGCTACAGCAAGGGACTAAAGCCGGAAACCGCACGCGGCTGACGGAGCGCCAGCTCGCGATCGGCGTTCACCTCTTGCCGTATTCGGTGAAAACGTAATCGCGGTTTTGCACCACGGTGTGGCAGGCATAGCCGCACTTCGCGTCGTTCTCCTGTGGCGGATTGTCCGTCGTGGTGGCCGGCCTGAACACATCCGACGCCGCATCATACTCGAACGCGCCGTATCCCCATCCGCCGCTGTCTGCGAACCGCTTGCTGTCCTTCACCATGAAGTCGACGTCGTGCTGCGTACCCGGCACCGTCGGCTGACCGGGATACGCCTCTTGCTTTTTCGGGATCCAATGGATCTTCGCCATCCTGGCGCCGTCCGGAAACGGCTTGCCATTGCCGGGCACGCCCTCGCGGTAGGCACCGATCATCGCCGGATTGCCCAGGATCACGGCGATGACGCCTTCGTTCTCGCTGATCGCGATCACCGACCAGTCCTCGTATCCCCTGAACTCGGAGAACGCGAGCCCACCGGGCACTTGCAGACTGTATTTGTCCTGCGCGGAAATCGCGACACCGGTCGCGAGAACGGAAATCGAAACCGAAGCAACGAGATTGATCAGCGAGCTCTTCCGCATGGTCGTATCTCCCTCAATCGATTTGGCGGCGGATATTCTCTTGCTGGAAATTCCTCTTATCGCGTTGCCTTCTCCGAGGCCCAAGGCTGCGCGGACCGTTGGTCGCGGGAACGAATTACAGCATGGAATGGCGCGGAGCGAAATGGGGCCGCTGCCATGGTCCGCGGCCCGAAGCACCGGCGTGAGCACCTATTGACAAGCGTCCCATCGCGCCAGAAGACTCAAGGGTCATCGTCGTGCATCCGACCCCAGGGGATTCCGATGTCCCTCGACTTTCGCTTCCATCGCACTCCCGTCGACGTTCTCGCTTACGAGCTCGCCGAGGAGAAGGCCTCCGCGCTCGGACGCATGGGCCGCGCGCTGGAGCAGGCTCTCGCTAGATTGCGCGAGCTCGATGCCGCTCATCCGCGCGCTGAAGCACCGGCATCCGCCCAACAGGCGCGGCGCATCCTGGTGCGGGAAGCTGGCCATGCGCTCTGGATGTTCGTGGTGCAGCGGGAAGCGTGCGGCATGCGCGACAGCCGCGCGATCATGCGCACATACAATGTGCCCGGCGAGGTACAGCACTGCATGGGCCCGATGCTCGCCACATCGACCGCATCGCCATAAAGGCGTGGACCGCCACCGCGCTGCAGCAGTGGCCGACGAGCATTCCCACAGACCAAGGTCGAATTTACCGGGCGGACCGAAGGACTAGATTTCGGATTGCAAGACCGTGTCATGAAGGGATGTCGTACTCCCGCGATGGCGATCGGTTAGGCCGCGCGCGATCCAGGACCGGCTTCCTTGAGGCCTGCATGGGCACGCCCCGCGATTTGCGGCCCTGCCCCAACCAAACAAATAACCGGGCATCGATACCCCCGTCCACTGCCGTGGACGGGGGACGAAACGCATTCCAGATGGCCCGAACATGTCGGGCCAGGGAGATGTACAATGACGACATTGGACATTGCAGTCGCCCCGCTCCCGGAAGCCGAGCATCATGCGCAATTGCGTCGCGCATTGATTGCCAGCACGGTAGGCACCACCATCGAATGGTACGACTTTCTGCTCTACAGCACGGTGACCGGCCTGGTCTTCGGCAAGCTGTTCTTTCCCAAGTCCGATCCTTTGGTCGGCGTGCTGGAGGCCTTCGCCATCTACACGGTGGGCTTCATCGCGCGGCCGATCGGTGCCGCGATCTTCGGCCACTTCGGCGATCGCATCGGCCGCAAGGCGACGCTGATCGCCACGCTGCTGTTGACCGGGATCGCCACCGCGGCGGTCGGCCTCGTCCCCACCTATGACCAGATCGGCATCTGGGGCGCCGTCATCCTGACCGTCATCCGTTTCCTCCAGGGTGTCGGCGTCGGCGGCGAGTGGGGTGGCTCGGTGCTGCTCTCGATGGAGTGGGCGCGAACCAACAAGCACCGTGGCTTCATCACCTCGTGGCCGCAGCTCGGCGGCCCCGCCGGGTTGCTGCTGGCAAATATCGCGGTGCTGGTGTTCAGCCGAATCTCCGGCGACCAGTTTCTGGTCTGGGGCTGGCGCATTCCGTTCCTGCTCAGCCTCGTGATGATCGCGATCGGGCTCTACATCCGGCTCGGCATCATGGAGACGCCGACGTTCCGGCGGATCGTGGCCGAGAATCGCGTCGCGCGCGTTCCGGTGATCGAGGTGATCAGGAGGCAGCCGCGGTCGATCATTCTCGCAGCGCTGGCGCGGATGGCCGAACAGGCGCCGGCCTACATCTATCTCGCCTTTGTGTTCGCCTACGGCACCCAGGTCATCCACCAAGACCGCGACTTCCTGCTGATCTGCCTGATCTGTGCCGGTCTCGTTTCACTCGTCACCATCCCGCTGGCCGGGCACCTGTCGGATCGCATCGGGCGCAAGCGGATGTATCTGATCGGCTCGGTCCTGACCGGGTTGTTCGGCTTCGTCTATTTCGGCCTGCTGAACACCGCAGCGCCGGCGCTGATCTTCATCGCCATCGTGCTGTCATTCGTGCCGCACGACCTGATGTATGGTCCGCAAGCGGCGCTGATCGCCGAATGCTTCACGCCGCGGCTGCGCTACAGCGGCTGCTCGATCGGCTACCAGCTCTCCTCGGTCATCTCAGGCGGACCGGCACCGTTGATCGCCACTGCGCTGCTGGCCGCCACCGGCTCCGGCTACGTGATCGCGCTCTACATTCTGTTCTGCGCGGTGGTCAGCATTGTCGCGACCGCGATGATGCCCGACTACACCAACAAGGACATTTCGGAGGAGCACGACAGGCCCTGATGGAGTGATCCAAACGACGTCCGCAAAAAAATGCGCGGGCCGCCTCGATCGGTGTCGAGGCGTGCCCGCGCATTGAACTCGCGGATGCTGAATTAGCCGTGCGCTAGTGCACGCTGACGGCCTGCAGCTCGTTGCTCCAGGCGTTCGCGATCGCGGCTTCGCGGCTGTCGGTCAGCATGATCGGCGTGCCGTCGGCGGCATGCAATGCGAACAGCTTGAGGCCCGGCGCGATCTTCGGCGCCTGCGGAAAGAGGTCCGGCACGTCCTCGGAACGGACCTGCTTCACATAGGCGATATGGCCCTCGCCTAGATGGGCCAGCGCTTCCGGCGTGACGCTCTCGGATTGGAAGATGATATTCGCTTCACTCATGGTCTCGACTCCTCAGTCAGATAAGCGGTCGAGTCCGCTCGTTGTTTCTATTATTCGTGTTCATTGATAGCGATTGTCTTAACGACCCGTTCAGGTTCCGGCCTGGCCAGGTCGATCGACAACAACCCGTTCTTCAGATCCGCGCCCAGCACCTGCATCCCCTCCGCCAGCACGAAGGTGCGCTGGAAGTGGCGCGCGGCGATGCCGCGATGGATGTATTGCCGAGCCTTGTCGTCCTGCTGGCGGCCGCGGATGACGAGCTGATTTTCCTCAATAGTTACATCGAGTTGGTCGCGGGTGAAGCCCGCCACCGCCAACGTGATGCGCAACCGCTCGGGCTGCCCGTTGGTACGGTCGCACCGCTCGATATTGTACGGAGGATAGCCGTCAGCGCCCTTCACGACGCGGTCGAGCGCACGCTCGATCTCGTCGAATCCCAGAAGGAACGGACTGGACAACGATGGAACACGAGACATTACAAAGTCCTCTCGAAGCGACTTTGAGGGGCCCTTGCGGCACCCCATGCAACCGGCGGGCCGCTTGCCCGTCGGTCATAAGCCAATATGGGAGTGATCTGGATAGCGTTCAAGCGCTTCTGAAACCAGCGTAAATGCCGCCTGACGCATATCGGTTCTGATCAAATCAGGACCGATATATTCCACTTTTTGTTTTGGGCGCGTTTTCTTCATGCGAACCGGTGTCCACTTCGCTCGAAAACGCGCCAGGATGGCCCCCGATCGTTCCTGATCGGTTACGGGCCGACGCGCTTGCGGCCGTCAGCGGTAAAAAGATGCAGTTTGTCGCGCGGCGCGACCGCCCGGATCTGCTCGCCGATCGCAGGCCCCGTGGCGCCGGGAACCCGGACGATCACCTCGCCCGGCGGCAGCTCGCCCGGATTGGCGGCGATGGCCCGTTCCTCGCGCTGGCGGCTGCCATAGACGAAGGTCTCGGCGCCGACATGCTCGATCGCCTCGACCGTCAGGCCGAGCGCGACGCCGCCGGATGCGGTCTCGCCGGTGATCACGAAATCCTCCGGCCGGATGCCGACGATGCCGGCACCATCGGCGCCCCCGATCTGGGATTGCAGCTCGTCCGAGCGCAGCGGCATCAGGTTCATCGGCGGGGCGCCGATGAAGGAGGCGACGAAGGTGGTCGCCGGCTTCTGATAGATTTCCAGGGGATTGCCGATCTGCTCGACCTGGCCGCCATTCATGACCACGAGGATGTCGGCGAGCGTCATCGCCTCGAGCTGGTCGTGGGTGACGTAGATCGAGGTGGTGTTGAGCCGGCGCTGCAGCTTGCGGATCTCGACCCGCATCGCGATGCGCAGCTTGGCGTCGAGGTTCGACAGCGGCTCGTCGAACAGGAAGACTTTCGGCTGCCGCACGATGGCGCGGCCCATCGCGACGCGCTGGCGCTGGCCGCCGGACAGCTGCCGCGGCTTGCGCTCCAGCATCGGCGAGAGCTCAAGCACGCGCGCGGCCTCCTCGACGCGGGTCTTGACCTCGGCTTCGGCCATGCCGCGGTTGCGCAGGCCGTAGGCCATGTTGTTGTAGACGCTCATATGCGGATAAAGCGCGTAGTTCTGGAACACCATCGCGATGTCGCGATCGGCGGGCTCGATCTGGTTGACGATGCGGCCGCCGATGTCGATCTCGCCGCCGGTGATGGTCTCGAGCCCCGCGACCATGCGCAGCAGCGTGGACTTGCCGCAGCCGCTTGGGCCGACCAGCACGCAGAACTGGCCGTCGCCGACGTCGACATCGACGCCCTTGATGGCCTCGAAGCCGCCGGGATAGGTCTTGCGGACGCTGCGCAGCGTGACGTTAGCCATTACTTTTCCGTCTCCACCAATCCGCGCACGAACAGTTTCTGCATCACGACGACGACGAACACCGGCGGCAGCATCGCGAGCAGCGCGGTCGCCATCACGACGGGCCATTCGGTCAGCGCGTCGGTCGTGGTGATCATCTTGCGGATGCCGACCTGGATGGTCTGCATGTCGTCGCGCGTGGTGATCAAAAGCGGCCAGAGATACTGATTCCAGCCGAGGATGAACAGGATCACGAACAGCGCGGCCATGTTGGTGCGCGACAGCGGCAGCAGCGTATCCCAGAAGAAGCGGAACGGGCCCGCGCCGTCGATGCGCGAGGCCTCCAGCAATTCATCCGGCACGGTCATGAAGAACTGCCGGAACAGCAGCGTTGCGGTGGCCGAGGCGATCAGCGGCAGCGACAGGCCGGCATAGCTGTCGAGCAGATGCAGGTCGGCGACGATCTTGTAGGTCGGATAGATGCGCACCTCGACCGGCAGCATCAAGGTGATGAAGATGATCCAGAAGATCGCCATCCGGAACGGAAAGCGGAAATAGACGATCGCATAGGCCGAGATGATCGAGATCGCGATTTTGCCGACCGCGATCAAGAGCGCCATGATCAGCGAGTTCAGCATCATGTTGAGCACCGGCTCGCGGGTCGAGCCGCTCGTGCCGACAAACAGCGTCTGGTAGTAGGTCTTGAAGAAATGGCCGCCGGGCAACAGCGACATCTGGCCATTGGCGATGACGGCGTTGTCCTGGGTCGAGGCGACGATCGCCAGATAGACCGGGAAGGCGACGATCGCGATCCCGATCCACAGGATGGCGTGAGCCAGATAGCGCTGGAAACCCTCCTCCTCGACCATCAGTAGGTCACCTTGCGTTCGACGAAGCGGAACTGGATGCCGGTCAGCACGATGACGATGACCATCAGGATGACCGACTGTGCCGCGGAGGAGCCGAGATTGCCGCCGAGCAGGCCATCGGTATAGACCTTGTAGACCAGCGTTTCGGTCGCCTTGCCCGGGCCGCCGCGGGTCATCGTGTCGATGATGCCGAAGGTGTCGAAGAAGGCGTACACGATGTTGATCACCAAGAGGAAGAAGATGGTCGGCGACAGCAGCGGGAAGATCACGGTCCAGAACCGCCGCATCGGGCGGGCGCCGTCGATCGCAGCGGCTTCGATCACGCTCTTCGGGATGCTCTGCAGCCCGGCAAGGAAGAACAGGAAATTGTACGAGATCTGCTTCCAGGCCGCGGCGAGGATGATCAGGGCTGCGGCCTGGTCGCCGTCGAGCAGCGGATTCCAGTCGACGCCCATGGCGCGCAGATAGCGCGACAGCACACCGAGCGAGGGGTGCAGCATGAACACCCAGAGCACGCCGACCACCGGCGGGGCGACGGCGTACGGCCAGATCAGCAGCGTGCGGTACAGCGTCGAGCCGCGCAGCGGCTTGTCGGCCATCACCGCGAGCAGCAGCGCGAACGACAACGAGGACACCGCGATCGCAAGCGAGAACGCGAAGGTTCGGACGATGGCGGCGAAATAGGCCGGGTCCTTGAACAATTCGAGATAGTTCTCGAACCACACGAAGGTGGTCGAAAGGCCGAAGGCGTCCTGCAGCAGGAAGGATTGGATCACCGCCTGCGCGGCCGGCCAGTAGAAAAAGATCAGGACGATTGCGAGTTGCGGGGCAACCAGCGCGTAAGGCAACAGCTTTGACTGGAAAATCGCTTGCTTTTGCATGATCTCGGCAAAATGGCAGGCCGCGTTTGCGGCCTGCCGGTTGATGGTCTCAAGACATCATGTCAGTGGACGGCGGTCTTTTCAAACTGCCGCAGCATCTGGTTGCCACGTTCGACGGCCGAGTCCAGCGCCTGCTTGGCGGTCTTCTTGCCGGCCAGCGCCTGCTCGATCTCCTCCGACCACATGTCGCGGAGCTGCACCATGTTGCCGAGGCGCAGACCGCGGGAATTCTCGGTCGGCTCCTTGTTGGTGAGTTCGAGCAACGGGGTCTCGAGATAGGGCTGGTCCTTGTAGAAGCCCTCTTCCTTGGCCTTGGCGTAGGCTGCCTTCGTGATCGGCAGATAGCCCGAGGCCTTGTGGATCCAGATCTGGCGATCGGTGTCGGAGAGGAAGGTCAGGAACTTGGCCACGCCCTTGTATTCTTCGGCCGACTTGCCGCCCATCACCCACAGCGAGGCGCCGCCGATGATCGAGTTCTGCGGCGCGCCCTTGACGTCGGGATAATACGGCATCGGCGCGGCGGTGAAGTTGAACTTGGCCTGCGCCTTGACGTTGCCGAAGAAGGCCGACGAGGTCAGGTAGATCGGGCACTCGCCCGCGGTGAAGCGGCCTTCGCCGGTGTTGGTGCGGCCGGCATAGTCGTAGGTCTTGTCCTTTTGCAGCTCGACCAGGTTCTCGAGATGCTTGACCTGCAGCGGACCGTTGAATTCGAGCACGGTGTCGAAGCCGTCGAGGCCGTTGGCCTTGCTGGCGAGCGGCACGTTGTGCCAGGCCGAGAGCTGCTCGAGATTGACCCAGGTGACCCACGAGCCGGAGAAGCCGCAGGTGGTGTAGCCGGCCGCCTTCAGCTTCTTGGCGTCCTCGAACACTTGCGGCCAGGTCTTCGGAATCTCCGCGATGTTGGCCTTCTTCAGCGCATCGAGATTGACCCACATCACGGTCGACGACGAGTTGAAGGGGAACGACAGCATCTCGCCCTTTGAGGTCGAGTAATAGCCGGTGATCGCGGGCAGATAGACGCTCGGATCGAACTTCTCGCCGGCGTCGGCCATCAGCTTGTAGACCGGTTTGACGGCGCCGGTGGCGGCCATCATCGTTGCGGTGCCGACCTCGAACACCTGCATGATGTGCGGCGCGTTGCCGGCGCGGAACGCAGCGATGCCGGCGTTCATGGTGTCGGCGTAGCCGCCCTTGTAGGTCGGGATCACCTTGTAGTCGGACTGCGAGGCGTTGAAATCGTTGGCCAGCTTGACGATGACGTCGTTGTTGGCGCCGGTCATCGCGTGCCACCACTGAATCTCCGTCACTGCAAACGCAGGCGACGCGAATACAAGCGTGGCAGCAGCTGCCGCAGCAGCGCCGAGTCGTCTGAAAATCATCAAAAGCCCCTCCCGGTTGGAACGTCATCTTTCGTTGCGCGCGTTAACAGCGCCGGATGACGTTCAAATGACCGTATAAACGAAAGCCATGGTACGGGGGAAGCCGAAGCAAAGGGAAGCGCTAAAAAAGGCGGAGAACGCAGCCGCGTGCGTGCGGTGCAACGCCGGACGCGACGTTGCACCGCAGGGGCTGACGGTTCTCGAAGACACGGACTCCGCATCACCTCGCCCCGCGTGCGGGGAGAGGCCGGAACGCATCGTTAGATGCGTTCCGGGTGAGGGGGATTCTCCGCAAACGCCGCTACTGTCGTATGCGCGGAGACAGCCCCTCACCCCAACCCTCTCCCCGTAAGAACGGGGCGAGGGAGTGCACCGCCATCGCGGTCGGTATTCGACGTGATCTCCTGACGCGTCAGCGCTGGCGCTGGGGACCGCAGACCACGCCCTTGTCGACCAGGCCGTTGATCTCGTCCTTGGAGTAGCCGAACTCGCCGAGCACTTCCGCAGCGTGCTGGCTGAACTTCGGTGGCGTGCGGCGCAGGCTCGGCTTGGTGCGTTCGAGGCGGATCGGCGAGGCGACGCCCTTGTACCAATCCTTCTCGATGACGTCGCCGCGATGGATCGTGTGCGGGTTGGTCAGCGCCTGGTCGATCTTCTGCACCGGGCCGGCCGGCAAGCCGGCGGCGAGCAGCCGGTTGCACAGCGGTTCGGCCTCGTGCTGGCTGAACACCGCGGCAAGCTCGGCCCTCAGCGCATCGCGGTTGGCGATGCGGTCCTTGTTGCGGGCAAAGCGCGGATCGGTGCCGAGCTCGGGCTTGCCGATTTCCTTGGCGAGCTTGCGGAAGGTGCCGTCATTGCCGACACCGATGAAGATGTTGTCGGTCTTGGTCGGGAAGATCGCGTAAGGCACGAGGTTGGGATGTTCGTTGCCGGTGAGCGACGGCGGCTTGCCATGCATGAAATAGTTCGCGGTGTGCGGATGCATGATCGCAAGCCCGGTCTCGTACAGCGTGGTCTCGATGAACTGGCCGAGCCCCGAGCGCTGCCGCTCCGACAGCGCCATCAGGATGCCGATCGCCGCATAGAGCCCGGTCGTGATGTCGACCAGCGGCACGCCGATGCGCATCGGGCCGCTCTCGGGCGAACCGGTCGCCGCGATCATGCCGGTCATCGCCTGGATGATCGCGTCATAGCCGGGATTGCCGCCGCGCGGGCCGTCGGCGCCGAAGCCGGAGATCCGGCAATGTACGAGGCGCGGAAATTTCGCGCGCAGCACGTCGTTGCCGATGCCCCATTTGTCGAGCGTGCCCGGCTTGAAGTTCTCGATCAGCACGTCGGCGGTTTCGAGCATCTTCATCAGCACCGCGCGTCCACCCTCGGAGGCGAGGTCGAGGCCGATCGAGCGCTTGTTGCGGTTGATGCCGACGAAATAGGCCGCGTCTTCCTCATGGAAGGGAGGGCCCCAGTCGCGCACCTCGTCGCCGGCGGGCGGCTTGACCTTGATCACGTCGGCGCCGTGGTCGGCAAGGATCTGGGTGCAATACGGGCCGCCGAGCACGCGCGTCAGATCGATCACGCGCAGTCCGGTCATCGCGCCGGTAGCCGCTGGGGTATTCATGGAAACAACCTTCGCTCAGTTGGGATCGGAAAACGAGGGTCCCAGAGCTAACGGTCTTCAGGCGAGGCAGCAATGCTTCCGTCGGCGCAGGCCCATGCAGCAGGCGGCGCGTGCGTTCGCCAAGCGAACTGAAAAGAGCGAACTGGCATCCGCAATGCAATGCTCTCTTGAAATGCAATAGTCCGCCACGCGGGACGTGGCGGACTATCGGCAGTCGGTGAACTAGACGACGCTCAGCTTGACGTCGACATTGCCGCGGGTCGCGTTGGAATAGGGGCACACATGGTGGGCCTTCTCGACCAGCGCTTCGGCGTCAGCGCGGGAGAGGCCGGGCAGCGAGACGGCGAGGTCGACGGCAAGGCCGAAGCCGCCTTCCGAACGCGGGCCGATGCCGACCGTCGAGGTCACCGAGGCGTCGGCGGGAACCTTGGGGCCGCCCTGGGAGGCCACGAACTTCATGGCGCCGATGAAGCAGGCGGCATAGCCGGCTGCGAACAGCTGCTCCGGATTGTTGCCGGCGCCACCGCCGCCACCGAGCTCCTTCGGGGTCGTGAGCTTGACGTCGAGCGCGCCGTCGAGCGTTGCCGCATGGCCGTCGCGGCCGCCGGTTGCCTTGGCGCTGGTCTTGTAGAGCACGTTCACAGACATTGTGGTCTCCCTTGGGTTTGGACTTCAGCTTGAATTCAACAAGCCATGTATTGCATCCAATTAGATTGTGCACAATATAAATTATGCGGTCTCACATTTAATTGTTCGCAATTGAATCCGCGGTCCTGTGGGCCCAGAATGACCCGGAAACGAGATGGATTCGATGGGAATCATGGTCAGGAAACAGACGGCGGCGGATCAGGCGCTGCGGCTCGATAACCAGATCTGCTTTGCGGTCTATTCGACCGCGCACGCCTTCAACCGCGTCTACAAGCCGCTGCTCGACCGGCTCGGGCTGACCTATCCGCAGTATCTCGTGATGCTGGCGCTGTGGGAGCGCGACGACGTGCCGGTGAAGGACCTCGGCGAGCGGCTGTTCCTGGATTCCGGCACGCTGACGCCGCTGCTGAAACGGCTGGAAGCGGCGGAACTGATCAGGCGAACCCGCAGCACCGAAGACGAGCGGGTGGTGCTGATCGCGCTGACGCCGCAGGGCCACGCGCTGCGTGAAAAGGCCAAGGCCGTTCCGCAGTCGATCCTCGCGGCCTCGGACTGTACGGTTGGCGAGTTGATGGCGATGAAGAACGAGATCGTCGCGCTGCGCGACCGGCTCAATGCGGTGCTGGGGGAGTAGCGGGCGCGAAACGGGGCGCGCTTGTTAGGGCTGCACCGGCACTCTGCAAGTCGCGCACTGGAAATCACTGCCGCGCTCGTCGTGACGAATCTCGAAGCCCTCCGGGACCAGTTCGATCCGATTTCGGAAGGGCGTGATCTCCGAAAGCCGGGCATGGCCCGTGCGCTGGCACCTCGGGCACCGCAAGAATTCGGTCCAGCTGGAATCGCGCATGGCTTGGCGTCCGTTGGCACCGGAGAAGATAGCAACCAATGGACGCTCGAGCTTTGTTCTGGATCAAAAATGCGGCGCGGAGGTTGCTAGAGGCGCTTCTTGGCGAAGGCGCGGCCGCTATGGGATTTGAGGTATTTCTCGAACGCCAGGGCTTTGTACTTGTCGGGAAATGCGCAGTACCAGACGAGCTGCCACGGCTTGAATTTTGAGGTGTGCGCGGACTTGCCGGCGTTATGCTCGGGAATCCGCCGTTTCAGATCCTCGGTGGCGCCAATGTATTCTTGCTCAGGGAAGTTGATGCTGCGGATGATGTAGACGCACCACATTCGCATCCACTGAGGCCGGACGGGAGTAGAACCCTTGGCAGTCCGTCTTCGCCCTTCGGGCTACGCCGGACACCACGCTTCGCCCTTCAGGCAACTCGTGGCTGCGCCACGCGTAGCCCGAAGGGCGAAGCGTGGTGGAGCCAGGCGGGATCGAACCGCCGACCTCTTGCATGCCATGCAAGCGCTCTCCCAGCTGAGCTATGGCCCCTTATCCAGTTGGGATGATCCTGGGGGATCGATCCCGGCCCGCGCGGCCTGGATGACTCGCGCGGCAGCACCGTTGATCATAGATCGGCGCCGATCTCAAGTCTCTTCGTCACCGCCGACGTCACCAATAATATCGGTCACGTCCTCATCGCCCTCTTCCTCGTCGGCGATGAAGGTCGAATCGTCGTCGTCATCGTCGTCGATGGTCTCGTCGACCTCGATATCGTCCTCGGATTCGGGAACCACGGCCTTGACCTTGCCGGTGTTCTCCTCGGCATCGGCCTCCTCGAGCGAGACCAACTCTTCGGTCTCGGCCGCCTCGGGCATCTCGGCGGCGGTCGCAGGTGAACTGACGGTGGCGCCACGGCCGCCCCGCGGCGGGGCTACGGGCGCGATCGGCACGACCTCGCCGGTGTAGGGCGAAATCACCGGATTCTTGTTGAGGTCGTAGAACTTCTTGCCCGTGGTCGGGCAAATGCGCTTGGTTCCGAGCTCGGACTTGGCCAACGTGGTCATCCCAGAATTTTGCTGAAAAACGGTGCTTCACTTGGCTAGTTGAGGAGCCGCTGTCAATAGCGGTTTGCGCGCAAGTG
The DNA here is from genome assembly GCF_018129565.1 of Bradyrhizobium sp. AUGA SZCCT0105. NCBI lineage: Bacteria > Pseudomonadati > Pseudomonadota > Alphaproteobacteria > Hyphomicrobiales > Nitrobacteraceae > Bradyrhizobium > Bradyrhizobium sp. AUGA SZCCT0105. The sequence continues at coordinate 670,784 of NZ_JAFCMK010000004.1, read as the reverse complement.
ACGGGCGCGTGACGCGGTGTTGCCTATGTGATACCTGCCGCGGCGCGAGAGGACACAATCTTGGCCCATTCCGACACCCCGACCCCGCTGGAATCGCGCGTTTGCGGCCCCCTGGCCGGCAAGGTCCGCGTTCCCGGCGACAAATCGATTTCCCACCGTGCCCTGATCCTCGGGGCGCTTTCGGTCGGCGAAACCCGCATTTCCGGCCTTCTGGAGGGCGAGGACGTCCTCAATACCGCCAAATCCATGCGCGCGCTGGGCGCCAAGGTGGAGCGGACAGCGCCCTTTGCCTGGTCGGTCTCGGGCGTCGGCGTCGGGGGCTTCGCCCAGCCCTCGGCGCCGCTCGATTTCGGCAATTCCGGCACCGGCTGCCGGCTGGTGATGGGTGCGGTGGCCGGCTGCCCGATCGCGGCCATTTTCGACGGCGACGCCTCGCTGCGTACGCGGCCGATGCGCCGGATTCTCGATCCCTTGGAGCTGATGGGCGCCCGGACCAGCGACGTCAGGGAGGGCGGCCGGCTGCCGCTCACCCTGCACGGTGCCCGCTATCCGGTGCCGATCGTCTACAAGACGCCGGTCGCCTCGGCCCAGATCAAGTCCGCGGTGCTGCTGGCGGGCCTGTCCGCGCCCGGCATCACCACGGTGATCGAGCAGGAGGCGAGCCGCGACCACACCGAGCTGATGCTGAAGCATTTCGGCGCCGAGATCTCCACGGAGAAGGAAGGCAGCCACGGCCGCAGGATCTCGCTGAACGGTGAGCCCGAGCTGCACGGCGCGGAGGTCGTGGTGCCCGCCGATCCGTCCTCGGCCTCGTTCCCGATCGTCGCGGCGCTGATCGTCGAAGGGTCCGACGTCGTGTTCTCCGACGTGATGACCAATCCGCTGCGCACCGGCCTGTTCACCACATTGCGCGAAATGGGCGCCTCGATCGAGGAGAGCGATCTGCGCGGCGATGCCGGCGAGCCGATGGCGCAATTGCGCGTGCGGGCCTCGAAGTTGAAGGGCGTCGAGGTGCCGCCGGAGCGCGCGCCGTCGATGATCGATGAATATCTGGTGCTGGCGGTTGCGGCGGCGTTTGCCGAGGGCACCACGATCATGCGCGGCCTGCAGGAGCTGCGCGTCAAGGAGTCCGACCGTCTCGAAGCCACCGCCGACATGCTGCGCGTCAACGGCGTCAAGGTCGAGGTTTCCGGCGATGACCTGATCGTCGAGGGCCGCGGCCACGTTCCGGGCGGCGGCCTTGTTGCCACCCATATGGATCATCGCATCGCGATGTCGGCGCTGGTGATGGGTTGTGCTTCGGATCGGCCGGTGAAGATCGATGACACCGCCTTCATCGCCACCAGTTTCCCGGATTTCATACCGATGATGCGCGCGCTCGGAGCTGACTTCGCATGATCATTGCCATCGACGGACCCGCCGCCTCCGGCAAGGGCACGCTCGGCAAGCGGCTCGCCCACCACTACGGCTACCGCCATCTCGACACCGGCGTGATCTACCGCGCGGTGGCCTATGCGATGATGGCGCAGGGCGCCGATCTCAACGATGAGGCGCTGGCGGTGGCCGTCGCGCTCGAGCTCGATCCCGAGAAGTTCGGCAATCCGATCCTGAAGACCCAGAAGGTCGGCGAGGGCGCATCTGTCGTCTCGGCCTTTCCCAAGGTGCGCGAGGCGCTGGTCAACTTCCAGCGCCAGTTCGCCGCCGATCCGCCCGGTGCGGTGCTGGATGGACGCGACATCGGCACCGTGATCTGCCCGGACGCCGACGTGAAGATCTTCGTAGTGGCCGATCCCCGCGTGCGGGCGCGGCGGCGCACCCTGGAGGCCCGCGCCCGCGGCGAGGACGCCGACGAGGAGGCGGTGCTGGCTGACATCCTCAAGCGCGACGAGCGGGACAAGAACCGTGCCGTTGCGCCGTTGCGGCCGGCGGCGGACGCCCACACGCTGGACAATTCCAATCTCGACATCGAGGCCGGCGTCCGCGCCGCCATCGCCATCGTCGAGGCGGCGCGCGCCCGGCGCTGATCCCGCCGCCAAGCCCCGGAAAAGAAAAAGCGCGATGACGAGGTCACCGCGCCAGGCGCACCTAGATCGTGTGGTTTTGGAGCCATTGGATCAGTTCTTCGACCAGTAGCGGTCGAACGGCAATTCCTGCTCGGCCATGCTGAGCAGCGGCTGCGCCACCGCGGCAGACGTGCCGTGTGCGGCCGGAGCAGCGCCGGGCATCCCGGCAATCGCATTTCCAATCGTCAGGACGGCAATCGCCGCCAGCACCACAAAGCTTTTCATTGGTAATCCCCCTGTTTTGAACGGTGCTATCGTATGGGGTGCTGCTTAAGGGTGGGTTCCGCGGCGTTCTCCTGCGGGGGCATTTCACGCGACTCGGTCAACAGCGCGTTGCGACGCCGGATCTGGAGCGCCGTCGGGGCGCGATTAGCCTTAAGCGCCCGCAAATCGGGCATTTCCGGCTTGCTCAAAATGGGCCCCGGAGCTATATCAGCGCCGTTCGGAGCGCCATCGACCGTGTCGAGGCCGTGTCTGAGCGGGCCGGCGCCGGGTTTGAGCCCTCGCCGCATCTGGAGGAACGCCCGCTCCCAGGTCTTGAAGGCGATATTTTCGTTTCAGGCTCCCGACAATTCAAACGTACCGAACGTGCAGTTTTACTGCCGGCCCGCTGTTGCACCTCCTGCAATGAGCGGTCGTCAGGGTTTGCGGAACCCTGACACTTCGCGCGCGGTGCGCCCATCAACCCGAACGGCCGGCATGATCCCGCATTTGGAGAACAAATGGCTTCGAATACTGTGTCTTCCTATACCCCCACCCGCGACGATTTCGCGGCGATGCTTGATGAATCCTTTGCCGGCGGCAATTTGCAGGAAAGCTCGGTCATCAAGGGCAAGGTGGTTGCAATTGAGAAGGACATGGCCGTCATCGACGTCGGCCTGAAGACCGAAGGCCGCGTGGCGCTGCGCGAATTCGCCGGCCCCGGCCGTGAAAGCGATCTGAAAGTCGGCGACGAAGTCGAGGTGTTCCTCGACCGGATCGAGAATGCGCTCGGCGAAGCCGTGCTGTCGCGCGACAAGGCGCGCCGCGAGGAAAGCTGGGGCAAGCTCGAGAAGGCGTTCCAGAACAACGAAAAGGTCAACGGCGTCATCTTCAACCAGGTCAAGGGCGGCTTCACGGTCGACCTCGACGGTGCGGTGGCCTTCCTGCCGCGCTCGCAGGTCGACATTCGTCCGATCCGCGACGTTGCGCCGCTGATGAACAACTCGCAGCCGTTCCAGATCCTCAAGATGGACCGCCGCCGCGGCAACATCGTGGTGTCGCGCCGCACGGTTCTCGAAGAGACCCGCGCCGAGCAGCGCCAGGAGCTGGTGCAGAACCTCGAAGAGGGTCAGGTGATCGACGGCGTGGTCAAGAACATCACCGATTACGGTGCGTTCGTTGATCTCGGCGGCATCGACGGCCTGCTCCACGTGACCGATATCGCCTGGCGTCGCGTCAACCACCCGACCGAGGTGCTGACCATCGGCCAGACCGTGAAGGTCAAGATCATCAAGATCAACCACGAGACGCACCGCATCTCGCTCGGTATGAAGCAGCTGCTGGATGATCCGTGGCAGGGCATTGAAGCCAAGTACCCGCTGGGTGCCCGCTTCACCGGCCGCGTCACCAACATCACCGACTACGGCGCGTTCGTCGAGCTCGAGCCGGGCATCGAAGGCCTGATCCACGTCTCCGAGATGTCGTGGACCAAGAAGAACATGCACCCCGGCAAGATCGTTTCGACCTCGCAGGAAGTCGAAGTGCAGGTGCTCGAAGTGGATTCGGTCAAGCGCCGCATCTCACTCGGTCTCAAGCAGACCATGCGCAATCCCTGGGAAGTCTTCGTCGAGAAGTTCCCGGTCGGTTCGGTGGTCGAGGGCGAGGTCAAGAACAAGACCGAGTTCGGTCTGTTCCTCGGTCTCGAGGGCGACGTCGACGGCATGGTTCACCTCTCCGACCTCGACTGGAAGCTTCCGGGCGAGCAGGTCATCGACAACTTCAAGAAGGGCGACATGGTCAAGGCCGTGGTGCTCGATGTCGATGTCGAGAAGGAGCGTATCTCGCTCGGCGTCAAGCAGCTCGAAGGCGATCCCTTCGCCGAGCCGGGCGACGTCAAGAAGGGCGCGGTCGTGACCTGCGAAGTGCTCGAAGTGAAGGAGAGCGGCATCGAGGTCCGGATTTCGGGCACCGAGTTCACCACCTTCATCAAGCGGTCCGAGCTGGCCCGCGATCGCAACGACCAGCGCGCCGAACGCTTTGCCGTCGGCGAGAAGGTCGATGCCCGCGTCATCCAGTTCGACAAGAAGGCCCGCAAGGTGCAGGTCTCGATCAAGGCGCTGGAAGTTGCTGAAGAGAAGGAAGCCATCGCGCAGTACGGCTCCTCCGATTCGGGAGCGACGCTTGGCGACATCCTCGGCACCGCGCTGAAGAACCGCGGCACCGACAAGTAAGCCTTCGTCTCGTTGAGGCGAACAATCGGGGCCCCGGCGCAAGCCGGGGCCCTTTTTGTTATCCCGTAATCCGTAGCCCGGATGAAGCGCAGCGAAATCCGGGGCTCTGTCCCCGCGACGATTCTTCCCGGATTACGCTGCGCTTCATCCGGGCTACGATGCAGGCAACATGACGGGCCTTGTTTTCTTCATATTGCGTCGCAATTGATGTATTTGGCTAAGCTGATAGTGACGCTGCGACGGCAAAACGCGCGGATTGCGCGCTGACTATTTCGGGAGAGATCGGATGTCGCTGGATTCAGACGTGATCGTCGACCGCCGCCGGATCAGGCGCAAGCTGACGTTCTGGCGCGTCGCCGCTGCGGTCATTGCAATCGCGGCCATCGTCGGCGTGGGCGTGATCGCCGCCGGCGGACGCGGCACCTTTTCGACGTCGAACACGATCGCGCGGATCAATATCGACGGCCTGATCCGCAGCGACCAGGAGCGCGTCGAAGCGCTGGAGCGGCTCGGCAAGTCAAGCTATGCGGCCGTGGTCGTGCACATCAATTCGCCCGGCGGCACCACTGCGGGCTCCGAGCAGCTTTACGACTCGCTGATGCAGCTGAAGGCGAAGAAGCCGCTCGTCGTCGTGGTCGAGGGACTGGCGGCCTCGGGCGGCTACATCACGGCGATCGCCTCGGACCATATCGTCGCCCAGCAGACCTCGCTGGTCGGCTCGATCGGCGTGCTGTTCCAGTTTCCCAACGTGTCCGAATTGCTCAAGACCGTCGGCGTGAAGATGGAGGAGATCAAGTCTTCCCCGCTGAAGGCGGCGCCCAACGGCTTCGAGCCGACCAGTCCGGAGGCCCGCGCTGCGATCGACGGCCTGGTCAAGGATTCCTATGCGTGGTTCCGTGGATTGGTGAAGGAACGGCGCGGCATGGACGACGCCCTGCTGGAGAAGGTCGCGGATGGCCGCGTCTTCACTGGCCGGCAGGCGGTCGATCTCAAGCTGATCGATCAGCTCGGGGATGAGAAGACCGCGATCGCCTGGCTGGTTGCGGAGAAGAAGGTCAAAAGCGACCTGCCGGTGCGCAATTACAAGCTCAATCCGCGATTCAGCGACCTGACCTTCCTGCGCACCGCGGCGTCGATGACGCTCGATGCGTTCGGCCTTGGCGGCATCGCGCGGCGGATCGAGCAGGGTGGCGTTGCCCAGGCGGTCGACCGGTTCGGGCTCGACGGCATGCTGGCGTTGTGGACTCCCGGAGGAACCGACTAGTCGAGAGCGAAAGGCGTACTGATCAGGGTATTCTCGCTCTGCGGGAATCGCCGCATGCCCCAATTGGGCTATTTGTCACGCGATTTCACGGCGTCCTAAATCGATTTAGCGTCTTGACAGTGCACGGCATTTTCACGGAAATGGGTTTCCGCAAGAGCCCGGATCCCATTTTCGATGATCAAATCCGAACTTGTTCAGCGTATCGCCGAGCACAACCCGCACCTCTATCAGCGGGACGTCGAGAATATTGTGAATGCGATTCTCGATGAAATCGTCGCGGCGCTGGCGCGTGGCGACCGCGTCGAGCTGCGCGGTTTTGGCGCTTTCTCGGTGAAGCATCGCCCGGCCCGTGCCGGCCGCAATCCGCGTACCGGAGAGCATGTGCCGGTCGACCAGAAGAGCGTGCCGTTCTTCAAGACCGGCAAGGAAATGCGCGAGCGCCTCAATCGCGACGAGGCTGAGGCGGGAGCCTCCAAGATCGACGCGCCCAAGGCTGATGCTTAAGGCTGACGCTTAGCGCGACGCCCGGCGTTGTCGTTGCTGCGAGCGATGGGCCCGCACTTTCTCCATCGCTGCGAGAGATGGTCATGCGAAAGTTCTTCACGGCAGTGGTCGTCGTTCCGCTCGGACTGATCTTCATCATCTTCGCCGTCGCCAACCGTCACTGGGTGACGGTGTCGTTTGATCCCTTCAACTCTGTGACGCCGACGGTTGCGGTCACACTGCCGCTGTTCGTCGTCATCATCGCGTCCGCCATTCTCGGCGTGATCGCCGGTGGCATTGGAACCTGGTTCAAGCAAGGGCGCTGGCGGCGCGCTGCCCGGCAGCATGAGGCCGACGCCCGCCACGTCCGCGCCGAGCTCGCCGACCTCAGGGCCACGGCCTCCCGGGACGACGCGCAGCGTCGTTCGGCCCCGGCCCAGCTGGGCTTTTACGGGCCCAATGGGCGAGACAAGCAGGGCGCGACGTTGTAGAACCCGCCCCGTCGGACCCGGGGCAACCCCTGTTCCGGCCGCCCGAAAACCCGTTTTTGAGACCCGTTTCGAGACCATGCCCCTGCTCGTCAAAATCTGCGGCCTGTCCACGCGCGAGACGCTCGACGTCGCGCTTGAGGGCGGCGCGGACATGGTCGGGTTCGTGTTCTTCTCCCCGTCGCCGCGCCATATCAGCCTCGAGACCGCGCGCGAGCTTGGCAGCCGCGCCAAGGGCCGCGCCGTCAAGGTCGCGCTGACGGTCGATGCCGACGACGCCACGCTCGAAAACATCGTCGAGACGCTGCGCCCGGATATCCTGCAATTGCACGGCAAGGAAACCACCGCGCGGCTGCGCGACATCAAGCAGAAGTTCGGCCTGCCGCTGATGAAGGCGCTGCCGGTCGAGACCGCGGCCGACCTCGCCCCGCTGCCGGGCTATGCCGGCGTCGCCGACCGTATCCTGTTCGATGCCCGCGCGCCGAAGGATGCCACCCGGCCCGGCGGTCTCGGCGCGCCGTTCGATTGGCACCTGCTGGAAAATCTCGATCTCGCGCTGCCCTACATGGTCTCCGGCGGGCTCAACGCCGCCAACGTCGCTGAAGCTGTCCGCGTCACCCGCGCCGGCGGGGTCGACGTGTCGTCGGGCGTCGAGCGCACGCCGGGCGTCAAGGATCCCGAGCTGATCCGCGCCTTCATCCGCGCCGCACGCGCAACCCAAGAACTGATGGTTCGATGAATCAAAACCTGCCCAATTCCTTCCGCAGCGGCCCCGACGAGCGCGGGCATTTCGGCATTTTCGGCGGACGCTTCGTCGCGGAAACGCTGATGCCGCTGATCCTCGATCTCGAAAAGGCCTATGCCGACGCCAAGGCCGATCCGGCGTTCCAGGCCGAGATGAATGTCTATCTAAAGGACTATGTCGGCCGGCCCTCGCCGCTCTATTTCGCCGAACGGCTCACCGAGCATCTCGGCGGCGCCAAGATCTATCTGAAGCGCGAGGAGCTCAACCACACCGGTTCGCACAAGGTCAACAACGTGCTCGGCCAGATCATGGTCGCGCGCCGCATGGGCAAGAAGCGCATCATCGCCGAGACCGGCGCCGGCCAGCATGGCGTGGCGACGGCGACGCTGTGCGCGCGGTTCGGGCTCGAATGCGTGGTCTATATGGGCGCGGTCGACGTCGAGCGGCAGCAGCCCAACGTGATCCGCATGGAGATGCTGGGTGCCAAGGTCGTCCCGGTGCAGTCGGGCGCGCGCACGCTGAAGGACGCAATGAACGACGCGCTGCGCGATTGGGTCACCAACGTGCACAACACCTTCTATTGCATCGGCACGGTGGCGGGCCCGCACCCCTATCCGATGATGGTGCGCGATTTCCAGTCGATCATCGGCCACGAGACGCGCACGCAGATGCAGGAGGCCGAGGGCCGGCTGCCGGACTCGCTGATCGCCTGCATCGGCGGCGGCTCCAATGCGATGGGACTGTTCCATCCGTTCCTCGACGATCCCTCGGTCGAGATATTCGGTGTCGAGGCGGCCGGTCACGGGCTGACGCAGCTGCATGCGGCCTCGCTCGCCGGCGGGCGCCCCGGCGTGCTGCACGGCAACCGCACCTATCTTTTGATGGATGCCGACGGCCAGATCGAGGAAGCGCACTCGATCTCCGCCGGCCTCGATTATCCCGGCATCGGCCCCGAGCACGCCTGGCTGCATGAGACCGGCCGCGTGAAGTATCTCTCGGCGACCGACGAGGAAGCGCTGGCCGCATTCCAGCTGCTGTCGCGCCTCGAGGGCATCATCCCCGCGCTGGAATCCGCGCACGCGATCGCAAAACTGTCCGAACTCGCGCCGCAGCGGCCGAAGGATCATCTGATGGTGGTCAATCTCTCGGGCCGTGGCGACAAGGACGTGCCGCAGGTCGGCGACATCTTGAAGGCGAGGAAGAAGTGACCACCCGTATCGACGCACGTTTCGCCGAGCTGAAGCAGCAGGGCCGCTCCGCTTTCGTCACCTTCGTGATGGCCGGCGACCCCGACGCAAAAACCTCGCTCGACATCCTCAAGGCGCTGCCGAAGGCCGGCGCCGACGTCATCGAGATCGGCATGCCCTTCACCGATCCGATGGCCGATGGCCCGTCGATCCAGGCCGCCGGCCTGCGCGCGCTCAAGGGCGGCATGACGCTGCGCAAGACGCTGGCGATGGTCCGCGACTTCCGCAAGGACGACAACACGACGCCGATCGTGCTGATGGGCTACTACAATCCGATCTACATCTACGGCGTCGAGAGCTTCCTGGCCGATGCCAAGACCGCCGGCGTCGACGGCCTGATCATCGTCGACCTGCCGCCGGAGGAAGATACCGAGCTCTGCATCCCCGCGTTGAAGGCCGGGCTGAACTTCATCCGGCTGGCGACGCCGACCACCGACGACAAGCGCCTGCCGGCGGTGCTCGCGAACACCTCGGGCTTTGTCTATTACGTCTCGATCACCGGCATCACCGGCGCTGCGACGGCCGATTCGAACGCGGTTGCAGAAGCCGTTGCCCGCATCAAGCGGCACACCAAGCTGCCGGTCTGCGTCGGCTTCGGCATCCGCACGCCGGAAACGGCGCGCGCGATCGCCGAGAACGCCAACGGCGCCGTGGTCGGCACCGCGATCGTCGACGTGGTGCGCGCCAATCTCGATGCCGAGGGCCGCGCGACGCCGAATACCGTGAGCGCGGTGGCGGACCTGGTGTCCGCGCTGGCGCAGGGGGTCCGGGGCGCCAAGCAGGCCGCTGAATAAGCCACATTTTGCGGCAACAAGGCCGCAGACGGCGGCTTGCCGGGTTCGCCCGGCCCGCCATATATCCAGCTGGTGCGGGACCGACCCGCATTTCGGAGCGAACCATGAACTGGCTCACCAACGTCGTCCGGCCGAAGATCCGTAACATCCTGCGGCGCGAGACGCCGGAAAACCTCTGGATCAAGTGCCCGGATTCCGGGCAGCTGGTGTTCTACAAGGACGTCGAGGCCAACCAGTTCGTGATCCCCGGCTCGAACTACCACATGCGCATGGGCGCCGTGGCGCGGTTGAAGTCGATCTTCGACAACGAGACCTGGTTCGACGTCGCGTTGCCCGAGGTGACGGCGGATCCGCTGAAATTCCGCGACGAGCGCAAATATGTCGACAAGATCAGGGATGCGCGGGCCAAGACCGGCCTGAACGACGCGGTCAAGGTCGGCTACGGCAAGCTCGAAGGCACCGGCGTCGTGGTCGCGGTGCAGGATTTCGATTTCATGGGCGGTTCGCTCGGCATGGCCGCCGGTGAAGCGATCGTGCGCGGGCTCGAGCTCGCGGTCGAGAAGAAGTCGCCCTTCATCGTGTTCGCCGCGTCCGGCGGCGCGCGGATGCAGGAAGGCATCCTGTCGCTGATGCAGATGCCGCGCACCACGGTCGGCGTGCAGATGCTGCGCGAGGCGAAGCAGCCCTACATCGTGGTGCTGACCAATCCGACCACCGGCGGCGTCACCGCCTCCTATGCGATGCTCGGCGACGTCCAGATTGCCGAACCCGGTGCGCTGATTGGCTTTGCCGGCGCCCGCGTGATCGAGCAGACCATTCGCGAGAAGCTGCCGGAAGGTTTCCAGCGCGCCGAGTATCTGCGCGAGCACGGCATGGTCGACATGGTCGTGCACCGCCATGAGATGAAGGCCATGCTGGCGCGGCTGTGCCGCCTGCTGACCAAGGCGCCGGCGCTTGAAACCGCGTCCAAGCCCACGGTTGCCGTCACCGAGCCGGCCCAGATCGTCACGGCACCGGAGACGGTGCCGGCCGCGCCGCACGCGTGACCGCAAGCGCCGCCCCATCGCAACCCTCGTTCGAGGCGTTGATCGCGCGGATATCGGCGCTGCATCCGAAGCGCATCGATCTCAGCCTCGATCGCATGCGCGGCCTGATGGAGCGGCTCGATCATCCCGAGCGCAAGCTGCCGCCGGTGATCCATGTCGCCGGCACCAACGGGAAGGGCTCGACCATTGCCTATCTGCGCGCGATCCTCGAAGCCGCCGGCCTGCGCGTGCACGTCTTCACCTCGCCCTATCTGGTCCGGCTCAACGAATGCTACCGGCTGGGTGCCACAGGCGGCGGCAAGCTCGTCGGTGACGACGAGCTGCGAACGACGTTCGAGCATTGCGAGCGCATCAACGCCGGCAACCCCATCACCATATTCGAGATGGAAACCGCAGTCGCGTTCTGCCTGTTCGCAAAGCATCCGGCCGACGTCGCGCTGCTCGAGGTCGGCCTCGGCGGCCGGCTGGATTCCACCAATGTGGTGGAGACGCCGCTGGCCTCGGTGATTACGCCGGTCAGCATGGATCACATGGAATTCCTCGGCGATACGCTGACTTTGATCGCCGGCGAGAAGGCCGCGATCATCAAGCGCAAGGTGCCGGTGATCTCTGCCGAACAGGCGCCGGACGCGATGGCCGTGATCGAGGCGGAGGCGAACCGCATGCGCGCGCCGCTGCATGCGGCCGGCCAGCAATGGCATGTCGGCGTCGAGCGCGGCCGGCTGGTCTATCAGGATGAGCGCGGCTTGATGGACCTCGCCGCGCCAAAGCTGTTCGGCCGGCACCAGTTCGACAACGCGGGCCTCGCGATCGCGACCTTGCGTGCGATCGACACCTTCAAGCTCAACATCGCGGCCTATGAGGCCGGCATCGTCAATGCGGAATGGCCGGCGCGGATGCAGCGGCTGGTCTCGGGCGCGCTCGTCTGCCAGGGGCCGCAGGGCTCCGAGGTCTGGCTCGATGGCGGCCACAATGCCGAGGGTGGCCGCGTTGCGGCGGCGGCGCTCGGCGATCTCGAGGAGCGGGTGTCGCGGCCGCTCGTTGTGATTGCCGGCATGATGGCCAACAAGGATGCCAATGCCTTCCTCGCCAATTTCGCCGGGCTGACGCGCCACATCATCGCGGTCCCGGTGCCCGGCCGCGACAACGGCATGGCGCCGGACAAGCTCGCCGACGCCGCGCGCGCGCTCGGCATGCGCGTCGAGATCGCATCCGGCGTCGACGCCGCGCTGCAACGGCTCGCCAGGCTGGCCTACGAGGTGCCGCCGCGCATCCTGATCACCGGCTCGCTGTACCTCGCGGGTCCCGTGCTTGCGGCCAACGGCACGCCTCCTGCATAAATGGTCCCGCGTCCCGGATGCGGTGCGCATGTGGGAGGACGAGACACCATGCGTTTTGCTGCGATCGCCGACATCCACGGCAACCACCTCGCGCTTGGAGCGGTGCTGTCGGATATCCGCGCGCAGGGCATTTCCGACATCGTCGATCTCGGCGACATGGTGAGCGGGCCGCTCGACGCCCGGCCGACCATCGACATGCTGATGGCGCTCGATGCGGTCCATCTGCTCGGCAATCACGACCGCTATCTGATCGACCGCCCGCACGAGAAGATGGGTTCCTGGGAGCGGCTGACCTACACCCAGCTCGAGCCGCGGCATCTCGACTGGCTGCGCACGCTGCCGCCGAATGCGGTCTATCGCGACGAGGTGTTCCTGTGTCACGCGACGCCGCAGGACGACGAGACCTACTGGCTCGAGACGGTGCTGCCGGGCGGCGAAGTCTGCATGTCCACGCTGGGATCGATCGAGGCGCTGGCGGCCGGCGTGACGCAATCGCTGATCCTGTGCGCGCACACCCATACCGCGCGCGCCGTGCGGTTTCGCGATGGGCGGCTGATCGTCAATCCCGGCAGCGTCGGCTCACCCGGCTATCGCGCCGGCAAGCCATATCCGCATGTCGTGGAGGCCGGTTCGCCCGATGCGCGCTACGCGATTCTTGAACAGGTCGGTCGCGACTGGGACGTCACCTTCCGCCACATCCCCTACGATCACGCCGCGATGGCGGCGCTGGCGCGGCGCAATGGTCAAGCCGAGCTCGCCTCGGCGCTGGCGACGGGATGGATCAGGTAATCTGCCTGCGTGCAATCTTCGTCACACGCGGGCTTGACCCGCGTGTCCATCAATCTTCGTAAGTACCTCTTTTCCAAAGCGGATGGATGGCCGGGTCAAGCCCGGCCATGACGAGCGAGGATTCATCTCGCTCAAAACAAAACGGCCGGCATGACGCCGGCCGTGTCGCAATTCGGCTAATTCGAAACAGATCAGACCGCAGCGGTGATCCACTGCTGCAGCTTGGCCTTCGGCGCGGCGCCGACCTGACGGGACGCCATCTCGCCGCCCTTGAAGATCATCAGGGTCGGGATCGACATCACGCCATACTTCGACGCGGTCTTCGGGCTCTCGTCGACGTTGAGCTTCACGATCTTGACCTTGTCGCCCATCGCGCCGGAAATCTCATCGAGAGCGGGCGCGATCATGCGGCAGGGTCCGCACCACTCGGCCCAGAAGTCGACGACCACCGGCCCGGTCGCCTTGAGCACTTCGGCTTCGAAATCGGCGTCAGAAACCTTGCCAACGGCCATGTGAGTACCTCGTACAGTTGAGAAAAGGGCGCGGCGGAGAATCGCGCCCGGGGAGCATGGGTCAAACCTATGAACGCCCCCTTGCCGGGTCAAGCTCGCTCACGCCGACATGAACTTATGCCAGCCCGGCGTCCAGCGCGGGGGCGGAAATCTCCATGATTTCAGGTGTTTCGGTCCAAAGCAGCGCGGCCCGGACGGGCAGCTGGGGATAAAGCTTCGCCAGCACGGCCCGATAGAGCGCGAGCTGCCGCACATAGCCCCGTGGCGCCTCCGCGGCGGTCTTCGGCGGGGCGTGGTTGGTCTTGAAATCGACGATCAGGACGTCGGTCGGCGTCACCACCAGCCGGTCGATCTGGCCCGAGACCAGCGCCTTCGGCTGGCCCGGCCGCTCGAGCCGTCCGACGATCGAGACCTCCGCGCGGCTGCCGGGCGCGAACACCGCGGCGAAACGCGGATCGGCAATCAAGTCCAGCACCTGGTCTGCGAGCGCGGCTTGCTCCTCGTCGCTCCAGCCGTCGGCGTTGCGCGCGAGGTAGCCAAGCGCGGCGGTGCGCCGCCGCTCGGCGGCAATTTCGGGCAACGATTGCAGCAGGCGATGTACCAGCGTGCCGCGTTGCAGGGCGCGGGCGCGCAGCAGCACCGATTCGCCGGTTCGTATCGGATGGCTGTCGCCATCGGCCGGATCGGACGGGCGCAGTACGCCCGCGGCGAAAGCTTCAGGTGCGGCCGCGGTCCGCAGCCAGGACGGCAGCGCGATCGGCGCTGCGGCCGTTGAAGCGGCGGCGCCGGTGAGATCGGCGACGTCGTCCGGCCGCGAATAGCGCATCACCTTGCCGGCCGGCGTCTCGAGCTCTTCGAGCTTCAGCCCGGCATTGGCGAGCCCCTTGGTGATCAGATCGTACCAGGAGGATTTCCGCACCGTGTTCATGTTGCCGGGCATGCAGCCGCCGACGATCAGCCGGTCGGCCGCACGGGTCATCGCGACATAGAGCAGGCGGCGATATTCGTCCTCGGTGTCGCCGAGCATCGCCTTGCGCGCGTCGGCGACATTGGGTGGATCCTCGGCCTTCTTGCTGGCCCACACCACGACGCCGGGCGCGTTCGGCGCGGCATTGCCCTGCGGCAGATGGATCAGCCGCAGCCGCTGCGTGTCGGACGGCGAGGTCGTGGTGTCGACCAGGAACACGACCGATGCCTCGAGGCCCTTGGCGCCGTGCACGGTCATGACGCGAACCTCGTCGCGCGAAATCTCCATGTCGCGCTTCACCTCGGTGTCGGCGGCGCGCAGCCAGGCGATAAAGCCCTGCAGCGAGGCCGGCGCCTTGCGCTCATAGCCCAGCGCGAGCTCGAGGAATTCGTCGAGCGCATCATTGGCCTCGTGGCCAAGCCGGCGCAGGATGCGCGCCCGTCCGCCGTCGCCGCCGAGCAGCCAAGCATAGAACGCGAACGGCGTCTCCTCGGTGAAGCGGCGCTCGCATTGTTCGAGGCGGCGCAGCGCGGCCGAGAAGCGCTCATCGGTCGGCGCCTGCGCGGCCAGCGCCTCGCGCAGCGAGCCGCGGCGCTGATACGCCAGCTTGAACAGGTCGTCGTCATCGAGGCCGAACAGCGGGCTCTTCAGCGCCACCGCCAGCGCAAGGTCGTCCTGCGGCAGCAGCAGCGCGTCGGCGAGGTTCATCAGGTCGATGATCGCGATGTGCTCGGTCAGCTTCAGCCGGTCGGCGCCGGCAACCGGAATGTTGGCGTGCTTCAGCGCCTGGATCACCGCGTCGAAGGCGTTGCCGCGCCGCCGCACCAGGATCAGCATGTCGCCATAGCGTAGCGGCCGTCGTCCGCCTTCACTGCCGGTCATGGTGCCGCTAGAGACGAGGCGCTTGATCTCGGCCTGGATGCGCCGTGCGAGCTTTACTTCGGGGCTGGTCACCGAGACGCCGTCGAACGGCGCGCGCCAGCCCTCGATGTCCTGGCGGTCGTCGGCTACGGCGAGATCCCAGAGCTCGATCAGGCTGGGGCCGGCGTCGGCCATCGCATTGTGGATCGGATAGCCGTTCTCCACCGCATGGATGCTGCGGAAGATCTCCTGCTCGCGGAATACATGGTCGACCGAATGCAGGATCACCGGCCCCGAGCGGAACGAATAGGTGAACGACACCGGATCGAATTTCAGCCCGGCTTCCTCGAACCGCCGCTTCAGCTCGCGCCGCCGCAGATCGAACTCGCGGGGTGCTGCGCCCTGGAACGAGAAGATCGACTGCTTCTCGTCGCCGACCGCGAACACGGTACGCACCAGGCCGTCGCGCGCGCCGGCGCCGGAGGTGAATTCCGAGATGATATGCGCGACGATGTCCCATTGCCGCGGGCTGGTGTCCTGCGCCTCGTCGATCAGCACGTGATCGACGCCGCGGTCGAGCTTGTAATGCACCCAGCCTGAGGAGACGCGGTCGAGCATCGCCAGCGTCTTGTCGATCAGATCGTCATAATCGAGCAGGCCGCGCTCCAGCTTCTCGCGCCGGTAGTGCGCGGCCGCCGCGGTCGCGATGTGGATCAGCGCCTCGGTGCGGTCGCGCGCGACCACGGCGCGCCTCCGCTCGATCAGCGGGCCGAGCCGGTCGACCTCCGCCTCGAACCGGTGGCCCGCGACGGCATTCTTCTTGATGAAGTTGTTGGTGATGACAGACGCGCGCGGCGCGCGGTCATCGGTCAGGAAGACGCCGAGATATTCGTCGACCTGGGCTGCCCCGGTGAAGGTCAGCGCGCTCCGCAGCCGCTCGGCCTGCTTCTGGTCCGCCTTGCTGCTGGTGTCGAGCAGCGTCGCCAGCTCCTTCCAGCCAGACCGCGGCAGGTTCGGCCCGTCGACGATCTCGCGTTCGACATCCTCGATACGAATCTCAGAGGAGACACCGAGCGCGGCCGACATCTGCGCGGCAGCGGCCGCGGCGTTGCCGGCGGCATCGGTCCAGGCCATGAAATGGTCGCGGCTCAGACAAGCCTCGCGGACCACCTCCTTGAAGGTGACGTCGGCGGCATTCGCCATCGCCGTCCGCAGCGCGCGGCCGATGGGACTGTCGGGAATCCGCGACGCCTCGAGGAACACCGCGAGATTGGCGCGTTCCATCATTTCGTTCTGGTCGCGGTCGTCCAGCACGGCGAAGCGCGCCGGCACGTTGGCCTCGAACGGAAACTGTTGCAGCAGACGGGTGCACAGCGCGTGGATGGTCTGCACCTTCAAGCCGCCGGGCGTTTCCAGCGCGCAGGCAAACAGCTTGCGCGCCTCGCGCCGCAGCGAAGCGCTCGGATGTGCAATGCCGGCCTCGCGGATCGCGACGTTGAGCGCCTCGTCGTCGAGCGTCACCCAGTGGCCGAGCGTCGTGAACACGCGTTCGGCCATGTTGGCCGCGGCAGCCTTGGTGAAGGTGATGCAGAGGATCTTCTCTGGCGGCACGCCGGACAGCAGCAGGCGGATCACGCGCTGGACCAGCACGTGGGTCTTGCCGGAACCGGCATTGGCCGACACGAACGTCGACACCTTCGGATCGGACGCGCGCGCCTGCGCGTCGCGCACCGCTGGCGGGATGGGTCTGATAGCCTTCACCATTCCTCGATCCCCAGGCCGCCGGCGGCGGACCATTCCTTGATGCGCGCGAGGTCGTCATAGGCGCCGTAACGGTTCGCCCACATCGAGAGGTTCAGCGAGGTGTAGGCCTGCTGCTCGTCGTCGAACGCGCGGATCAGATCTTCCAGCTTGCGCCGGGCGCTGTCGGCGGCCTCATCGGGCGGCTGCGGCGTGTCGTTGGTCTTGATCTTCAGTTCCAGCGAACGTTGCTCGCCCGGTGGGTTGTTGCCGCTCAGCCTGACATAGACGAGATCGCCGACCGAAGAGTCCGCCGGAATGTCGGCGAAGCCGCCCTCGCGCAGGATCGCGGCTTCCAGCGTGAGCTGCGGCGACAGGCCCATGCGCACCTGCTTGCCGGTCGGCGGCTGGCCGGTCTTGTAGTCGAGGATCGCAAAGCTGCCGTCGTCGCGCCGCTCGATGCGGTCGGCGCGCGCCGAGAGCACGAATGTCCTGGCATCGTCGAGCGGAATGCCGATCTCGCCGCGAATCTCGGCCTTGATCGAATCAATATTGCCGCGCCGGGCTCGCTCCCATTCGGCAAACCACGCCGCGATACGCTGGAAGCGTGGCCACCACAGCGCGCGCGCTTCGGGCCGCTCCATCAGCGGCGCGAAATGCTTGGCCCCGATGTCGCGCAGCGCGCTCTTGATGTCGTCAGGCAGCGCGTCGGCGTAAGTTTGTGTGAACTCGCCGAGGGATTCGTGGATTGCGGAGCCGCGATCGGCCGCCGACAGCGGCATGTCGACGGGATCGAGCGGATCGAGCTTCAGGATGTAGCGCGCATAGATCGTGTAGGGATCGCGCAGCCAGTCCTCGATCGCGGTGACCGACATTTTCAGCGGCCGTGCCTCGCGCGGTGGCCGCGGCTCCGGCTGCGGGATCGGCTGGACTGTATCGGGTCGGTCGAGCTCGGCGGCGTATTGCACGTAAGCTTCGCCGGCCGATGTCGCAGCCTTCCAGCGCGCTTCGCCCGCCACCGCCTCTAACCGATGCAGGAAGCGCGAGGCGACCGCCGGCGCGCCGCCGACCTTGGCCGCATGGGTAAGGATCACCTCGTCATGGCCGAGCAGTTGGGTAAAGTCGTGCGCAGAGAGGCCGATGCGCCGTTCGGGAAGATCGAGCCCGAGCTCGTGCCGCATCGGCCGGCTCAGCCACGGATCGATCCGCGGCGCCGGCGGCCAGACGCCCTCGACCAGACCGCCGAGGATGACGCGATCCGACTCGGTCAGACGCGCCTCGAGCTGGCCGAAGATGTTGAGTTGCGCGCGCGCCGATTCCGGCCGCCGCACCATGCGGTCAGCGAATGCGGTCTGGAACACCTCGGGATAGTCTGACAGCGGCGTCATCAGCCCGCTCGGCTGCTGCTTGGCGAGCAGCTCGTCGAAGGCGGACGCGAGCGACGCGCCGGCGCGCTCCTCGAACACGATGGCGACGCCGTTCTGGTCGGCCGACAGCGCGATCAGCGCCTCGCGATGACGCGCGGCCAGCTCGGCGAAATCATAGGGCTTTGACGAGGCCATGCCTTCCAGCGGCGCCAGCGCCGCCTGCAATCTGGCGATCAGGTCCTGGGCCTGGTTGAGCTCGTTGTCGCGCAGCCGGGCGCGCGGCTCCATGGCGTGCAGCGACGAGGTCTCGCCGCCATGCAGCTTGACGAGCTCGGCGCGGAAACGCACAAAATCGCGCGCGAGGCCGTTGGTCGCAGCTTGCGGCCGTGTGCCGCGGAGCAGCGCGATCTCCAGCACCTCGATCGCGCGCTTCAGGGCGCCATGGGCGCCGCCGAGCCGGAACAGCGGATGCTTGAGCAGAGCGAGCAATGTCGGCGGTTCCAGCCCCTTGGCCGCGGCCCCCGCGGTGAGGCGGGCGAACACGCCGGGTGGCGTTTCCATCAGCGCATCGCCACCGGAATCGTCGAACTCCAGCTTCCAGCGCGTCAGCGAGGCCATCACGCGGCGTGCCAGCGCGCGATCAGGCGTCACCAGCGCTGCCGATTTGCCGAGATGCCGTGCCTCGCGCATCGCAACCGCGATCGCCAGCGCCTCCATTTCCGGATTGGGGGCTTCGACCACGGTGAGGTTGGTCATCCCGGCGGAAATCCGCGCCACGATCTCGGGCCGCTCCAGCCGGTCGTGCCACTGCGCGGTCGCGGTCGAGGGGCGCATCGTCTCCGACACCAGCACCTCGCGGCCGAGCGGCGCAGGCTCAGCAAGGCTCTCGACGTCGCGGCGCTTGATCCCGAAGCGGTCGAGCAAGGCGTGCATCGCGAATTGCGGGTGGTTGGACGAGGGCGGCGTGGTGAACCTGCCGTCGTCGCCGCGTTCGCCGCCGATCGTGTCCCAGGAGTCCTCGTCGAGATCGGTGTCGAGCCCGGGCAGCACCACGGCGCCGTTCGGAAGCTTCGCCACCGCGTGGAGGAATTTTGCGGTGGCCGGCATCGAGCCGGTCGAACCAGCCGCAATCACCGGGCCCGTGGGATGCGCGGTCAGCCGCGTCGCCTCTGCCTCGATCAGGAGATCGCGTCGCGCGGCCGGCTCGATCCGGCCGATCTCCTTGAGGTAGTTCGGCCAGGCGTCGCGCGCGATGCGCAGGAAGTCGAGCGAATGCTGCCAGTATTTGTCGAGCTGGTCCGGCACCAGGCGGTCGAGCGCGCGCCAGTCGACGCCGCGCGTTACCATGTCGTCCATCAGCCGCGCCAGGTCGCCGGCGAGCTGCAGCGTCGAGGCCGGGCCGCCGACCACCAGCGGCGCCGACACCGGCGTCTTCGCCCAGGCCGCGACCAGATGCGCCAGCGTCAGCCGGCGCTCGAGCTCGCCGAGTCTCGGCGGGATCTCCAGCGGCGCGGCGCCGCCGACGTCGTCGCCCTGGTCGGCGAAAGCGAGCTCGTCCTCATCGATCTCGCCGAGCGCGACGATGCGCGGCAGCACCGCGGCGTCGGAATCGAGCACATCGAGGAAGATCTCGCGCGCCAGCCGTCCGGCGCGGCGGGTCGGCAGATAGAGCGTGGCGCCGGCGAGTTTCGCCGGATCGTTGCGTGCCTCGAATCCCGCGACCAGCCGGCCATCGACCAGCGCCGAAATGACGGTGCGCAGGAACGGCGCAGAGACGGGAACGCTGAAAACGCGCATGGGCTGCCTGGTTCGAATCAGGCGCCAATATAGGGAGCGGCGGCCGTCGTTAGCCACCCCTGCGGGTCAGCCATCACCGCTGATTATCGCAGCCGGGCGGCGCAGCGATCGACGGCATCCAGGAACCAGCGCAGCGCCGGATCCTCAGCCGCGCGGACTGTATGGATCAGATCGATCGCGAAGGCAGGGATGTCGATCGGCGGCATCACGACGGCGATCTCGGCGAGATGCGTGAAGCGGCGGGCGACGCGCTCGGCCATCGTGGCGATCAGATCGGTGCCGGCCACGGCGAAAGGAACGGCCACCACATGGGCAAGCGTCACGGCCACCCGTCGCTTCAGCCGATGGCGCGCCAGCAGCGCGTCGATCACGCTCGGCAGCCCATCGCCGCCGGCCGCGGAGAACAGCGCGTGCGGCAGGGTTTCGTAATCTTCCAGGCTGAGCGCCTCTGATCGGCTTGCGCGCGTGCCATCACGGATGCAGACGAAGCGTTCCTCGAACAGCCGGTGCCGGACACAGCGTGGCGAGCCCGGCAGATGGCCGCCGATCAGCGCATCGAGTTCGGCGCGCTCGAGCTTGACCAGGGCCGCCGTCGTGTCAGTCAGCGGGCGCACGGCAAGGTCGATGCCCGGGGCCTCCAAGCGCAACAAGCGGCTCAGTTCCGGCACCAGAACGAGGTCGCCGTAGTCGGTCGCCGCGATGGTGAAGCGCCTTCGCGCGGTGGCCGGATCGAAGCCCCGATCGGGCGCCAGCGCACCCCTGATTTGCCGCAACGCCTCTCCGATCGGCCCGGCCAGTGCCAGTGCCTTTTCGGTCGGCTGCATGCCGGCGCCGGCGCGCAGGAACAGTTCGTCCGCAAACAGCGCGCGCAGCCTTCGTAGAGCGCTGCTCATCGAGGGCTGGGCGAGGCCAATGCGCTCGGCCGCACGGGTGACGTGGCGCTCCTCGATCAGCGCCTCGAAGGCGACCAGCAGGTTGAGATCGACGGCAGCTAAATTCATCATAACAATAATGCTTATAAGAACAATCGATTTCAACAATGATTTGCGTGCGCCTACGGTCGCGACCGACACGACCACGAGGCGAAAAGACTTGGGACGATCATTCGCGAAGCTGATGCCGCGCGGGCCGACCTTGCTGGTCATCGGCGTGCTGGCCGGGCTGGCTTTCCCGCCCCTCGCGGACGGCGCACGCCCGCTGATGGCGGCGGCGATCTTCGTTCTGGTTCTCGGTACCTTTCTCCAGGTCGACGGCGCGGCGTTCCGGCGCGCGCTGGGGCGTCCGCTGGTTTCGCTGCTGTTGCCGGCGCTGGCGATGCTGGCCTGTCCGCTTGCGGTCGGCTTCGCGGCGCGCGGCGCCGGATTTCGGCCGGAGCTGATCGTTGCGCTGGTGCTGTCGGTGTGCGCGCCGCCATCGACCGGCACGGCGGCGGTCGCGCGCATGCTCGGATTCGACGCGGCCATTCCGCTCGCCGTGACGCTGCTGTCGATGGCGCTGGCTCCGATCACGGTTCCGCTGATCGCGGCGGGGTTTGCCGGTCTCGCGCTCGATCCGCTGGCGCTCGCCGCGCGGCTCGCGCTGCTGGTTGTCGGCGCCGGCGCGCTGGCATTGCTGCTTCGCCGTCAGGCCGCTGCACAATTGGCGCGGCATTCGCGCATCGTCGATGGGCTCGTGCTCGCCTCGCTGCTCGTGTTCGCGACCGCCACCATGGCCGGGGTGTGTGCACAAATCCAAGCACAGCCGGCCACCGCGCTGACTTTGGTGGGCCTTGCCTTCGCCTGTAATCTCGCGCTGCAAGCGCTTGGCGCGCTGCTGACGCCGGGTCCGCTGGCCGAGCGATTGACCACGGGCCTCATTCTGAGCAACCGCAACGTCGGACTGGTCTGGTCGGCAATGGGCGCGGCGGTGTCGCCGATGACGGCGCTGTTCTTCGCCGCCACACAGTTTCCGATCTATATGATGCCGCGCCTGATCGAGATGCTGGTTCGGCGCGAGCGCAAGGAGAAAGCCCCATCATGAGCGCGACGACCCTGACCGAAGACCTCGCCGTCCGTTTTGCCCGCATCGCGCTCGGCCATGTCACACGCGAATATCCGAACAAGCCGGATCATGTGCTGGCGGGTCCGCAGGATGCACGCACGCCGCGCGAGCTGCATCCGGTGTTCTTCGGCAGCTACGATTGGCACTCCTGCGTCCATAGCTACTGGATGCTCGCCCGGCTGCTGCGCCGCTATCCGGCGTCCGAAGCGGCGGACGAGATCCGCGCCTTGTTCGACGCGCAGTTCGTCACGGAGAAGATCGCGGCCGAATGCGCCTATCTCGCAGCCCCGACCGCGCGCGGGTTCAAGCGGCCTTACGGTTGGGGCTGGCTCTTGAAGCTTGCGGCAGAGCTCGCGCTGCTCGATGAAACGCAGTGGCGCGAGCAAATCACGCCGCTTGCCGCAATCTTCGCGCAGCGCTTCCGCGATTTCCTGCCGCTCGCCACCTATCCGGTGCGGGTCGGCACGCACTTCAACACTGCGTTCGGGTTGCGCATGGCCGCCGACTACGCCGCAGTGACGCAGGACGATGCGCTCAGTGCGCTGTTCCGCGAGACGGCGCTGCGTTGGTACGGAGCCGATCACGATTGCCCCGCCTGGGGTGAGCCCAGCGGCGATGATTTCCAGTCGTCGGCGCTGATCGAAGCCGAATGCATGCGTCGGCTGCTGGCGCCCGGCGACTTCCTACCCTGGTTCGACCGCTTCCTGCCTCAGCTCGCGCAACGCGAACCCGCAACCCTGTTCCGGCCGGCAGCGGTCACCGATCGGTCGGACGGCAAGCTTGCGCATCTCGACGGGCTCAATCTCAGCCGGGCATGGTGCTGGCGCGCGCTGGCCGGCGCATTGCCGGAGGGCGATGCGCGGCGCCCGATCCTGCAGGATACGGCGCGAGGCCATCTCGACGCCGGCCTGCCGCATATCGCCAGCGACTATATGGGCGAACACTGGCTCGCGAGTTTTGCGGTGCTCGCCATCGACAGCGAAGGCTGAGGGGGTGGTCGCTTACGCGACGCTTTCCAGGAAAGCTTCTTCCGCGGCCAGGATCGCGTCGGGTGTCCCGACATGCATCCAGACGCCGTCGAGGCGCAGGCCGAACAGCCGCTCCTGCTCGTTGGCGCGGTCGAACATCTTGGTCAGCGAGAATTCACCGGCGGGGGCGTCGGCGAACAGCGCAGGCGATATGATCGCGGCGCCGGCATAGACGAACGGCACCACCTGGTTCTCCCGCCGCTTGCGCAGCGCGCCGTCCGGCAACATCGAATAGTCGCCGCGGCCGCTATAGCCGATGCTCGAGGCGGTCGGCGCCATCAGCAGCAGAATATCCATCCGCGCGGGATCGAAGGTCTCCGCCAGCCGCGCCAGATTGGAGCGCACGCCGTCGATCCACATCGTGTCGGCATTGAGATGGAAGAACGGCGCATCGCCGAGCAGCGGCAGCGCCTTCACCACCGCGCCGCCGGTGCCGAGCACCTGGTCGCGCTCGTCCGAGATGATCACGCGCGGCCTGCTGCGGGTCTTGACGTGCTCGATGATCTGGTCGGGCAGATAATGCACGTTCACGACCGCTTCGCTGACACCGGCGCCGGCGAGCTTGTCGAGCACATGGTCGAGCAGCGGTTGACCGGCGACGCTCACCAGCGGCTTCGGCATCGTGTCGGTCAGGGGGCGCATGCGCACGCCGAGGCCCGCAGCGAGCACCATAGCCTTATGGGGAGTGACGGGCATTTTCCTGATGTTCTCGGTCATCATCTCTCGGTGCCGATCATATCACGGCGATTCGGCAAGCGCATCGATCAGACGCCATAGTCACAGGACATGACGGCCGTAAGACGGCAATGGCGACGATAGCCTAGACGTCGGCAGCCTGCGCGCCGCGTCGGGCAGTCTTCTTCTTGTCGCCTTGTTTGAGGAAGTTGACGCCGATCTGGTCGCCATTGACCCACGCCAGTTCGCAGCGGCGATAAGCCAATCCTGTTGACGACAGCAACAGAAAGAACTCCTTCAGGTTCAGGCCCTCGACCGAGCCGTCGACGGAGAGCTTGGCACCCGTCTCCGACACGTCTTCCATGGTGCAGTCGCGCCGCCAGGTGCCGTCGATGCCCATCATGTGCGCCGCTATGCCGCGCTCAAACGTGACACGATCGCCCTTGCGTCGTTCCGTCCCCATTGTGTGGTCCCGCTCCCGATCGGCCGCGCCCTGGATGATATGCGGCCTCCGCGACCTTAGGAGACCCAAGGCTAATAACCCGTAAACTACGGTACTGGGGGAGGGACGTTCGCTGTGTACCAGATGCGGAAGGTGGCCAGTGCCGGATGGGCCAGCGACCGCTCGAGGTAGGTCCAGATCCGCGGCTGGTGCTTCAGATATTGCGGCTTGCCGTCGCGGCGGTTGAGCCGCGCAAAGGTGCCGAGCAGGCGGGTGTTGCGCTGCGCCGACATGATCGCATAGAGCTCGGCGAAGCCTGCGGGATCGAAGCTCTCGTCGGTGGCGCGCCGCGCCTTGATGTAGCGGGTCAGGAGCGACAGTTCGAGCTGCTCGGGCACGTCGATCCGCGCATCCTGCAGCAGCGACACCACGTCATAGGCCGCAGGGCCGAGCAGTGCGTCCTGGAAGTCGATGATGCCGACGCGCAGGATGCCGGTGCGCTCGGCAAGCCAGATGATGTTCGGCGAATGGAAATCGCGGATCACCCAGGTCTGCGGCGCCGCGGCGGGTTTCTGCAGAAGGCCGCGCCACATCCCGAGGAAGTCGCTGCGGAGCTCCTCGTCCGGCTGCACGCCGCGGTCGGGCAGGTACCATTCCAGCATCAGCCCGATCTCGATCAGCCAGGCGTCGATATCGAACACCGGGATGTCGTAGCTCTCGTCTGGTGTCACCGGCAGCGTATCGGGCAGCGCCTCGCGATGCAGCGCCGCCAGCATGTCGACGGCGGCCTCGTAACGCTCGGCGATCGGCTGCGGCGGGTCGCCCTCGATCACGCCTTCGGCGCCGAGATCCTCGGTGATCAGGAAGCCGGATTCGAGATCGATGTGGCGGATCGCCGGTGCGGAGAAGCCGTGCTTGCGCAGGCCGTTTCCGATGGCGACGAACGGCCTGACGTCTTCGGCGAGATGCACCGCTGCGCTGTAGGACCGGCCGTTGTAGATCGCCGGGCCGTCGGGACGGCGCGGCGAGTTCATCAGGATGACGCTGCCGTCGTCGTTGCGCAGCCGCGCATAGGAGCGCGTCGAAGCATCGCCCGGCATGCGCTCGCGGCGGGCGTTGAGGAAGCCGCCGTGCTCGAGGAACTGGCGCAGCTCGTTGAGCCGCGCAACCTTCGCCGCGCCTTTGCCATGGCCGGTGATCTCGGCGGCGCGTGCAGCCGACCCGAGCGCCGGGCGGTGGCTGAACGCGATGTCGATGCGGTCGGAGGGCATGGCGTCCGGCGCGCGTTCCGGCCACTCGATCAGCGCCACGATGTCGTCGGGCAATGGCGACAGCCCGATCTCCTCGAGCTCGCTGGCATCGTTGATGCGGTAGAGGTCGGCATGAACCAGCGGAAACGACGGCAGTTCGTAAGTCTGCGCCAGCGTGAACGTCGGGCTCGGCACTTCCAGCGTCTCGTCCGTGGCGAGATAGCGGATCAGCGCGCGGGCGGCCGCGGTCTTGCCGGCGCCGAGGTCACCCGACAGCGTGATGACGTCGCCGGCGCCGATCAGGAGCGCGAGGTCGGCCATCAGCTCGGCCGTCGCGGTTTCGTTCGCGAGCGCCACCGAGAATGTCGAGGTCGCCGTCATTCCGCGGCGTTGCGATGTGCGGTCTGGTCGATCGGGAAGTCGCAGGTCACGGTCGTGCCGCGGCCTACGGTCGAATCGACGCGCACCCGTCCGCCATGCAGTTCGACAAAGGAGCGGACCAGCGACAGGCCGAGCCCGGCGCCGCGATGCCGCGAGCCGTGGGAATGGCTCTCGAACCAGTTGAACACCTTGTCGCGCATCTCGGCCGGAATGCCGGGACCGGCGTCGGTCACCGAAAACACCACGCTGTGCTCGGTGCGGTGCGCGCTGATCGCGACGGTGGCGTCATGCGGTGAGAAGCCGACCGCGTTGGCGAGCAGATTGTAGAGCACCTGCACCACGCGCCGCTCGTCGCCGACGAAGGCGCCGATGTTGGGCTCGATATCGACCTTCAGCGTGATGCGGTCGGTTGCAAGGCGGTCCTGGATGCCTTCGGCGGCGGCCTCGATCGCCTGGCCGATATTGACCGGGCCGAGCTCGAGCTTCATCGCGCCGGCGTCGATGGTGGCGAGATCGAGAATGTTGTTGGTCAGCGCCAGCAGCGCGTTGGTCGATTTGGTGACGTAGTCGAGATATTCGGCCTGCTTCGGCGTCAGCGGTCCGGTCGAGGGATCGCTGAGGAAATGCGCGAAGCCGATGATGGTGGTGAGCGGCGCGCGCAGCTCGTAGGAGACGTGGTGGACGAAATCCACCTTCATCTGGTCGGCGGCTTCCAGCGCCTCGTTGCGCTCGCGCAGCGCCCGCTCGACGTTCTCGGTGTCGGTGATGTCCTGGAAGGCCAGCAAGGTCTTGCCGTCGGGCAGCGGGATGGTCATGCAATTCAGCACGCTGCCGTCCTTGCGCTCCAGCTTGAGCGCGACCTGGGCGCGGTTCTCGATCGCGGTGATCTGCTCGCGCAGCGTCCGCCAGGTCAGCGCGTCGTCGAACAGCGGCCGGCACAGCGCTTCCACCGCCTCGATATGCGGCTCGCCCTGCAGCGCGTCGGCCGGCAGCTTCCACATCTTGGCGAAGGGCGGGTTGAACAGCTCGGCGCGGCCATTGCTGCCGAACACCGCGACCGCCTCGCCGAGATTGTCGAGGGTCTCGCGCTGCACCCGCGTCAAGCGGTCGTAGCGGCGCGCGAGGTCGAGGCTCTCGGTGACGTTGTCGAACAGATAGGTGACGCCGCCCTCGAGGTTCGGCGTGGTGACGACGCTGATGGCGCGGCCGTCGGGCAGGAACCAGGTGTAGGTCTCGGATTCGACCGCGCGATAGGCCTCGTGCAGCTTGGCCTTCCAGGCGCGG
This sequence comes from Bradyrhizobium sp. AUGA SZCCT0105, assembly GCF_018129565.1. Lineage (NCBI taxonomy): Bacteria > Pseudomonadati > Pseudomonadota > Alphaproteobacteria > Hyphomicrobiales > Nitrobacteraceae > Bradyrhizobium > Bradyrhizobium sp. AUGA SZCCT0105. The sequence continues at coordinate 643,749 of NZ_JAFCMK010000004.1, read as the reverse complement.
AAGTCCGGCTGCTCGGGCAGCTTGCGGTTGGCGCGCAGCCGGTCCAGGACGCTGGAATCGTCGGGATTGCTGTCGAGGAAAGCCTGGTCGAGGCCCCACAGCCGCCGATAGGACTCGTTGTAGAAGGTGAGCCGCCGGTCGGCATCGAACACCGCGACGCCCGAGGATAGCTGATCGAGGGTGCGCCGGTGCGCTTCGACCATCCGCGCGATCGCCGCGCGCAGCGCCGCGGCTTCGCTGGCGTCGATCGCGATACCGGCGCTGCCGCCGGACAGCTTGAGCGCCTGCACGTCGTAGATCCGCCGCTCGCCGCTGACCACGATCGGCAGCCGCGCGGCATAATTGGCGTTGTCGTTCAGCGCGCGGGTCAGCTCGGTGCGCTGGTCGCTTTCGAGCAGTTCGAGGTTGCGCTGCAGCGCATCCGACACGCTCTTGGCCTCGGTGGCGCGGACATAGGCCGCGTTGGCATAGCGCAGATTGCCCTCGAGGCTCTTGGCCCAGATCGGCCATGGCGCGGCGGCAGCGAAATCGCGCAGCAGCTCGGTCTCCTCCTGCAGCGTCTTGTAGCGCAGGTTGGATTCGGCGAGCTCGCGGCGCAGGCCGCCGAGTTCGCGGATACGCAGGATGGCCTGGCCGCCGATCGCGCGGCCCATCGCCTCGATGGCGCGGCCGGCCGAGGTCGAGAGGTTGAGCAGGAACGCCTCGCCCTTCTCGCGCAACGCGTCGACCGCGTGGTCCATCTGCAGCGCCGGCTCGGGCGGCAGCCAGGTTCCGAAGGCGAGGATGCGTTGCGGCGCGCTTTCCTGCGACATCACCAGCGAGACGTCGCCCGAGATCTGCGGCCGGTTGTCGCCGGCGGCCCAGGAGATCAGGACCTGCGGCTCGACGAACAACAGGGCACGCAGCCGGTCCGATTGCGCCTGCAGGTCCGTGATCTCGGACTGCAGCTGCTCCTCGTTCCGCGTCGCGCGCTGGCGGGTGCGCATTAAGAGGATCGCGGCGACGGCGGAGAAGCCGACCAGCGCGAACGACGTCGCGAGAACCGCGACCTCCTGATGATTGAAGCCGAAATGATCCGACAGCGCCTGGGTCACCAGGCTCTCGGCGGCAAACGAGGCGCGGGCCGGCAGCAATGCGGTGATGGCGAGCCCAAGCATGCCGTCGCGCGCCAGTGAGGTGCATGACAGCAGGGTTCGACGCATTGCCGCGACTACGCCCGACATATGTTGCCCCAGAACGCACAAACCTTAAGGCATGATCCGGAAAACAGGAGACCGGTATTCCCCCACGGCAAACGTATAACGTTTGTCCGGGGATCATGCCCAAGCAGGACCCAACAGCCCGACGAAGACCCCCCCGTCGCGCTCGAATCAATCCAGAATAGTCCCAACCGGACTCGGCGAGTAAGAGTCCAGACCGTGAACGCAGAATCCGCTGTGAAAAAATGCGGCGGCTGATGCGGATTTTACGCGAATTGACTCCGTATTCACGCGGAGAGCGCGCCCGGAGCGTGATCTTGCGGAGACGGCCGCACACTTCTCCGAGCGCGTTCTAGCGTCCGGTCGAGCCGAAGCCGCCGCTGCCGCGATCGGTCGGCGACAGCACGTCGACCGGAACCAGCTCGGCCCGGGTGACCGGCGCGATCACCATTTGCGCGATGCGCTCGCCACGCCGGATCGAAAACACCTCCTGGCCGTGATTGATCAGGAGCACATTGATCTCGCCGCGATAGTCGGCGTCGATCGTGCCGGGCGAGTTCAGCACCGTGACGCCGTATTTGACGGCGAGGCCGGAACGCGGCCGCACCTGCGCCTCGTAGCCCGGCGGCAGCGCGATCGTCAGCCCGGTCGGAACCATCTCGTAGCGGCCCGGCAGCAGCAGCAGCGGCGCCGACCGCGGCACCGCGGCCAGGAGGTCGAGCCCCGCTGCGTCGGCGGTCTGGTAGATCGGCAGCAGAAGATCTGCGCCATGCGGCAATTGGTGGACTTCAACCTTGATGGTGGCGCTCACGATGCGGTTCCTACGGCTCTCGCGATGCGCGACACCAGCGCGCTCGCGACTTCTTCCTTGGTCATGACCGGCCAGGAGTCGACGGTGACGTCCTTGCCCTCGCGCGAGAGCAGGTGAACGGTGTTGCGATCGCCGCCCATCACGCCGGTCGCCGGCGAGACGTCGTTGGCGACGATCCAGTCGCAGCCCTTGCGCGCGAACTTCGCCTTGGCGTTCTCGATCAGATGCTCGGTCTCGGCGGCAAAGCCGATCACCAGCGGCGGCCGCTTCTCCTTCAGCTTGGAGATCGTCGCGAGGATGTCGGGGTTCTCGACGAGCTGCAGCGGCGGCATCCCGGCCGCCGTCTTTTTCAGTTTCTGGCTGCCTTCGGTTGCGACCCGCCAGTCGGCGACCGCGGCGGCAAAGATCGCGACGTCGACCGGCAGCGCGGCCTCGACCCGGTGCAGCATGTCGCGCGCGGACTCTACCCGCATGACGGAGATGCCCTGGGGATCGCCGAGCTCGACCGGGCCGGTCACCAGCACGACCTCGGCGCCAGCGGCGCGCGCAGCGGCGGCAATGGCGAAGCCCTGCTTGCCGGACGAGCGGTTCGCGATGTAGCGGACCGGATCGATCGCCTCATGGGTCGGGCCGGCGGTGATCAGCACGCGCTTGCCGGCGAGCGGGCGCGGCTGCGGCGGCCGCAGCATGCGGTCGGCGGCGGCGGCGATCTCGGTCGGCTCGGCCATCCGCCCGACGCCGGCCTCACCGGCTTCCGCCATCTCGCCTGCATTCGGACCGACGGTGTGGACGCCGTCGCGGCGCAGCTGCAGCACGTTGCGGCGGGTCGCCGGATTGTTCCACATCAGCGGATTCATCGCCGGCGCCAGCAAGATCGGCCGGTTGGCCGCAAGCAGCGTGGCGGTGGCGAGGTCGTCGGCATGGCCCTGCGCCATCTTGGCCATCAGGTCGGCAGTCGCCGGCGCCACCACGATCAGATCGCAGTCCCGCGCCAGGCGGATATGGCCGGCGTCGAACTCGCTCTCGGCGTCGAACAGGTCGGTGTAGACCCGCTCATGCGACAGGGCGCTGGCGGCGAGCGGCGTGACGAACTGCTGCGCCGCCTTGGTCAGCACGCAGCGGACCTGGATGTGCCGCTCCTTGAGCCGCCGGATCAAATCCAGCGCCTTGTAGGCCGCGATCCCGCCACCGATGATCAGGGTCACGCGGGGCTCGCCGGCCACGCTGGCGACCCGTGGAGCAGCGGCTGCAACCGTCAGGGAACCCGGACTGGGCGCCTCCGCGGGCGCCGTACCGCCCTCTGCGAGCTCCCGGAGGATCACCCGGATCTCTTCCTCGACCGAGCGCCCGTTTTTGGCGGAGCGGAGCCGCAGATAGGCCTTCAGCGTGTCGTCGAGTTTGCGGATGGTCAGGCTGGCCATGGCGTGCCCCCAGCATCATGCTCAAGAACGATAGCGATGCTATCACATAGTGCATGCATTGCAATCAGTGGGCTCGAATGGCGAAAAAGATTGCGATCAGGGCGGCGGCAATGACCCAGAGGCCGACGGTCTGCACCCGCGCCTTGCGGGCCTCGGCGCGGGCCATTTCGTCGATCGAGTCCGACGACAGCATGTGGCCCTCCCGCGTCATGGTCTCGAGCTGCTCGAGCACCGTCACGGCGCGGCTGGCGATCGATGGCAGGTTGGCGATGACGCGGCCGAGCTCGCCCACACCCGATATCGCGCCCTGGATGCGTCCGGCCGGACCGAGATTGTGCGTGATCCATTCGCGCACCACCGGGTCTGCGACCTTCCAGATGTCGAGCTTGGGATCGAAGCCGCGCGCGACGCCCTCGACCACCACCATGGTCTTCTGCAGCAGGATCAGTTCGGGCCGCGTCTGCATGTCGAACAGTCCGGTGACCTCGAGCAGAAGCGTCAACAGCTTCGCCATCGAGATTTCCTCGGCAGTGCGGTTGTGGATCGGCTCGCCGATGGCGCGGATCGCCTGCGCGAAATTCTCCACCGAATGATGGCTCGGCACATAGCCGGCCTCGAAATGCACCTCGGCGACGCGGCGATAGTCGCGGGTGATGAAGCCGAGCAGGATCTCGGCAAGGAAGCGCCGCTCCTTCAGCCCGAGCCGTCCCATGATGCCGAAATCGACCGCGACCAGCCGGCCGGCCTCGTCGAGGAACAGATTGCCCGGATGCATGTCGGCATGGAAGAAGCCGTCGCGCAGCGCGTGGCGCAGGAAGCTCTGGATCACCTTGCGGCCGAGATCGGGCAGGTCGACCTGGGCCTCCGCCAGCCGGGCGTGGTCGTTCAGCGCGATGCCGTCGATCCACTCCATCGTCAGCACGCTGTGGGCGGTGCGATCCCAATCCACCGCGGGCACGCGGAAATCCGGATCGTCGCGGATGTTCTCGGCCATCTCGGACAGCGCGGCCGCCTCGAGCCGCAGGTCCATCTCCATCGCGACCGAGCGCGACATCGTGTTGATGACCTCGATCAGCCGCAGACGTCGCGCCTCGGCGGAATGCGTCTCGGCCTTGTGCGCGACAAAGAAGAAGTCGCCGAGGTCACGGCGGAAGCGCGCCGCGACGTTGGGCCGGAGCACCTTGACCGCAACCTGATGCCGGACGCCGTCGCGCTCGACCTCGGCGCGGTGCACCTGCGCGATCGAGGCTGCGGCAACCGCCGGACCCAGATGCACAAAGGCCTGCGACAGCGGCCGTTCCAGCGATTGCGTGAGGACCGCTTCGGCCTCTTCCTGCGCGAATGGCGGCAGCCGGTCCTGCAGGGCTTCGAGATCGCGCGCCATCGCCACGCCGACGACGTCGGGCCGGGTGGCGAGGAATTGCCCGAGCTTGAGATAGGCGGGCCCGAGCCGGGTCAGCGCGCGCGACAGCCGCGGACCTGACTTGGCGGAGCGGCGCTCGATCAGCCGCGCCAGCTTCAGCGCGAGCTGCCCGGGCGGCGGCACCAGCGAGGGATCGACGACGCCGAACACGCCCTCGCGCGCAAACACGAAGCCGGCGCGGGCAAGGCGCGCGATGTGGGTCAGTGCAGAGATCACAAACGCCAGCCCGAATGCAGCGCCACGATGCCGCCGGAGAGGCTCTGCCACTTCACGCGCGCAAAGCCGGCGGCGCCGATCATGTCGGCGAACGCGTTCGGCCGCGGGAATTTGCGGATCGACTCGACGAGATATTGATAGGACTCGGCATCACCGGTGACGACGCGGCCGAGCGGCGGGATCACCTTGAAGGAGAACAGGTCGTAGATCCGGTCGAGGCCGGGCACATCGACAGTGGAGAACTCCAGGCACAGGAAGCGGCTGCCGGGCTTGAGCACCCGGTAGGCCTCGCGCAGCGCGAGGTCGATCTGCGGCACGTTGCGGATGCCGAACGCGATGGTGTAGGCGTCGAACGCGCGGTCGGCGAAACCCAGTGCCTCGGCATTGCCCTCGACGAACGACACCCGGTCATCGAGGTGCTGTTTGGCGGCGCGTTCGCGGCCGATGGCGAGCATGTCGGTATTGATGTCGCAGACCGTGGCATGAAAGCCGGTGCCCGCGGTCTTGGCCGCCCGGAACGCGATGTCACCGGTGCCGCCGGCGACGTCGAGCAGCGCGAACGGCCGGTCGCCCTTCGGCGGATCGAGCGTCGTGATCATGACGTCCTTCCAGGCCCGGTGCAGGCCGACCGACATCAGATCGTTCATCAGGTCGTAGCGGGACGCCACGCTGTGAAACACCTCGTTCACCAGCGTCTGCTTCTCGCCCAGGGGCACGTCCCTGAAGCCGAAATGGGTGGTTTGATCCGGCCGATCCATCACTCAGAACTCTTACCTTTTTGGTCGCGTTTTCTTCACGCGAACCGGTGCCCGCTTCGCTCGAAAACGCTCCAGCCAGACCATAGCGCGGCGGCCGCAATGGCGCTATCACGTCACTTCCAAAAGGTGAATGCCTCCTATGCCGGAATTACCCGAAGTCGAGACCGTCCGCCGCGGCCTGCAACCGGCCATGGAAGGGTCCAAAATCCTCAAGGCCGAGGCCCGCCGCAAGGATTTGCGGTTTCCGTTCCAGAAAGACTTCATCGCCCGGCTCGAGGGCCAGACCATCACCGGGCTCGGCCGCCGTGCCAAATATCTGATGGCGGACCTGAACTCCGGCGACGTGCTGCTGATGCATCTGGGCATGTCGGGCTCGTTCCGCGTGCTGAAGCAGGACGGCGCGGCGGCGCCGGGGCAATTCCATCATCCGCGCAGCGAGGATCGCGCGCATGATCACGTCGTGTTCCACATGTCGTCCGGCGCGGCCGTCGTCTTCAACGATCCGCGGCGCTTCGGCTACATGAAGATCATTGCCCGCAACGCGATCGAGGATGAACCGCTGTTGAAGGGGCTCGGTCCCGAGCCGCTCGGCAATGAGTTCGACGCGGCGATGCTGGCGCGCTCCTGCCACAACAAGAAGACCAGCCTGAAGGCCGCACTGCTCGATCAGCGCGTGGTGGCAGGACTTGGCAACATCTATGTCTGCGAGGCGCTGTTTCGCTCGCATCTGTCGCCGCGGCGATTGGCCGCGACGCTTGCAACCAAGAAGGCCGAGCCCACCGACCACGCCAAACGGCTGGTCGACGCGATTCATTCGGTGCTCAACCAGGCGATCAAGGCCGGCGGCTCCTCGATCAGCGACCATCGATTGACCAACGGCGATCTCGGCTACTTCCAGCATTCCTTCCAGGTCTACGACCGCGAAGGCGAGACATGCCGCACGTCGGGCTGCGCGGGCATCGTCAGGCGCTTCACCCAGAACGGCCGCTCCACGTTCTGGTGCCCGAAGTGCCAGAAGTAACATGTTCGAGACGCCACGCATCGAGACGCGACGCCTGATCCTGCGGCCGCTTGCGCTGTCGGATGCCGCGGCGATCCAGCGTCACTTCAACAATTGGAACGTGATCAAGACGCTCGCCACGGTGGTGCCGTGGCCGTATCCCGACGACGGCGCGGAAAGTTTCATCAAGCGCGAGTTGGACAAGATCGCGGCCGGCGAGGAAAGCTATCAATGGGTGCTGGTGCTGCGCGCCGGTGATGGCGAGGCGATCGGCAACATCAATTTCCGGCCGCGTGCCGACGGCCGCAAAGGCAATCGCGGGTTCTGGCTGGCCGAGCCTTACTGGAATTGCGGCCTCATGACCGAGGCGATCGCCGCGGTGAATGACTTCGCCTTCCTGACGCTCGGCCTCGATCACTTCCACGTCTGCAACGCGCAGTCCAACGTCGCCTCGCGCCGGGTCAAGCAGAAGACCGGAGCCGAATTCGTCGGCTTCGTCGAACTTGCACACCACAATGGCGAGTCCCGAGCGGAGAAGTGGAAGGTCACGCGCGAAACCTGGCTGCGCGATCGCCCGGCGACGTGACGCCGTTTGCGAATGCCGCCGTGGGGAAATTCGCGGCGGCTTGACCGCGGATGCGAGGCCGCAGAACATGGGTCCCATCGCTCCATCAACAACGAGAACACAATGGCGATGAACGGCAACTGGCGCGATCGCGCCGCGACAAGCTTTCAGTGCGAGAAACAGCCGGCCACCAGCAGCCGCGGCATGGTGGTGAGCAATCATCCGCTGGCGTCGAGCGCCGGTGCCGAGATGCTGGCGGCCGGCGGCAACGCGATCGATGCGGCGATTGCGACCCTGTTCACGCTGACCGTGGTCGAGCCGATGATGGTCGGCATCATCGGCGGCGGCATGGCGCATATCCGCCTCGCGGACGGCAGCCATCGCTTCATCGACGGCCAGAGCACGGTGCCGAAGGCAGTGCGGCCGGATACCTACACCTCGAAGCCCGGCTCGGCGCATGACGTGTTCGACACCGTCGGCAACGAGAATTTGAACGGGCCGAAGGCGGTCGCGGTGCCGGGCTCCTTGAAGGCCTGGTGCGAAACCCTGCGCCGCTTCGGCACCATGAGCTTGGCCGACGTGATGCAGCCCGCGATCAAGCATGCTGCGCGCGGCTATGCGGCGACGCCCTACTTACACGAATGCATCACCGACGGCGCCGAGGAGATGCTGAAGGACAAGCCGATCTCGGCGATCTATCTGCCCAACGGCACCCCGCTGAAGCCGGGCGAGCGTGTGGTGCAGGCCGAATATGCCGAGACGCTGAAATACATCGCCGACCACGGCGACAACGCGCTCTATCAGGGACCGCTCGGCGACATCCTGGTCGACTACATGAAGAAGCACGGCGGCTTCATCGCGCAGGAGGATCTCGCGACCTACAAGACCGTCGAGCGGCAGCCGATCCGCTGCGACTACCGCGGCTGGGAAATCCTCGGGCCCCCGCCGCCGGCAGCGTCGGGCGTGCACATCACGCAGATGCTCAACATCCTCGAAGGCTACGACGTCGCGCGCCTCGGCTTCGGCACGACCGAGACGATCCATTATCTCGCCGAGGTGCTGAAGATCGCCTTTGCCGATCGCGCGGCGGCGAGCGGCGATCCCGCCTATATCAACGTGCCGGTGGAGCGGCTGACCTCGAAGGCCTATGCCGACGAGCGCCGCCGCGCGATCGATCCCGACCGCGCGCAGGCCTGGGGCGCCGGCGTCAGCCAGCTCGAGAGCGCGCACACCACGCACATGACCTCGGCGGATGCGATGGGCAATGTGGTCGCGACCACCCAGACCATCAACAATCTGTTCGGGGCCAAGATCCTGATCCCGGGCCTCGGCGCCGTGCCGAACAATTACATGAACCTGTTCGATCCGCGGCCGGGACACGCGCTGTCGCTCGCAGCGGGCAAGCGCGTCACCACCTCGATGTCGCCGATGATGGCGCTGCGCGACGGCAGGCTGGTTTACGCGCTCGGCCTGCCAGGCGGGAAGCGCATCTTCCCGAGCGCGATGCAGGCGCTGATCAACCTGATCGACCACGGCATGGACCTGCAGGAGGCGGTCGAGGCGCCACGGGTGTGGACCGAGGGCAACGCCCTGGAGGTCGAGCAGGCAGTCCCGGAGAGTATCCGCGCCGCGCTGTCTGCGAAGGGCCACAAGGTGCAAGCGGTGCCGACGGTTGCCGGCGGCATGAACGCGATCCAGTTCCACGCTGACGGGACGATGTCGGGCGCGGCCTGCTGGCGCGCCGACGGCACGCCGGTCGGCATCGCCGGCGGCCTGGCCCGCGCCGGGGTGCGGTTTGCGCTAAGGTGACGCCGCCTCAACGTCGTCCTGGCGAAAGCCAGGACCCATTACCCCAAATCTCACTGTTGTGCGACGCCGGGGGCCGCGATCCGTTTCCATCGCTGAATGCGGTGGTTATGGGTCCTGGCTTTCGCCAGGACGACGCATGGGAAGAGTCGTGGCTGATTCACAGGAGTCTCTGGAATACCCGATCGCCCGCATGCGCGGGCGACGACCGCATTCTACTTCCTGACGCAGATCACGCGGACCACGGCGGCCTTGGCGTCAGCCGATTCGCCTGACGCGTTGACGCCGTGCGCTTTCAGGAAGCTGCGCACCGTGTCGGCCGGCACCAAAGCCGCCTGCGCCGGCGGTGCCGCGTTTGCTGGGCCTGCAACGATGACCGGTTTCAGCACCGCGATGCCGGCAAATTTGCCGCCGCCGTCGAGTGCCGCCGCGCCGGAGAATCCGATCGCGGGCGGCGGTGACAGCGCCTGATCGCCGCCGCCGAGTTGCGCCACCGAGGCCTTGACGCTGCTCGCGGCCGCGCCGCCGCCCTGGTTCTGCGGATCGGCGATGCCGGTGATGTCGAGCGCGGTCTGCGTCGCCTGGCCTGCGATGTTGAGCGCCTTCAGTCCGCGCGCGCCATAGATGCGCAGCAGTGCGAGATCGTGCTCCTTGTCCGCCGCGACCCGATCGGCATTGCCGTAGCCCGGGATCGTCAGTGCGATGCAGTCGTCGGTCGCGACGCGGTCGGTGATGACCGCACCATCGTCGCTGACCACGACGCCGGTGGCATATTCGACGGTCTTGCGCGGCGGCGGGCCGGCCTGCACGCCGGACGGAAATGCGTTGAAGGCGCTCGACATCGCGATCACCACCGGCTCGACGGTGGTCTGCATCGCCTGATCATAGAGAATGGTGAGGATGCGGACCTCGTCACCCTTCAAGGTGCCGCGCAGATAGAACTTCTTCAGTCCCTGCATGCCCGACAGCACGAAGAAATCCGGCTTCACCACGGTGTAGTCGATGGTGCGGCCGGCCGGCTCCTTCTTTTCCTGCTCGGCAAGCTTTGCGGTGGTCGGGCTCGCTTCCTTGCGCCGGGTCAGCAGCACCTGGACGGTACCGGTCGGCGAAGTCCATTTGGCGCCGGAGGCGTCGCTGGTGAGCTGTGGCACCAGCTTGGTGGGAATGCCGAGCCGCGCTCCGGTGGCAGGCTCGGTGACGACCCTCCAGCCGACGCTCTCCTGCTTCCGCCGCGCAGTGTCGGCGAGCACGCCGCGCTCCTGCGGATTCAGCACCCCGGTCGGCTTGCCGCCGCGGTTCTTCTGGAATTCCTTGATCGCATTGACCATGCGCTCGCTGACGTCGCCTGATATCGCGCCGTTATATTCGCCGACCCAGGCGAGGTCAGACTGCAGCGCCAGCCGCTCGGCCTGCGCCATCGCATTGGCGGTGTCCTCCGGCTTCTGCAGCGCGGGGCGGACCGGCACCGTCGTCACGGTCTTCGGCTTGGCCCCAGCCGTCGTCGGCGGCGTCAACTGGGCGTGCGCGGCGCCCATACCTGCGACCATCACGGCCGCGACCATCGATGTTGCCGAAAGCACCAATCTCATGACAAATCCGGGGGAAATGACTGATACCATTGACGTCCACGCAATTAAGCACATCTGCTTGGTCGGCAACAACCGCGCTCCGGTTCAGGGAACAGCGCGCAGGACATAAAGATGCTGAGTGCCGACGAACTTGAACGCTATGCCCGCCACATCGTGCTGCGCGAAGTGGGCGGCCCCGGTCAGAATGCGCTGAAAGAGGCGTCGGTACTGGTGATCGGCGCCGGCGGTCTTGGCGCGCCGGTGCTGATGTATCTGGCCGCCGCCGGCGTCGGCCGGCTCGGCGTGATCGATGATGACATCGTCTCGCTCTCCAATTTGCAGCGCCAGATCATCCATACGACGTCGGATATCGGTCAGCGCAAGGTCGACAGCGCGGCGGCGCAGATTGGTGCGCTCAACCCGCATGTGGCGTTCGAGGCGCATCCAGTGCGGCTCACCGCCGACAATGCGATGGCGCTGATTGCGAATTACGATCTTGTGCTCGACGGCTCCGACAATTTCGAAACGCGATACCTCGTCGCCGATGCCTGCTTCCTCGCGAAGCGGCCGCTGATCACGGCGGCGCTGGGCCAGTTCGACGGTTCGCTGACCACGATCCGCGCGCATGAGAAGAATGCGGACGGCGTGTTCAACCCGACCTATCGCTGCCTGTTCCCGGAGGCGCCACCGCCGGGCACGGTGCCGGCCTGCGCCGAGGCCGGCGTGATGGGCGCGCTCGCCGGCGTGCTGGGATCGATGATGGCGCTGGAGGCGATCCGCGAGATCGTCGGCTTCGGCGAGGGCCTGGTCGGCCGTCTGTTGATGGTGGATGCGCGCGCGATGCGGTTCGAAACCTTGCGCTACGCGCGCGATCCGCAGAACCCGCTCAACGGTGATGCACCAGGGATCACCGATCTGAGCGGGCATCTGTAGAGGTCAGGACGCAGTCACGGACTTCTCGCTGTCCATGTGCCGCAGGTGCTCCTCCGGATAGCGCCCGCCGGCGGCCGCGCCAGGCGGAAACGCTTCGGCGAGTGCGGCGAGATGCGCCGCGGTCAGTTTCACATCGCGCGCGCCGAGTGCCTCGGTCAGCCGCTCGCGCCGCCGCGCGCCGACCAGCGGCACGATGTCCTTGCCTTGCGCCGCGACCCAGGCAATCGCGACCTGGGCCGGGGAGGCGCCGATCTCGCCGGCGATGCCGCGCAGCCGATCGGCGAGAGCGAGGTTGGTGTCGATGTTGCCGGCCTGGAAGCGCGGGCTCATCAGGCGGAAATCTTTTTCGCCTGCCTGGTTCTTCGACCAGTGCCCGCTGATCAGCCCGCGTGCCAGCACGCCATAGGCGGTGACGCCGATGCCAAGCTCGCGGCAGGTCTTCAGGATGTCGGTCTCGATGCCACGCGAGATCAGCGAATACTCGATCTGCAGATCGGCGATCGGATGCACCTTGTGGGCGCGGCGAATGGTGTCGGAGCCCACTTCGGAGAGGCCGATATGCCTGATCCAGCCGGCCTTGATCATGTCCGCCATCGCGCCGACAGTGTCCTCGATCGGCACATTGGGATCGAGCCGCGCCGGGCGATAGATATCGATGTGATCGACGCCGAGCCGCTGCAGCGAATAGGCGACGAAATTCTTCAGCGCATTGGGCCGGCAGTCATAGCCGAGAAAGCCGTAGTTGCGATCGCGCAGCACGCCGAACTTGACACTGATCACGAGATTGTCGCGGCTGCGGCTCTTCAGCGCCTCGCCGATCAGCATCTCGTTGTGGCCCATGCCGTAGAAGTCGCCGGTGTCGAGCAGCGTGATGCCGGCCTCGAGCGCGGCATGGATGGTGGCGATGCTCTCGCCGCCGTCGGTCGGGCCGTAGAAGTCGGACATGCCCATGCAGCCGAGGCCGATCAGCGAAACCGCCGGGCCGGTGGAACCGAGTTTGCGTGTGTCCATGATGGTGTTCCCAAAACGTTGCAGCGGATGATCCGCCGCCAATGACGCGGCTGATATGGGCCGGTTCGGTTTTTGGAATAAGCTGGACAATCCCGAATGGGTTGTTCACTATATCGAACAATGCAGGATTTCGACCTTCGCGACCTCGATGCCTTCGTGACGGTGGCGCGCACGCGCAACTTCCGGCGTGCCGCGCTGGAGAGCCGCGTCTCGGTCTCGAGCCTCAGCCAGCGCCTGCGCGACATGGAGGAGCGGCTCGGCGTCCGCCTGATGAACCGCACCACCCGCAGCGTTGCATTGACCGAGGCCGGCGAGTTGCTGCTCGCCCGTGTCGCGCCGGCAATGGTCAACGTTGCCGACGCGATCACCGAGGTGCGCGGCCTGCGCACCGAGCCGTCGGGCCGCCTGCGCATCAACGCGCCGCCGCCCGCGGTCGATCTCGTGCTGGCGCCGATGATCGCGCCGTTCCTCGCCCGATATCCGCAAGTCGAGCTCGACGTGGTCGCCGAGAGTGCGTTCGTTGACGTCGTCGCGCAGGGCTTCGACGCCGGCGTGCGCTATGGCGAGCACCTGGCGCAGGACATGATTGCCGTCCAACTCGGCGCGCCGCAGCGTTACGCGGTGGTGGCGTCAGGCGACTATGTCGCGAAGCATGGCCGGCCGACGCATCCGAAGGATCTGCTGGCGCATGCCTGCATCCGCAGCCGCTTCAGCAACGGCGTGTTGTTCGACTGGGAGTTCGAGAAGAGCGGCCGCGTGGTGAAGATTTCGCCGCCGGCCAAGCTGACCGCGACCTATCTCGGCCTCGCGCTGCGCGCGGTGCATGACGGCGTCGGTTACTGGGCGACGTTCGAGGGCTATGTCCGCTACGGCATCAAATCCGGCGCGCTGGTCAGCGTGCTCGACGACTGGTGTCCGCCGTTTGACGGGCCGTTTTTGTACTACCCGAGCCGCCGTCAGCCGCCGCCGGCGCTCGCCGCGTTCGTGTCGTTCGTTGCCGATTGGCGCAAGCAGGCGCGGCGGAAGACGAAGCCGAGCTAGACCCACATCGTCGTCCCGGCCTTGAGCCGGGACCCATAACCACAGCTCTTACAATTACGAACGCTGGAGCTCCAGCTCGGTGCAACCATGAACATCGGTGGTTATGGGTCCCTGCCTTCGCAGGGACGACACCGAATGTTGGTCGGCCGCGCCGGCTACTTTGCATGGGGTTGTTTTCGATATTTTGGCGGCTAGCCCTGCGACGGCAGGGCTATCCACGTCCCGTAGCCCGGATGAAGCGAAGCGCAATCCGGGGGCGGTCTTGACGCGGCGATGCTGTCCCGGATTTCGCTGCGCTCCATCCGGGCTACGAACCCTACAACATGCTCGGCAGCACGCGATCCGGCGGCTTGTGGGCGTCGAGGAAGGTTCGGATGTTGATGATCACCTTCTCGCCCATTTCGACGCGGCCTTCGATCGTGGCCGAGCCCATATGCGGCAACAGCGTCACCTTGCCGGCTCTGGCGAGCCGCACCAGCTTCGGGTTTACCGCGGGCTCGTGCTCATAGACGTCAAGGCCTGCGCCGCCGACATCGCCGGCTTCGATCAGCTTGATCAACGTGTCCTCGTCGATCACCTCGCCGCGCGCGGTGTTGACGATATAGGCTTCCTTCCGGATCAGCTTGAGCCGCCGCGCCGAGAGCAGATGATAGGTCGCCGGCGTGTGCGGGCAGTTCACCGAGATGATGTCCATCCGCGCCAGCATCTGGTCGAGGCTTTCCCAATAGGTCGCCCCCAACTCCTCGGCGATGACGGGCGCGACCGGCCGGCGGTTGTGATAGTGGATCTGGAGGCCGAAAGCGCGGGCGCGGCGCGCCACGGCCTGGCCGATGCGGCCCATGCCGATGATGCCGAGCCGCTTGCCGCCGATGCGGTGGCCCAGCATCCAGGTCGGCGACCAGCCGGCCCAGTGCTGCTTGCCTTCGGTCAGGATCGCGGCGCCTTCAATCATGCGCCTCGGCACCGCAAGGATCAGCGCCATGGTCATGTCGGCGGTGTCCTCGGTCAGCACCTTCGGCGTATTGGTCACCGTGATGCCGCGGGCATGCGCGGCGGTGACGTCGATATTGTCGACGCCATTGCCGAAATTGGCGATCAGCTTCAGCTTGCAGTCGGGCTGATTGATCACGTCCTCGCGGATCATGTCGGTCACGGTCGGCACCAGCACGTCGGCGGTCCTCGCCGCCTCCGCGATCTGCTCCGGCGTCATCGGCGTGTCGTCGAGATTCAGTCTGGCATCGAACAGCTCGCGCATCCGGGTCTCGATCGAGTCCGGCAGCTTGCGGGTGACGACGACGAGAGGCTTTTTCTTCACCGACATGTCCTGCTTTCATGAGGCGCGCGGCCCGTCAAAAACCGAGCCGTTGAGGCCTCATTAACCCGGTTGTTCGACACTGCTGATAGCCGCGCTGTCCCGGCGTTTCCTTCGCGTTTCCTAGGGTTCCCCGATACTTGCCCCGGCTGTCGCCAAGGGGAGACAACGGGAAATTCGGGTGTTCTGGCTCTCAGGCGTTCCGTCCTCTCTAGCAGAAGGCCGGGCCAAGACAAGAACCCCTCGGATCGATGCGGGCAGGGACGCGCAGGGGCCTTCGGGCACGGGTTTGAATTTGGGTTCGGGTTGCAGCTCGCCGAATGCGGGTTGGGCATCTCGGCAGGAGACGAGTTGATGGTCTGGCGTTTGGGTTCATTGGTGGCTTTGGTCGGGAGCATGCTGAGTGCGTCGGTCATGCCCGGACATACCGCCAAGGATCTGAGCCCCACCACCAGCGGCCTGCCGATTCCGCGCTATGTCAGCCTGAAATCCGATCACGTGAACGTCCGGGCCGGCCCGACCAAGGACAATGACGTCGCCTGGGTCTACACGCGGTCGGGGCTGCCGGTCGAGATCACCGCCGAGTTCGAGAACTGGCGCCGGGTGCGCGATTCCGAGGGCGCCGAAGGCTGGGTCTATCACTCCCTGCTGTCCGGCCGCCGCACCGCGGTCGTCACGATGAAGAACAAGGACGATTTGGCCTCGCTGTACGATCGTCCCGACGCCACCAGCGCCATCGCGGCGCGCCTGCAGGCCGGCGTCGTCGCGCAGGTCAAAAAATGCGCCAATAACTGGTGCCGGGTCACCGGTAACGGGTTCGACGGCTGGATCGAGCAGCAACGCCTGTGGGGAGTCTACGCCGACGAGAAGGTGGACTGACGCAGTCCTGAAACGACAATGGCCGGGACGAGCCCGGCCATCACAACTCAAATCGATGCCAAGGCCGGATCAGCGCTTCTTGCGCAGCCGCACGACCATGTCGACGCGGGAAATCTCGTAGCCATCAGGCACGTTGGGCATCTTCGACAGCACGAGGTTCGGGTCGGGAATGTCGACCAGCTCGTGGTTGTGCTCGAGATAGAAGTGGTGATGCGTCGACACGTTGGTGTCGAAATAGGTCTTGGTGCCATCGACGCTGACCTGGCGCAGCAGGCCGGCATCGGTCAGCTGGTTGAGCGTGTTGTAGACGGTCGCCAGCGACACCGGAACCTTGGCCAGCGTGGCTTCCTCGTACAGCATTTCAGCGGTCAGGTGGCGGGCTCCCTTGCCGAACAGCAGCCAACCCAGCGCCATGCGCTGACGGGTCGGCCGGAGGCCGGCAGACTGCAGCATCTCGTTGACGTCATGCCACGGACAACCGGTCAGGGCAGGGTGGTGCCCAGCGCCCCGGGCAGCCGGGTGCACGGCATCATCGTTCACAGCCGGTACTTCGTCGTTCATATCCACTCTATGCACCCAACTCAGGCAATATTCCTTATAAATATAAAAAGGATGCCCATCAGATGCAAGTTTTTCGCAACTAGAACGAATCCAAGCTGCGGTAGAAACCTAAGGAGAAACGGCAATTTATCATCGGAATGCCGCTTTGCCGCCCAGTTAGCCCTATGTTAGAGAGCGCGCGGACCACATATGCGCTTTCGGCAGGGATAACAGGCCGGTAGCGTACCCAGGTAGCGCCAAGATGCGGGACGGGATATTCCGGTTCCCGTGGGTAGATTAAGGTCCGACCAAGCAAAGCGCTTCATCGGGACATCAGAGGTGGAAAGAGGATGCTGGATCGGCGCGGCGGTTACGAATACGAGGATTTGCTGGCTTGCGGGCGGGGCGAGCTTTTCGGTCCCGGCAACGCCCAGTTGCCGCTGCCACCGATGCTGATGTTCGATCGCATCAGTGAGATCTCGCAAACCGGCGGCGAGTACGGCAAGGGGCTGGTGCGCGCCGAGCTCGAAGTGAAACCGGATCTCTGGTTCTTCGGCTGCCATTTCAAGAACGATCCGGTGATGCCGGGCTGTCTCGGCCTCGATGCCATGTGGCAAATGGTCGGCTTTTACCTCGGTTGGATCGGGGGCGAAGGTCGTGGCCGCGCGCTCGGCCTCGGCGAGCTGAAGTTCTCCGGACAGGTGCTGCCGCACGCGCGCAAGGTTGTGTACAACATCGATATCAAGCGCGTGATGCGGTCAAAGCTCGTGCTTGGAATTGCCGACGGGTGGCTTTCCATGGACGACGAGATTATCTATCGCGCCAAGGACTTGAAGGTCGGATTGTTCAAGCAGGGCACGGCGCCATCTTGAGCAGGATCATCATGCGGCAACATAAAGGCAGGGCGAGGCGAACATGAGGCGGGTTGTCATCACGGGGATGGGGATTGTCTCGTCCATCGGTAACAACACCCAGGAAGTGCTTGCGAGCCTCTACGAGGCAAAGTCGGGCATTTCGCGCGCGGAGAAGGCTGCTGAGCTCGGCTTCCGTTCGCAGGTGCACGGTGCGCCGACACTCAATCCCGCCGAGGTGATCGATCGCCGCGCGATGCGGTTCCTTGCCGAAGGTGCTGCGTGGAATCACGTCGCCATGGAGCAGGCGATCCGCGACTCCGGCCTCGAGGAAAATGAAGTCTCGAATATTCGCACCGGCATCATCATGGGATCCGGCGGACCGTCGACGCGCACGCTGGTGGAGGCCGCTGACATCGCGCGCGCCAAGGGCCCGAAGCGTGTTGGCCCGTTCGCTGTGCCGAAGGGAATGTCCTCGACCGCGTCGGCAACGCTCGCGACTTGGTTCAAGATTAAGGGCGTGAACTACTCGATCTCCTCGGCTTGCGCGACGTCGAACCATTGCATCGGCAATGCCTACGAGACGATCCAGATCGGCAAGCAGGACATCATCTTCGCCGGCGGCTGCGAGGAACTCGACTGGACGCTGTCGGTGCTGTTCGACGCCATGGGCGCCATGTCGTCGAAGTACAACGACACGCCGGCGACCGCCTCGCGTCCCTACGACATCAGCCGCGACGGTTTCGTGATCGCCGGTGGCGCAGGTGTCGTGGTGCTCGAAGAGCTCGAGCATGCCAAGGCGCGCGGCGCGCGGATCTACGGTGAGGTCGTCGGCTACGGCGCGACCTCGGACGGTTACGACATGGTGGCACCGTCGGGCGAGGGCGCTGAGCGCTGCATGCGCATGGCGATCTCGACGGTGGACACGCCGGTCGATTACATCAATCCGCACGCCACTTCGACGCCGGCCGGTGATCCACCGGAGATCGAGGCGATCCGCAAGGTGTTCGGCACCGGCGACAAGTGCCCGCCGATCTCGGCGACCAAGGCGCTGACCGGCCACTCGCTCGGCGCCACCGGCGTGCAGGAGGCGATCTACTCGCTGCTGATGCTGAACAACGGCTTCATCTGCGAAAGCGCGCATATCACCGAGCTCGATCCGGTGTTCGCCGACATGCCGATCGTGCGCAAGCGCATCGACAACGCCAAGCTCACGACCGTGCTGTCGAACTCGTTCGGCTTCGGCGGCACCAATGCCACGCTGGTGTTCAGGCGGCTTGATGCCTGATTTCGCCTCTCCTCGCTTGCTGAGGGAGGTCCGCAGGCAGCGAATGGGGATATTGCAACGATCCGGAATGGGGTGGGAATGATTATTGAACCGCGCGTGCGAGGCTTCATCTGCACGACGGCACATCCCGTCGGCTGCGCGACGAATGTCCGCGAACAGATCGCTTACGTTCTCAAGCAGGGCCCGGTCGCCGACTGCCCGAAACGCGTTGCCGTGCTGGGCTGCTCGACGGGCTACGGCCTCGCGAGCCGCATCGTTGCGACGTTCGCCGGCGGCGCCGACACGATCGGCGTCTCGCTGGAGCGCGAGCCGACGGAAAAGAGAAGCGCCAGCGCCGGCTGGTACAACAACCGCGCCTTCGAGATCGAGGCCCAGAAGATCGGCCGCGCGCCGCTCACGTTGGAGGGCGACGCCTTCTCCGACGAGATGAAGAAGGATTTCATCGAGCGTGTGCGCGAAAAATTCGGGCAGCTCGACTTGCTGGTCTACAGCATGGCGGCGCCGGTCCGCACCGATCCGGACACCGGCAAGACCTATCGCTCGGTCATCAAGCCGCTGGGCGCGCCGGTCGAGATCAAGACGCTCGACACCGAGACCGGCGAGGTGTTCCAGACCACCCTTGAACCGGCGAACGAGGAGCAAACCGCGGCCACGGTCGCGGTGATGGGCGGCGATGACTGGAAGCGCTGGATCGACCAGCTGGCTGACGCCGGCGTGCTGGCGCCGGGCTTCCGCACACTCAACTACACCTATATCGGCAGTGAGCTGACCTGGCCGATCTACTGGAACGGCACGCTCGGCCGCGCCAAGGTCGATCTCGACAGCAAGGCGGAAGCGATCCGGGGTCGGCTCGGCGCGGACGCCGCCCGCGTGGTCGCGCTGAAGGCCGTGGTCACCCAGGCGAGCTCGGCCATTCCGGTGGTGCCGCTCTATGGCACGGTGCTGTTCAAGGTGATGAAGCAGCTCGGGCTCCATGAGGGCTGCATCGAGCAGATCGATCGCCTGTTCCGCACCCGCCTCGGCAAGGGCGTCGAGCTTGACGACGCGCAGCGCATCCGGGTCGACGATTGGGAGCTTTCGCCCGAAGTGCAGACGGAAGTGTCGCGGCGCTGGCCGCTGCTCACCACCGAGACGCTCGGCGAGTTGGCGGACCTCGGCGAATACAAGAGCCAGTTCCTCCGCCTGTTCGGCTTCGGCATCGACGGCGTCGACTACACGCAGGACGTCGATCCTCGCGTCGTCCCGGGCTAGGCCGTTCGAAATTCGTTACTTCGTAGCCCGGATGCAGCGAAGCGAAATCCGGGACAGACGTTGACATGGAGTTAGTTTCCCGGATTTCGCTTCGCTGCATCCGGGCTACATCGCGTTACCCCACCGCAATCTTCTCCGCGCGCTGGAACGCGGGCCGCGCCACGCAGCGGTCGATATAGGCCTCGAATGACGGCCGCGGCGGCACCATCTTGAACACGCGCACCGCAAAGTTCAGCCCTGCGCCGATCGCGATGTCGGCGGCGGAGAACTGATCGCCGAGGATCCATGGCCCCTTCTGCAACTCGGCATCGAGCACGTCGAACACCTGCGCCGCGCTGCCCCATGCCGCGGTGCTGGTCGGCACCTCGAGCTTGGTGAAGAGCTGGATCAGCGCCGGCTCGATGCAGCTCGGCGAGAAGAACAGCCATTGCAGATAGCGTGCGCGCTTCGGATCGTTGGTGGCCGGCGCGAGCTTGGTTTCGGGGTAGCGGTCGGCGACATAGGCGCAGATCGCGGCGGCCTCGGCGAGCTGGGCATCGCCGTCGGTCAACGCCGGCACCTTGCCCATCGGGTTGATCTTGAGGAAGTCCGGCGACTTCTGCGCGCCGGTGCTGATATCGGTCAGCACCCGCTCGTAAGCCAGGCCGGATTCTTCCAGCAGCCAGATGGCGGAGAACGAGCGCGAGCGCGGCGACCAGTACAGCTTGATCATGGTGCGGTCCCTTTCTTCGGCATGGACGAAGAGTAGGCGAATTTCGCTCTCTTCCACCGGTAGTGCTTCATCATGAAGCCGGTGACCGGATTGGGCGCTTCCTTCTCGAACACAAAGCCTTCGCGCTCGTACCAGCGCCAGGCCTTCTCGTTCTCGCGGACGCATTTCAACCAGATCTCGTCGGGCATCTGTTGGCGCGTGAAGGCGAGCAGATGGCGTCCGAGGCTCTGGCCCTGATGGGTGGGCACGACCATCAGCTGGTCGAGCAAAAAGGTCGGCAGGTGCAGCGCCAGCATGGCGGCGATGGTGCCGTGATCGTCGGCGACAAACAGGCTCCAGCCGCCCGCGATCTCGCGCGGCAGACGGGCGCGCAGATCGTTCAGCAGACCTTCACTTGCCTGCGAGAGCCCGGTCGAGACCCAGCTGTCCATCCAGGCGCGCGCGATCGCATCAAGTTCGTCAGGACGGGCAGGGCGGATGATCGGCAGCGTCATCGTCGATCCCCTTGGCGTTCGGCACCGGCGGTGCGAAGCTGCGGACGTATAAAGGTGGAAGCCCCGCGAAGCGATCGCGGGGCTTCCAAGCCTAGAGCATCTTCGGTTCTGATTGAATCAGAACCGAAGCTCTAGATTCTTGTTTTGACGCGTTTTCTCACGCGGACCGGCGTCCACTTCGCTCGAAAACGCTCTAACGCAGTTCGTTGCGACCGGCGAGCCCGCGGCTCACACGCCGAGCGTGCCGGCCTTGGCTGCGGCATAACGCTCGGCCACGGCCTTCCAGTTCACCGTATTCCACCACGCCTTGAGGTAATCGGGCCGCCGGTTCTGGTAGGTCAGGTAATAGGCGTGCTCCCAGACGTCGTTGCCGAGCAGCGCGCGTTTACCGTCCATGATCGGATTGTCCTGGTTCGGCCGCGTCTCGATCGCGAGCTTGCCGTCCCTGGTCACGGTGACGAACACCCAGCCGGAGCCGAACACGCGCCCGCCGGCGGCGTTGAAATCGGCCTGGAGTTTTTCCAAGCCGCCGAGGTCGCGGTCGATCGCGGCGAGCACGTCGTCGTCGGGCTTGCCGCCGTTCGGTCCCATGATCTGCCAGAACATCGTGTGGTTGGCGTGGCCACCCATGTTGTTACGAACGCCGGTACGGATCGCGTCCGGCACGCTGCCGAGATTGGCGAGCACCTCGGTGACCGGCTTCTCCGCGATCTGCGGATTGTCCTTGGCGAATGTGTTGAGGTTGGTGACATAGGCTTGGTGATGCCGGTCGTGATGGATTTCCATCGTCTTGGCATCGATATGCGGCTCCAGCGCATTGGCGGGATAGGCCAGCGGTTCGATCTTGAACGGTCCGGCCGGGGCCTGTGTCGTGGCCTGCGCGAACGCGAAACGTGGCGCTGCCGCGGCCGCGGCGGTCGTAGTTGCCGCGAGCACGAGATGGCGGCGGGATATAAGTGACATCGATTCCTCCTGGCCTGTAGCTCCAGTGTCCCCGTCGACAGAGCATAGCGAGATACGCGCGAGCCACCGTATGCCGTTTCGAAGACGGTCATTGTGACGCTGCGTCGGAATCTCGCATTGTCTGACAGGGCGCTGGCCCGTTCGAACATCCCATCAAACAAAAAGGGCGGCCTTTCGGCCGCCCTTCGTCGTTTCATTTCAAACAAGCTTACTCGCCGGCAGCTTCGCGCGGGGCCGGGGCGTCGGTCTTCTGCTTGGCCTCGAGGTCCTCGCCGGTCTCCTGGTCGACCGCCTTCATCGACAGGCGGGTCTTGCCGCGATCGTCGAAGCCGAGCAGCTTGACCTTGACCTTGTCGCCTTCCTTGACGACGTCGGAGGTCTTCTGCACGCGGCTGGCCGCGAGCTGGCTGATGTGGACGAGGCCGTCCTTGGCGCCGAAGAAGTTCACGAACGCGCCGAACTCCATCACCTTGACGACGGTGCCCTCGTAGATCTGGCCGATCTCCGGATCGGAGGCGATCGACTTGATCCACTTGATCGCAGCCTTCATCGCCTCGCCGTCGTTGGAGGCGACCTTCACGGTGCCGTCGTCCTCGATGTTGACCTTGGCGCCGGTCTTCTCGACGATCTCGCGGATCACCTTGCCGCCGGTGCCGATCACTTCGCGGATCTTGTCGGTGGCGATCTTGAAGGTCTCGATGCGCGGCGCGTATTCGCCGAGCTCGGCACGCGCCGCGGTCAGGGCCTTGGACATCTCACCCAGGATGTGGATGCGTCCTTCCTTGGCCTGGCCGAGCGCCACCTTCATGATCTCCTCGGTGATGCCCTCGA
This sequence comes from Bradyrhizobium sp. AUGA SZCCT0105, assembly GCF_018129565.1. Taxonomy (NCBI): domain Bacteria; kingdom Pseudomonadati; phylum Pseudomonadota; class Alphaproteobacteria; order Hyphomicrobiales; family Nitrobacteraceae; genus Bradyrhizobium; species Bradyrhizobium sp. AUGA SZCCT0105. The sequence continues at coordinate 620,876 of NZ_JAFCMK010000004.1, read as the reverse complement.
TCTTGATGTCCATCTGGAGCGAGGTGATGCCCTGGTCGGTGCCGGCGACCTTGAAGTCCATGTCGCCGAGATGATCCTCGTCGCCGAGGATGTCCGACAGCACCGCGAAGCGCTGACCTTCGAGGATCAGGCCCATGGCGATACCGGCGGTCGGCCGCTTCAGCGGCACGCCGGCGTCCATCAGCGACAGCGAGGCGCCGCAGACCGAGGCCATCGAGGACGAGCCGTTCGACTCGGTGATCTCGGAGACCACGCGGATCGTGTACGGGAACTCGTGATGCGGCGGCAGCACCGGGTGGATCGCGCGCCAGGCGAGCTTGCCGTGGCCGATCTCGCGGCGCTTGGTGCCGCCGAGGCGGCCGGTCTCACCGACCGAGTAGGGCGGGAAGTTGTAGTGCAGCAGGAACGTTTCCTTGTACGTCCCCGACAGCGCGTCGATGTACTGCTCGTCCTCGCCGGTGCCGAGCGTGGTCACCACCACCGCCTGGGTCTCGCCGCGAGTGAACAGCGCCGAGCCGTGGGCGCGCGGCAGCACGCCGGCTTCGGCGACGATGTTGCGCACGGTCTTCGCGTCACGGCCGTCGATGCGCTTGCCGGTGTCGAGGATGTTCCAGCGAACGATCTTGGCTTCCAGTTCCTTGAACACGCCGGCGACGCGGAGCTTGTCGTATTTCGGCTCCTGGCCTTCCGGGAAGAAGTGCGCGAGCACCTTCTCCTTGACGGCACCGACCGCGGCATAGCGTTCCTGCTTGACCGGGATCGCGTAGGCCTTGCGGAGATCCTGCTCGGCAATGCCAAGCATCTCCTTCTCGATCTCCGAATTGTCGATCGTGGTGACTTCGCGCGGCTCCTTGGCAGCCTTCTCGGCGAGCTCGATGATCGCGTTGATGACCGGCTGGAAGTGGCGGTGGCCGAACATGACCGCGCCGAGCATCACGTCTTCGTTGAGCTCCTTGGCTTCCGATTCCACCATCAGCACGGCGTCGGCCGTGCCGGCGACGACGAGATCGAGCTGGGTCTCGGTCATCTCGTCGAGCGTCGGGTTGAGCACGTATTCATCATTGGCGAAGCCGACGCGCGCGGCGCCGATCGGGCCCTTGAACGGCGCGCCCGACAGCGTCAGGGCGGCGGAGGCGGCGACCAGCGACACGATGTCCGGATCGTTCTCCATGTCGTGCGACAGGACGGTGACGATCACCTGGGTCTCGTTGCGCCAGCCGTCGACGAACAGCGGACGGATCGGGCGGTCGATCAGACGGGAGACCAGCGTCTCCTTCTCGGTCGGACGGCCTTCGCGCTTGAAATAGCCGCCGGGAATGCGGCCCGCGGCATAGGTCTTCTCCTGGTAGTCGACCGTGAGCGGCAGGAAGTCGACGCCTTCGCGCGGCGTCTTCGCGGCGACGACGGTGGCGAGCACCACGGTCTCGCCGTAGGTGGCCATCACGGCGCCGTCGGCCTGGCGGGCGATCTTGCCGGTTTCAAGTTTGAGGGGACGTCCACCCCAGTCGATCTCGACGGAATGCGAATTGAACATTTCGGTTTTCTTTCATGGTTTCACGAAAGCACGGCGCCCTGAAACACAAAGACCATGCCAAGACGGCGAGACACTGATGCGCTGCTGCGGTCAGCATCCGGCGATCCTGCCATGGTCCCTGGATTTCGGATGGCGTCCATCCTTTCGGTCATCTGGGCATCTTGCCCGGTCCAGCGGCCGGATTGCTGCTGGACGCTAGTGTGCATGGCGCGATGGCCATGCTGTTGCGCATGATCATCTTTCGACAATTCGAAAGCCCGATTTCACGGACGACCATACGAAAACGCGCGCGAACCTCGCGCGCGTGCTTCTCAAATCAACGACGGATGTTGTGCTTCTCGAGCAGCGCCTTGTAGCGCGCCTCGTCCTTGCGCTTGATGTAGTCAAGCAGGGAGCGACGCGTCGACACCAGCTTCAGGAGGCCGCGGCGTGAATGGTTGTCCTTCACATGGCTCTTGAAGTGCTCGGTGAGGTTATTGATGCGTTCCGACAGGATCGCGACCTGAACCTCGGGCGAGCCGGTGTCGCCGGCTTTGTTGGCATTCGTCTTGATGACTTCCGCTTTGCGTTCGGCGGTAATCGACATCGTCAGTTACTTTCGTTGTTGCGAGCCGGACTGGCAGTCAGTCCGTTCAGGTTGAACACGCGCTTGGGGATGAGTTCGCCATTGCCAATCTCGGCAAGCGCGAGAAGTCGGCCTGCCACCGTGACATAGACTGTGCCGCTGGTATTGGGCGCATCCCGTCCGCGCAACAAAACGGCCTGGCCCCGGTGGAGCCTTGCCGCATCAGCCCGTGTGACGGCCAGTGCCGGGATGTCGTCCAGCGCGGTCTCAACGGGCAAAAGCGCGTCGGCGAGGCTGCCCTCGCCAGACGCGGCTCTATTGCATAAAGCCTCCAACTGTTCCAGCGGAATCATGTCCCGCTCGGTAAACGGACCGACCAGGGTCCGCCGCAGGGCGCAGATATGGCCGAAACAGCCCAGAATCCGGCCCATATCGCGGGCCAGGGCTCGGACATAGGTTCCCTTGCCGCACTCGGCCTCGAACACGGATTGTCCGTTATCTCCGTGTTCTACAAGGGTTAATTCGTGAATCTCGACCGGACGGGGCTTCAGTTCCACGGTCTCGCCGTCGCGTGCCAGATCATAGGCCCGCTCACCCTGCACCTTGATGGCCGAATATTGCGGCGGGATCTGCTCGATCACCCCGGTGAAGCGCGGCAGCAATTGGCGGATCGAATCGGCGGTCGGCCGGCTCTCGCTGGTCCTGACCGGCCGTCCCTCGGTGTCGTCGGTGTCGCGCTCCTCGCCCCAGCTGACCGTGAAGCGGTAGCGCTTGCGGCCGTCCATCACGAACGGCACCGTCTTGGTGGCCTCGCCCAGCGCGATCGGCAGGCCGCCGGAGGCGAGCGGATCGAGCGTGCCCGCATGGCCGGCGCGCTTGGCCTGGAACAGGCGCTTGAGCACGGCAACGGCCTGTGTCGAGGTCATCCCGATCGGCTTGTCGAGCACCACCCAGCCATGGACGTCGCGCTTGTCGCGGCGCGGCTGCTGGTTCTGCCTGCCGTGCTTCTGGCGCGGGTCGTTGTTGGTGCGGCGCGTATCGTCGGTGCGCGGCCCGGCAAAAGCATCCCGCTCAGCGTCGCGCGCATCGGCATCCTTCGCGTCGATCACGCTGTTGGTCGTCATCACAGTCATCACTCGTCGTCCGAATCGGGTGCAAGGTCTCGCTGCACCGCAGGTGTCCGCAGTAGTTTCTCGATGCGCTCCGCCTCGTCGAATCGCTCATCGACGCGGAAGCGAATGTCGGGTGCAAATTTCAGGTTGACGCGATGCGCGATCTCGCCGCGAAGGAACTTCTTGTTGCGCTCGAGCGCTGATATCACCGCGCCGGTGTCGCGTCCGCCGAGCGGCATCACGTAGACCGTGGCGAGCTTCAGGTCCGGCGACATGCGCACCTCGGGAACGGTGATGATGTGGCCTTCCAGATCGGGATCGTGAACCTGACCCTGTGACAGAATCTCGGCAACCGCATGGCGAACCGTTTCGCCGACGCGCAGCTGACGTTGCGATCCGCCGGGGCTGGAACTCTTCTTTTGACGGGGCATGACCTTCTTCCAAAACCGTCGCGCCCGCCGGCCTTGGCCGCGGGCATCAATGTCTAGCTTTGCTTTCAATCGGACGATGCGCCGGTGGCCGGACTAAAAGTCCGGCCACGTCGTCGCATTTTCAGTTAAATGGACCCAACGCTTAGTAAGATCTGCGCTTCGTAAGATTTGGACTTACAGAGAGCGCTGGATCGTCTCGATGCGGTAACATTCGATCACGTCGCCGACACGCATGTCGCCGTAGTTCTCGAATGCCATGCCACACTCCTGGCCGGCGACCACTTCCTTCACTTCATCCTTGAAGCGCTTCAGCGTCGACAGCTTGCCTTCGTGCACCACGACGTTGTCGCGGATCAGGCGAACATTGGCGCCGCGTTCCACGGTGCCGTCGGTGACGCGGCAACCCGCGACCTTGCCGACCTTGGAAATGTTGAACACTTCCAGGATCTGCGCGTTGCCCAGCATGGTTTCGCGCAGCGTGGGCGCGAGCAGGCCGGACATCGCCTTTTTGATGTCATCCACGAGGTCGTAGATGATGTTGTAGTAGCGGATCTCGATGCCGTTGCGCTTGGCTGCGGCCGCCGCTTCCTTGTTGGCGCGGACCGAGAAGCCGATGATCGCGGCGTTGAAGCCTTCCGCGAGCGTGACGTCGGACTCCGAGATGCCGCCGACGCCGGCATGCAGGATGCGGGCGGCGACTTCGTCGGTGCCGAGCTTCTCGAGCGAACCCAGGATCGCTTCCAGCGAGCCCTGCACGTCGGCCTTGACGATCAGCGGGAACTCCTTGCGGCCCGCGGTCTTGAGCTGCGACATCATCTGCTCGAGCGAGCCGCGCATGCCGGAGATCGAGGCAGCCGCGTTCTCGCGCTTCTGGTGCGCACGGTAGCTCGTGACCTGGCGGGCGCGGGCTTCGTTCTCGACGACAGCGAGACGGTCGCCGGCTTCCGGCGGACCGTTGAAGCCGAGCACCTCGACCGGCACCGACGGGCCGGCCTCGTCGAGATTCTCGCCCTGGTCGGAGATCAAGGCGCGGACGCGGCCCATCTCGGCACCGGCCACGATGATGTCGCCGATCCGCAGCGTGCCGCGCTGCACCAGCACGGTCGCGACCGGACCGCGGCCACGATCGAGCTTGGCTTCGATCACGGTGCCTTCCGCCGGACGCTGCGAATTGGTCTTCAGGTCGAGGATTTCAGCCTGCAGCGCGATCATCTCGAGCAGCCGGTCGAGATTGGTCTTGTTCTTGGCCGAGACCTCGACGTCGACGACGTCGCCGCCGAGCGATTCGACCTGCACCTCGTACTGCAGCAATTCGGTGCGCACGCGCTCCGGCCGCGCATCGGGCTTGTCGATCTTGTTGATCGCCACGATCATCGGCACCTTGGCCGCCTTGGCGTGGTTGATCGCCTCGATCGTCTGCGGCATCACGCCGTCATCGGCCGCGACCACCAGCACGACGATGTCGGTGACCTTGGCGCCGCGGGCGCGCATCGCGGTGAACGCGGCGTGGCCTGGCGTATCGATGAAGGTGATCTTCTTGCCGCTTTCCGGCGAAGTCACCTGATAGGCACCGATGTGCTGGGTGATACCGCCGGCTTCGCCCGACACCACGTTGGCGTGGCGCAGCGCGTCGAGCAGCGAGGTCTTGCCGTGGTCGACGTGACCCATGACGGTGACCACGGGCGAACGCGGCTCGGTGTCGGTGGAATTGTCGACGACGTCGAACAGGCCTTCCTCAACGTCGGATGCGGCGACGCGCTTGACGCTATGGCCGAGTTCTTCGGCGATCAGTTGCGCCGTGTCGGCATCGATCACGTCGGTGATCTTGTGCATCGCGCCCTGCTTCATCAGCATGCGGATGACGTCGACCGCGCGCTCCGACATGCGGTTCGCGAGTTCCTGGATCGTGATCGCTTCCGGAATGACGACTTCGCGGATCAGCTTTTCCTTCTGCTCGTTCGCGGCGTGACCCTTCAGACGCTGGGTACGGCGGCGGAACGAGGCGATCGAGCGCTCGCGGACGTCGTCGGCGGTGAGCGCCGTGACGACCGTGAGTCGTCCGCGCTGCTTCTGCGGGCCGGGCTTCTGGGTGGCCTTCGGGGCCGCAACGGGACGCACGGCGCCGCCGGGACGGCGCACCAGGCGCGGACCTTCGTCTTCGTCCGTCGCATCTGCGGCAACCCCCGGGGGCCTCGGCGCGACCGGTGTGCGCGCAGGCGTTGTGGTCGTGGTGCGGGCTGCCGGCGCCCGGGCTGCCGGAGCAGACGCGGGTGCGGCCGTGGCAGGCCTGGCCGGTGCAGCGGCAGGCGCCGCGCCGGGCTTGGCTTCGCCCTCGCCGAAGCGGCGCTTGGCCTCGACTTCGGCCTTGCGCTTGGCCTCTTCCTCGTGGCGGTGGCGTTCCTCTTCCGCCTTGCGGCGGGCCTCGGCGGCCTCGCGCTCGACCTTCTCGGCAGCCTCGCGGACGGCGCGACGCTTGGCTTCCTCTTCGGCTTGACGACGCTCCTCGATGTCGCGCTGACGGGCGTCGGCAAGCGCGCTGGCGCGCGCGGAACGCTCGTCTTCAGTCAGGGTCGGCAGCACCACGCCGGAGCGGGTGTTGCGCTGTTGCTGGCCGGAAGGCGGACCCGAGGGGCGGCCCTGCGGCGGCCTCGGGGCGGGCGCCACCGGCTTTGCAACCACGGGTTCCGGCGCATGCGCCTCGCCGGGGCCATCGCCACCGACGCGACGCTTGCCGCGTTTCTCGACCACGACCTGCTTGGTCCGGCCGTGGCTGAAGCTCTGGCGCACGGTGCCCGTCTCGACGCGCGGCTTCAGCGACAACGTCTTGCTCGGGACACTCAGAGTCTTGTCGCCAGGGGTCTTGGTATCAACCATTCAGCAGTCCTAATCTCGTTTCGCTGTGCGTATGCCGCACAAATCCTTCAACTGTCGTCGTTTGCTGAGCATGATCCGGTCGGAATGACGGCGTCCGCCTTCCTGGATCAGGCTCTGGAATTTCTGGCCGCTTCGGCGGTCTTGTCGTCGTCGGCCATCCGGTATCGGACCAGCAACTGGCAGCGCGACAGGAACGTCTTGCTCGCCGGGCCCGCGAGCAGCGCAGCATGTATCACATTTGACCGCCCAAGTGCCAAATCCAATTCTTCCGACGTCAAAACATTGACGACGGCGATTACCGGCGATTCACCACGTTTTTCGCCCCTTTGCCTGACGATCGCGTCCAATTTGCGGATTCCGTCCGCTGCGCCGTCCGAAGCGTGGATCAGGGCTGCGGTTTCGTTCCGGTTGAGTGCGTCCTCGACCTTGCCGAAGCCCGCGACGACCTGCCCGGCCTTGGCGGCCATCGCCAGGGCCTCGGTGACGCTGCGGACCAGGAGGGCGTCGGTGTCGGCGGGAAGGGTCGGCGCGACGCGGACATCGCGCTTGAATCCCTTGCTAAATTGGTGACGACGGACCGCTTCCGCAACGCTGCGCCGCGATGCGGAAACCCACATTCCGCGGCCCGGCAGCTTGCGCTTGAGATCCGGGATCACCTCGCCCGTGGGCGCGATGACGAACCGGATCAGTTCGTCGATCGGACGCACCTCGCGGCTGACCGCGCACATCCGCGTGGTCGCGGACTTCTGTGTCCGCGGCCCATCGTCGAGATCGGGGTCAGCCTGAGCGAGCATCCGTGGGGCATCTCCCTACGACGCCGTTTCTGCTTCGGCGGCCTCGGCCTCCTCAGCAGGCTTGGCAAGGTCGGCCTCGGTGATCCAGCCGGCCTTCAGACGGGCCTGCATGATCAAGGCCTCGGCCTCGTCGCGCGAGACCTCGATGCCATCGAGGAACCCGGCATGCTTGGTCGGCTCGCCGCCTTCCTTGCGCTCGGTCCAGCCGACCAGATCGTCGGTGGCACAGCCGGCCAGATCCTCGACGGTCTTCACGTCGTTCTCGCCGAGCTTCACCAGCATCTTGCCGGTGACGCCGGGCACGTCCTTCATGGCGTCCTCGACGCCGAGTTCCTTGCGCTTGGCCTCGAGTTCAGCCTCAAGCTGCTCCAGATATTCGCGGGCGCGGGTCTGCAGCTCGGTGGCGGTCTCTTCGTCGAAACCTTCGATACCGGCGAGTTCCTTGACATCGACCAGCGCGAGTTCCTCGACCGAGGTGAAGCCTTCGGAGGCGAGCAGCTGGCCGACCACCTCGTCGACATTGAGCGCTTCCATGAACACGCGGGTCGAGTTCTCGAAGTCGGCCTGGCGGCGCTCCGACTCTTCCTGTTCGGTCAGGATGTCGATGTCCCAGCCGGTCAGCTGCGAGGCGAGACGGACGTTCTGGCCGCGGCGGCCGATCGCCAGCGAGAGCTGGTTGTTGGTGTCGGGAACCACGACCTCGATGCGCTCGCGGTCTTCGTCGATCACGACCTTGGCGACTTCAGCCGGCGCCAGCGCGTTGACGACGAAGGTCGCAATGTCGGGCGACCACGGGATGATGTCGATCTTCTCGCCCTGCAGCTCGTTCACCACGGCCTGGACGCGCGAGCCGCGCATGCCGACGCAGGCGCCGACCGGGTCGACCGAGGAATCGCGCGAGATCACGCCGATCTTGGCGCGCGAGCCGGGATCGCGGGCCACCGCCTTGATCTCGACGATGCCGTCGTAGATCTCGGGCACTTCCTGCGCGAACAGCTTCGCCATGAACTGCGGATGGGTGCGCGACAGGAAGATCTGCGGACCGCGCGTCTCGCGGCGGACGTCGAAGATATAGGCGCGGACGCGGTCGCCGTTGCGGAACACTTCGCGCGGCAGCATCTCGTCGCGGCGCACGATCGCTTCGCCACGGCCGAGATCGACGATCACGCTGCCGTATTCGACGCGCTTGACGATGCCGTTGACGATGTCGCCGATGCGGTCCTTGAATTCCTGGTACTGCCGGTCGCGTTCGGCCTCGCGCACCTTCTGCACGATCACCTGCTTGGCGGATTGCGCGGCGATACGGCCATATTCCAGCGGCGGCAGCGTGTCGGCGATGGTGTCGCCGACCTGGGCGCCCGGATTGGCGCGCTGCGCATCATGCAGCGAAATCTGGTTCGACGAGTTCTCGACGACATCGACCACCAGCATGTGGCGGGTCAATCGCAGCTCGCCCTTCTTGGCGTCGATCTCGGCATGGACGTCGGTCTCGCTGCCGTAGCGGGCACGCGCCGCCTTGGCGATGGCGTCTTCCATCGCCGCGATCACGATGGAGCGGTCGATCGACTTTTCGCGCGCAACTGCGTCTGCGATCTGCAGCAGTTCGAGTTTGTTGGCGCTGACTGCCATGGCTTAGTCTCCTTCGAATGGATCGATCTCGCCACGGCGCGCGCGTTCGGCGGCCAGGCGGTGCTTTTTGGTGTTGGTCGGGGCCGGCTTGGTGCCGGGCTTCTGAGCAAGCTTGGGTTTTGGCTTCTGACTCTTCGCCGGATCGCCCTTCTTGGCGTGGGCCGGCTGCGGCGGCGCGAGGCCGAGCTCGCGGCGCAGCTCGCGCTCGGCGGCCTTGCCGCGGCGCATCGATTCCTCGATCAGCTCGTCGGTCAGCACCAGCCGCGCGTCCGAAATGTCCTCCATCACCAGGAGAACTTCAGCGTCCTCGGTGGGACGTGAATCATCGCGCTTGATGCGTACCGCATTGCCTTCGACGCCGTCGAGCAGGCCGCGGAACCGCTTGCGGCCCTGATGCGCCACCGCCATCTCGATCTTCACCAGATGCCCTGTGTAGCGCTCGAAGTCGGAGCGGCGCACCAGCGGCCGGTCAATTCCGGGCGACGAGATTTCCAGCCGGTAGGCGCGCTCGATCGGGTCGGCGACATCGAGCACCGGCGACAGCGCGCGCGAGATCGCCTCGCAATCCTCGAGCTGCATCGAGCCGTCGGGACGCTCGGCCATGATCTGCACGGTGCAGCCGGCGTCGCCCGAGACCTTGATGCGCACCAGGCGATAGCCCATGCCCTGCAGCACCGGGACCGCGACGGCGGCGACGCGTGCCGCAACCCCGGGCTCGACGACAAGCCGCGGCTCGGCGAGCAGTTCGGTGTCCACTGACGTGGCGGTCGGATCGGTCATATCCAGTGTCAAAGGCTGTCTAAGGTCTATGGGTTGTCTGAGGTCTGTTGTGTTGTTCAGGTGGCCTTAAGGGGCCGCTAACGCTACCTAAACTGGACCCGGCCTCGCTGGGTCCCGTCAGGTAATAAAAAAGAGCGGGTCCCGGGGGGCCCACTCTCCTACGCGATCGTATGAGATACCATAAGTTGCGGTGGATATAGCCCTTTTGCCGGGGTCCGGCAAGGCCTCCGGGCCCGGCGGAGGGCGATTTTGCGGGCTCCGGGGTGCGGGTTTGACCTAACCCTCCGTTTACGAACGGGGTCATAGATTGCCGAAAATCGGCAGAAGTCGCCGATTGGACAAGGCTCATGACGACAGCCCCAGCGCTGATCCCCGAACTCGACGACATCGTTCGCCGTGGTGACCCCAAGCGCCGCGCCGAGGCCGCGCGACGGCTCGGCGAGCTGTTCCTGCAGGGCGCCGCGGGCTTTCGCCCCGACCATATCGACCTGTTCGACGGGGTGCTGACCAGTCTGGTCCCGCATGCCGAGCTGGCTGCGCGGATCGATCTTGCCGAACGGCTCGCCCCGCTCGCCAACGCGCCGCGGCATCTGGTCGGACAACTCGCCCGCGAGGACGAGGTCGCGATCGCGGGGCCGGTGCTGCGCCAATCGCCGGTGATCGACGACAAGGTGCTGGTCGAGATCGCCAATGCCAAGGGCCAGGGCCATCTGCTTGCGATGGCCGAGCGCTCCAAGCTCTCGACCGCGCTGACCGATGTCATCGTCCGTCGCGGCGATCGCGATGTGATCCGATCCGCGGCCGGCAATGCGGGTGCCGCATTCTCGGACGCCTCCTTCACGACGCTGGTGCGGCGCGCCGGTCAGGATGGCGTGCTGACGCTGCGGATCGGCCGCCGTGACGATCTTCCGCCCGTGCATCTGAAGAGCCTGCTGGCCGGCTCGATCGACGTGATCCGCCGCCGGTTGCAGGTCGTCGCCAAGCCGGAGCGGCAGGCCGAGATCAAGCTGGCGCTGAACGAGATCGAAGGCGTCGTCGCGCAGGTCGAGGGCCGCGACTTCGCAGCTGCGCAGCGCGCGATCCTGGCATTGCGTCGCGCCGGCGAATTGAACGAGGCCGCGGTGACAGGCTTCGCAAAGGCCTTCAAATACGAGGAATGCGTGGCGGCGCTGGCGGCGCTGACCAGCGTCAAGATCGTCACGCTCGATCGCCTGATCTCCGGCGATCGCTACGATCCGATCCTGATCGCCAGCAAGACGATCGGCTTCGAATGGCCGGCCGTGCGTGCCCTGATCCTGATGCGGCTCGGGCCGAACCGCGTGCCGTCGCCGGCCGATATCGAAGGCGCGCGGGTGAATTTCGTCCGCCTGATGCCGTCCACCGCGCAGCGCGTCGTGGATTTCTGGAAGTCGCGCTAAGGTCGAGCGCCAACGTTCAAACCCGTCATCCTGAGGAGCGCCGCAGGCGCGTCTCGAAGGGTGTACGGCCCGGCTGGTGGCCGTCGACCCTTCGAGACGCGCGCAAGAGCGCGTTCCTCAGGGTGACGGGACCATCAAATGCCTCCCAATTTCAAAATGAGCCGCTATGCTTTCCGCAAGGCGCGACACAGCGCCAACGGGGAGATCGCCATGCTGACGGACGCCGACATCCAATCGCACGCCGAGCGGATCCGCGACGACGGATATACCGTGATCGGGCGCGCCGCCTCGCCGGACCTGGTCGAGGGATTGAAGGACGCGGTGCAAAGAATCGAGAGCGAACACAATCTCGCACCTGCCAGGACGTCGTTCGAGGGCTTCAAGACGCTGCGTATCAACAACCTCCTGACCTATGACGATCTGTTCTGGGAGGTGCCGCTGCATGAGAACGTGCTGCCTGTGGTCGAACGCTTGCTGGACAAAGAATGCCTGCTGTCGTCGTTCTGCTCGCTGGTGCTCGGTCCCGGCCAGGAGGCGCAGCCGATTCACGAAGACACCCAGTTGATCCCGCTGCCGCGGCCGCACATCCCGATCACGATCAATGCGATCTGGGCGCTGTCGGATTTCCGCGACGACAACGGCGCGACGCGGATCATTCCGCGCAGCCACAAATTCGATGCGCCGCCGGAATACGGCAAGGATTACGACGCGGTCACCGCGACGATGCCGGCCGGCAGCGTGATGCTGTTCGACAGCGCGCTGTGGCATGGCGGCGGCGCCAACACCAGCGACGCCAGGCGCTTTGCCTTTTCCTGCGCCTATTGCTGGGGCTGGATGCGCCAGCAGGAGAATCTGCAGCTCGGAATTCCGCGCGAGACCGCAGCCCGCTTTCCGCGCCGCCTGCAGGAATTGTGCGGTTACAGCGTCTACAAGGGCCAGTTCGGCCACATCGACAATCACGATCCGATCGAGCTGCTCGGCCGCGAGCGCGGCAAGCGCATGGTCTGGGAAGCGACTGACGCCAGGAAGGCGCGGATGGCGGGGCAGGGGTAACTGGTCGTCATTCCGGGGCTCGCGACTGCGTCGCGCCCCGGAATGACGATTAGGGCAAGCGCTTGAATCGCAGATATGCCGCCTTGCGCCCTTCGCGCTCGGCCTTGGCGCCGTAGCGCGTCATGGTGTAGTCCGGCCACGGCTGCTGCCAGTCGATCGCGCGCTCGGCCAGCCAGGCGAAGTCGGGCGAGCGCAGCAGATGCGCGAGCGTCCAGGCGCAGTAATCGTCGATATCGCTGACGAAGCGGAATTCACCGCCCGGCGGCAGCAGCCGGGTCATCGCCGCGACCGTTGCATCCTGCACGAAGCGCCGTTTCCAGTGCCGCCGCTTCGGCCAGGGATCGGGATGGATCAGGTCGATGCGCGCCAGCGAGCGCGCTGGCGCCCAGGCCAGCAGCTCGGCGGCGTCGCCGGCGAACAGGCGGATATTGCCGATATTGTGCGCCTCGATCTGGGTCAGGATCTTGGCCATTCCGTTGACATAGGGCTCGCAGCCGATGAAGCCGGTCGTCGGAAATGCCTGCGCTTCCGCGATCAGATGCTCGCCGCCGCCGAAGCCGATCTCGAGCCTGACATCCGCGGTGCCGTCATCGAACAGTTCGGTCAGCGCCTCGGGCGCGGGCGCCGAGATGTCGAGCGACAGATGCGGCAGCAGATTGTCGATCAGGTCGGCCTGGTGCGCGCGCAGTTTGTGGCCCTTGCGCCGCCCGAAGAACGAGCCGCGCGAATGGGCCATCGCGCCATCGTCGGACGAATCGCGATCGCCGCCGTCGTTCGGAGCCGGGGTCATCGCAGCGTCTGGTAGAGACGGTAGAGCAGGCGCGCGCGGGGCTCGATCGACGAGATGTAGAGCTGCTCGTGGTGGGTATGCGCGCCCTTGCCGTCGACGCCGAGGCCGTCGAGCGTTGCAGTATGCGGTGCGGTGAAATTGCCGTCGGAGCCGCCGCCGGTGAACACATCGATCAGCTCAAAGCCGAGTTCGCCTGCAAGCTCCCTGGCGTGTTCGTAGAGCGCGGCGCCGGCATTGCTCTTCTCATAGGGCGGACGATTCAATTCCCCGGTCACCGTCACGCTGACGCCGTCGGTGCGCGAGGTGATGCCGAGGATCTTCGGCACCAGCTCGTCGGCATCGGCCATGGTCGGCACGCGCATGTCGACTTCGGCGTAGGCCTCTTCGGCGATCACGTTCGGCTTGGTGCCGCCGCGGACCACGCCGACATTGACGGTGACGCCGCGCTTGAGATCGTTCATCGCCTCCAGCGCCAGGATCACATGGCCGAGCTCCCGGATCGCGCTGCGGCCATCCTCGGGGCGGGTGCCGGCATGTGCCGGCGCGCCCTTGATATGCACGTCGAAGCGCGCGACGCCCTTGCGCCCGGTGACGATCTTGCCGCCGTCGCGCGCCGGCTCGGTCACCAGCACGTATTTGGCCTTGCGGCCTTCGGCCTCGATCAGCGCCCGCGAGGTCGGGCTGCCGATCTCCTCGTCCGATACGTAGAGCTGGGTGATGCCAAGCGGCGGGCGCGTGTCATCGGCGCAGATCTGCCGGAACGCGTGATAGGCGAGATAGGCGCCGCCCTTCATGTCGTAGATGCCCGGGCCGAACGCACTGTCGCCTTCGATCTTGAATGGTAACCTTTCGATGAATCCCATCGGATGAACTGTGTCGAGATGGCTCAACACCAGAATGCCCGGTGCGTCCTGCCCCCAGGACGAGCGCGTCACCAGGTGATCGCCGCAGCCGTCGCGTCCCGCAACGCGGTCGACGGTGGCCGGCAGGTCGCGATAGCCTGACGCGACGAGATCAGCCAGTCTGTTGACCTGATCCGGCCGCTCCGTCGGAGATTCGATCTCGACCCAGCGGCGAATGCCGTCGAGGATATCAGCGGTTTCGAACGGGTTGCTGGCCATGTTGTTGTCGTCGCCTGTGAATTCGCTTTGTCATTCAGCGCACGCTAGAGCCGTTTCCGTTCCGATGAATCGGAACGGGGCTCTAGATTCTTGTTTTGACGCGTTTTCTTCACGCGAACCGGTGTCCACTTCGCTCGAAAACGCTTTAGGGCATGATCCGGAAAAGTGTGACCCGGTTTTCCGAAAGATCATGCTCGATCAAGGAGCTAGAGCGCGACGAGATTCCATCGGAGCCCGTCACGCCTTAGCGCGCGCCGGAATGACATATTCCAGATTTGACGATCTCTCAAACGGATATGGCCCGATCAGACCTGCTCGGCCGCCTCGCGCGCCGCGATCTGCTCGACCAGTTCGACGATGCTGCGGCGGAGCTTGGCGTCCGCGATCCGCGTGAACGCGCGGGTCAGGGCCAGGCCTTCGGCGGTTGCCAGAAAATCGGACACATAGGCCGGCGAGGAGCCCTCGCTGAAGCCGTCGGCGGTCTTGACCCCGCTCGGGCCGCCGTCGAACAGGAAAGAGACCGGCACCTGCAGGATTTCGGAGATCTGCTGCAGCCGGCTGGCGCCGACACGGTTGGTGCCCTTCTCGTATTTCTGCACCTGCTGGAACGTCAGGCCTAACGCCTCGCCCAGTTTTTCCTGGCTCATGCCGAGCATGATGCGTCGCATACGGACGCGGCTGCCGACATATTTGTCAACAGGATTGGGCGCTTTGGTGGACATTTCCAACTCTCCTAAGGGATTGCGCGCCCGGGGGGTGAGGCAAGTTGGACGTGGAGTATGCCTCAGGCGCCGGTGCCGTCAAATCCTGCAAGGAGGATCGGGACGAAATGCGGACAATTTGCGCAAAGGGGCTGACTTGGCTTGTGATTTCGCGTGGACCCGTACAATGCGAAGTGCACGGTCGATCTGTCAACAGGTGGAATCACGCTGAGGTAAATTTCGACACTTTTTCGGGTTCGTGTGACAACCGGCGATAAGGCCGTCAGGCCTTTCGCCTGACAAAACGCCTCCGCAATACGATTGCGAGGGCAACTAACACAATCACAGCGGCGGGGATGTTGCCGACACGCGCATAGATCGTCGGCGCGATGGCCGCCGGCAGGCCGGCGTCGAGCACGCCTTCGATGCCGAGCCCGAGTCGGGCGACAATCCGCCCGAGCGGGTCGATGATGGCCGAGATGCCCGTATTCGCGGCGCGCACCATCGGCAGGCCTTCCTCGATCGAGCGCAGCCGGGCCTGCTGCAGATGCTGATAGGGGCCGGTCGAGATTCCGAACCAGCCGTCATTGGTGACGTTGATGATCCAGCCGGGGCGGTCGTCGCGGCTCACGACGTTGCCGGGGAAGATCGCCTCGTAGCAGATCAAGGGCAGCGCGCGCGGCGCGTTCGGAATATCGAGCGTCCGGCGGATCGTGCCGGGAATGAAGCCGCCCTGCACCTTGGTGAGCTGCACGAAGCCGAGCTTCTCCATCCAGTCCTGGAACGGCAGATATTCTCCGAACGGGACAAGGTGAAGCTTGTCGTAGACCGCAAGCACGCTGCCGTCATGGTCGATGACGTAGATCGAATTATACGCGCGCGTGACGCGGACGCCGGGCGGCAGATCGGGCGCGCGCACCGAACCGGTGATCAGCACCGTTCCCTTCGGCAGCAAGTCGGCGATCTGCGCCATCGCGTCGGCTTCCTTGGTCAGGAAGAACGGAAACGCGGATTCCGGCCAGATCAGGATGGTGGAGTCGCTCACGCCGGTCGAATGCGGCCCGGACGCACGATCCGACAGAGTGAGATATTTCTGCATCACCGCCGCCTTGGCGGAGTAGTTGAACTTGGCGTCCTGCTGCAAATCGGGCTGCATGATGCGCAACTTGACGCCGTTGACCATGCTGGTCGGCTGCTGCGAGAGGCGCACCGCACCGAACGCCAGCATCGCGGCGAGAACCAGCACCGCGGCCACCGGCGCGCGCCACGGCTTGCGGCCGCGCGAGGCGCCGTCGATCAGCACGGCGGGACTTGCGAAGATCGCGACTGCCAGGAACGTCATGCCCCACAGCCCGATCAGCGATGCGGTCTGGGCCAGTGCCAGGGGTTCGGTCAGTGCGTAGCCGAACGCGTTCCAAGGAAAGCCGCTGAGGAGATGGCCGCGCAGCCATTCCGAAATCGTCAGCCCGACAGCCAGCGCCAGCACGCGCGAAGCGTCGCGCGGCCAGATCAGCCGTGCCAGCGCGAAGCCGAAGGCGGTGAACAGCGCGAGATAGGCGGGCAGGCCGAGCACCGCGAACGGCGTCAGCCAGGCGAAGGTGTCTGCATCGACGAAGAAGGCGTAGCCGATCCAGTACAGTCCCGGCACGAAATAGCCGAGGCCGAACCAGAAGCCGGACAGCGCTGCGGCGGGTACGCCGCGCCAGCGTCCCGCAGCGCTGCCGTCGATCAGCCAGACCGCGATCGAAAACGTCAGAAACAGCACCGGCCAGGCGTTGAACGGCGCCATCGCCAGCGAGGACAAGGCGCCGGCTGTGAGCGCGAGCACGACGCGCTTCCATCCCCAGGTCAGGATGACGGCGAGACCGATCGATCGGAGCTTGTCGGAAAGCCTCACTGCGGACCGGCTCCCTCGCCGGGCGGCGGCATGTTGTCGTTCGCCTGCGGGTTGCCGGAGTCCGGTGCCTGCTCGCGGCGCCGCTCGCGCTCCTTGCGCGGCGCTGGCCGTTCCTTGCGCGTCGTGATCCGCACGCGCTTGACCCGCCGCGGATCGGCGTCGAGCACCTCGACCTCGTAATTGCCCGGACCGGAAATCACCTCGCCGCGCACCGGCAGGCGGCCGACGAACGACACGAGATAGCCGCCCAGCGTCTCGACCTCCTCGCCGGCCTCGCCGGTGACGAAGTCTTCGCCGATCACCGAACGGACATCGTCGAGGCTGGCGCGCGCGTCGGCGATAAAGGAGTTGTCCGGCTGGCGGACGATGGACGGCGGCTCGTCGGAATCATGCTCGTCGTCGATCTCGCCGACGATCTGCTCGACAATATCCTCGATCGACACCAGCCCATCGGTGCCGCCATATTCGTCGACCACCAGCGCGAGATGGATGCGCGAGGCCTGCATCTGCGCCAACAGGTCGATCGCGCGCATCGATGGCGGGATGTAGAGCAGCTTGCGGATGATGTGGGCGTCCGCCAGCGGGAGCGCGAGATCGACGCTGCGCAGATCGAGCCCGGCCGGGAACGGCTTCTTGCGCTTCGTCTTGGTCGCGTCGGTGACGCGCGCCTTCGCGGTCATGAAGGCGAGAAGGTCGCGGATGTGCACCATGCCCTCGGGGTCGTCGAGGGTTTCGTTGTAGACGACGAGCCGCGAATGCGCCGCGCTCTCGAACAGGCTCATCAATTCGCCGAGCGGGATGTCGCGCTTGACCGCGACGATGTCGGCGCGATGGATCATGACGTCGGCGATCCGCCGCTCGTTCAGCGACAGGATGTTGCGCAGCATGGTGCGCTCGATCGCCGAGAAGCCGACGTCGTCGGGCGTCGAGGCGTCGAGCACCACCTGCAAATCGTCGCGCACCGAGCCGGCCTTCCAGCCGAACAGCGTGCGGATCGCGCGGACCAGCCAGCCTTCGGCCGCCGGGCGCTGCACCTCGCCTTCATGCACGACGGCAGGCAGGTTGCTCACATTGCGCGGATTGTCATGGGTCGGGTCGGAATCCGGCATGTCAGGCGATCCGATCCGCATAGGGGTCGGGAATGCCGAGGGAGGAGAGGATTTCGCGCTCGAGCGCTTCCATGTCCTCGGCTTCGTCGTCGTTCTCGTGGTCGTAACCGATCAGATGCAGGAAGCCATGCACTGCGAGATGGCTCAAATGATGGTCGAACGGCTTCTGTTCCTCATCGGCTTCCCGGCGCGTCGTCTGATAGGCGATCGCGATATCGCCGAGCATGCGCGGGGCATCGTCGGCTCCGCCGGCGCCTTCCGGCTGCAGCGCCGGAAACGACAGCACGTTGGTCGGCTTGTCGATGCTGCGCCAGTTGGCGTTGAGGGTGCGGATCCCGGCGTCGTCGGTCAGCATCACTGCAAGCTCGGCATCCGCGACATCGGCATCGGCGATTGCGGCGGCGGCCTCGATGGCGCGGTGAATCACCGCGTCGGCATCGGGCTCGGCCTGCCAGCATTCGGCGGTGACGAGAACCTCGGTTGCAGGAAAAGCAGACACGTTGGTTTCAAAATCTGCGTTAGGGCCGGAACCCGCATCGCGCGGGCTCGCGGCCGAAGCTATTGGTCTCAAGATCTGGCGTTTGCCGGCTTTTGCGGCAATCCCTCATAGGCGGCCACAATGCGCGCCACCAATTCATGGCGGATGACGTCCTCGGCCTTGAAACGCACCTGCGCGATGCCTTCGACGCCGTCGAGCAGCTTCACGGCTTCGGTGAGCCCCGAAGCCTGGCCGTGCGGCAGGTCGACCTGCGACGGGTCGCCGGTGACGATCATCCGGCTGTTCTCGCCGAGACGCGTCAGGAACATCTTCATCTGCATCGTCGTGGTGTTCTGCGCCTCGTCGAGGATGATGGCGGCATTGGTCAGGGTGCGGCCGCGCATGAAGGCGAGCGGCGCGATCTCGATCTCGTTACCCTGCAGCGCGCGCTCGACGACGCGGGCATCCATCAGATCGTACAGCGCATCGTAGATCGGGCGCAGATACGGATCGACCTTCTCCTTGAGGTCGCCGGGCAGGAAGCCGAGCCGCTCGCCGGCCTCGACCGCAGGCCGCGTCAGGATGATGCGATCGACTTCCTTGCGCTCGAACAACTGTGCTGCGTGGGCGACCGCGAGCCAGGTCTTGCCAGTGCCGGCCGGGCCGATGCCGAATACCAGCTCGTGCCGCTTCAGTGCGCGGATGTAGGAATCCTGTGCCGCGGTGCGGGCGCGCACCGGGCGCTTGCGCAGATTGATCGTTTCAAACGTCGGCTTGGCGGTCTTGTTGTCGAATTCGAACAGCGAGCCCTGCGCGATCACGACGCGGATGGCGCCTTCGACTTCGCCCTGATCGAGATCGTGCCCTTCGACGGCCTGCGCATAAAGGGTCTCGAGCACACGCCGCGCCGCGTCGCAGCCGTCGCGCGAGCCCGCGATGGTGAGATGATTGCCGCGGGAATCGACCACGACACCGAGCCGCCGCTCGATCAGCGCCAGATTCTGTCCGTAGGGGCCGACCAGCACGGACGCGGCACGGTTGTCGTCGAAATCGATGACGACCTGAGTTTCAGGCGGCCGGGTCTCAGGTGGCATTTGCATGTCGCGGTCAGGTTTGCGGCTGGGAGCGAGCGAAGACGAATCCGATGCGCTTTTGGGCAAGGATTTCAGGCTCCAATGGTCTGCGAAATGAGGCCGGGTGCGGATTGGGACGCGAGCTCGCCGATCAGGCTGTAGCGCTCGAGGCTGCCGATCCTCACCGGGAGGACCTTGCCGATGATGTCAGGAGACGCCATCACATGGGCGGGCTGCAGATAGGCGGTCCGGCCGACGATCTGGCCCGGATTGCGTGCGGCGCGCTCGAACAGCACATCGACCGTTGTGCCAATCGCAGCCCGGTTGAAGGCCGATTGCTGGCTGTCGATCAATTCCTGAAGCCGCCCCAAGCGCTCGTCCATCTCGGCTGCTGACACCGTCTCCCGCATCTCCGCCGCCGGCGTGCCTGGCCGAGGCGAATACTTGAATGAATACGCCGCAGCGTACCCGATTTGCGTGACAAGCGCGAGAGTGGCGGAAAATTCTTCCGCGGTCTCGCCGGGGAAGCCCACGATAAAATCTGATGAAAAAGCAATGTCTTGCCGCGCGGCCCGGAACCGGTCGATGACGCGCCGGTAGTCATCGGCGGTATGCTTGCGGTTCATGGCGGCCAGGATCCGGTCCGCCCCCGATTGCACCGGCAGGTGCACGAACGGCATCAGCTGCGGCAAATCGCGATGCGCCGCGATCAGGTCGTCGTCGACGTCGCGCGGATGGCTGGTGGAATAGCGCAGCCGCGTGACGCCGGGGATTTCGGCGAGCCGCTGCAGTAATTTGCCGAGCGGCCAGGCGCGGCCGTCGGGGCCTTCGCCGTGATAGGCGTTGACGTTCTGTCCGATCAGCGTGAATTCGCGCACGCCATTGTCGGCGAGCTGCTTGACGTCGTCGATGATCTTCGCAACTGGACGCGAGACCTCCGTGCCGCGCGTATAGGGCACCACGCAGAAGGTGCAGAACTTGTCGCAACCTTCCTGCACCGTGACGAAGGCGGAGATGCCGCGGGCGCGGATCGCGTCGGGCTTCGGCTGCGGCAGGAAGCTGAACTTGTCCTCGACCGGAAACTCGGTTTCGAGCGCGCGGCCGCTTTCCTGGGCGCGCTTCAGCAGCGCAGGCAGATGATGATAGCTCTGCGGTCCGACCACGATGTCGACCGTCGGCGCACGATGGATGATCTCCGCGCCTTCCGCCTGCGCGACGCAGCCGGCGACCGCGATCTTCATCTCGCGGCCCTGGCGCGCGGCCTCGTCCTTGGCGACGCGCAGCCGTCCGAGTTCGGAATAGACCTTCTCCGACGCCTTCTCGCGGATGTGGCAGGTGTTGAGGATCACGAGGTCGGCGTCGTCGGCGCTCGCGGTCTCGACAAAGCCCTCGCCGGCCAGCGTGTCCACCATGCGCTGCGCATCGTAGACGTTCATCTGGCAGCCATAGGACTTGATGTGCAGCTTGCGCGGCGTCGTCATGGAACCCTGAGTGCGGAAATGGAAACGGCGCCATCAGGGCGCCGTTGCTCAAATATAGCTTAAACGGGGGAAAATCCAGCTCTTCACCCCGTCATTCCGGGATGGTCCGAAGGACCAGACCCGGAATCTCGAGATTCCGGGTTCGATGCTGACGCATCGCCCCGGAATGACGGAGTGGGCTCAGTCGGCGATCTGAAGGTCAGCGCCGGCCTGGGCGATCAAATCAGACAATTGGCGCATATCTGCGAAGGTTCTGGCCGCGCCGGCCTGGCGCAGCAGGTCCTCATGTCCCGCCGTGCAGTGGCTGCCGCCGTAAAAGCCGAGCACGGTCATCCCGGCGGCGCGGGCGCCGGTGACGCCGGCCACGCTGTCCTCGATCACGATACAGCGCGCAGGGCTGGCGCCCATTTGCCCGGCCGCGAACAGGAAGAGATCGGGCGCCGGCTTGCCGCGCTTGACCTGGGTGGCGGAGAAAATATGCGGCGCGAGCTGGTCGTAGAGCCCGGCGCAGGTCAGGCCGTGATGGATCTTTTCCGGCGTGCCGCTCGACGCCACGCATTTCGGCAGATCGAGCGCGGCGATCGCCTCGCCGACATGCGCGATCGCGCTGAGATCGTCGGCATAGAGACTGAGCGTCGCGTGCTTGACCTCGGCCTCGAAGCTCTCGGGCAGCGCGCGGCCGATCTCGCTCTCGACGATCCGCCGGGCCTCGCGGTCGGACACGCCGAGGAAACGCTTCAGCACGCCGTCGGGTGTGATCGGAAAGCCGTGCCGTGTCAGCGTGTCCGCATGCGCGCGACAGGAGATCACCTCGCTGTCAACAAGCACGCCGTCGCAATCGAAGATGACGAGTTCGAAGCTCACCCGGCTTACGACTTGCTGTCGTCGTCGAGCGGAACGCAATAGAGCTCGAGACGGTGATCGACCAGCTTGTAGCCGAGCTTGCGCGCGATCTCGGCCTGCAGCTTCTCGATTTCCTCGGAGGTGAACTCGATCACCTTGCCATCGCGCAGATTGATCAGATGGTCGTGATGGCTCTCGGGCATCTGCTCGTAGCGCGCGCGGCCCTCGCGGAAGTCGTGACGCTCGATGATTCCGGCATCCTCGAACAGCTTGACGGTGCGATAGACCGTCGAGATCGAGATCTTGTCGTCGACCGCCACGCAGCGGCGGTACAGTTCCTCGACATCGGGATGATCCATGGCTTCCGCCAGCACCCGCGCGATCACGCGGCGCTGTTCGGTCATGCGCATGCCGGTCGCGGCGCAGCGCGCCTCGATGCCAGTATTTTTATGCGCAGGCGGGATTTTCACCGTGGTCATGGGTTTCGGGCCGTATTCTTCAAACCTTGGGTGGCAGAGCGGGGGGTGTTCTGCCATCGCGCCGATGTTACGACAAGTCGCGCCGCATCAGAAGCGCGTTCAAATGTTCCCCACCGGGCTGCTTGTAATAGCGTTCGCGGCGGCCGATCACGCCGAATCCGGCCCTTTCATAGAGCCGTCGCGCCGGCTGATTGTTCTCTTCCACCTCGAGGAAGATGGTGCGGATGCCGCGGCCGGCAAGGTGGCCGAGATGGGTCAGCAGCAGGTCGCGCGACAGGCCGCGCCCGCGCTGATTGGAATCGATCGCGATCGACAGGATTTCCGCCTCATCCGCCGCCATCCGCGAGACCGCAAAGCCGATCACCCTGCGTCCCTGGCGCAGCCGGTGCACCAGCGTGTTGCGCTCGGTCAGCATCGCCTCGAATTCGCCTTCGCCCCAGCCGCGATGAAACGAGGCGCCGTGCAATTGGGCGAGCCGCGCCGCATCGCGCAAGGATGCGGGCTCGACCGCGGGCGGACCGCCGCCCCACCATCGCGACAGCCAGCCGATCATGTCGATGGCGGCGCGCTGATGACCAGGCGATCCTTCGGCGGCTTCGCGTCGGGTGCGCGCAGATAGAACGGACGCGGCGGCGCAGTGTCGGGATCCACCGCGGCGCCGACCCAGGCGACCCAGATAATGTCGGGTGCGGGCTGCCTATCGACCTTGACCGGCGGAGCTGCATCCGCAGGCCAGCGCTCGGCGAGGATGTTGGCGGCGTTGCCGACCAGATGCAGCGCGCCGAACTGCGCGGCCTCGAGCGCTTCTGCGATCGGCGCAACCTTCGGCTTGAGCATCAAGCTGCCGTCGCCGCCGACGAGCTGGAAATAGACGTGATCATGCCGCGCATCGATCGCCGACAGGATCGGGTGCGCGCCATTCTCGGCAACCACAGGCGCGGCGTAGGCGGCGAGCGTCGACAGTCCGACCACCGGCTTTTCCGCAGAGAGTGCGAGGCCGCGCGCTGCCGAGAGCCCGACGCGCAGGCCGGTGAAACTGCCGGGGCCGGTGGTGACGGCAATGCGGTCAAGCCCGGCAAAGCCGATGCCGCTCTCCTTCATCACGCGCGCGATCAGTGGCATCAGCGCCTCGGCATGGCCGCGCTGCATCGCCTGGGATTCGATGGCGATGGTGTTGCCGGAGTTGGTGTCGAGCACCGCTGCGGAGCAGGCGTCGAGCGCCGTATCGATCGCGAGAATGATCATGGGAGGGCGAATGGCGAATACGAAATGGCGAACCGGGAATTCGAGGAGAACGCTGTTCGCGATCCGCCATGCGCCATTCGCCGCTCCATCACATCGGCCGGACTTCCTGCACGTCGGGCACGAAGTGCCGCAGCAGGTTCTGGATGCCGTGTTGCAGGGTCGCGGTCGATGACGGGCAGCCGGCGCAGGAGCCCTTCATGTTGAGATAGACGATGCCGTCCTTGAAGCCGCGGAAGGTGATGTCGCCGCCGTCATTGGCGACCGCCGGACGCACGCGGGTCTCGATCAGGTCCTTGATCTGCTCGACCGTCTCGGCGTCCGCCTCATCGAAGAACTCGCCTTCCTCATCGCGCGCGTCGTCGCTGCCGGCGGTGCCGTCGGCGAGCAGCGGCGCGCCGGACATGTAGTGCTCCATGATGGCGCCGAGGATCGCGGGCTTGAGGTGCTGCCAGTCGCCGTCCGCCTTCGTCACCGTGACGAAGTCGGCGCCGTAGAACACGCCGGTGACGCCGGACACGGCGAACAGCCGTTCGGCGAGCGGCGAGCGCGCCGCGGATTCGGGCGAGGAGAATTCCATGGTCCCGCTGTCGAGCACCGTGCGGCCCGGGATGAATTTCAGGGTGGCGGGATTGGGCGTGGCTTCGGTCTGAATGAACATTTGCTGTCTCCGGCGTCGCCGGTTCAAGGCCGGCGCGTTGGGGTTCCCCTACCAGATGGCAATTAAAAAGCCTGCGATCAAGCTGCAAACCGCGGTTCCAGGCCCGCAACGGCGGATTCTGAGTGACAGGGCGGCGATGAAGCCGGGCCTTACGCCTCATACTCGTCATGCCCGGCCTTGTGCCGGGCATCCACGTCTTCGGTGCCACTTGCGAGAAAGACGTGGATGGCCGGGACAAGCCCGGCCATGACGGAAGGTTGTGCATCTTCCCTAGGACAGGGCGTCGATCTCGGCGTCGGTCAGGCCGCCCGGCACGATCGTCACCGGGATCGGGAACGCCCCCATGGTCTTGGCCATGGTGGTGATGATCGGTCCGGGCCCTTCGGCGCCCGGATTGGCGGCCAGCACCAGCATGGCGATATCGACGTCCTTGTCGATCACGTCGAGGATCTGCTCGGTCGGGTCGCCCTCCCGAATCACCCGCTCCGGGGTGATCGCGGCGATCCCGTTGGCGCGCCCGGCGGCGCGGTCGAGCGCCTCATTGGCGGCCTCCTCGGCCTCCGCGCGCATGATGTCGGCGACCCCCAGCCATTGCTGGTTCTGGTCCTCGGTTTCGATCACCCGCAGCATCAGAACGCCGCCGCCGACCCGGATCGCCCACCGGCTGGCGTAATAGACCGCGCGGTCCCATTCCGCGGTGTCGTCAACGATGACGAGGCATTTCGGCTTGTGACCTGTCTCGTAGCTTCGTCGCTGGGCGGTCATGCATGTCCCGGTGCTGAACCAACGGCATGATCCGGAAAAGTGCGCAGCGGTTTTCCGAAAAGATCATGCTCAAACCTGGCCCATGCTGCCACACTCCCTCCCTGTTGGGGAGAGGGCGCGCGCAGGTCTGCCGGTGATGTCAGCGCGGGCGGATGAAGCCGACGATGTCCTTGGTCATGCGCATGGTCTCATCGGCGATGCCGCGGGCGCGGTTGGCGCCGTCGACCAGGATCGAATCGACATGGCCAGGATCGGCAACCAGCTTCTTCATCTCGGAGGCGATCGGCGCCAGTTTTGCGACGCAAACCTCGACCAGCGCGTTCTTGAAGCTGGAGAACTGCCCGCCGCCGAACTGCGTCAGCACCTCCTGCTTGGAGACGCCGGCGAGCGCCGCGTAGATGCCGACCAGATTGTCGGCCTCGGGGCGGGTCTCAAGGCCCTTTTCCTCCGACGGCAGCGGCTCCGGATCGGTCTTCGCCTTGCGGATCTTCTGCGCGATGGTGTCGGCGTCGTCGGTGAGGTTGATGCGCGAATTGTCCGAGGCGTCCGACTTCGACATCTTCTTGGTGCCGTCGCGCAGGCTCATCACCCGCGTCGCCGGCCCCGTGATCAGCGGTTCCGGCTGCGGGAAGAACAGGCCGTCCGCAAAGCCGTGGCCACGGATTGAATCGCCGAAGTCGTTGTTGAACTTCTGCGCGATGTCGCGGGACAGCTCCAGATGCTGCTTCTGGTCCTCGCCGACCGGCACATGGGTGGCGCGGTACAACAGAATGTCGGCGGCCATCAGCACCGGATAGTCGTAGAGACCGACGGAGGCGTTCTCGCGGTCCTTGCCGGCCTTCTCCTTGAACTGCGTCATGCGGTTCAGCCAGCCGATGCGCGCGACGCAGTTGAAGATCCAGGTCAGCTCGGCGTGGCCGGCGATCTGGCTCTGGTTGAACACGATGTGCTTCTTGGCGTCGATGCCGGAGGCGATGAAGGCCGCGGTCACCTCGCGGGTGTTGCGCGCGAGCTCGGCCGGGCCGCCCCAGACCTCGACGCCCTGCGTGATCGCGTGCATGTCGACGACGCAATAGATGCAGTTGTGGGTCTGCTGCATCTTCACGAAGTTGACGATGGCGCCGAGATAGTTGCCGAGGTGCAGATTGCCCGTCGGCTGGACGCCTGAGAAAACCCGTTCAACGAACGCCATGGTCTCGATTCCCGGAAATAGGGCTGCTTTTGCCGGGTCGTTTGCCACTTAAGCCCTGCGCGCGCAAGTCAGGCGGGGCGCCTTTGCCTGACGGCGTTAACCGCCTGTCGCCAGCCGGTGACGCCGAATAGCTGCAAGAACAGCCCGTAACCGGCGATGCCGGCCGCGATCAGCACGAGGAGGGCGGCCGCCTGCACGAAACCGTGGCTGCCGGCCGCCGGCAGCGCGCCTGCCGCGAGCCAGAGCAGGGCGCCCATCGCGAGCGCTGCGGCCAGGATGCGCGGCAGCCGGCGGCGCGCCTCGGCATCGATCGAAAAGCCGAAGGTCGCAGCGCCCTTGCGGATCAGCGACAGCGCATTGCTCCAGGCGCCGAGCGCAATGCCCGCCGCGATTCCACTCGCGCCGAAGATATGGCCGAGCAGGAAGGCCGCCGCGATCGCGACCACGATGGCCTTCAGCGTCGCAAACAGCGGCGTCAGCGTGTCCTCGCGCGCAAAGAACGCCGGCGACAGTGCCTTCACCAGCACATGCGCGGGGAGCGCGAGCGTCAGCCAGATCAGGGCCTGCGCGGTGGCCGCAGTATCTTGCCCGGTGAACGCGCCATGCTCGAACAGCATCCGCACGATCAGCTCGCTCAGCACCATCAGGCCGAGCGTTGCCGGCAGCGCCAGCCCGACCGCGAGTTCGAGCCCGCGCGATTCCGCATGCGCGATCGCGCCAGGTTCGCCGCTGCGCACCGCGCGCGTCATCTCCGGGATCAGCACCGTGCCCATGGCGACGCCGACGATGCCGAGCGGCAGTTCGAGCAGGCGGTTGGCGAAATAGAGCCAGGACACCGCCGATGGCGAGGTCGACGCGATCACCGCGCCCGCCACCATGAGCCATTGCGGCGCGCTGCTCGCGACCATGCCGGGGACCGCGCGGCCGAGAAAGCCGCGCATCTCGGGATCGAAGGAGATGCGGAGCGGCGCGGCGAGTTTTGCCCCGCGCAGCGCCAGCATCGACAATTGCAGGAAGCCGGCGACGCCGATCGTTGCAGCCATCACCAGCGCGGCCTGCACCGGCTCCTGCTGCCGCGCCAGCAGCACGGCCATCACCGCGATCAGCGCGATGTTGAACAGCAGCGGCGAGAACGCCGTCAGCGCGAAGCGTCCCTGCGCGTTGAGCAGCGCCATCATCACAGTGACAGGGCCGGCGAAGGCGAGATAGGGCAGCATCAGCCTTGCGTCGTCGACGGCGAATTGCAGCGTGTCGCGGCCGACGAAGCCCGGCGCGATCGCCGCGATCACCAGCGGCATCAGCACGCCGATCACGAGCGCGGCCACGATGACCGCGGCGCTGACGGTGCCGAGCACGCGGCCGGCAAAGGCTCGCGCCGCCGCTTCACCATCGCTATCGCGAACCTTCAGCCAGGCCGGCACCAGGGCGGCATTCAATCCACCCTCGGACAGCAGCCGTCGCACCACATTCACGAGCTGGAATGCCGCCAGGAACGCATCCGCCACCGGCCCCGCGCCGAGCAGCGCCGCGATCACGGAATCGCGCACGAAACCGAGCAGTCGCGAGGCCAGCGTTCCCGAGGAGACCGTGAGGAAGGAGCGGAACATGGAGCCTGTATAGCAGCCGCGCGCATTGCCGCCACCGCCACGGTACCAAACCCGTCATCCTGAGGTGCGAGCGGAGCGAGCCTCGAAGGATGAATCGGCCCGTACTGTGGCCGTCCATCCTTCGAGGCTCGCCGAAGAGGCTCGCACCTCAGGATGACGGGCTAACAGGCGAGAGGATGACGGAACAACGAGCGCGGCTTGCTGCCCCGAGGCGTAACGTGATAGGTCGCGGCTCTTGTTGGGTGGCGTTAACACAGGGCAGGTCTATGGCTGACGCAAAATACGACGTTCTCGGGATCGGCAACGCGATCTTCGACGTGCTGGTGCAGACCGACGAGGCATTCCTTGCCCGTCACGGCATGACCAAGGGCTCGATGCAGCTGATCGACGAGGCGCGCGCCACCGCGATCTACAGCGACATGGGCGTGGCGACCGAGATGTCGGGCGGCTCGGCTGCCAACACCATCGTCGGCGTCGGCAATCTCGGCGCCCGCGCGGCCTATGTCGGCAAGGTCAAGGACGACCAGATCGGCAAGCTCTACGTCCACGACATCCGCGCCGCCGGCGTGGCCTTCGACACCGCGCCGGCCAAGGTCGGCCCGGCCACCGGCTGCTCCTACATCCTGGTGACGCCGGATGGCGAGCGCACCATGAACACCTATCTCGGCGCCGCGCAGGACCTGACGCCCGATGACATCGATCCGGCCCAGATCGCAGCCGCCGGCATCATCTATCTCGAGGGCTATCTCTGGGATCCGAAGAACGCCAAGGACGCGTTCGTGAAGGCGGCCGATATCGCGCATGGCGCGGGCCGCCAGGTCGCGCTGACGCTGTCGGATTCGTTCTGCGTCGATCGCTACCGCGACGAATTCCTCGCTTTGATGCGCAAGGGCACGGTCGACCTCGTGTTCTCCAACGAGTCCGAGTTGCACTCGCTGTACCAGACCTCGGATTTCGACACCGCGCTGAAGCAGTTCGGCAAGGATACAAAACTCGGTGTCGTCACCCGCAGCGAGAAGGGCTGCGTGGTGATCTCAGGCGATGGCGTCGTATCGGCGCCCGCCTCTCCGATCGACAAGCTCGTCGACACCACCGGCGCCGGCGATCTGTTCGCGGCCGGCTTCCTGGTCGGTCTCGTGCGCAATGTCGGCCATGAGAACGCCGGCCGCCTCGGCGCGCTCGCCGCCGCCGAAGTGATCCAGCACATCGGCGCCCGGCCGCTGGTGTCGCTCAAGGATCTGGCGAAGCAGAAGGGGTTGTTGGTGTAATGGCGCCTCTTACCTCGCCCCGCTTGCGGGGAGAGGTCGGAACGCATCGGAGATCCGTTCCGGGTGAGGGGGAGCTTCCGCACACTCATCTCTATCGCATTTCGCGGAGACAGCCCTCACCCCGTAAGAACGGGGCGAGGGGGAAGAAAGATCACGCGGTCTTCGCCGCCTTCAATCCCAGTCGCTGCTCGACCGCGTCGCGCATCACGAATTTCTGGATCTTCCCCGTCACCGTCATCGGGAATTCGTCGACGAATTCGATATAGCGCGGGATCTTGTTGTGGGCGATCTGGCCCTGGCAGAAGGCGCGGACTTCGTCGGCGGTCAGCGTCTCGCCTTGGCGGACCCTGACCCAGGCGCACAGCTCCTCGCCATAGCGCGCGTCGGCGACGCCGAAGATCTGCACGTCCTGGATCTTCGGATGGCGGTAGAGGAATTCCTCGATCTCCCTTGGATAGAGGTTCTCGCCGCCGCGGATCACCAGGTCCTTGATGCGGCCGACGATGTTGCAATAGCCCTCGTCGTCGATCACGGCGAGATCGCCGGTGTGCATCCAGCCATTGGCGTCGAGCACCTCGCCGGTCTTTTCCTTCTCGTCCCAATAGCCTGACATCACGCTGTAGCCGCGGGTGCAGAGCTCGCCGCGTTCGCCGCGCGGCACCACCTTGCCGTCGAGATCGACGACCTTGACCTCGACATGCGGATGGATGCGGCCGACGGTGGAGACGCGGCGCTCCAGGGGGTCGTCGGTCGCGCTCTGGAAGCTCACCGGGCTGGTCTCGGTCATGCCGTAGGCGATCGTCACCTCGCGCATGTTCATCTCGGTGTTGACGCGCTTCATCACCTCGATCGGGCAGGGCGCGCCGGCCATGATGCCGGTGCGCAGCGACGACAAATCGAAGCGCTTGAACTCGGGATGGTCGAGCTCGGCGATGAACATGGTCGGCACGCCGTACAGCGTCGTGCATTTCTCCTGCGCGACGGTCGCAAGCGTCGCCAGCGGATCGAAACCTTCGCCGGGATACACCATGGTGGTGCCGAGCGTGACCGAGGCGAGATTGCCCATCACCATGCCAAAGCAGTGATAGAGCGGTACCGGGATGCAGATGCGGTCCTGCTCGGTCAGGCGCATGGCGCGGCCGGTGAAATAGCCGTTGTTGAGGATGTTGTGATGGGTCAGCGTCACGCCCTTGGGCGAGCCGGTGGTGCCGCTGGTGAACTGGATATTGACCGGATCGTCGAATTGCAGGCTCTCGCCAAGCGCCGCAAGCTGTTCGCGATGGCGCTCGCCGCCCATCTGCGCGACCGCATCGAACGGAATCGTGCCTGATGCCGCCGGTCCGCCGATCTGGATCACGGCGCGCAGCTGCGGCAGCCGCGCCGAGCGCAAATGACCGGGCTCCGAGCTCGCAAGCTCCGGCAGCAGCGTGTTCAGCATCTCCATATAGGCCGAGCTCTTGAACGCGGTCGCGGTCACGATCGCGGCGCAGCCGACCTTGCCAAGCGCGAATTCGAGCTCGCTCAGCCGGTAGGCCGGATTAATGGTGACGAGGATCAGGCCGGCCTTCGCGGCGGCGAATTGCGTCAGCGTCCATTCCGGCCGGTTCAGCGACCAGATGCCGATCCGCTCGCCGCGCTGCAGCCCGAGTGCGAGGAAGCCGGCCGCCAGGGCCTCGACGTGACAGACGAATTCGTTCCAGGTCCAGCGCACATTGTGGCTGGGCGAGACCAGCGCTTCGCGATCGCCCCAGCGCGCACGTGCGCGGTCGAGGCTGCGGCCGATGGTTTCACCGAGCAGCGGCGTATCGGAAATGCCGCAGACATAGCTGTCTGCCTTGGGTGTGGGTGCCAAGCTGGTCCTCCTCCTGGTCGTGTTTGTGTCGTCACGCTTTTTTGCGCGATCTTAGTCGTTTGGCGCCGACAGGACAGGCCCGACCTATGGCGGGTATGAAAAATCCCTCCCCGTGAGGGGAGGGATGAAGCGCCGAAATGGAACAGCAGTCTCCGCTTCACCTCGCCCCGCTTGCGGGGAGAGGCATAGGCCGCCTTCGGCGGCCGTCATTAAGAACGCCGGAGCTAAGCTCCGGCTATGCCGCATCGTTAGATGCGTTCCGGGTGAGGGGGTACAGGTCTTACAGCGATCACAACTCGCGGAAGCAGCCCCTCACCGCAACCCTCTCCCCGTAAGAACGGGGAGAGGGAGTCGATCGTGCTGGCGTCCCTCAGGCCGCTCGCTTTCCGCTGCCGGCATCGAGGCCGGCATAGATGCCCTTCTCGAAGCCTGCGAAGGCCTCCAGGCTGTGCTTGTCGGCGAACGGCAACAGCTGGGTCAGGATCACGCCGCAGACGTCGCGCGACGGATCGATCCAGTAATAGGTGTTGGCGAGGCCCGCCCAGGCGAGGCTGCCGGCGCTGCGGCCTTCCGGCGTCTTGGCGGTGTTGATCAGGAAGCTCAGGCCCCACTTCTTGACGATGTCGGGCCAGAGATCGACGTCATTGGTATACATCGGTGCCGCCGTCGTCATCTTGCCGACGGTGAGATCGCCGATGTGGTTCTGCCCCATCGTTGCGACGGTCTCGGCCTTCAGCACCTGATTGCCGTTGCCTTTGCCCTTGTTGAGGATCATCTGACAGAACTTGATGTAGTCGGCGGCGGTCGAATAGAGGCCGCCGCCACCCATGTGGAATTCAGGGTTCTGCTCGAGCTCGAACGGGATCGCCGCAAGCGCTCCGTCCTCGCCGCGCGCGTGCATGGCGACCAGCCGCTTGCGCATGTTGTCCGTGATCTTGAAGCCGGTATCGCTCATGCCGAGCGGCGCGAACATGTTGTCGCGCAAGTACGCATCGAGCTTCTTGCCGGATGCTGCCTCCACGGCCTTGCCGACGAAGTCGATATTGATACCGTATTCCCAGCGCGTGCCGGGATCGCTCGCCAGCGGCGTCTTCAGTGCGGCATTCGAGCAGGAGATGATCCCGGGCGTACCGGTCTTCTCCATATATTTCCCCATGTCGGCATTCCACAGGTCGTAGCAGAAGCCGGCAGTATGGGTCATGAGCTTGCGCAGTGTGATCGGCCCCTTGGCAGGCCGCAGCTTCGGCTCGCCTTTGGCATCGAAGCCGTCGAGCACCTGCACGGCGGCGAGATCGGGCAGCAGCTTGCCGATCGGCTCATCGAGCGAGAGCTTGCCCTGCTCGACGAGCTGCATCGCGCCCGCGGAGGTCACTGCCTTGGTCATCGAGGCGATCCAGAACACGCTGTCCGCCGTCATGGGATCGCTCTTGGAAAGGTCGCGCTTGCCGAACGCGCCCTCGTAGATCACGTCCTTGCCGGTGGCCGCGATGGCGACCACGCCGGGAATCTCCTTTGCCTCGCTCTTCTGCCGCAATACCTGATCGATCTGAGCCTTGCTCTGCATTGGGGGCGTCCTCCGGTGGGTTTATTGTTTTGAAGTGGGCGGATCATCCTCCCGCTTTTCCGCTCCCGCAAGGCGGGTGCGATGCGATGGTGTCGCGATGTCGTGACAGCCGGGCCATTAGGAACGGCCGTGCTCAACAGATGTTCACCACGCGCGCAGATTTTGCGGTGGACTCCGCACAAGTCCCGGTGACCTCCGACGACGGCCACGGTAACGTGATCAAGGAATGATTTTCGTACCTGATTATTTGCATTAACGCATTCAGATCGCTGCATAAACGGTGCGGCGAATTGGGATGGATTTGACGAAAAGATTCGTCATTTCGCGCCTCGCGGGGACGCAGCAATGATTTCGACATGGAGTGAATGGAAGCGCTATCCGCGGCCAGGCCGCGGCGAGAATATCGAGGCGCCGATCAGCCCTGGTCTCTATGAAGTTCGCTACGCGGGTACCGGTGCGCTGCACTCGTTTGAGGCAGTCGAGAATGTCGCCCAGGCGCTGGCGCTGCTGCAGACCGGCGCCAAGTCCTGGTTCGGCCGCCGCGATGCGCGGGCGCAGGCCGACCTCGAATACCGGACCTGCGCGACCTCGACCAAGGCGGATGCCAAGGCCGCGGCCGAACGCATGATCGGCCGCCGCGAAGCCTACATGTCGGGCGGCGCGATCTGACACGCTGCTGTCATTCCGGGGCGATGCGCAGCATCGAACCTCGGATGCACAAGGGCGCACCTGAGGTCTGGTCCTCCGGGCCATCCTGGAATGACGGTCTTCCGCAACGGCGCCGCGTTTGCGTCCAAGCAGGGTCGCGCTGGCCGCCAGTGCATCGCCGCGGCTTTCCGCCTATATAGGCGGCGAATACCCCTCCAAAGAAATTCCAGGAGTAACGCCATGACCCCGCCCGTTGCCGCACGCGCCACGCAATCCGCAGCCACCTCCCTGCAAAGCCGCCTGAAGGACCCGTCGCTGCTGCGCGATCGCTGCTACATCGACGGCGCCTGGGTCGGCACGCCGGAATTCGCCGTCAACAATCCGGCGACCGGCGTCGAACTGATCAGGATTCCGCAACTGGGCGCTGACGACACCACCGGGGCCGTCGAAGCCGCCCAGCGGGCGTTTCCGGCCTGGGCCAAGCTGACCGCCAAGCAGCGCTCCAATATCCTACGCAAATGGTTCGACCTGATCATTGCCAATCGCGAGGATCTCGCGCTGATCCTGACCTCCGAGCAGGGCAAGCCGCTGGCGGAAGCGCTCGGCGAAGTCGATATCGGCGCGGCCTATGTCGAGTTCTTCGCGGAAGAAGCGCGCCGCGTCTATGGCGAGACGATTCCGACCCAGCGTCCGGATGCCCGCCTGCTCGCGATCCGGCAGCCGATCGGCGTCTGCGGCGCCATCACGCCGTGGAATTTCCCGAACTCGATGATCACGCGAAAAGTGTCGCCGGCGCTGGCCGCCGGCTGCACGGTGGTGCTGAAGCCCGCCAACGAGACGCCGCTGTCCGCGCTCGCGCTCGCGGTACTGGCTGAGAAGGCTGGCGTGCCGAAGGGCGTGCTCAACATCGTCACCGGTGATGCGCCGCCGATCGGCAAGGTGCTGTGCGAGCATCCGGCGGTGCGGTTCGTCGGCTTCACGGGTTCGACCAATGTCGGCAAGATCCTGTACCGGCAAGCATCGGTCGGCGTGAAAAAGCTCGGCCTCGAGCTCGGTGGCAACGCGCCCTTCGTGGTGTTCGACGATGCCGACATCGACGCCGCGGTCGAAGGCGCCATCGTCTCCAAGTATCGCAACATGGGCCAGACCTGCGTGTGCGCCAATCGTCTCTACGCGCAGGACAAGATCTACGACCAGTTCGTCGAGAAGCTGTCGAAGAAGGTCGCCGAGATGAAGATCGGCGACGGCACCGAGGCCGGTGTGACCCAGGGACCGCTGATCAACATGAAGGCGATCGAGAAGGTCGAGCGGCACATTGCCGACGCCGTAAAGGGCGGCGCCAAGGTCGTGACCGGCGGCAAGCGCTCGGCGCTGGGCCGCAGCTTCTTCGAGCCGACCGTGCTGTCGGACGTGAGACCCGACGCGCTCGTCGCGCAGGAGGAGACCTTCGGCCCGCTCGCGCCGGTGATCCGCTTCAAGGATGAGGCCGATGTGATCGCGATGTGCAACGCCTCGCCGTTCGGCCTCGCCTCCTACTTCTACTCGCGTGACATCGGCCGCGTCTGGCGCGTCGCCGAAGCGCTGGAGTCGGGCATGGTCGGCGTCAACTCCGGCCTGATCACGACCGAGGTCGCACCGTTCGGCGGCGTCAAGGAATCGGGTCTGGGCCGCGAAGGCTCGCGCCACGGCATGGATGAGTATGTCGAGATCAAATACGTCATGATGGCCGGCGTCTGATCGCGGAGTACCGTGTCCCTTCGCCCTTGCGGCGAGGGGACGCATGCCGGCGAACCCATCGATCGTCCTTGTCGATCGCTCCATCTGCCGGCGTGCGACAATTCACCGCGTCCGCCGAATGATGGCGGTCCGATCGCGACGGCGATCGCATCAAGAATCTTTCTAATCTCGAAGCGAGCTTTCAGAATCTAGCTGCGTACGCGCGATGCCACGCAACGGAAGCATGTTCGAATCTTGGAATCTGCCGCGTCGATATCGCCTCGCGCAGCAGGCTTCATCCCCGTTTCCTAGATACGTTCTAGTTGGCGTCGCAGCGCATGCTGCTTATGCCCCGGTGGTCGCGCTCGAACTCTGACGATGTTCGAGCCGAAACCAAGAACAAGAATCCGGGGACCTTATGCTCGTCACTTCAAACGTTCCGTGCGCATTCCGACTCGCGTGCGCGTCTCTCCTCCTGACCACGGTCCCTTCGCTCGCGCAGTCGCCGGAGCAACCACCCGCAAGCGGTGCTGCGCCGCTTCCGCCGGTCGTCGTGGCCGCGCCACAGCATCGCGCCACGCCGGTCCGGAGGCCGTCATCGTCACGAGCGGCGCGCTCGTCGGCATCGCATCAGGCGAGCCGGCGTGAGCACGCGCCAGCACCCGCGGCCACGCCCACCGCCGGTGCGCAGCAGGCGGCGTTGCCCGTGCCCTATATCGGCGGCCAGGTCGCGCACGGCGGGCAACTCGGCCTGCTCGGCAACAAGGACTATATGGATACGCCATATAGCCTGACGAGTTATACTGAGAAGACGATCCGCGATCAGCAGGCAACCAGCGTCGCGGAAGTGCTGACGAATTCCGATCCGTCGGTGCGTGCTGCGATCGGCAGCAGCAACCGTTACGACGCGCTGACCATCCGCGGCTTCCGGGTCGAGAACAGCGAAATCGCGTTGAATGGGCTTTACGGCCTCGTTCCGGCCTATCGCGTCAACCCGGCTCCCATCGAGCGCATTGAGCTGCTCAAGGGGCCGGGTGCCTTCCTCAATGGTATGGCCCCGCAAGGCAGCATCGGCGGTACGGTCAATGTCGTGACCAAGCGGGCGGCGGAGGACCTCACGCGCCTGACCGCGGGCTACATTTCCGACGGACGTTTCGGAACGGAGCTCGACCTCGCACGCCGCTATGGCGAACAGAAGGAGTGGGGCGTTCGCTTCAACGGCGGGATCGATGGCGGCAACACCTCGATCGACCGACAGTCCACGCGCAACGGCGTGGGTTCGCTCGGCGTCGACTATCATGGCGAACGCTTTCGCTGGTCCGCGGACATCATCTCCCAGGACGACTGGATGAAGGCGGCCCAGCGTGGCTACACGCCGGTGCCCGGCATCGCCATGCCGAAGGCCCCCGATCCGCGCATCAATCTCGCGCAGCCGTTTGACCGTGCGCGGTCGCAGAGCCTGACCGGCTTGACCAGGGCCGAATACGATCTCAGCAACAGCGTCACCGTGTTCGGCGCGATCGGCGCCAACCAGTTCCGCTACGACAAGCAGGAAGATCCGGGCGCGACGATTCTCAACACCGCGGGCGATGCCCGGGGCACGTCCCGATTCCAGACCGGCAAGTCGGAGGGCGTCTCCGGCGAGGCGGGCGTCCGTGCGCGTTTCGACACGGGACCCGTCGGCCATGAGGTCGTGGTCAGCGGCAGCGCGCTCGACCGGACCGATTGGCTCGGGCAGACCAACTACGCGACTTACCTCACCAACATCTACCGGCCGACCTTGTTGGCGAGTCCGGGAACGCCGGTATCGACGTTCCCGGAGGGCAAGTCGGGATTCCTCGGGCTGCGCAGTGTCGGCGTTGCCGATACCATCACGACCATGGGCGGCATGCTGCAAGTGATCTTGGGCGCGCGCCAACAGCAGGTGATCGCGAGCAGCTTCGATCCCGTCAGCGGCCTGGAGACCACGCACTACGACGCAAGCGCAACGTCGCCTTCGATCGCGCTGGTGGTGCGGCCGATCAAGGAGTTTTCGCTCTATGCCAACTACATTGAAGGCCTGACGCCAGGGCCGACGCCGCCTTCCGGCGCGGTGAATACCAATGCGGTGTTCGCACCCTTCAAGACCCGGCAGGTCGAAGTCGGCACAAAGCTCGATCTCGGAGGCTTCGGCGCGAGCCTCTCGGCGTTCCAGATCAGCCTGCCGAGCGGTGTGATCGATCCCATCACCAAGATCTACAGCCTCGATGGCGAACAGAGAAACCGCGGCGTTGAGCTCAATACATTTGGCGAGGTCGCGCCCGGCGTCCGCGTGCTCGGCGGCGTGACCTGGCTCGATGCCCGGCTCACCCAGACGCAGGGCCACCTCTACGACGGCAATCGCGCGATCGGCGCGCCCGACCTGCAGGGCAATCTCGGCGTCGAATGGGATACGCCCTTCGTGCCCGGCCTCACCGCGACGGCACGAGCCATCTACACCAGCCGGGCCTATGTCAGCGCCGACAACATCCAGAGCGTCCCCGCTTGGGCGACCTTTGACATCGGTGCGCGTTACGCGACGAGCCTCGCGGGGCGCCCGACCACGTTCAGGGCGTCACTGACCAATCTGTTCGACAAGCACTACTGGATCGGCAATCCAACCGGCTATGCGATCAGCGGCATGCCGCGGACGCTGTGGCTTTCGATGACGGTCGACTTCTAGGGGAGCGTCGAAAGCCCCTCGCGCGCCGCAAGCTGATGCGCGGTGGCCATTCAACCGTCGCGTTAAGTCTGCGAAACATCCGTCGCGATCCGGTGATTACCGGTCACACGCCCTTGTCGTTCGGATTGGCCACCGCGTCCTTCAGCGGTGCCGTCATCGGGAAATTCAGGTTCACGTTCTTCGGCGGGATCGGCCGCGTGAACCATTTTGCGTAGAGCTCCTGGAATTCACTGCTCTTCATCATGGCGACCAGCGTCCGGTCGACCAGCGCCTTGAATTCCGGATCGCCCTTGCGGATGATCAGCCCGTAAGGCTCGGTACGCAGGCTATCGTCGATGATGCGCCAGTCCGCGGGATTGGTGCTGCCCGCGATCAGGCTGGCGAGCAGAATGTCGTCCATCACGAAGGCGTCGCTGCGCCCGGTGGTCAGCGCCAGGAACGACGCGGCATGGTCCGGGGTCAGGATGTTATTGGTCTGAAAGTTCTTCGCCTGGGCGCGCGCGCTCAACAGTCCGATCGAGGTCGAGCCCGAGGTCAGCGAGACCGGCCTTCCGCCGAGATCTTCGAAGGTCTTGATCGGGGCGTCCTTCTGCACCACCGCGCGGATGCTTGACACGAAGAT
Source organism: Bradyrhizobium sp. AUGA SZCCT0105 (assembly GCF_018129565.1). NCBI lineage: Bacteria > Pseudomonadati > Pseudomonadota > Alphaproteobacteria > Hyphomicrobiales > Nitrobacteraceae > Bradyrhizobium > Bradyrhizobium sp. AUGA SZCCT0105. The sequence continues at coordinate 582,876 of NZ_JAFCMK010000004.1, read as the reverse complement.
CGTGGTGCTGAAGGCGACGACTTTCTGCCGCTCCAGCGTGTTGGTCGCGGGACCGCAGACGATGTCGATGGTGCCGTTCTCGATCAGCGGTATCTGGGTGGAGAGCTGGATCGGCTGCAGTTTGGTCTGCAGCGCCGGCAGCTTGAGCTCGGTCTTCACCGCGTCGACGATCCGCGCGCAGAGGTCCATCGCGAAGCCGACCGGCGTCTGGTTGTCGTCGAGATAGGAGAACGGGACCGAGACGTCGCGGTGCCCGAGCCGGATTTCGCCCGCGTCGCGGATCTTGGCAAGCGTGCCGCCGGGCGATTGGGCCTGCGCCGGTGTCGCTATCGCCGTCGCGAGAAAGGCTAGGTAAGTCAATTGCTTGAGTGCTTTATTCATCAGGTGCTCGCGAACGCAGGCTGAATTGGATACGATAGATCAAGATTTTATACACAGGATTGCATAATCTGCAATCCGATTTTATACAATCGTGGTCAAGTCGGATACCATGGCATGGCACCAGCGAGAGAGAAGCCGGATGGAACCAGCGACCGCCGCCAACCATCGAGGGGCCGGACCTCACGGTTCCGCGCCGGACGCCGTGCGCGAGGCGCTGCGGGCCGCGATCAGTTCCGGCGAGCTCGCGCCCGGGCTGCAACTCCGTCAGGACGAGCTTGCTGCCCGGTTCGGCACCAGCCGCATCCCGGTGCGTGAGGCGCTGCGCCAGCTCGAGGCCGAGGGTTTTGTCACGTTCTTGCCCAACCGCGGAGCGGTGGTTTCGGATCTCTCGATCGACGAGGTGATCGAGCTGCTCGAGATCCGCATCGCACTCGAATGCCACGCGTTGCGATTGGCGATCCCCGCAATGGGTGAGATCGATCTCGAGGCGGCGACGAAAATCCTCCGCGCCTACGACGCCGAACCTGATCCGGCGCAATGGGGCGCCTTCAATTGGAAATTCCACGCCACGCTCTACGCGCCGTGCAATCGCCCGCGTCTGCTCAGCATGATCGAGGCGAATTACGGCCACGTTGGCCGCTTCACACGGGCGCTGGTGTCGCAGGCGACCGGCAAGGAGCGTCCGCAGCGCGAGCACTACCGGCTGCTCGAATTCTGCCGCGACGGCGAGGTCAAGAAGGCCGTCCGCCTGTTGCGCGATCACATCGAGGAGACGCAGAAGACGCTGCGCTCGGCGCAGCGCCAGGCGTTGCGCGATGCGGGCCTGGAACGTCCGATCTGATCGCTGAGACAATTCAAATCATCGCAGGCCCCGCTGCGGGCCTTTGGGAGACCACGCGTGAAGACCAATGACGTCGAAATCCTGGTGATCGGTGCGGGCATCGTCGGCATCGCCACGGCCTACTACCTCGCCGTCCAGCACAAGCGTGCGCGTCTGTTGATCGTCGACGAAGGCCAGCCGATGGCGCTGACCTCGGCGCAGTCCGGCGAGAACTACCGCAACTGGTGGCCGCATCCGACGATGACCGATTTCACCGATCATTCCACCGACCTGATGGAGGAGATCGCGCGCCGCAGCGACAACCGCATCCACATGACGCGGCGCGGATATCTTCTGGTCACCCGCGAGGAGAAGCCTGAGGAATTGCTGCAGCAGCTCTACGCCGGCTATGGCGAGCACGCTGCGAAGCTGATCCGCCTGCATGAAGGATCGGGCCGCGGCTACGTGCCGCCGCATTCGGCGGACTGGCAGAGCGCACCTGACGGCGTCGACGTTCTGCTCGGCCGCGATCTGATTGCGGCGCATTACCCGACCTTCGACAAGGAGGTCGCAACCGCGCTGCACATCCGCCGGGCGGGCGACATCAGCGGTCAGCAGCTCGGCCAGTACATGCTGGAGACCATGCGGCCGCTGGGTGTGCAGTTTCAGCGGGCGAAGGTGGCCGGCATCGCAAAGACCGATCGCTTTACCGTCGACGTGCTGGCCGATGGCGCACGGCAGACCATCAAGGCAGATATCATCGTCAATGCCGCGGGGCCGTTCGCCGCGCATGTCGCGGCGATGCACGGCGAAGCGCTTCCGATCGTCAATGTGCTGCAGCAGAAGATTGCGTTCGCCGATCGCAACCGCGCGGTCGATCGCAAGATGCCGTTTGCGATCGATCTCGACGGCCAGACGCTGGCCTGGTCCGATGACGAGCGCGAGGCGCTGTCAGCGGCGCCGGAATTCGCGCGCCTGCTGGCGCCGATGCCGGGCAGCATCCATTGCCGGCCTGATGGCGGCGATCACGGCGAGTGGATCAAGCTCGGCTGGGCCTTCAATACCGAGCAGACCACGGCGCCGGTGCGCGAGCCGGAGCTGAATCCGTATTTTCCCGAAGTCGTGCTGCGCGCGGCGAGCCGGCTGCAGCCGCGCCTCGCGCAGTATCTCGGCGCGCTGCCGCGTGACCGCGTGCATTACGGCGGCTACTATCCGATGACGAAGGAGAATTGGCCGTTGATCGGGTCTGCGAAAACGCCGGGCGTCTTCCTCGCCACCGCGTTGTCGGGTTACGGCACGATGGGCGCCTGCGCTACCGGCGATCTCTGCGCCCGCGCCGTGGTCGGCGCGCCCGTGCCCGCATTTGCACGCAGCCTCTCGCTCGCGCGCTATCAGGACAAGGCGCTGATGGAGCAACTTGAGGCGACCGCCAGCGGCTTGCTCTAGCCGAGGCTCTCCATGAAGGCGCGCAGCCGCGGCGCCCATTTGTGCGCGTCGCGGCCCGATGCGGAGTGGCCGTAGTCGCTGTCGAGCAGGAAATAATCGGCGTCGACGCCGGCGGCCTTCAGCGCCGGCATCACCTGGGGCGCAAGCTCAGGGGGGAACAGCTTGTCGGTCCGCGACAGGACATAGAGCACCCTGGCCTTGATCTGCCCGAACTGCGCCGTGACGTCGAAGCCAAGCAGCGCCTTGGCCAGAGTCCGCAGCGAATTGGCGTCGAACCCCCTGGCCCATTCCGCCGCCTCGGCGCGGATCGCGGCCTCGATGTCAGCGGGATCGGTCAGCGTATCGCGCAGCCGCGTCTCGATGCCGTAGCTCTTCAGCGTCGCGGTGCGGATCTGGATCATGCTTTCGAGCACGCCGCCGTGATCGTAATAGTCGCCGCCGTTCCAGTTCGGATCCTGCGACAGCGCCGCCATCAGGCGCGCGACATTGCCCTCGGCACGCTCGCGCGGCACCAGCGGCGCGGTGACGACAGCGGCGATGCCGCGCATGGCGTCGGGATAGTTCACTGCCCATTGCAGTGCCTGGAAGCCGCCATAGGACGGACCGACGATCGCAACGAACTTGTCGATGCCGAGCTCATCCAGCATCGCGCGCTGGGTGGCGACGATGTCGCTGACGGTGATGTCAGGGAAGCGCGGCCCGTAGCGGCGGCCGGTCCGCGGGTCGATGCTTGCCGCGTTGGTCGAGCCGTAGGACGAGCCCAGCATGTTCGGGCAGATCGCGAAGTAACGATTGGTGTCCACCGCCTTGCCGGGGCCGACGATCTCGTTCCAGCTGCCTTCGCCGGTCGATCCGCCGGGATCGATCATCTGCGGCCCGCTGGTGTTGCCGTGGGTCACCAGCACGACATTGTCGCGGTTGGGCGCCAGCGTGCCGACGGTGCGGTACGCAATGGTGACTTCGCCCAGCACGCTGCCGTTCGCCAGGCGGAAATCGGATGTGGTGAATGTCTTCAGCTCGGTTGCGGGCATCATGTGTTTCCGGATGGCTGGGTCAGCTCAGCACGTTCGCGGCAGGAACGCAAAGCCTTGCGCCTACGCACCGCGATGGCGCAACTCGCAAACCTCAACCATTCCCGCCCTCATTGCCGAAGGCACCGTGGCGGCCGATACCCGAGGCGAAGCGAGCTGCACCCGACAGTGTTTCGCCCGACGCGATCACCTCGAGCCCGCCGCGCATCTCGTTTTTGATCGCCTCTTCTTCCTCCAGGTCCCACTGCCGCAGCGCCGACAGCCGGTCCGCGCGCATGCAGTTCTGCGGGAATTTCGCGATGTCCTTGGCGAGCGCGATGGCGTGCGCGCGTGTCTCGCCCTTCGGAACTAACCGATTCGCGAGCCCCATGCGAAGCGCCTCGGGCCCTGCGACCGGGCGTCCGGTGAGGATCAAATCGATCGCCTGCGAGTGACCGATCAGCCGCGGCAGGCGGATGGTGCCGAGATCGATCAGCGGCACGCCGAAGCGGCGGCAGAATACGCCGAAGGTCGCGTCCTCGGCGACGACGCGCATGTCGGCCCACAGCGCAAGCTCCATGCCGCCGGCGACCGCAAAGCCCTCGATTGCAGCGATCACCGGCTTCGAGAGCCGCAGCCGGCTCGGTCCCATCGGCGCGATCGTGTTGTGGCCGCCGACCTCGCGCTTCTTCTCGGGATCGCCTGATGCCACCGCCTTCAGGTCGGCGCCGGCGCAGAAATATCCGCCGGTGCCGGTGAACACCGCGACCGATGCGCTTGCGTCGGCATCGAAGGCCAGGAACGCGTCATACAGTTTTCGCGCGGTCGCGCCATCGACGGCATTGCGGTTGTGCGGACGGTTGATGGAGATGATGGTGATGGGACCATCGCGCTCGACGAGCACGGTATCGGCATCGGACATGGGTCGCTCCCTGGCTTGTTGCTTGGCGCCAGCGTAACGTTGCCCGTCAGGCAACGCCATCACGAACGAAGGCGACGCGGATGGTCGGGTCCCCGATCGCCTCATGCGCATCCTCGAAACGAATGCGGCGGGTGATGACATGTTCCGGGTGGTAATGGCCTGCCGCCACATGCGCGACGCAGTCGGGCAGTTCGGCGCGAACATTGACGCGGCTGACCTTCAACGTGATGCCGACGCCGTACATATGCCGCAGCGGCACCGGCGTCGTCTCGGCAAAGTCGCCATACATGCGCTGGCAGATGCCGTTGGGTTCCGTCGCGCGGAATGCCAGCAGCGTGCTGGCGTCGGTCGCGGCCGCATCGATCACGATCGGAAACAGGCCGGGCGCCTCCATCGACAGGCCGCTTGGGGCTTCGATGATGTCGGCGCCGAGCGACTTCGCCTTGGCGAGGCGCGGCGCGTGGTCGTCGAGATAGACGACACGTCCCGCACCATGCGCCACCGCCGCCTGCACCGCGAACAGCGCGAGCGACTGCGCGAAGCCGCCGATCACGAGCACCTGGGCGCCGGGCCGTTGCGCGAGCCAGCGCGCCACTGCGCTGAACCCGTCGGTCGCGCCGTCGGCCAGTCCCGCGGTTTGCGACAGGGCATGGCCGTTCGGCTGGCGAACCAGCATGTGATCGGCAAACGGCACGCGGATGAGGTCGGACAGGCCGCCGCCATATTCGACGCCGCAGACCGGCTTCAGCCCGTAGGACGAGCGAAACGGCACCGCCGTGCAGGCATTGGTATGGCCACGCCGGCAGCGGTCGCAAGTGCCGCAACTGATCTGGAACGGAACGATGACGAGATCGCCGGGCGCGAAATTCTTCACCGCACCGCCGACGTCGACGATGCGGCCGGCGGTCTCATGTCCGAGCGCAAACGGACCTGCGAGGCCCGATCGGCCGTGCACGATCGCAAGATCGAGATCGCAGCGCGTCACCGCGAGCGGCTGCACCAGCGCGTCGCGGTCATCCTGAAGCCTCGGCGGGGGAACGTCCCACCATTCAACCTTGTTGCCGCCGATATAAGTCAATTGCCGCATCGTGCACCCTCCGCTTTGCGCCGAGAGTGCAGGGAGGCTGACGCGACGACAAAAGGTTTGTCTTCAACAGGGGTGAATTGGATTCACCTGGCCTAACGGGATCGCACGATCAGTCGATGCAGCCGCAACGCCCCTCTCCCCGTCATCCTGAGGTGCGAGCGGAGCGAGCCTCGAAGGATGCACGGCCACCAGCCGGGCCGTCGACCCTTCGAGGCTCGCTTCCGCGAGCACCTCAGGTGACGGTGATAGGTCGGGGTGTAAAGACAGCAGCTAGACCTTCAGCTCGCTGCCCGTCACGCGGCGATACGCTTCGAGGTAGCGCTTGCTGGTCGCATCCACCACGCTCGCCGGCAGCGGCGGGGGCGGGGCGTCGCCGTTCCAGCGGCCGGCGTGGCGTTCGACGTCGAGATAGTCGCGCAGCGGCTGCTTGTCGAAGCTCGGCTGCGGCTGGCCGGGCTTGTAGGCATCGACCGCCCAGAAGCGCGACGAATCCGGCGTCATCACCTCGTCGATCAGGATGATGCGGCCGTCGCTGTCGCGGCCGAATTCGAACTTGGTGTCGGCGATGATGATGCCGCGGGCGCGGCTGGTCTGTTCGCCGTAAGCGTAGACATCGCGCGCCAACTTCTCCAGCGTCGCGGCAACGTCGTCGCCCAGGATCTCGCGTACCCGCTTAACCGTGATGTTCTCGTCATGGCCGGCCTCGGCCTTGGTCGCCGGGCTGAAGATCGCGGGCTCGACCTTCTGGCTCTCGACCAGGCCCGCCGCCAGCTTCTCACCGGCAAGGGTGCCTTCAGCCGCGTATTCCTTCCAGGCCGAGCCGGAAATGTAACCGCGGATCACGCATTCGATCGGGAACACAGTGGTGCGCTTGCACAACATCGCGCGGCCGAGGATGTCGGCGTGATGGTTCTTGAGTTCAGGCACCGCGCGGATGATCTCGTCGGCATCGGCGCTGATCATGTGATGCGGCACGGTGCCTTCGAGCTGCCGGAACCACCAGGCGCTGATCTGGGTCAGCACCGCGCCCTTCATCGGAATGGTCTCCGCCATCACCACGTCGAATGCCGAGATGCGGTCGGTGGTGAGCAGCAGCACGCGATCGTCGCCGACGGCGTAGATATCGCGCACTTTGCCGCGGCCGATCCGGGGCAGGGGCAAATCGCTGGAGAGCATCGCGGTCATGGCATGGTCTTTCCGGGCTCGTTTTCTCAAAGACGCGGTGTTCAAAGACGTGCGCCCGCACGAGGCGTGCGGGCGCCGCAGATTAACACAGGAAATAGCTCACTCCGGCAGCGGAATGAACTCGTGTTCGTGCGGAACCTGCGCGAAACGCCCGGTTTTCCAGTCCTGTTTGGCCTGCTCGATCCGCTCCTTCGACGACGAGACGAAATTCCACCAGATGTGGCGCGGCCCTTCCAGCGCATCGCCGCCGAGGAACATCATGCGGGTCGGCCGCAGCGTCTTCACGGTGATGCGGTCGCCGGGCCGGAAGATCAGGAGCCGCGGTCCCTCGTGGCGATCGCCCGCGATCTCGACCTCGCCGTCGACGAGATAGATCGCGCGCTCCTCGTGATCGGGGTCGAGCGGCACCGAGGCGCCGGCCTGCGCGGTCACCTCGGTGTAGAACCACGGCGAGACCATGCTGACCGGCGAGCTGATGCCGAATGCCGAGCCGGCGATGACGCGCGCGGTGAAGTCGCGCTCCGAGATCATCGGCAGGTCGCCCGCGCCATAATGCTGGAACGACGGCGCGATCTCCTCCTTGCCGGCCGGCAGCGCGATCCAGCTCTGTAACCCAAGCATCTTCTGGCCGTCGCGGCGCTGCACGTCGGGGGTACGCTCGGAATGCGCGATGCCGCGTCCGGCGGTCATCAGGTTCATCGCGCCGGGCTGGATTTCCTGGATGTTGCCCTCGCTGTCGCGGTGCATGATGCTGCCGTCGAACAGATAGGTGACGGTGGCAAGCCCGATATGCGGATGCGGCCGTACATCCATGCCCTTGCCGGCGAGGTATTGCACCGGGCCGAAATGGTCGAAGAAGATGAAGGGCCCGACCATCTGCCGCTTGCCATGCGGCAGCGCGCGGCGCACCGCGAAGCCGTCACCGAGATCGCGGGTGCGCGGCACGATGATCAGATCCAGCGCGTCGCAGGTCTTGGGATCGCCGAGTTCGGGATCGGTCGAGGGCTGCCAGCTCATGTCGGACTCCTTGCAGTTTTGCCGGATCATACTCTTTTGCCGCGATCATACTCTATCCGTCGTCCCGGCCAAGCGAAGCGCGAGCCGGGACCCATAACCACAAATGTCAATTGTTGCGCTCGCTGGGGCCACGGCTTGCTTCAACAACGCAACCCTGTGGTTATGGGTCCCTGCTTTCGCAGGGACGACGAAAGTGCGGCTCTGGCGTGCGTCTCATGACAACGGCATAATTCCGGAAACTGGAGCATGTGATGGTTTCTCTGATCAAGCCGGGCGCAAAGCTGCTGCAGGTCGATGGGCCCGTGATCGAGACGTCGCGTCTCATCCTGCGGCCGTGGCGCGCGTCCGACATCGCGGACAACACGAAAATGCTGTCCGATCCCGAGACGGCGCGCTTCATCACGCCGGATCATCAGCCGGTCACCTCGGAGCTGAAGGGCTGGCGCAACGCCGCCGTCATCTCCGGTCATTGGGCGCTGCATGGCTTCGGCATGTTCGCGGTCGAGGAGAAGTCTTCCGCCCGCTACATCGGCCGCGTCGGGCCGTATTATCCGCCGGAATGGCCGGGCTTCGAGGTCGGCTGGGGCATCGCCAGGGAGTGTCGCGGCAAGGGCTATGCGGTGGAGGCGGCGCGTGCCGCGATCGACTTTGTGTTCGCGAACTTCACCGTCGACCGCATCATCCATTGCATCGATCCCGCCAATTTCGCCTCGCAGGCCGTGGCGCGGCGGCTGGGTGCTGTCAATGAGGGCCCGGGCAAGCTCGAAGGCGAAGTCGTCGATATCTGGGTCACGCAGCGCAGCCGCTGGCCGCGCGATGGTTCTTGAAAAAGCCGGCGTGACGGACGATTCTCTGCTCACCTTGGAGATCGCATCGACCGATGACCTTTGCCGCAACCGAACTGTGCCTGCGCGCCGCCACCGTGACGCTGCTGCTGGTGCTTGCGGCCTCGATGTTCGCAGATTTCCGCACGGTGCTGGCCGGGCGGCTCGCGATCGCCTTCGCGCTCGGCTCGGCCGCGCATGCGGTGACCGCGTCGATGGGTGCCGGGCCGCCGGTCTCGGACTGGCATGCGCCACTGATCGCGCTCTCGACCGGCGATATCGTGGTGTTCTGGCTGTTCACGCGTGCGCTGTTCGATGACGCGTTTCAGCTGCGCTGGTGGCACGGCCTGATCTGGGCTGCGGTCGTCGTCTACAGCTTCGTCAATTGCATGTGGATCGCACCGGCCGGTCACGCGCGGATCGCGATCATCATGGTCAATTCGCTCACGCTCGTCTTCGTTGCGCTCGCCGTGGCGCAAACCATCGGATCGTGGTCGGCAGATCTGGTCGAGCGCCGCCGCCGTGTCCGCGTCTTCATCGTCGCCGCATCTGCGCTGTACGGCGGCATGAACGCGCTGCTTCAGATCGCCTATGCCGGCAGCCGCGTGACCGTGGAATGGGCCAATGTGCTGAACGCGGCCGTGCTCACCGCCATCGCGGCCGCAATCACCTGGGCGATGATGCGCGTCGACGGTGCCGACCTGTTCACGGTGCCGGCGGAGGCCGTCGTCCTGACGAAGCCGGCCGCGGTCGAGGAGGCGGCGGACCAGAGACTGGTCGATGCCCTGATGCGGCTGATGGCGGACGAGCGCATCTATCGCCACGACAACGTCACGATCGGCACGCTGGCAACCCGGCTGAAGATCCCCGAATATCGTCTCCGGCGGCTGATCAACCAGCGGCTCGGCTACCGCAACTTCAACGTCTTCCTCAACAACCACCGGATCGAGGAGGCCAAGGCCGCACTCGCCGATCCCTCGCAGGCCGAAGTCCCCGTCATCACCATCGCAATGGACGCCGGCTTCCAGTCGCTCGGCCCCTTCAACCGCGCCTTCAAGGCGACCACCGGCGTGACCCCGACGGAGTATCGGAAGCTGAAGGCCAGCGTGGTGTAGGCGTCGGCTCCGCTGCACCCTCTCCCCTTGTGGGAGAGGGTGGCTTCGATGCGGTAGCATCGAAGCCGGGTGAGGGGTCGGTTTCCGCGGATAGAGACCCCTCATCCGTCGCGGACTCCGTCCGCGCCACCTTCTCCCACAAGGGGCGAAGGGAAGCGCTGCCTCGGTCGTAGGCCTGTGTAATCGCAGCACATTTTCAGATTCGGCGAGCGGCCCCGAGTTCTCGACTAGCCTCATTTCTAAATCCGGCGAGCGCTTGCGCGTCCGCTCCGGCCTGATCTCCGCCACGCGCCCCATGCGCCATGCCGGAGGATCCCGTGACCCGTCGAAAGCTCGCCTTCATTCTCATTGCCACCACCGCCTGCGGTGCGCTGGCGCTGTCCGCCGCCCGGGCCCGCGATGTGCCCAAGGTCGCGACCGGCTTTGTCGCCAACGTCGTCTGCTCGGAGACCTTCGTCAGCGGGCTCGACCCCCGGCGAAACCTGGCCGAGACCACGGACGCGATGCCGGGGGCCGGCCTGATCACCTGGGCGATGGACACCGAGGTCGACCTCGATCGCAAGGACGTCACCGTAACGCTGTTTGGGCTTGGCCGCAGCCATGCGGTCTATCGCGAGGGCATGGGCTGCACGCTCGATCATGGCGAGACGCTGGCCGATACCGCGCCTTCGCCCTCGAAACCGCAGGCAGCATCGCTGCCCGAGATCGCAGGTCCTTCGCTCGTCGCGCCACAAAGCCCGCAGCTTGGGGCCGCGCTCGACCGCGCCTTTGCCGAGCCGGCGGAGCCGCCGTTCCGCCACACCCGCGCTGTTGTCGTGATGAAGGACGGTCGCATCGTCGCCGAGCGCTACGCCGACGGCATCCGCATCGAGACGCCGCTGCTCGGCTTCTCCATGAGCAAGTCGGCGATCTCGGCCCTGATCGGAATCCTCGTCCGCGAGGGCAGGCTGACGCGCGACCAGCCGGTCCCGATCGCTGCCTGGCGGAATCCCGACGATCCGCGCCACGCGATCACGGTCGACGAGCTGCTGCGCCACACCGCAGGGCTTGCGCTCGGCAGCTCGCTGCAGGCGTCGCTGGCGTCCGTGCTCGAGCCGGTCAACCGCATGAAGTTCATGGAATCGGATATGGCCGCCTTCGCCGAGAGTGCTCCGCTGGAGAGCGCGCCTGGCCAGGTCTGGAATTATCATGACGGCAACTACCTCATCCTCTCGCATCTGATCCGCAACGCCGCCGGCGGGCACGCGGCGGACGTCATCCGCTTCGCGCGTGAAAAGCTCTTCGGTCCGCTCGGCATGCGCAATGTCGTGATGCAGTTCGATGCTGCGGGCACGCCGGAAGGATCGGGCGCGATGATGGCGAGTGCACGCGACTGGGCGCGTCTCGGCCAGCTCTACCTCAACGACGGGATGGCCGGCGACAAGCGCATCCTGCCGGAGGGCTGGGCGGCCTATTCGGCTTCGGCCACGCCGAATGCCTGGGTCGGCTACGGCGCGGGCTTCTGGACCAATCTCGGCAACAGTTTCGGCGCCAACCATCGCATCCCGCATGGCTGGCCGCGCGATGCGTATTTCGCCAAGGGCACGATCGGGCAGTATGTGATCATCGTGCCGTCACAGCGGCTCGTCATCGTCCGCCTCGGCCGCTCGCCGAACATGCCGCCCGAGGTGGACGGCGTGTTCGATCTGGTTCGCGATGTGGTGACGGCGACCTCCACAAGCGCGCGGCTCGCGGGCGGCAATTGATGGAGACGTCACACACCACCCGCGCGATCGTGAATTGAATCTCGGCCTCCGGAATTTTCTGATGCTGTGGCGCATCTCGCAGGAGGTGCGCCACAGTTCCTTAAGATTACCTCAGCCGGAGACCATCATGCCGAAAGCCTACTGGATCGTGCACGTCACGGTGCACGATGAAGCTCGCTATCCCGAGTATCTCGCCGCCGCGATGCCGGTATTTGCCCGATACGGCGCCCATTTCATCGTGCGCAATGGCCCGTATGAGGTGATGGAAGGTGCGACGCGCCAGCGCAACTTCGTCATCGAGTTCAAGGATCGCGCCACCGCGATGGAGTGCTACACCTGCCCCGACTATCAGGCCGCGAAAGCAATCCGGCAGAAATACTCGGACGGGGATTTTGTGATCATTGATGGAGCGGAGTAGGTCTCCGTCATTCCGGGCTCAGCCCTTCGGGCTGCCCCGGAATGACGAGGGGTCGGAACGCGCCTGCCACCGATTTGCCCGACGACGCAAGCCCCCGCAGCAATTGCGCCTCATCCCCATCGTCGTCCTGGCGAAAGCCAGGACCCATTACCCCAAATGAGAATTGGTGCGCGACGCTGGGGCCGCAGCTCACTCTCACAACGCAACCCTGTGGTTATGGGTCCCTGCTTTCGCAGGGACGACAGCTGTGGGCGCGGCGTGCAGCCTTTGCAGTAACGATAGATCCGCCTACTGCCGCCCCAGCTGCGTCGCCTTCTCCACGCGGTCGAACCGCTCCAGCGTCAGGATCGCGTCCGCGAGCTGGTCGGCGCGCTTGTCGAGCACCGGGCGGGCCAGCGTCAGGAACTTCTGCTGCATCGCCTTTGCATCCGGGAACGAGGTCGGTTCGCCGGATGGATCGGCATAGAGGCGCTCATGGGTGCCGTCATCGGTGGTGATCGAGACGCGGGCGCCGAACGGATGGGTACGGCCGACCTCGAGGCGGTCGTCCTGCACCACGTCGAACTTGTCGGCGAGCGCGTCGATCGCCGCATCACCGAGCCGGTCGTAATCATCCCAGCCGAAATGGCCCTGGTCGAGCGCGATCGCGCCGGTGAAGAACATCGAGAACTGGCCGCCGACCACCGAGGTCGGGTGACGCTTGGTGGCGGCGTCGCCGGTCAGCGTGATGCCGTTGCGGTGCAAGCCGATCTCGACCTTCCTGATCTGGTCCGGCGTCAGATTGTGCTCGCGCCGCATCGCGATCAGCGCGTCGATCGCGGCATGGGTATAGCGGCAGCTCGGATACGGCTTCACGCCGATCTTCAGCGTCTCGTAGGTGTGGCCCAAGCCCGCCACCGCCTTGTCCGGATGGGCGTCATCGGTATAGCCGACCAAAAGGCCGTGCTTGCCCTCGACCGACTCGCTCGAACCGATGAAGTCGTTGCGCGCCAAAGTCGCTGCAATCACGCCGTTCATCGCGGCGGCGCCGACCTGGTAGCGCTTGTTCCAGGCGCCGTTGACCAGGAATTGCAGCGAGCCCGCGGCCTGGCTGCCGGAGACGCCGAACGCGGAGATGATCTGTTCCTTCGACAGTCCGAACAGTTTTGCCGCCGCCGCGGCGGCGCCATAGGTGCCGGCCGTCGCGGTCGGGTGGAAGCCGCGGGCGTAATGCGAGGTCGGGTCGAGCGCGTTGCCGAGCCGGCAGCACACTTCATAACCGGCAACGATTGCGGTCAGCACGTCGCGGCCGGACGCGCCGACCATCTCGCCGATCGCGAACGCGGCAGGCACCACGGGTGCGCTCGGATGCAGCGAGGAATCGGCGTGGGTGTCGTCGAAGTCGAGCGAATGGCCGAGCGCGCCGTTGAGCAGCGCCGCCACCGCCGGCGTCCAGGTCTTGGTGTCGCCGAACACCGTGGCCTCGCCCTTGCCGTCCAGCGCCAGCGCTTCCAGCATCTTCATCAGCGAGGGCGTCGATTCCGCATCGCGGCGGGCGCGGATGGTGCTGCCCAGGAAATCCAGCGTCAAAACCTTGGCACGCTCCAGCACCTCCAGCGGAATGTCGTAATATTTCAGGTCGGCGACGTAGGCGGCGAGCGTTGCGGTTTCGTGGGCCATCGTGTTTCCTCAATTTTGCGGCGCAGGGTAGGCGGGCGGGTTTGGCCTTTCAAGCCACCTTGCCGCCGCGGGCAGCAGCCATGCTTACGGTCGCTGGACGTCAAGTCATGTAACACGGGCCTTTCCATTGATTGCGGATCAGGGTGCATGAGGACCTTCGCAAAACGCATGTTCGACCAGCTCTGGACCCGCAGGACGCAGTTGGCGCTGGCGGTCCGGATCGCATCCGCCGGCGTGGCCGCCTATACCATCGCGCTCGCGTTGCACCTCATGCTGCCGCTATGGGCGGTGCTGACCTCGCTGATCGTGACCCAGATGAGCGTCGGCCGCTCGCTGAAGGCGACCCGCGACTACATGCTCGGCACCATCGGCGGCGCCATCTATGGCGGCGCGATCGCGGTGCTGATCCCGCATTCCGGCGAGGGCAGCCTGCTGGCGCTGCTGGTGCTGGCGATCGTGCCGCTGGCGTTCATCGCCGCGCTCAATCCCAGCCTGAACTCGGCGACGGTGACGGCGGTGATCGTGCTGCTGCTGCCGACGATGCATCATTCCAATCCGCTGGACTCAGCGATCGACCGCGTCCTCGAGGTCACGGTCGGTGCGCTGACTGGCCTTGTGATCTCGTTCCTGGTGCTGCCGTCGCGCGCGGTCAGCCAGATCAGGGTCAATGCATCGAAGCTGCTGGAACTGCTCTCAGCAGCGTTCGCCGAATTGCTCGCCGGCCTGACCCGCGGGCTCGACAACGACGCACTGCACCGGATCCAGGATGGCATCGGCACCGCGGTGACCAATCTGCACGCGACCGGCCTCGAGGCCGAGCGTGAACGCACCATGCATCTGTCATCCGGGCCGGACACCGGTCCGCTGCTGCGGACCATCCAGCGGCTACGGCACGACGTTGTGATGATCGGGCGCGCCTGCGTGGTGCCGCTGCCGGCCGATATCCAGGCCAGGCTGGCGCGGCCATTGGCCGACGTCAGCCATGCCATCGTGACTTACATGGTGGCGGTCGCGACCGCCCTGCGCGCCGGCAGCGGCCCGGCCGACATGGCGCCGGTCGATGCCGCGCTGCATGCCTACAGCGAGGAGGTTGCCGCGGTGCGCAGCGAGGGCCTGACCCGGGGCCTTCCGGTCGATGCCATGGAGCGGTTCTTCGCGCTCGGCTTTTCGCTCGACCAGATGCGGCAGAACCTGAACGACCTCAAGCGCTGCCACGGCAATTGGTGCACGAACGAGGATTCTTCCGAGAAGATCGTTGCGGAAACTTCGGAGAAGAGCGCGGCATGACCCGTGGCTATGCCGTGCGGCGCGTCAGGCCCTTGCTCTCCATGCGCCAGATCAGGAGATCGATACGGTCCTGACCGAAGAACGGTTCGTTGGCGAATACAAAGGTCGGCACACCCCAATGGCCGGAGGCCGCATGCGCGTCCTCGTTGCCCTTGATGACCGCTTCATGGCGATCGGGATCGGCCGCGATCGCCGCATCCATCGCGGCGAGATCGAAGCCCGCGGCATCGGCCGCTTTCGCCAGATGATCGCCCTCGTTCCAGCCCTTCACCGAGCCGTCCCACAGCACGCGGCTGATGGCGGAGGTGAAGGCAAGCGACCGCCCCTCGAGCTGCGCGGCGGCGCCGAGCCGGGTCAGGCGGTGGATGTAGGGCTGATGCGTGGCGACGTCGAGCGTCGTCATGTCTTGCACGATCGGGTCCGGGCGCGGAAAGCGGAACGGGATGTTCTCGTGCTTGGCGACGCGGCTGGAATCCAGCACGACATAGCGGGCGAATTGCGGATTGGTCTTCTTGAAGAAGCCGGGCACGCGCACCGCGAGCGGATAGACCGGCCGCAAATTCACCGCGATATCGTAGTCGGCGACCATCTTCAGCGTCTTCGGCAACGCCAGATAGCTGTACGGACTGCGGAACGAGAAGAACAGGTCGACCGACAAGGTCATGCGCTAGCCTCCGTTCGGTGTGACCTCGTCGACCTTCATCCGGCAACCTTCATCCTACCAGTCTGCGTGCCAGCAGGCGGAAACGCAAGATCAGGAGGGTCGCGTAGACCGCAGTTCCGAGCGACAATCCGATCCAGACGCCGGGGGCGTTGAGGTTGGCCCAGAAGGCCAGCGCAGAGGCCGACGCGAAGCCGATCAGCCAATAGCTGATGACGGCGAACAGCAGCGGCACCTGGGTGTCGTTCATGCCGCGCAGCGCGCCGGCGGTGGTGGTCTGCACGCCATCGGCGATGAAGAACGTCGCGCCGATCAGGAGCAGCATTGCGGTGAGCTGCGCGGTGGCGTCGGAGGCTTCGCCGAGGAACAGGGCCGCGATCTCGAAGCGCGCCAGAATCACCGCGAGCGTCATGATGCTCATGAAGACGCCGGAGAGCGCGACCGCGACGAAGCCGGCACGCTGCACCGCGTCGGGGTCACGGCGGCCGACGGCGTGGCCGACCCGCACGGTGGCGGCCATGCTGACGCCGAACGGCACCATGAACAGGATCGCCGCGATCTGCAGCGCGATCTGGTGCGCCGCCAGCGCCGTGGTGCTGATCAGCCCCATCAGCAGGCCGGCCGCGCCGAACAAGCCGTACTCGAGCAAAAAGGCGATCGAGATCGGTGCGCCGACGGCGACCAGCTTGCCCATCAACGGCCAGTCGATGCGCCAGACGCGGCTGAACACATGGTACTTGCTGAACGGGCGGCGCCGTGCCGCGAACCACACGCCGGCGAGGAAGGTGCCGAGGTTGACGATCGTGGTCGCAAGTCCGGCGCCGAACATGCCGAGTTCAGGCATGCCCCATTTGCCGTACAGCAACAGGTAGACCATCAGCGCATTGGCCGGGATCGCCGCGAGCGTGATCCACAGCACCGGCTCCGGCCGGTTCACCGCGCTCATGAAGCCGCGGATCGCAATGAACCACAGCGCCGGCAGGATGCCCCAGGCGAGCCCGAACAGATATTGCTGCGCCAGATGCGCGGTGGCCTGGGTCTGGCCGAGCGCGAGCAGGATGCGCTCGCCATGGAACGGCAGCGCCATCAGCGGCAGCACCATGAAGAACCCGGTCCACAGGCCGACGCGGAGCGCGCGCCGCATCACGCGCGGGTTGCGGGCGCCGAATGCCTGCGCGGCCAGCGGCGAGACCGCCGACATCATGCCCATGCCGATCGTGAAGCTGACGAAATACACGGTGTGCGCCAGCGCCGCCGCGGCGACGTTCTCGCTGCCGAGCCGGCCGATGAAGGCGAGATCGGTCGTCATCATCGCGATCTGCCCGAGCTGTGTCAGCGCAAGCGGCACGGCGAGCTTCAGCGTTTCGGCGAGCTCGGCCGTGAGCAGCTTGCGAGAGGGGACGACGGCCGCGCGCGACGCGGCCGGGTCGATCTTGTCGATGCAGGTCATGACGGCACGCTTAGCACGGCAAACCGGCCGGAAGGATGGCCAAACTGCCCAAACGCGACGATCTCACGCAGAGATCATCGCCTCCCAAATTGTCGTTTGAGCATGGTCCGACCGGAAGAACGCTTCACGTTTTTCCGGATCATGCCCGGATCACGATCGCGCTGGTATCCGCTTGATCTTGGCGCCGAGCGCGTTGAGTCGTTCGTCGATCCGCTCATAGCCGCGCTCGATCTGGTCGGCATTGTTGATGGTGGAGGTGCCGTTGGCGCACACCGCGGCCAGCAACATCGCCATACCGGCGCGGATGTCGGGCGAGTTCATCGGCGCGCCGCGCAGCCGGCTCGGACCGGCCACGATCGCGCGGTGCGGATCGCACAGCACGATCCGGCCACCCATCGCGATCAGGTTGTCGACGAAGAACATCCGCGACTCGAACATCTTCTCGTGCATCAGGATGACGCCGTCGCACTGCGTCGCGGTGACGATCGCGATCGACATCAGGTCCGCCGGGAAGGCGGGCCAGGGCTGGTCCTCGAGCTTCGGCACGTGGCCGCCGAAATCGTCCTGGATCTTCATGGTCTGGTTCGACGGCACGACGAGGTCGTCGCCCTCGACGCCGCAGACGATGCCGAGCCGCTCAAAGCCCATCCGGATCGAGCGCAAATGCTCGACGCCGGCGCGCGCGATGCGCAGCGGCGAGCGGGTCACCGCGGCAAGCCCGATCAGCGATCCGACTTCGATATGGTCGGGCTGGATCGCGTAGCTCGTGCCGCCGAGCGTCGCCTGGCCGTGCACGGTGATGGTGTTGGTGCCGATACCTTCGATCTTCGCGCCGAGCGCGACCAGGAAATTGGCGAGATCCTGCACATGCGGCTCGGAGGCCGCGTTGCGCAGATAGGTGGTGCCGCGGGCGGCGACGGCGGCGACCAGCGCGTTCTCCGTCGCGGTGACGCTGGGCTCGTCGAGGAACACATCGGCGCCCTTCAGGCGCGCGGCGCGGAATTCCAGCCGGTGCGTCGCGGTGACCGTGGCGCCGAGCTGCTCGAAGGCCAGAAAATGCGTGTCGAGCCGGCGGCGGCCGATCACGTCGCCGCCGGGCGGCGGCAACGCGACCTCGCCGCAGCGGGCGAGCAGCGGACCTGCCAGCAGGATCGAGGCGCGGATCCGCGCGCACAGAGCCGGATCGAGATCGGCGGCGCGGATCTCCTTGGCATGGATCTGCAGCGTGTTGCGCTCGGTCCATTCGGCGCTGGCGCCGACCGAGCGGCACAGCTCGACCAGCGTTTCGGTGTCGCGAATGCGCGGCACGTTGGTCAGCGTGACCGGATGCTCGGTGAGCAGGGCAGCTGCGATGATTGGCAGCGCGGAGTTCTTGTTGCCCGACGGCTCGATGGTGCCCGAAAGGCGGCGGCCGCCTTCGACGATGTATTGGATCGGCGGCACGCGGAATGTCCCCTAACGCATCATCCAGACTTGGATTCGAATGTGGCCACGCGAAATTCCGTAACGGAATCAATGGCTGTCCGGCACCGTAACACAACTCCCGGCGCAGCTTCTACACGAAAGGTAGCCGCGCGACGGTGCGGAGCGCGCGGTCACGGACACGTCATCTCGGCCGAGCCGTCGCGTCGGCAGCGCATGTCCGCCTGGCCGCCGGGAGCAGGTCCCTAGATGTCGATGGTGGCGCTGAGCGAGTTTTCCTGGATGAAGTCGCGGCGTGGTTCGACCACGTCGCCCATCAGCTTGGTGAAGATATCGTCGGCCTCGTCGACCTCCTTGATCTTCACCTGGAGCAGCGAGCGCGCCTCGGTGTCCAGCGTCGTCTCCCACAGCTGCTCCGGGTTCATCTCGCCGAGACCTTTGTAGCGCTGCAGCGAGATGCCCTTGCGGGCGGCATCGGTCACGGCCTCGAACAGGTCGATCGGGCCGTGAATGGTCTGCTCGGCATCCTTGCGCCGGAGCTTGCCCGCCCGCACGTAGATCTCCTGCAGCCTGGTCGCATACTCGTCGAGCTTGCGTGCATCGGCCGAGCCGAGAAACGCGTCGTCGATCACGGCCACTTCCTTGACGCCGCGCACGGTGCGCTCGAACTGGAAGCCCTGGCCTTCCGTGAAGATGCCGATCCAGCCGCGCTCCACTTCGTCGGCAACCGCATCCAGCCGCTTGGCGATGTAATCAGCCGCGGAGTTGGCGGTCGCGATATCGCTGGTGATTCTCGGGGTCAGCACGCCGGCGATCGCGGCCTGCTCGATCACCGCGCGATTGTAGCGGCTGTGCAGGTTGCGCAGCACGGAGCGGATCGTCCGGGCGTCTTCGACCAGCGACAGCAAGTCACGGCCCGAGCGGTCTTCGCCGGAGGCCGGCTTGAAGACGCATTCGTCGAGCCCGGTCGAGATCAGATAATCCTCGAGGGCGCGCTCGTCCTTCAGATATTGCTCGGACTTGCCGCGCGAGACCTTATAGAGCGGCGGCTGGGCGATGTAGAGAAAGCCGCCATCGATGATCGAGCGCATCTGGCGATAGAAGAAGGTCAGCAGCAGCGTGCGGATATGGGCGCCGTCGACGTCGGCGTCGGTCATCACGATGATCTTGTGGTAGCGCAGCTTGTCGACCGAGAAGTCGTCGCTGATGCCGGTGCCGAGCGCGGTGATCAGCGTGCCGATCTGCTCCGACGACAGCATCTTGTCGGGGCGCACGCGCTCGACATTGAGGATCTTGCCGCGCAGCGGCAGCACCGCCTGGAATTCGCGGTTGCGGCCCTGCTTGGCGCTGCCGCCTGCCGAGTCACCCTCGACGATGAACAGTTCGGACTTCGCCGGATCCTTCTCCTGGCAGTCGGCGAGCTTGCCGGGCAGCGAGGAGACGCTGAGCGGATTCTTGCGGGTCAGCTCGCGTGCCTTGCGCGCAGCCTCGCGGGCGGCGGCGGCCTGGATCACCTTGCCGACGATTTCCTTGGCTTCCTTCGGATTCTCCTCGAACCAGGCCGCCAGCGCCTCGTTCAGGACGTTCTCGACCACCGGTCGAACCTCCGAGGACACCAGCTTGTCCTTGGTCTGCGACGAGAATTTCGGATCGGGCACCTTCACCGACAACACCGCGGTGAGGCCTTCGCGGCAATCGTCGCCGGTCAGCGCGATCTTTTCCTTCTTCGCATTGGCCTCGGCATAGCCGTTGACCTGGCGCGTCAGCGCGCCGCGGAAGCCGGCCAGATGGGTGCCGCCGTCGCGCTGCGGGATGTTGTTGGTGAAGCACAGCACGTTCTCGTGGTAGCTGTCGTTCCACCACAGCGCGGCTTCGACGCCGATGCCGTTGGCTTCCGCGCGCACCATGATCGGCGCCGGCACGATCGCCTTCTTGTTGCGGTCGAGATATTTGACGAATTCCTCGACGCCGCCGGAATAGTGCATCTCCTCGCGCTTCTCGACCGCGTGACGCATGTCGGACAGCACGATGTGGACGCCGGAATTGAGGAAGGCGAGCTCGCGCAGCCGGTGCTCGAGCGTCGCGAAATCATATTCGATGTTCTTGAAGGTCTCGGGCGAGGCGAGGAAGGTGACCTCGGTCCCGCGCTTGCCCGGGGCATCGCCGACCACCTTGAGCGGCGCGACGGCATCGCCGTGCGCGAATTCGATGTAGTGCTCCTTGTCGTCGCGCCAGATCCGCAAGCCCAGCTTGCTGGACAGCGCGTTGACGACGGAGACGCCGACGCCGTGCAGACCGCCGGAGACCTTGTAGGAGTTCTGGTCGAACTTTCCGCCGGCGTGGAGCTGGGTCATGATGACCTCGGCCGCCGAGACGCCTTCGCCCTTGTGGATGCCGACCGGAATGCCGCGGCCGTCGTCGTACACGGTGACGGAATTGTCGGCGTTGAGGGTGACCAGGACGCGGCTTGCATGGCCCGCCAGCGCCTCGTCGATCGCGTTGTCGACGACCTCGTAGACCATGTGGTGCAGGCCGGAACCGTCGTCGGTGTCGCCGATATACATGCCGGGCCGCTTGCGGACGGCGTCGAGGCCCTTCAGCACCCGGATCGATTCCGCACCATATTCGGCCGGAATGGGATGCTCAGATTCGGCAGGGGTCTGCCGGGCAGGTTCAGTCATGTGAGGCCTTCGAGGATGTCCCGAATCAGCTGCACAAAATGAGGCGCTGATTCCGCTATTTGTGCCATGAAAGAGCAGTTGCGCCTAGCGCAAAGTCTCTGTCTACAAACTATTGAATAAATAGGATTTTTTCGACCTGTTTCAAGGCTCTCAAAGGCCGATTCCGGAGGCTCTGAAAAGCCCGATTCGAAGGCAGATTCGAGCCCCTTTCGGAGACGATTCCCCGCCCTTAGGCGCGCCGTGTGGCGCGGCCGGATTCGACGTCGAAAATCTCTCCCGTCGGGCCGATATCGACGAAGGCGGCAGGGTCGGCGCCGGTCATCCAGACCTGTGCGCCGAGCTTGGCGAGCTCGTCGAAGAGCGCCTTGCGCCTATTGGGATCGAGATGGGCGACGACCTCGTCGAGCAGCAGCAGCGGCACGATGCCGGTCATCTCCGCGACCATCGTGGCATGCGCCAGCACCAGCCCGATCAACAGCGCCTTCTGCTCGCCGGTCGAGGCGTCGCGCGCCGGCATGCTCTTCGGCGCGTAGATCACCTGCAGATCGGTCAGATGCGGTCCGTCGAGCGTGCGCCCGGCGGCGGCGTCGCGCGGACGGCTGGCGCGCAGGATCTCGCGGTAGCGGTCCTCCACCGCGGTCGCGGGCTCCTGCAGCAGCGCGTTCTCCATCCAGCCGTCGAGCATGATCTCGGCGGAGGGGAAGGCCGAGGCGGCGCCGCGCTCGTGCAGCATCGCGGCGAGCTTGGCGGCGGTCTGGCCGCGCGATGCGGCGACTGCGACCGCAAGCTCGGCGGTCTCGCGCTCGATCGCGTCACACCAATGGTCGTCGTAGTTGCGCACTTCGAGCAGCCGGTTGCGCGAGCGCAGCGAGCGCTCCAGCGCCGAGACCCGGCTGGAGTGCTCGGAATCGATCGCCAGCACCAGGCGGTCGAAGAAGCGCCGCCGCTCGGAGGCGGCGCCCATGAACAGGCCGTCCATCGCCGGCGTCAGCCACACCATGCGCAGGTGGTCGCCGAACGCGGTCGCGGACCCCACCGGTTCGCGATCGATGCGGCAGCGTCGGCTGTTGCTCGCCTCGCCGGTCGGGGGATCGATGCCGGTGCCGAGCGTGGCGAGGCCGAGCGCACCCTCGACTTCGGCCGAGACCGCCCAGGAGCCGTCGCCCTGATTGTCGGCGATGTCCTCCAAGGTCGCGCGGCGCAGCCCGCGGCCCGGCGACAGGAACGAGACCGCCTCCATGCAATTGGTCTTGCCGGCGCCGTTCGGCCCGACCAGCACCACCATGTCGCCCGCGACCTGCAGCGTCGCCGTCCGGTAATTCCGGAAATGCGTCAGCGACAGGCGATGAATGCGGGACGGGGTCATGTTACCTTGTCATTGCCGGGCTTGACCCGGCAATCCATCGTCCGCGCTAGCGGACAATTTCACCATATAAGTCTCGCCAGTCGGGATTGCCGGCAACGATCAGATCAATCTTCCACTCACGCGACCAGTGCTTGATGTTTTTCTCGCGCTGAAGCGCCGCGGCGATTGTCTCATGCGCCTCAAGTAGACGAGGGTCTTGATGCCGTACCGCTTGGTAAAGCCTTCGGCGAGACCCTCGCGATGCTCGTAAACTCGCCGGACCAGATTATTGGTCACGCCAACGTAGAGAGTTCCACCGGGCTTGCTCGCGAGGATGTACACCCAATAGGTCATCTCTTGTTCGATGGATGGCCGGGTCAAGCCCGGCCATGACGAGAGGAGAAATCACACCCGCATCGGCATCAGCACGTAGAGCGCGCCCTTGCTGTCGCGGTCCTGCACCAGGGTCGGGGAGCCGGGATCGGCGAGCTTCAGCACTGCGACCTCGCCCTCGATCTGGGCGGCGATGTCGAGCAGATAGCGCGAGTTGAAACCGATATCGAGCGCGTCCGAGGCGTACTCGACCTCGAGCTCTTCGGTGGCGCTGCCGGAATCCGGGTTGGTGACCGAGAGCACCAGCTTGCCGGCGGACAAGGCCAGCTTCACGGCGCGGCCGCGTTCGCTGGAAATGGTCGAGACGCGATCGACGGCGGCCTCGAAATCCTTCTTGTCGACCACCAGTTCCTTGTCGTTGTTCTGCGGAATGACGCGGCCATAGTCCGGGAAGGTGCCGTCGATCAGCTTCGAGGTGAGCACCACATTGCCGAGCGTGAAGCGGATCTTGCCATCCGACAGCTCGATCGAGATCTCGGCGTCGTCGCCCTCGATCAGCCGCTGCACCTCGCCGACCGTCTTGCGCGGGACGATCACGCCGGGCATGCCGGTCGCGCCCTTGGGCAGCGGGAGGTCGATCTGCGCCAGACGATGGCCGTCGGTCGCAACCCCGCGCAGGGTCGCAGCCTTGGCGCTGCCGGCGGCGTGCAGATAGATGCCGTTGAGGTAATAGCGGGTCTCTTCGGTCGAGATCGCAAACTGGGTGCGGTCGATCAGCCGCTTGATGTCGGATGCCGGCAGCGAGAACGAATGCGTCATGTCGCCGGCGGCAAGGCCCGGGAAATCGCTCTCGGGCAGGGTTTGCAGCGTGAAGCGCGAGCGGCCGGCGCGCACCGCGAGCACCGAGCGGTCGCCGTCGGCCTCGAGCACGATCTGCGAGCCGTCGGGCAGCTTGCGGACGATGTCATAGAACATGTGCGCGGGCACCGTGGTCGAGCCGGCGGTTCCGGTCTCGGCGGCCAAGGTCTCCGTCACCTCGAGATCGAGGTCGGTTGCCTTCAGCGACAATTTGGCGCCCTCGGCGCGGATCAACACGTTGCCGAGGATCGGGATGGTGTTGCGGCGCTCGACCACGCGGTGAACGTGACCCAGCGATTTCAGGAGTTGCGCGCGCTCGACGGTGACCTTCATTGCAATACCCGCCAGATCCCTCAGATGAAAAAGCCGGGCGGCCGTTCAGGGCAGCACCGCAGCATTGGAAACCCGATAAGCCGGATCAATACCGGATTTGATCAAACCCACGGGGGGACCGCAAGGTGGCGCGGATGGGCGGCCGGTGCAAGGGATACGGGCGCGAAACGGGCCCCGTTCCCCACGTTTTGGGTCGGAAAAAAGTTTAGCCCTCCCCTCTTGATAAAGGGGAGGGCCATGGAACGAGCCGGCCAAATGAGGCGGCCTTATTCCTGCAGTCTTATTCCTGCAATTGACGCTTCAGCGATTCGACTTCCTCCGACAGCGCCGTGTCCTTGGCGACCAGTGCCTCAATCTTGCGCACCGCGTGCAACACCGTGGTGTGGTCGCGGCCGCCGAAGCGCCGGCCGATCTCCGGCAGCGAACGCAGGGTCAGCGTCTTGGCCAGATACATCGCAACCTGGCGCGGACGCACCACGTTGGCGGTGCGGCGGGACGACAAGAGGTCGGAGCGGCTGACATTGTATTGCCGGGCGACCACGCGCTGGATGTCCTCGATCTTGATCCGCTTCGGCTCCTGCGGGCGGATCAGGTCGCGCACCTCGCGCTCGGCCATCTCCAGCGTCACCGGCTGGTTGTTGAGCTTGGAGTGCGCCAAGAGGCGGTTGATCGCGCCTTCGAGGTCGCGGCCGTTATGGGTGATGGTGCGCGCCAGATAGTCGAGCACTTCCTCCGGCACATCGAAGGTCGCATGGTGGGCGCGGGCCGCGGCGACGCGCGACTTGAGGATGCCAAGCCGCAGTTCCTCGCCGAGCGAACCCATCTCGACCACCAGGCCACCGGCGAGCCGCGAGCGCACGCGGTCGTCGAGGCTTTCGAGGTCGGACGGCGGACGGTCGGCGGCGATCACGACCTGGCGGCCGGCGTCGATCAGCGCGTTCAGCGTGTGGCAGAACTCGGCCTGCGTCGACTTGCCCTGCAGGAACTGCAGATCGTCGATGACCAGCACGTCGATGCCGCGCAGGGCCTCCTTGAACGCCAGCGCCGTCTGCGTCTTCAGCGCCGCGACGAAGCCGTACATGAACTTCTCGGCAGTGAGATACAGCACCTTGCGCTCGCCGCCGGAATTGCCGGCCCAGGTCACGGCCTGCAGCAGGTGCGTCTTGCCGAGGCCGACGCCGGCATGGATGTAGAGCGGGTTGAACATCACGGGATCGCCGCGGCGACCTTCCGCGACCTGGCGCGCAGCCGCATGGGCCAGCGTGTTGGAGCGGCCGACGACGAAGCTTGCAAAGGTCAGGCGCGGATCGAGCGGCGAGCCGCCAAGCGCGTCATGGCTGGCGGACACCGGCGCCGTCGCGAACGAGCGCAGTTCAGGCGCGGGACGGCCGTCATTGCGTTCGACACGGCGCACTTCGGCCGGCGCAGCCGCTTCCTTCACAGGGGCCATCGCGCGGATCGCCGAGCGCACGGTGAGGTCGATGCGATGCACTTCGGGCATCTCGGCCTGCCAGCAGGAGAGCACGCGTTCGGCGTAATGCGCCTGGATCCAGCTCTTGAGGAACCGGGTCGGAACCGACAGATGCACGCTCTCATCGTGCACGCTCTCGAGATCCATCCGCGCGAACCAGCTCGTGTAGACGTCCTCACCAACGCTCGTCCGCAAACGTCCCTTTACCCGCGACCAGCGATCCTGTTCCGTGTTCGTCATTGCCTTCGTACTTTTCCAAAACTGAGAGATGATGATTGCGAAAGCGCCGCGCAGGGGTCCTGCCACGACGCGACCTCTAGCGGGCGCGGTCTGCTCCGGACAAAGCTCTCCCGTGTGGCGGCCATGCGCCACGCGACAGGTCAGCTGTTTGGAGAAGATGCGTCCCGCGAGGTCAGCGCGTACTCGACGGCCTCTGCGGGTAAGAGCCAGCGTCCGAGGGGTTGATTACGGCACCACAGGAAATCTGCACTTGGGCTGTCGTTGGTTCGACTGCAGTGATGATACCGTAAGACATAAGTCCTCCCCCTCCCACCGCGACGTATCGCGGCAAGTTGTCAGCTTGCTGGTGTCTTCAAAATCGAACTGCCGCTACCGAACACCGAAATGCCCGGCGCTTCGCCGCCGCGTGTCGTCGTCAATCCGTTCGCTTGCGCCGCGTTCCCGCTGCCAGATTCCGACTGACGTCCTGGTCTCTCTTGTTCGATCCCCCAAATTGCCGGGGACATCGCGGGAGATATTTTGACACAGGTCGACCGTCCTCACATCGCTATGAGCCGTCAATCTAGCTTCGCTTGGAAAGCGTCGCTAACGCGCACACCGCCGCCGATTTGCACGTCCGCCCTTGGGTCTCAAACCGCGCTGATCTGGAGAGCCGTGGGCGTCGCGAACAAGAAATAAATACACCAAGCGCATTTTCTGACAATCCGTGGATTCGACGGGGGTCGAGACTCTTGGCGACTGTTGCGGTGTTGTCGACGCTGAGTTGCGAAAGCAAGGTTTTGAATCAGCGCACAGATTCACGCGTGTCACAAACGACGGTGCAATACCAAAAATTTTTCATAGAAAATTTACATTTGGTCTCGCGCCGGTCATTTTTCCAATCGCTGTTCGGCGCTATGTGCATAAGTAATTCGCGAGACGTCATTTTTCGCGATTACTTTTGCAGGGTAACCCCGCTGCGCAATTTTCAACGCGAGATATTCGCGCGCTATTCCATCTATCTAGCTTAGCGCAGAACAATCTGTACGCGAGTGCGGCACGTTAAGCATGTTGAGCCGGTAGAACTACGGACGCGACGAAACATGACACGCAGTTCGTTGCGCGGCAACGCCGAGTCTTCTCGCGCTACGAAACTTCCACGACAAAATGCGAGACCAAAACAAAAAGCCCGGCGCGAGCCGGGCTTGGTGACAAATGTGTTCTTCGGTCAGCTCACGCGGCGAGCTGTACTCCGCAGGCTTACTTGGCGAGCTTGGCGATGCTCTGCGCGAGGCGAGACACCTTCCGGCTCGCGAGGTTCTTGTGAATGATGTTGCGCTGCGCTGCCTTCATCAGTTCGGGCTCGGCCTTGCTCATCGCCTTGAGTGCCGCCTCGCGGTCGCCGCTCTTGATTGCTTCCTCGACGGTGCGCACCGCGCCACGCATCTGCGTGCGGCGCGACTTGTTGACGATGGTGCGGCGGGCAATCTTGCGGGTCGCCTTCTTGGCGGAAGTGGTGTTGGCCATGGTTCTCTAACTGTCCTTCGGCGGTGATCGCTCGGTGGTCGGGCTTGCGCGCACCGGCCGGTTCAAATCTCAACTCTGATGTATTTGTCCAAGGTGTCCTTGAGGCGGCCATGCCAAGGCGCATAATGCTGCCCCCGCATGCGGCACTGTCCAAAGAACAGCGGCGGCAGGATTGCGCCCGCCGCCATCGGCCGGTCTTATAGATGGCGCAGGCTTAACCGTCAACGCTTTCGGGACCGAAAATGGGCCTGAAATCGGCCTCGCGAGAGCCAGATAAGCCGCTGAAGAGGTTGAATTTCCGGGGGGCGCCCGGTAAGGCCTGTCGACGCGTGGGGCGTGACAGGGAGTTAGGGTGACGCATGATCCGCGGCTTTTTCCGCCTGATCGGCCTTTTGCTGCTGGCCGGCAGTTTCATCTTCATGGTCTATGACGGGGCCCGCTACGTCGCCGACCAGAGCCTGCGGTTCACCCAATTCGGCCAGTTCTGGAACGATATCCATCAGTCGAGCCAGCAGGCGTTCCATGCCTGGGTGGATCGCTTCGCGCCCTGGCTCTGGAACGGCGTGATCCGCGTGCTTCTGGAGCAGCCGGTGTTCGCGGTGCTCGGCATTGCCGGCATCCTGCTGATGATCCTGTTCCGGCCGCGCAAGCCGCTGATCGGCTACGCACGCGACTGAACTGGCTGCAGCCCTCTTGAGCTTCTCTTGGCCGCTGCCGTCAGTAACGGGGCTGCCATCATCCGCGTAAGGACATATATAGGTGACAGCCGGCCCGCAGGCCGTTGCCGCGTCGGCCGATGTCCCGCCCGGAGGTATCCATGTTGTTCATGCGCAAGACCACCGCGTTGCCGAGCGCCGCCGAGGCGCTGCCTGGCCGCGCGACGCCGATCCCGACCGCGACCACGCACTTCGTCAGTGGCAGCAAATTGACGCCGCCTTATCCGCAAGGCCTCGAGCAGGCCGTGTTCGGCCTCGGCTGCTTCTGGGGCGCGGAGCGGAAGTTCTGGGAACTCGGCGACGGAATCTACACCACCGCGGTCGGCTATGCCGGCGGCCACACGC
The DNA here is from genome assembly GCF_018129565.1 of Bradyrhizobium sp. AUGA SZCCT0105. Classification (NCBI taxonomy): domain Bacteria; kingdom Pseudomonadati; phylum Pseudomonadota; class Alphaproteobacteria; order Hyphomicrobiales; family Nitrobacteraceae; genus Bradyrhizobium; species Bradyrhizobium sp. AUGA SZCCT0105. The sequence goes on along the minus strand of NZ_JAFCMK010000004.1, from coordinate 554,599 downwards.
CGAACCCGACCTATGAAGAGGTGTGCTCGGGACGCACCGGCCACACCGAAGTCGTGCTGGTCGTGTTCGACCCGAAGAAGATCTCCTACGAGAAGCTGCTGAAGACGTTCTGGGAGAACCACAACCCGACGCAGGGCATGCGTCAGGGCAACGACATCGGCACGCAGTATCGTTCTGCGATCTACACGTTCAGCGACGCGCAGCACAAAGCCGCCGATGCGTCGCAGGCGATGTATCAGAAGGCGCTCGCTGCCAAGGGCCTCGGCGCGATCACGACGGAAGTGGCACCGGCCGGCGAGTTCTACTTCGCGGAGGACTACCATCAGCAATACCTCGCCAAGAATCCGGCGGGCTATTGCGGGCTTGGCGGCACCGGCGTGTCCTGCCCGATCGGCGTCGGCGTCACCGCCTGATCGCTCTGTCATCGAGGGGGAGGCGGGCTTTCCGGCTCCCCACTCGGTTCTCGAAAACCCTTTATTAACCATAAGTGGTGCAAGACTGGGCTTGTCTCGCCGTTGAGGGATAGGTCCGGTGCCGGTTGCACGCGCGTTACGATTGCCGATCACTGCCGTTGTGGCTGCGCTCGCGTTGTCTGGCTGCATGAGCACGTCGGGTCCGGTTGCCATGGGCCCGCAAGGTGTCGATGCCGTCACCTATGGACCGGCTTACGCATCCGCTCCGGTTGCTGATGCCGGCGGTGGCGGTGCGATCAGCGCTCTGCGTTCCGCCTTTGCCAGTGCTTCTCCTGGTTATGGCTATGCCGCCCCGGGCGCCGCTCCGGTGGTTTATGCCGCCGCACCGGGTGGGCCCGCCGGTTACGACAACTCCTATCATCTCGGCCCGGGCGACAAGCTCCGGGTCGTGGTCTACGGCCAGGAAGGCCTGACCAACTCCTACGCGATCGACGCCGCCGGCTCGATCACCATGCCGCTGATCGGCTCGGTGCCGGCGCGCGGCCGCACGCCGGCCGGGCTCGCCGGTGAAATCTCGGCACGGCTGCGCAACGGCTTCATCCGCGATCCTTCGGTGGCGGTCGAGATCGAGTCCTACCGGCCGTTCTTCATCCTCGGCGAGGTCCAGGCTCCCGGCCAGTATCCCTATGTGCCGAACATGACCGTCGAAAGCGCGGTCGCGATCGCCGGCGGCTTCTCGCCGCGCGCCAAGCGCGACCAGGTCACCCTCACCCATACCGATGCGTCCGGCTCCGGCCGCTTCGTGGTGCCGCTGGGCACGCCGATGAGCCCGGGCGATACGGTGTTCGTCGGCGAGCGCTGGTTCTGACGAAGGACAACGTCCTTCGTCATTCCGGGGCGATGCGCAGCTCGAACCCGGAATCTCGAGATTGGCTCGCGCCTCGCGCGTCCCGGAATGACGGTGGAATAGGGGTGCGCCCTATTTCCGCAGATGCTTTCCGAAAAATTCCATGCTGCGCGGCCAGGCGGTGTCGGCGCTCGCCTTGTCGTAGCTTGCGCGCTCGTCGCAATGGAAGCCGTGCTGCGCGCCCGGATAGATGAAGACCTCGACCTCGGGCCGCTTCGACTTGATGGTCTCGACATCGCTCAAAGGAATGCCGGCATCCTTCTCGCCGAAATGCAGTTGCGTCGGCACGGCCGGCTTGTCGTCGGCGAAGCGGATGACGGCGCCGCCGTAGTAGCCGATCGCGGCCGAGAGCCCGGTTAGCTTGGTGGCGGCCGCATAGGCGATGCTGCCGCCGAGGCAGAAGCCGATGATGCCGACCGGCCCGGCCGACTTCACCGCGTCGATCGCTGCCTGGCTGTCGCGCAGCATCGCGGCAAAGTCCGGATTGGCGACGAACTTGCGCGCTTCGGCCACCTCATCGGGGGAATAGCCGCTCTGGAAGTTCGGCGTGATGCGGTCGAAGATCGACGGCGCAACCGCGACATAGCCTTCCTTCGCCAGCCGGTCGCAAACCGAGCGGATGTGGTGGTTGACGCCAAAGATCTCCTGGATCACCACGATCGCGCCCTTTGGCGCGCCAGCGGGATCGGCGCGATAGGCGCCGAGTTCAAATCCGTCCGAAGCCTTCAGCTTGATGTCTTGTCCCATAGTCCATCCTTGTCATGTTGGGGGTTGCATGAAGCTTTCGGTGATGAGGTTTAGCGCCACATCCAGTTCTCGCCCCAGTCGGCCTTCCAGCCGGCGAGCCGGCCTTTGCGGAATTGCAGATAGAGACGATCATGGTGCGGAAACAGCCCGCTGCCGCCGAGGTCGCGGAAGGTCAGGAAGATCTCGTTGCCGGGCCGTCCGCTGACATGGGTGAAGGGGGTGCCCAGCGCGCGCTGCGCGTCCGCGACGTCCATGCCGAACACCAGCGGTGTGTGGTTCGACAGCGTCGCGGTGAATGTTGGCGTGGCCGAGTCGGTGAACGGCCGCAGCTTCTGGGCGTTCGCTCCTGTCGCGGCCGCCGTCAGCAACAAGGCGACGACAATCGGCTTCATGAGGCGGCCTTTCCCGGCGCGTTGGCCTCGAGGCCATCGAGGAACGGCAGCACGGCGGCGATGAAGGCCTGCGGCTGGTCGATGTTGACGGCATGGCCGGCGTTCGGAATCACCGCCTTCTGCGCACCCGGGATCTTTGCCGCCATGTAGTCGGACGCCGCCAGGAACGGCGTGTCGTCGGCCCCGACCACAACCAGCGACGGCACCTTGATTTCGGGCAATGACTCGATCACCCGCGCATCGCGCTGCGCCAGCATGCCGCGCGCGGCGAGCGCCAGGCCCCTGGCATTGCGATGCGTGACCGACGCGCGCTCGGCGCTCAAGGACTTCAGCACCTCGAGCCCCTCACGGTCGAAGCGGTCGCCGGTGTCGCGGGCGCGCGTGTTCCAGACCTCGCGGGCGTCGTCCTTCTTGAATCCCGGGCCGGTGTCGATGATCAAGAGCGCGCGCACCCGCTCCGGATGGGCGCGGTGGAAGGCAAGCGACATGTAGCCGCCGAGCGACAGGCCGCCGACGATCGCCTTGTCGGCGCCGGCAACATCGAGCAGGGCGGCGATGTCGCCGACCGTCGCCGCTTCACTATAAGCATCCGGACTGTCGGGATAGTCGGACTGGCCGTGTCCGCGCATGTCCCACAGGATCAGCCTGTGCCGCTTCGACAGCGCCTCGATCTGGCCGTGCCACATCGCAGAGGTCGACGAATAGCCGTGGGTGAGGATCAGGGGCGGGCCGCTGCCGTGAATCTCGTAGTAGATATCGACGCCGCTGCGGTTGAGCTTGGCCATTGACGGGCTCCTTCTGTTGTCGATGTCAGGTCCGGCAGCGCTACCGACCTTGGTAGGAGTGATCGATACGGCATCAATACTGGCATTTCAAAAGCTTCATGCCGTTGCCGCATCGCACAACGGGTAGTTTCCGAAATTTATTCCTTTCGAGCAATTCCAAATTGGATTGCCTCCAGCCGGGAACCGGATCATTGTTTCGGCAACTGTCGCTTACCCGGTGGGCGCCAGCCATGACCCAACAGTGAGTTGCCGCCGTAAGCGGCTTCCTACACCGGAAGGGGAGAGAGATGCCAAATCTCAATATCAACGGACGGAATATGTCCGTCGAGGCGGCCAATGACACGCCGCTGCTTTGGGTCATCCGCGAGCAATTGCAGATGACAGGCACCAAATTCGGTTGCGGCGCCGGTCTCTGTGGCGCCTGCACGGTTCACCTCAACGGCGAAGCGGTGCGGTCCTGCCAGACCTCGCTCGCCGACGCCGTCGGCAAGAAGATCACCACCATTGAAGGCCTCTCCGCCAAGGGCGAACATCCCTTGCAGAAGGCCTGGGTCGCCGAGCAGGTGCCGCAATGCGGCTACTGCCAGTCCGGCCAGATCATGCAGGCAGCCGCGCTGCTGTCGAAGAATACCAATCCGACGAAGGAAGAAGTGGTCGCGCATATGGACGGCAATCTCTGCCGCTGCATGACCTATTCACGAATCCAGAAGGCGATCATGCGCGCTGCGTCCGACATGCGCACCGCATCGGCCACCGGATCCGAGCGGAGGGCCACATGAACAAGCACGTGAAAGACCTCGCCCCCGAGACGACCGATCTCAGCCGCCGTTCCTTCCTGGTCGGCACCGCTGCAACCGGTCTCGTGCTCGGCTACGCCGCGTCTGGCATCGACCACGCGCTCGCGGCACCCGCGCCCGCTAACGTCGAGCCGAGCGTCTGGTACTCGATCGCGCCCGATGGTCTCGTCACCGTGACCTGCGGCAAGGCCGACATGGGCCAGCACGTCGCCTCGACGATGGCGCAGATCGTGGCCGAAGAGCTCGGCGCGAACTGGAAGGACATGCGGGTCCAGCTCGCATCCAACGATCCGAAGTTCAACGACCCCGTGCTGGGAGCGCAGATCACAGGCGGCAGCTGGTCGACGATGATGAACTTCGACGCCATGAGCCGTGCCGGCGCTGCCGGCCGCATCGCATTGACCGAGGCGGCGGCGGCCTCGATGGGCGTGCCGGCCAGCGAGCTGGTGGTGCGCGCGTCGACGATCAGCCATCCGAAGTCGAAGAAGTCGATGTCGTTTGCCGAAGTGGTGAAGAGCGGCAAGGCGACCAAGACGTTTACGGCGGACGATCTGAAGGCGATCAAGCTGAAGTCTGCCGACCAGTACACCATGATCGGCGTCTCGGTGCCGCAGCTCGACATTCCGTTGAAGGTCAACGGCACGGCCAAGTACGGCATCGACGTGATGCTTCCGGGCATGGTCTACGGCGCGCTGGTCACTCCGCCGGTCCGCTACGGCGCCACCGTGAAGTCGGTGGACGATAGCGCGGCCAAGAAGGTGCCGGGCTTCATCAAGGCCGTCACCCTGGACGACAAGACCACAACCACGACCGGCTGGGTCGTCGCGGTCGCCAACACCTACGCCAACGCCAAGAAGGCGGCGGCGGCGCTGAAGATCGACTACGATGGCGGTCCGAACGCCAAACTTTCGAGCGAATCGCTGTTCGCCGAGGCCAAGCGGCTTCAGGGATTGAGCGATTCCGGCGAGTTCTTCGTCAAGGACGGCGATCCGAACGCAGCCTTCGGCACGGCGGCCAAGGTGTTGGAGGCGGAATACACCACCAACATCAACATCCACGCGCCGATGGAGCCGATGAACGCCACCGCGGAGTTCAAGGGCGACATCCTGCACATCTATTCCGGCAACCAGTTCGCGACGCGCTCCGGTGCGATCGCGGCCGGCGCCGCCGGGATCGATCCGAAGTTCGTGGTGATGCATCAGATGTGGCTGGGCGGCGGCTTCGGCCGGCGTCTCGACGCGGACATGATGGTGCCCGCGGTGCAGGCGGCCAAGGCCGTCGGCAAGCCGGTCAAGGTCATCTACACGCGCGAGAACGACATGACGATGGATTTCTCGCGTCCGCTGACCTACCAGAAAGTAAAGGCTGGCGTGGACGGCGACGGCAAGCTCGTCGCATTGAGCCACGACGTCGTCTCGGCCTGGCCGACCCAGCGTTGGGGTATCCCCGACTTCCTGTCGCCCTCGGTCGACAAGAAGGGACCACTCGATGCTTTCACGGTGAACGGTTCGGACTTCTTCTACACCGTTCCCAACCACTATGTGCGGGCGATCAAGAACGAGATGGCGCACAACGCCACCCCGTCGGGTCAGCTCCGTTCGGTGGCGCCGGGCTGGACGTTCTGGGCGGTCGAAAGCATGGTCGATGAGATCGCGCATGCGACCGGCAAGGACCCGGCCCAGCTTCGCGTCGAACTGCTCGACGGCAAGGGCAAGAACGACGGCGGCGCGCAGCGCCTCCGTAACACCTTGCTCGCCGCGATGGGTCTCGCCGGCTACGGCACCAAGAAGCTGCCCAAGGGCGAAGGCATGGGCGTTGCCTGCGTGTCGTCGCAGGAGCGCGCCACGGCGAGCTGGACCGCCTGCGTCGCCCACGTCGCCGTCGCCCCGTCGGGCGAGGTGACGGTGAAGAAGCTGACGGTTGCGACCGACGTTGGTACGCAGGTGAATCCCGACGGCATCCGGGCCCAGGTCGAGGGCGCGGCGCTGTGGGGCATGTCATTGGCGCTGTTCGAGAAGGCGACGTTGAAGGACGGCGGCATCGAGCAGACCAATTTCGACACCTACACTCCGCTTCGGATGAGCCAGCTGCCGGAAGTCGCGGTCAACGTCATCGCCAATGGCGAGAAGGCGACCGGCGTCGGCGAGCCCGCCGTGACGGTGGTGGCGCCGGCGATCGGCAATGCCGTCTTCAACGCGGTCGGTGCCCGCGTCCGCGGCCTGCCGATCACCGCGGAGGCCGTCAAGGCTGCGATGAAGGCGTAACGCCCTGAACCAATGAAGACGCCGGAGAGCTTGACCGCTCTCCGGCGTTTTTCTTTGCCCCAAGCGTCCGCCGGATGGTGGCGGCGTCGACGCCTTTGACGCTGCAAAAATTCATGATTGGCCGGCGCTGCAGCCGCCCCCATGCATTTTCTGCTGGCCTGATTCTGCTGGCGGATTTGGCGGTTCCTCAAATTGTATCCATTGCGCTTAACCGCCATTCAGCATCCCCATTAAGCCGGAGGGAACGCATCGTCAGGTAGCGTCCGCTGTCGGTCGTTACCGCGACGGGGATGTCATGACTGCCTTGGCCAATAACCAGACTTCGAAGCGCCGCCTGCTGCTGGCGTCAGATCGAAGCGATCAGAGCAACGAACTCGCCAGCATCCTGCGCTCGGTGGGCGAGGTCGATACCGTGCCGACCTCGGACATTCCCGAGCAGCCGGCCCGCGATCTCTCCGGCATTGTGGTCGACATCAATCTGCGCTCGCCCGAAGCCGTGCAAATGGTCCGCGCCAAGCTGCAGGCCGACGCCTATCGCGAGATGCCGCGGCTGTTCGTGCTGGCGGATGCGTTGCATCACGCCTCGATGCAGGCCTGGGCGCTCGGCGCCACCGACACGATCTCGCGGCCGTTCGATGCGCGCGGCATCCTGCAGCGCATCCGCGCCGCGTTTCCCGACAACAGCGGCTATGACGAAACCGACCGCGGCAAGGCGCTCAATCGCGGCGTCGAAGCCGCGCATGGCGTCATGGTCAAGATGTTCGAGCGGATGCGCGCCGGCGAGCCGCTTAGGTTCGAGGACATCGTTGCCGCCGAAAACAAGATCCTCAAGGCGATCAAGCACAACTCGCTGCGTGAATGGCTGACCACCGTCGGCTGCCATCACCAGGAGACCTATCGCCACTGTCTGTTCGTAACCGGCTTTGCGGTGGCATTCGCGCAGCATCTCGGCATGCGCGACGACGACCAGCGCCGGCTCGCCCGTGCCGCACTGCTGCATGATGTCGGCAAGGCGTTCGTTCCGGTCGCGTTGCTCGACAAGCCCGGCTCTTTCACGGTCGAGGAAATGGCCGAGATGCGCGAACATCCGCGCCGCGGCTACGAGGCGCTGTCGGCGCAGGGCGGCTTCCCGCCGGAAATGCTCGACGTGATCCTGCATCATCACGAATTCCTCGATGGCACCGGCTATCCGAACGGGCTCAGCGGCAACCAGATCAGCGACATCGTCCGCGTCACCACGATCGTCGATGTCTATGCCGCCTTGGTCGAGAAGCGCGCCTACCGGCTGCAATTCACCCACGCCAAGGCGTTCTCCATGATGGAGGAGATGGGCGGCAAGCTCGACCAGCAATTGCTGCAGGCGTTCCGCCCGGTGGCGTTCGGGCATTATTGAGCCCGCCGTCATCACTCCGCCACGCCGCGCAATAGCGTGTGTGGCGCGGCGTTTAGCCAATCAACGCAAGTCGTCTTCCTTACCTCCGCCTAGATTTCGGCGATCATCGGCGCGACCGGTGCTTCGGCAGGTGAGGACGATCATGGGCACGACAACGACCGGGGATCTCGATATCCCCGCCAACATCGCGGAAACCCTCGTCGATCCCGTCGCCTATGCCGACGACCGCATCCACGACAGCTATCGCTGGCTGCGCGCCAACAACCCGCTCGGCATCGCGCGGCCTGACCGCTTCGATCCGTTCTGGGTGGTGACCAAGCACGCCCATATCCAGGCGATCAGCCGGCAGAACGAGCTGTTCCACAATGCCGACCGCCCGACCACGCTGACGACGCAGGCGCTCGAGGAGCGGGTGCGCAAGATCACCGGCGGGCCCAATCTGGTGCGCTCGCTGGTGCAGATGGATGCGCCCGACCATCCGAAGTACCGCGCGCTGACGCAGGGCTGGTTCATGCCGGCCAATCTCGGCAAGTTCGAGGGCCGCGTCCGCGAGATCGCGCGCGCCACGGTGCAGCGCATGCTCGACCGCGGCGGCGCCTGCGATTTCGTCGAGGACGTCGCGCTCGGCTATCCCCTGCACGTCATCATGGAGATCCTCGGCGTGCCCGAGGCGGACGAGCCGCGTATGCTCAAGCTGACGCAGGAGCTGTTCGGCCCGCAGGATCCCGACACCGCGCGCGTCCGCGAGGCGCTGAGTGCGGAACAGGTCTCGGCGATGTTGCAGGCGATCGTCGCCGACTTCTCCGCCTACTTCCGCAAGATCACCGAAAATCGCCGCCAGAACCCGCGCGACGATCTCGCCACCGTGATCGCCAATGCGAAGATCGGCGGTGACTACATGCCGGAGCACGATCAGACCAGCTATTACATGATCGTCGCGACCGCGGGCCACGACACCACCTCATCCTCGACCGCGGGCGCGATCTGGGCGCTGGCCAGGGACCCCGCGGAATTCGCCAAGGTGAAGGCCAACCCGGAATTGATCCCGGGCCTGGTCGACGAGGCGATCCGCTGGATGACGCCGGTCAAGCATTTCATGCGCTCGGCCACCGCGGATACCGAGCTCGGCGGCCGCAAGATCGCGAAAGGCGACTGGCTGATGCTGTGCTACGCCTCGGGCAACCGCGACGAGGAGGTGTTCGCGGACCCCGATCGTTTCCGCAGCGACCGCAAGCCCAATCGCCACGTCGCGTTCGGCTATGGCGCGCATCTCTGCCTCGGCCAGTATCTGGCCAAGCTCGAGATGCGCATCCTGTTCGAGGAACTGCTGCCGCACCTGAAATCGCTGTCGCTCGACGGTGAGGTGAAGATGACGCAGGCCTATTTCGTCAACGGCCCGAAGAAGCTGCCGATCCGGTTTGAGGTGAATTGAGAACTTCGCGTCATTGCGAGGAGCGAAGCGACGAAGCAATCCATACTTCAGCGTATGCGGAGCGGTGGATTGCTTCGCTTCGCTCGCAATGACGGCGAGGCAAAGCGCTGTTCTTACTCCAGCATCTTCCTCAACTCCGCCTTCGCAACCTTCTCCAGCGTCGAGCGCGGCATCTCGTCGACGAAGCGGATTTCCCGCGGCACCTTGAAGTCGGCGAGCGCGGAGCGGCAGGCCGTCATGACCTTGTCGTGGAGGTCGGCAGGCAGCGCCGCGACGCCGGTTTGCGGGATGATGAAGACGACCGGCACCTCGTCCAGCATCGGATGCTTCTTCGCCACCACCGCGGCCTCGCGCACGCCCGGCACCACCCCGATCACCTGCTCGATCTCGGAGGCCGCGACATTCTCGCCGCCGACCTTGAGCATGTCCTTGGAGCGATCGCCGAACCTGACATAGCCGCGCTCCAGCATCGTGACGCGATCACCGGTGATGAAATAGCCGTGCTCGTCAAAGCTCTCGCGCGTCGCCTTCTCGTTGTGCAGGTATTCGGCGAACAACGACAGGCCGGGGATGCCCTTGATCAGGAGATTGCCGGTCTCGCCGACGGCGGTCGGCACGCCATCATCATTGGTGATGCGGATTTCGTATTCGGGTGCGGCGCGGCCGATCGACATCGGCGGGTTCGGCTGGTCGACCTCGCCGATGATGCCGTGGGTGATGGTTTCGGTCATGCCCCACCAGCCGATGATCTTGATGCCGAACACGGCGAATGCCGGCGGCTCGTTCACGGCCGTGCCCCAGAGCCTGAACTTGTGGTTCTTCGGAACCTCGTGCTCGAGCAGCGCCTTCATGCAGAACGGGATCGTCGAAGTCCAGGTCGAGCCGTGCTCGAGCGCCACCGGCCAGAAGCGGCTCGCCGAGAAGCGCGGCTGGATCACGCAGGTCGCGCCGACCCACAGGCTTGCCAGCATCGAATAGGCCAACGCGTTGGTGTGGAACAGCGGCAGATAGGTCTGGTGCACGTCGGTCGCGTGCAGATCCTGATGCGCGGCGTTGATCTTGGCGCCCCACAGCGCGTTGGCATGCGTCCATAGCACCGCCTTCGGCCGCGACGTGGTCCCCGAGGTGTATTGCACGCTGCACGGTGCGAGCGGATCGATCGGGCGCTTCGGCCGGTCGGCGCTGTCGGCGAACAGTGCGTCAAAGCTATCGCCGCGCGCGGGTGCTTGTGCTGGCGCCTGGCCCGCATCATGCGAGGTCACCGCGATCCAGCGCAGCCCCTTGCAGTTGGCTGATAGCAGTTCGGCATAGGCCGGCTGGGTGATCGCGGCGACCGCGCCGCAATGGCCGGCAAAATAGTCGATCTCGGCCGCAGCCGAGCGGGTGTTGGTGGTGACGGCAATGGCGCCAAGTTCGGCGCACGCGAACCACGACATGATCGCCTCGACGCAGTTGTCGAGATGGATCAGGACATAGTCGCCCTGCCTGATGCCGCGCTTGGCGAGGCCCGCCGCGAGCGAGCCGACGCGCTCATGGAATTCGCCGTAGCTCCAGCGCCGCGCCGGCGCATCGAACGGCGCCCAGATCAGGAACGGATGATCGCGGCGCACCTCGGCGCGCATCCTGAGCAACCATGGCACGTCGAGCCCCGCAAACGGTCCGACGATGCCCGGCACTGGCTGTGAAGTCGTCATATGTCCTCCCGCGCAGCCTTGCCGGCCGCCATTGATCTTGGTTGGGAGCAGTTCTGCCATCGGCGTGCGCCGAGAGCAAATCGGGATTTGCAAAGTCATTTTGCGCCGACACGACGAAGCGATTCCGTTCCGTCGCACGGAACGGATGGGTCCATTCGCGCTGCCTGTCACGGGGCGCGCATTCGCGCGAACAGCCAGCTCGCAGTGACGAATGACAGCTAGCTTGGATCCCTCTCATACGACGAGATCTCGATCAGGCTGCCGTCGGGGTCGCGGCAATAGACCGAGCGCAGCGTGCCGCGCGCGCCCTGCTTGGCGACGGGGCCTTCCTCGATCTTGACGCCATGGGCCTTCAGATGCGCGACCACCGCCTCGGGCGTGCTCGAGGTGAGGAAGCAGAGATCGTCGCTGCCGGCCGCTTCATGATCGGCGGTGAACCAGTCCACCTTGTCGGCATCGCGCGGCCGCACATTGATCTTCTGGTTGCCGAACACAAGCGAGGTGCGCGGTGTCTTGCCCTTGCCGGGGTCGAACACCTTCACCTCCATGCCGAGGATCCTGCTGTACCAGGCAACCGAGCGCACCACATCGGCGACATTGATCACGAGATGGTCGAGCCCATTCACCTTGACGGACATGATCGATCCTCTTCGGTCCAGAGTCTTAAACAAGAATTCAATGCTTCGGGTCTGATGCAGAGCCGAGGCTTAGCCTTTCGTCGCGGGCGGTGGCGCACGTGTCGCACTGGCCGCTTCAGACATTGTTTGTTAAAACCGCGCCGCACGCAACGCAACAGAAACGGGCAGGGGTCAAACCCTGCGGGATTGGGAGAGACTTCATGATTTCACGCCGCGCCGCGCTGGGCCTGATCGGGTCGGGGATTTCGACATTCGCGATCGGCCGCGCTTCGGCTGCCGACTATCCGGCGCGACCGGTGCGCTGGATCGTGGGCTATCCGCCGGGCGGCGCCACCGACATCATCGCGCGCCTGATCGGGCAGCGGCTGGCGGAGAAGCTCGGCCAGCAGTTCGTGATCGAGAACAAGCCGGGCGCCGGCAACAATATCGGCACCGAAGCTGCGATCAATGCCGAGCCCGACGGCTACACCGTGCTGCTGGTCAATCCGGCGAACTACATCAACGCCTCGCTGTACGCCAATCTGAAGTTCAACTTCGTGCGCGATGTCGCGCCGGTTGCTTCCTTCAACCGGGTGCCGAACGTGATGACCGTCAACAAGGACGTGCCGGCGAAGAACGTCGCCGAGTTCATCGAGTATGTGAAGGCCAATCCCGGCAAGGTGAACATGGCCTCTTCCGGCAACGGCACCTCGGTGCACCTCTCCGGCGAGATGTTCATGTCGATGACCGGTTGCAAGATGCAGCACGTGCCGTATCGAGGCGCCGCGCCTGCGATCACCGACATGCTCGGTGGCCAGGTGCAGGTGATCTTCGATAACATGCCTTCGATCATCCAGCACATCCGCTCCGGTTCGCTGCGCGCGCTCGGCGTGACCACGACGGAGCGCTCCTCGCAATTGCCGGACGTGCCGGCGATCGCCGAGACCGTGAAGGGCTATGAGGCAAGCGCGCTGTTCGGCATGGGCGCGCCGAAGAACACGCCGAAGGACCTGATCGCCAAGCTCAACACCGAGATCAACGCCGTGCTCGCCGAGCCCGACATGAGGAAGCGCCTGGTCGAGCTCGGCGGCGACTCGCTGATCCAGGCGCCGGACGCTTTTGGCAACGACATCAAGGCCGAGACCGACAAGTGGAAGAAGGTGGTCGAGTTCGCCGGCCTCAAGGTCGAGTAGCCTCACACTGAACGGGTGGGACGAGTCCGGCCGCGAGCGCGGACTTGTCCTGCACCCTGCTGCAAAAGTTGAGCGATCCTGATGCGGAATAAAGTGGCCTTCAGGAACCATACCGGTTATGCCGCGCTTGATTGACTGCGGCTCTTCAGAACCGGAACGGGTGGGATCATGCGCACATCGCGATTGGCAGTGCTGGCGTTGGGAACGATGACGCTAGCCGCCGTGGCCGGCATCGATCGCGCGTCCGCCGATCCCTATGATTACCCGTGGTGCGCACAGGGCCCGAGCCTCGGCTATCCCGGCGAATGCGCCTATCGGACCTACGATCAGTGCCTTGCGAGCGTGTCCGGACGCTTCCTTGCTTGCGGAGAAAATCCGCGATTCCTGTTTCGCGAGCAGCTCGAGCCGGAGCAACCTCGGCCGCACCGTCACCGGCATCGGCACCACCGGCAGTAGCCGCCGGCTGGGAGGGCGCTTCTGCTCTCCGCCTGCGATCGTCCCAACCATCCGGCGTCGTGGCGCCCCGGCATTGACGTGATCGTGAAGCCGGGCGCTTGACGCCGCGTCGTTTGCGTCTATACTAAACCATATGGTTAAGTATCAGGACGAGACGCTGGACCGCACCTTTGCGGCGCTTTCCGACCCCACCCGCCGCGCGCTGCTGGCGCGGCTCGGTGAGCAGGAAAGCCTGTCGGTGAGCGAGCTGGCGCAGCCATTCGCGATGTCGTTGCCGGCGATCATGAAGCATCTCGACGTGCTCACGGATGCCGGCCTAGTTGCTCGCGAAAAGACCGGCCGCACGGTGGCGTGCCGGCTCACCGCGAGACCGATGGAGCAGGCGATGAACTGGCTCAATCGCTATGCGCAATTCTGGTCCGACAATCTCGACCGCCTTGCCGCTTTTGTGGAGGAAGACCCATGGCAGTTAAATCGGCAACTAAATCCGCAGCCGACGCCGGCCTTGCCGCGCGTCCAAGCCTCACCCTCACGCGGCGCCTCCGCGCCCGGCCGGAAAAAGTCTACGCCGCGTGGACCGAGCCGGAAAACCTAGTGCGGTGGTTCGGCCCGGGCCAGGTCAAGCCCGGCACGACGCAGGCCCAGCTCGACGTCCGTGTCGGCGGCCGCTACCGGATCCAGTTCACCGGCACCAACGGCGAGTATCACGAGGTCGGCGGCATCTATCGCGAGGTGGTGCCGAACGAGAGACTGGTGTTCAGCTGGGCCTGGCATTCGACGCCGGAACGCGAGTCCGAGGTGACCGTGTCGATCAAGCCCGACGCCGGCGGCACGTTGCTCACCTTCCATCACGCGCAGTTCGTCGACGAGACCGCGCGCGACAACCACCAGCGCGGCTGGACCGAATTCCTCGGCAATCTCGCGCAATATGTCGACGCCTGAACCGCAAGGGAGCATCTCATGCAACAGCACAAGATCGTTTCACGCGACGAATGGATCGCGGCCCGCAAGGCGCTGATGGCCCACGAGAAGGAACTCACGCAGGCCCGCGAAGCGCTGAGCCGGCAGCGCCGCGAACTGCCCTGGGTGAAGGTCGACAAGGACTATGTGTTCGACGGACGGGATGGCGAGGTGACGCTCGGCGATCTCTTCAAGGGCAGGCCGCAGCTCGTGGTGCAACACGTGATGTTCGCGCCGGAGTGGGACGCAGCCTGCAAGAGTTGCTCGTTCTGGGTCGATGGCTTCGAGCGCATGGTGCCGCATCTGGCCGCGCGCGACACGACGATGGTCGCGGTCTCGCTTGCGCCGCTGGCCAAGCTCGAGGCCTTCAAACAGCGGATGGGCTGGACCTTCGACTGGGTGTCGTCGGGCGCCAACGACTTCAACTACGACTACGGTGTGTCGTTCACGCAAGGCCAGATCGATGCCGGGGACGCGAAATACAATTATGGAACGACCCCGCTCTATGGTCCCGAACTGCCCGGCATCAGCGTGTTCTTCCGCGACGAGAAGGGGGGCGTGTTCCACACCTACTCGACCTTCGCGCGCGGCCTCGACATGATGAACGCCGCCTATCACTATCTCGACCTGACGCCGCTCGGCCGCCACGAGGAGGGCTTGCCCTATCCGATGGATTGGGTGCGGCTACGTGACCAATACCAACCGGCACCGGTTCAGGCATCCTGCTGTCACTCCTGATCGTCATTGCGAGCCAACAGGTCGCGCGAGCGCGCGCCCGTTGGCTCCTCGCAATGACGGGGAACCAGACAACAGGAAACGCCAATGCCTTACGTCGATGGTTTCGTGGTCGCCGTGCCGAAGAAGAAACTCAAGGTCTACGCCCAGCTCTCCAAGAAGGCCGGCAAGGTCTGGCGCGAGCATGGTGCGCTGGATTATCGCGAATGGGTCGCCGACGACGTCAAGCGGGGCAAGCTGACCTCGTTTCCGCAGAGCGTGAAACTGAAGGCCGGCGAAACCGTCGTGTTCGCCTGGATCACTTACAAGTCGCGCGCCCAGCGCGACAGGATCAACGCCAAGGTGATGGCCGATCCCCGCCTGGCGTCGTCGATGGATCCGAAGACGGCGCCGTTCGACGTCAAGCGGATGATCTATGGCGGCTTTGCGAGCCTGGTGAAGGTCTGAGGCGGCACGCTTTCGCCGCAATCCGCGCAGTAACCGGCTGTTAAACATCACGCTCGGCACGCCGCGCGATGCCGCTTGCGTTTACTTGGCGATCCCGTATACTTTGCAATACAAAGTTCGGACAAAACATGCGCGACCTCGACAAGGCGTTGGCCGATATTCTCGCGATCCGCAGCCAGATTGCGGCCGGAACCGCGTTCCGCGGCTACGGTCCGGCGACGGTCGCCGCCACCAGCGGCATCGCGCTGGTCACGGCGCTTGCGCAATATCTCTGGCTCGATGATCCGACTCATCATCCGATCTTGTTCCTCGCGGGCTGGGCCGCAGCCGCGTTGCTCTCTGCGGTCTTGATCTGGATCGAGATGCAGGCGCGCTCGCGGCGGCATCATTCGGGCCTTGCGGATGCGATGATTCAGCAGGCGATCGAGCAGTTCGTTCCCGCTGTGATCGCCGGCGTGCTGCTCGCGATCCTGCAATGGAAATTCGCGCCCGAGACGCTGTGGATGCTCCCCGGCCTGTGGCAGGTGCTGGTCAGCCTCGGCGTGTTCGCCTCGGTCCGCCTGCTGCCGCGCACGATCGCGCTCGGCGGCGCCTGGTATTTCCTGTCGGGCTTCACGGTGCTGCTGATCGCAAGCCAGAGCCACGCACTGTCGCCCTGGACCATGGGCCTGCCATTCGCGATCGGCCAGTTGCTGCTCGCAGCACTGTTGTATTTCGCTTCCGGAGGCAATGATGTCGAAGACTGACGTGACCACCGCGCCATTCGCCTATGATGGCCTCGACCGCGTCATCCACGAGAAGGCGCGGCTCGGCCTGCTGACCTCGCTGATGGCACATCCGAAGGGGCTCGCCTTCGCCGATCTCAAGCAGCTCTGCGGCCTGACCGACGGCAATCTCAGCCGGCATCTGCAGGTGCTGCAGGAGGCCGGCCTCGTCGACGTCATCAAGGGCTATGAAGGCAATCGCCCGCACACCACCTGCCGTTTGACCAGGAGCGGCCGCCGCCGTTTCCTCGATTATCTCGCCGTGCTCGAGCAACTGGTGCGCGATGCGGCCAGCGCCGCCGGCAAAGACGAAGGCAGGTCTCGCCGCCTTGGTATCCAGCCGATTTGATCATCCCATTTTTGTCCGGAGACTTTGTGATGCAAAGTAACGTCGCGCTCAAGCCGGAGGTAGCCGGACGGCTCCACGTCGGCATCATCATGGACGGCAATGGCCGCTGGGCGACACGGCGCGGCCTGTCGCGCCTGCGCGGACATGAGGCGGGCGTCGAGGCGATCCGCCGCATCGTCGAGGCCGCGCCGGACCAGGGCGTCGGCACGCTGACCCTCTACGCGTTCTCGAGCGACAATTGGCGCCGCCCGAAGGCCGAAGTCACGGCGCTGATGGGGCTGCTGCGGTTCTATCTCGCCAACGAGATCGCAGCCCTCGTGCGCAACGGCGTTCGCCTCACCGTGATCGGCCGCCGCGACCGGTTGCCCGACGGCATCGCCGCCGCGATCACGCGGGCCGAGGCCGAGACCGCCGACGGCACCACGCTGCATCTGCGCATCGCGATCGACTATTCGGCGCGCGACGCCATCCTGAACGCCGCCGCGCGCGTGGCCGGCGCAGGCCCGCTGAGCCGCGAGGCCTTTGCCGATCTGATCACAGGCGAGGCCGGCCTGCGCGATGTCGACCTGATCATCCGCACTTCGGGCGAGAAGCGGCTGTCGGACTTCCTGCTCTGGGAGGGCGCCTATGCCGAGCTGCATTTCACCGAGCGGATGTGGCCCGAATTCGATGCCGACGATCTCGCCGACGCGCTTTCTTCGTTCCATCGCCGCGAGCGCCGTTTCGGCGGGCTGACCGCGATCATGCCGGCGGAGGTGCCGAACCTCTAGCGCGTCAAGCCGCGCCAACTGCTCTCTTCTCAAAGCCCGGCCGGGGGTTGGGCTCTCTTCCACAAGATGCGGGGACGAACGATCACGCCAACCAAAGCGGGAGCGATCATCCATGCGCATTCTTCTCATCAACGTGCCGCATCCGGCGATCGGCAGCCGGATTCCCGACGACCATTTGCCGCCGCTCGGCCTGCTGTCGATCGGCGGTCCCCTGATCGACGACGGACATGAAGTCCGGCTTCTCGATGCCGAGTTCGGGCCAATGCCGCTTGCCGCCATCCTGGCGGAGGCATCGCGGTTTTCGCCGGATGCGGTGTTGTTCGGCCATTCCGGCTCGACCTCGGGCCATCCCGTCATCGCAGAGGTGGCGCAGGCGATCGTCAGGGCCGTGCCCGGGGCGCTGATCGTCTATGGCGGCGTATTCCCGACCTATCACTGGCGTGAAGTGCTGCGCGAGGAGCCCTACGTCACCGCGATCGTGCGCGGCGAAGGCGAGGAGACCGCGCGCCGCCTGATGCGGGCGCTGGAATATGGCGGCGATCTTGCCGGCATCGACGGCATTGCATTCCGCGACGATGATGAGCCACGTGCCACGCGGCCCGCGCCTGTCATCCGCGATCTCGATGCCTATCGCGTCGGCTGGGAGTTGATCGATCACGCGCGCTACAGCTACTGGGGCGGGCTCCGCGCCGTCGTGGTGCAGTTCTCGCGCGGCTGTCCGCATCTCTGCAATTATTGCGGCCAGCGCGGCTTCTGGACGCGATGGCGACGCCGCGATCCCGTGCGCTTTGCCAGGGAACTGGCACGACTCCATCGCGAGCACGGCGTCAAGGTGATCAATTTTGCCGACGAGAATCCCACCGTCTCGAAGAAGGCCTGGCGGGCTTTCCTCGAGGCCCTGATCGCGGAGAATGTCGATTTGATCCTGGTCGGCTCCACCCGCGCCGACGACATCGTCCGCGATGCCGACATCCTGCATCTCTACAAGAAGGCGGGCTGGCAGCGCTTCCTGCTCGGCATGGAGAACACCGACGAGAAGACGCTGGAGTTGATCCGCAAGGGCGCGACCACCACGATCGATCGCGAGGCCATTCGCCTGATGCGCCAGCACGGCATCCTGTCGATGGCGACCTGGGTAGTCGGCTTCGAGGAGGAGACCGATCGCGATCACTGGCGCGGCTTGCGGCAGCTGTTGTCCTACGATCCCGATCAGATCCAGATGCTCTACGTCACGCCGCATCGCTGGACGCCGTATTTCCGTCTCGCGGCAGGTCGGCGCGTCATCCAGACCGATCGCCGGCTCTGGGACTACAAGCATCAGGTGCTGGCCACGCGGCACATGGCGCCGTGGCGCGTGCTGCTGTGGTTCAAGTTCACCGAGATGGTGTTGCAGTGCCGCCCGAAGGCATTGCTCCGCGTGCTGCTGCATCGCGACACCGGACTTCGTCATGCGATGCGCTGGTACACGCAGATGGGGCGTCGGGTCTGGCCGCACGAGATTCTCGGCTTCCTGCGCGCCCGCAGGTTGAAGCACGGGCCGACGGTGCGGGAATTTTGGGGCGCGCCGCAGGATATGGAAGAGGAATCGATGTCGTCGCAGCGGCCCGAGCGCCGCGTCGGCACATCACGCGCAGCGTAAATCGATACCGTCATGCCGTCTCTGGATAACTGGCGCTGATGACTGGACGCCTGAGTCATCAGCGCGATAATTTCCAGATCGGCTGCGCAGAACAAAAAGAACCGTGGCGGTCGAGGCGTCGAGTTGAGCATACAGGTTGCGATCTTAAAAATATTGGCCAGTCACGTCAGCGGCAGAGCTACGCTCGATTCACTCAAGCACGACCTCGCTATCCTCTCGTCGAGCGGCGAGGATTGGCATGCGCGGATCAAGCGCCTCGCGTCGCGGGTTCCCGAACTCGACATCTTTAGCAATGGCTACGTGCTGCGTGACGCCGAAGGCTGGGAGATCACAGCGGCCGGTCGTGAGTTCCTGCAGGCGCTGGAGGCCGTCACCCAAGACAATCTGCCGCCTGAGCCATTGGCCGAGGCCGCGATCCGCGAAGAAGGCAAGCTGATCGTGGTCGGTCACCGCTTCAGGAACAGGGCACGGCCACAGCGTAGCCCGGAGCCGAGCGCATCGGTGCGCCGCCGGCCGTTCCGCGAGCCGCGTTGAACCTCATAGCTCTGCGCGCGACCTAACTTCGGGACGTGGCTCTGGAGGTCGCAAATGACTGCTTTGGCTCAATCGATCGCACGCGTGTTTCCGGCCAATTCGCTTCGGAGCAGCATCGCCCGGCATGTCCTGCTGTTCGGCTTTGCGGTCCTGTTCGTCGCAGTGCTCAGGGCGAGCTATGGCCTCGATCTCAGCGCGGGCTTCTTCTAGATATTCCGGCGGCACGTCATATTGGGTTAACCGGACCGGGATAGCTAGGCACACGCTTTCCCTGCATCTCGAACCCGGGCCGACCTTCCATGGACAAGCCGATGCGCTGCCAGTGCGGCAGGACGCGCACCATTGTGCTCGACAAGCATTTCCGGACCGCGCTGGTTTGCCCCAAATGCGATGAGATCGAGCTGGCCGGGCCGGCCAAGCCGGAGGAAGGGGCATTGACCGAGCGATAGCGCGGTCGTTTTCGGCGTCGAAACACGCTAGGTTCCGTCTGACGAAACGGTCCAAAGCGAAACCCGATGCCGCATCCTTCCGATACTACCGCCGTAACTCCTGCTAACGTCACTCTTGCTGACGTGCGCCGTGCCGCCGACGTGATCCGGGATTCGGTCATGGTCACGGCGTGCAACGAGAGCCGCACGCTGGGCGAGATCTGCGGCTGCCGCCTGTTCCTCAAATTCGAGAACCTGCAGTTCACCTCGACCTTCAAGGAGCGCGGTGCGCTGAACCGGCTGCAGGCGCTGTCCCCCGAAGAGCGCAAGCGCGGGGTGATCGCGATGTCGGCCGGCAATCACGCCCAGGGCGTCGCCTATCACGCCAAGCGGCTCGGCATCCCCGCCACCATCGTGATGCCAATTGGCACGCCGATGGTGAAGATCGAGAACACCAGGCGGCACGGCGCCGAGGTCATCATCACCGGGCAGACGCTGGAAGAATGCTTCGCGTTCGTCAGCGCGCATGCCGCCGAGCGCGGCCTGATCCTGATCCATCCCTATGACGATCCGCTGATCATTGCCGGACAGGGCACGATCGGGCTCGAAATGCTCGCGGCGGTGCCGGAGCTCGATATTCTGGTGGTGCCGATCGGCGGCGGCGGGCTGATCTCAGGCATCGCCACCGCCGCGAAGGCGATCAAGCCGTCGGTGCAGATCGTCGGCGTGCAGGCCCAGCTCTATCCGTCGATGTACAATGCCGTCAAAGGCGAGCAACTGCCGATGCGCGGCGACACGCTCGCCGAAGGCATCGCGGTCAAGGCGCCCGGGCAGATCACCACCAGGATCGTCCGCGACCTCGTCGACGACATCGTGCTGGTCAGCGAGGACCAGATTGAGCGCGCGGTCGCGACCCTGATCTCGATCGAGAAGACGGTGGTCGAGGGCGCCGGCGCCGCCGGCCTCGCGGCGGTGCTCGCGGCACCCGGCCGCTTTGCCGGCCGCAATGTCGGCCTCGTGCTCACCGGCGGCAATATCGACACCAGGCTGATCGCCTCGGTGCTGACCCGCGAGCTGGCGCGCGAGGGACGGCTGACCCAGCTGGCGCTCGATATCGTCGACCGGCCCGGCCAGCTCGCGGCGGTGTCGATCCTGCTCGCGGACGCCGGCGCCAACATCATCGAGGTCTCGCATCAGCGCACCTTCTCCGACCTGCCGGCCAAGGCGACGCTGCTCGAGCTCGTAATCGAAACCCGCGACCGCGCGCATCTGGAAGAGGTGCTGGCGAGGCTCGGCGCCGAAGGATTTGCGGTGCGGGAGAGCTAGCAATGCTGTTCCTATCCGCGAGTCAAAGCACCTAACCCGTCATCCTGAGGCGCGAGCGGAGCGAGCCTCGAAGGATGCACGGCCCGGCTGGTGGCCGATTTATCCTTCGAGGCTCGCCGAAGTGGCTCGCACCTCAGGATGACGGGGTTGGGTTCTCGGACTAGGCTCAATCATCACCCGCCGCGAGCTCGGCGAGCTTCGCGATCGTGTTGATGTTGCGCGCGGTGCCGTTGGCGGCGGCGGGGATCTTCAGCTTCGAGCGGCCCATGCCGCTGCCATAGGCGACATAGATCTCGCGCTTGCCGAGCCGCATCTGCTCGTCCTGCTGGCCCTTGATGTCCTTCAGGGCGTCCTTGGGTGGCGGCGCGTCGAGAAAGATCGCGACCGTCGTGTTCGGCGGCGCTTTCGGAAACGGATTGGCTTTCAGCACCGCGGCGATCTCGTCCGCGCTCCGCACTGCGACGCCGACCGGCTTGCCGGCATAGGCGTGCAGCCGCTTCTCCAGCGCGGCCTTGACCTTAGGCGCGCCGAGCTTCGAGGAGAACACGACATTGCCGCTGGCGATATAGGTCTGCACGTCGGCAAATCCCTCGTCGACGCACATTGCCTTCAACTCGCTCATCGGCAGCTTGCCGGTACCGCCGACGTTGACCGCGCGCAGCAAGGCGACATAACGCGGCATCACGATCTCAGGTCAGCAGCAGCGCCATGCCCGGATCGCCCTTCTGCATCGCGCGCTGATAGGCCGGGCGCGCGGCGATGCGGCCGAGATAATTCCTGATGTTGGGGCGGTGGCCGAGATCGTAGGGCAGGAAATAGCGCATCGTCGTCAGCGAAAAGCCGATCATGATATCGGCCGTCGTGAACACATCGCCCGCAAGATATGTGGCGTCGCGCACCCGCGCCTCGATCAGATCGAACGAGCGGTCGACCCGCGCCCGGGTCGCGACCAGCATCGGATTGTCGGCCGCGAGGTTGAGCCGGTTCAGGATCATGCTGCGGCCCATCTGCGCCTGCAGCGTGCCGTTGGCGAAGTGAAACCAGTACAGGAACTGCGCGAAGTCGGGATGGTCTGATGTCAGCGTCAGCCGTCCATTGCCATACCTGGCGACGATATACTCGACGACCGCGCCGGATTCGGCCAGCACCAGGGCGCCGTCGGTGATGACAGGTGCGGCGCCGATCGGATGCAGCGCCTTGTAATCGGCCGGCGCCAGCATCGTGACTGGATCGCGCGTGGTGCACTTCAGCTCGTACGGAATCTCCAGCTCCTCGCAGAGCCAGACGATCCGCTCCGATTGCGACTTGCCGAGATGGTGAACGGTGAGCATGCGCGCTCCTTAGCTAAGCGTCCTCTTTCTTCTTCGCAGGCTTCTGGGCCGGCGGCGGCTCTTCCATCGCCTTCTTCATGGCGCGGGCATAGGCGTCGGCGGCGTTCTCCGCGGAATTCTGCAACCGCTTGGCGGTCGCGGTCGCGTTCAGGATCGTGCTCTTGGCCAGGAAGCGGAAGCGCGCCTTGGTCTCCTTGTCCTTGGCCTTGGCGGCGCGCGCGACCCAGACGGCCTGGCGCTTCTTGGCAGCCGCCATCACGGCCTTGGTCTGCGCTCTTGCGGTTTGCCGGATGACGGCGTCGAGGTCGGCTTCGGCCATTCAGATACACTCATTGACTGGACGTACGCCGGGGTGGGCGCACGGTGGGAGGAGGGGAGGTATCACTAGCGCAACCCGCGCCGTTTGAACATGCGATCCTTTGCGATGCCCCCGAGGGGTGTGGCAGATGGTTGCGCGCTCTCTATCCAGGCCAGGCGCACCGCTTCGACTTCGCGGACAATGATCCAATGACGGCCGATGCAGTTAACCGTGTTGCCGGTTTCTTCCAGGCCCGTCTGAATGCGGCTTGAGTCTCAGTCGGCAGACGAACCCGGCGGCACCTTGGCGCCGGCGAGCAGTCCGGCCAATTCCACCTGTCGGCCGAGCCCGGTCTTCGCCAGCACGGCCTTGAGCTGGTTGCGCACGGTTTCGCGGGAGATGCCGAATGCGATGGCGATGGCCTCGACGGTGCGTCCTTCGCCGATACCGCGCGCGACGCGCGCCTCGGCCGGCGTCAGGTCGAACAGGCCTTGCAGCACTTCCGCGGTCGGCACCTCTGATGGCACCACCGGCGTCACGATCACGATCGCCAGCGCCCGGTCGAACAGGTCGCGCGCGGCGCCCTGGATCGGGACCAGATGCACGATCAGCGGCGGACGATCGTCCTGTGCCGCGATCGGGACCGAGCGGACCTCGGCGCTGATGAGACCCTGATCGAGTGCCGCCACTGCCTGCGCGAACAGCGCGTCGGCGGTAGCTGCCGCCAGCGTCAGGCGATCGGTACGATCCTGCATCACATCAGGCACCAGGCGGTCGAACAGCGTGTTGGCCGCCATCAGACGGCCGCCGCGCCGCAGCACCGCCGCGGGCAGTCCAAGCATCGCCAGCGACTCGGTTGCCGCCCTGGCACGCTCCATTCCAAGCCGGGCCGACAGCAGCGCCGCCCGCGCCAGATGCGGGCGCAGCGTGTCGAGCTGCTCGATCGCTTCCCGCTCGATCGGTCCGTGCTGGTATTCGCGCTCGACGCTGTAGATCAGCACGTCGCCGCTCGGCACCGGGATCGCGGTGCCGGCACCCCATCCGAGCCCGCGCGGGCGGAAGAACTCGCGGATCTGGAAATCCTGCTGCACCTCCTCGGGCGTATCGAACACGTCGATGTCGCGCAGGAAGCCCGCATGATTGGCCGCGAGCAGGCGCGGCAACCGCCCGTTGCGCTCGTGCCAGCCGCCTTCGACATAGGCAACCGTGTCGTCGTGCATGTCGGGGGATGCGACCCAGCGGACGTCGTGCGGGGCTGCCGTCAGCAGCACGATACCGCGCGCCCGCGCGATCGCGCCGACCTGATGCAGCACATTCGGCCAAAGCTCGGGGACGACCGCGGCCTCATAGGCCAGTTCAATCAGATGCTCGTGCAGGTCGTTCGCCATCGGCTATTCCAGGAAATACTGCTGCCCAATAGATAAACCCATCGACCGCGAAAGTATTGCGTAAAGCAATTCAGCCCGAGCCACGAGTCCGGGCTATCCCGGTGCGCGTCAGCCGCGCATCACGGGGAATTGCGGCGCTTCGCCGGACTCGTTCGCGGTTTTCGCGCGGGCGCGGAGGGCCTCGCTCGTTTGGCTGCGACCCGGCGCGCGGCTGCCAGCGCAGCCTGCGCCCAGACGACGAGTTAGTCGGGTTCATCAACAGCCGTTCCGGCACCCGCCAGAATGCGAGATCGATGGTCGCGCCCTGCTTGGCATAGTTGAGCGGCGGGCTCGTCGCCGCCTCCTTGGAGGTCTCACGGTTCTGTTCGTCGACCCGCACGTAGAATGTATTGTCGGTGACCATCCCGAGCATCACGCCGTCGCAGAACAAGCCGGTCTTGCCGAACATGCGCCGCATCGTGATGCGGCCGAGCGGCGCGAGTTACTCGCGCAGGAATTCGGCAAAGGCAGGACTGGCAACCATTCCCAGTCTCGCAGGGCAATCAGGCCTGCGGAATGATGACTGGAACCTCGGCGTCCGGCAACTGCCGTGACGCGATCCGGCGTCTGGGAAGGATATTACCTGGATGCTTGGGAGCGGATCGATTGGTCGAATGGCGAGGCTAGCCTGGCGGCCCGACGAGGTTCAGCCCTGGGCGCTGAACGTGCAGATCGGCTTCCAGAAGAAGCTCGATTTCGGCGATGCGCCGAAGGCAGCCGATGCCAAGGTCACCGACATCAAGCCCAAGACATGATCAAGACTTGAAGACCAGGACCTGATGGTCAGCACCTGACGATCATCGTTGTGTGTGGCGAAATTGAACCTGCGAGACAGTCAGACATATTTCCGAAGCGTCTCGAAACGCATCCGGCATGATTTGCTGCGGCGCAAGGCTCGCCAGCGTCACACGTTTGCAACGCTGCGCGCGATCATTCGACCATGAACATCCTTTAATTTGTATCCGCGCGACTTGTCGCGCCTGCTAGGCGGCGATCCGTGACATGCAGTCGAGCCATCGCCGGCTCGGGGAGGGCCGATGATCAGCCGCAGGGCGCTTTCCGGATTGTTGATGACGCTGGTCGGGCCCTCGTCGGTCACCGGCAACACGTTGACGCTGAGTCACTGCCAGGGATCGTGCGCGAACGTCGATCTGCCGGCGCTGGGCTACGATACGTTCTGCCAGTCGTTCTTCGATATCGCGACCAGAGGAAAGCTGCGCGCCGTCGCCACCGGCCCCGGCATTCGAAGGGAGATGCACTCGCTGTTCCGGGAGCGGCGGCTATATCGGCCATCGCACGACGAGATCCGGGTTCTCTGGCGCGGCATGGCGGATGGATTCTCGGTCGTGAAGGTCGAGTTCGATCTGGAATGCGGCGTGCCGGTGCGCGGATGTCTCGGGATTCCCGACGGCGCGTTCAAGGGATTGATCCTGCTCGGCCACGGCATGGCGAGCACGCCGGAGCGGTGCTTCGATGATGCCGACAAGGATTACATGAACGCGCTCGGCAAGCAGCTTTGCCAGGACGGCTATGTCGTGTGGTGTCCTTACATCGTTCAGATCGGAAATCAGGAGAGCCAGAACAACATCGCCGCGATGCTGGCATCCCATGGCATCTCGGCGCACAACGTGTCGTGTGCATCGATCGACGCCGGCGAAACCGTCTGCCGGAAGCTGACCGGAGCGGCTGGTCTGAATGTCGGCGTCTATGGGGTGTCCTCGGGCGCCTTTCTCGTGCTGCACCTGGAAGCGGCGACGGGGCGGATGCGGCCGACCGTCGCCTCCGGATATATGCGTGACGAGAAGAAGTTTCTGATGTCGTCCGCCATCAGCAAGAACCTCGGCATTGAACTTGCGGCCTACATTCATTTTGCCAACAGCCGCGCCAAATACACCGGCGCAGAGCTGGCGTATCTGCTCCGTCCGTGTCCGCTGTTCGTCGAGATCGGCAGCCGTGATGCTGCAAACGCGATCGAGCTTGGGCGGGACGAGAAGTTCGCGGAGATGCGATCCGTCTATGCATCGTCGGCTCATCCGAATCTGATCGACATGGATGTCTTCGACGGCGTGCACGAGGCCAGCGGCAAGCGCGCAAGGCCATGGCTATACGGCCATCTGGCGTCACCGGCCTATCAAGAGACGTCGCGCTTGAAGAACGCCATCGCGTTGTGAGCGGGACGGGCCGTTGCGTCCGCTTTCAAGACGCCGTCACAGAGGCGCCACGTCTGACCTCGACCATACATAGCTCGAGGCGCCTGTTGCCGGGATCAGTGAAACGGGGCGACCGGGTTACAGGATTGTCGGATTGGCCGCGTTATGATCTCCTGTGATGCACCTTGCCCATCCTGACCCTCTGCGGTCTGAGGGAACTCGACGTCATATCCGTCTCGTAGAGCTTGTTGGTAGCCGAAGGGTTGGACAGCATGAGTGGTACGGAACGAATGCTCGGTGGATTGGCAGGGCTTCTGGTATCGGCGGGATTGGCGGCCATCGGGATGTCGGCGGCCCATGCGCAGGCGGGACCGCCCGGGCCTCCTGCCGTGGGCGTGTTCGAGGCGGTGAATCGGCCGGTCACCGAAACCAGTGAATTCCTGGGACGCATCGAGGCTCCCAACCGCGTCAATGTGGTGGCGCGCGTCACCGCGTTCCTAGAGAAGCGGAACTTCGTCGAGGGCTCCGAGGTCAAGGCCGGTGACCTGCTGTATCAACTCGAGCGCGGGCCGTTCGAGGCCGACCTGGCCTCGAAGAAGGCGCAGGTCGCCCAGCTGCAGGCGACGCTGGTCAACGCCAAGCTGACCACCGACCGCGCCAAATCGCTGCTCGGCGGACCGGCCGGCCAGCAATCGAGCGTCGACGCCGCAGTCGCCAACCAGCAGAGCCTCGAGGCACAGGTGCAGGCCGCGCAGGCGCAGGTCGACCTGTCCCAGATCAATCTCGACTACACCCAGATCCACTCGCCGATCGACGGCAGGATCGGGCGCACCGCAGTCACCGAGGGCAACGTCGTGACGCCGAGCTCGGGAATCCTGACGACCATCGTCAGCCAGGACCCGATGTATGTCACGTTCCCGGTGCCGGTGCGCGAGGCGCTCGATCTGCGCGAACGCTATGCGACGCGCGGCGGCTTCAAGGCCGTGGTCATCCGGGTGCGCCTGCCCGACGGCCGGCTCTACGACAAGGTCGGCGAGCTGAACTTCGTCAACAACACCATCGCGCAGAACACGGACACCATCTCCTTGCGCGGCACCATCCCCAACCCGTCGACGTACACATCCGTCGCAGCCGGCGGTGCGGTCCGCGAGCTGACCGACAATGAGTTCGTGACTGTGCTGCTGGAAGGCGTGCAGCCGGTCGAGGTGCTGGCGATCCCGCGCTCGGCGGTGCTGTCGGACCAGCAGGGCGAATATGTCTACGTCGTCGGCGCGGACAACAAGGCCGAGCAAAAGCGGATCCAGCTTGGGCAATCGACATCGACGATTGCCGCGGTGACGAGCGGCATCGCGCTCGGCGACAAGGTGATCGTCGAGGGGTTGCAGAAGGTCAGGCCGGGCGATGTGGTAGCGCCGGGACCCGCCAGCGCGCTGATCCAGTCGAGCATGAAGGTTTCTGCGGACGGCGGCGCCAGCAGCACGCCGAAATCGACGGGCAATAACCCATGATTTCCGCTGTCTTCGTCGATCGTCCGCGGCTTGCGATCGTCATCGCGTTCGTGATCACGATCGCGGGCGCGCTGGCGCTGATGCAAATCCCGGTCGCCCAGTTCCCGGACATCGTGCCGCCGCAAGTAACGGTCTCGGCCGTATTCCCCGGTGCTTCGGCCGAAGTCGTCGAATCGAGCGTCGCCCAGCCGCTGGAAGCGCAGGTCGTCGGCGTCGACAAGATGCTCTACATGAAGTCGACCAGCGGCAATGATGGCAGCTATACGCTGACGGTCTCGTTTGCGCTCGGCACCGACCCCGATATCAACACCGTCAACGTCAACAACCGCGTGCAGAGCGCGCTCGCGCAATTGCCGACCGAGGTGCAGGCGCAGGGCCTGACCGTGCAGAAGAAATCCTCGGCCGTGCTGCAGTTCATCGTGCTCTACAGCAAGAGCGGCGAGCAGGACCCGCTGTTCATCACCAACTACGCCATCATCAACGTGCTGGACGCGATCTCGCGCACGCCCGGCGTCGGACAGGCCTCGCTGTTCGCCAAGCTGAACTATTCGATGCGGGTCTGGTTCGACACTCAGCGCCTGACCAGCCTCAATTTGGCGCCGTCGGACGTGATCGCCGCGATCCGTGCCCAGAGCGTGCAGGCGCCGGTCGGCCGCATCGGCGCGCGTCCGATCAGCAACGACCAGCAATTCCAGTTCAACGTGCAGACCCAGGGCCGCCTGACGACATCCAAGCAGTTCGGCGACATCGTGCTACGGGCCAATCCGGACGGATCGGTGCTGCGGATCAGGGATGTCGCCCGCGTCGAAATCGGCGCGCAGAACATGGATTCGGAATCGCGGATCGACGGCAATCCCGGCGTGCCGATGGGCATCTATCTTGCACCCGGCGCCAACGCCGTGACCACGGCCAAGGCCGTGCAGGCCACGCTTGCGAAGTTGTCGGAGCGGTTCCCGTCGGGGCTGACCTACCTCGTGCAGTACGACTCCACGACCTTCGTCTCCGATACGATCAAGGAAGTGATGAAGACGCTCGGCGAGGCCTTCGTGCTCGTCGTGATCGTGGTGTTCCTGTTCCTCGGCAATCTGCGCGCCACCGTGATCCCTGCGGTCGCGGTTCCGGTCAGCCTGATCGGCGCCTTCGCGGTGCTGCTGGCGCTCGGCTATTCCGCCAACACGGTCTCGCTGCTGGCGATGGTGCTTGCGATCGGCATCGTGGTCGATGACGCCATCGTCGTGGTCGAGAACGTCGAACGCGTCATGGAGGAGGAGCCGGAGCTGTCGCCGGCCGACGCCACCAAGAAGGCGATGGCGCAGATCACGGCGCCGATCATCGCGATCTCGCTGGTGCTGCTCTCGGTGTTCGTGCCGATTGCGTTCATTCCCGGCATCTCCGGTACGCTGTTCCGCCAGTTCGCGGTGACGATCAGCGCCGCGATGGTGATCTCGGCGCTGAATGCGCTGACGCTGTCGCCGGCGTTGTGCGCCGTATTCCTGCGTCATGGCGGGCCGCGCCGCGGCATCATGGGACGGGTGCTCGGCGGCATCGATTGGGTGCGCGACGGCTATGCCGGCGTGGTGCAGCGGCTGGTCCGCGTGGCGGTGTTGTCGCTGGTCGCGGTGCTGGTGTTTGCCGGTGCGGTGTTCGGCGTGTCGAAGATCACGCCGACCGGCTTCCTGCCCGAGGAGGACCAGGGCGCCTTCTTCATCGCGGTGCAGCTGCCTGACGGCGCGTCGGTGGCGCGCACCAGCGAGGTGACCAAGCAGGTCGAAGCGATCCTGAAGAAGAACCCGGCGGTCGACCATGTGCTGTCGATCATCGGCTTCTCGCTGCTCGACGGCGCCAGCGAGCCCAATTCGACATTCATGGTGGCGCGCATGAAGCCGTTCGCCGATCGCAAGGCCGTCACCGACTCGGTGCAGGCCGCGATCCGGCAGACCTTCATCGCGGGATCGCAGATCCGTTCGGCCTCGGTGCTGCCGTTCAACCTGCCGCCGATCATCGGCCTCTCGACCTCCGGCGGCTTCGAGTATCAGCTCGAGGCGCTGGAAGGGCAGGATCCGGCTGCCCTCAGCAGCGTGATGGGTGGCTTGATCGGCGCCGCGAACCGCAATCCAAATCTGACCCGCGTGTTCTCGACCTTCACCGCGACCAATCCATCGGTCTATCTCGACATCGACCGCGCCAAGGCGCAGGCGCTCGGCCTCAACATGGCCGACGTGTTCACCGCGCTGCAGGCCACGCTCGGCGGCATCTACGTCAACAATTTCAACCTGTTTGGCCGTACCTGGCAGGTCAACGTGCAAGGCGATGCGTCCGACCGCGGCGACATCCCCGACATCTGGCAGATCTATGTGCGCAACACCGGCGGCGAGATGGTGCCGATCCGCTCGATCGCAAGCTTGCGCATCGTCACCGGCCCGCAGGTGATCACGCGCTACAACAATTATCGTTCGGTCACGGTGAACGGCAGCCCGGCGGCGGGCGTGTCCTCGGGCACCGCGATTGCGACGATGGCCGACCTGTCCAAGACGACGCTGCCTTCAGGCTATTCCTATGAATGGACCGGCACGGCCTATCAGGAGCAGGCGGCCTCCGGCCAGACCGGCATCATCCTCGCGCTCGCGGTGCTGTTTGCCTATCTGTTCCTGGTGGCGCTGTATGAGAGCTGGACAATCCCGATTCCGGTGCTGCTGTCGGTCACGGTCGGCGTGCTGGGCTCCTATCTCGGCATCAAGCTCGCGGGTCTCAATCTCGATCTCTACGGCCAGATCGGTCTCGTGGTGCTGATCGCGCTCGCCGCCAAGAACGGCATTCTGATCGTCGAATTCGCCAAGGAGCAGCGCGAGGCCGGCAAGCCGATTGCGGAGGCCGCGACGATGGGCGCGCAGATGCGCTTCCGCGCGGTCATGATGACCTCGATCGCCTTCATCCTCGGCCTGGTGCCGCTGGTGGTCGCGACCGGCGCGGCGGAAATCAGCCGCCGTGCGGTCGGCACCGCGGTGTTCGGCGGCATGCTGGCCGCGAGCTCGATCGGCATCTTCCTGGTACCGATGCTGTTCGTCACCTTCCAGGGCTGGCGCGAGGGTGTAAAGAACCGGTTTGGTCGTCGGGGCAAGGCGGAACAGCCGGCGTCGCACTAGCGTATGATCCGGAAGGATCATGCGTGAACAACGAGCTAATCTGCGATGACGATCCAGCCTAATCCCATCGCGCATTAGCGGCGCGGGCGAGGCGGGGCTATACTACCGGCCTCAGCGATGGAGTTCTGGATTGAGCGTTGCCTTCACCAAGGAAGAAAGTGCCGAGACCGCGTCCGAAACGCTGTTGCCGGACCGCCCGATTTCGCCGCATCCCAATCTGGTGACCGAAGCAGGACGCAAGGCGCTGGAGCGCCAGCTCCTGGAGGCACGCGAGGCCTACGAGACCGCGCAGCAGCTGGACGACATCAATGAACGGCGACGGCAGTCGGCGGTGCCGTTGCGCGACACACGCTATCTCACGGAAAGGCTCCGCACCGCGCAGGTGGTGCCAGACCCGGCTTCGACCGAAACCGTTGCCTTCGGCAGCACGGTGACCTTCAGCCGCGCCGATGGGCGGGTGCAGACCTATCGCATTGTCGGCGAGGACGAAGCCGATCCAAAGGCCGGCTCGATCTCTTTCGTCTCGCCGGTGGCAAGGTCGCTGATGGGCAAAGCCGTGGGCGACGTCGCCGGCTCGGGCGCCCAGGAGCTGGAGATCGTGGCGATCGCCTAGCGGATCGCAGCTCCCGATCATTCCGCCGGCAAGGCAAGCCGCTCGATCGTCTGAATATGCCGCGCGAGCAGGCTGCAGGCTTGCTCGATGTTGCGGGCGCGCAGCGCTTGCAGGATCACGCGATGATCCTGGCTCGGTCGCGGCCGCCAGCCGGCGTTGCGCGCCATCGCGAACACCAGTCGTGAATTTGCGAGCTGCAATCCGTCGAGGCTGGCGAGCAGTCGCGGCATCGCGCAGGGCGCCACCAGCGCGTGATGGAAGGCGCGATTGGCCAGTTCGAATTCCTGAACCGTCTCGGCATTGTCGCCTTCGATCAGCGCGACCTCGATCCGTGCCAGATGGGCGGATGTGTACCTGGGAGCGGCATTGCGGAGCGCCACCACCTCGAGCGCGGCGCGCATCTCGGCGATCTCCTTCACCGACTTGGTGTCGAGCGGCGCAACCCGCACCCCGCGACGCGGCACCGCAACGACGAGATGCTGCGCCTCCAATTGCCTGAAGGCCTCGCGCACCGGGACGTGACTGGAATGGAATTCCCGCGCGACATGGTCCTGCCGGAGCGGAGCATCCGGCGGCAATGCGCCGCCGATGATGCGCTCGCCGATCGCCTCGGCGATGCGCCCGGCAGTCGTCGTGTTCTCGCCCTCGCTGGTCATAGATTATCTATCATAAAAACGGATGCGCTCTCGACCGGGCTCGGCTAGCATCATTCTAAGTCCAATATCATAGATAATATACAGAATTATCTATGATTTACACAAGCAAGAAGGCAAGCCCGATGGTTGATGTCGTTGAGATCGAACGGACCGACAGCCGCAGCAGTGCACCGCTCCGCAAGAACTGGGAGCGCGCCGAGGCCGAGGCGCTCTACAACCTGCCGTTCGCGGATCTGATGTTCCAGGCGCAGGGCACCCACCGTGCCAACTTCAATCCGAACCACGTCGAGACCGCGAGCCTGCTCAGCATCAAGACCGGCGGCTGCCCGGAAGACTGCGGCTACTGCTCCCAGAGCGCGCATTACGACACCGGCCTGAAGGCCACCCGCCTGATGCCGCGGGACGAGGTGGTCGCGGTCGCGCAGCGCGCCAAGGACGCTGGCGCAACCCGCTTCTGCATGGCCGCGGCCTGGCGCAGTCCCAAGGACCGCGACCTCGATCAGGTCTGCGACATGGTCAGCGCGGTGAAAGGGCTCGGCATGGAAACCTGCGTTACGCTCGGCATGCTGACGCCGGACCAGGCCGAACGCCTCTCCGACGCCGGGCTCGATTTCTACAACCACAACGTCGATACCTCGCCGGAGTTCTACGACAAGATCATCACCACCCGCACCCTGCAGGATCGCATCGATACGCTCGCGCATGTGCGCGACGCCGGCATCAAGGTCTGCTGTGGCGGCATTATCGGCATGGGTGAACAGGTCGAGGACCGGCTCGGCATGCTGATGCTGCTCGCCAATCTCCCCAGCCATCCCGAAAGCGTGCCGATCAATCTGTGGAACGAGGTCAAGGGCGTGCCGGTCAACGACACCGCCGAGCGGCCCGATCCGATCGCGCTGGTGCGGCTGGTTGCGACCGCGCGGATCATGATGCCGAAGAGCGTGGTGCGGTTGTCGGCCGGACGGCAATACATGACCGATGAACTGCAGGCGATGTGCTTCCTCGCCGGCGCGAATTCGATCTTCATCGGCGATGTGCTGCTGACCACCAAGAACCCGCAGCGCGATCGCGACGCCGATCTGCTGGATCGGCTCGGCATCACATCCCGCCTCGCCTGACCGCAACCTTCGGCGCGCGCGGCGTCATTCGCCGCGCGACTAACTACCATCCTGAGAGTAAAGCATGAGCGCAATCCATGCGGCCAAGGCCGCTGATTACGCCGCGGCCTTGCACGCCCTGAGCAAGGACGATCGGCTGCGCGGTCTCAAGCCGCGCGCGGGCATCGATTTCGTATCGAACGACTATCTGGCGCTCGCGAGCGCGCCACGCATCAAGCGGGCCGTCGCGGCCGCGCTCGAGGCCGGCACGCCGATCGGCGCCGGCGGGTCGCGGCTGTTGCGCGGCAATTGCGAGGAGCACGAAAGGCTGGAGGCCGAGGCCGCCGCGTTCTTCCGCGCCGAGACCGCGCTGTTCTTCGGCGGCGGCTATGTCGCCAACTTTGCCGTGCTGACGACGCTGCCGCAGCGCGGCGATCTGCTCGTGCTCGATTCGCTGGTGCACGCCAGCATCCATGAAGGCGCGCGGTCCGGCCGGGCCGCGTTCCGATTCAGTGCGCACAACGACCCCGGGTCGGTCGAGGACACCATTCGCGGCTGGCGCGCCGAGGGCGGAACGGGCCGGGTCTGGATCGTGGTCGAAAGCGTCTACAGCATGGACGGCGATGTCGCGCCGCTCGACGACCTCGTCGCCATCGCCGAACGACACGACGCGTTCGTGATGGTGGACGAGGCGCACGGCACCGGCGTCTACGGCGAACAGGGGCGAGGGCTGACGGCGCCCTATGAAGGGCGCGAGAATCTCGTGATCGTGCATACCTGCGGCAAGGCGCTGGGCGCAGCAGGTGCGCTGGTCACGGCCTCCACCGTGCTGCGCGACTTCATGGTCAATCGCTGCCGCCCGTTCATCTTCGCTACCGCGCCATCACCGCTTGTGGCCGTCGCCGTCCGCGAGGCGCTGCTGATCCTGCAGCAGGAGCCTGAGCGCCAGCAGCGCCTCGCAAAGCTGGTCGCGTTCACGCATCGCGAGCTCGATCGGCGCGGCCGGAACAGCCCGTCGCGCTCGCAGATCGTGCCCTATATCGTGGGCGACAATGCGCGCGTGATGCAGCTTGCGTCTGCGCTGCAAGCGCGCGGCTTCGACGTCAGAGGCATCCGCCCGCCGACCGTGCCGGCGGGCACCGCGCGGCTGCGGATTGCGCTGACCCTCAATGTCGACGAGGACGACGTGCGCGCGCTGCTCGATGCGCTCGTCGAGGAGACGCGAGGTTGGTCGCGATGATCAGCGGCATCGTGGTGACCGGCACCGATACCGGGATTGGAAAGACGATCTTCTCCGCGGGCCTCGCCGGTTTCCTCGGCGCGAGCTACTGGAAGCCGGTTCAGTCCGGCCTCGAGGAAGAGACCGATGCGCAACTGGTGACGCGGCTTGCCGGTCTCGCGGCCGATCGCATCGTGCCGGAGCGTTACCGGCTTCGCACGCCGGCTTCGCCGCATCAGTCCGCGGCGATCGACGGCGTACGCATCGATCCTGCCGCGCTCGATCTGCCCAACACGGGGGACCGGCCGCTGGTGGTCGAGGGCGCCGGCGGGCTGATGGTGCCGCTGAATGGCGACACGCTCTTTATCGACATGTTCGAGCGGTGGCGGCTTCCGGTCGTGCTCTGCGCCCGCACCGCGCTCGGCACCATCAATCACTCGCTGTTGTCGGTCGAGGCGCTGCGCAAGCGCAACATCGATGTTCTCGGGATTGCCTTCATTGGTGAAAACAATCCCGAGAGCGAGCGCGCGATCTGCGAGATCGGGCAAGTGCGCCGGCTGGGCCGGTTGCCCTGGCTTTCGCCCCTCGCGGCCGACACGCTGCGGGCGGCGTTCAAGGCGTCGTTCCGGCGCGACGATTTCAACCCATGACATCAGCTCAGAAATCGCCGATCTGGCACCCGTTCACCCAGCACGCTCTGCACGGCGAGATGACAAGGATCGTGCGCGGGGAGGGCGCCTATCTCTACACCGCGGACGACCGCCGGATCATCGATGCGATCTCATCCTGGTGGGTGGTGACCCATGGCCATTGCCATCCGCATATCGTACGCGCGATCCAGAACCAGGCGGAACAGCTCAACCAGATCATCTTTGCCGGCCATACCCACGATCCGGCGGAAGAGGTTGCGGCGCAGCTCCTGAAGCTGGCGCCGCGTGGCCTCGACTATGTGTTCTTCTCCGACTCTGGATCTACCAGCGTGGAAGTGGCGCTGAAGATGGCGCTCGGCTACTGGCACAATATCGGCGTGCCGCGCACGCGCATCATCGTCATGCAGCACTCCTACCACGGCGACACCGTGGGGACGATGTCGGTCGGCGCACGCGGCGTCTTCAACAAGGCCTATGAGCCGCTGCTGTTCGATGTCGAATCAATCCCGTTTCCGGCCGCCGGCCACGAGCAGGCGACACTCGATGCGCTCGACGCCGCGTGCAAGACGGAAGCCGCGGCCGCATTCATTGTCGAACCGCTGATCCTCGGCGCGGGCGGGATGCTGATGTATCCGCCCTGGGTGCTGAAGGAAATGAAGCGCATCTGCGAGGCCTCCGATGTGCTGTTCATTGCCGATGAGGTGATGACCGGCTGGGGCCGCACCGGCACATTGTTCGCGTGCGAGCAAGCCGACGTCACGCCGGACATCGCCTGCTATTCGAAGGGCCTCACCGGCGGATCGCTGCCGCTCGCAGTGACGCTCTGCCGCGCCGAGATCTACGACGCGCATTATTCCAGCGATCGTTCGCGAACCTTCTTCCATTC
The DNA here is from genome assembly GCF_018129565.1 of Bradyrhizobium sp. AUGA SZCCT0105. Taxonomy (NCBI): domain Bacteria; kingdom Pseudomonadati; phylum Pseudomonadota; class Alphaproteobacteria; order Hyphomicrobiales; family Nitrobacteraceae; genus Bradyrhizobium; species Bradyrhizobium sp. AUGA SZCCT0105. The sequence continues at coordinate 518,579 of NZ_JAFCMK010000004.1, read as the reverse complement.
CAGTTCCTATACGGCAAACCCGGTCGCCTGCGCCGCCGCAAGGGCAAACCTCGAACTCTGGCAGCGCGGCGCGGGCGAGCGCACAGCCCCGCTCGCCGCGATGCAGGAGCGCCTGATCGCACCATTCCGCGCCGACGCACGCTTTGAGAACGTCCGCCGCACCGGCACCATCACCGCGCTTGACTTGAAGGCAAGCGATGCCGGCTATCTCGCAGGCATCGGTCCAAAGCTTCAGGCCTTCTTCGCGCGTCGAAACCTGCTGCTGCGCCCGCTCGGCAACACAATCTACGTCATGCCGCCCTACTGCGTGACGGAGGCTGATCTCGTTGAGATTTATGCCGCGATCGCGGACGCAGCCGAGGAGCTGGCCTGACGGTACGCCTTGCGCTCCTGAAATCCCGTGACTGACGATTTGCATCGCGTGCTGTTCTGCACGCGATGGGTTCTCATACGAAATCGGCGTGCCGTTGCGGGCACGCCGATAGGCTGGATCACGCGTGCCTGTGTGGCGCTGGCCGCGCAGCGGGATGCTGCGGCCGCGGCGCAGGATGGGGCCGCGGAGCCGGCCGCGACACATGCGGTGGCGGCGGACGCCGGGGCGGCGGCGGAGCTCGGTGCACAGCCGCTTGCGCGACGCGCGGCGCCGGCGGATGCGCGGCCGGGCGTGGCGCGGGTGGTGCGTGCTGTGCGATCTGCGGTCTCGGCGCATGCACGGCTGGCGCTGCGACGGGCGGTGCCGGAGCGGGATGGTTGACGGCAACAGGCCGAGCGTGTCCCGTCGGCAGTGCGTGTACAGCCGGCGAAGCGCTTGCCGCAGGCAAGGCGTGTCCCGTTGTCGACGCGTGTGCCGGCGGTAGCGCGTTTCCGGTCGGCAGGGCGTGTCCTGTCGTCGTTGTCTGTGCTTGCGGCAGCGCGTTTCCGGAAGGCAGGGCGTGCCCCGTCGGCGATGCAGGTGTTGCCGGCAGAGCGTTTCCGCTCGGCAGAGCGTGTCCTGGCGGCAGGGCATTTCCTGTCGGCAGGGCGTGTGTTGGCGGCAGCGCATTCCCTGACGGCGGAGCGTGTCCTGTCGCGGGTTGCGCATGCCGGGGCGGCGGCGCCGCGATCGGCTTGCCCGGGTGCGCGGCGATCACGCCGGCGCCGCTGAACCGTGCCGCGTGCGCGGTCGCCGCGATCGCCGGGTGACCATGATTGCTGGCGAGCGCCAGCGCCGGATCCTTCATCGCCGCTTCGGCGTGCCGCGTCTGCTCGCCGGTCGCAGCCACGTGGTGCTCGCTCGCGGCCGCGACCTGCTGCGGCGTCGGTCTCACCGTGGTGCCACCGGTGCCGCCGTTGTAGCTGACGTTGGTCGTGTTGTTGATGACGGTCTTGTTGTAGACGTTGGTGACCGAGACATTCGTGATGTTGGTGACGGAGCGGTTGTAGAAGAAGCTGCCGCCGCGCCAATAGCCGCCTTCATAGCCGATGCCGGTGTAGCCGAAGCCATAAGAGATGCCGCCGTAGAAGCCGACGGTCGCTCCCCAATAACCGGCGTGGAAGGCGTAGACGCCATCGTTCCAGCCCCAATAGCCGGGTGTCCAGAGCAACTCAGGCGCGGGCGGAAGCACCCACGTGCCGGGAACCCAGTAGTAACCGATATCGTCGCTCCACGCCCAATAGCCGGGAGTCCAGATGTAGCCCTCGCCGGGGATCGGCGGCTGCTCGTAGACCGGCAAGGGCGGCGGTGCTGCATCGACGCTGATGCCGATGCCGATGGCAAGCTGCGCGCGCGCAGCGTGAGGTGGAGAGAGACAGCAGAGGCTGAGAGCTAAGGCGAAAGGCAGTCCGGCGATGCGGCGCATGGCACATACTCCAATCTTCTTCCCCCAGCGTTGGAGTCGAATAGTGGCGCCGACATGAACCGGTTGTGAATGTTTGTGCTGACACCGTGATTTCGAGACCGCGCGACAGCGGGATCGTTAACGACGGCGTACGCAAGTCAGCTTGGTGTCAGGATGGAACGCGATCGTGCCGCTCGCGTCAGCTTCATCACTGCGCCAAATAGTCGAATTTTCGTTTTGAATTGGACGACGCCCCCCTGCGCGTCATCAATCGATGATCGGAACAGCCGGCTCGCACAAAGCCGGGCAGGGAGGTTTGGAATGGCGCGATCCGCCGACATCGACATCAACGCGGGCGCGCGCCTCGACAGGCTGCCGATCTGCGGATTCCACTGGCGTATCCTGGCCCTGATCGGCGCCGGCATGTTCCTCGATGCATTCGACATCTATCTGGCCGGCGGTGTGCTGGGCGCGGTGCTCAAGGAAGGCTGGTCGACGCTCGAGCTCAACGCCGCATTTGTCTCCGCGACCTTTGTCGGAATGACGATCGGCGCCTGGTTCTCCGGCATCCTTGGCGACCGCTTCGGTCGCCGCTTCTCCTACCAGATGAACCTTGCGATCTTCGGCCTCGCGTCGATCGCCGCCGCCTTCGCGCCCAGCATGACGGTTCTGATCGGCCTGCGCTTCATCATCGGCATCGGCCTCGGCGCCGAGATCGTGGTCGGCTACGCGACCTTGACCGAGTTCGTGCCGGCCACCTCGCGCGGCCGCTGGATCGGGCTGCTCGCCGTGATCACCAACTTCTCGCTGTTCGCGTCATCCATGATCGGCCTGTGGGTGATCCCGACGCTGGGGTGGCGCTACATGTTCGCTCTCGTCGGCCTCCTCGCGATGATCGTCTGGTTCTTGCGCAAGTCGATGCCGGAATCGCCGCGTTGGCTCGCCGCCAACGGCCGCGCCGACGAGGCGGAGGCAATTCTTTCGGCGATCGAAGCGGAGGCCGCGCGCAAGGGAGCGCTGGCTCCCGTCGCCGCCGGCGCGCCGGCGCAAGAATCTCCCGGTGCGGTCTGGCGCCTGTTCCAGCCGCCGTATCTCGCGCGCACGCTGCTCGGCAGCCTGCTGCACATCGTCGTCGGCTTCAGCCTCTACGGGTTCATTGGCTGGCTGCCGACCTTCATGGTCAAGGGCGGCCACAGCGTGGTCTCCTCGCTGGGCTACACCACCGTGATGGCGCTGGGCGGGCCGGTCGGATCGCTGATCGGGCTCGTGCTGGCTGACCGATTGGGACGCCGGCTCTCGATCGTCTGCTCGTCGATTGCGGCAGCCGTACTCGGTATCGCTTATCCGTACATGCCGGACGGTGCTGCGCTCGCGGGCGTTGGCTTCCTGCTGGTCACCGCGATCTACGTCATGCTGGCGACCGGGTTTGCGATGCACGTCCCCGAACTGTTCCCGACGCGCTACCGGCTTCGCGGCACCGCGATCTGCGCCACGTCCGGACGGATCGCGACCGCGCTGGTGCAGTACGTTGTGGTCGCGATCTTCGCCTGGCAAGGCTTGACCGGCGTGCTGACGACGCTGGCCGGCATCCTCGTGTTCCAGGCCGTGGTGTTTCTCATGTTCGGATTCGAAACCAAGGGACGCTCGCTGGAGGACGCGTCGGCCGTCACGGACGCCGAGGCAGGACATCCATCGTCGATCGCACGGAGGCCGGCGGACATCGGCGCCTAACTCAGATCGGAGCAGGCCGCCCTGAGCCGATCGCGGAGCCAGCCGTTGGCATTGCTCTGATCGTATCTGCGATGCCAGTACAACATCCAGTCGAACGGTGCGGACTCGAACGGCAGTTCCTCCATCCGCAGACCGTCGTCCATCAACACGGCGGCGAGATGCCTCGGCATCACCGCGAGCAGATCGGTGCTTTTCAAGACATGAGGTACGACCAGCCAATGCGGCACGTTCAGCGCGATGCGTCTCCGATGGCCGCGTTCGGCGAGCACGTCGTCGACGAAACGAAGGTCGGTTGGGCTCATCGAGACCTTCATGTGCTCCTGCGCGATGAAGCGCTCGAAGGTCAGCCGCCCGCGCTTGATCTGGTGACCGCCCCGCATCAGGCAGACCATGCGGTCGTGCAGCAGCGTCTCGGAACGGATCGATGCGGAATGCTCGAGCCCCATGCTGACCGCGACATCGATCTCGTCCCGCTCCAGCGCATCGATCGTCAAAGCGGGTGGCAGATGGATCGTGTTGTAGGAAATCCGTGCATCGGGCGTCCGCGCCGCGGCGAGTCGCGGCAGCAGCAGGCATGCAAGAATATCCGACATCCTGATCGTGAAGGTGCGTTCGGTCCGGCCTGGATCGAAGCCGGCGTCGCTCGCCATCACCCGCTCGACCTGGCGCAGCACCTGGCGCAGCGGTTCCGCCAGTTCGGTGGCGCGGGGCGTGGGCTTCATCCCGCTCGTCGTCCGCACCAGAAGCTCGTCCTCGAACATCGCGCGCAGCCGGTTGAGCGCGTTGCTCATCGCAGGTTGACTGAGGCCGACGCGGTCGGCCGCCTTGGTGACATGACGCTCGGTCAGCAGTGCGTCCAGCGCGACGAGCAGATTGAGGTCGATGGATCGGAGGTTCATGCCGTCATTCATATCGTGAATAACGAGAGATCACAAATCCATTTCATTTATGGCGATGCGGCGCGTATCCAATCGATCTGAACCAAGGAGGCACCAATGGATTCCGAGACGATCAAGCGCGAAGTGAAGATCTGCATGTTCGATCAGTACGGCACGGTCGTCGACATGCAGGGCGGCCTGACCAGGATCGCGACGCCGTTCCTTCAGAAGAAAGGCTGGAAGGGCGATCCGAATTCCTTCGTTACATGGTGGCGCCGCACCCATTTCGAGAACTCGATGATCGATGCGCTGCTGCATCGCGAGCACACGCCCTATCGCGAGATCGGGCATCGCGCGGTGTCGCACGTGATGGACCGCGCCAAGATCGACTACACGGTGGATGAGGTGCGTTATCTCGTCGGCGAGATCGAGAGGCTGGTGCCGTTTCCGGAAGTGCCGGAAGCGCTCGCGCGGCTGCAAGCCAAATACAAACTGGTGGTGCTGTCGAACGGCGATCCCGACATGCTCGAGACCGCGAAGCAGTACCACAAGGTCCCGTTCGATCGCGTGATCTCGGTGGCCGAGGCCAATTCGTTCAAGCCGCATGTCGCGACCTATACGAAAGCGGCCGAGATCATGGGCGTGAAGCCCGATCAGGTGCTGTTCGTCGCCAATCATGCTTTCGACTGCATCGGCGCCAAGTCCGCCGGCATGCGGACGGCCTTCATCGACCGGCGCAGCCGCCCGTTCGGCATCACGCCACACCAGCCTGACATCCTGGTGCCGTCGATGAAGGACCTCGCCGATGCGATCGTCTGATCGCGAGCCGCTCTCCGGCATCAGGGTTCTCGACCTCTGCCGCGTGGTCTCCGGCCCCTTTGCCACGATGCAGCTCGGCGATCTCGGCGCCGACATCGTCAAGATCGAGGATCCGCGACAGGGCGACGAGAGCCGCCGCTACGGGCCGCCCTTCATCGGCGGCGAGAGCGCGTATTTCCTGTCGGTAAACCGCAACAAGCGCAGTTGCGCCATCGATCTGAAATCGCCGGCGGGGCGCGACGCGGTGCTCGATCTTGCGTCCGCGGCCGACGTCGTGATTGAGAATTTTCGCCCGGGCACGCTCGACAAATGGGGGCTCGGCTTCGACGTGTTGCGGGCCCGCAAGTCCGACATCATCCTGTGCAGCATCTCGGGGTTCGGCCGCACCGGTGCGGACGCCTTGCGCCCCGGCTACGATCTGATCCTCCAGGGCGAATCCGGCGTGATGGACATCACCGGTGATCCCATGGGGCCGCCGACCAAGGTCGGCACCTCGATCGCCGATCTCGTCACCGGTCTTTATGCATCGCATTCGGTGCTCGCCGCCCTGATGCGGAAGAGCCGGACGGGCGAAGGCGGACGGGTCGACGTCTCCATGCTCGACGCCATGGCATCGCTGCTGACGTTCAACGCCGGCATGTACTTCGCATCGGGACAAAGCCCGAGGCGCCGGGGCAACGTCCATCCGACCATCAGCCCGTACGAACCGTTCGAGGCGAGTGACGGCTGGATCAATGTCGGGGTCGCGAACGACAAGTTCTGGGCGGCCTTTTGCGACGTCATCGGCCGGCCGGAGCTGCGCGAAGATAGCCGCTTCGCAACCGCCCCGAAGCGCGCGGCGAGCCGGAACGATCTCGTCGCGGTCCTCGCCCCCATCTTCGCCGGCAGGAGTCGCGCCGATTGGCTGCAGGCGCTCGCCGTGGCCGGCATTCCGTGCGGCGCGATCAAGTCGGTCGGCGAGGTCTGCGAGACGCCGCAACTTACCGAGCGCGGCATGGTCCAGACCGTCCGTCATCCGGCCGCGGGGGATGTGAGGTTCATTGCCCGGCCGACGCGGTTCGGCGACGAGCCGCCGGCGCCGTCCACGCCGCCGCCGATGCTCGGCGAACACACAAGCGAGGTGCTTGCGGAATGGTGCGGCTGGACCGACGATCGGCTCGAGAGATTCGCGGTCGAAGGCGCGTTCGGAGACTTTGGACGGAGCTTCGTGCGATCGCCCAAGTGAATATCGTGATCAAGCGAGTGTCGTCATGAGAGATATCGCCGAGCAGATGATGCGTCGCGCTGTCGCGGACGAGCGGCAGGAATTCGGGTCGTTCTTCCTGTCGCGCTTCTTCGGCCTCGAGATCGCCTACCAAAGCGAGGCGTGCATCGTCTCGTTCGACATCGAGAGGCCGCTGTTCAACCCGCAAGGCACCTTGCACGGCGGGGTTCTCGCAACCGCGCTCGATATCTCGATGGGGCATCTGGTCAACCACGTCGCCGGTGCCGGCACCACGCTCGAGATGAAGGTGCAGTATCTCGCCGCGGTCCGCGAAGGGCGCGTGACCTGTCACGCGACCTTCCTGAAGCGCGGCCGGAAGACCTTCTTCGTGCAATCCCAGGCCTCCACCGCAGCCGGCGAGCCGATCGCGCATGCCACATCGACCTGGCAACTGCTGAGCCGAGGCTGAGAAGCGCGGCCGGTTCGCGTCGGGTCGTTGTCGCGCTGCCAAAACTGTGGGTTTCGCGGCGGAGCGGACCCTGGCGCGAATCTCCGATGTCTGAAAGCACGACCTCCCGAGGCCCCGTTTCTTCGTACGAAACGGCCACGAGCATTGCCAGGATCATGATCCGGTTTCATACTCCGAACGCCGGAAGCGCATCTCCACGGCGCGGCCGGCGCGAAGATGCGAGAGGCGATACCTCAAAAGCGGAAAGACGGCGATGCGGTTTCATCTCGCATTTGCCCTTGTATCGATGGCGGCGCTGCTCGTTGATCCGACTGCCGCCACGTCGCAGGACATGTTGCGCAGCGTCGACCTCGATAGTCCCGAGATGACGACGTCGGAGATGACGCGCGCCGAGGTCGACGCGCTCCTCAAGGCCGTGCCTCAGGGGGACCGACGCAGCGCAGATTTGGAAGGAAAGCGGCTGTCGCACCTCGATCTCTCGGGCCTCGACTTCTCCGGCGGCAACCTTCATCTCGTCAAGCTCAACCGGACCAATCTGAAAGCCGCGCGCTTCGATCGGGCCGTGCTGAACCAGGCTTGGCTCATCGACGCAGATCTGACGGGGGCGTCGCTCGTCAAGGCGTCGCTGCTCGGCACGCAGATGCAGCGCGCCAAGCTTGGCGGCGCCGATTTGAGCGGCGCTCGCATCACCGGTGATCTATCCGGTGCCAACCTGATCGGGGCCAAGCTCGCGGGCGCGGATTTGAGCGCCGATATGCGCAACCAATCGATGGGCCTGATGCGTGGCGTGCTCAAATCCGCCGATCTCCGGAATGCGGATCTGAGCGGCGCCAATCTCGCGCGCGCTGATCTCGAATTCGCGCAGTTGCAGAACGCCAATTTGGCGAACTGCAACTTCAGCAAGGCTGACCTTGCGGGAGCCGATCTATCTGGCGCCAATCTCGCCGGCGCCGATTTCACCGAGACCGACCTCGCGTCGACCCTCTTGCCGAGCGCGGCCGCGCTAGCAGAGGCCCGCAATCTGGACAAGGCCCGGAACTTGAACCTGGCGCGGCGGCCAGATTAGAGCGTTTTCGAGCGAAGTGGATACCGGTTCGCGTCAAGAAAACGCGTCAAAACAAAAATCTAGAGCCAACGGCTCCAGGGATCGAATTGCGGTGTCCTGCACCAGGACCTATATTTTGCCTTGAGAACCACGCAGCCGCTCATCGTGCGGCGGGCAGGGACCACGGTGGATGGTTGCATGTCGCACCGGAGGTGACGCCATGACCATTTCTCCCACACTGCACAAATATCTCGCAGCGGAAAACATCGCGTACGACGAAATCCCGCATGTGCTGACGATGTCGTCAGCCCTGACCGCCCAGGCATGTCACGTCCCGGGTGATCGCCTGGCCAAGGCCATTGTATTGCGCCGCAATGGCGGCTACCTGCTCGCCGTGTTGCCGGCATCGCATCACCTCAGGCTGGCGGATCTGAGGGCGAGCTTCGGCGATGATATTGCGATGGCCGCTGAAAGCGAGATCGATCGGCTGTTCGCGGACTGTGCGCACGGGGCGGTTCCCGCTGCCGGCATCTGCTATGGGCTCGACGTTATCGTTGATGACAGCATCCAGATGCAGCCCGAGATCTATATCGAAGCCGGCGATCATGAGACGTTGCTTCATCTCGGTCGTGCGCAATTCGCGCGCTTGACCGCCGGTTGCCTGCACGGCCGCTTCAGTACGCACGACTGAGGGCGTGATAGCCGGACCACCTGTCGCTGCGCGCTGACCAGGGCGCAGCACACATGCGGTCATGCCCGATCTGCTGTATAGTTGCACGCGAGGGGGCTGCTGCCTTGCAAAGGAGATCCTCCATGAAGGTCAAGGACGTGATGCACAGGGGCGTCGATTGGGTCAGCCCAGATACCCCGATCACTGAAATCGCAAAATTGATGCAAGGGCACGACGTCGGCTGCATTCCGGTCGGACAAGACGATCGTCTGATCGGAATGGTGACGGATCGCGACCTCGTCTGCAAAGGTCTTGCGAGCAAGAGCTTCAACTCTGCGCGCACCACAGCGCGCGATGTGATGACCGAAGGCATCCACTGCTGCCGGGAAGACGACGATCTGGCGAAAGCGGTGCATCACATGGAGACGCTGAAGATCCGCAGGCTGCCTGTCATCAACAAGAGCAAACGGATGGTCGGCATGGTCAGCCTGGGGGATATCGGCCACTTTGCCGGTGCCGATCTCATGTCCCAATGCATGAAGAGCGTGTCGGCTCATCATTGAGGCGAGGCCGGTCTGCTGGAAACCGGCAGATCGGCCGGCACCATGGCCGGACATCGAAGCGGACAAAAAATCGAAGTGGCGCACCCGACACGATTCGAACGTGTGACCTTTGCCTTTCTGTTCGCTGAGCGCCGTGGACGAGAAACTGCTGGCCGCAGAAACGCCGCTGCGCACCTGGCCGAGGCTCAAGCCCTTCGCGGCACCTCGCATCGTGCCCTTGCCCGATGGGTTGGCGCGCCAGCGGCCGGCTCCTTCTGCCGATCCAGCAACCGAGGAATTCCTCATCCGTTGTTGCAAGGCGCTGATCGCCGCCGAGGCCGATCTGAACGCGCTCGATGCCAGGGTAGGAGATGGCGATACCGGAACAACGCTCGCCAGCGCAGCGCGCAACTTGATCCAAAACATCGATCAACTTCCGCTGTCGGACCCCATGCAGCTCTATCGCGCACTCGGGCAGGAGCTTAGCCAAACCATGGGAGGCTCTTCGGGGGTCCTGCTCGCGATCTTCTTCGCTGCCGCAGGGGATGCGGTGTCAAACGGGCATAGCCCGATGGAGCGCTCAAGGTTGGACTGGCGAGGATGCAGGAGGTGGGTGGCGCGCAACCGGGCGACAGAACCATGATCGATGCGCTGCTGCCCGCGCTCGATGCGTTGTCACAAGGGTTGGCCTACGCAGCTCGCGCAGCAAGAGAGGGCGCGAACCGGACGGCCGCCATGTCCAAGGCGCATGCTGGAAGAGCCACCTACATTAGCGCGGAACAGCTGCAAGGACATGCTGATCCCGGGGCAGAGGCCGTTGCTAGATTGCTCGAGAGCTTGTGCTAAGCTGTTCGCATACTGCTGCGAAAAAAATCCCCTCCCGGCCGTAGCTCGAACGATGAGTTTTGGTCTAGGAAGTTCGAGAATGCTTGATCTTTCTAATAGGGATTGACTGGCACTCTCTCCGCCAGCTCCTCCGCACCTACGAGATACCGCGCACTGACCCATCGGTACAGGTCGACTACGCGCGCGTCGTAGATTTGGATATTGCGGCGAGCAAATCGGACAACCTCTTCGTCACTCGCCGCCCACGGATGGCACCGCGGCTTGTCTTCGCTCGCGCGCCATGTCGGCGTGCGCGTTGATGTCCAAAACATCATTCGGGCGGACGCGGGCGAGAGGGTAGCGTGCGACACAGGGATGCGCTATTTTCGAAGCGAGCCGATATAGGCGGCGATATCGCCGGCTTCATTTCGGCTCAGCGGGAAATTGGGCATCTTCGGATGGGGATCCAGCAAAAAGAAGGCGAGCTTCTCGGCGCTGAAATCCAATTTGTTTGCTATTGCAGGGAAGGGTGGGACGTCCGCACTCGCCTGTTTCTGTCCGCTGTCGACGACGTGACATGAAGCGCACCAGCGCTTTGCGAGTTCTGCGCCGTGATTTGCATCGGCCGCCTTTGCCGGCGACAAAATCAGACCGACCATGCCGGCAACAACAGGCAGATATTGGCCCGGGGTCGTCCGCTTGCGACGGATCGCTCGGATCCGAACCGATGGATATCGCAGTCGTCTCATTCGATCACCTCTCTTCGCGCGGCCCAGCGCCTTTGACCTGGCAATCTTACTCCTTTTCGCGTGTCATTGCTGGACGAATTGCCCGCTCTTCGGACATCGGGACGTTGTTTGCCGTTGCCTCGCCGTCGAGCGCTTTCGGATATGGCCGCTGTTGACGAGAGCCGGACTGTTACTCAGGTCCTCTCAAAGCCCCCACCTGCGAATGAACCACACTTTCACAAGATGAGTGAGCATAGCGTATGTCACCAGCATGGTAGCGACCAGCGGCCAGTAGTGCCAGGGGAGCGGCTCGAAGCCTAGCGCGGAGCCCGCCCAGGTGAAGGGTAACGTCATTCCGATCGTGCAGATGACTATTGTGGTCGCAATAAGCGCAGGGCTTGCATGGCTCTCGATGAACGGAATCCTGGCCGTTCGGATGATGTGGATGATGAGGGTTTGGGTCAGAAGGGATTCGACGAACCAACCGGTCTGGAACAACGACGGATTGTTCCAGGCATGGAAGACATAGAGCATCATGGCATAGGTAGCGTAGTCAAATATCGAGCTGATAGGACCGATGAACACCATGAATTTGAATATGTTGCCGATATCCCATTTTCGCGGCGACGCCAGGTACTCCTCGTCGACGTTATCCGTTGGAATTGTTGTCTGCGAAAAATCGTAGAGAAGATTGTTCGTCAGGACCTGAATGGGCGCCATCGGCAGGAACGGCAGGAATATGCTTGCCCCAAGTACGCTGAACATGTTTCCGAAGTTCGAGCTCGCACCCATCTTGATGTATTTCGTGATGTTCGCAAAAACCTTGCGGCCCTCGGTCACGCCTTCCTGGAGGACAAGAAGGCTCTTCTCGAGCAGGATGATGTCAGCAGATTCCTTGGCGATGTCGACCGCCGTGTCGACCGAAATGCCGACATCGGCGGCCTTCAACGCGGGGCTATCATTGATTCCATCGCCAAGGAATCCGACCACATGTCCATTGGCGTGAAGGGCCTGTACGATCCTTGCCTTTTGCGCAGGAGTAAGCTTTGCAAAGACCGTCGTGCGGTCGACAATTTCGGCAAGCTCAGCGTCGCTCATTTGAGCGATCTTCGCGCCAAGCAGGATTTTGCCCGGGTCCAGTTGGACTTCGTTACATACCTTGCGCGTGATGATTTCATTGTCGCCGGTAAGGACCTTGACCTGAACCCCCTTGCATGCCAGCGCGGCAATTGCTTCCCGCGTGCTCTCTTTTGGCGGATCGAGAAAGGCGACGTAGCCTAGAAGCGTCAGATCGGCTTCATCTTCGACCGAATACACGGTCTTCGACGGATCAACCTCCTTGTAGGCTACTGCGACAACACGAAACCCATCGGAGTTAAGCGCGATTGTTTGCCGTTGGGCGGCGTCAAAATGCTGTTCGTCAAGGCGTCTCACTTGTCCGTCGAGAGTGTATCCCGAACACACAGCGAAAACCTCCTCAACGGCGCCTTTGCAAATGAGGACATGCTTGCCGTCCTCGCGTGCGACCACCACCGATAAACGACGGCGCGAGAAGTCGAAGGGAATCTCGTCGATTTTTGAAAAGCCGCCGCCAATGTTAAGGGCGTGCTCGAGTTCGACATGCGCCAAAACTGCTTCATCGAGCAGGTTCCTTAGCCCCGACTGGAAGTGGCTGTTGAGAAACGCGTACTGGAGCACGCGCTCGGATTCCTGCCCCTGGATGTCGAGATGCCGCTTCAGGATTATCCGGTCCTGCGTCAGGGTACCGGTCTTGTCCGTGCACAGTACGTCCATCGCACCAAAATTCTGGATGGCGTTCAGGCGCTTGACGATCACCTTCTTGCGCGACATAGCAATCGCGCCCTTGGCGAGATTCACTGTGACGATCATCGGCAGCATTTCAGGTGTGAGGCCGACCGCCACTGCCACCGCGAACAGCAGCGCTTGCAGCCAATCATGCTTGGTCAGGCCGTTGATCAGAAAGACGGCGGGGACCATGACAAGGATGAAACGGATCATCATCCAGGTGAATCGATTGATGCCCTGGTCGAAGGCAGTCGGAACGCGCCGTCCGGCAACCTCATGGGCAAGTTGGCCGAAGAAGGTCCTCGAACCAGTCTGCAAGACCACCCCGGTGCCGTACCCGGACACGACATTCGCTCCCATGAAACAGAGATTCGGCATCTCGAACGCGTTATCAGAAATCGACGCGCTGGCCTCGGCATGCTTCTCGGCCGGCATGGACTCGCCGGTCAACGCAGATTGATTGATGAACAGGTCCTTGGCCTCGAGCAGGCGTAGATCGGCAGGTATCATGTCTCCCGCGGAGAGCCGCACCACGTCGCCTGGCACGATTTGATCGATCGGAATCTCGGAAAACGGATCATCCGATTGACACGGGCGGCGCCTGACGCTTGCGGTCGTGTGCACCATGGCGCGCAACCGGGCTGCAGCCTCGTTTGACCGGTGTTCCTGAATGAATGCGGTCGTGATCGCCAGCACGACCATCACAGCGATTACAATTGCCGCGCGGACGTCGCCCAAGAAATATGAAACGAACGCGAGCGTCAGCAGCAGCGCGTTCAATGGATTGCGCGCGCGGCTCCAGAGCTCTTCGGGAATAGAGGCCTTACGTTCACGTGCGACGAGGTTCGGTCCGAATTTCTTCAAGCGCGCGTCGGCCTCGACGCCAGATAGGCCGTCAAATGCAGAACCTGCTCTTGCACAGGCTTCGAAAGGGTCAAGTCGGCTTGCTGCAACAAGCAGATCGCCGCTGGCTGAGTGTTCCACGCCGATGGAGCCGGCCTCCTTGGTCAGGTTGGAGAACATGTTCACGAATGGACGCAAGGTATTGGCCAGCAGCACGACGTCTCTCCTCGTTCGAACGATGCGGCTCTTGGCCGATCAGCCGGTGCTCCCAAGCAAGCTTTGATCCTGGTGCGCCCGAGTTACCGGTCGCCTATCAAGCCGTTGCCGGCTCGCTCATGTCCAGCACCATGCGCCCTTGGACCTTGCCGGCCTTGAGGTTGGCAAAGATCGTGTTGATGTCGGTCAAAGGAGCCGTCTTGATCTCGGCCCGAACCTTGCCCTCGACAGCAAACGCGACGGCCTCGTCGAGGTCACGACGGGTGCCAACAATGGAGCCGCGCACGGTGAGGCGCTTCAGGACAACGTCGAAGATCGGAGTCGGAAACTCTCCGGGTGGTAGACCGACAAGGCTGATGGTTCCCCTGCGACGCACCACCTGCAACGCTTGAGAAAAGGCGGGCGGAGACACGGCCGTCACCAGAACGCCATGGGCGCCGCCGTCAGTGGCCTGGAGGATTTGCGCTACCGCATCTGCCGATAGTGCATCCACCGCGACATCGGCGCCGGCCGCCAGGGCGAGCGCGAGTTTGTCCGGAGCGATATCAAGCGCCGCGACGTGCAGTCCCATCGCCTTGGCATACTGGATCGCCACCTGCCCGAGGCCGCCGATGCCGGAGATGGCGACCCATTCGCCCGGCCGTGCTTCGGTTTCCTTCAGCCCTTTGTAGCTTGTGACTCCGGCGCACAGGATCGGCGCAATCTGCGTAAAGTCGACGCCAACCGGCAACCGTGCGGCAAACGGCGCAGCAGCGATCACGTACTCCGCGAAACCACCATCACAGCTGTATCCCGTGTTGTGCTGATGCTCGCACACGGTTTCCCAGCCGGTCTCGCAGTATTCGCAGCGCATGCAGGCGTCATGCAGCCATGCCACGCCGACCGGATCGCCGGGCTTGAAATCGGTCACGCCCGGGCCAAGGGCAGCCACGACGCCGGCGACCTCATGGCCCGGGATGAACGGCAGTGCGGGCTTTACCGGCCAGTCGCCTTCGGCGGCGTGGAGATCCGTGTGGCACACGCCGCATGCCATCACCTTGACCAGGATCTCTCCCCGGCCCGGCACAGGCACGGGCACATTCTCTATCTTCAGCAGTTGCCCGAACTTGTGCACCACTGCAGCCTTCATCATCTTTGTCATGGCCGAACATCCATTATCATTTGGGTTGGATCAGCTGCGCCAGAGGCGATGAGTTGATTTGATCATCGCGGAAGGAGCGTCTGATCGGGCTACACGTCAGTTTGTCCTAGCCGAAGCGCCCGGCAATGAAGCGCTCGGTCCGCGGATCGCGCGGCGTCCTGAAGATCTCGCAGGTGGTGCCGAACTCGATCAGTTCACCGAGGAACATGAAGCCGGCATAGTCTGAAACCCGCGCTGCTTGCTGCAAGTTGTGGGTCACGATGACGATCGCGTGTTCCCGCTTGAGTTCGAGGATCGTATCCTCGATCTTTGCCGAGGAGATCGGGTCGATGGCCGAGCACGGCTCGTCGAGAAGCAAGACCTCTGGACGCAGCGCCAGGGTGCGCGCGATGCTGAGACGTTGCTGCTGCCCACCCGAAAGGCTGGTGCCACTGCGATGGAGATTATCCTTCACCTCGTCCCATAGCGCAGCGCGACGAAGCGCGCACTCGATCTCGACGTCGAGATCTGCTCGCGAAATCCGCCTGTGCAATCGAATGCCAAACGCAATGTTTTCATAGATGGTCATCGGGAAGGCCGTCGGTTGCTGAAAGACCATACCAATTCGGGCCCTCAGCTGGCTTAGATCATGCTTTTGCGTCAGGATGTTCTGGCCGTCGAACAAGACTTCACCTTCCGCGCGCTGCCCGGGATAGAGGCTGTAGGTGCGGTTGAAAATGCGAAGAAGGGTTGACTTGCCACAGCCTGACGGTCCGATCAGCGCGGTGGCGTGTCCCGAATAGACCGGCATCGAGACATTCTTCAGTGCCTGTTTTCCGTGCTCGTAATAGAAGTTGACGTTGCGAACGCTGATCGTTTCGAGCGGTGACTCGGACAGCATGAAAGCTTCGGAGAGCGCAAACGCCGCGCCTAGATGGGCGTCAATGAGGGTTGATGGCCTCAGGTCCGCGACGATCATGTTATGGCGCTCCCGCTTGGATGATGGCTTCGAATTACCTCCGCGAAGGTTTCACTGTCTTGATCAACATCAAACGAGCGCTGCTTGAACGACCCCAACGACTATTTGCATCAGTCGCGTCATGATCTCTATCTTCGATCTGTCATCGTTGTGTCATAATGCGAGCGTCCGCGAGCCGTAGGAGCGCTATCGGTGCGCGGAGAAGTCTCTCCGCTGAGGCGACGAGGACGCGGCGTTCCCGCCCGGAACCACGCTCATGCAATGACGTGGAAGCCCTGATCGGCAAAAGTAACGGAGCCTGTTAGTGGTGCACCGGCTTCGCTGGCAAGGAATACTGCCACGGCACCGATTTGGTCGATCGTCACAAGCTGGTTGGCGGGGGTGCGCTCGCGCACGCGGTCGAGCAGTTCGTCGAACCGGTCGATGCCGGACGCCGCGCGCGTTTTGACAGGACCTGTCGACAGCGCATGCACGCGAATGTTGCGGGTTGCGAGGTCGGCGGCGAGTGTGCGAACGGTGGATTCGAGTGCCGCTTTCACCGGTCCCATCAGATTGTAATGATCCACGACCCGATCCGCCCCAAAGAAGCTCACGGTTTGCAGACTGCCGCCTGCCGTCATCAAGGGGGCGGCAAGCCTGGCCATACGGATGAAGGAATGGCATGACACATCCATCGCCATGGCGAAGCCTTCCGCGGAGCAGTTGACAAGGCTGGTGTGGAGGTCGTCGCGTGGCGCAAAAGCGATCGAGTGAAACAGGAAATCGAGCCGCCCCCACTCCCTGGTGATCCGGTCGAACACCGCTTCCAGTTCGCCGGTGATACGAACGTCGCAGGGCACAATGATGGATGTGTTGAGCGCTTCCGCGAGCGGCCGCACGTAAGGCTCCGCTTTGGCATTGAGATAAGTCACGGCGAGGGTAGCCCCCGCGGCGCGGAATGCGCGTGCGCAGCCATAAGCGATGCTGCTCTCGTTGGCGATGCCGACAACGAGGCCGCGTTTTCCGGTCAGATCCACCATAGGCGTCATCCGATGGGTTCCTTTGCTGCGAGGATCGAGCAGGTCTCGTCTGCGATGATCTGCTCTTCATCAGTCGGGATGACAAGAACGGCGATCTTGCTTCTGGAGCCGTCGATCCGCGTCGCATTGTCCGAATTTGCGGAATCGTCGACCGCGACCCCGAGCCAGGCAAGATGACGGCAGATGGCGTTACGGATCTGCGGCTGATGCTCGCCGATACCCCCGGTGAAGACGATGCCATCGAGCCCGCGTAGCGTTGTGGCGAGTGCCGCGATCTCACGTGCGATGCGCAAGGTGAAGAGATCCAACGCCTCTTGGGCTTCCGGAGCGTCGCTAGCGATCAGGTCGCGGCTGTCGGCGCTGATGCCGGATGTGCCAAGCAGACCCGAACGATGATAGAGCATGTCCTCGATCGCATCGATCGATAGTCCGCGTTGCTTCACCAGATGGATCAGGACACCGGGATCAAGCGCGCCGCAACGCGTCGCCATCGGAATGCCGTCGAGCGTCGAGAATCCCATGCTGGTGTCACGACTGATACCGGCCTCCAGAGCGCAAAGGCTCGCTCCGCTACCCAGATGCGCCGCGACGACGCGGCCGCTGGCAACATCCGGCGCGATCTGCTG
Organism: Bradyrhizobium sp. AUGA SZCCT0105; assembly: GCF_018129565.1. Classification (NCBI taxonomy): domain Bacteria; kingdom Pseudomonadati; phylum Pseudomonadota; class Alphaproteobacteria; order Hyphomicrobiales; family Nitrobacteraceae; genus Bradyrhizobium; species Bradyrhizobium sp. AUGA SZCCT0105. The sequence continues at coordinate 501,242 of NZ_JAFCMK010000004.1, read as the reverse complement.
CAATTGCCCGGCGATGAATCTATAGGACAGGCCATGGAAGCCGTAGCGTTTCACGCCCTGATCGAACAGTGTGCGGGGCAAAGCGAAGCGGCGCACGAGGTCGCTCTGGCTGCGATGGAACGCCGTATCAAACGATGCGATCTGCGGCAGGCCCGGACGCAGATGGCGGACGGCGCGGATCAGGCGGATGCTTTGCGGTTGGTGCAGTGGCGCAAGCGGCACGAGGGCTTCGACCGCATCTAGCATGGCGTCGGAGATCGCCTCGGGGCCGGCAAACCGGTCGCCACCATGGACGACACGATGTCCGACGGCAGCAAGGGTATTTACCGAGAAATGCCTTCTCAGCCAGCTGAGCGTTTCGTCGATCACCTCATGCAGGTCATCCGTCACAGTTGCCTTCAGCGAAATGTCGGTCGCCACGATCCCTTCAATGACGTGAAGCGCCAGAGGCCTGTGTCGCAGATCGATAATCCCGCTGCCGAGGCGACACGGCCTGTTCGCCTCGATCGCAAACAGACCGAGCTTGATGGTCGAGGAGCCCGGGTTGAAGGTCAGCAGAATTTCACCGTTCATGGCGTCGATAACCCGGACTTGCGGCGTGCGGATGCGAGCTTGGCGAGGGCTGCCGAAGCCAACCGAACCCTCTGCGAGTCGGAGCGGCTCGTCAGGATGATCGGCACGCGGGCGCCGAGCACGAGGCCCGCCGCATCTGCGCCGGCAAGATAGATCAGTTGCTTGGCCAGCATGTTGCCGGCTTCGAGATCCGGAACAACAAGGATGTCGGCTTGTCCCGCCACGGGAGAGATGATTTCCTTGATGCGAGCCGCGTTGAAGCTGATGGCGTTGTCGAACGCCAGGGGTCCGTCGACCGCAGCGCCATTGATCTGGCCCCGCGCGGCCATCGCGGTCAATGCCGCGGCGTCCAGCGTTGCCTGCATCGCCGGATTGACGGTCTCGACGGCGGCAAGGACCGCGACCAGTGGTTTGGCGATGCCGAGAACATGCAGGAGATCGATCGCATTCTGACAGATGTCGCGCTTCTGTTCGAGCGTCGGGGCGATGTTGATGGCCGCGTCGGTGATGATCAGGGGTTTGGGATAGGTGGGGACGTCAAGGACATAGACGTGACTGATACGCCGCTCGGTTCGCAGCCGTGATTGCGTGGCGATGACAGCGCCCAGCAGTTCATCGGTGTGCAGGCTGCCTTTCATGAGGGCTTCGACTTCACCTGTTGCCGCCATTTCGACGGCACGCGCGGCTGCGGCGTGGCTATGTTCGGTCGCTACCAGTTGGAGCCCAGAAATCGAGAGCCCGGCCTGCTCGGCGGCCGCATGGATCTTGTGGTCCGGGCCGACCAGCACAGGGGTGATGAGACCCTCGTCGCGAGCTTCGATCGCCGCCTGAATGGCTTCGCCGTTGCAGGGGTGGACGATGGCCGTCAGCAGCGGTGGCAGGTCGCGCGCCTCCTGCAGGAAGCGCTCGAAACGATCGTGTCGGCGCAACGCGACCTCGGGCAGCGCAGTGCGGGGCAGCGACACCTTTTCAGTGGGGGCGATCACGGTCGCCGTTCCGGTCAGGACCTCTTCGCCTCGCTGGTTCGTACAACGGGTGTCGAACAGGACAATCCGTTTCTCCGGGCGCTTTTCCTGGACCGTGACGCTAGCGGTGATGGTGTCGCCCGGGGCAACGGGTTTCCGAAAGTGGAGATCCTGACCGAGATAGATCGTGCCAGGCCCGGGCAGCTCGGTGCCGAGCAGGGTTGAAATCAGCGCGCCGGTCCACATGCCGTGAATGATCACGTGGCCGAAAATATCGCTTGACGCATACTGCGCGTCGAGATGGGCCGGATTGACGTCACCCGACATCGCGGCGAATAGTTTGATGTCATCAGGTTTGACGAGGCGTACCAGCGAGGCTGTCTCGCCGATGGCAAGCTCGTCAAAGGTGCGGTTCACCAGCAGTGTGCCGGTCGCGGAGATGATGTTCATGGTTGCAACACGTAGGTGCCGGGAGCGTCGGTCTGTGGCGTAGAACCAATCCCTATCCCCATCGCAGGTGGCGAAATCTTTGGCGAGCTGGAACGCCCGGCCAGCCAGGCTGTCCAGGCGGGCCACCACGATCCCTGCTGTGTGGGCGTGGCAGCGACCCATTCGTCGGCGCTCAGGCAGGGATCGGTCGCAGCCTTGGACGCGATCCGGAAATGTCGGTGCGGATGACCGGGCTCGGTGACGATGCCCGCATTGTGACCACCGCTCGTCAACGTGAAGGTAACTTCGGTGTCGGAGAAGTAGTGAATTTTGTAGACCGAATGCCATGGAGCGACGTGATCGCGCTCGGTGCCGACGGCGAAGATTGGCACGCGGATATTCTGGATGGCGATCGCATGGCCGTCGACCACATAGCGGCCAGAGGCGAGATCGTTGCCGAGGAAGAGCTTGCGCAGATAGTCAGAATGCATGCGAAACGGCATTCGCGTCGTGTCCGCGTTCCAGGCCATCAGGTCGATCATCGGCGCACGCGCGCCCATCAGATATTCGCGGATCAGGCGAGACCAGATCAGGTCATTTGAATTCAGAAGCTGAAAGGCGCCTGCCATCTGCGTGGCGTCCAATGTACCGTTCTTCCACATCATGCTTTCGAGAAAGGAGACCTGGCTGTCGTCGATGAAGAGATCCAACTCACCGGGCTCGCTGAAGTCCGTTTGGGCCGCCAGCAGAGTCATTGTCTTGAGGCGGTGGTCCCTCGTTTCGGCCATGGCGGCACCGGCAAGTGCCAGCAAAGTACCTCCGAGGCAGTAGCCCGCTGCATGCACCTGCTTGCCGGGGACGATGGACGCAATTGTGTCGAGTGCCGCCATGACTCCGAGCCGGCGGTAGTCCTCAAGAGAAACGTCTCTGTCATCCGCCGTGACGTTGCGCCAGGAAATGCAGAATACGGTGTGGCCTTGGCTGACCAGATAGCCGATCAGCGAGTTCTTGGGCGAAAGATCGAGAATGTAGTATTTCATGATCCATGCCGGCACGATCAGCACCGGCTCCGGATGCACCGTCGCGGTGGCGGGTGCATACTGGATCAATTCGATCAGATGATTGCGAAAGACCACCTGGCCGGGTGTCGTGGCGAGATTCTTGCCGACCTTGAACGCCTCCGTGCCTGCAGGCGGCCGTTTGGCGAGAACACGGCGGACATCGTCGCTCCAGTTGACGAATCCGGCGAGCAGATTCCGGCCTCCCGTGCGGAATGTCTCCTGTGCGACTTCGGGATTGGTCCACGGCAGGTTCGACGGCGAGAACATATCGAGCCACTGACGGGCCGCGAAGGTCACCACATCCGCATGATGCGGTGAGACGCCTGCGACGTCACGCGTGGCCTTCCGCCACCATTGTTCGGTCAGGAGAAAATTCTCGTACCAGAGCCGGTAAGGAAATTGTTGCCAGGCATCGCCACGAAATCGGTCGTCTTGAAGCGATCTCTCGGACTGATGGTCCGCTGCCGGCTGCATCGCTTCGCCGAAAAGCCGCGTCCAGTCCTGCCACAGATCAAGCGCCAACTCCAATTGCTTGCCGGGGGCAGCGCCAAGATGCATCGCCCAATCGGAATAGGCCAGCCAGAGGGCCGCCGGCGATAGCCCGCCGGTGATGCGCGCCATGGCGGCGGCCGTCGCTCGGTCGAGATCGCGAAAGGCTTCGCGCGTGAGTGAGGCTCGGTCTGCCGCGCGTTCGACTGGCGGGATGACCAGACTTGAGACAGTCTCGATCGCATCGCCGTGAAGTAGTGCGGTTCCTGTCTGGGCGTTCATGTCGGGCTCATTTCAGCGTCTTGTTTATGGGTTGGTTTCGGTTTGCCGTGGCCGTGCGCATGATGCTCGGCGCGCCATTGCTCTATTTCGGCGAGTTCGGCCTCTGGCCGTGTCACGCAGATTTCACGTCGCCCTTGATAGATGCGGCCGCTGTCTCCATCGATGGAAATCCAGTCGCCGCCCGAGATCGTTGTTCCTGCAAGGTGGGCGCGATCGGCCGCCGCCTCGATCGTCATGCCGTTGCAGCCGACGATGCAGGGTTTTCCCAATTGGCGCGCCACCAGCGCGGCGTGAGCAGTGCGGGCGCCGACCGCGGTCACGATCCCTGCCGCGACGGCAAAGCCCGCGACGTCAGCGGTACTCGTATCGGGGCGCAGCAAAATTGCCGGCTCACCAGAGGAGGTCAATCGCAGTGCGCTTTCGGAGTCGAATGCGGCTCGGCCAATGGCGATGCCGCCAGATGCGCCGATCCCGGTTATCAGCGGATCTCCGGTTACGGCCAACTCGGTTTCGGTCACGGCGTCGAGGTCTATTCCATCAATCCGCTGCAGCGCCTCGCGAGGCGTGATGAGCTTCTCGTGCACGAAATCGATAGCGATTCTAAGTGCCGCGCGCGGCGTCCGCTTTGCAGACCGCGTCTGAAGAATCCAGAGTCGTCCGTCTTCGATGGTGAATTCGATATCCTGCACGTCGCCGAATTCCCGCTCGAGCCGCTTGAGAATATCGCCGAGTTCGGTCTCGATCGCAGGCAGCAGGCGGGCGATCGTCTCTTCGGTGTCAGGCGTTCGTCGGCCCGAGACGACGTCCTCGCCCTGTGCGTCGAGGACGAGGTCGATCATGGGGCGCGGCAGCCCGGTAGAGGGATCGCGAGAGAACGCGACGCCGGCTCCGGACGTAAGTCCGCCATTGCCGAATACCATGGCCTGAACCGTGACGGCGGTGCCGCGAAGATCCTCGAGCTTCTCGAGGCGACGATAGGTTTGCGCCCGCTCGCTCGTCCATGATCGATAGACGGCCCTGGCCGCGCCGTCGAGTTGCGCCGTCGCATCCTCGAGCCAGCCGTCATCCAGGTCTTCGATCAACGCCTGTTCGTCGGTGGCCAGACGCTCGAGCGCCTCGCTATCGAGTTCACGGAGGCCGGAAGCAGTTTCACGGGCGGTCAGTTCGGCAAGGCGCGCTGCGAATGGCGCAGGATCGAAACCCAGCACCGTCTCCGCGTAGCTTTCGAGAAAACGCCGCCGGCAGTCCCACGCCAGCCGCGGGCGGCCGGTGGTCCGGATCAGACCATGCACAGCGTCCGAGGTACAGCCGACGTCGAGTACCGTATCGAGCATGCCCGGCATCGATCGTGCAGCTCCCGACCGCACCGACACCAGAAGCGGGTGCCGGCGGTCGCCGAAACGTTTTCCGGTCGCGCGTTCCAGGAACTCGATACCTTCCTTCAATCCGTCGCGCAGGTGGCGTTCCGCGTGGGCGTCGCCATCGATGATGGCGGCGCACAGCTTGACCGGAAGTACGAAGGCTGGCGGAACGGGCAAACCGAGGGCCGCCATCCGCGTTAGATTGGCAGCCTTGGCACCGATTGCGTCGGCCGAATGCCGCTCTGTCGATCCATCGCCGATACGCACGATATGCATCGGTTAGTCCTTCCTAAGCTGATAAATTTGTCATGACATGGCGCCGCAGCAGATGGCCGAATCCAGCCAGCCGGTCAGTTGCGCGCTCGATAGCGCGGGCCAGCTCAAGAACCGACAGCGATATCGCCAAGTCGAAGCCGCCGGCGAATACTCGTGCAGTGACATTGCGCTCGCACGAATCCGCGGCGTGCTCGGCCTCAATGAGACGAACGACGGTGGCCAGCGCGTCCTCGGCGTCGGCGCGGCGTCCCTCCGGAACATCGGTGGCGGCAGCCATGCCCGAGGCCGCGGCCTCGGCACCGGATAGGGCGACCTTGCACAACCCGGCAAGTGCCAGCAGCAGCTCTGGAGCTAGTCCGGGCGGCACCAGCGAGGCGATGAAGGCGGCCTGTTCCAACTCATCAATGGCTTCCTCGATGCGGTCGATCAGTTGCTCGACGGTCGGATCAGCGTTGAGGCGTGTCACTTCGTTGCGGGCTTCAATCGCGATTCGATCGGCCTTTTGCTCGATACGGCCGGCACGGGCCGCAAGGAGCTTGCCGTCAGCCGGGCGGCCGGCCTGCAGGGCGGCGACATGGTGGACGAGAGCGGCGGCGATGTCGTGAGCCAATCCCGCCTGTCGCACGACGATAGCAAGCAGCGCGCTGTCGACACGCTCCAGATGCCTGACCAGATCGGCTTCAATTTGATCGCGGACCAGCCGAACGGATCGCCCCGCGCTTAACCCGTCGGTCGAGGCGCGCAGCGTGGTCTTGAGAAAATCGACCGCGGCGTCGCGTCCAAGTGCCTGATCCAGACGTTCGCCGAAACCAATCCGCGTCGGCGCTGCATTTCGCACGGCGGCGCCGATCAGTTCGCCGCCGCCAAGTTCCAAGAATGCCCGATGTCCGACCCGCTGTCGCGCGGCCCAGCCGAGAATGCCAACCGCGTCATTCTTGGCAACCCAGTTGCGCAGCAGTTTGCGGGCCTTGTTCCAGTCGATCAAGAACACCAGCGCCGCGCCGGTGGCGGCGAGAAACGCATCGCGCTCTTTGGCAGTTGCCGCCTGATATTGCCCGGTTACGAGATAGAAGTTTCCATCATCGCTGAGGCCATCAGCCGAATGACGATCGAGACCGCTCCATTGGGCAGGGAATTCCTCAAACAGGCCGACAAAGAATTTGGCGCGCGCCCGGTGCACGTCGGTGTAGGTGACAGTGACCGCGTCATCCTTGACGGTGATGACCACTACATGAGCATCGGTGGTCCCGATATCGTTCTGAATCAGCAACCGGTCGCCAGATCGCGTCGCCATCGTATCAAGACCTGGATGATCGAATTTTAGCTCTCGGGTCTCCTCGAGCCCCCGCATGAAGCTTTCCACGGATTGATGGTCGTCCGGGCGCAAGCCGAAGACGTGAGCGCCTGCGACGATCTCTTCAGCGCAACCTGCTGCCAACCGATTGAGCACCTTGTGCAGATCCATCACCAGGCGATGTAGGCTGTCGCTGTCATCTTCCGTCACCCCGGTCAGCTTGGCGATCCGGGATGCTTCGATTTCGTTCGAAGCTTCCAACAAGCCTGAGGTCTGGATTGCCGAAAGGCGCGCGCTCATGGTTTCGCCCGCTGGCGGATCGCCGGCCTTCACGGCACGAATCATCGCCGCTACGTCGTCAAGGATGTCCTTCATCAATTTGGCGAGGTTGGGCGCAACGATGCGTCCTTCGCCGACGGTGTGTGCTCCATCGATCAGTGCTGCGATCGCGGCTGGCGCAATTCCGGCCGCGCGGCATTCAACCTGCAAGTCTGAAGCCGGATGGTCTGGCTGGAAGGCGCGGTGGGCCGCGGCCTGGAGGGCGCTCATGCGGACCTTGATGCAGTCATTGGCTGCGAGCGCATCCGCAATGAAGGACGGTAACAGAATGTCGGCTTGGCCGAGCTGTTCGACAATTTGAGACTTCATGGTTCACCGACTGAAATTCGATGACGCCTGTATGCCTCGCGTTTGCGGCAGTGTTATTGCGCTACATCATTCATGAAACTGTCGTATTTCGTCGGAGATTGCCGCTTAAGCCGAGGCTCCGCTTGAATACCATCGATGAGGACGCCGCGCGATCTTGCAAATGAGATGAAGAGCCGAGCCACCGGCAAGATCGTCCGAGAGACACGGACCGTGCCGGGCGCCGAGGCGCGAAAGCGTGCCAAGTAAATTTCGAAGAATACCCCAGCGACACTTACCTCACAGAGATCGAGAACTGGCGCATGTGTCGGGGTGGACCCGTCGAGTCGACAGTGAAGCGGCTTGACGCTCCCTTCGACGAAGCAGATCAAACGAAAAAAATCGATCAGTCTTGAAAAGATCGGTCATTGACCGGATGGAGTACGACAAACAAAGCGTTGTTGAGGAGGATTTTCAGGTACTCGTGTCCACTCGCGTTGCAGCGCGAGCGGCCCAGCCACCGCCGAGAATTGCGCCGGTGAAGCCGCCGCCGCCGGTGAAGGCCGAGGCTAGGTACAGCCCGTCGATCGCGGTGACGGCCGAAGGCATGAATCCGCGCGATTCTGGAGCAAAGCCGTAGAGCGAACCGCCGGGGGTATTGAGGTATTGCTGGAATGTCTCCGATGTCGACATCTCGCGATGGACGATGGTTGCGGCAATACCGGGAAATTGCCGGTCGAGATCGGCGATGATGCGATCCATCCAGCGATCCTTGCGCGCACGCTTCGCCTCGGGCGTGAGACCTGCCCAGTTCTGAACCCGATCGAGGCCGACCACCGCTGCAAGATAAGGGCCATCGAAATTCAATCCGGAATCGATCTGATCGTAGGCGACGAAGCCATACGGCGTGATTCGGTTTTCCGACTCCTCGCCCAGAATGGCGGCGGCGTCGCGAAATCCTGACAGCGTCGTGAGCCACGCTGGCAGGACGCTGGTTGAGTAGTGCGCCACCCCGAAGTCGTGCGAATGCCGTTTCAGCCCGAGCGACATGGTCCATAGCGAGATTGACGGACGCCGGCCCTGGTACCGCAACAGGAAGTTGGCGCGCCTGTCCTCGGGCAGCATCGTAGCCAGCACTGTGGGCGCCGCGTTGCCGAAAACGATCGGCGCCAGCTCTTCTCCAACGTCGCCGGTCTTGCGCCCGCGGTGCCGCACCCCGCTGGCGCGGTTGCCGTCCAGCAGGATAGTCTCGACCTCGCGGCCGGCCTCGACCTCGCCGCCGGCTTCTCGAATGATGGCGACCAGCCGGTCGCTCAGCACCTGCGAGCCGCCGCGAATATAGTGGCCGCCCCCGGCGAGATACGACGCCTGCGGAACGGCGAAATGGATGAACGGCATCGTGTCGGGATTGTCCGTGTAGTATCCGAGGTTGGACGCCACTGCGAGCTTGACTGCCTCGTTGTCACCAAACAGCCGACCGAACACTTCGCTGACCGTGCCGTGGCGGTCGCGAATCAGAGGCCACAGCCGCCACGGCAAGGTCGGCGCGTTCCAGAGCCACCAGCTGCGATCATCCTGGTGTTCGCTCATCGTGGCCACGGCTTGCCGGACTGCATGGATACGATCGAAATATTGCTCAATGCCCCCGGAGGCTTCCGGAAAATGCGCCTTGCACGCGGCAAGTGCTGCTTCGAACCCGTGCGGCATCACGAACGGTTTGTCGAATAGCGGGCTACGCACCTCATGCAGGTCGCCGACATCGACGAACGGAATATCACTGGAAAGCCCAAGCGCGCGAAGAATCGGTGCCTTGGGATCGCTGACGTCGAGACCGTCGATCTCGTGCAGCGACGCTTCGATGGCCAACGCGCCGTGACGATAGACCGTGGCGGCGCCGCCAAAACTTTCATTGCGCTCTAGCACTAAAACCTTGTGTCCGGCGCGGGCGAACAGCGCCGCCGCAGTCAAGCCGCCGAGTCCGGATCCGATCACGATGGCATCGAAGTTGCGGGGCACCAACAAATCTCCCGTAAGAGTCGTTCGAGCTATCCTCGATCGTCTCGCTTGACGAGATTCCGCGCACGATAGAACGCGTATGTCTCGGCGTCGGCGATCGACATCCGAACCGCCCGCTTCGAGAGCGAAATAGCACCAACCGTCAAGCCGACCTGCGCACTGCCCGGCAGTCGTCGGCAGAACACCAGATCAATGATGGTACATTCCCAAGGTTGCCAAACCATCGTCGCAGATTGGAGCCCCGGACACGATTGCCGGGGCTCCCGTCAACTCCTCAGCCGCCTCTGTCGAGCGGTCGGCACCCTCATCGGGCGGTTCGGCGGTGACATTGCAAATTCTTTACGACGGGGACCATTACCGCATTGAGCGACATCAAAGGTCCGGGCGGGAGCCTCAACTTCCAAACTGCGACACCATCGAACTTGGGCGCGTCACCTGATCGCTCACGCCCTCGACGTGATGCAACAGGAACACGAGTCGTCCGTCGGTGTCGTGGATCGGCGTGTTGATCGGTTGCCAGTAGCGTTCCACGAAGTCTCCGGCCGGACCCTTGATGTCGTAGCGCTGGACGGACATGGCGTGGGGGCGCCCGGTCTTCGCGACGGTCTTCAGTGAATTGTAGAGATTGCTTACCCCGTCCGCAAAGGGATGGTCCGGATTGTCCGGAAAGACGTCGAACAGCGACCGCCCCAGGATGTCGTTCCGCTGTGTGAGGGTCGCCGTCGCGTAAGCGGCGTTGACGTCGACGATCAAGAGGCCCGGACCCGGATCGAGCAGCAGGTACGGGTAGAGCGAATGGTCGAAGTCCGACAGAAACTGCTCCCGGATCCTCGATGCATCTACCGACCGTCTGGGTTGGCGCGCGACCGACGCGACGTCGGCGCCGACCTGTGCGGCGTCCAGCATCGCCAGTTCGCGATTCTCTCTGGCCAGAAGCCGCTCGAGCGTCGTCTTCTGGGTAGAATCCCTCGCGTCCTTCAATAACTTACTGAAATGCGCGACATTCTGCTCGCAGATGAATCTCTTCATGTCTTGGCCTGCTGCGCATCGTTGCGACATGCCACGCTCCGCCTGAGGAGGCCCCGTGGCGAGCAGGCCGCGGGACATCGCATTCGAGGACCATCTCACCAGTCGCTTACTTGCTACGAATGAGACAAAGCCGAATTTCGGTTCGGAGGCCGATTAACGCGATGTCAGACAAAGAAAATCTGGCGCACCCGACACGATTCGAACGTGTGACCTTTGCCTTCGGAGCAATTTAGCCTGCCTATCCTAAATGCACGACAGGGCACGCTACAATGCGATATGTAACTGAAGATACTAGACAATTCGTATTTCCGCGCCGAACTGTCTATCCAGAATTTCGCTCCGATATCCATCCGGTTGCTTCCGTGGTGCTTCCGCGGAAGCAGCCCCTCACTAGCGAGGGGAACACCTCATGGCAAAGCTGACCAAGCGGATCGTGGACGCTGCCGATGTTCGCGAGAAGGACTATTTTATCTGGGACGACGAACTGCCCGGTTTCGGCCTCCGCGTGTTCGCCTCCGGCAAGCGCAGCTACCTCATCCAATATCGCGCTGTTGGACGCACGCGACGCTACACCATCGGCCTGCATGGCGTGTGGACGCCGGAGACAGCCCGGCAAGAAGCGAAGGTCCAACTCGGGCGCGTCGCGCGCGGCGACAACCCTTCCGAAGAACGTCAGCTCGATCACAAGGCCATCACGGTCAAGGAGCTTTGCGCCCTCTATACCGCTGATCTGAACGCGGGCCTCATTCTGGGTAAGGGCGGGCGACCGAAAAAGCCCACCACCATCGTCACCGACACTGGCCGTATCGAGCGGCACATCATCCCGCTGATCGGCGCGCGCCGGGTCAAGGATCTCACCAAGGCCGACATCAACAAGGTCTTGAAGGACATCATGGCCGGCAAGACGCGCGTCGCCGTCAAGACGAAAAAGCTGCGAGGAAAGGCCATTGTTCGTGGTGGCGCGGGCACCGCCACGCGCACCGTCGGCCTATTGGGCGGAATCCTCACCTACGCTGTCGATGCTGGGATTATAGAGGTCAATCCGGCGCACGGCATCAAGAAGCCCAAGGACAATGTTCGGAATCGTAGGCTGACCGAGGCGGAGTATCGCACCCTCGGGCAAATGCTTCGCGATGCCGCGGCGAACGAAAAATACGCCATGACCGTGGACATCATCCGGCAGATCGCGCTCACCGGCTGCCGCCGCTCGGAAATGATCTCGCTAATGTGGATCGAAGCTGACACCGACGCGAGCTGCATGCGCCTGGTGGACAGCAAGGAAGGTGAGTCCATTCGTCCAATCGGATTGCCCGTCGTCGAGTATCTGGAGGAACGGCGCAAGACCGCAGCGGGCACCTATGTCTTCCCAGGTCAGGGCGAGGACCATGCGTTCGGCAGCTTCCCGAACCATTGGGAACAGATTTTCAGCGACAGTCCGCTCGCCGGCGTCACCCCGCATGTCCTGCGTCACAGCTTTGCCAGCATCGCCAACGATCTCGGTTTCACCGAGGTGACCATCGCGGCGCTCGTCGGCCACTCCAAGGGCTCGGTGACGAGCAAATACATTCACACGCTCGACACTGCGCTCATCATGGCCGCCGACACGATCTCCGGTTACATCCAAGGGCTACTCGAGGGGATCGAATTCAAACAGACGGCCTACGCATTGGATCGTGATTCTCGTCGAGCTGCGCTTGACCTCTTCCTGACCAAAGCGGTTGGAGAGCCGGGGAACGAAGCCGAGGACGAGGAGCGTCGCTTGGCAGCTTGAGGCTTGCGATCAGCCACTGGTCGGCGAGCAATTCATCGCCGCCCACGATGCAGTCGAAAAAGCTTTTTGAAGAAATCGACGATCTTCGGTTTGGCGCCATCGGCGACCAGGTCATTTGCTCCGAACCGGCAGACCATCCTGACACTCCTGCACACCGAGCGCAGCCGTAGCGGCGCGTTGTCTCGTTCGACCGCTTGATCGCCCGCTGCCGCATTGGCTCCGCCAGCATTGGAGACTTTCTGAGGCAGGAACGTCTCGCAGAGGGGGCATCTGACGCAATCGCCTCACGCCCCCGTTGCGCGCAATTTAGGGCACATATACTTCAAGGATCGGGGCGGAAGGCGCCACCGCTTCGGCCCGACGCTTGGCAACGCGCTTCGCCGCATCGCGGACAAGTGCAAGCTTGCGCCTGTCCTTGTCCACGCATGCCAGAATTTGGTCATCAGTTGCGGCGTCGATCTGTTCGGGCTCACAGAGCTGCGCGGCGGCCAAGCGGCAATAGTCGCCCCGCAGCAAATCGGCTCCAGCGAATTGGGCGAGGTCGACGGCGGCGCTGGGCACGCCATATGTCAACCGGATCGCCAGACGTCTCACACGGTCACCGAGATCGAGCGTGGGGTGCAGGATCTCGGCGACGCGAGCCGCGACCGGCATCAGATCGCAAGTCCGCGCTGCGACCGCGCGTATGGGGCCGGCGGCGCCGCCAAACGCACCACCGAACTGCGTCAGCACGCGCTCGATCTCGCTCATGGCACGACCGGACACGAACAAAAGACAAGCGACCGCCTTCTTCGCACGCAGGGTCGCCTGATGATCTTCTGTTGTCCCGCGCTGAAGCGCGTTCAGGACGTGCCACGGCACATTCTGCCTCTGCAGCTCGTTGGGCCATAGCTGAGGCTCTTTCTGCGTGCTTTTTCGGTTGATCGGAAAAAGGAGTTGATCGACCTCGACCGTCGTTTGAGCTGCGGCAATCAGGACGGGATCGCTGATTTCTTGGGGCTGAAGCGAGCCGAGGCAATCTACGAGCGCGACGATGGACCCGACCTCTGCCGCGCTTTCGCCAGCGAGACGGCCCAGCTTGGTCAATTCATACGCGCCTGTAGCGTTCTTCTGCACCAGGCCGTGGCGTTCCAAATCCGCTAGGGCCGAAAGCAGATCCGGCCGGCTCCACTGCCACGCGCTATGGGCGCGCCGGGCTTGGAACGCGCCGAAGCTCGATTCCAGAAATTCGACAATCTCCTCGCTCGGCACGCCTTCGCCGGCCGCTCGTTGTGCCGCGACTAGGACGCGGATAATCAGGGAGCGTGGGTCGGTTGTACCGTCGAGGAAGCGGGACACCAAGTCTTCCGGCTCCGCGGTCACGTATCGCGACCACAGATCATGCTCGGCGCGCGGATCGAGCGCCAGCAGATACGAAGCTCCCTTCTCGGCGAAGCCAAGCCTTCCCGCGCGACCGACTAGGTTCTTGTATTCGGCTACCGAATAGGGCTCGTCGCCGGGATGATTCAAGCCGGCGATGATGACCGATGACGCGGGCGTGTTCACGCCCATCGCCAGCGTCGTCGTGGCTGCGATGACGCGCAGGCCCGAGCCGCTACGGCGAAATTCTTCCTCGATGACGCGCCGCTCTTCGCGGTCGAGATCCGAGTTGTGGAAAGCGACGCCGCGCCCCAGCGCGCTCCGCAAGTCGGCGCTGGCCTGCGAGGGATCGCCGCCGGGCATCTGCGTCAGCGCCTCGGCAGCCGGAGGCAATCCGAGCGACTCTGCGAGATAGTTGGCGCAGCCGCGGGCTTCGCCCTTGGTTTCGCGAAACACGATCACCTGCTGGCCTTCGGCCACAAGCTTGCGCACCAGCGGGATGATCCAATCCTGGCTGGATCCTTTGCCGCCGACAAGACGCCGAACGAGCGGCCCCTCAACCTGCTCATTGCCATTCTCCGGGTCAAGAAAGCGGAAATGCCCGGTGCCGAGCAACAAGCCCTCCTCAAGCGGAACGGGCCGCTCCGTGCGCCGCAAGAGCCGCGCGCCGAGCCATTGCTCAAGGCCGTTCGTGTCCCCGATCACAGCCGAAAGCGCGATCAGTTGGGGCTCGATCCCCTCACGCCGGCGCATCCGGATGAGCGTCAAAATGAACTCCAGATTCGCGCCGCGGCCACGGTCGGCGATCATCTGCGCTTCGTCGATCACGATCGCGCCGACCTGCGCCAGCACATGAGGGAATGTCAGCGCGATCGCGGCGAACTTCTCATAGGTCAGGAGACCGACATCGTATTGGCCCCGCAGCAGAGGCGCGATGTCGTCCGTCTCGCCCGTCGCTTCCACCGTGCGGACCCCGAAACCGCCATAGACGCTCTCGAAGTGCCGCCGCTTGTCTGCCACAAGGGCCTTAAGCGGCAGCAGAAACAAAGCCCGTTTGCGATCCAGCACGTTCCGGAGCGCCGCGAGCTCGCCCACCATCGTCTTGCCCGAGGATGTCGGGGCCGACACCACCAGGTTCTCGCCGTCCAGCACGCCGAAGTCGGTGATGGCGGAGATCTGAAGCGCATTCAAGGACGGGATCGCTCCAGCCCAGGCGGTGACAAGCGCGTCGGGGAAACCGGCCGACGAGAGGCTGGCAAGATCGGACGTCACCTTGGCAGGCAGACGCGCCGGGAAGGCCGCCCGATACTTAGCGCCCGGCACGAACACGGGCCACGCGACATCGCCGTCGATGCTCCCGCGCATGGTCGGGTTCTGCTCTTTGCCGCCCTGCAGCGCGGCCGCCCGGACGCGGCTCGTGACATGCTCGAGGAGGCGGTAGAGCGAGAGCTTGCCGCCGCTCACGACTTCCTCGGCGCCACATAGCGCCTCAAGCAGAAAGTGGGTCAGAAAGCCGTGCCCGAACCGGCGGTGCTCATAGGCGGGCTCGGTCGCCGCGGAGGCGGTGAAGATGATCCGACCAGCGCCGCCAAGCTGAGCCAGGCGCGCTTCGGCGGACAAAAGGCTGCGCGGCTTCGCATCGACGTGCAGAACCTTCGCCCCAATGCCGCCGGAAAAACAACAGTCGAGGAACAGGATCAGGCGCTTTGCCGGTATCCGCGAGAACCATTCCTGCAACAGCTCGAGCGGGATCGCGGAGCCGGCGAGATCATCTGGATTCGCGTCGTGGGTGACGAGCTCATGTGTCTCCGACCCATGGCCGGAGAACGCGATCACCACCGTATCCTCGGGGCCGCAGCCGGCCAGGTCGGCAAATGCGTCCTCAATCCGCTGCCGCGTGGCCTCCGCATCTGCCAGCAAGACTGTGCTGCCGCCCAGCGTGTCGAAGAACAGTGCCTCCAGCGCCGTCGCGTCGCGACGCGCGCAGGTCAGCTCATCAATGCCGGTCGAGCTATAACGGTCGATGCCGATGAACAGGCCGCGAAACGGCATGAGGCACCACGCTACGCCCGAACGACGCCGACGGAGAACGCGGCTCGTGGCTTCTCAGCCTTCTCCAGCACGACCGGCGCGAACGTGTCTTTCCGCGCGACCTGCTTGTTGCCCACCTTCTCGAACCAGACACACCAGACGGCATCCTCCTCCAGCATGGCCGTCTTCCCGACCTGCTCGACCGTCATGATCGGCCCGCCTGACTTCACCCGCACAAGATCGCCGGGCTTGAATTCGGTAGCATCCATTCTCCACGCTCCTTCTCGATGCCTATCTGTCCTCGCCAGGCACCGGAGGAGGTCGCAAGAAGCTCGCCCACGTCCCCACCACCATGAGTGGAGACGCGCACGTGCTAGGAGATCGCCCCATGCCTAACATCAATATATGGTGTGTCGGTCATTCCTTGCACAAGGATTTCGGCGAAGACCGTGTAAGCTCCTGATAGATGTTCTTGATTTGTCTCTTAGGGCTGCGCTGCGTTCCGAAGCGGGATAGCCCGACGGCAACCTGCCGTCGGGCCTATCGTCACGATCTGCCAGATAGCCAACGCCAGGCGCGGCGCCAGAAGCCGGGAGCCGCCTTGACGGGAGCGGGCTGAACGGCAAGTTCGATCGCTGGCGTCTGCCCGTAGAAGCGCGCTTTGGCAGCGCGGTCACGACGACGCTCGGCTTCGACCTGCTCGTCACTCCAGGGGCCGGCCTCGATCACCTTGCTGCGGTCGATCACATAGTGTGACCGGCATTTCAGCGTCCAATTGCCGATCGACGGCCGAAGGGAGACGGTCTCGCCATCGAACGTCATCTTCCAGTCCGTCGGCGTGAAGGGGGCGACGACCTCCTCGCCGCAACCGCAGCAGCAGCTGTGGGCTGATGTGGCATATTCCATCGAAACATAGAGAATGCCTGCCTCAAGGCGCTCAGGGATGTGTTCGACGAAACGATGTTCGAGTCGCTTGTGCCGTATCACGCGAGATCCCCGTTGATCAGCATGTTGCCGTCGGTGGTGTAGGTGCAGTGATGCTCGCGCTCGAGGTCGCGGTAGAAGCCGCGAATCTTCTTCCACTTGACGACCGCGAGGACAGCATTCAGGGCGTTGAGATCCGCGACCTGGATGTTGGAGGCGTAGATGTCCTTGGCGCCGCCGCCGACGAAGGAAATGCGCTGCCGCGCGTGATCGCGCTTCTCCGGCGTACTGGCGGTGACGCGCAGGATGCCGCCCAGCGACCCCTCGTCGAGCTCGAGCCCCATGCCAACATCGACGAACGCGGCGCCGATCGCCTCGAGCTTCTCTACGATCAGCCGCTTAGCGTCACCCGCATCGAGGGACAGGAACGCGAAGGTGACGCCGTCGAGAAGGTGAATGTTGTCGACGCCGAGCGCGACATCGTGCGCCACGATGTTCCGGTGCATCCGGCTGTAGATGCGCTTCAGGTATTCGACCTTCTTGGGCGCTTCCCGCAATTCCTCCAGGCTCGGAGCGCCCGGCGCGCGAAACGCGTTATGGGTCAGGAACTCGTCGCTGTCGAACAGCCGGATTTCCCGGACAGGCGTCTTGGCGACGAAATCCAGGATGTAGCCGCCGGTCCCCCCGACGCCGATGATGGCGACCCGCTCGTTGACGAGTCGCTCGGTCAGGACGCCGATCCCGACACGGTCGGAGGCGGTCTCGACATAGTTGAAGACGCTGTCCTCCTCCTCTTCCGGTTCGCGGAAGGTGCGAGGCGTCGCGCCGGACTTCAGCACTGCGGCCGGGCCCGCGAGGATATTCGCGTAGCTCGTCATCTTGTGGTGGTAGTCCGAGTAGCCGCCGTCTGGCTTGCTGGAGAAGCTGTGCGTCGCCTTCAGGCCGTGGCCGAGATCGAAGGCGCCGGCCGCATGCGAGATGCCCTGGATGGGCCTGCCGTCGGCGTGGCACGGGAAATCGCCGTCCCAGTGGATGACATGGGTGTCGGGCGGGCGCGTCTGATCTCCGGCCAGCGTGAGGCTGGAGATGAGGGTGCCGATGCGCACCTCCCGGCGCGCATCGACATACGGCACCTCGCGCATAACGAGATACCCGCCCTGCTGCTGGACGAAGTAGCCTTCGTCCCGCAGCCGCTTGAGGTCCGGATTACGACTGAACAGTGCGCGTGACATTGAACACCGTGCCCTTCTTCTTGACGTCGACGGAGCCGCCAACCCCGAGCTCACCGGCGGGCGGCGTCGACGCCGCGTGCCGATAGGTCATCGAGAAGACGACGTTGGGTTCGTGCTGGCCCGGGAAGGCGAGCTGGACGATCTGTTCGAACGTCACCGTGCGGGCGTTCACCGTGCGCGGCCGCGAATTGACGATGATCTCGAACGTCAGCCGCGCGGTGATGAACCGCTCGATGCCGGGCTGGACCAGATCGATCAGCTCGCCATGCTCGATCAGGCGATCTTCACCGCCGGGAACCTCGAGGAAGACGGCCTCCCCCTCGCCGGGCTTGGCGAGGCCGTAGAGCACCGTGCCGCTGATGACCGGCTTGCCCCAGAGCAGCTCGTGGTCGTTGAGGGTCAGCTTGAAGTCGCGGTCGGTCTGGAAGGCGATGAACCGCTCGGCGCCGCGCTCACGCAGGTCGAACGGCTCGTTGAGCCTCACATCCTCGAAATCGCCCGAGGGCAGGATCGCGATGAGGCTGTAACCGTCCCGCGGGTCGAGTGCCGCGGCTTCCAGCAACTGGCGGCCGAGCGGCACGGGATCGCTCACCACACGGGACTGGAAGTTGAGATCGCCCTGCGCGAGGAGAAAGCGATACCCCCGCGCCGGACGCAACGCCCGGCCTTCGCGCAGGGCGTTGCCGAGATCGTCGTAATCAAGAAGTTCTTCGGTGTTCATAAGATTGGGTCCTTAGGTTCGGCCGAGGCAGCGCCGCGGCTCTAAGGGTCCAATCGGAGCGAGGGAGGCCGACCGGTAAGGTCAGACGAACTTTTTTTGCAAGGGGCCGTCGGGGGTCTGCCCGCAGATGAAGAAGGCCGGGCAGTTCGGGCAGGTGCGCGACGAAACCTCGGCCGGAAACCGTCCGGCGCGGATGTCGCCGAGAAACTTTGCGAGCTTGTCCTTGCGCCCCTTCAGCTCCCGATCGGACAAGGCAAGCGCATGTGCCTCGCCGTCGGAAAGATGGACGAGCTCTGCGACCGCGCCGGGAAAGGACTGCCTGACCGCCAGCATCAGCGCCGCCGCGCCGACATCCTTGCCCTCGGCCGACCGCATGTGACCCGTGCGAATGCGGCGCACGGCGCGGATGCCGTCCGGCCGCACCAGCACCTCGTCCGGCCGAACGATGATCTCCTCGCCGCCGAAACTGAGGCTGAGCGCGACCGGCGCTTCGGGGACTGCTTCGGCGCGGTTCGCCAGGAAGAAGCGCAGCATTGCCAGCGCCAGATCGCGGAATTCCGCGCGATAGCCGTGCTCGCCGAGCCCCTCGCCGGCGAGCGCCGCATCGATGCGATCTTGCAGCGCCTGCTCGGACACGGGTCCATCCGACGCGATCACCGCCTCGACCACCACGCGAACCGCCTCATGCAGATGCATGAAGGCGGTCGCGGTTCGCCGGCCGCCGACCTGCAGGACATGCGTGTAGAAGAAGCGACGCGGGCAGGATTCATAAAGAGCGATCTGCGGGGCGCCTAACCGCAGCCGTCCGTCGACCACCAAATCGATATCCCGAGCTTCCGCGGCCACGGGAAGCGGCCGTGCCGGCACGAGCGAACGGCGTGTTAAGGTCGCCCCGAGACGGTCGAGGAATGGCGAAAGCGGTCGGTTGTGGCCGTTACTCTTCTCGGTCGGCGCATAAAGGATCAGGCGATCGCGGGCGCGCGACTGCGCCACGTAAAATAGGCACTCCTGCTCCTCGGCCTGACCTGCGCGGAACGCCTCCAGCGCACTGCCCTCCGCCCCCGCGATCATCCCGTCGGGCGCCGGACAGGGCGGCGCCGGCGGCGTGCGTGGGATCGTGTCGCTGTTAAGCCCAGGAATATGGACGCCACCGAACTCTAGGCCCTTGGCGCCATGGATGGTCATCAGCCGCACGGCGTCGAGATGCTGGGCGGCCGCCGGCAATTGGCGCAGGTCGCGGTCGTCGCCGAGCCGCACGAGCCTGCGCACACGATCGAGCAGGCGCGTGATGGGCAGCCCGCGTCCGGCCGGTTGTACCCGCACAAAGTTGAGGAATTGCCAGATCGCGATGCCCCGTGTGCGGTCGGCGAGATCCTCCGACGCGCCCAGGCGCGCGGCGATGCGTGTGCGATCGAGCAACAGCGTCGCGAGCACGGTCCAGGGCGAGGCCGTCTGATCGAAACCATCGAGCGCAGTCGCGAGCTTGGCAACGGTCTGCCGCCCCCTGTCGCTCAAACCGGGGATCGCCTCGCCATGCCGCAGCCAGCCCGCCGGCGCGTGCTCGGCCGCCCGCAGATGGTCGAAGACCGCGACCACATCGGCAAAGGAGGTGGCGAAGTCTCGCCAGCAGGCAATGCGCACCAGGCCCATGGCGCGCCGATCGACCAGGATCGAGAGGAGAGCCAGGAGATCCTTGACCTCACCCCGCTCGAACAGACTTCCCAGGAAGAGGACCGGCACGCCGAGCCGTTCCAGGTCCTGCCCGATCGTCGACAGCTTTTCGTTGCCGGTGCACAGGACCGCCTGGTCACGATAGGCGTAGCCGTCACGCCGCAGCTCCTCGATAGCGTCGGCCAGGGCGACCTGCTGCTGCTCGGCGCGCTGGACCGTGCGCAACTCGGGCCTATGTCCATTGGCGTCGCGGTCCGCGTCGAGGCCACTATCCGCATCGCCGGCGCGCATCGTGATCGCGAAACTGGAGAAGCTGGCGACAATCTCCGGCACCGAACGATAATTACGCTTCAATCGACCGCGATTGCCACCGGCGAAGTCCTCCTTGCCGAACCGGGTTATGTTGAAGGATGAGGCACCGCGAAACCGGTAGATCGACTGCTTGGCGTCGCCGACCATCCAGAGATTGCGGCCGTCGGGCCGCAGTGCGCTCAGCAGCCGCACGCTGCTGCGGTTCACGTCCTGATACTCATCCACCAGGACATGATCATATTGCGCCTGCAGCGCCGCGCAGATGGCCGCCTCCTTTTCGAGCAGTTGCACCGGCAAGGCGACAAGATCGCCGAAGTCGATGCAATGCGCGTTGCGCTTGAGCTGTTCGTAGGCCGCGTAGACGCGGGCAACCTCGCCGGCGCGTTCCGCCGCCTCGCGCGCATCCGAGTCCTGGGCTTTCGCCTGCATGGCGTCGGCGAGCGCGGCGTAGGTTTCGGCGTCGACCACCTCATCCTTCGCCCGCGATACGGCGGCCAACATGTCGGCAATGATCTGGGTCGGATCGTAAAGATTGCGGTAGTACGCGAGCCTAAGCCGCGGGAACTCCCCCTCGAGGAGTTCGACCGCTTCGGTCCGGTCCATCATCCGCGGGTCCTTCGGCAGGCCGAGCTCCGCATGGAAACGACGGATGATATCGAGGCCGAAGGCATGGAACGTGCCGATCCACATCGCGGCCGCAGCCTCGGGCCGCTTGCGCGCGATCCGCTCGGCCATCTCGCCCGCTGCCTTGTTCGAAAAGGTCAACAGCAGTATGCGCCGTGGATCGACGCCCTCGCCTAGAAGGCCCTCGACGCGCGCGATCAGCGTCTGCGTCTTGCCGGTGCCAGGCCCCGCCTCAAGCAGATAGGCTTCGCCGCGATGCGCCGCAGCGGCCGCTTGCAGCGGATTGAGCGGCCGTTCGACATGCGCCGCAGTCGCGGCGGGAGGCACGGGCGGCAGCAGCAAAGCATCGAACAACTGCTGCGCGACGACCTCGAACGGCGCGCCGAGCTTCGCGGCGATGGCGGACGCGGCGAGCCCTTGGTCGACATGGAGCGCCCGCGCGACGGTGCGCGGAAGCAGCAGTTCGCGCGCGAACAGGTCCATCTGGACTTCGCGGCGTTGCCGGCGTCCATAATCGACAACCCGATCCATTCCGACTGGTGAGGGCTCGGCCGGGCGTGCCGGATCAATCATCGGCGCCGCTTCGCCACCAGGATCGTCGCCCAGCTCGACATGGCCGATCTCATGCGCCACGAGGAAAGCTTGCTCGAACGGAGAGCCCATATTCTCGTGAAGAATCAGATCGTCGGCGGCGACGAAAGTCGCGCGGCCGCCATTGAGGACGGCTGCGCCGGCGGCAGTCCGTTCGACATCAATCCCCCGCCGCTTGGCCTCGGCGACAGCAAAGTCATAGGGCGACCAGGGATCGGCGCCGGATGCAACGAGGCGAGCGTGAAGCTCGGCGGCGACTTGCCTGGCGAGCTCCATACTGTCCATGTCAGTCCGCCTCCGCCAACAGCCGGGCGCGCTTCTCGGCCGGGACGCCGGCATCGATCAGCACTTGCTCGAAGGTGACCTGCTCGCCGGCCACCGGTTTGCTGTCGGCCTTATAGCTGCGCGCGACAATCAGGTGCGCTGGCCCCCAGGACGACTCCAACTGTGCGACAGAGCTGCGCATCGCATCCGCCAATATCGCCAGGAAGCGTCGCGGGATACTGACGAGAGAGACCCGCCGTTCGCGCAGTGCGGTCACGACCTGCCGGGGCACGTCCAGACGCTGCGCGACGGCGCGCCAGTCATCGACCGTCAGCGCCGCGAAAGGGTCGGCTGCTGCCGCCGGCATAACCTTCGCGTGTTGCGACCAGGCAGCGTCGATCAGCGCCCGATCGGTAGCAGAGAGGGGTGCGGCATCTTCATAAGCCTCGCGGCTGAGTTCGCGCGAGAGGTCGATGAGCTCCCCGGCATATTCCGGGTATAGCCGCAGATAGCGTTCCAAGGTCGACCGGCCAGGCTCGCTCTCGACCGCGAACGCGTCGAGCACGGCCTCGCGGGATGGACGTCCGCCGCCGGGGCTCACCGCTCGTCTCCGTCGGCCATGGCAGCTCGCAGGGCGGCGAAGGCCTTGTCGCGGTAGGTTCGGACGGTCTTTTCGGAGCGGCCCAAAGCCTTGGCGATGGTCATGACGTCCGGCTCCTTGGAGTCGATGGGGAAGCCCTGTCTCAACATGTGAATGATCCTGCTTTGTTCTGTCGGTAGAGCTTCAATCGCTGCATCCAGGCGCGACCGGTAAGACGGGTCGTCGAAATCCGACACGGCGAAGGGATCGTGGGTCCCTGCGGCCGCCTCGACCTCCGGTGACAGTTCTCCGCTCTCCTCGTCATATTCGAGGGGCTGGGAACGGTTTTCGTCGCGCCAGGCCTTTTCCTGCGCATCGCGCCGCAGGCTCGCTAGCGCGCCATCGAAGCGCACCTCGAAGTAGTCGACCTTTTCGTCGTAGGCGGCGCGGTCCGCCGAAAAGAGCTCGACGAACCGGCCGAACACCTTGTCGCGCACGACCCCGCGCGTCAGCGATTCCGTCTTTCCATCGGAGCTTTCCGCCCTGGGCAAACTGCGCAGCACCCGTTCGGTCAAGATCCGATAGAGGCGCTCGAACCACACCTCGTTGTTGTCGCGACGGCTCGCGCGAATGAAGTAAACGAGACATTCGCTCGGGACGTAGCCCGGGTCCGAGCGCTTGGTGATTTCCGCCCTGGCGATCAAGCCATCACGCGGCAGGACTGCCAATTCGGCGATGAGGGCTTCTATCTTCGGGTCGCGCTCGTAGAGTTCGCCGCTGAGGCGGCGTTTGCGCAGCGGGGTTACGATCGCTTCGCCCGCGCCACGCGCGTCTGCCTTTTGCCCGGTGTCGAAAGCTCCCTCCAACTGGTTCATCGCGCGGCCCCGCCTCCCGTATCGCCCTTCTTGTTGAGACGCGTCTCGAGCGAGCCGATGCTGTCGAGCACCGCCTCGAAATCCGGTGGATCGCCAAAGATCATGCCCTGCATGGCCCTGTAGTCGACGCGCAGTTGCTCGATCATCGCGTCATGCGGGGCGAGTGCAAACGAGCCAGGCGCAGCGCTCGCGAGATCGAAGTCCGGTCGATTGAAGAACATCCGGGCGTGCGCGACGCAATCCGCACCGAGCGCCGGATCAGCGATGGCGGCGGCGCCGACGCGGGCCGCGGCGAGCTGGTGCAGGTCATAATAGTGACGGGAAACGCGTTGGCCGCCCCCGCGCAGCTCGCCGCGCTTGTCGAACCAGCGCCGCAGCCCATGGAGGATGACAACCTTGTCCCAGAAGGTACGTTCCGGATCGACCGTGCGGACGGCCGGCACGGTCAGGTCGAGCGCCGGCAGATCATCATCGACATAGGGTTTGATCGGCACTTCGCTGTTCGGATCGAGCGCGGATTTCGCGCCCGACTCGATCTTGATCGCTGCCCGCACATAATCCGATCGCGGCGTCGCCGCGGGATACCAGATCAGAAGCGTCTGCCCGTCGGGATCAGCGTCATCGGCTTCCACTCGGGCCGCGCCGGCATCGAGGCCGGCAGCCTGAAGCCGGTCCTGCAGGATCTGCGTCAACTCAGCCCGCAGCGGGCCGTTGATGTAGGCTTGGCAGGCGTCCTTGATCGCATCGAGGCGCGCCCGGCGCTTTTTGCTACTCAGCGCTTCGAGCTCCTCGATGGTCGCCGGCTCGCCGATGTCGTCCCGAAACACCGTGACATCAATGTCTTCGGAGAAGCGATTGATCAAACCAAACCCTTTGGACAGGGAGGTTCCACCTTTGAAGAGGAGGCGGGGTCCGCCCTCTTTCAAGCCATTGAACAAGGCATCCAGCGTCCAGCAGACCCAGAAGTCCTTCTCGATATTCTGAGACGCCGTGCCGAGGCGTAGCGCCGTCGTATCGAAGGCGCTCAACATCGCGTCCGACCCGGCCGCGAGAACCTCGTCGAAAGCCGGATTCATGTCTTCACCGCCCGGGCTGCACCGCGCTTGGCAGTTTGTGCCTTCTGCGGGGAGAGCGGCTTTCGCTTGGGCCGGGCGACGGCAGCATGACGCTGATCATCGGCATCGTCCGCCGTTCTTTGTTGATGACGATCATGATCAGCATCATCACGATCATCATCGACGTGCCGACGACGAACGCCGGCGTCGCTTTCAACGAGCGGCTTGAGAAACACCCACATCCATGTCGGAAGAGCTGTCATACCGGCAGTGAGATCCGCTTTGAGGGGCGGTCCCACCGTGGGATCTTCGAAAAGATTGGCGAGCTTGCGCCTAACCTGATCACTTTCTCCTTCACGAACCAGGAGATCGCGCAGCCAGTGAAGCGCTTGGACGACGCGCATCGCTGGTCGTCCGGCCCAGAATAGCTTGCTGGCCGCGGTTGGACGGAAGGTGATCGTTACGTTGCCGAGCTTGATCGCGCGGCGCCGAGCGTCGGTGTGCACCACGATTTTGGCGGGGACGGCGTCAGTTAGGCCCAGATCGTTCGCCGCGGTCATGCCGTCGACAAGCATCCGGGTTTGGTCACGTCGCCCGACGGCGTCGATGACTGAGCGCGGATCAGGCGGATTGGGTTTCTGGGTGAGTTTGTTGAAGCCAGGCTGATCGTAGAGCCCACGATCAATCCGCCTAAGGATTTCGACCTTCGTCAGCCGCTGCAACGCCTTATCGACCGCGTCCCGCGAGGCGAGATCGACGAAGTCACTGGGCGTCCAGACCTTGCGTGGCGCATCCGCACGGATGCGCTCGAGCATGGCTTTCTTCAGATCGGGCGAGTCGGTGTTCATGTCCGAAAATTGTAGTCCTTTTTCGGACGCGAACCAAGTGGATTGTCCGAAATAAATATACAAATTTCGGACAATCTAAATAGGTAGGCCGCCCACCTGAGAATGGCTCCTTCGGCCGTATGCAACTTTGCCGACCGTCCTGGCGAGCCAGCTCGGTAGCTGGGGCGCGACCGCGACGAGTTCGCCGAACGTGGAAGACGGCAACTTGCGCTTCAACGTCATCAAGGCGGCTTCTGCCTTTTCCGGCCCCAGCCAGGCGAGCGCTCGCACCGCCTGTCCGGCGGGCCGATCGGCCAGCGCCAACTGCCAGCGCGGCGCATGCCGCAGCTCGACGACCTGCTGGCCCAGATTCATCGTCCGGCTACGGCCCGATGTCAGATAGACCGACCGGACCGGCACCTGTGTCGTGAGGCCGAGCGCGTTAGCGGCCGCGGCACCGTTCGACACGATGGTTTCGCCGCGCTGGAGCGCGAGGGCTTCGACGGCCTTCTCGACGGAGGGCGCGCGGACGCCGAACCGACTCGAAACCGGGCGCAGATAGACGCCGCGCCCGGCACGCATCAGCCGGCCACGTTCAGCCAGTCGCGACAAGGCTTGATCCACCGCGGCGCGATTGCCGAGATGGAGCAGGCTCTTCGCCGCGATCGGAGCGCCCTCGGGCAAGCCCTCGGTGTGCGCCAGAATCTGTTCGGTCAGTCGTTGCACGGCACTTCTCCTGTCAGAAATATATGCGGTTTTCTGACAGTTTTCAATCTCCCCCAAACCGACTGGAAGGGCCAGCGATTGAGAGGGGGCCTGGAGGGGAAAGCCTTCCCCTGCGGCCGAGCCCAGGGTCTCGGCCGACCCCTTCTGCGGGGAGACCCCGCAACGCCCTCATTAGAGTGAGAGTGTGGACCGGATTTCCGTGACGGGTTGAGGGTCGGGAGAGAGTCTTCCGGCGCCCGTCATGGAGTTTGATCCCATGAACATGCAGGTTCTCGATGCCCGGCGCGACGTGAGTGGCGGCTGGAAGGTGGACATCAACCGCGGCGAGCGCATCGGTCGGGTTTCCTCGGAGTGGTTCTCGCGACCCGACGACGAGCGCTATCTCTCGCTCGCCGAACTCGGCCGGACCGTCCGCGAGCGCACCGAGCGCAGCCGAACGCGCGTTGTCGAATCCGCGCTTATCCATGTCGAAGCCAGCCGCACCGATCCCGAACGGCTTGCCCTGATCCTACCAGGCGCCGACAAGCCCATCGCTCCGACGCACTGGAGTTTCGGTCAGCTCGCGAGCCAGGTCGGCGCGCCGGCCGCCTATCTGCGGCAGCTCCCCGCCGCGCTCGCCGGCATCAACCTGCAATATGGGCTGACCGCCCACCGCGCCGAGCAGATCAAGACCCTCGAGACCGACGACGGCCGCGTCGAGCTGCGCGCCGTGACCGGCCCCGACTACGGCCGGATCTACGACCACGAGCTGGTCGAAGCCGTGCAGCGCATCGCCGGCAACGGCACCGGCGACACCCGTTGGAAAGTGCCCGGTGTCCTCGACTGGTCGACCGGCGTCTATAATCCGCGCGTCGACATCACCAAGGACACCACGACGCTCTACGCTTCCGATCGCGACGTCTTCCTTTTCCTCGTCGACGATCTGAATCCGATCGAAGCCGGCAAGCTCGCGGATGGATCGCCCGATCTCTATTTCAGGGGCTTCTATGCCTGGAACAGCGAAGTGGGCGCCAAGACCCTTGGTATCGCGTCCTTCTATCTCAGGGCCGTGTGCCAGAATCGCAATTTGTGGGGCGTCGAAGATTTCGAGGAGATCTCCATCCGCCATTCCAAATACGCCGCTTCGCGCTTCGCCCATGAGGCGGCGCCGGCCTTGCTCAGCTTCGCGGACTCCTCACCGCAGCCGTTCATCACCGGCATCAAGGCGGCGCGCGAACGCATCGTCGCGCACAAGGACGAAGAGCGCACCGAATTCCTGCGCCGCCGCGGCTTCTCGAAAGCCGAGACGGGCAAAATCATCGACGCGGTGCTGGCCGAGGAAGGCCGCCCGCCGGAAAGCATCTTCGATTTCGTCCAGGGCATCACCGCCGTCGCGCGCGACAAGCCCCACCAGGACGCGCGGCTCGAGCTCGAAGGCAAGGCCAAGAAGCTGCTCGATCGCGCCGCCTGATCCCCGCAATGCCGGAGATGCGGTTGTCCGTGTCTCCGGCTTTGCGTCCCCTAGCCATACTGTTTCCGGGCTGTCTTGTGGCCCAGATCCAGGTCACCTATTCAGTGGTGCGGCATGGAGCACAATCGCCAAACGAGCGACTGGATACAGAATGCTAGAGCAGGCGCCTGCGGAATATTACATCGATGAAAGCGGCAATACCGGCGACCTGAGCACGGTCAAAATCGACTCCTACTTCGTCGAACAGCGCATGTTCGCCTTGGCTGCATTCGGCTGCACGCTCGACCAGGACTTCACCGATAAATTGGGCGCACTAAAAAAGGCGCACCGCATCCAGTCGTCGGAGCTCAAATCAAAACAGGCTTATGACAAGCCGCGCTTCATCTTTGATCTTCTGGACCTCCTTGAGACGCGCCGCGCCCCAATCTTTATCGAGCTTGTCGACAAGCACTTCTTCGTTGTCGTGAACATCATCGAGCG
Source organism: Bradyrhizobium sp. AUGA SZCCT0105 (assembly GCF_018129565.1). Lineage (NCBI taxonomy): Bacteria > Pseudomonadati > Pseudomonadota > Alphaproteobacteria > Hyphomicrobiales > Nitrobacteraceae > Bradyrhizobium > Bradyrhizobium sp. AUGA SZCCT0105. The sequence goes on along the minus strand of NZ_JAFCMK010000004.1, from coordinate 473,350 downwards.
AATGGTGGTGCCCTATGTGGGGGAATGTGACACTCAACCTGGCGCCCTTTGGATGAAGGGCGTTATGGCGAACTACATGGCGCTATATGCACCTCCCGAGCTGGCTCACGCCTTTGCCGCATGTTGCCAAAGCAGAGACCACGCGGAAATACGCGAACTTTACAAGCAAATAATTCGGTGGGCGCAGGGAAGCGGAGTTCCGCCTACTGACGTGGCGGCGGGGATCATCCGTTTTGCGCGCGACAGCTTGAAGGACTTCCGCAAGCTGCCGAAAGCCAAGGCCGTCGAGCGGGCATTACCGATTCCCGACAAGAATCCCGCCGGGAAGCTGCTCTGGGTTCTGCCGAACCTGACATCGTTCACCAACATCTACGCCCGGATCAATCGCTTCGCGCGAAAGCAGGTTTCCGGCGTGACGCTGTTCCACGACGAGCAATTGCAGTTCGGAGACATTCTTCTGCACAACAAGAAGCTCGCAGAGGACCTGGCGCAGCTTGGCGTGAAATTGCCCCTGCAGACGGCCGACTTCGAATTCTCGCAGGCGGCCGACCTGCAATTCCAGCGATCGCACGATGCTATCGGCATTCAGGTCGCCGACGTCCTCGCCGGTTTCATCGCGCGATATGTACAGGACGCTGTGTGGGGCGGCGCCCCCATGCATCCTGACAAGGTAGCGATTTTCCGCCGCCTCGTCGCAACAGGCGACCGCAGCTTGGGTTCGGGTGTCAACTTCGTCGCGCCCGACAACATGATCCGCTTCCTCGGCATCGAACCGCGCTCGAATTTCTAGGGCGGCATCAAGCCGTCATGGGCGAATACGAAGGACTGGCGCGGGATCATCGCCGGTTCTGGCAGTGACCTTACCGATGGCGTTTGATGGTGTCGCTGCCCTCCTAGAGTGAGAGGGCGGTGCTTCGCTTCGTGACGGGTTTAGGGTCGAGAGAGAGGCTTTCGGCGCCCGTCGCGGAGTAAGTCTCATGGCAACTGCCATTCAGAAGATCACCCTGTCGTCGGCGCAGGACATCCCCTTCAACAAGCTGGTGCTGAGCCAGTCGAACGTCCGCCGCGTCAAGGCTGGCGTCTCGATCGACGAGCTGGCCGAGTCGATCACCCGGCGCGGTCTCATCCAGTCCCTCCACGTCCGGCCGGTGCTCGATGCCGACGGCCAGGAAACCGGCATGTACGAAGTGCCGGCGGGCGGGCGTCGCTTCCGCGCGCTGCAGCTCCTCGTCAAGCAGAAGCGCCTCACCAAGACCTCCAAGGTGCCGTGCGTGGTGTCGGACGCCAATGCCGACATCCTCGTCGACGAGGTGTCGCTGGCCGAGAATATCGAACGCGCCCCGCTGCATCCTCTCGACCAGTTCCGCGCGTTCCAGGCGATGCGCGAGAAGGGCATGACCGAGGAGGCGATTGCGGCTGCATTCTTCGCGTCCGTCCAGGTCGTGAAGCAGCGGCTTCGCCTCGCGGCCGTCTCGCCGTCATTGCTCGATATCTATGCCGAGGACGGCATCACGCTCGAACAGCTCATGGCCTTCACCGTCACCAACGATCATGCGCGTCAGGAGCAGGTCTGGGAGTCGGTTCGCAATAGCTGGCAGAGGGAACCCTACCAGATCCGGCGCATGCTGACCGAGACCGCCGTCCGCGCATCCGACAAGCGGGCCGTATTCGTCGGCATCGATGCCTATGAAACCAACGGCGGCTGCGTGCTGCGCGATCTCTTCCAGGATGACGACGGCGGCTGGCTGCAGGATCCTGCGCTGCTCGATCGCCTGGTCGCCGACAAGCTGAAAGCCTCCGCCGAAGCGATCGCCGGCGAAGGCTGGAAATGGATCGAGGTGGCGATGAGCTTCCCCTATGGCGCCACCCACGGCCTGCGCGAGATCGTGGGCACGCCGCTCGACCTGACGGCTGACGAACAGGCGACCATCGAGGCGCTCAACGCCGAGTGCGCCAAGCTGGAGGCCGAATATGAGAACGCCGACGAGTTGCCGGACGAGATCGATCAGCGCCTTGGCGAAATCGAAACCGCGCTCGCCAGCTTCGACGAGCGGCCGGTCCACTACGAACCCGCCGACATCGCGATCGCCGGGGTCTTCGTCAGCCTGGACGCCGACGGCACGCTGTCGATCGACCGCGGCTATGTCCGACCCGAGGACGAGATCGCCAACCAGGCGGGCGATGGCGAGGGTGAAGAGCAGGATGGCGGCGACGATGACGCTGACTATCCGGCGTCGCCTTCGGTCCAGCGCGCGGTCATCACCATCTGCGGCAAACCTGCCGAGCCCGAGGAGGAGGACGAGGACGACACGATCAAGCCGCTCCCCGATCGACTGATCACGGAGCTGACCGCCGATCGCACCCTCGCGCTCCGCGACAAGCTCGCCACCGATCCCTCGGTCGCCTTCGTCGCCGTCCTGCACAAGTTCTGCCAGGACGTGTTCTACGGCGGCAGCCAGTACGGCTTCGCGATGGAGGTCAGCGTGCGGGGCACGACCTTCCATTCGCAGCCCGAAGGGCTTCGTGACAGCGTCTATGCCAAGGCGATCGAGGCCCGGCACGATAGCTGGCGCAAACGGCTCCCGGCCAAAGTCGCTGATCTCTGGGATGGGCTGGCCGCACTGACTGGCCCCGAACAGGCCGAACTCTTCGCCCATTGCGCTTCGTTCGGCGTCAATGCGCTTTATGAGCGGGCCGATCGCTACGGTGGCCGTGTCTCGGCGCATAGTGTCGAACAGCGCATCGCCGAAGCCGATCGCCTGTCGCTGGCGGTCGGGCTCGACATGGCCGAAGCCGGGTGGCGGCCGACCGTCGCCAACTATCTCGGCCGCGTCACCAAGCCCCGCATCCTCGAAGCGGTGCGTGAAGGCGCCGGCGAGCGCGCCGCCCAACTCATCGCACATCTGAAGAAGGGCGACATGGCGACCGAAGCCGAACGTCTCCTCGCCGAGACGGGCTGGCTGCCCGAACCGCTGCGCAATTCCGGCGCCGATGCCGAAAGCACCGAGGCGGACTCTGGCGAGGGCGACGAGGCGTTGCCGGACTTCCTCGACGGCGATGACGAGGAGACCAACACCGATGATGAGGAGGAACGGCACCTCGCCGCCGCGGAGTGACGGCGGTCCTCATCTGACTTGACGAGCCCGGCGTCCCTTCGGGGGCGTCGGGCTTTTTTCATGCGCGCCGATCGAGAGGGAGAGTTTGGCCCGGACGTGGCGAGCCGGACATGGAGGAGAGAGCGCCTGCCGGCTCTCCCGTTCCCTGCTCTCCGGGAGTGGCCTCATGGCCGACTATTTCACCCATTTCTCATGCCTGCTCGATGTCGGCACGCCCGAGACCGCAGCCCGCGCGCTCGATCTCTACAACCAACTGTCCGAGGACGGAGCATCCGAGGAACCGCCGTCCGATGGCTTCCTCCTGTCCATCCAGCCCGAGCATGGCGGCTCCAAACTCTGGATGCGCGACGATGTCACCGGCGATCCCGAACGGCTGATCCAGTTCGTCATACGCTGCGCCGCCGAATTCCACCTCACCGGCCGATGGGGCTTTCAGTACGCCAACACCTGCTCCCGGCCGCGTCTCGATGGCTTCGGTGGCGGCGCGCATGTCCTCGATCTCGCGACCGGCGAAACTGTGGCGTGGATCTATACCAACGGTTGGCTCGCCGAGGTGATCGATGGCGGCGATGGTGCCTGACATCATCGAGACCATTGTCTGTCGCTTGATGGCGCGGCCGGGCCGCGCCCCTTGAGAGCGAGAGGAAGGCCGGGACGGGTTTGAGCCCGTCCGGTCCGAGAGAGAGCGCCGGCGGGCTTTCCCGCTCCGCTCTCCCGAGGACGTCTCCCATGAATGCTCACACCCTTGCGGCGGCGCTGCCGACCGCCGCCGATCAGCCGACCGACGCTGCCGCCATCCATGCCGCGGCACTTCTCCTCCTTCCTCACATCGAGCGCGGCGAGCGCATCGACGCCGCGGTCTTGCGCACCGCCATGGAGACCGCCTTCGGCGCGTCCGATACTGCCGGCGCCTGGGACTGGAAGGACGCCTATGACGCCTGCGAAGCCGCAACCGTCCTCATGCTCCGCAAATACGGAAAGGCGCTTTTGCGCAAAGCCGGGTCTCCGGCTGCGGCGGTTCCTCTGTTCGGCAAGATCGCGGGACTTCTGCCCACCCACACGCGCCGCTCCGAGGAGGCGCAGGCCTTCCAGCAATTCTCGACGCCGATCCCGCTCGGCCTGGCCGCGATCACTGCGGCCGCCATCACACCCGCCGATCGCGTGCTCGAACCATCGGCCGGCACCGGCCTGCTCGCCATCCTCGCCGAGATCGCCGGCGGCACGCTTGTCCTCAACGAACTCGCCGAAACCCGGGCCGCACTCATCTCCTCCCTCTTTCCGGCCATTCCCGTGACCCGCTTCGACGCAGCCCAGATCGACGATCATCTCGACCCGGCGACCGTCCCAACAATCGTGGTGATGAACCCGCCATTCTCGGTCCTCGCCAATGTCGAGGGGCGTGTCGCCGACGCAGCCTATCGCCATCTCGCATCCGCGCTCGCGCGGCTCGCCGATGGCGGGCGCCTGGTCGCGATCACCGGCGCGAATTTCGGCCCCGACATACCGGCCTGGCGCGACGCCTTCGTCCGCCTGCAGGAGAGGGGCCGCGTCGTGTTCACCGCCGCCGTCCATGGCTCAGTCTATGCCAAGCACGGCACGACCGTCGAAACCCGGCTGACCGTGATCGACAAGATCCCGGCCGACGAGCCATCCGCATTTCCGGCGTCCCCCGGCACCGCTCCCGACATCGCCACGCTGATGACGTGGATCGCCGAGCATGTGCCGCCGCGCCTGGCTGTCGCGCCTGCTGTTCAGGTCATGCCGACCGGCGCCACGCCGCGCACCGTTCGCGGCTATCTCGCGCGCACCGCGGCGACATCGGCGACCCGCGTGGGCCTCGCCGATCCCGAGGGCGTGCCGCTCGCCTATGAGACCGTCGACTGGACCCCGGCCGAGGGCGCCCGCCTCAGCGACGCGATCTACGAGCAATACGGATTGCAGACGATCCGTATTCCCGGCTCTCAGGCCCATCCCACCAAGCTCGTGCAATCCGCCGCCATGGCCTCGGTCGCCCCGCCCAAGCCGAGCTATCGGCCGACGCTGCCAGCGACCATCATGGACTCGCTCTCAGACTCCCAGCTCGAAACCCTGATCTTCGCGGGCGAAGCCCATTCCGATTTTCTCGCAGGTTCCTGGACCATCGACGACACTTTCGATGTCGTGGCGGCCGCCGCCGATGATGCAAACGGCGTCGTCCGCTTCCGCCGCGGCTTCTTCATCGGCGACGGCACCGGCGTCGGAAAGGGGCGCGAGTCGGCCAGCATCGTGCTCGACAACTGGATGCAGGGCCGGCGCAAGGCGGTCTGGATCTCCAAATCCGACAAGCTGATTGAGGATGCGCAGCGCGACTGGTCCGCACTCGGCATGGAGCGCCTGCTGGTCACGCCGCTCTCGCGCTTCCCGCGGGGCAAGCCGATCGCTCTGCCGGAAGGCGTCCTATTTACAACCTATGCCACGCTGCGTTCCGACGACCGCGGCGAGAAGGTTTCGCGGGTCAAGCAGATCGTCGAATGGTTGGGCTCCGATTTCGACGGAGTGATCATTTTCGACGAGGCGCACGCGATGCAGAACGCTGGCGGCGGCAAGGGAGAACGGGGCGATGTCACGCCCTCGCAGCAAGGGCGCGCGGGGCTTCGCCTGCAGCACGCCTTGCCCAATGCCCGCGTCGTCTATGTCTCCGCCACCGGCGCCACCACGGTCCAGAACCTTGCCTACGCGCAGCGCCTCGGTCTGTGGGGTGGCGACGATTTTCCCTTCTCGACCCGCGCCGAGTTTGTCGAGGCGATCGAGGCCGGCGGCGTCGCGGCGATGGAGGTGCTTGCCCGCGACCTTCGCGCGCTCGGCCTCTACACCGCCCGATCGCTGTCGTTCGACGGCGTCGAATATGAGCTGGTCGAGCACGAGCTGACCGCCGAGCAGCGGCGCATCTACGATGCTTATGCCGGCGCCTTCGCCATCATCCACAACCATCTCGATGCGGCCATGCAGGCGGCCAACATCACCGGCTCGACCGGGACGTTGAACCGCCAGGCCAAATCCGCCGCGCGCTCCGCCTTCGAAAGCGCCAAGCAGCGTTTCTTCGGTCATCTGCTAACATCGATGAAGACGCCGACGTTGATCCGCTCGATCGCGGCGGACCTGGAGGCCGGGCATTCCGCGGTCATCCAGATCGTCTCGACCGGCGAGGCGCTGATGGAACGGCGCTTGGCCGAAGTTCCGACCGAGGAGTGGAATGACATTCGCGTCGACATCACGCCCCGCGAATATGTCCTCGATTATCTCGCCCATTCCTTCCCGGTGCAGCTCTACGAGCCCTTCAGCGACGGCGAGGGCAATATGTCCTCGCGTCCGGTCTTTCGCGACGGCCAGCCGGTCGAGAGCCGCGAGGCGGTCGCCCGCCGCACCGAGCTGATCGAGAAACTCGCGAGCCTTCCGCCGGTGCCGGGCGCGCTCGACCAGATCGTCCAGCATTTCGGCGCGGACGTGGTGGCCGAAGTCACCGGCCGCTCGCGTCGTATCGTGCGCAAGGGACAGCGCCTTGTGGTCGAGACCCGCGCGGCGTCCGCCAATCTCGCCGAGACCCAGGCCTTCATGGACGACATGAAGCGCGTGCTCGTGTTCAGCGATGCCGGCGGTACGGGCCGCAGCTACCATGCGGAGCTGTCGGCACGGAACACGCGGCTTCGCGTCCACTATCTGCTTGAGCCGGGCTGGAAAGCCGACGCCGCGATCCAAGGCCTCGGCCGCACCCACCGCACCAACCAGGCGCAGCCGCCGCTCTTCCGTCCGATCGCGACCAATGTGAAGGCGGAGAAGCGCTTCCTATCGACCATCGCGCGCCGGCTCGACACGCTGGGCGCGATCACGCGCGGACAGCGCCAGACCGGCGGCCAGGGCCTGTTCCGACCCGAGGACAATCTGGAGAGCCACTATGCGCGCGATGCGCTTCGCCAGCTCTACATCCTGATCGTCCGCGGCAAGATCGAAGGGTGCTCGCTCCAGCGGTTCGAGGACACGACCGGCCTGAAGCTGATGGACGACAACGGCATCAAGGACGAGCTCCCGCCGATCACAACCTTTCTCAACCGCCTGCTCGCGCTCACCATCGACCTGCAGGACGTCCTGTTCGCCGCCTTCGAGCAGCTTCTGACCGCCAAGGTCGAGGGCGCGATCGCCGCCGGCATCTACGACATCGGACTGGAGACGCTGCGCGCGGAGAGCTTCGTCGTCACCGATCGCCAGACCATCTACACCCATCCCGGCACCGGCGCGGAAACCAGCCTGCTGACCATCCAACAGCGCGAGCGCAACCGGCCGATGACCGCCGAGGAGGCGATGGCTTGGCTCGACGATCCGGTCGCCAAGTTGCTGGTCAACGAGCGCTCCCACCGCGCCGCGGTTCAGCTTCCAGCGCCTTCGCTGATGCTCGACGACGGGGAGATCGAACGCCGCGTGCGGCTGATCCGGCCGATGGAGCAGCATCACGCCTCCATCCGCATGATGGACGAAAGCCATTGGATCGCCGCCAGTCGCGCCGAGTTCACCGCCGCCTGGAACGCCGAGATCGCGGAGGTGCCAGCCTATTCCGATTCCACGATCCACATCGTCGCTGGCCTGCTGCTGCCGATCTGGAAGCGGCTGCCCAACGAGTCGAGCCGTGTCTATCGGCTCCAGACCGATGACGGGGAACGGATCATCGGCCGCCGCGTGTCGCCCGCATGGGTCGCCAACGCCACGACAGTCGGAACGACGAACCTGTCCGCCGACCATGCCTATGCCGCGCTCATCGAGGGCAAGACAATCCTCGATCTCGCCGAAGGCCTCCAACTCCGTCGCGTGCGCGTCATGGGCGCCGATCGCATCGAACTCTCCGGCTTCACCGACGCGATGCGCGAGCGCCTGCGCGCCTTTGGCCTCTTCAGCGAGATCATCTCGTGGAAGCTCCGCTTCTTCGTGCCCGTCGGCGCGGACGGCGCGACCATCATCGGCAAGCTGATCGGCACCTACCCGATCCAGCGCGTCGGCGAGCGGGAGGCAGCGTGATGGCCCGTCTCGACGCATCCGATCTCGCGCAACGTCTCGGCCGACAGGCCGAGGCGGTGTGCCGCCATTATCTCAGCAATGGCCACCGTCAGGGCAACTACTGGCAGGTGGGCGACGCCCGTAACACTAAGGGCCGCTCGATGTACGTCCGGCTCAAGGACTCGCCCAAAGGCCCCGCCGGGAAATGGACTGACGCCGCTACCGGCGAGCATGGAGACCTCCTCGACGTCATCCGCGAGAGCTGCGGCCTCATCGACTTCAAGGATGTCGCCGACGAGGCTCGGCTCTTCCTCAGCATGCCACCACCAGCGCCGGAACCCTCCGCCTTCCAGCCGCTGGCGCCCGCACCACATGGATCGCCCGAAGCCGCACGGCGCCTCATCCGCATGTCGCAGCCGATTGCGGGCACAATCGTCGCGGCGTATCTCCGGCAACGCGGCATTACGGATCTCCGTGGAGCCGGAAATCTGTATTTCCACCCGCACTGCTATTATCGCCCGGACGAGCATGCGCCGACCGAGACTTGGCCGGCCATGATCGCCGCTGTCACTGACCTCGACGGCATGATCACCGGGGCGCATCGCACCTGGCTCGACTCACGACGCCACGACAAGGCGCCATTCGAAACCCCGCGCCGGGCGATGGGCGATCTCCTCGGCAACGCGGTCCGCTTTGGCGCTGGTGGCGAAGTGATGGCAGCCGGCGAAGGCATCGAGACGGTCCTTTCAATCCGCCAGGTCGTGCCCAACATGCCGATGGTGGCGGCGCTCTCCGCGGCACATCTCGCCGCCATCCTGTTCCCGGACACGCTGCGGCGGCTCTACATCCTGCGCGATGACGATCCGGCAGGCGATGGTGCGCGTGACAGCCTGATCGAACGGGCGAACGCGGCCGGGATCGAGGCGATCGTGATCTCTCCACAGCTCGGGGACTTCAACGAGGATCTCCGCACCCTCGGCATCGCGACATTGCGCAGTCAGACTCGGGTACAGCTCGGGCCGCAGGACGTCGCACGCTTCATGGCGCTGGCGGCATAGCCGGTAAGGAAGCGGCAGCGGCCCCGCCGCCGTACTCGCTCAGACGCAGCGGATCGGAGAGGACCGCGCCTCGGCCTTCGAGAGGGCGATCGGCCCACAGGCAGGCCGGCCCGGCAATGGCTGCGGCCGACTATTTTCCGGCGCGGCCCCAAGGGGCCGCTTTCCATCGCGAAACAAAATAGCCGGCCTCCGCCATCCTCCGCTGACGCTCCGGCCCTCGCTCGCGCTCCGGGTGCAGGGCCGCCCCGCCGGTGTGCTTCGTCGCCATGAAGGCCGCGACGGTCGCGGTCCATCCGACGGAGCATCCGATGCGCGATCTCGACGACTACGAACCGCACCACGAATCCTCACCGACTGACCACGTCCTCAACGAATTGCAGCTCCACGGCTACCGGCCTTTCGCCGACGAACCCGATCAGCGGCTTCTGCCGGACGGCAACGCGGTCGCGGGCGCGGTCGCCGACATCTTCGACGCCCTGATCGTGACCCTGGAGGACACGCGCCTCGAACCCGACCTCGACGATCTCCTCTGGTCGACCGTGAACGTCTTTCATCGCGCCGCCGAACGGATCAACCGCGAGCTCGACGACAACGAGCAGGCCCAAAAGCGCTCCCAACGCGAACAGGACGGCAGCGAGGTGAAGTCGGTCGATCTCGAGCGCCTGATCGCCGAGGGCAAGACACAGGTCGAACGCCAGACCGCCTTCGAACTGATGCGCGACCAGGCCGCCGAGCACTACGAACGCCAGGTCGGCAAAGCCTGGCTCCCGCGGTCAGGATCGAAGGTCAATCATCGCAACCTCACCTCGGCGATGATCGACAGCCGCGACTTCATCATGGCGAAGAAGCGTGCCGAGCAGGAAGTGCTCCTGCCGCCTGGACCGAAGATCGCCGTCACCGGCGGGCTCGATTTCGACAACCATCACCTCATCTGGGCCAAGCTCGACCAGGTTCACGAGAAGCACCCCGACATGGTGCTGATCCACGGCAAGTCGCCGAAGGGTGCCGAGAAGATCGCTTCTCTCTGGGCCAGGAATCGCAATGTCCCACAGATCGGCTTTGCACCCGACTGGACGAAGCACGGCCGGGCAGCACCCTTCAAACGCAATGACGAGATGCTGCAAATCCTGCCGAAGGGCGTGCTGCACTTCCCCGGCACCGGCATCAATGACAACCTCGCCGACAAAGCCAAGAAGCTCGGCATCCCGGTGTGGAAATTCGGCGGCGCGTAAGCGCCGCCGCATCGGGCACCTGCTAAACGGCCAAGCCTATGGCATAACGCAACGAATGCAGCGACTGAAGCCACTCCCGAAACCGGCACGTTCGGACGCCGTTCTCGCTGCGGTTTTCCTGGAGAATGCCACCGTGAAGGCTGCAGCCGCCGAATGGGCGGCGGATCAAGGATTCGACAATCAAGCCCTTCATGCGATTGCAATTGCCATCGAACTCCTCCTCAAATCCTATCTGCTTAACGTCGCGACCGATGATGTTTGGAACCGCGCGAACATCGGGCACGATCTCGCCAAGGCACTCCATTATTCGGCTCAAGCCGGCTTGGTGCCTCCTTCACGCATCGAGTGGATTATCAGCCACCTCCATCCGCATTTTCAGCGTGGCGGGTTTCAGCGCGAGCCGTCGAGGAAATGGCCACCAGGCTTTGCGGATGACGCAGGTGAGGTCGCACGGCAGCTCGCGCAGACAGTACGGCTTCACCAACGTCACGGCCACATCGACTCGGCTTCCAGCCCGGAGAAGACCACTCCCCGCTGAATGGCGCTGGTCCTTGGTCCAGCCGATGGCCTGACGCCATCAACCCGTAAAGGGTCGGACTACGCATAGCGTGCCGCCGCGCCGGCGTTGCCTGCGCGGTGATTGCGGCCATCGGCCGAACACATCGGGCGCCTGTCAGCGGGGGGATGGTCCTCCGCTCGAAACAGGAGCCGGATCGATGTCCTTCCCCGACGCACACGCCTTCGCCTTCAGCCTCGCCACCACGCTGATGGCCGTCATCGTCATCTTCCGCGCGGGCGACGGCACTCTCTCGGTGACACCCGCAAACGAATACGACGGCGACGTCTCGGAGATCGTCCACGAGGTCGATCCCTTCGCGCCATGACGGCGCGCCACCCTTCCAGGCGACGCGGAGACCCCTGCGGTTTCCGCTCCCGACGGAGCACAGCTTTTGCTATGCTCCCGAATGCGCCGTGGTGGTGGTGGAAGGCGCGACCGTCAGAATTTGCTCTTTCGGAGACACCACCATGATTATCCTCGGCATTGTCCTATCCTTCGCAGCCATCGGCATCTTGTGCTGGTTGCTGTTCACGCTCGCGGTGTTCGCACTGCCATTCTTCGCGGGCGTGACCGCCGGCACCTGGGCCTATGACACTGGCGCGGGCTGGCTCGGCGCCATCCTTATCGGCATGCTCGGCGCCGGCCTGACGTTGGGCGTGGGGCAGCTCTTGCTTGGAATTGTCCGCCCGCTCTGGGCACGCCTGCTGATCGCGCTGGCATTTGTCGCACCCGCGGCGATCGCCGGCTTCCACGCCACGCATGGCATCGTGAAACACACCATGCCGTCGGAGACCTGGCAGCTCGTGTTCTCCGTCATCGGTGCGGTCGCGGTCGGCGTCACCGCGTTCGCGCGCGTCGCTGGGATGGCAAGCACCGGCCCGTCCAGCCAGGGCATTGCACCAGCCTGACACCACGACGGAACCGTCGCCGGGACGACCAGTCGGGGGTTTCAGCCCTCAGCGTTGTGCAGTTGGAGAGGGAGCCGCGTCACCGGAACCTGACTGAAGCCCATCGTGCGGCCGCCTCAACAGCGCCCGGATTTCTGCTCGGCGCCTCTGTGCGCGGGAACGGTGCAACACGAAGTCGAGGGCGTCATCTCCACTGGCCGACTTCGAAACGAAAGCTCGACCCTCGCCTGTACAAGGGGAGGACGGGTCGCAGATGATCTTCAGCTTGCGCCGTCTGCTGGTTGCGACCGGGTCGCCATGATCTTCCGTTCCTGATTGTCTCCAGACCGCTCCGAACGGCCTCTCCAATGGCCTGATCTGACCGAAGGACGGCTGCGCCTCGACCGCCTATGCCGCAACGGCGCGTCCCGACTTTCTTCCCCTGCCGGCCAAGGCCGTCATTCCTCGCGAAACAACAAAGTCGTTCCTGCCATCCTCCGCGTTGCTCCGGTCGCAAGCGATGCGGCGTCGGTCGCCTCCGGCCTGTCGATCGCCATCGAGGCCGCAATGGAGCGGTCCCGAAAACGAAACGGAGACTTACAATGGCGACCATCGGCACCTTCAAGAAGACCGGCTCGAACGAGTTCACCGGCGAAATCGTAACCCTCAGCGTCCAAGCCAAGGGCGTGCGCATCGTCCCCGACACCCGCGCCACCGGCGAGAACGCCCCCAGCCACCGGGTTCTGGTCGGCCGCGCGGAAATCGGCGCCGCCTGGTCCAAGCGCTCCAACGAGGGCCGCGACTATCTGGGCCTCAAGCTCGACGATCCGAGCTTCAACGCCCCCATCTACGCCAACCTCTTCGACGACGAGGACGGCGACACCCACTCGCTGATCTGGTCCCGCCCGACCCGCCGCGGCGACTGAGCCCCGAGCAAGGCCCCGGCCGAACAGGCCGGGGCCTTTCCACTGCTAGCGCGAATCACTTCGGCCGCCCGGCGAGGGCACCGCCAGCCCTGAGACGCCGATTACCCTCGCAATGGGCGCAAAGAACGACTATTATAGATGGGGTATTCGGAGCGTTTAGCGGTCGGCTTTAGTTGCTCCATAGTCCGCAAAGCGTATAGGCGAAGCGTTCAAGCGGCTTCACCAAATAACGTCTCTATCAGCGGACATTCTGGCAGCGTGCCGTCGGCGCATTGTGCGACCACGTCCTTCAATACCCGCTCCATCCGTTTCAGATCGGCGATCTTCGCTCGCACGTCGTCGAGATGGGCAGCAGCGACGGCGCGCGCCTCCGCGCAAGGTTGATCGCGTTCATCGACGAGCCGCAGCAGCTCGCGGATTTCATCCAGCGAGAAGCCGAGTTCGCGCGCCCGCAGGACGAAGCGAAGCCGCCGCTCGTGCGTCGTGTCATAGCTGCGGTAGCCCGCCGTCGTGCGCGGCGGCTCAGGCAGCAGCCCGACCTTCTCGTAGTAGCGGACCGTCTCCAGATTGCTGCCCGTCCGCCGGGCGAGTTCGGCTCGCTGCAGGCCCTTCACTACAGCGTGATCGCGCATCGCAAATACCCCTTGACCCTGTAGTGACTACAGACCGCATCCTACGCCGCAATGAGGATTTCGGCAAGGAATGAGAGGTCGGACATGGTTACACCGCGATCCGGAACGGCAGATATGGCACCCGTCACGACAGTTCTTGCATCGTCGGAGCGGACCGAGGCTGGACGGCAGCGTCTGGTTGCTCTGGGCGGCATTCTCGGCGCGATCGCCGCGTCGTCCTGCTGCGTAATTCCGCTCATCCTGTTTAGCCTCGGCATCGGCGGCGCCTGGATCGGCAACCTTACGGCGCTCGCGCCGTACAAGCCGCTCTTCGTCGCTGGAACGGCGGGACTCCTCGGATACGGTTTCTACCTCGTATACTGGAAGCCGCGGCGCGCCTGCGCCGCTGGCGCCGCGTGCGCGCGCCCCATCCCCAGCCGTCTCGTCCAGCTCGCGCTCTGGATCGCGACTGTGCTCGTGATCGCCGCCTTTGCCTTTGACTATGTCGCCCCGCTGCTGCTGCTCGCCTGACACCAAGAGGAGACCATCCCATGAAGAAGAGCTTGAGCGTCCTTGCCCTAATCGCCTCGGTGATGACGGCATCGACCGCGTTCGCCGCCGAACGCACCGTTACGTTTGCCGTCGACAACATGACCTGCGCCTCGTGCCCTTACATCGTGAAGACCTCGATGACGGCAGTCCCGGGCGTCGCGAATGTGACCGTCTCCTTCGAGGCAAAGACAGCGACCGTGACCTTCGACGACGCAAAGACGAACGCCGACATCATCGCCGTCGCCAGCATGAACGCGGGCTATCCAGCCCATCTGAGGCAGCGGGGCAGCTAAGATGAGTGACCGCACCGCAATCCGCGTAGGCATGGCCGGTGCCGTCCTGGTCGCGATCTGCTGCGCCGCGCCGCTCATTGCCGTCGGCCTGTCCTTTGCGGGCCTTGGCGCGTGGCTAGCCGGTAAGGGCCTTGTAGTGCTTCCGCTGATGGCTGCGAGCTTCGGCCTCATCGCTTGGATATTCCATCGTCGCCACGCAAAGGCCGCCCGTTGCGAGACGACGATTCACAAGGAAGGCGTGAAGCCGTGAACGATTGTTGTGCCTCCTCCTCGTCCCGAAACGAAGCTGTCATCCCTACGCCCGACACTCTGCCCAGCTATGCGGTGCGGCCGGGCGTCACGTTCCCGGATTGGTCGACGGTCACGTCGCCCGCAGTGAGGGACGCTTTGCTGGCCATGGTCGGGTCTGGCCACGTGCTCAATCGCTGGAGCGGCTACGATCCCGCCACGGATCGCGTGCGCGTTGCGCTGCTTCAGCTCTACGTCGAACACGGGCGAGCGCTGACCGTAGCCGCGATTGCGAACCTTGCAGGTCTCGGTGAGGCCGCCGTCCCGCCGTTGCTCGACGAGCTCCGCCGGCGCGACCTGGTCGTTCTCGACGGCGAACGAATCGTCGGCGCCTATCCGTTCACCGACCAAGACAGGGGCCATGAGGTCACGCTGGACGGGCGCGCGCTCAACGCTATGTGCGCGGTCGACGCGCTTGGGATCGGCGCCATGACCGATCGCGACATCTCGATCGCCTCGAGTTGCCGCCATTGCGGCGCGCCAATCCGGATCACCACACGGGACCGAGGGCGGGTGCTGGCCGATGTCGAGCCGCAGACGGCCGTCATGTGGCAAAGCGTTCGCTATGAAGACGCATGCGCCGCGAACTCGCTGTGCGCGACGACCACCTTTTTCTGCTCGGATGAGCATCTCTCCGCCTGGCGCCGCGAGCGTTCCGCCGACGAGCCAGGTTTTCGGCTGTCGATCGATGAAGGCCTGGAGGCCGGCCGCGCTCTGTTCGGGCCGAGCCTCGCCGGGCTCGGTGTGACACAACAACCGCCTGCCGATCCGGAATCGAACAGCCCATCAGTCGCGAACCGCCCCTTCCGCACAAACGGTCGCAATGGAGGCGCTTACGATCTCGTCGTGATCGGCGCCGGCTCTGCCGGCTTCTCGGCCTCGATCACGGCCGCCGATCAGGGCGCGCAAGTGGCGCTCATCGGCAGCGGCGCCATCGGCGGCACCTGCGTCAATATCGGCTGCGTGCCGTCAAAGACCCTGATCCGCGCCGCCGAGACGCTTCACAACGCTCGCGTGGCGGCACGTTTTGCCGGCATCACGGCGGCGGCCGAACTGATCGACTGGCGCGGAACCGTTCGTCAGAAAGACGCCCTCGTTTCCGAACTGCGCCAAGCCAAGTACGCCGATCTGCTCCCCGCGTATAACGGCATCGCCTATCGCGACGGGCCAGCTCGCCTCCTCGACGGCGGTGTCGAAGTTGACGGCGCGCGCATTGCCGCTGGCAAGATCATCATCGCGACCGGCGCGCGGCCGGCAGTGCCTGCCATTCCTGGCCTCGTGACCGTGCCGTATCTCACCAGCACAACGGCGCTCGAGCTCGAGGAGCTGCCGAGCTCGCTTCTCGTGATCGGCGGCGGCTACATCGGCGCGGAGCTCGCGCAGATGTTCGCTCGTGCAGGCGTTAAGGTGACTCTCGTCTGCCGGTCTCGTCTGCTCCCAGAGGCCGAGCCCGAGATCAGCGCGGCGCTCACGGGGTATTTCGAGGACGAAGGCATCACCGTTGTCTCCGGCATCGCTTACCGCGCGATCCGTAAAATTGATGGCGGTGTGTCACTGACGGTCACGCGCGACGGCCAGGATATTGCGATCGACGCCGATCAGGTGCTGATCACCACGGGGCGCACGCCCAACATCGAAGGCCTTGGGCTGGCCGAGCACGGGATCACTGTCTCGACGAAGGGCGGCATCGTAGTCGACGACCGGATGCGCACGACCAAGACTGGCGTCTATGCCGCCGGCGACGTCACCGGCCGCGACCAGTTCGTCTACATGGCTGCCTACGGCGCCAAGCTCGCCGCCAGGAACGCCTTCAATGGCGACAGCCTGCGCTACGACAACAGCGCCATGCCCGCCATCGTGTTCACCGATCCCCAGGTGGCGAGCGTCGGGCTGACCGAGGCCACCGCGCGCGCGGCCGGTCATACCGTTCGTGTCTCGACGATCGGCCTTGACCAGGTGCCACGCGCGCTTGCCGCTCGTGACACCCGCGGGCTGATCAAGCTCGTGGCCGACGCCGGCAGCGGCCGTCTACTCGGCGCCCATATCCTTGCGCCGGAAGGCGCCGACAGCATCCAGACCGCGGCGATCGCAATCCGACAGGGCCTCACGGTCGATGACCTCGTGGATACCATTTTTCCGTATCTCACCACTGTCGAGGGTCTGAAGCTCGCGGCGCTGTCGTTCGGCAAGGATGTCGCCAAGTTATCGTGCTGCGCCGGCTGAGCACGGCCTGCTTGCGACTGTCGTCGTGAAGGACGACTAGAAAGGTCGTAGTTGCCAAAAGCCGCGTCGGAAGCGCTAAAGAAATCACCGGACATTCAACTGAGGACTCCGGTGATGACAGCAAAGCACTACGTTGGACTTGATGTATCCGCCCGTTCCGTGAACTTGTGCGTGGTCGACGACGAGGGTCGCGTGGCGCACGAGCGCAAGCTGAACGTCGACCCTGACGCCATCTCAGCGCATCTTCTTGGTCTCGATCTGCATCTCGCCCGCATCGGCCTCGAGGCCGGAATGCTCTCGCAGCATCTGTTTGCGGGATTGGCGGCAGCGGGACTTCCCGTTGTTTGCGTCGAGACCCGTCATATGAAGGCGGCGCTCTCCGCACAGCTCAATAAGACCGATCGTCACGACGCCCGCGGCATCGCCCAAATGATGCGCGTCGGTCTATTCAAGCCGGTGCACGTCAAGACGCCGACCAGCCAGCGGCTACGCACAATCCTGACGGCGCGCCAGTTGCTGAGAAACAAGCTCCAGGATGTCGAGAACGAGATCCGGGGTCTCATCCGCAACTTCGGCTACCATCTCGGCAAGGTCACAGCACGCGAGTTCGAATCGCGAGTCCGCGAATTGCTCAGCGAGAGCGATCTGCATGTCATCGCCGATCCGTTGCTCAATGCACGTCGGGTTCTTCGCGAGGAGTTCGGCCGCTTGGATAATCTGTTGGTCCGGCTTGCACGTGATGATGCACTCTCGCGCCGTCTCATGACCGTTCCCGGCGTCGGCCCGGTGGTCGCACTGACCTTCCGCGCCACTGTCGACGTGCCAGCACGATTCACTCGATCGCGAGACGTGGGCGCGCATTTCGGCCTAACGCCACGAAAGTACCAATCGGGTGAAGTTGACCGCACCGGTCGCATCTCCAAGTGGGGCGATGCCATGATGCGAAGCGCGCTCTACGAGGCAGCACAGGTTCTCCTCACGCGCGTCAAACGCTGGTCTGCGCTCAAGGCGTGGGCCGCTCACGTCTCGCGGCGCCGCGGGCACAAGAAAGCAATCGTCGCCCTCGCGCGCCGCATTGGTGTCGTCCTACATCGCATGTGGGTCGATGGTACGGAGTTCGACTGGGGCACGCCGCCTGCGGCGGCTACGGCCTGAACGATCTCGCGCCGGGCGCAGGCCGGGTGCGAAGGGCTCCCCGCGAGGGGACGAGGGACGGCGAGTTCGCAAATACGACTTGGCCGCGTCGGTCCTACCAACGCGATGCCGCATTTTAGATTGTTCCGCCGCTCCTCTGACCCCATCCTGTGGCGGCTTTGTGCCGACCACGAAGAGAAGCATGATCCTCACGGGTATGCCTATCAGCCTTCGCCGTCCGGTTGGACGAGCTCGATATGGCTGACGCCCAGGGCTTGGGCCAGCTCGAAAAGGGTGATCACGGTCGGATTGCGCCGCCCGCGCTCCAGACTGCTGAGGTATTGTTGACTGAACCCAGAACGCGCTTCGACCTCCTCCTGGGTCAGGCCCTTCTCCCGACGCAGACGGGCGAAGTTCCGGCCGACCAATTTGCGCATATCCATGCGCAGGAGGATCGTGATTTACATACTTTGAGTTTATCAACTATAGTATGTAAATGACGATTGGATATGGGATTGGACCGTGTTAGCGGCCTGATCCGAATAGAGAAGTCGTAGTTCTGGCGTGCACGTTCGTGTCGGTGGGAGGTGATCATGCATGATCACCGCCCGACAGTCGCGGGCCGCACGCGCGCTGCTCGGTTGGAACCAGGAGACGCTCGCTGACAAGGCCCAGGTTTCTTTGACCGCGCTCAAACGCCTCGAATCCGTCAACGGTCTCGAGGTGTTTGAAAGCACGCGCGATCAGGTCCGTCGGGCCCTGGAACGAAGCGGCATCGTCCTCCTCACCTCCGACCAGGGTGAAGGAGTCATGCTTGTCCGTGCGAAGATCGGCTCAGCAACTTGAGGTGCGCCGGACCTGCGGTGATGCCGCGCGTTCATCGGGTGATGCCCCCCATCGCCCCTCGCATGTCGCAGAATTGTGGATATGGTTAACCGCTGATTCAGCGGCGCTCATCACGGCGGGGGGAACGCATGACCCAGCAAGAGTTTCTTGACCAGCCGCCGGAGAGCCCGGCGCTGACACCCTACGACCGTACGCACGTGAAGCTCTATTTGCGCCTGCTCGACGCCGACACCGATGGGGCCGATTGGCGGGAGGCGGTCGCATTGCTGTTCGGCATCGATCCGGACCGCGAGCCCGAACGAGCCCAACGCGTTCACCACAGCCACCTGGCGCGCGCGCGCTGGATGACCGAGCACGGCTATCGCCAGCTCGTCCGTGAAGGCCACCACTGAGCGCGATGCCGCCGCGGCATCACCCATTGCCGACGCGCTGACTTCCCGCGCCTCGCTCAACCGTGGATCGTCTCTTCCCCGTCCCGCACGCGTGCGACCAGGAGGATACCGATGACGCCCGACACGTCCGGGTGGCGCACTTCACCCGGCTACGATTTCCTCGACCAACTCATTGCCCCGGACCTCGCCTGGGAATGTCTGCGCCGCAACCGCGATTATCAACGCGATTACGCTGACACCGAGCGGCCCGCCCCCGACCTGCAGATCATCACCGAGGGAGTGCGCCTGCGATGGGGGTTGCGATTTCCCCGTCCCACCGATCCTCAATGCCACAGAGACGACGGTGTTCTGGGCGCCGGAGATTGATCCAGGCAGCGTCATTGTCACAACGGTTCCACCGATCCCGGGTTTGGATGGAGGATCGCTTTCTGGCCGCGAGCTAGGCGACTTCCATGCAGGCGTCGACGGGCTCAGCTTGGTTTACGGACGCGGACCGAAAGCCGTCCGCCTCCTTCTTGTCGACGCTGCCCTTCCCACCCAGCCCCTCGCGGCGCTCGTCCCCCTCGGCGCGGACGGCCTCGACCGGATCGAAGCTGTGACGCGACTCTGGCGCGCCCTCAACAAACGGTCCGTGCCGCCGGACGGCCGCCTCACCGCCCAGCAGCGACGCCGGCTGCGTTATATGCTGCAAGCGGTTGACGGGCACATGAACGGCGCAAGTTATCGCGAGATCGCCGCCGCGATCTACGGTGCGTCGCGGGTCGGCGCGGCCGCATGGAAGACCTCCGCCCTCCGAGATAGCACCATCGACCTCGTCAAGGACGGCGCCGCGCTGATCGCCGGCGGCTATCGCAAGCTGCTGCGCAGCCGACGCCGTACCTGAGGCTGCGCACCAAAAGGGGTGCGATTTAAGCCCACCCATCTTCGCCATCCCCCCGCGCGACAACTCTTCGCCACCGTGGCCTTCGCTCGCCGCTGCTCGCCAGCGGCCTCAACGAACGACCCGGAGGCTCGATCATGTCCGCCAACGCAGCCGGCTTGCCGCCGCGCTATCTCCGCACACCCGAAGCCGCGCGATTTCTCGGTCTGTCCGGCCGCACCCTGGAAAAGCACCGGACCTACGGCACCGGCCCCGCCTACCGCAAGCTCGGCGGCCGTGTCGTTTACGCGGTCGACGACCTGCAGGCCTGGGCCGATCGCGGCGCCGTCACCTCCACGTCCGACCCGCGCGGGAGCGTCCTCCCCGCCAAGCGCCATGAACCCGCGGCGTTGGTCCGCGCCAGTCGTCAGGCCCGCTGAAACATCCCCGGATGTCGCCGCCTCGTCCACGCCACGAACGCGAGCAGCTCGATCTCTTCCGGGCGCTGCCCGGCGACCTCGCACCCAGGGATACCCAAGACCTCATGGCCTATCCGTTCTTCTCGCTCGCCAAGTCGAAGCGCCTGGCGCCGATCAACTTCAAGGCGGGCCCCGTTGTCATCCGGGTCGAAGCCGTGCCGGAGCACGGCATGGCAACCATCTGGGACGCCGACGTGCTGATCTGGGCCGCGAGCCAGATCGTCGAGGCGCGCGACACCGGCTTGCGGCCGTCACGGCTGATGGGCACGACGCCCTACGGGATCTTGAACTTCATCGGTCGCGGCGTGTCTCTGCGCGACTATGACCGGCTGAAGGCGGCCCTCGACCGGCTGCAGTCGACCACGATCGCAACTTCGATCCGCCAGCCCAGCGAGCGGCGGATGCACCGCTTCTCCTGGATCAACGAGTGGAAGGAGAAGGCCGACGCGCGCGGGCGGCCCCTCGGCCTCGAACTGATCGTGCCCGACTGGTTCTACGCCGCGGTGCTCGACGACGCGCTCGTGCTGACCATCGACCGCGCCTATTTCGGCCTCACCGGAGGCCTTGAGCGCTGGCTCTACAGGCTCGTCCGCAAGCATGGCGGCCGCCAGGAACACGGCTGGAGCTTCGACTTCGCGCACCTCCACGCCAAGTCGGGCAGCCTCTCGCCGCTCAAGCACTTCGCCTACGACCTGCGCGACATCGTCCGCCGTCAGCCGCTGCCCGGCTATCGCCTACGCATCGAGCCGTGCGCCGACGGCCCCGAAATCCTGTCCTTCGTCGCAACCGATCCCGACGCGCTCGGGATGCCGCGGCGCCACCGTCGGCCGACAACGCGCCTTGGGGATAAGCTGTGAATCGTCTCGTGCTATTGGGGACCGCCCCTATCGTGCCATCGGGGACCCGATCCTCGTGCTATCGGGGACCGGAATCGTCGATTCCAGTCTTCGGTTCAGTAGCTTGCGGCCCCCGTAACTTATCTAACCTAGATTCCTTCGGAATCTTTCTAACGCGACCGCGGTTTTGCACGCCTGCGGATAACCGGCAGGCCCTGCTCCGGGGCGCGTCATGATCGTCGCGCTCCTCAATCAGAAGGGCGGCGTGGGCAAGACAACGCTCGCTCTGCATCTCGCCGGCGAGTGGGCGCGCCAGGGTCGGCGCGTCACCCTGATTGACGCTGACCCGCAAGGCTCCGCGCTCGATTGGTCGCAGCAGCGCGCCCGTGAGCGCTTGCCGCGCCTGTTCGGCGTCGTCGGCCTGGCGCGAGACACGCTCCACCGTGAAGCGCCCGAGCTGGCGCAGGACGCCGATCACATCGTCATCGACGGCCCGCCGCGCGTCGCCGGGCTGATGCGATCGGCCTTGCTCGCCGCCGATCTGATCCTGATCCCGGTGCAACCATCGCCGTTCGACGGCTGGGCGTCCGCCGAGATGCTGTCGCTGCTCGGCGAGGCGCGCATCTACCGCCCGCAGCTCGCCGCACGCTTCGTGCTCAACCGCTGCGCCGCGCGCACCGTCATCGCCCGCGACACCGCCGAGACGCTCGCCGACCACGATCCGCCGCTGCTGGCTTCCACCATCGGCCAGCGCGTCGCCTTCGCCGACACCGCTCAATCCGGACGGCTCGTCTCGGAGGTCGACGGGCAAAGCCGAGCGGCGCGCGAGATCACCGCCCTCTGCGCCGAAATCGGGAGGATCACATGGTGACCGAGCGGTCGTCGAAGCGTGCCTTCGCCAAGCGTCCCGCTGATCCGGACAGCTGGATCAAGGCCTGCGACCCGCAACGGCCGCGAAGCGGCGATGCCGCCGCCTTCACGGCCCGGCTAACCATCGACGTCACGCCGGAGCTGCGCGGACGGATCAAGATCGCCGCGTTCCAGCGTGCGCAAACCGTCGCCGACATGCTGCGCGCGCTGCTCGCGCGTGAGTATCCCGAGAACCAAGGAGGTGATCAATGATCGCCCCCGACGCCAGCCCCGCGAGGCGCGACAAGAGCTCCGCCGACGCCGCATCCGACCCGCTCACCCACGTCGAGCTGACCTGGCTCGAGAAGCGGCAGGAGGACTGGATCCGGTTCGGCCGGCAGGCGCGTGAACAGATTCTCGATCGCCGCCGACGGGTCGTCAGCTTCCCACCCGGAAGCACGTTTGCCTTGGTCCGGTGGGCGGCCAACGACTTCGGCACGATCCTCTCCAACATCGCCATTGGGCGCGCGGTGGAGCACGCCGAGGCCTTTCAGACGCTGCCATCGGTGCGTCCTGGCGCGGACATCCTGCTGACGGTGGATGGATGGCCAAAGGTCGAGCGCGTGCTGCAGACCATCGACGCCGTCGAGCACCGCGGCCTCGATCCCGCCGACGCCGCGCCGGATTACTGGCGACATGTCCACAACCGGCTGGCCGCCGGTTTGGAGCCGCGGACCTATACGTCCGCGCGCCACCTGGCGTTCCGCCTGCGCCGGAGCGTCGCACCATGACCCGTCTCGGCTATGTCATGACAACGGGTCTGACCGTTATGTTGATCGGCGGGCTGTCGGTGCTGCCGATCACGCCGAGGCTGATCTGGAATGCCTCCGGCAGCACGCCGATCGGGCTCTATGCGATCGAGCGCTCGCCCCGTCTTGAGGTCACGGACCTCGTGGCCGTGGACGCCCCGGAACCGCTCGCGTCCTTCCTCGCCGGGCGTGGCTATCTGCCCCGCGGCGTGCCACTCCTGAAGCGCGTCGCCGGCCTTCCCGGACAACGGGTTTGCCGCGCCGGCGCGCAGGTCAGCGTCGACGGCGTGCCGATGGGAGACGCGCTGGCGCGCGACCGGCTCGGTCGCGAACTGCCGATCTGGCAGGGCTGCCGCCGTATCGCGGCGGGCGAAATCTTCCTCATGAACTGGTCCGTCGAGGACAGCCTCGACGGCCGCTACTTCGGTCCGCTTCCCACGGGCACGATCATCGGCCGCGCGATGCCGGTGTGGACCGACGAAGACGGCAGCGGCCGTTTCGAATGGCGCGCGCCAACACGATGACCGCGCGCCGATCCTCTCCCCCACCACCAGCAGAAGGAGCCTTTCCATGGCGCTGATCGGTCAATTCACCCGCACCAAGTCCGGCTATTCCGGCCACATCCGAACGCTCACGCTGGATGCTGCACTCGTCCTCCTCCCGGCCGATCCGTCCGACGCCGAGAATGCGCCGGACTTCCGCATCCATCTCGGCGATGAGGACGGCCCGGAGGTCGGCGCTGCGTGGAAACGCACCGGCGAGAAGGCCGGCGACTACGTCTCGCTGCTGCTCGACGATCCCACGCTCGCCCGTCCGATGCGCGCCAACCTGTTCCAGTCGGGCGACGACATATCGGCTTGGGGCCTGAACTGGAGCCGTCCGCCCAAGCGCAACGAGCAGGACTGAGCCGATGTGGAGGTTTCGCCGCTCGCTTGAGCCATCCACCGACACCGGGCGGTTACACGCCGCCCGGCGTCTCTCACCGCTTCTCCTTTCCGGTCTGCTAATCCAGCTCGGCCCGCCCGCAGCCGCACTCGGCCAGACGCCGCAGATCGTCCGCTCGGTTCCAGCCGATCCGTTCGCCGCCTTCGTCACCGAAGCGGCGCAGCGCTTCGGCGTTCCGGAGAGCTGGCTCCGCGCCGTCATGCGTGTCGAAAGCGCCGGCGAGGTGCGCGCGATCTCTCCTGCGGGCGCGATGGGATTGATGCAGATCATGCCCGCGACATGGGCCGATTTGCGCACCCGTCACGGGCTCGGGAACGACCCCTATGATCCCCGCGAGAACATCCTGGCGGGGGCCGCCTATCTGCGCGAGATGCACGACCGCTACGGCTCGCCCGGCTTCCTCGCGGCCTACAATGCGGGTCCCGGCCGCTACGACGAATACCTGGCGAGCGGCCGAGCCTTGCCGGCTGAAACGCGGGCCTATGTGGCGGCGCTCGCGCCCGTCATTGGCGGCGGAGAGATCGCCGGCCCCGCCATAGTGGCGGCCGCCGATCCACTCGCATGGACGCGGGCGCCGCTGTTCATCGCGCACAGCGGCAGCACGACAGCTGCCGATCCGGCGCAAACTGAACGCCGTTCGGGCGAGGCTCCGCTGCCCGCTCCAGTGCAGGAAACGCTAGCGATGGCGCCGCAGTCCACCGGCCTGTTCGTCGCACGACCCGATAGTCGAGGCCCGCGATGACCGCACCAAGCCGATATCGCAGTCTAGCGTGCCCCGGCGTCTTCTGGCGACCTTCGGGAGGAGAAGCAGGCAACACAACCGCACGATGGCAGGATAAAGGGGCGCGATGTGCGCTTCGGGTCGGTCGTGCTTTTTCAGGGACTTATGCGGCAAATTCGCGATGTGCGCATGAGAGGCGCAGCCTGCGACTTCGGTATTTTCCTCGGCAGATCAGCGCGATCGCGCGATGTGCGAACTGGGCACAATGAGCGGCGAGGACGAGTTCCGCATCCGGCCGGGCCGCATCCGCTCGACCAGCGCGCACCGGGCGCGACCCTTCATCGCCCAGGCGCTGGCCGCCGCCCAGCGCGCAGGCGGATCGGTCTCACGCAAGGGCGCGATCGGACCCGGCCATCGCTCGCGCTTCGGCCGCGGCCAGCGCGCCTCGGTCCAGGCCAATCGCTTCATCACCGCCCGGTCGCGCGGCGCCGTGATCAAGGCGCGCGTCGTGCGCCACACGGGACGAGGCGCGCCGCTCGCCACCCACTTGAGCTATCTGCGCCGCGAAGGCGTCACCCGGGATGGAGAGAAGGCCCGGCTGTTCGGCCCCGAAATCGACGACGCCGATCCCAAGGCCTTCTCGGCACGGTGCGAGGAGGACCGCCATCATTTCCGCTTCATCGTCTCGCCCGACGACGCCGTCGAGATGTCCGACCTCAAAGGCTTTACTCGCGAGCTCGTCGGCCAGATGGAGAAGGATCTCGGGACCGGGCTCGACTGGGTCGGCGTCGCGCACTGGAATACCGAACATCCGCACGTCCACCTGATCCTCCGCGGCGTGCGCGACGACGGCGAAAATCTTGTCATCGCGCGGGACTACATCAAGGAAGGCATGCGCGATCGCGCGCGCGACCTGATCACCCAGGAGCTCGGCGTCCGGACCGATCAGGAGATCCGCCGCACGCTCGAACGCCAGATCGAAGCAGAGCGCTGGACCAATCTCGATCGCCAGCTCGCCCGCGACACCTACCGGACCGGCGTCATCGACCTCGCACCGCATCCAGACCGCCAGCCCGATGAATTCCATGCCCTCAAGGTCGGACGGCTGCGCAAGCTGGAGTCACTGGGACTCGCCGACCAGATCGGCCCCGGCCAGTGGTCGGTATCAGAGAAGGCCGAGGCGACGCTGCGCGAGCTCGGCGAGCGCGGCGACATCATCAAGCGCATCCATCGTGGGCTTTCGGAGCGCGGCATCGAGCGCGGCACGGCGAGCTACGTGTTGGCCGGCGAGAGCCTCGACGATCCCGTCGTCGGCCGGCTGGTCGCCCGCGGCCTCGACGACGAGCTGAAGGGC
This sequence comes from Bradyrhizobium sp. AUGA SZCCT0105, assembly GCF_018129565.1. Taxonomy (NCBI): domain Bacteria; kingdom Pseudomonadati; phylum Pseudomonadota; class Alphaproteobacteria; order Hyphomicrobiales; family Nitrobacteraceae; genus Bradyrhizobium; species Bradyrhizobium sp. AUGA SZCCT0105. Next base: position 447,359 of record NZ_JAFCMK010000004.1, on the reverse strand, counting down.
ACAGCCTTCGCCGTGATCGACGGCGTCGATGGCCGCACGCACCACGTCAGACTCGCCGACCTCGACGCCGCCGGCGACAGTGCGCCGGGCTCGATCGTCGAACTCCGCAAATTCGACGACGCGCGGGGTCAGCGACGGGTCGCGTTGGCGGTCCGCTCGGACCTGGCGATCGAACAACAGATTACCGCGAGCGGCGCCACCTGGCTGGACCGGCAGGCGATCGCGCGCGAGCCGGTCGCGCTCGGCGGTGCCGGTTTCGGCGCGGAGGTTCGCCACGCGATGGACGCACGCGCCGAACATTTGATCGGGCAAGGTCTTGCCGAACGCCAGGCTCGCGGCGTCAGCTTCCGACCCGGGCTGATCGAGACGCTCCGCCAGCGTGAGTTGAACGCCCTCGCGAAACAGTTGACGACCGAAATCGGCCGGCCGCTGACCCGCGCCGCGGCCGGCGAGTATGTCGCCGGCAGCTACCGACAGCGCTTCACGCTCGCCTCGGGCCGGTTCGCGATGATCGACGACGGGCTCGGCTTCCAGCTCGTGCCTTGGTCCCCCTCGCTGGAAAGGCAGCTCGGTCAGCATGTTTCCGGCGTCTCGCGCGGCGACGGCGGCGTCGACTGGAGCTTCGGCCGCAAGCGGGGCCTCGGCCTATAGTTGGAGTTGCGTTTTGGAATAGTTTACAGGAAGCCGAGACCCCATCGTTGGACAGGGGGCCAACGTGGCCTGGCCGACGAGCGTGCCCGCCACCTGGATGGCGTCGCTACAGGCTGGCACACTGCCAGCGTTCGACCGCGGTGATGACGTTTCCGCCAAACGTAGGCTTCCGCGTTGACCTTAAAGGCTGAGCTAGACATCGTATTTCGCACCCAAAGGAAGAGTGACATGCCCGTTCCAGAAGGTTTCGCGGTGGTGACGCCGTACATTTTTGTAGATGGAGGCGAGGATTATGTACGCTTCCTCGAGGCCGCATTCGGCGCGCGCGAAATCGGTAGAAGCATCGCTCCCGACGGCCGCATCGCCAATTGCCAGATGAGATTCGAGACCGCGACGATCATGATCAGCGAAGCGTCCGAGGATTTTCCAGCGAGCTCAGCTGCCTTTTACCTTTACGTCGACGATGCCGATGCAGCGATGGACAAAGCATTGGGAGCTGGCGCCGACAAGATCATGGATACGGCCGACATGCCTTATGGAGATCTGCAAGGGGGCATCAGAGATCCCGCAGGCAACATATGGTGGATCTCCCAGCGCCTGAGCAACGGGCCTTATTTCTAGCCTCCGGTTCAATCGGTTCTTGTCGCAAAGGCCGACATTCCGGACTCCACAGGGAGTCAGCTGCTGAGCGCGCCGTTCAAATGCTCACCTTGGGGTTCGCCCGCATAGTCAGTCAGCCGCCCGTCGCCGATATGGCAAAAGCTGCCTATCCGTAGCGTCGCCTTTGGCACGGGCTAGAAGTCCGGCCCCAGGCGATCATCGCGAACCGGCCGATGGCGAGAAATGCCTGCCCCAGCGCAATACGGGGTCAGGTGTCATGCGGGCGCCGGTCTCGGACAATGAAACTTTCTACGCCAAGACCTGTATTCGCGCGCCAAGGTTGCCGGCAATGCGATCCCCGAAAACGCGTCTTGCAATCTGGCCGGCCAAGCACTGACCTCGATGCAGTCACCGTCGAGGAAATCTGCTTGTCTGCCACGAAAATCCTATGGGGTCAGATCCTCACCGTCTTGCTGATCGTGGTCCTGACCACATGGGCGGCGACGCAATGGACGGCTTGGCGGCTCGGCTTCCAGCCGCAGCTCGGCTCACCCTGGTTCGAGCTGTTCGGCTGGCCCATCTACTACCCACCGGCCTTCTTCTGGTGGTGGTATTTCTACGATGCCTATGCGCCGCCGATCTTCGTCGAAGGCGCCTATATCGCCGCATCGGGTGGCTTCATTTCGATAGCGGTCGCGATCGGCATGTCGGTGTGGCGGGCACGCGAGGCCAAGAACGTCGAGACCTACGGCTCGGCGCGATGGGCACGCCCGGACGAGGTGAGGTCCGCCGGGTTACTCGGACCCGATGGCGTAGTGCTCGGCAAGCTCGACCGCGCCTATCTCCGTCATGATGGACCCGAGCATGTGCTCTGCTTTGCTCCGACCCGGTCCGGCAAAGGAGTCGGCCTCGTCGTTCCGTCGCTTCTGACCTGGCCGGGCTCCGCGATCGTCCACGACATCAAGGGTGAGAACTGGCAGCTCACTGCGGGCTTTCGCGCCCGGCACGGCCGGGTGCTGCTGTTCGATCCCACCAATGCGCAGTCGGCCGCTTACAATCCTCTGCTCGAGGTCCGCCGCGGCGAGTGGGAGGTACGCGACGTCCAGAACATCGCCGACATCCTGGTCGATCCGGAAGGGAGCCTGGAGAAACGGAACCATTGGGAGAAGACCAGCCACGCGCTCCTCGTCGGCGCCATCCTCCATGTCCTCTACGCCGAAGCCGACAAGACGCTGGCCGGTGTCGCCGCTTTCCTTTCCGACCCGAAGCGACCGATCGAATCGACACTGGCCGCCATGATGAAGACCGCGCATCTCGGCGAGGCCGGTCCCCACCCGGTCATCGCCAGCGCCGCGCGCGAGCTGCTCAACAAATCGGACAACGAACGGTCAGGCGTGCTCTCTACCGCGATGTCGTTCCTCGGCCTCTACCGCGATCCCGTCGTCGCCGCAGTCACGCGCCGTTGCGACTGGTGCATTACGGATATCATTGGGGGGAAACGACCCACCACGCTTTATCTGGTGGTGCCGCCCTCCGACATCGCGCGCACCAAGCCGCTGATCCGCCTGATCCTCAACCAGGTCGGCCGACGGCTGACCGAGGACCTGCAGGCCAAAGGCGGACGCCACCGGCTGCTCCTGATGCTCGATGAGTTTCCCGCGCTCGGACGCCTGGACTTCTTCGAAAGCGCCTTGGCTTTCATGGCCGGCTACGGCCTGAAGAGCTTCCTGATCGCGCAGTCGCTGAACCAGATCGAGAAGGCTTACGGGCCGAACAACTCGATCCTCGACAACTGCCATGTCCGGGTCAGCTTCGCGACAAACGACGAGCGTACCGCCAAGCGGGTTTCCGATGCGCTCGGAACCGCGACCGAGATGCGCGCGATGAAGAACTATGCCGGGCACCGCCTCTCGCCCTGGCTCGGCCACCTTATGGTCTCGCGCTCGGAGACGGCGCGGCCGCTGCTCACCCCCGGCGAGGTGATGCAGCTCCCACCGGCCGATGAGATCGTCATGGTGGCTGGGACGCCGCCGATCCGCGCAAAAAAGGCGCGCTATTTCGAGGACCGGCGCTTCCAGGAGCGCATCCTGCCACCGCCCTCTTTGGCGAAGTCGCCTGAGGCAAATCCCGACGATTGGAGCGCCTTGCCGTTGCCGCGGTCACCGCAAACCGAACCAGCCGTCGAGCAGGGCGGGACTGACGGTGAGGATCCGACGGGATCGGAGCGCCGCCACCAGCCCGAATTGAGCCACGCCCAAGCGGTCGAGAAGAAGGTCCCGATCGAGAACGAGTTTGCGGCAGATCTCGATGATGACGCCGAAGACGACAGCGCCCGGATCAGCCGGATGAACCGGCTCGTGCAGGGTGTGGCCCGGCAAGTGTCGCTTGATCCCAACGACGGCATGGAGCTGTGAGAGGCGGCGATGGCATCAAGCTCGAAAAAACAGCGCTTGTCCGTCTACCTCGACCGGGAGGTCATGAAGGCGCTGGCGGATTATGCCGCGCGCCGGGATCATTCGCGCTCTCTCGTCGCGGAGGCGGCCATCGCGTCCTTCCTGTCTCCCGACGCCGCCGAGCGGCAGGAGGCGGCCACGACGAAGCGGCTCGATCAACTCGATCGGCGCATGACGCGCATGGAACGCGACCTCGGTATCTCGGTCGAGACACTGGCGGTCTTCGTGCGCTTCTGGCTCACGACCAATCCACCCTTGCCTGAGCCGGCCCAAGCCGCCGCCCGCGCACAGGCCGGCGAGCGCTACGATGCGTTCGTCGCGGCCCTCGGCCGGCGACTCGCCAAGGGGCCGAAGCTGCGACAGGAAATCTCGGAGGACGTTCCTGCAGGCGGCAATTGATCGGTGCCGGGACCACCTCGGCTACGCGACCAGGTTTGCGACGCTCGGGCTCAGGGGGTGAGATTAATGGCCACGTCAAACGCGTCAGGGGGCATCACGCTCTTGAAGTAGAAATCCTCAGCTTCATGCCACTGCCGCTCCCAAGGTCCGATCGCTCCTTCCCGAGCGGCCAACCGCGCCAAGCGCACATCGTCCGGCGCCAAGAGCGCGACGCGCAGATCGAGCAGGTCGGCCAGTTCCGGACGCGCCGCATAGACCCCTTCCAGGATCACGATCGGCCTTGGGCCGATCCACGTCGGCTCATCGCGCAGCCGTCCATCGAAAGCGTCCCAGTCGAAGGCGCGCCAACATGCCTCCCGGCCGGCCGCAAGGCCTTGGAGCACCGATCGTTGTCTCGTCCAATCGATGCAGGCCGCTGCGCGCGCTACGGCGCTATCCGCCCGAAGCTCGATCCCGCCCGCATAAAAGTCGTCGCCCTCGATCACGCAGGCCTCGACCCGCTCGGCGAGCGTCCTCGCCAACGTCGATTTGCCGACACCACTTCTGCCATCAACCGCGACGATCAAGGGCAGCCCCTTACGCTGCGCCGCTTCGGTCATGATCCCGGCCAGCGTGACCTCATCGCTGGCACGCATCATTCGACCACTCCGTTCGCTGATTGCGTCGGGCTGTTCAGCGATCCTCCTTTCAAAGCACCTTCTCCACTTCATCGAGGAGCGCTCTCGTACCTGCTTCCCGGCCGGCGATGTCGCCGTCGAAGTAGGCGCCCTGTTCGGTCAGCTCCAAACGCGTACCGGCGCCATCGGAGTTGAAGCTGATGGTGACGAGCGAAGAGGACAGCGGCGTCCCCTCCAATGTCATGTGGTAGGCGTAGATGAGCGTGTTGCCCTCATCTACGTGCAGCCAGGTCGTGGCGTTCGTGAGGACGAAGTCCGCTCCCCGGGGGCTGAACCGGGTGAACTCAACGGCGCCTGCCACGGTCGGTTCGGCTGGCCGATACTCATGGATGGTCCAGCCGTCGGCGAAGACCAGCCACTTGCGCCGCGCGTCGGCCTGCGCGAACGCCGCGAAAACCTTGGCCGGCAGCGCAGAGTAATTCCGTTCGATGGTGAAGCTTCCGTGCTTGATCGGGTTGCCCGCCATCAGAGCCCTCCGGCCAAGGCTTCGAGCTGGTTGAGGCACGTGCCCCAGCCATCATGGAAGCCCATCTCCTCATGCTTCTGACGGTCTGCGTCTGACTTGTGGCGCACCAGTGCCCGATAGCGGGTGCCGCCTTCCACCGCCTCCATCGTGATGTCGGCGGTCATGAAGGTTTCGGAATTCGGACGGAACTCGGGCCCGACCGCATCGGTCCATACCATACGCTTCCGAGGCTCTGCCAGCAGCACGCAGCCTGGCGTTTCATCCATTTCGGCGCCGTCCGGCGACGCCATCACGACCGAGAAGATTCCCCCGGCGCGGGGGTCGATCGCGACGCGCGCTACCGTCCAAGGTTTCGGTGCGAACCATTGCTTGAGCAGGTCGGGCTCCGTCCACGCGCGCCAGAGCTGGGCGGGTGTGGCCCTGACCGTCCGCTCCAGCACGAGATCGAGTTTGGCATCATGCGTCACTATTTTCTCCTTCACCGGGTAGATTCGCTAGAAATGCATCGAGGCGGTCGAGACGCGCCTCCCAAAGTGACCGCTGCTGGCCCAGCCAGCCTTCGGCGGCTTTCGCCGTTTCAGCCTTGAGCCGACAGGTGCGGATGCGGCCGGCCTTGTCGGATTCAATCCATCCGCCCGCCTCCAGCACCTTCAGGTGCTTGAGGAAGCTCGGCAGCGCCATGTCATGCGGCGCGGCAAGCTCAGAGACAGGCGCGGGGCCGGCTGCCAGCCGGGCGATCACCGCACGGCGGGTGGGATCAGCGAGTCCGTGGAAAATCGAATCAAGGTTAGCCATATGGCTATCTATTGACTTGGCACAGTGCTCGTCAAGATACCTAGCCATATGGAAAGGTGTCTTCCATCCGGCGGAGCGAAGGTCATGATGAAACCAAACGACACGGACGACGTCGTCGCACCAAACCCGTCGAAGCCACCGAGCCTGTCCGGAGGAGAAAAGTGACTGAACGGCTGTCCCTACGTCTGAAGGCAATCCTCGAAGCCCTGCCTCTCTCGCCCTGTATACGCGTGCTCGAGGTGGGATGCGGTCCCGGAGCGCTGACGCGCGCCATGTCGTCGGCGATCGGCAGCGGGTATGTGCTCGGGATCGACCGGTCAGACCGGGCCATCGCGCAGGCGATCGCAGGCTCCAAGGAGCAGGTCGCTGCCGGCCGTCTGTCATTCCGAACGGTGGCGGCCGAGGATTTCGTGATGGGACCCGGCGAGGCGCCGTTCGATCTTGTCGTGGCGGTCCGCGTCGGCGCGCTCGACGGCCGTCATCCCGCGGCCGGCGCTCGCGCCTGGCCGCGAATTCGCGCGGCGCTTGCCCCAAGCGGACGGATCTTCGTCGATGGCGTTGAGATACCTGCGGAGACGCCAAGGTGAGGATCGTGCCCTTCACGATGGATCGTGCCGAAGACGCATTGCGCCTGATGAACCTGCTTCGGCTCACGCCGATCAGCCTGCCCGAGTTCCTGGACCGCGAGGCACGATGGCCGGCGGGCGATCTGCGTCTGCGCTGGCTTGGTTACGACAATGACCGGGCCGTTGCCCTCGGGCAGATCGCCAACTCGCCCTATGCGCTATCTGATCATCTTGCCGTGCAGGTCACTGTCGATCCCGATCATCGCGGCCGGGGGAGAGGCAGCACCATGCTCGGCCTTGTGGAGAGCGAAGCCATCGGGCGCGGTTTTCGGGGGCTTGTCGCCACGATACCTGAGGCAGCATCCGGTCCGCAGGCCTGGGCCGAGGCACGCGGGTTTCAGCGCCACGCGCTGCGTTGCGACAGTCTGCTCGACCTTCGGACCTTCGACGGTCAGTCGGCAGTGCGCGCGGGGGTGACGCTCTCGGACATGACCGGAGCCAGTGAGGCGCAGTGGAAGGCGGTGGCGATGCTGTTGCAGACCCTCATCGCCGATGCGCCCGACATGCGAGACCTCCCGTCATGGACGTTGGCGCGCTGTTTTTCGGTACTGCGCGAGACTCCGGCCTCGCGACCGGAATGGGTCGTTGTTGCCGGGTTTAACGGCAGACCCGTCGGCCTCACCATCGGCCACGCTTTGGGCCAGGAGATCTATTCCTACTTCACTGGCGTGTTGCCCGACTGGCGCGGCAGGCATGTCGGCCTCGCGCTCAAGCTGCGCCTGATCGCTGCGGCGCAAATGTCGGGCATCACGACGATGCGGACAACGAACCTCGACGCCAATACTGCGGCGCTTCGGCTCAACGCCTCGATTGGCTTCCGTCGCGTTCCCGGCAGCCTGGAGGTCCGCAAGGCTTTGTCTGCGGTCGATTTCGCTACCTCGGCGAATCCCCGGTAACATAGCTGGCTGCGAACTCCGCGCTGGCCGGGATCGGCTTGATGATGTCGATCAGCACCCCCGTTGGGGTCGCTAGTGATGAAGTGGCGCTGGCCGAAGTCCTCATCGCGCAAGGACAGGAGCATAGGGATCCCGTCGGCAACAACCTGGCCATGCACGGTGTCAACATCGTCGACTTCGAAATTGAGAAGGATGTCAGTCGCGCGTCCGCGGGCGACGTAAGGTCGCTTGGTACTGCGCGCGATCTATCCGATTCCGACGTATTCGCACCCAATGGCAGACGGTCTTTCTTACAAGCGATCCTGGCCATGCGAGTGCCCAGAAGCTCTCTGCGATATGATCGCGGAAGTGATTGAGTACGGGGTTCGAGAGCTACAGCACATTCGAGATATCTCTTTAGCGCCATTGGACGATCTCCAAAGTTGGGCACGCTGACCGGCGAAGGATCGCAAGCTATTCCGCAGGTCCGCCCTTTACCTGTATTTCTACGCTACGGTTCTACGAACGCATTCCCTTGTTGCCGCGCCCACATTTCTGCCTCTTCTACTCATCCCCGATCCAGGGCCGCTCGTCCGCGGTCCCTTCACGAACGGGGACGACATGGCGGCTTCTCACCAGCGATCCGAGGCGAGCTTACGCGGCGCGCGCATGTTGCGCACCGCGCTCGGCCCCGCCATCGCCGGATTCCTGGAAGACCCCACAGTCGTCGAGGTGATGCTCAACCCCGACGGGCGGCTCTGGATCGACCGCCTGTCCGAGGGGCTGTCTGATACGGGAGAGTGCCTGTCCGCCGCCGACGGCGAGCGTATCGTGCGCCTGGTGGCGCATCACGTCGGCGCCGAGGTTCATGCCGGCGCACCACGCGTCTCAGCCGAGCTGCCCGAAACCGGAGAGCGGTTCGAGGGGCTGTTGCCCCCCGTCGTGGCGGCGCCGGCCTTCGCGATCCGCAAGCCCGCCGTCGCGGTCTTTACGCTGCAGGACTACGTCGCGTCCGCGATCATGTCGGCGGATCAGGCCGACGTCCTTCGTCGCGCCGTGGCCGATCGGCGCAACATCCTCGTGGCCGGCGGCACCTCGACCGGCAAGACCACGCTCACCAACGCCTTGCTCGCCGAGATCTCAAAGACCGCCGACCGCGTCGTCCTGATCGAGGACACGCGCGAGCTGCAATGCGCGGCCCCAAACCTGGTCGCGATGCGCACCAAGGATGGCGTCGCCACCCTCTCTGAGCTGGTCCGCTCGTCGCTGCGCCTGCGACCAGACCGTATCCCCATCGGTGAGGTGCGCGGGTCCGAGGCGCTCGACCTCTTGAAGGCCTGGGGCACCGGCCACCCTGGCGGCGTCGGCACAATCCACGCCGGCACCGCGCTAGGCGCGCTACGCCGCCTCGAGCAGCTCATCCAGGAAGCCGTCGTCACCGTCCCGCGCGCCCTGATCGCCGAGACGATCGATCTGGTCGCGGTGCTGAGCGGCCGCGGGTCCAATCGCCGCCTGGCCGAACTCGCCCGGATCGAGGGCCTCCGTCCCGACGGCGACTACCACGTAACCCCCGCAACCCAGCCCCCCTCAGGAGATCCCGCATGATCCGCCGGTCCTTGGCCCTACGTCGCCGCCTCACAACGGCGGTCAGTCTCGCGCTTTTCAGCGTTGCGTTCGCGCCGGCCGCCCACGCCTCCGGCTCGTCCATGCCGTGGGAGCAACCGCTCAATCAGATCCTGCAGTCCATCGAAGGACCGGTCGCCAAGATCATCGCGGTGATCATCATCATCGTCACCGGCCTGACGCTCGCCTTCGGCGACACGAGCGGCGGCTTCCGCCGGCTGATCCAGATCGTCTTCGGCCTCTCGATCGCCTTCGCGGCATCGAGCTTCTTCCTGTCGTTTTTCTCCTTCGGCGGCGGGGCGCTCGTTTGATGACGGGCCTTGCCGACAGCGCCGGCGAAGTGCCTGGCTTCAGCGTGCCGGTGCACCGCGCCTTGACGGAGCACATCCTGCTTGGCGGCGCGCCGCGCTCGATCGCCATCCTCAATGGCACGCTGGCGGCGGCGCTTGGCCTCGGATTGCGCCTCTGGCTGGTGGGCTTGGGACTCTGGGCGGTCGGGCACCTTGCCGCCGTCTGGGCGGCCAAGCGCGATCCGCAGTTCGTCGATGTGGTGCGCCGCCACCTGCGTATCCCCGGCTTCCTGAACGTCTGAGGCCGACCGCATGATGAACCTTGCCGAGTATCGCCGGACCTCGACCCGCCTCGCCGACTTCCTACCTTGGGCGGCGCTGGTTGGCGAAGGCGTTGTCCTCAACAAGGACGGCAGCTTCCAGCGCACAGCACGCTTCCGCGGGCCCGATCTCGATTCCGCGGTGCCGGCTGAGCTCGTCGCGGTCGCCGGCCGGCTCAACAACGCCTTCCGCCGCCTGGGCTCCGGGTGGGCGATCTTTGTCGAGGCCCAGCGTCACAGCGTCGGCGCCTACCCGGCGAGCCGCTTTCCAGAGCCCGCATCCGCGCTGGTCGACGCCGAGCGCAAAGCCGACTTCGAGGAAGACGCCTCGCATTTCGAGTCGAGCTATTTCCTCACCTTCGTCTTCCTGCCCCCGGCCGAGGACGCCGCACGCGCTGAAAGCTGGCTCTACGAAGGCAAGGCCGAGAAGGGCGTTGACGCCTGGGAGGCGCTGCGCGGCTTCGTCGATCGCACCAACCGCGTGCTCCAGCTCGTCGAGAGCTTCATGCCCGAATGCGCCTGGCTCGATGATGGCGAGACGCTGACCTACCTTCATTCGACCGTCTCTACCAAACGCCACCGCGTGCGCGTGCCCGAGACGCCGATGTATCTCGACGCGCTGCTGGCGGACCAGCCGCTGACCGGCGGCCTCGAGCCGCGGCTCGGCGAGGCGCATCTGCGCGTCCTCACCATCGTCGGCTTTCCAACGGCGACCACGCCCGGCCTGCTCCACGATCTCAACCGCCTCGCCTTCCCCTATCGCTGGTCGACCCGCGCGGTGCTGCTCGACAAAACCGACGCCACCAAGCTGCTGACAAAGATCCGGCGGCAATGGTTCTCCAAGCGCAAGTCGATCGCCGCGATCCTGAAGGAGGTGATGACCAACGAGGCCTCCGTGCTGGTTGACACCGACGCAGCCAACAAGGCGGCGGATGCCGATCTCGCGCTGCAGGAGCTCGGCGCCGATTATGCCGGTCAGGCCTATGTCACGGCGACCGTCGCCGTCTGGGACGCTGATCCACGCGTCGCGGCCGAGAAGCTGCGCCTGGTCGAGAAGGTCATTCAGGGGCGCGACTTCACCGCGATGCCTGAGACGGTCAACGCCGTCGATGCCTGGCTCGGCTCCCTGCCGGGTCATGTCTACGCCAATGTTCGGCAACCGCCGATCTCCACCCTCAATCTCGCCCACATGATTCCCCTGTCAGCGGTGTGGGCGGGGCCGGAACGGGACGAGCATTTCGGTGCGCCCCCCTTGCTGTTCGGCAAGACCGAAGGCTCCACCCCGTTCCGGTTTTCCCTTCACGTCGGCGACGTCGGCCACACCCTGGTGGTTGGCCCGACCGGCGCCGGCAAGTCCGTCCTGCTGGCGCTGATGGCGCTGCAGTTCCGGCGATACCCGGGTTCGCAGGTCTTCGCCTTCGACTTCGGCGGCTCGATCCGTGCGGCTGCGCTTGCTTGTGGCGGTGACTGGCACGACCTCGGCGGCGGCTTGACGGAAGGCGCCACCGACAGCGTGTCGCTGCAGCCGCTCGCCCGCATCCAGGAGGTGCCCGAGCGCGCCTGGGCCGCCGACTGGATCGTCGCCATCCTCATGCGCGAGGGCGTGACCATCTCGCCCGAGGTGAAGGAACATCTCTGGACGGCGTTGACCTCGCTGGCCAGCGCGCCGGTGGGCGAGCGCACGATCACCGGGCTCGCAGTCCTCCTGCAGTCCAACGACCTCAAACAGGCGCTCCGCCCCTACTGCGTCGGCGGCCCCTACGGTCGCCTGCTCGACGCCGAGAGCGAGCATCTGGGTCAAGCGTCCGTCCAGGCGTTCGAGACCGAGGGCCTGATCGGCACCGGCGCGGCGCCAGCGGTGCTCCCCTATCTGTTCCACCGCATCGAGGACCGCCTCGACGGCAGCCCGACCTTGCTGATCGTCGACGAAGGCTGGCTGGCGCTCGATGACGAGGGATTCGCCGGCCAGCTTCGGGAATGGCTGAAGACCTTGAGGAAGAAGAACGCCTCCGTCGTATTCGCCACGCAGTCGCTGTCGGACATCGATGGATCGGCCATCGCGCCCGCCATCATCGAGAGCTGCCAGACCCGGCTGCTCCTGCCGAACGAGCGGGCGATCGAGCCGCAGATCACCGCGATCTACCGGCGCTTCGGCCTCAACGACCGGCAGATCGAGATCCTCGCCCGGGCCATGCCCAAGCGCGACTATTACTGCCAGTCCCGCCGCGGCAACCGGCTGTTCGAGCTCGGCCTCGGCGAGGTCGCGCTGGCGCTATGCGCCGCATCCTCCAAGACCGACCAGGCCGCCATCGAGCGCGTCCTCGCCGAGCACGGCCGCGACGCCTTCCTCGCCGAATGGCTGGGCCTGCGCGGCGTCGGCTGGGCCGCCGACCTGATCCCCGACCTCACCAACCTGGAGACCCGACCATGATCCTTCGTCGCTCGCGCGCGGCCCTTTTGTCCGCCAGCATCTTCGCCGTGCCCGTCGCGTTGTCGCCGGTCCTCACCACCCCGGCCGCTGCGCAGTGGGTGGTCTACGATCCGACCAACTACGCCCAGAACGTCCTTCAGGCGGCGCGCGCGCTGCAGCAGATCAACAACCAGATCACCTCGCTGCAGAACGAAGCGCAATCGCTGATCAATCAAGCGCGCAATCTGGCCAGCCTCCCCTACTCCTCGTTGCAGCAGCTTCAACAGTCCGTGCAGCGGACCCAGCAGCTCCTGAATCAGGCGCAAAACATCGCCTTCGACGTCCAGCAGGTCGACCGCGCCTTCCAGTCGACCTACGGCAACGCCTCACTCTCCGCGTCTGACGCCCAGCTCGTCGCCCAGGCCCGCGAGCGCTGGCAGAACACGGTTGGCGGTTTGCAGGACGCGATGCGGGTGCAGGCGGGCGTCGTCGGCAACATCGACACCAACCGCACGCAGCTGTCCGCGCTGGTTGGCCAGAGCCAGGGCGCTACCGGCGCGTTGCAGGCGGCCCAGGCCGGCAACCAGCTCCTCGCACTCCAGGCCCAACAGCTCGCCGATCTCACCGCCGTCGTCGCCGCCAACGGCCGCGCGCAATCGCTCTCGGAAGCCGAACGCGCGGCGGCTGCCGAACAGGGCCGCGAGCAGCGCCGACGGTTCCTGACCCCCGGCGTCGGCTATCAGCCCGGCAACGCCCGGATGTTCCCAAGCGGGAACTGAGGGCGAGCTTATGGACGGCAAGCTTTTCGCGCGGATCGGGGCCATCGTCTTCGTCGCTGTCGCGGTCACTGCGACGGCGATCGAGATGACCCGGAAAGAGGAAGAACCGGCGGCGGCGTTCGCGCGCGCCGCCGTCGCGGTGGCGGCCGACCCGCTGCGCGCGGAGCTGATCCGGTGCCAGCGCCTCGGCGAAGCCGGTCCCCGCGATCCGGCATGCCTCTCCGCCTGGGCGGAAAGCCGCGAGCGGTTCCTTGCTCCCGGCGCGCGGCCGGGCGTGCGCGCCACCCCGGCCACCGAGGTTCCGCCGACGCCGCCCGACGCGGCCGGAACTCGCTCCATGCCGGATGATCCGATCCGCAAGGAAATGGCGCCGCAGCTGGACGAGGCCCGATAGCATCATGGGCGGCACCGGCGTCATCGATCATTTCCTCGAGATCTTCACCCGCTACATCGACAGCGGCTTCGGCCTCTTGAGTGGCGAGGTCGCGTTTATCGCGACCACGCTGATCGTCATCGACGTAACGCTCGCCGCCCTGTTCTGGAGCTGGGGCGCCGACGACGACATCATGGCGCGCCTGGTCAAGAAGACCCTGTTCGTCGGCGTGTTCGCCTACATCATCGGCAACTGGAACAACCTCGCGCGGATCGTCTTCGAGAGCTTCGCCGGCCTCGGCCTGAAGGCCTCCGGCACCGGTTTCACGACCGCCGATCTGCTGCGCCCCGGCAAGGTCGCGCAGACCGGGCTCGATGCCGGCCGACCGCTGCTCGATTCGATCTCCAGCCTGATGGGCTACTGGTCGTTCTTCGAGAACTTCATCCAGATCGCCTGCATGTTCCTCGCTTGGGCGCTGGTGCTGCTCGCCTTCTTCATCCTCGCCATCCAGCTCTTCGTTACCCTGATCGAATTCAAGCTGACGACTCTCGCCGGCTTCGTGCTCATCCCCTTCGGCCTGTTCGGAAAGAGCGCCTTCATGGCCGAGCGGGTGCTCGGCAACGTCATCTCGTCGGGCATCAAGGTCCTGGTGCTCGCCGTCATCATCGGTATCGGCTCGACACTGTTCTCCGAGTTCACCGCCGGTTTCGGCGGCGCCAATCCGACTATCGATGAGGCCATGGCGATCGTGCTCGCCGCACTGTCGCTGCTCGGACTTGGCATCTTCGGGCCCGGCATCGCCAACGGGCTGGTGTCCGGCGGCCCTCAGCTCGGCGCCGGCGCGGCGGTCGGGACCGGGCTCGCGGCCGGAGGCATGATCGCCGCCGGCGGCGCCGCGGCCGGTCTGGCCGCCGGTGGTGTCGGAGCCGTGGCCGGCGGCGCGGCCGCCGCCGCACGGGGCGGCGCCGCGATGGCGGGCGGCGCGTCCACCGCCTACAGCCTCGGTGCGGCGGGTCAGTCGGGCGCGGCTGGCGTGGCTTCCGGCCTCGGCGGCGTCGCCCGCGCCGCCGGCAGCGGGGCGACTTCGCCGCTGCGCCGCGCCGCGGCCAGCATGAAGTCGAGCTTCTCGGAGGGCGGCAAGACCGCGTTCGAGGCGACGGGCGGTTCGTCGACCATGGGCTCGATCGGCGGCGGCGCGACGGACGCAGCCTCGTCGGCGGCCAGTGACGCGCCGCCCGCCTGGGCCCGCCGCATGAAACGCTCCCAAGCCCTCAGCCACGGCGTGACGGCCGCCGCGCACGCGGTGCGCAGCGGCGACAGCCATGGCGGCGGCTCCTCCATCAACCTCTCCGAAAGCGACCGCTGATGTTCAAAAGACCTTCCACACACTACGGCAAGACCCCCGAGCCCGAGACGCCCTACCAACGCGCCGCCCAGGTTTGGGATGACCGGATCGGCGGCGCCCGCGTCCAGGCCAGGAACTGGCGGCTGATGGCCTTCGGCTCGCTGATCCTGTCTGCCGGGTTCGCGGCCGCGCTCGTCTGGCAATCGGCGCGCGGCACGGTCGTGCCCTGGGTGGTGCAGGTCGACCGGCTCGGCCAGGCGCAGGCGATCGCGCCCGCGGTCGCGGACTATCGTCCCACCGATCCCCAGATCGCCTTCCATCTCGCGCGCTTCATCGAGCAGGTCCGCTCGATCCCCGCCGACCCGATCATCGTCCGCCAGAATTGGCTGCGCGCCTACGATTTCACCACCGATCGCGGCGCCGCGGCGCTCAACGACTATGCACGCTCGAACGACCCCTTCACCAAGGTCGGGCGGATCCAGGTCGCGATCGACGTCTCGAGCGTGATCCGGGCGTCGCCGGACTCGTTCCGCGTCGCCTGGACCGAGCGCCGCTACGAGAACGGCCAGCTCGCCGAGACGAGCCGCTGGACCGCCATCCTCACCATCGTCGTGCAGGTCCCGAGCAATGCCGACCGGCTGCGCGCGAACCCGCTCGGCATCTACGTCAACGCCATCAACTGGTCACGGGAGCTTGGACAATGAAGCCGTCTTTCCGTAGAGCCGGAAACCCGGCTTTCCGCACGTCCACAATCGCGGCTTTGCTGCTCTCAGCAACCACGCTCGCCGGCTGCGCCACCACGCAAAAGCCGCCCGAGATTTCGTATGACGACGCCGCGCCCGCAGTGCAGACGGTTGATCCGCCTGCGCCGGTCCAGGTCGTGGAGCTGCCACGCCCGCTGCCGTTGCCCGGCCAGATGAAGCCGGTAGAGGAACGTCGCCGGACGCCCGAGCCGACCGATCCTGCCGCGCGGGTCAACCAGGCCAATGCCGCCGCGCGGGTGCAGCCGGTTCGCGACGGCTTCATCAACGCCATGCAGGTCTATCCGTGGACGCAGGGCGCGCTCTATCAAGTCTATACCGCCGTCGGGCAGATCACCGACATTGCGCTCCAGCCCGGCGAACAGCTCGTCGGCTCGGGGCCGGTGGCCGCCGGCGACACGGTGCGCTGGATCATCGGCGACACCCAGAGCGGCTCCGGCGCGACCACCCAAGTCCATATCCTGGTGAAGCCGACCCGTGCGGACCTGATGACGAACCTGGTCATCAACACCAACCTGCGCACCTACCATATGGAGCTGCGCTCCACCGAGCGGACCTATATGGCGTCGGTCTCCTGGCAGTATCCGCAGGATCAGCTGATCGCGCTTCGCCGCCAGAACGCGCAGGCCGAGGCGGCGCGGCCGGTCGCTACCGGCGTCGACCTCGCCAACATCAACTTCCGCTACGCCATCGAGGGCGACCGCGCGCCTTGGCGGCCGCTGCGCGCCTATGACGATGGGCGGCAGGTGTTCATCGAGTTCCCCCGGGGCATCGCCCAGGGCGAGATGCCGCCGTTGTTCGTGGTCGGCCCTGAGGGCAACACGTCCGAGCTCGTGAACTACCGCGTTCGCGGCAACTACATGATCGTCGATCGCCTGTTCGCGGCCGCCGAGCTGCGGTTGGGCGCCGGCGATCGCCAGAGGCGGGTTCGCGTTACCCGCACCGACGGGAGGCCCACATCGTGAGCGAGCCGCAGTCCCCGAAAGACGAGACGGCGCCGCTGACGGGGGCCGCCCCGGAGGCTGCCTCGACCATGCGGCTGCGCGCCGAAGCACCAAGGGTCACGCGGCTGTCACGCAAGGTGCTCGCCGGGATCGGGCTGGTCGCGAGCGTCGGCCTCGGCGGCGCCCTGATCTACGCGCTTCAAACCCGCGACGGCGGCAAGGCCTCCGAGGAGCTCTATTCCACCGACAACCGCTCGACCGCGGACGGCTTGGCGAGCCTCCCGCGCGACTACAGCCGGGTTCCGCAGCTCGGACCACCGCTCCCAGGCGATCTCGGTCGCCCAATCCTCGACGCGCAGAACCGCGGCCAACCGGTGCCGGTGCCCGGCATCGCCACGCCGAACCCCGGCCTCAGCGCCGAGGAGCAACGACGTCTCCAGGAGATCGAGACCGCGCGCACTGCCAAGCTCTTTGCCGGGACGGAGGGCCGTCCGCTGTCATCGCCGGCAGCCGGCGTTGCCTCTGTCGCGCCCCCACCGGCGCCCGATCTCACAGGCCTCGGGCTGGCGCCGCAACCCGCCACACCCACAGCGCAGGATCGGCAGCTCGCCTTCCTCAATGCCGCCGCCGATCGGCGCACGGTCGCCCCCGACCGCGTCGCCGCGCCGGCGTCGCCGAACATCCTGCAGGCGGGCGCGGTCATCTCCGCCGCGCTCATTACCGGCATCCGTTCCGACCTTCCGGGCCAAATTGCAGCCCAGGTGACCGAAAACATCTATGACAGCCCAACCGGACGTACCCTGCTCGTGCCACAAGGCACGCGCATCATCGGCCAATACGACAACAACGTTCAGTTCGGTCAAAGCCGCGTGCTGCTGGTCTGGAACCGGCTGATCTTCCCGAACGGCCGGTCAATTGTGCTCGAGCGTCAGCCCGGTGCTGATGCGGAAGGCTACGCCGGTCTTCAGGACGGCGTCGATTATCATTGGTGGGATCTCGCCAAGGCGGCTGGCCTCTCCACGTTGCTAAGCGTCGGCGCCGAGCTCGCGACCAACGATGAGAACCGCCTGATCCAGGCGATCCGCAACGGCGGACAGGACACCATCAATGACGCCGGCCAGCAGATCGTCCGCCGTCAGCTCAACGTCGCGCCGACGCTTACGATCCGACCGGGATTCCCCGTACGGGTCATCGTAACGCGCGACCTTGTTCTCGAGCCCTATGGAGGTTGACCATGGCGAAGCTGAAACTTGGCGCCCTCGACGACGACAAGCCGGTTAAGGCGTCGGTCGAACTGCCGGCGACCGTCCATCGGAACCTGATCGCCTACGCCGAGGTGCTCGCGCGCGAGACGGGTCGGCCTGTCGGTGATCCGATCAAGCTGATTTCACCGATGATCGAGCGGTTCATGGCGACCGATCGAGCGTTCGCAAAAGCGCGTCGGACAACAGGTAGCTGAACCGCATTCGACGACATTGTAATTGATTCAAGACTTAGGAATCGACGCGTGACCTTGCGAGCCCTTGGGGCGCTGACAGCGACTTGGCGAGGCTGAGCAATCGTCTCAAGGCCGGATTGTCGTTTCGCGGAGACCATACGGCACAGAACGTGAGGAGATCGTCCGAGAGCGGCCGGTAAACAACACCGGGGAAGCGCGTCGCTATGGTCGCTTCGCTTGTCAAAGTCAGACCTCGCCCAAGGGCCACGAGGTGCATCAGATTATCTCGCCCAACGCGATGGCTCTCAATGCTCGGGTGACGACCGAGGTCAGCGAGGTGCTTGATGAGATAGTCGTGGATTTCGGGCCCGGGGTCGGTATCGCTGATGATGAAGTGTCGCTCGTATAGGGCCGCCCACGAAATAACCGCCATCTTCGACAACTCGTCACCCAGGGGGACTGCCACATAAACGCGTTCCGTCCAAAGCTGTGCCACATCACAGCCCTCCGCGCTCGGTTCGCCAGTGAGAAACGCAACGTCAAGTTCAAGCCGCTGTATCGCGTTGATGTGCGTAGACGGTCCGCCCTCGACAAGGTCGGGTCGGATGGCCGGATGTGCCGCAATGAAGCTGCGCAGCAGATCAGCGAGGAATCCGGAAGCAAGAGAAGAGAATATGCCGATCCGGACAGCTCCAGCCTCTCCACGCCCGTGCGAGCCGGCATCCATCGCTGCATGACCAATATGCCGCAGGGCCTTGCGTGCCCGGACGAGAAACTGGTTGCCTGCATGGGTGAGTTGAACGCCCCCGTGATGGCGGACAAACAGTGCTGCGCCGATCTCATCCTCAAGGTCGCGCACGCGGCGGCTAATAGCGGACTCGTGGACTCCCATTGCTTTAGCGGCGCGCCGGAAGCTCCCCCGCTCGGCGGCTGCAACCATGTAGCGAAGATGCCGAAGCTCCATCCTTTCAACGCCTCCTGTCATCTCTCGAGGCGCAGGCTCAATCCTTGTCGACGGACTCGACGGCGCCGCTGTCGGGTTCCGCGTAATAGGAGCTCAGCGCTGATCGGCATCGTGCTGTCGACAGGTGTTTCAATATTTCGAGGTCGTTGAGGACATCAAAGGGGTTCCGATCAAGTGCGCTACGCAGCGCGTCCTTTAGCCACTTGCTCATACCAGGGTGCGACAGGACCCATTCGATCATCGAGTCGGTGTCTGCTGGGCCGTCGCGGGGCTTTCCGACTTCTGCCATGTGGACCTCCTCTCTCGACTGACCTCAGGGGTTGCAATCGCCGCATTGACCTGGGTCCGCCGTCGTCGCTGCGACGGGGCGCTCGATCCGATGACCACAGCCCTCGCACGAAAGCACGTCCGCCTTGATCGCCAGAGTTGGCCCGCCGCACCACGAACAGGGCAGACCGGAAAGCCGCTCGGTTACCGCGAATCCGGGCGCCGCGCACACGGGACACTTGCTGCGGAACCGGCGGACCAGATCGAGGGTGGCGGCTTTGATGGCGCGCATGCGGGTCGGGTTGCGATGGGCTCGCATGTCGGTCTCGACGAAGGCCGCGCCGCACATCGCGATCGTCTGAGTCACAGCGTTGTCGAGGTCCGCCGCGCTGGCGATGTCCTTGATGAGCGCGCGGCCAGGCGCCGGCTCACCGTCGATGCAGCCGATGACGATCACGCCATGACCGGGGAACTGGGCCCGCTCGCAAAATGCGCGCGCGCTGGGCAAGTCTGAAACAACCGCGTGACTGAAGTTGGTGGTCAGGCTCGCATGACGACCGATGAGCTCAATCCCGCGCGCGCGATCGGCCAGGACGACGATCTCGCGGGCGAGCGGCGCGAACGGGATGTAAGGATGAGGGCCGAAACTGCCTTCGCTGGCCAACGCGAACTGAGCGTCGGGCGCTTCCGCGAACGCCGCCGCGATCTTGGCCCGCGCGGCATCGAGCTGCGAGCCGGTCCGCTCGACGTCCCGGCTGAAGGTCCCAAACCGGTCAGTATCGATGCCGCTGCTTACCCTGACGCGCACGCCGAGCGATCGTTCCAGCAGCGGCGCGATCACCCGCTCCTTGGCGTGCATCGTCGCGAGCATCGCCAGTTCATCGTCGTAGGGGCGCGGAGCGGCCGGCATGACTAGAAATACCCCTCCCGCTTCTTCTGTTCGAGCGAGCCGCCGTCCTCGCCGTCACTGATCCGGCCCTGACGTTCCGATCCCGTGGCAGCCAACGTCTCCTGAACGACTGAGCGGAGGTCGGCCGCGTCGGATTCGACCGCCGCCGTCACCGGCCAGCAGCCGAGCGTCCGAAAACGCACGGTCTTGGTTTGGACGGTTTCGCCGGCCCGCAGTCGCATGCGGGGCTCATCATCGACGACGATCAGCCCGCCGCCCCTCTCGACAACCGGCCGGGGCGCGGCGAAATAGAGCGGCGCCAGCGCGATGTCGTGTGTCAGCGCGTAGGTCCAGACGTCGGTTTCGGTCCAGTTCGAGAGCGGGAACACCCGCGCCGACTGATCCTTGCCGAGCCGGGTGTTGTATAGGTTCCAGAGTTCGGGCCGCTGTTGGCGCGGATCCCAGACATGGCCGGCGCTCCGAACGGAAAACACCCGCTCTTTGGCCCGCGACTTCTCTTCGTCGCGGCGCGCCCCGCCGAAGACGAAGTCATAGCCGCCCTGGTCCAGCGCGGCCTTGAGCGGCTCGGTGCGCATCTCCAACGTATAGCGATCGCCATGATCGAACGGGTTGAGACCGGCGGCGCGCGCCGCCTCATTGGCGTGGACGATCAACTCGAAGCGATGCTCTCGCGCGAAGCCGTCGCGGAAGTCGAGCAGCGACTGGAACTCCCAGGTCGAGTCGATGTGGAGCAGCGGGAACGGAGGCCTTCCCGGGAAGAAGGCGCGCAAGGCGAGGTAAGCGAGCACGGTCGAGTCCTTGCCGGCCGAGAACAGCATCACCGGCTTGCGCGCTTCGGCGACGGCTTCGCGCAGGATGTGGATCGCCTCCGATTCCAGTCGCGCGAGGTGGGACAGCCGTGCGGTCATGCGGCGGCTTCCCATTGAAGCCCACCGACGTAGCGGCGGATCACCCGGCCTTCATCGGCCAGCCGGAAGAGGTGAACCCAGCCGTTGTCGACGAGATGACGAACGCCCGCGTGCTTCTCGATGACGCCATTCAGCGCGTCTTCGGGGGCTGCGATGAAGACGTTGAGCCGCAGCGGTTCATGCACGAAGCGCTCGCCGTCGTGGACCGACTGCCAGGGCAATCCCACCTTGAGGTCACCGGAGTTGCCCTCCAGCACCCCCAGCTGCCCGACGACGTTGTGCAGCACCTTGTTGCCGCTGCCGAAGGCGCGGTTGTTCACGGTCGAGCCGTAATATTGCAGGTTGATCCAGCTCGCGACGACCATCGGCGCGGTCATGATCAGTTCGAGCACGCCGAACCCGTCGTCCTTGCGCCAGTCATAGTCGTGCAGGAAGGCGCGGCCGCCGAGATCGAGCCCGCGCGTCCGTGACCGCGGCGCGGCGATGAAGGCGGCGTTGCCCGCGAGCCCCCATTCGGGACGGACCTGCGCCCAGTCGCGGCTACGCGCCTTCACCGCACGATCAACGTCCCTGGTCTTGTCGATTCCGAGCCCCAGCGCGCGTTCGGCGCGCGCCAGCGACGAAGCCTTCGCCAGCGCCCTGCGCAGAGCGGCGAGATCGGCGGCGTGGGACGCGGGGAGATCGTCCGCGTCGAAGATGTGGACCTCGTCGGTGGTCGTATCGTGCAGGCAGCCCAGGAACCAGGTGTCCTCGGGGATATCGATTCCCTTGCCGGCGAGACCTCTGCGCACGCCCGGATCGTTGAGGATGGCGGCGGCGACCCGTGCGTTCGCCTCGCCGGTGTGGCCGCCGCACGCGCCGCAATCGAGCCCCGAGGCATGGGGATTGTTGACGGTCGTGCTGCCGTGCCCGGTGAGCAGGACCAGGCGCGCGAAGTCTTGCGTCATCGACATCGCGCGCAGGACGGCCTCGGCCATGGCGACACGCTGCGCGTCGTCGAAGCCGGTGAGCCGGCCAGCCACCGCGCGGGGATCTAGACGCGGGCCCACCCGATCGATGACGCTCTCGTCGAGGCCATCGGTATTGGGGTCGCTGACCGTCCGGGTCAGGCGCGCGCTGTCGCCGACGAGCTTGCCGGCGAACAGCAACCCCGCCGTCTCGACATAGGTGAAGGAAGACACCGCCGAGAGCTTGAACGCCTTCCACGCCTTCGCCGCGCGGCGGCGCAGCAGGCGCCGGTTGAGGATCTCCGCCTCCTCGGGCTCGGAAGCACCGGCGACCGCCTCGCAGACGACGAAGGCGGGTTTGAGCAGCACCGGGCATTGCGCGCCGCCGGTGTCGCGGCCGATCGGCACATATTCGATTGGGAAGCCGAAGAAGCCGGCGAAGCCGATCGTCTCGGCGTCGGGGCAGACCGTCTCGAGCGCGCGCCGATAGACCTCGGAGCGCACGTCGATGCAGAACGCCGCCTGGAACGCCTTGCGCACAGCCTTTGAGGGCACGGGGGATGCGAGGTGCTGCCCGAGCCGCGCCAGTAACTGGCGCTGATACCCGGCCTCATAGGCTTCGTGCAGCATCAGATCGACGACCAGCTCCGGATCGTCGCCAAGGCGCTCGTCCTCCGGCAGCGCGGTGGCCTCTGCCATCGCCTTCGACCATGCCGCCCTAAAATCCGGGTCGGCGCGTTCGAGGAACAGCGCATAGCCCCACACCACCCGGATCGCCAACAGCTGCACCAGCGTGTCGTCATCGCGCCCGTAGAGCGAGTTGTCCCAGACGCGGTATCGCGCATAGGCGGCCCAGCCGCCGACATCGATCAGCGCGCGGTGCAGGTAATCCTCGACCGCGCGCTCGGGGATGCCGAGCGCGCCCACGACTGCGGCGATCGCTTCGCGCGGGTCGTCCGGCATGGCGGCGACGGCCTTGCGGAAGCCCTTGATTCCCATCGTCTCGGGGTTGCGGTCGAACTGCATAGCCGCGCGCCAGGCGGCGTAAGGCGGCAGCGCCCGCGACGGCAGCTTCCACGCGGCTTGACCCTCGTCGAAATAGGCCGCGCACCACTTCGAGATCTCGTCGATCATGAAGGCAGTGCGCGAGGCTTGGCGGTCGCCCGCCGACAGGCTGTCGAGAACCTCGGCGACGGTCGCAACCACTGCTTTTGGCCTCTTCGTCACCGGGTCTGTTGCGGCCGACCGGCGCAGCGCCGCGTCGTCGCTCGCCAGCGCTGCGTGACCGGACGTCGCGGCGACCGCCGCCTTCAGGTCGCGATCCTCGATCCGTCCCGCCGCCAGCGCTTCTCGGTAGAATGCACGCGGCATCAGCATGTCGACGCCGGCGACGCGGCGCAGCGTCGCGCACGTCGAGGAAAAGCTCTGGTCGCTGAAGCCGAGAAACGGATTGACCGCGACGAAGTGCTTGAGCGGCCAAAGCGGCGCGATCTTATTGCACGCCCGGTCGATGGCGGCGTCGATCGCCGGGCGTGGCGGGTTGGCCACTGGCTCCGCATCTTGCGCCCGCCTCGGCGGGTCGATCGCGGCGGCGACGGCATGGCTCATGAGGGAACTCCGCTGACAGGGGTCGAAGGAACGATCGCGGGCGGCGGCGGCGGGCTTGGCCAGAACCGCAGCACCAGCCGGTTGGCGAGCGTGTTGACGTAGAGGCCGTTGGCAAGGTGGACGTAGGCCGCCTGCCAGCGCGGGGCGTCCGCCTTGCCCGGCAAGACGCTCTGGAAGACGGTCACCGCCGCGAACGCCAGGACGACCAGGGCGACGATGACGAGGTCGAGTGGTCCGCGCAGCGCCTGCACCGGGGGCAAGGACCCGGCAAGCACATGCTCCACCGCCCATTGGAGTCCGAAATAGGCGAGCGACACCACCAGTGCGAGCGCGGCCGTCCGGCCGACGACATAGAGGCTTGGCCGCTCGTCGAAGGCCTGGGTTATGAGGTGCGCGAGACCCAGCATCACCACCGCGCCGAGGGCGAACACACCGGGTTGCGCGGTGATCGTCGCGCCGAACAGCGTCCCCACGACCAAAGCCGCGGCCAGGACCAGGCCGACGATCATCGCCATCCGGGCCGGGTGCGGCTGACCGCCGGGGCTCGGCGACCACGACGCCCGCGCCAGGTCGATGACGCTGCCAGACGAGAGGAAGGCGTGGGCCTTGTAGAGCGAGTGAGCGACGATGTGCAGCAACGCTGCGGCGAACGCGCCGAGCCCGCATTGCAGCATCATGAAGCCCATCTGGGCGATGGTCGAATAGGCCAGCGAAACCTTGACGCTGGTCTGGGTCAGCATGACGACCGATCCGAACAGCGCGGTAACGCCGCCAACGATGACCAGGATCTCCATCGATGGCGACGAGAGCGAAATGACGTCGGCGAAACGCAGCACGAGGAAGCCGCCGGCGTTGATCACGCCGGCGTGGAGGAGCGCCGACACGGGTGTCGGTGTCTCCATCACCTCGGTGAGCCAGCCATGCAGCGGGAACTGCGCCGACTTGAGCAGCGCGGCGATCACCAGCAGTACCGCGACCGCATGGATGGCAGCGGGAATGTCTCCGCCGACGCGCATCGCCTCCGCCCCCGCGAACAGG
Organism: Bradyrhizobium sp. AUGA SZCCT0105; assembly: GCF_018129565.1. Taxonomy (NCBI): domain Bacteria; kingdom Pseudomonadati; phylum Pseudomonadota; class Alphaproteobacteria; order Hyphomicrobiales; family Nitrobacteraceae; genus Bradyrhizobium; species Bradyrhizobium sp. AUGA SZCCT0105. Next base: position 422,892 of record NZ_JAFCMK010000004.1, on the reverse strand, counting down.
ACCGCATAGTCGAGACTGCCGAAAGCCTGATGGAGCAGCACCATCGCCGCGATCAGGCAGAGATCGCCGAGCCGGCTGGCGAGGAATTTCTTGCGCGCGGCGAGCACGGCCGCCTGCCGCTCGGGATAGAACAGCAGCAGCTTGTTGAGCCCGAGGCTGGTCGCGATCCACGCCAGCGCGAACTGGAACAGATTGCCCGAGACGATCAGCAGCAGCACCGCCGCGAGGGTCAGACACAGCCACTTGGTGAAGCGGGCCTGCCCGCGGTCGCCGTCGAGATAGTTGCGGCTATACAGGACGACGATCAGGCCGACGAAGGCGACCAGCACGAACATGATCGCGGCCAGAGTATCGACGTAGAATCCCAGGCCGACACCTGCGAACCCCACCGTGCCTGTCACCAGGGGGCCGTTGACCGCGACGCAGAGGCCCGCGGCTGCGGCCATCGCCAGGGCGAAGCCGGCGATCCAAGCGGCGCCCCCTCCGACCTGTCGCTGACCCGACTTGGCGCTTCCGGTCGCCAATCCGGCGACTGCGAGCGCGAATGGTCCGAGAGCGAGGCACCAGGTCAGGTTCGGCGTCATGGTCGTCTCCAGCGAGAAGCGACCTATCAATTAACGCCACATGCGGGTTCTTAATAATACAAAGATTGCGGCACTTCGTTCGTTTCTGTAAAATCATGCAATGGCAACCCTCAACTATCACCACTTGCGCTATTTCTGGGCCATCGCGCATGAGGGCAGCCTTACCCGCGCCGCCGATCGGCTAAATCTCTCGCAATCGGCCCTCTCGGTGCAGCTCGGCAAGCTCGAGCTGCAGCTGGGCCATCCGCTGTTCGACCGATCCGGCAAGCGTCTCATCCTCACCGAGGCCGGTCGGATCGCCCTCGACTATGCCGACACCGTCTTTCAGGCCGGAGACGAGCTGGTGAGCACGATGAAAGGGCGGCCGGTGGATCGGCGGCAGGCGTTCCGGGTGGGCGCGTTGACGACGCTATCCCGAAACTTCCAGCTGGAGTTCCTGAGCCCACTCGTGGGCCGGGCCGACGTCGAGTTGATTATCCGCTCAGGCACCATGCGCGATCTCCTCGCCCAGCTTGAGGCGCATATGATCGATGTCGTGCTCGCCAACAGCGCTCCGCAGCACGACGCGCGCTCCGACCTTCGCAGCCATTTGCTCGCTCAGCAGCCGGTCGCACTGGTAAGGCGCCCGCGCGCCGAACCGACCGCGTTCCGCTTCCCGGACGACCTGCGGTCGCAGCCCATCTTGTTACCGAGTCTCGACAGTGAAATTCGCGTTGGGTTCGATCGGATCCTCGAACTCGCCGGCGTGCGCCCGATCATTTTTGCCGAAGTGGATGACATGGCCATGTTGCGGCTCCTCGCCCGTGACAGCGACGGTCTGGCTCTCGTACCGCCGATCGTCGTGCGCGACGAACTCGCCGCCGGCCTGCTCGTGGAGGTCTGTCCGGTCCCGAACCTCAGCGAAACATTCTACGCGATCACCCAGAAGCGCCGCTTTCCGAATCCCTTGCTCGGGGAGCTGCTCACGCGGGCGGTAAAGGATAAATGACTTTGTTGCTCACATGCGCATCATGAGGCCTGTCACATCGTCTCAAGGGCTGACGGTCGACCGAACACAAAGCGAACTTCAGCATTCACCGCATCGCGTATAGTCGCTGGATGCGTTCCAAGGATCCAGCATTTGCAGCCTTTTCCGACCTGATCATCAGATCAGTGGCACCCTTGACGCCGTCCGAGCTGACGCTGAACGATATCGCGGACGCCTGCGAACTCCGTGTGCTTGCCAAAGGCGACCATCTGCTCCGGGTCGGGGACATCGCTGAGCACATCTACTTCATGTCAGCCGGGCTTGTTCGCTACTATTTTCTCGACGGCGATAGCGGTGAAGAGCGCACCGGACAGTTTTTCGACAAGGACCAGGTCTTCACCGATGCATCGAGCTTCCTGTCCCAAGCGCCCGCATCTCAGTCGATGCAGGCGCTGGAACCGTCCGAGGTGATCTGTCTGTCTCGCCGGGCACTTTACGCCGCCTACGCCGCCGACCATGCGATGGAGCGATTCGGTCGGCTGATGGTGGAGGCGGCACTGGTTGGCTCACAGCGACGCTCTACCAGTCTCCTCACCCTTGCGCCTGACGAGCGCTACCGCACGTTTGTCAACGCCAGGCCGGAGGTGGCACGGCGTGTGCCACAATATCTCATTGCGAGCTATCTCGGAATCACGCCGGAAAGCCTGTCGCGCATCCGCGGGCGGCTCGTCAAAAAGCTACCCGTTAAGCGGTGATCGGAGCGTCAAGATGCGTTCTGCCAGCTTTCCAGCGTCGCCGTGAGCGCGTCGTCCCAGTCCGTGGCGCGGACGCCGAACGTTTCGGTGTAAGCCTTGTCGGAGATGATGAACGGCGCCTCATAGGAGTAGGCCATTTCAATAACCTCGCTCGCCGCAGGCGCGAAGAGGCCGATCGTTCGGAGAACGAACCTGGGAACCCGACAGATCTTGGGCGCTGGTGCGTTAGCGATCTCCGCCGCCCGCGTCAGGATCTCCCGTGGCGTTAGCGCCGGTGGAGACGGCACGTGCCATGCCCTGCCCCAGGCGCGCTCCTCCCGCCCGAGCCGGATCAGCGCTTGGGCGAAGTCCGGTACATATGTCACGCTGTGCAACATGTCGGCGTTGCCGAACCATCCAATCGCTTTGCCCTTTAACAGGTTCGGCCACACGCGCTCACCAAACGCCGATTGGCGCACGCCGGGGCCGAGGAAGTCGGCTGCACGCCCAGTCACTGTACGCACATCGCCGCGTTGGTGGGCCTCGATCAGTTGCCGGCTGAGATCTGCACGAACCTTGCCCTTCCGCGTTGTCGCGATGAGCGGAAGGTTCTCATCCAGAGTCCCGGCAACGCCGTATCCGTAGAGGTTCTCGGCGGCCACGAGGACCGCGCCGGCACGCGCAGACCCTTCCAGAACGCTCGCCTGCAGCTTCGGAAACATCATGGACCAGCTCTGATAGGGCGGCGCGGCGCATTGATAGACCACGGTGGCCCCTGCGCAGGCCGATATGGCGTCCTCACGCCGCGAGACGTCGCCGACGTGAACCTCGACGCCTGCATGGCGGGCAGAACGAGAGGAGCGGGTGACGGTCCGAACCCGCGCGCCCTGCAGCAACAGCGAGCTGACGACGGCCTTGCCGACCGGACCCTGGCCGATCACGACATGCAGATCATGGCTGTTCATCAAAGTAGCTCCCGGTCCGCGCGATGGGGGTTCACCTGTGCCGTGATCAGGCTCGGCTTGATCGGACGGCCGCTCTCGCGTCGGATGAGATCCCAATGTTTTCCACTGAGCGTGCGCGCAGGTGCCAAATCGCAAGCGCCGCCGTCCAGAGCTGCCAGAAGATCCCCGAAAGCGTCAGCAGGATCGATGATTCCACCCCGATCACCGAGGGTAGCGTGGAGAGCAGACCTGCCGCCGCAATAAAACCGGCACAGCCGATGATGCGGGCGCCGCCGCCTAGCCTCAGCAGGGCGATCGAAACCAGGATGGTCCAGACGCCGGCGAAAAGGCCGACACCTAAAAGTTCACCAACCCCGCCAGCGAAGGCGTTGAAGGAAACGTAAACAACCTCAATCGCGGCTTTGGTGGCGCCGCTCGCGCCCGGATCGACATAGGCAACGGCGAGACCCGGCATCAGGAACAGCCAGCGGACGATACCAAACGCTTTCGCGACCCCGGCCAGAATTCCGAGCGCAACCGCAAAGTTTCCGAGCGCCCGCCCCATCGCCAATGTGCGGCCGAGTAAGATCGCCAAGGGAATCAGAATCAGTGCGTGCAGGAGGTAGCTCAGATAGCCCGCAAAGACCGGACCGGCCTGTTGAAGGATCAACGGCAGGATGATCGATGGCGGCTCCCCGAGCGACGCGGGCCAGTTGATTGACGGCATCAATATGAAGAAGGCGGCCCACATCAAGATGAATTGGGCGAGCAGGAGCACAGCTGCCGGGAGGTAGGGTGGCGCTTGGGGTTGATCCGATACTCCCGCTGACAGATCACGAGTCATGGGATTTGAAACACTGGCCATCCGGGTTTCTCCTTCTCGCGCAGGGGAGCGCAGGGGGATTGGGGTCGTTACGCGACGACTTACCCCCCGTTTATGGAGACCTCAGGCTCGGCTGCCATTGATGTCGGGTAAGATCGACGGTGTCCGTCCCACTGAACCCGGTTGTGAATCCCTAGCCCGCTGGTCGGAGCTGGACCTTCGGCCTTGCGCAGCCAACCGCGAGCTCTCCCGCCGACCCCCTCGCAAAGGCCTCTTCCGGTCCCGAACCTCAGCGAGACCTTCTACGCGGGCACCGAGAAGCGTCGCGTTTCGAATTATTGGCTTGGAGTTGCCCATCCGGGCGGCGAACGGAAAGGATGCCGTGGCTTCCGCTCGAATGCACCCTGCGGCAACGTCAGCCTTTCATTTTGGCCAGGTTTCTAAGTCCAGCGCCAAGACCTCGCCAGCGAGATACAGCGAACCGCAAATGACCACATGCGGCGGCGGCCCATCGCCAGAAAGCGCCGCATCGAGAGCCGATGAGACATCCGGCCGAACCTCCGCGCCAAGCCCTGTACGCCGAGCCACGTCCAAAAGGACCGCGGGATCGGCCGCCCCGCTTGCATCAAAGTCCACGAGCAACAGCTTTAGGGGACGGATCGGACACAACGCCGCGAAGATGCCTTCAAGGTCCTTGTTGGCGAGGACGCCGAGGATGACTGCCAATGGCCGCCCGTCCCTCGCTCTGAGGTCGCGCAACGATCGCGCCAGCGATTCGAACGCGTGCGGATTGTGGGCGCCGTCGAGCCAGAGATCGGCGCCTCGCGCTGACGCTCGTGCGGCCAGCGGACCCGCCGTCAAGCGCTGCATCCGGGCAGGCCACGAGGCGCGTCTCAGTCCCTCGTTCACGGCTGCATCCGACAAGCCGAACTTGCGGGCCACGGCTACCGCGAGCCCCGCGTTGGCGACCTGATGCGCGCCCATCAAACGACCGTGGGGCAAGTCCATATTGCCGGCAGAGTCCTGGTAGCGGACGCGGTCCTGTTCCGTCCATGCATTAAAGTCGCGGCCAGCGAGCATCAGCGGCGCTCGTGCGCGCTCGGCCGCTTTCCTGATCACGACCAAGGCGCTTTCGACCTGGCGAGTGGAAACGCAGGGAACGCCGGGTTTTATGATGCCGGCCTTCTCCCCCGCGATCTCGGCGATCGTTTCGCCAAGAAACTCACAGTGGTCAAGGGCGACGGGCGCGATGGCCGTGATCGCCGGACGCTCTATGACGTTCGTTGCGTCATAACGCCCGCCCAGACCCACCTCGACAAGGCAGAGATCGGCGGGCGTCTCCGCGAACGCCAGCAACGCCGCCGCCGTCGTGATCTCGAAGAATGTGATCGGCTCACCCTCGTTCGCCGTTTCAATCCGCGCCACCACCTCGGCCAGATCGTCCTCGGAAATCAGTTCGCCCGCCAGCCGGATGCGCTCCGCAAAACGTACGAGGTGCGGTGAGGTATAGACATGCGTGCGTAAGCCGGCGGCCTCGGCGATGCCGCGCAGGAAGGCGATCGTCGACCCTTTGCCGTTGGTCCCCGCCACATGGATTACGGGCGGCAGCCGACGCTCAGGGCGCCCCAGTTTCGCGCAGAGACGCTTCATGCGAACGAGCGAGAAGTCGATCAGCTGCGGATGCAGCGCGCGCAGCCGCTCCAGCGCGGCGTCGTGAGCTCGCACACCGTGGATCACGAGGGGCGGTCCACCGGGAGCGGCGGTGCGATTGGCGATTCGGCGGGCCCCACCGAAGCCGGCGGGGTCCGCCCTTCGCGCCGCGCACGCCTCCGAGCAGCAGCACCCCGCGACGACGATCTCGAATCCGGGCGAGCGCCCCGCTTCCTCATGGATTGCACTCCGGGCAATATTGCGCCGGCGCACGGAGCAACCCATCAGACCGAGGCCGTTCCTCACGACACCCACACACCGAGCAACCATATTCCTCGGCGAGGACCATTTCGGTGGGCGCGCCGCAGTCCTCGCATTTCAGCCCGATCCGCGATCCCGTACGTCCGAAGCCGGGCGCGCCGCACGCAGGGCACGGTGTCGCGAGCCGTCGAGCGAGGCGATCCGCGAGCGCGGCGAGGCTTTTCATCCGCGTCGGATTGAGGTGCGCGCGCATGTCGGTCTCGAGACGCGCCCGGCCATCCGAGGATGCGGCAGCGGCGGCCGCGATCGCGAGCGCAAGGCCTTTCCGGTCGGTGAGGCCTTTAACGAGAGCCGCTGTCACCGAACCCTCATTCGCCCGCACGATCAGGGCGTGGCTCGGGAATCCCACCCGTTCGAGGAATGCCTCCAGCGCATCGCCTGGAGAAACGACGAGATGGCCGAAGTTGGTCGCGTCGGCGATCAGGCTTTCACTGACGACGATCCCCCTCTCGTCATCGACGAACACCAGGAGCTCCATGCCGGCCGCGAAGAACGGGATCGCTGGATGGGGCCCGAACGAGCCCTCGCTGGCGAGGCCGAGCGGTAATCCGGCGCCCTGCATGCCCAGCCTCGCCTTGCGCACCGCGACCTCGAGCATCGTCCCCTGCCGCGCGATTTCGCCCGAGAACGTCCCGAGCTGATCGGTATCGAGACCCGCCGCGGGTACGACGACAAGACCAAGGGTCGCGCTAAGGGCCGGCGCGATCGCTTCTTCCTTGCGATGCATGGTGGCGAGCACGGCGCTGCGACCTGCGTAAGGACGTGGTTCATAGATCGCGGTTCGCTCATGACGGCGCATCGATCGGTCCTCGATACGTCCAGGCCATGGACGCACCGGCCTGGAACGGAACGACTTGGTCGCCAGCAGCGGCGAAGACCGATGGCGCCCGCCATGGTGTCCGTTCAAGGACGATCGAGCCGGCGTTGAGCGGGAGGTCGTAGAAGCGCGCTCCATGCTCAGACGCGAAGGCTTCGAACCGGTCCAGCGCACCTTCCTCGTCAAACACCGTGGCGTAACTCTGCAGGGCGACCGGCGCGTTGAAGATGCCGGCGCAGCCGCAGGCGGACTCCTTGTCACGGACCGCGTGTGGCGCTGAATCGGTGCCGAGGAAGAACTTCGGATTTCCCGAGGTCGCCGCGCGTCGCAACGCCAGACGATGCCGCTCGCGTTTTGCGACCGGCAGGCAGTAGAGATGCGGTCTGATGCCGCCGGCGAACATCGCGTTGCGATTGATCATCAGATGGTGTGGCGTGATCGTGGCGCCGACGTTCGGCCCGGCGGCCTCGACGAAGGCCACGGCTTCGGCGGTGGTGATATGCTCGAAGACAATCTTGAGAGCGGGAAATCCTGCGACGACATTCGCAAGCACACGGTCGATGAAGACGGCTTCGCGGTCGAAAACATCGACGTCGTGGTCCGTGACTTCCCCGTGCAGCAGCAACGGCATCCCCAGGCGCTGCATGACGTCAAGGACGCCGAAGATGTGAGCCACGTCCGTCACGCCCTGCGCGGCGTTGGTGGTCGCATGCGCAGGATAGAGCTTGGCTGCGGTGAACACGCCGGACCTGAAGCCGCGCTCGATTTCCGCCGGGGCGATGTCGTCGGTCAGATAGGCCGTCATCAGCGGTGTGAAGGCAAGGCCAGGCGCGAGCGCCCCCTGGATCCGCGCACGATAGGCTTCCGCCGCGGCCACGGTGGTCACCGGCGGATCGAGGTTGGGCATGACGATCGCCCTGGCGAACTGACGGGCGGTCTCGTTGACGACGGCGGCGAGCATCCCGCCGTCACGGAGATGCACATGCCAATCATCGGGCTGGCGAAGGACTAAGCGGTGCGCGCTGGATGACTCCACTCTCTCGGCTGCGGCGCCTGGGTCAGATATCAGCATAGACGTGCTCTTCGGCGGCAGCGCCTGGATGGGTCACCGCGCCCTTGCCGGCGGAACCGACGGTCTGCGCGTAGCGCCACAGCGCTCCGGACTGGAAGGCATGCCGGCGCGGCTGCCACCGCTCGCGGCGCGCCGCCAACTCGGCGGGATCGATGCGGAGCGAGAGCGTCCCTCGCTCCGCATCGATCTCAATCACATCGCCGTCCTCGATCAATGCGATCGGGCCGCCGACCGCGGCTTCCGGTCCGACATGACCGACGCACAGGCCGCGCGTCGCGCCCGAGAAGCGGCCGTCGGTAATCAAGGCCACGTCCTCCCCCATGCCCTGGCCATAGATCGCCGAGGTGGTGGACAGCATCTCGCGCATGCCGGGTCCGCCACGCGGCCCCTCGTAGCGGATGACGAGCACCTCGCCCGCATGGTAGCGCCGCTGCATCACCGCTGCGAAGGCATCCTCCTCCCGGTCGAACACGCGCGCCGGACCGCTGAAGGCGAGCCTGCGCAGGCCCGCCACCTTCACGATTGCCCCTTCAGGCGCGAGATTTCCGGAAAGGCCGACGAGGCCGCCGGTCGGTGACAGCGGCCGCGTCGTCGGATGGACGACGTCCTGGTGGTCGGGCAAAAGCACGGATTCCAGATTCTCGGCCAGGGTGCGGCCCGTGACCGTCAGGCATTCGCCGTGCAGGAAGCCACCGTCGAGCAGCGCCTTCAGGACCACCGGCACGCCGCCGATCTCGTGCACGTCCTTGGCGAGATAGCGTCCACCGGGCTTCAGATCGGCGATCAACGGCGTGCGCCGAAACACCGCGGCGACATCGAAGATGTCGAAGGCGATGCCTGCCTCATGGGCCATCGCCGGCAGATGGAGCGCGGCGTTGGTCGATCCGCCTGTCGCGGCGACGACCGCGGCCGCATTCTCGAGCGCCTGGCGCGTGACGATGTCACGCGGGCGCAAGCCCCGTTTGAGCAGCGCCATCACCGCGCGACCCGACGCGTCGGCAAACCGGTCCCGGGACTCGTAAGGCGCCGGTGTGCTGGCCGAACCCGGCAGAGCGAGACCGATCGCCTCCGACACATAGGCCATGCTGTTGGCGGTATATTGGCCGCCGCATGACCCCGCCGATGGGCATGCCACCGTTTCGAGTTCGGCGAGGTCCGCATCGCTCATCGTTCCGGCGGCGTTGGCGCCGACCGCCTCGAACACGTCGAGCACCGTGACGTCTTTGCCGCGGAACCGTCCCGGCAGGATCGAGCCGCCGTAGAGGAATACCGAGGGCACGTTGAGGCGCAGCATCGCCATCATCAGCCCCGGCAGAGTCTTGTCGCACCCGGCCAGCCCCACCAGCGCGTCGTAGCAATGACCGCGCACGGAGAGTTCAACCGAGTCGGCGATCACCTCGCGGCTGACGAGCGAGGCCTTCATGCCGGCGTGCCCCATCGCAATGCCGTCGGTGACCGTAATGGTGGTGAACTCGCGCGGCGTGCCGCCGGCGGCCGCCACCCCCTTCTTCACCACCTGCGCCTGCCGAGACAGCGAGATGTTGCAGGGCGCCGCTTCATTCCAGGTCGTGACGACGCCGACGAAAGGTTGCGCGATCTCGCGGGCCGACAAGCCCATCGCGTACAGGAACGAGCGATGGGGTGCGCGCTCGGGGCCTACTGTCGTATGCCGGCTCGGCAGCCCCGACTTGCCCGGGTCCGATTGGACAGCCCGAGACTGCGTCGGCGCGGATTCGTCACGGTCATCCACGAAGCGCCTCCGCGACGTGCAACCCGATCTTCTGTCCTGCGATTTGCATGGGACCAGCCGCTCCGCTCTGCCGTTTCGAAACCGTCCTCCCTGTACGGTAGCGGTAGTGAGAGCTTTTAGTTACTTCAAATAACTCACGGTTTTGTTCTGTTTTATATAACAACCCGCCACCGAGCTTAAACGGCGCGACGCAAGCACGTCCGCACCGCCAAACCAACGCGCGCCCGGCGTTCCTCGCACTGCGACGGAAGCGATTCCTTCGTCGCAACAGCAACACCTTGCCGGGATCCGGATTCAGGGCAAACACTGACGGTCAACCCAGGCCGCTCACTTCCAAACGTCGGTGTGGATCCCGATCGAAGTCAGTTTGCGACCACCTCGTTTCAAGGCGCGTCGGCCAACCCAAAGTCCGCCGGTTCGAGCCCGAGAACTTCGCAGATCCGGCTAGGCTCTGGACCCATTGATTTGAGAGGCATGATCTGATTCAGGCTCCGCGAGGAGACTGAAGATGAGCGACCTGTACTGGCTGACGGACGAGCAGATGGCTCGGCTCCGGCCATATTTTCCCAAGAGCCACGGCAGGCCCCGGGTCGATGATCGGCGGGTGCTGAGCGGGATTATCTTCGTCAATCGCAACGGTTCGCGCTGGTGTGATGCGCCCAAGGAGTACGGTCCGCACAAGACGCTCTACAACCGATGGAAGCGTTGGGGCGAGATGGGCGTCTTCCTCCGCATGATGGAAGGGCTGGCCGCCGAGGGTGCCGATCCGAAGACGGTTATGATCGACGCGACCTACTTGAAGGCGCACCGCACGGCATCGAGCCTGCGGGTTAAAAAGGGGATCTCGGGCGGCTGATCGGCCGCACCAAAGGCGGGATGAACACCAAGCTTCATGCTGTCACCGACGCCAACGGCCGCCCGCTCAGTTTCTTCATGACCGCAGGCCAAATCAGCGATTACACCGGCGCTGCGGCGCTTCTCGACGACCTTCCCAAGGCGCAATGGCTGCTGGGTGACCGCGGCTACGACGCCGACTGGTTCAGGGATGCCCTTCAGCAGAAGGGGATCAAGCCCTGCATTCCTGGGCGGAAATCCCGTCTCGACCCCATCAAATACGACAAGCGTCGGTACAAACGCCGCAACCGCATCGAGATCATGTTCGGCCGCCTCAAGGACTGGCGCCGCGTCGCCACCCGCTACGATCGGTGCCCTACGGTCTTCTTCTCCGCTATCGCCCTCGCCGCCACCGTGATCTTCTGGCTCTGATCAATGAGTCCTGAGCCTAGCGGTCGCCCGTTCTTCGGAGTCGAACCCGCCATCGGCAGCGGCGATCGCGCAGCAGGCCTCGACGAGCAGTGCCGGATACCGCTGCGCGCCCTTGACGCGTGCGACCGCCTCGAACGCGGCCGCCTCGCCACCCTTCTGGTCCTTGGCGAACCGCTCGGTCAGAGTTTCGAACGTCGCGGTGACATCGTCTAGCCCGAACGCAGCGATCGGCTCAAATCCACGGATCAACCCGAGCATCCGGTCATGCTCCTCCGTCGTTACCCAGCCATCGGCGAAGGCGATCAGCGCACACCCCGCGACGATGCCTTCCATCAGATGTTCGTTCTGCGCCCGATGAACCTCGTCGCCGAAGTCTTCCCAGGAGCGTTTCGCAAAACCTCCAAGCGCGTGTCGATACGGCATGTAATCTCCTTTTCCTCGATGTTGCATGAAGCGCCGCCAACCGGCCGATCAGTCGAAGATGCGCGATCGCCGCTCGTTGCGCCGATAGTTGTCGTGACCATCGTCCCAAACGCGCCGACCTTCGAGACGAGCGGGCTCTCGGTTGGCGTGGCCGCTTCCGACGTCCGCTCCCGTTTGCGGGCCGGATCAGCGGCATCATCCTTCCGTGCGACCCCCAGCAGCTCTGCGAGCTGGCCGCGGTCGAGCCAGACGCCGCGGCACGGCATCAGAACTTGCCTTTCACGGCAGGGGCGGGATTGCGGGTCCGCCACAGCGAATAGACGATGCCGGCGGCGAGGATCGCGAAAGTGGCGCCGAGCGACCAGATGGCGGGAAATTTGTCGAGCCCGAGGAAATCGGCGACGAAGATCTTCGAGCCGATGAAGATCAGCAGCACGGCAAGCGCCTGCTTGAGGTAAGCGAAGCGGTGCAGAACGGCAGCAAGTGCAAAATAGAGCGCGCGAAGCCCCAGGATCGCGAAGATATTCGACGTGTACACAATGTAGGGATCGGTGGTGATCGCGAAGATCGCGGGCACTGAGTCCACCGCGAAAATCACGTCCGCGATCTCGATCAGGATCAGCGCGAGGAAGAGCGGCGTCATATAGCGCACCGGCCGCCCCGTCCTCGGGTCCGGCAGCTTCACCAGGAAGCGCTCACCGTGCAACTCCTCGGTCACGCGGAAGCGGCGGCGGATCAGCTTGAGGACCGGGTTCTTTGAGAGATCGGTCTCCTTGTCACCCAGCGCCAGCATCTTGATCCCGGTCAGGATAAGGAAGGCCGCAAAGACGTAGAGAACCCACGCAAACTCGGCGACCAGCGTGGCGCCGATGCCGATCATGATCGCGCGTAGAACGATGACGCCGAGAATGCCCCAGAACAGCACGCGATGCTGATACTGACGTGGTACCGCGAAGTAGCCGAAGATCAACGCGATCACAAAGACGTTGTCGAGCGCCAGGCTCTTTTCGACGACGAAGCCGGTGAGATACTGGATGCCCGCGGTTTCGCCCAGCTGCAACCAAACGAGGCCGGCGAAGGAGACTCCAAGCACGATGTAGCCTGCCGAGAGCACGAGGCTTTCGCGCACGCCAATCTCTTTCTGCTTGCGATGCAGGACACCGAGGTCCAGCGCGAGCAGCACACCGACGATCGACACAAAGCCCAGCCACATCCAAGCGGGGTTGCCGAGCCAATCGAGCAGTAGGAATTCCAAATGCCGCCTCCCTGTCATGGAGTGCGGCTCGATCGGGAGCGTAGGATCGGACCCGGGCATCGAGCGCACTCGATGCGGTCCGACATCACGACCATCATGGTCGCCAGAGGGGCCCGGCCCGCGACGGTCATATAGGAAGCGCCCAGACTAGCCACAAGGGAAGATGCTTCAAACGCAAAGATCAGATCGGCCTTACGGCCTGACCACGCTTGATCGGCAATCTCATCACTGGATCCGCGCGGTCATTCGGCTCATTTCTGCGCCGCGTTGCACGCTGTGCTGGAGTTGCTTGAAAAGCGGACCGTGGGCGACGATCGTCGACCACCCGACCGAACGAGCGCGGCCCGTCCGATTCTTATCCGTGGGTGTCCGCGGCCACTACCACCGCTTGTCCGCCCTTCCCGTCCGAAGGTGAAAGTCCCATTCGTAGCGGGCAACCGCATGCGCCAGCGTGCGGAAACCTGCCGGAACGTGTTCGCACCGCCTTGTGTGATCCTTGGCTAAAAGTGCGTCGGCGGGCGCCGCGAATGCGAGATGTGGAGCTAAGCATGGACCCTAGGAGATATCTCACTGCCGAAGAAGTCGCGGAGCGCTACCGTGGCAGCATCTCGATAGGCACTCTACGCAACTGGCGGGCTATGAGAATCGGGCCGACTTTCATCAAGATCGGCAAAGCCGTGCTGTATCCCGTTGACGAACTCGATGCCTGGGACGAGAAGAACCGCGTGACCTGCCGTGCATCAACGCGCCTCGGCATGAGGGGTCAGGATCAGGTGTGATGATCACCCAGGTGCACGATTTGCCGATCTCAGTTGCCGACCTCACCCAACTTACGCATCACCAATTTCTAGCGCAACTACAGCAGGTTAGTCGATCATAGCAGACTCCTGCACAACCATCCCTCCGGCGACCCGACGCCGTCGCAGGCCGACATCCAGATGACGAAAGCCATCGTCGACATCGCCAAGCCGCTCGGCATTGCCGTGCATGATCACATCATTGTCGGCAAGAACGGGCATACCAGCTTGAAGGGTATGAAATTGATGTAGTCTCGCTGCGTTGAGGTACGTCAAACCACCGCCGGTCCCTGCCCATGCCGAGGCGCCTCCACGGAGATGATCATGTCGAATGGTCCCAGCGCGGTACTCTCTTTCGACGAGATCGACGCGATTGCACGTGACGCCGTTGCGGAAGGACAGGCGGACCGCAAGCAGGCTGCATCGCAGAAGATCCAACCACTGCGAAAGGCCCAGCGTCACCAGCCTGAGGCCGCGATGGCGTTGTTATGGATTGTCGACGAACGAAGCCTCGCGAGGGAAGAGGCGGCAGACGTTCTTTCAGAGATCGCAGACGCCCACGATGACGACATAGGTATCCTCTCAGCGCTTGGCATGTGCCTCGAAGCCGTCCGCGACATTGATGATCTGAACGCGCCGCCGCCGGAACACCCAATATTTCAGACGATGGTCGAGAAGCTGCACCGCTTGTCCAAGCTCAATGAAGGGCGGCCTGAACAGGAGCGGATCCTGCGCGGGCTCGCCACGTCGGCGCGAATGATGGCGCGCCAGCACGATGCGATCGCCGAGGACAGTCTTCGGAGACTGACCGAAATCGATCCGCAAAAGAGCGCGCACCATTACAATTTGGGGCTGTTCTACAAGACGCGCGGCAGATTCGCCGAAGGCGTGGCGGCAAACCGCGTCGCTGTAAGCCTGTCACAGGAGGCTGTCGACAGCACCGAATGGAACCTCGGCATCTGCGCCACCGGCGCAAGCGACGCCGCGACCGCCTTGGGCGTGTGGAAGCGCATGGAGCAGAAAATCGAGCATGGACGCTTTGGGTTGCCGGAGGGTGGATATCCGGCTTGCAAGGTGAGACTTGCCGCGCGTCCCCTCGCTGAGCGGACGGCAGATCGTGATGACCCAGGCGAGGAGGAGACCGTCTGGATCGAACGGTTGAGTCCGTGCCATGGCATTATCCGCAGCGTGCTGTACCGCGATCTCGGCGTCGATTATGGCGACGTCATCCTCATCGACGGCGCTCCGATTACGCATCACACCTATGGCGAGCAGCAGATCCCGGTCTTCCCCCATCTGGCAACGCTGCTGCGCCGGAATTACCAGTTCTTCGCTTTCGCGGGCACGCAGCAGACGGCACGGCAATTGGCCGACATCAGCGAAGAATTGGACGGGGACGCCGTGATCTATTCGCACTCGGAGAGCTTCAAGATCATGTGCGCAAATTGCTGGCGCAACCCCGATATCGATCACGCTGAGCACGAGACAATGGAAAAGCACGTCGTCGCCGGCCGCATTGCCGCGTCTCCCGACATCGCGCCTGCGCGACTTTTGGATCTGATCGACAAGGCAATCGAAAAGCGAGGAACCTGCCAGCTCTATGCACCCGATCTTTGCGCCGCAGCGGGACAATCGGCGCGCGAGCGGATCGACCGACGGCGGTTTGCGCTGCTGACGGGCAACTAGCGCGATGGCCAAAGCAACAATGGGCTTGCGACTTAAGGGGATGCGGCTGATGTAGCCCCTGTCGTCCTGGCGAAAGCCAGGACCCATTACCACCGCATTCGGTGATGGAGCGGGTCGTCGCCCCAGCGTTACGCGACAATCGAGATTTGGGGTAATGGGTCCTGGCTTTCGCCAGGACGACGCCGAGTGTGTCGAACGGCCTGTGGATCAAACATCGGCATTCTTGGGACATGACGCGCTCGGCCTGCCCGGACGTCATACGAACCACCGGCAACTGCCGCTAAGCTAGCCCATGCAACGTTTTCCGCGCGGCGGCGTTTGTTGCTGGTTGATTTGCCCATTCCAGAGTTTGGGGGACCGATGTCCGATTTCGTGATTGAGGAAGGGCTGCCCTATCCGCTGGGCGCCCATTGGAGCGGCCACGGCACCAACTTCGCGGTGTTTTCCGCCAACGCCACCAAGGTCGAGGTTTGCCTGTTCGACGGCGAGCGCGAGACGCATCGCTTCGAGCTGCCGGAATATACCGACCAGGTGTTTCACGGCTTCATCAACGGCGTACAGCCCGGCACGTTCTACGGCTATCGCGTCTACGGCCCCTACCAGCCCGAGGGCGGCCACCGATTCAATCCGAACAAGCTGCTGCTCGACCCCTATGCCTGTGCCCATGCCGGCAGCCTGACATGGAATCCGGCGGTGTTCGGCTACAAGATGGAAACGGGCGACGACCTGACCTTCGACGAGCGCGACAGCGCGCCGTTCATGCCGAAATGCGTGGTGGTCGATCCCGGCTTCGACTGGGTCCAGGAGGCGCAGCGGCAGGACGTGCACTGGGACGAGACCGTGGTCTACGAGACCCACGTCAAGGGTTTCACCAGGCAGAATCCGGGCGTCGCTGAAAACCTGCGCGGCACCTACGCCGGCTTCGGCTCGAACGCCGCGATCGATCATCTGAAGGCGCTCGGTATCACTTCGGTCGAGCTGCTGCCGGTGCATTCCTTCATCAACGACAGCAATCTGTTGGACAAGCACCTCACCAATTACTGGGGCTACAACACGATCGGCTTCTTCGCGCCGGATCCGCGCTATGCCGCCGACGTGCCGAACAGCCTGCGCGAATTCAAGGAGATGGTGTCGCGGCTGCATGGCGCCGGGCTCGAAGTCATTCTGGATGTCGTCTACAACCACACCGCCGAAGGCAATGAGCGCGGCCCGACGCTGTCGTTCAAGGGCATCGACAATGCGAGCTATTATCGCCTCTTGCCCGACAAGAGGCGCTACTACATCAACGATACCGGCACCGGCAACACGGTGAACCTGTCGCATCCCCGCGTGATCCAGCTGGTGATGGACAGCCTGCGCTACTGGGCCGGCCACATGCATGTCGACGGCTTCCGCTTCGATCTCGGCACCATCCTGGCGCGTGAGGTCTACGGCTTCGACGAGCAGTCCGGCTTCCTGAAGGCAATGAACCAGGACCCGTTGCTGGCCACGGTCAAGCTGATCGCCGAACCCTGGGACTGCGGCCCCGGCGGCTACCAGGTCGGCGGCTTCCCGCCGGGCTGGGCGGAATGGAACGACAAGTACCGCAACACCGTGCGCGATTTCTGGCGCGGCGAGGCCGCGCCCGGCGCGCTCGCGCCGCGGCTGCTCGGCTCGCACGACGTGTTCAATCGCGAGGGCCGTCGCACCTGGGCCAGCGTCAACTTCATCACGGCGCATGACGGCTTCACGCTGAACGACTGGGCGAGCTACAACAACAAGCACAACGAAGCCAACGGCGAGAACAACAACGACGGCTCGTCCGACAACCACTCCTGGAATTGCGGCGCCGAGGGCCCGACCGACAACCCCGATATCCGCACATTGCGCGAACGCCAGAAGCGCAACATGCTGGCGACGCTATTGGCCTCGCAGGGCACGCCGATGCTGCTCGGCGGCGACGAATTCGGCCGTACCCAACGCGGCAACAACAACGCCTATTGCCAGGACAACGACATCTCCTGGTTCGACTGGAATTTTTCCGACGACGCCAACAAACTGCTCGCCTTCACCAGGCGGATGATCAAGCTGCGGCGCGACTATCCGATCCTGCGCCGCAGCCGCTTCCTCTCCGGCGATCGCGATGCCCAGCTCGAGATCCGCGACGTGGTCTGGATCAGCACCTCAGGCGTGGAGATGGCGCAGGCCGACTGGACCACCGGCTGGATCAAGTGCTTCGGCGCCGTGCTCGACGGCCGCGCGCGCAAGACCGCAATCGCCCGCGCGGGCGAGGACGACACCGTGCTGGTGATCCTCAACAGCTATGAGGGCGAGGTCGACTTCAAGCTGCCGCCGACGTCCGCGGGACCACAGTGGTCGCTGCTGCTCGATACCAACGCGCCGGAGGAGCCGGCAGGTGCGCAGTTTGCGTTCGAGAGTATGTACAAGACGGCCGGACGTTCGTTCGTGCTGCTCACGGCCGGTGAGATCAGGTAGGGCGGATTAGCCGAAGGCGTAATCCGCCGCAGACCGACCGGGATGGCGGATTACGCTTCGCTAATCCGCCCTACAGACATCCCTCCAAGGTCCCCTCCCCGCGACTCCGTCGGCCAATTGACATTCGCCGTCGGGGTGCCAGACTTCGCGGAAAATTAGGGGTGGAGACCTCTGGATGGCCAATCTTTCGGCCTCGAATCACGTCGCCCGTGTTTTATCGGCGGCCAATCAGGTGGCCGGCGTCGACACCGAGGCGCGGATTGCCGCGTCCTGGCGACGCTGCGTGGTCAATCACAACCTCGACCCGGCCCGGCGCGGGCCGCCGCAGACCCTGACCGAAGCCGAGGTCCGGCACATCGCCGAACCGATGGAAGATTTGATCCAGGTCGCGATCCCCGAGCTCGAGGACCTTGCCCGGGTGCTCCACGACTCCGGCTACTGCGTCAACCTCGCCGACCCCAACGCCACGATGCTGGTGAGCCGCCTGCCTGGGGGCGACTACGCGCGGATGTTCCTGGAATGGAAGATCTACACCGGCTCGAACTTCGCCGAGACCTTCGAGGGCACCAACGGGCTCGGCACCGCGCTCGCCGAGCAGCGGCCGATCATCGTGCATGGCGACGAGCATTTCCGCGAGCAGTGGCACATGTTCACCTGCGCGGTGTCGCCGCTGTTCGATCATGCCGGGCGGCTGGCCGGCGCCGTCAACATCTCCTCCTGCCGCAGCGATCTCGGCCGCAGCGCGCATGAACTGGCGCTCGCCGTCACCGCGGAAGCGACGCGGCGGATCGAGCAGTCGTTTTTCCGACGACGCTACCGCGCCTCATGGATCGCGACACTGCCCGGCGACGGGCACGGCATGCTCGCCTATGACGACGACCGCCGCGTGGTCGGCGCCTGCCGCACCGCGCGCGGCGAGTTCGGGCTGACCGATGCGATGATCGATGACGGCATCGACCTGTCGCGCCTGATTCAACTGGACGATCGCGCGACGCGGGCCGTTGACGAGCCGGTCACATTGCGCCGGGCCGACGGCACGCCATGGGGCCGTGGCCGCGTGGCGCCGCCGGTGCGCGCGCGTGTCTCCCGTCCGCTGCCGGCACCGTCGCGCGAGGCGCCGGCCGGACAGTTTTCAGGCCTGCACCGGCTCGCGGGCCGCGATCCCGCGCTGATCAAGGGCGTGAAGCGGCTGATGACGGTCGGCAATCTCGATCTGCCGATCCTGCTGCGGGGCGAGACCGGCGCCGGGAAGGACGTGTTCGCGCGCGCCATTCATGCGGCCAGCAATCGCGCCGGCCGCAACTACGTTGCGCTGAACTGCGCCGCGATGCCCGAGAGCCTG
The DNA here is from genome assembly GCF_018129565.1 of Bradyrhizobium sp. AUGA SZCCT0105. Lineage (NCBI taxonomy): Bacteria > Pseudomonadati > Pseudomonadota > Alphaproteobacteria > Hyphomicrobiales > Nitrobacteraceae > Bradyrhizobium > Bradyrhizobium sp. AUGA SZCCT0105. Next base: position 403,986 of record NZ_JAFCMK010000004.1, on the reverse strand, counting down.
ATCGACGCCGAGCTGTTCGGCTACGAGGCCGGAGCCTTCACCGGCGCGCGGCGCGAGGGATCGAAGGGGCTGATCGTGCAGGCCTCTGGCGGCACGCTGTTCCTCGACGAGATCGGCGACATGCCGCTTTCGCTGCAAACCCGGCTGCTCCGCGTGCTGGAGAATCGCGAAGTCTGGCCGCTCGGCGCGCTGAAGCCGGTACCCGTCGACATCCGCCTGATCAGCGCCACCCATCGCGACCTCGCGCGGATGGCGGAGGACGGCAGCTTCCGCTCCGACCTGTACTATCGGCTGCGCGGCATGGAGATCCGGCTGCCCGCCTTGCGCGAACGCGCCGACCGCAGGGACATCATCACGCAGATCGCCGACGAGGAAGCGCCGCACTGCCGCATCTCGCCGGATGCCTGGGCGCAGCTGCTGACCTATCCCTTCCCCGGCAACATGCGCCAGCTTCGTCACGTGCTGCGACTCGCGGGTGCCACCGCCGAAGGTGGCGTCATCACCGAGGCCGATCTCGACCTGCCGCCGTTCGGCACGCGCAGCGTGGAGGCCGATCACACAGCGAGCGAGCGCGCCGCGATCGTCGATGCGTTGCGGACCAATGACGGAAGAGTGACGGACGCTGCCAAGGCGCTAGGGCTCAGCCGCGCGACGTTGTACCGGAAGATCAAGGCGTTAGGGATCGAGCTGGACAGCTAGACCGGAAGCGCACCTTCTGTTCCGGCCGCGCGGGAACGGTGTTATCATAGGCCTTTCATTCAACGCCACGGAGCGGGTCCCATGACACGGTTTCCCCTCGCTGTGGTCGTTGGCCTGGTTGCCGCGACCATTTCGCAGCCTGCCGCCTCGGATTCTACTGAACAACGATTGGGCAAAGTCCATTTTGCGACATCCTGCAAACCGGAGGCGCAGGAGGCGTTCGATCGCGCCATGCTGTATCAGCATTCGTTCTGGTACAGCGCATCGCGACGCACCTTCGAGGAAGTCCTCGAGGCCGACCCGCAATGCGCCATCGCCTACTGGGGGATCGCGCTCAGCTATCTCTACAATCCGCACGGGCCGCCACCGCCGGAGAACCTTCCGCTCGGCCTCGAAGCCGTGAAGAAAGGCCAGGCGCTGAATGCGAGCACGCAGCGCGAGCGGGACTACATCGACGCGATCGCCGCGATGTATGTCGACTATGACAAGGTCGATCACCGCACCCGCGTGCAGAGATTCCTCGCAGCCGAAGAGCAGGTCGCGACGCACTATGCCGACGATGACGAGGCGCAGATCGCCTATGCGATCACGCTCAACGTCGCGGCATCCCCTACCGACAAGACCTATGCCAACCAGCTGAAGGGTGCGGCGCTGCTCGAGCCGATCTTCAAGCGCCAGCCCGAGCACCCCGGCATCGCCCACTATCTGATCCATCTCTACGACTATCCGGCGCTCGCGGAGAAGGGCCTGCCCGCGGCGATGCGCTATGCCAAGATCGCCGAACGCGCGCCGCATGCCCAGCACATGCCGTCGCACATCTTCACCCGCGTCGGCTACTGGAAGGAGTCGATCGCCTCGAACAAGGAATCCGCACGCATCGCCAAGGAAGACGGCGAACAGCAGGATCAGGCGCACGCGATGGACTACCTCGTCTACGCCTATCTGCAGTTGGGCCAGGACAAGGAGGCGCGCGCGGTGGTCGACGAGCTCGGCAGGCTCGAGTTCAAGCTCGACCGGTTCGCCGGCCCTTACGCGGTGGCGGCAAGCCAAGCCCGCTATGTTTTCGAGCGCGGCGACTGGAAGGGAGCTGCTGCGCTTCAGGTCCGTCCGACCAAGTACGCCTACGCGGATGCCATCACATATTTCGCGCGGGCGGTCGGCGCCGCGCGCTCCGGTGACCCGGCCGCGGCCAAGGCCGACATCGCCAAGCTCGTCGGGCTGCGCGACAAGCTGAAGGACGCGAAGGACGCCTACTGGTCCAACATCATCGACATCCAGCAGCAGATCGCGAGCGCATGGGTGCTGTACGCCGAAGGCAAATTCGACGAGGCGCTCAGCGCAATGGATGCCGCCGCGGAGGCGGAAGACAAGACCGAGAAGCATCCCGTCACGCCGGGACCGCTCGCGCCGGCGCGCGAGCTCTATGCCGCCATGCTGCTCGATCGCGGCAAGGCCGCCGACGCGCTCGCCGCCTACGAGGCCGTGCTCAAGAAGGAGCCCAACCGGCTGGCGGCCTATCTCGGGATGATCAAGAGTGCCAGGGCGTCCGGCGATCAGGCCAAGACCCGGGAATGCGCTGATCAGATCGCCCGGCTCACTGCGGATGCGGATCTGTCGAGGCCGGAGCTGATCGAATTGCGCCAGACAACCGGAAGCAAGCTGTGATGCCGCTGACGACATGGCGCAACGGTGGTGCAGCGCTGCTCGGCGCCGTTGCGCTCTGTCTTTGCCACGTGCCGCCGCTCGGTGCGATGGAGATCCTCGGCCAGGCCGGCGTGCTCGGCGAATGGGAGCTGACGGGGCATCTCACCGAAAGCGGACCGGATGCGCGCAAGCACTTCTCCGGACCGCTGAAGATGAAGCATGTCGGAATCTGCGTCCAGGATGGACCCGAGGAACGCGCCGGCGAGATCCGGCTGCAATTCACGGGTGCGGATTCGCAGGTGACGGCCGAACTCGTGCTGGACGGCGCGCCCTGCACCTACAGCGCCCGCAAGACGCACAATTACGAGGGCACGCTGTCCTGCGAGGGCCGCGCGCCTGTCCCGCTGCTGGTGTGGCTCAAGTAGCTGCTACCGTCAGCCTGCCGGCCGCGAGCGCCGCAGCCATTCGTTCAGATCGATGCGGCCGAGGCGCGCCTCGCCCAACGGCACCAGCGAGTGCTCCTCGACCCGGCCGCCCCAGTAGAGGGCGTCAGGGTCTCGCACCACCTGACGCGGGTCGCCGATCGTCTTCAGGTAGCGGGCCACGATTTCGTTGAACGGCGCGCGTTCCGGTCCGGCAATCTCAACGATGCCGTTGCGCGGCGGCTCGAGCGCCACATCGGCCACAAGGGCGGAAACATCCTCCGCCGCGATCGGCTGGAACAGGCCGGGCGAGAGTCTGACGGTGTTTCCAACTGCACCCGCATCAGCGATGGCTCCGACGAATTCCATGAACTGCGTCGCGCGGATGATGGTGTAGGGAATGCCGGACGCCTCGATCAGTTTCTCCTGCGCGACCTTGGCGCGGAAGTATCCGTTCTCGGGCGTGCGGTCTGTTCCGACGATCGAGAGCGCGACATGGTGCTTGACGCCGGCCGGCGCCTCCGCCGCCAGCAGGTTGCGTCCGGAAGTCTCGAAGAACGCCATCACCGCCTTGTCCTCGAATGATGGCGAGTTGGCCAGGTCGATCACGACGGCCGCGCCGGCCAGCGCCTCCTTCAACCCCTCGCCGGTGATGGTGTTGACGCCGCTCTTCGGCGAAGCGGCGACAACGTCGTGGCCGCGTTGACGCAGAATGGCAACGGTCCTGGAGCCGATCAGTCCGGTGCCTCCGATCACAACGATCTTCATGATTTGGTCTCCCTTGTCGATGACTAGAGATTTGGCGATCTCGGGACGCGCTCGTGGTTCAAGCTTGCTGGCGGCAAGCGCGATGAGCGCAGCGATTGATCGACATATCGACGAACGTTGCGGGCTCGCAAAGCGAGATCGCGCGGACGTCCGGCTGACGAGGAGAGTTGAAGAACTCGCGCCGCCGTATCGATCGCTCCTGCATGCGCGACGGCAGTTATATCATGCCGCTCGCGTCGATGGCGCGTTCGTCAAATTGATCAGGATTGGTCAGCAGTGCTGATTGACTCGGGGAGCCATGCCGCTCGTCGCGGCTTCACGAAAACTCGTTCCAGCTGACGCGCCGCGCGTCGATGTCGCCGAGCACGACAGGATCGTGGATGTTGCGCACGCTCTGGAAGCCAGAGCGCAGATAGATCAGCGGATCGACCGTGGTCACGGCGCGGACATGCTGCACTTCGCCGATGAAGATCGAATGGGTCTTGGTCTCGAGCTCCTGCGCCAGCACACAGTCGAACGCCGCGACGGCATCCTCCAGCACCGGAGCGCCGGTGGCGCCGGTGGTCCAGCGGCCGAAGCCAAAGCGGTCGTCACCGTTGACGCCCTTCTGGCCGGAGAAGGTCAGCGCCAGCAGCGCATGGTCCTCGTTGAGGAAGTTGATGACGAAATGGCGCTCCGCGCGGATGCGCTCATGCGCGCTGGCATTACGGTTAACGCAGACCAGCACCGAGGGCGGATTGTCCGACAACGAGCAGGCCGAGGTCACCGTCAGGCCGGTGCGCTGCCCCGGCTCGCGGCCGACCGTCACCAGCGCCACCGCGCCCGCGCAATGCCGCATCGCCTGCTTGAAACTCTGTGCGTCGACCGTCATGCCCTGACCCTGAACCGGAATAGTTCCCTCAAAGATATGCGAGACAGGGTGCGAGGCAAGCCCCGCACCCTGCCTATCTGTCATGCAGCCTTCTCGAACTCGGCGCCGAGGTGCTTGAGCCGCGGCATCACCTCGTTCTTGAGCAGGTCCAGCGAGTGCCGCCAGGCTTCCGGCTTGTGCTTGTAGTCGAAGCCGAACACGCAGAGCACGCCGAAGCCGCCGACCTCCCGGTAGATCTTCTCGATCTTCTCGGTGACGGTCGCGGGCGAGCCGACGATCCAATTCCGGCGCGCGCAATATTCGACGGTGACGTCGCTGTCGGGCACGTCGGGCGCGTGCTTCAGATAGTCCTTGAAGCCGAAATGGCCGAGCAGCGGCAGGAAATACTCGCCCATCATCCGGCCCATCATGTCGCCGGTCGACAGCCTCCACGCCTCCTCATCGGTATCAGCCACGAACACCTCGCGCACCAGCCGCCAATCCTTGCGGCTCGGCTTGCGGCCGGTCTTGGCGGCGCCGGCTTCCACCGAGTCCCAGTGGCTGCCGACATAGGCCGGGTTGAGGTTGAGGCTCATCGGGATGAAGCCGCGCTCGCCGGCGAGCTTGAGCGTGTCGGAATTCTTCGACAGGCCGGCGACGCCGATCGGCGGATGCGGTGCTTGCAACGGTTTGATGTGCGGCTTGAGGAAGTCGAACATCGTGTCCGGCTTTGACACCGTCCAATACTTGCCCTTGTGGGTCCAGGGTCCGGGCTCGGACCACATCTTCAGGATGACCTCGAGCGCCTCGCGGGTCATGTCGCGGTTCTGGCCCGACATGCCGTCGACGTTGAACATCGCCCAATCGCTCGGCAGGCCCGAGGCGGCGACGCCGAAGTTCAGGCGGCCATTCGAGAGATGGTCGAGCATCGCGACGCGGTTCGCGAGCTCCGCCGGGTGATGATACGGCAGCAGGAAGCCGCCGGGCCCGATGCGGATGTTCTTGGTCTGCAGCAGCGCCTGCGCGACCAGCAGGTCGGGCGACGGATGCGGCTCCCACGGCGCGGTGTGATGCTCGCCGATCCAGGCTTCCTGATAGCCGAGCTCGTCGAGCCAGCGCAGCGTCTGCAGGTCCCAGTCGTGGCCCTCTTTCAATCCGCACTCCGGCGGGTGCGAGGGCATGGTGAAGTAGCCAAGCTCCATGTGCGTTTCCTTCCTTCGCTTGTGATTCAGTCATGCAATGCGTCTTGCCGCGCATTCGAAGATGCGTTGAGCAAGCGCTGTGCCAGCGCGGAAATCGCAGGAGAGGAGGAGAAAGGCGGCGTTTTCGGCCAGGTGCAAGCCATGCCTCGGGCCCGGCGAGGCCCTTGCCGTCTCATCGTCGCGAGACGGTGTCGCATGCCATGAGACTCGCCGATCAGCATTCAGCTAGTTTGCTCCCTCTCCCCGTTCTGACGGGGAGAGGGTTGGGGTGAGGGGCTTTCTCCCCACACACGGTAGCAGTTGAACTCGCGGAGACTCCCCCTCACCCGGATCGCATCTCCGATGCGATCCGACCTCTCCCCGCACGCGGGGCGAGGTGAAGCGGAGTTTCTCTATCCTAGCCCGCCGCGCGGCGCGGCAGCTTGTTGGAATCCGGCTCCGACGGCGCGGGAAGCTGCATCAGGATGGTCTGGCCCATCGAGGCAATCTCGATGCCTTCCTCCTGGAAGCGCCGCTTCATGCGGCGGTTGAATTCACGCTGCACCGACCAGCGGCCGCCGTCGGTGCAGCGGATCTGGCCGACGATGGTCACGACCGAGCCGTCGACCTTGTCGACGCCCCACAATTCGAGATCGCCGCGGATCAGCGCGCGATACGCCGTCTCCTGGCGCATCCCGGCGACGATGTCCTTCAGCACCTCGCCGGCGCGGTCGGTGTCCTCCTTGTAGGACACGTTGACGCTGACCGCGGCATTGCCGGCGCCGCGGCTGGCATTGGTGATCGTCGTCACCGCGCTGAACGGCACGATATGCACCGAGCCGTCGCCGGCGCGCAGCCGCATGGTGCGGATCGAGACGTTCTCGACCACGCCCGACAGGCCCGACACCGTCACGGTGTCGCCGACCTGCACGGTATTCTCAAGCAGCAGGAACAGCCCGGTGATGAGATCCTGCACCAGCTTCTGCGAACCGAAGCCGATCGCGATGCCGACGATGCCGGCGCCGGCGAGCAGCGGTGCGACATTGACGCCGATCTCGCTGAGCGCGGTGAGCCCGACCACCGCGACGATGATGCAGAACAGCGCGGTGCGCAGCATCGGCTGGAAGGTGCGCAGGCGCGCCGCGCGGGCGAAATGGCCCTCGCGCGACAGGGTGTCGATCTGCCGGTCCATCAGCGCATTGGCGACTTCCCAGATCACGGCCGCGGCGAGCGCGGCAATGCCGATCGTCACCAGCGCCGAGATCAGGCGAGAGCCGATCTGGCCGCCATAGAACCAGACGATGGCATCGACACCCCAGACCTCGAGCAGCGCGACGAAACCGACCAGGGCGATCACCGCCGTGACCACCTTGCGCAGCAGCGGCAGATAGCGGTTGGCGCGGGTCTCCAGCCCCGGGAAGCGCTGCATCAGGTCCGGGCTGATGCGGAAGCCGCGATCGATCAGGCTCAGCACCACCATGGTGACGAGCCGGGTGACCAGCAGCACCGCGACGGTGCCGACGAAATATTGCAGCAGCAGCGAATAGCCGTTGCGGATGTTCAGCGCCCACACCGCCCACAGCGCGAGATCGAGCGCGATCGCCAGCACATGCCACAGCGAAGCGAGACGATTGCGCGTCCGTGCCGCAAGGCCGGTGCGATCGGCCGGCGCGCGGATGACGTCGGCGACCTGGCGGCGGCATTGCAGGATGATGACGACGATGAAGAGGTGCACCACCAGCATCACAAGCCGGAGCAGCGCGGCGTAGCCGGCGTGGGACAGCCCAAGCAGCAATGCGACGTTGGCCAAGCAGATCCCCGAGACCCCGACGGCGACGATGCGCCGCGCCCATATCTCGATATAGGCCGCGGTCTCGGCACGGACGCGGACCAGGCCGAACGGGCCGGCCAGCGCGCGCACCGCGCAGATCAGCGCGCGCGAGAAGGCATAGGCGTTGATCACCGCGAGGATCACCAGCCGCGTGGTCGACTGATTGCCGATCTCGGTGCTGAGCAGCGCGGCGGCCACGCTGAGAAACACGACCACCGGCAGCAGCTCGAGCACGAGGCGCCCGAGCACGAAAGGCAGCCGGACCAGCGACTGCCAGGCCCGCGCGAGGCTGAGCCGGCGGCGATGCAGATCGCCCTCCGGCGTGACGTCGGCAACCGACGACGGCGGATCGGCGCTGGCGAGCGCCTGCACCGGCACGCGCGCGGTCTGCGGCAGCCGCGCTTCAAGGAACGCGACTGGCCGCTTGATCAGGCGGAACACCACCCATTCGGCTGCCAGCGCGCAGCCGAGCACCAGCGCCAGCTTCCAGGCGATGTCGATCATGAGGCCATAGGCGGCCGGATCGTTGGCGGTGCGAAGGAACCAGTAATAGAATGCCGGGAAATGCGTCAGCGTGCGCGCGACGTCGGCGACCTCGCGCGACATCTCACCGACCTGCTCCGAGACCATCAGCAGAAGCTGCGCGCCGAGGCTGTCCGCGCTGAGCGGGATCGGCGACTGCTGCTCGGGCGCCGGCTGCGCGGCCGCCTGCGGCGAGGCATTGGCGATCGCGCGCAGCGTGTTGATGATCTCGCCGCGCTTCTTGTCGTCCTGCAGCGTCTCGAGCGCACGCTTCGCCTGCTCTGGCGTCAATGCGTCGCTGGTACTGGGTTGCGGCGGCGCCGGCTTGGCGGCCGGCTGCGCAAGCGCGGGTGAGACGAACAGGGTGAGGATGAGGAGAAGCGCAAAGCGAAATTTGTGCGACACGAGGGCCTCTTATTAAAATAATTGCGCGACCGCAGATCCCCGGGAGGACTCTGCTCTCGCGCTCGCGCCATGTCGGATCGCCCCTTTTCGCCTTGATCATGTGTCGGAAGTTTGCTGCCGCAGCGACCATCTCTTGGCATTTGCCGTAACACGATCGTCACAGGTGTTGAGCGGCGTTTACGCATGCGGGCGTTCCGGGCCGAGCCGGCCCGATCGGCCCCCCACACGCCAGGGCTGAGGCGGGACAATCTTTCGCTTGACGCACAGGGGGTCGTCATGATGTTCTTATTTTGTTCTTTTGGTCACAGTTGCGTTTCGGAGGTCTCATGCACGACGTCTTTGCCGATGACGGTCCGGTCCAGCTCTTCATTCACGACGACGGCGAGACGCCGCTGGAATTCGTGCAGTATCTATTGCGCACGGTTTTCGGGAAGTCCCAACAGGAAGCCATCGCCACCGCTGCCTTGATCGAGGCCAGGGGCGCTGTTCCGTGCGGCCCCTATCCGGGCGCCGTCGCACGGGCAATGTTCAACAGCGCCAAGTGGCTGATCCGCTCCAACGGCCACCCGTTGATGATCACGAGCGAGTCCGCCGATGCCAGCCGCCCCTGCGATCTCTGCGAAGCCCCGAAGGCCGTGACGGAGATTATTCTCTCCGGCACGACGGCCTCGCTGTGCAGCGACTGCCTGCTCGCCGCGCGTCGCAGCTCGGAAGAATTGCCGAGCCAAGAGTTTCGATACGCCTTTGTTGCGCTCGACTGGCATTTCGCCGGCGTGCCGCGCAACCTGATCGTGACGCGGGCACGCCAGTTTCCGGGCCACATGCGCGCCGACGTTCAGGTCGCGATCGACAGCCTGCTCACCGACCCGATCCACTTCTTCGGCATCCACGAGGAATATCGTTACGAGACGATTGGATTTGCGTCCTTGATGAAGGACAGCCGCAATGCGCCGGCGATCGCGCCGCCGCAGTATCAGGACGTCGATATCGGCGAGCCCGAGCCGGTGAAATGTCTCGTCAACGGTTTGTGGCTGTGCCGGTCCGGCGCGTTACGCTACGCCGTGCTGCTGACCTATCATCGTGAATATGACCGCGAACCCGCCGTTCGGATCGAGATCGCATTGCCGGCGGGCACGGCAGGCGATGCCTTCGTACAGCCGACCTTTGCCGCGCTGGAAGCCGCTGTCCACGCCGCGCGATCCTACCGCGGCAAGATACTCTCGCTCGAGGGTGGTTCGGACTATCGCGGCCGTTCGCGCGGCGTGACCGTGCATCGGCTGCCGACGGTTGCCCGCGATGACGTGATCCTGCCGGAACGGACACTGCGGCTGCTCGACCGCAACGTGCTCGGCTTTGTCGAAAGCCGCGATCTGCTGCGCAAGCTCGGACAGTCGACCCGCAAGGGCATCCTGCTCTACGGCCCGCCCGGCACCGGCAAGACCCACACCATTCGCTATCTCGGCACCAACCTGCCTGATCACACCACGCTGATCATCACCGCCGAACAGGTCGGCCTGCTCGGCGCTTACATGAACCTCGCCCGCCTGCTGCAGCCGACCATGGTCGTGATCGAGGATGTCGACCTGATCGCGCGCGACCGCGAGGACATGGGCGGACCGTGCGAGGAATCGCTGCTCAACAAGCTGCTGAACGAGATGGACGGCCTGAAGGAGGATTGCGACATCCTGTTCCTGCTGACCACCAACCGCCCCGAAGAGCTCGAGAGTGCGCTGGCCGGCCGGCCCGGCCGCATCGACCAAGCGATCGAAGTGCCGCTGCCTGACGAGACCGGACGCGGCAAGCTGATCAGGCTCTATGGCAAGGGCCTGCCGCTCGCGCAGCCCGTCATCGACGAGGCCGTGCGACGCACCGAAGGCGTCAGCGCCGCCTTCATCAAGGAGCTGATGCGCCGTCTCGCCCAGGCCAGCATCGTCAGCGACGGTGGCGGGCAGGTCACCACCTCCGACCTCGACGGCGCAGTCAGTGAAATGCTGTTCGACGGCGGCCGACTCAACGCCAAGCTGCTCGGCGGCGCACAGGGGATGAGCGTGGGGTGATGGACCGGAAGGCTCGGCTGGTCGTCAGTCGTGCGTCGTTTGCGGCAGCAGCAGGTGCCGCTCCCCCCGTGCGACGCGTGCAAGCTCGTCGGCCATCCGCGTCAGCACGCCCTCCCAGGCCTGCGGTCTGTCCTGGCGGAACAGCCGCATGGTCGGATACCAGGGCGTGTCGGCGCGGTCGCGCAGCCAGCGCCAGTCGAGCGCATAGGGACACAGCATCCAGACCGGGCGGCCGAGCGCGCCGGCGAGATGCGCCACCGAGGTGTCGACGGCGATGACGAGATCGAGCGCGCAGACGGCAGCGGCGGTGTCGGCGAAATCGCCCAGCGTCGGCGCGAGGTCGACAATATCGGCACCAAGACGCCGCAGCATCGGCGCATCGTCCGGCCGCGGTTCCTTCTGCAGGCTGTAGAGCTGGACGCCAGGCGTGACCAGCCGCGGCAGCACGGCATCGGCCGGCAGCGAGCGCTGGCGGTCGCCCTTGTGCCTGGCATTGCCGGCCCAGACCACACCGACCTTCAGCGCGGACACACCGGCGAGCGCCTCGCGCCAGCGTGCGAGCTTGGTGGCGTTCGCCTGCAGATAGGACACGGCGGCGGGAATGGTCTCGACGGTGGTGCGGAAGATCCGCGGCAGGCTCAGCAGCGGCAGTTGCAGGTCGAATGGCGGCAAGGGCTCGCCGCGCGCGAACATCGCGACATCGGGCAGCATCGGCCGCAGCAGCGAGACCAGCGCCGGCTGCACCTGCAGAATGATCCGGCCGCCGCTGCCCGCCAACATCGGCACATAGCGGACGAAATTGATGGCGTCGCCGAGCCCGTATTCGGCAAACAACAGCAGCGTGCGTTCCGCCAGCGGCTCACCCTGCCATTCCGGCTCGTCGAACACCGGATCGCCTTCGCTGAGCATCTTGGTCTTGCGGCGCCACTGATACTCCTCAAAGCCCTCCTCGAACTCGCCGTTCATCAGAAGGAAATGCGCGTGGTTGTAATGCGCCAGCGGCTGTTCGGGATCGAGCGCGATGGCCCGGCGCGAGGCCACCAGCGCCGCATCGATCTCGCCGGCATTGCGCAGCGCGACCGCAAGATTGGCGTGGCCCTTGGCGTAACTGGGTTCGAGCGCGATGGCCCGCCGATGCGCGGCGACCGCCGCCTCGACCAGGTTCTGCGCCTCGAAGATGATTCCAAGATTGGTGTGCGCGGCGGCATAGTCCGGCTTGAGCGCCAGCGCCAGCTCGGCGCAGGCGATGGCGTCGTCGACCTGTCCGAGCTCGAACAGGCAGGCGCCGAGATTGTTGAGGATGACGTGATCGGACGGATCACGAGCCGAGACCTGCCGATAGATGCGGACCGCCTCCTCGCGCTCGCCCAGCTCGTGCAGCACCATGGCGAGCAGGCGCCGCGGCGCGAAATTGTCGGGATCGAGTGCGATGGCGCGGCGATAGTGCAGGACCGCGTCCTCCAGCCGGCCCAGGCGGTAGAGCGCCGCACCGAGGCCGCTATGCAGGCCGGGATGATCGGGATCCGCGCCGAGCCCGCGGCGATAGGCGGTGGCGGCGGCGTCGTGCTTCTTCTGATCGGTCAAGGCATTGCCGAGGTTGAGCCAAACCCCGCGATAGGCCGGATCGCGCGCGATCACCTCGCGATAGGCCTGTTCCGCCTCGACCGGCCGCTGCTGTCCGGCCAGCGCAACCGCGAGATTGAACCGCGCCCGCGTCAGGCCGCCATCGAGTGCGATCGCGCGGCGAAACGCCGCCTCGGCCTCGTCGAAGCGCGACAGCTCGCACAGCGCAACGCCGAGCTTGATGTGCAGGCCGGCATCCTTCGGCCGCAATGCGATGCCGCGCTGGAACGCTGCCACCGCGCCCTCGTGCTCGCCCTTCACGGCGAGCGCATCGCCAAGCGTGGCGAACGCCGGTCCGTGATGCGGATCGAGGCTGAACACCCGGTTCAGCAGCACCGCGCCCTCCGCAGCGCGATCGGTCACGAAGGCGATGACGGCGGACAGATGCAGCGCCGGAATATGGTCGGGATCGGCGGTGAGGATATCGCCGCACAGCGTGCCGGCCTCCGTCGCGCGGCCTGCGCCATAATGCGCCACCGCATCCAGCAACATCCGATCAACCGCCACACTGCCCACGATACCGCCCCCGCCTCTCAAGACCCGATGGGGATTAAACGAGCGGCGGCGAGAATTCCGGCACGCGAATCCCAATTGCTCTCTTACCTCCCCTTGAAAGGGGAGGTCGCTTTTCTCGGTAGAGCAAAGCGGGTGGGGATCAGCTCTCTCCGCGAACAGCGGTGCCTGTGGCTGCCCCCCCATCCCGACCTTCCCCCTTTCAGGGGGAAGGAGAAGAGATCAGGGCCTGCACCTCTTGACGCTCACCCCATCATGTAACATATGAAGTTACATGATACGCGATAGCCGTCTATCCGGGGTGTTGCACGGCCTGCTCCACATGATCGGAGCGGGCGAACCGGTCACGTCGGAGCAACTTGCACAGGCGATGGCCACCAACCCGGTGGTCGTGCGCCGCGTGATGGCCGGCTTGCGCGAGCAAGGCCTGGTCCGTTCCGAGAAGGGCCATGGCGGCGGCTGGACGCTCGCGCGCGATCCCGCCGACATCACGCTCGCCGACATCTATCGCGCGGTCGGTGCGCCCACGATCGTCGCGATGGGCCATCGTTCGGAAAATCCCGGCTGCCTGGTCGAACAGGCCGTCAACGACGCGCTGTCAGGCACGTTTCGCGAGGTCGAGGCGATCTTCCTGAAGCGGCTCGGCGCGGTGACGCTCGACGCGCTCGCGAAGGATTTCAAGCGCCGGCTCGCCAAACACAAACAAAGTCTCGAGGACCAGATTCATGCTGCAAAGTGAACAGGCGAGCCGCCTTCCGTTCAACGATCCCGCGCACTGGGACAAGATGGTCGCGACCTACGAGGCGCAGTCGCAGCCGTTCACGACACACTTCGCCGAGGCCGCGGTCGCGATGCTCCCGATCGGCCCGTCATCGAAGGTGCTCGACGTCGCCACCGGTACCGGGGCCGCGGCGCTTGCGGCCGCGCGCAGGGGCGCCGACGTCACCGCGATCGACTTCTCGGCCGGCATGGTGGCACGGGTCCGCGCACATGATGTGGCGAATATCGCGGCACGGCAGATGGACGGCCAGGCGCTCGACTTGCCGGACGCGGCCTTCGATGCAGCGGTGTCCGTTTTCGGCGTGATGCTGTTTCCGGATTGGCGCGCCGGACTGCGCGAGATGGCGCGAGTAACACGATCAGGCGGATCGGCGGCGATTGCGGTCTGGAAGAGCGCCGACGGCGCCGCCGTGTATCTGCTGCTCTCGCAGATCATCCGGCGGCTCTACCCCGACAACGTCACGCCGATGCCGTGCACGGGCCTCGCCGAACTCGCCGATCCCGGCCGCCTCGCTGCGGCGGTCGTCGCGGCCGGCTTCTGCGATCCTGTCGTCGCTGAGATCACCCACGACTTCAAGCTCGATGTCGCCAATCCTGCCGACGTCGACAAACTGTTCGAGTTCATGCCGCGTTGGAGCGGGCTCGATGCAGAGCAGAGCGCCACGGTTGCGCGCGCCTTCCGGAGCGAGATTGAGCGCGGCCGGGTCGGAGACACCTTCGCGATTCCATCGACCGCACTGATCGCGACGGCGCGGCGGCCGTAGCCGCAGCGATCCGGCAATAATCACGACGCTCGACCGGCGATCGACGCGCAGGCGTTATCGATCGCCGGCTTTTCATGCGCTGAATGAGAATGATCCGCCGCGGGATCGCCTGACCGCGGCAATCCCTCGCGCTATTTCCTTCTCAGATTGTGCAATGGCGTAGCGGCCCGGCAACGGCGCGTCACAAAAGCAGATGCGCGCGGAGATTCCGCGGCGTGCGCCGCGAGCCGCGTACTACAATTAACCCGTATTTTTTCTGGATGTGCGCCGCCTGCTGCAGGCCGGCGCGACGGGGGTTACCTTTGTTGCCGATTGCAAACTTTGCGCGGACTCGTTTCCGCTACGCCACCTCGCGTCTTGCATCCGAGCTGCGCAATAGACTCCCATCGATGGCGATCGCGCGACGCGCCGGATGCGGCCTCGTCCTGATCGCCGCCGCGCTGTTGGGCTCGGTCGCCGCGGCCAGCGCGCAGGCACCGGCGGTAGCCTCGATCTCCCCGACATCAGGTCCCGCCGCGGGCGGCACCACGGTCATCATCTCGGGCGGCAGTTTCAGCACTGCCACCGCGGTGCGTTTCGGCGCCGTCAACGCAACGAGCTTTGTCGTCAATTCGAGCGAGCGGATCACCGCAGTCGCGCCGGCAGGGACCGGCACGGTCGATGTCAGCGTGACCAACCCGTCCGGGACATCATCTTCGTCTCCCGTGGATAAGTTCACCTATACGGCGTCCGCGCCGACGGTGACATCGATCTCGCCGGCCGCAGGCCCGACCAGCGGTGGGACGACGGTCATCATAACAGGCACAGCTTTCACCGCCGCGACGGCCGTGACGTTCGGCGCAACCCCTGCAACCGGCTTCACCGTCAATTCCAGCACCCAGATCACAGCGACCTCGCCGGCCGGAACGGGAACGGTGGATATCACGGTGACGACCGCAGTTGGGACATCAGCAACGTCAGCGGCGGACCGCTTCACCTTTGCAGCCGCAACGACGACCCAGACCGCGCTGATCTCGTCGCAGAATCCGAGCAGTTTTGGCCAATCGGTGACCTTCACGGCGAACGTCACCGCCTCAGCCGGCACGCCGACCGGCACAGTGACCTTCAGCGACAATGGATCGCCGATCGGCACCGTGACGCTCGCCGCAGGCACCGCGAGCGTCGCGATCTCGACCCTCAAGATCGGCAGCCACACCATCACGGCGAGCTATGCCGGCAGCGGCGCGTTCAACGCCAGCACCTCGCCGGCGCTGGCGCAGAGCGTGAACGTCCCGGCCGACAGCGTGAAGCTGCGTGCATTGCAGATCGACATCACCAAGCTGGTGGCACAGAACTCCGGCCAGGCGATCTCGGGCGCGATCGACAACGCGATCTCGGAAGGGTTCAGCGAAGGCGGCAGCTTCATGACGCCGAGCGGCGCCGGCATGCGCTTCAACTTCGCGGCCGATCCGTCAGACGGCGTGGCGCAGACGGACACGGGGAATCGTGGTGCCTACGCCTCGGATCGCAATTCGGGCGCACGCAGCGGCGGCAATTCGCGAATCGACAATGCCTTTGCGGCGATCGATCGGCAGATGCCGACCAAGGCGGCGCTCAAAACCCAGACGACGATCAATCGTGAACCGCACGACTGGCTGTTCTGGATCGATGTCAGGGGCACAGGCATCGACCGCTGGTCGTCGCCGACCTCGCCGGGCGTCGGGACAACAGGTTCATCGATCTACGGCAACCAGCTCAATGCCCTGATGGGACTGACCTACCGGGCAATGCCGAACCTCCTGGTCGGCGCGGTCGCCGGCTATGAGACGTTCAACTACACGGCCCAGGAGATCAACGGAAAGCTCACCGGCGACGGCTGGACCGCAGGCAGCTATCTCGGCTGGATGATCACGCCGACGCTGCGCTACGACGCCGCCGTGACCTTCTCGCAGATCGGCTACAACGGCGTGGCCGGAACGGCGCAGGGCAATTTCAACGGCGACCGCTGGATGTTCGCGACCGGTCTGACCGGCAGCTACAAGATGAGCAACCTGCTGATCGAGCCGTCCGCGCGCCTCTACACGCTGTGGGAGCATGAGAACGCCTATGTCGATACGCTCGGCACGCTGCAGACGGCGCGTGACTTCGTCACCGGCCGCGCATCAGGCGGCGTCAAGCTGAGCTATCCGCTGGCAACGACCGACGCCGCGGTGGTCTCGCCCTATCTCGGCGTCTATGGCGACTACTATTTCAGCAGGGACGATGCCGCGGCACTTTCCGTGAGCGGCATCCCGGTCAACCCGACGCTGGTGCTGGAGGGCTGGTCGGCCCGCGTCACAGGTGGGCTGAACACGAGGCTCGCGGGCGGCCTGATGCTCGGCCTCGGAGCGGAGTATGGCGGGCTCGGCGGCACGGCCCGGATCTGGACGTTCTCGGCCAGGGCGCGCGTGCCTTTCAACTGATCGAGACGGCACCTCTTGGCCCGCATCCTCGGCGATGCGGGTCCATCAGCGGCACGCTTACTTGCGCTGGCACTTGTCGTCGGCTTGCTTCTCTCCGTCACTCGGCGGCTGCAGACCGGGGCTGTTGGCCCAGCGGTCGAGCTCCTCGATGACCCGCCGGTGGCTCGGCCGCAGCGACGGCGGACTGCCGCGCTCTTGCGACAATTTTCGGGGCAGCTTGACCTGTTCTGGCATTGCGAGGCTCCAGAGCTGGGCAGTGTGCGGGCCATTCGCGGCGACCGTTACACAAATGCGCGGATCGCCGGCCGCAACAGAGGCGCGAAGATTATTTGTGGTCTGCCGGACTCGCCGGTGCTGTGACCGGCTGCGCGGGAGCGGCCTGCTCCCACGGCGCCGGCAGGATCACCCGCGCCGGCGGCAGGTTCTGAGCGGCGCGCTGCACAGTGGCATTCGCGTTCGCCGGCCGCTGCTCGTCGCTGGCGCTATCGGCGCGTGCGATGGCGATCGTGATGTCAAGCGCCAGCGCGACGAATCCAAGTCCCGCGACAACTCCCGCGCCGATCGACGCGACAGGCCGGACGACGCCGGTCCAGGGACTGCTCATGGTGGCAAGATGAGATGAGGTCATCGCAACTGCTCCTCACGCAATACACATCGTTCGGAGCCGTGCGGGGCGTCAAAGCGCGATGTCGCGCTTTGACGTTTTGCTTGAGCATGATCTTTCCGGAAAACCGCTTCGCACTTTTCCGGATCATGCTTTAGCGCCGCGCACGGCTCAAGGCGGTGATCAGGTCTTGATATCGGCCGGCAGCTTGCCGCCATTGGCGGCGAGCTTGGCCATCACCTGCTGATGCAGCCAGACGTTCATGGTGGCGGTGTTGTTGGTATCGCCGGTGTAGTGCAGCTCCTTGGCGAGCTCCTTGCGCGCAGCAAGGCTGCTGTCGAGCCCGAGCGCCTTCATCAGGTCGACGATCGAGGTGCGCCAGTCGAGCTTCTCGCCGGTGGCAGCCGCCGCCTTGTCGACGATCGCCGCGACGTCGACCGTCTGCGCCGCGGATGTGCCGGGTGCCGGCGATGCAGATGCAGACGTTGACGTCGATGCCGGTGCGGCGCCGGGTGCTGCCGTCGCTGTCGTCTCAGCGGTTTTGCCGTCAGGTGTCTTGGCCTGGGCGCCGTGGCCGAAGATTGCACCCATGATGCTTCCAAAAATGCTCATGATCTCTCACTCCGTGCGCCCGGGACACCGTTGGTCCCGTGACTGGTTCCAGTGACGAGTGGACGATAGGCAGGCCATTGGCCGAGCGGAAGATGACCATCGTCACTATCGGAGTGTGGGACGGCGTGGTGCAGTTGGAGAGAGAATCGTGCGGTTCTGCACCGTACGTCGAGCGCGTTTCATCGTACGCCCCACGTGCGATGAAGTCAGCCGTCCCGGCCCGATTCGCCAGCCCCGAGAAGTCGGGGCGGCTGACACAAACGTGTGCGGAGTGAACTAGAGCTGACGGCGGCGGATGGTCTGGGCCAGCTCGACAAAGCTTTCGGCGATGCCGACGCCGGTCTTGGCGCTGACCGGTTTGACACTCGACTTGGCGAGCTCGGCAATCGCGCCGGCGCTGCCGGCAGCCTCCGGCAGGTCGATCTTGTTGAGCAGCGCCCGGTAGGGCCGGCCCGGGAAGCGCTCCTCGAAACCGCGGACCAGCTCGACCATGCGGGTCACGGTCTGCGGCCGCGTGACATCGGACACGATGATGGCAGCGGATGCACCGGTGACATAGACGGTGTCGAAAATCTGCGTACCGAAATCGCCGTCGGTGTCCCACAGCACGAGGCGCATCGGGTCGCTGCCATCCGCCGGCACCACGTCATGGCTCAGGATCTCGACGCCCAGCGTCGATTTGTACTGGCCCTCGAACCGGTTGTAGATCAGCCGATAGAGGATCGACGTCTTGCCGACCCCCATATCGCCGAGCAGCATGACTTTTGCGGTGAGCATCAGCGGGCCACTTCGCCTCGGTAGACCGTCTCGAACGCCACGCGGCGGTTGCCGCCGGCGGTGGCGTCGAGCCGGTCGGTGATCGGCATCGTCGCGGCGCGCGACACCAAAATCAGCCGCGACGGGTCGACCCCGAGCGCGGTCAGCTTGCGCTGCACCTGCTCCGCCCGCTTGCGCCCCAGCGTCTTGTTGGTGCCTTCGGTGCCGCTCTGATCGGCGTAGCCGACGATCCGCAGCCTGAGATCATTGTTCGTCAGCAGCCCGGCGAGCTCGCGCAGTTGCTGCTCGGCCTGGTCGTTGTCGAGGAATTCGTCTGAATTGTTGACGAAGAAGATCGCGGTCGTGGCGATGAAGCGGTCGAGCCGCGCCGCCGGACCGTCGGCCACGGATTGCAGCTTCGCATATTGCTCGCTCAACTTCGCGTACTGCTCGCCGAGCTTGTCATATTGCGCGGTCAGCGCGGCATATTTCTGGTCGCCCGACTTCGCCTGCGCGCCCATCGCCTCGCGCATCTGGTCGAGGTTCGCCTGCAGGCGCGTCAGGCTCTGCTGCAGGCCTGCAATGCCGGCCTGCGATGCCGCCGCCTGCTCCGGCGTGGACACCAGTCCGATGCGGTCGACCACCTTGTACGGCGCTGCGGCCGCAGCGAGCGCGTCGATCAACGGCGCGGTTTGCAGCTGGCTCGGCTCGATGCCAGAGACGGCCACGCTTCGGCTGCCGTGATCGAAGTCGAGCCGCAGCGGGAAGGTGGCCAGCAACGGCTGCTCCGCGGCAAGCTCCTCCAGCGCGGCATGGGTTCGCCGCTCCAAGAGAGCGCGCGTCACCGTGGTCGCGGCAAAATAAAGCAACAGTGCGGCCACAGCGGCGAGCACGGCAAACAGGATCACCTTGCCGCGCCGGCTTGCGATCCGCCGCGGCGTGTCGTCGGTCTCGATCGCGGTTGCGAGCGAGGCGAGCATCGGCGCATCGCAATCCGCGCCGCGATCGATCCGCTCGATCGCATCGAAGAACAGCGAATTGATCCTGGCATTGTCGGCGGGGCGCAGCGGCCCCAGGCACTCCGCCGCCAGGATGAAGCGGGGCGAGGCGCGCAGCGCGAGCTGCCGTCCGCCGAAATCGAGCGTTTGCAGATTGCCTTCGCCGGCCAGCGCCTGCACGGAGAATTCGAGGATCGCCGCAACCATGGCGCTGAGCAGGTCGGCGCGCTCGTCGACGGTCGCCTCGCGCTTCCAGTCGGCGACCAGGCGGCCATTGCCGCGTTCGATGATCAGGAGCCGGTTGATCTGCGGCGGACTGTCGGCGAGCACGAACTCGCTGATCGGTCGTCCCGTCACCAGCGACTTGACCCGCCCGACCCACAATTGCGCCGAGGTCAGCGCATTGATGCGCTGCTCGAGCGAGGCAACCAGTTCCCGGAACGCGTTCGCGACCGCGGCGCTGACCAGCCGGCCGACGATCGGATAGAGCGCCTCGATCATCTGCTCGCGCGAATTCTTGATCTCGCTCCGGATCGCCGAGACCACGACCGGCGCAATCGCGGTGGCGAGCTCGCGCGGCCGGTTGACCTCGGCGCGCTCCAGCGCCTCGACCAGAATGCCGGCGGTGGCCGTCTCCAGGCGATCGGCGTTGCCGACATAGCGCTGCAGCGAGTCGAGATCGGCCTCCAGCGACGTCAGACGCGTCGCCTCGGGCTGAAACAGCAATGTCTTGAGCTGCTCGATCTCGCGATTCTGGCCGGCAGCAGCTGCCATGCTATTTGCCCGTGCGGCCGGATCCCAATCCGCTGATCGCAGCGCCGAGCTGGGTGATGGCCGCACCGACATCCTTCAGCGAGTCGAGGCGCTTCTGCTCGGTATCGCGTTCGAGGTCGGAGAGCCGCGCCTGCAGCGCGGTGAGCTCGTTGTTGAAGTCCGCCTGCATCTGCTTCAGCGATGCCTGCATCTCCTCCCGCAGACCCGAGAGGTTGGTCTCAATCGAGCGTTGCGCGCCGCCGAACAGGAGATCGCGGACCTGATCGATCGCCGCCATGCCATGCGCCGCGGCATCCGCGCCATTGCCGGCCGCCGCGTTTGCCAGTCCATCCGTATCCTTGGTCTGGCGCTCGATACCCTTCATGGTCATTCCCTGTTTAGTCAAAGCCGCGCAATCCGGACCTGCCGTGTCAAAAAGCAAATCCGAAACAATCCTATAGCCAATTTTGTGGGCGCGGCCCAGAGAAAGGCGAGCAATCTCAGCCGGATCAACCGCGTGGTGTGCGATTGGGGGCAGTTATTTCTAGTAAGTTATTGCCTTTATTGCCAGTTCCGTACGGTTCTTGACCTGGCATTTCTCCAGGATGGTGCTGACATAGTTCTTCACCGTGCCCTCGGCCAAATGCAGCCGCTCGCCGATCTCGGTGTTGCTCTTGCCCTCGACGATCAGCGTGAGAATTTCATTCTCCCGCGCCGTCAGCCCGTCGCGAACCGGCAGCTTCGCCGAGACGCGCGGGCCGCGCAGCCGCTTGAACTCGTCGAGGATGCGCGCGGCGACGCTGGGCGACAGCCCGGACTGGCCGTTGATCACCGCGCGGATGGTCGATGCGATCTCCTCCATCCTGGCGTCCTTGAGCAGATACGCCTTGGCGCCGGCGCTGACAGCCTCGAAGATCAGGTCGTTGGTCTCGAATGTCGTCAGCACGACGATATGGGTCTGCGGCAGCTCGCGCAGGATCCGCTGGGTCGCCGCGATGCCATCGACACGCGGCATCTGCAGGTCCATCAGGATGACGTCCGGCCGATAGCGCCGCGCGAATTCGATGGCCTGCTCGCCGTCGGACGCACCGGGAAGGATCTCGAAATCGTCGTTCTGCTGGGCAAGCAGTGTGGCGATACCTTCCCTGATCAGGGTCTGATCCTCGGCGATCAGCACCCGCACCTTCTCAATTCTGCTCACGGGCTTCAGTCATCCTCTCGAAGGTCTTGAATGCGCGGCAACGACATCAATCGGCCAGCAGGCCGGCAGATGCTGCCGGCGGCACCGCCACGGGGAGCGATATCCGGACCAGCGTTCCCTGTCCGGGCGCGCTCTCCACCGCGCAGCTTCCGCCGACGAGTTCAGCAAATTCGGTCATCCCGATCAATCCGAAATGTCCGGGAGTGGGCACCGCGAGATCGAAGCCGCGGCCGTCGTCGCGGATCTCGACGACGAGCTTGCGACCGACTGCGGCCGGCGCTTCGAAGGCGTGAAACGAGACACGGCGTGCCTTCGCATGTGCCTGAACGTTGCGCAATGCCTCGCTGAGGATGCGTTGAACCGTCAAGCCGCAATCGCGCAAGCCCGGACGCGCCTCTTCGTCGATCTGGATCGACACCCTGACGCCGCTGCGCGCGGCGAAGTCGCTGAGCAGTCCCTCGACATCGGGATCGAGCTTCAAATCGTCGGGCGTGCGCAGGCGATCGATGGCCTGGCGGGCACGCGAGAGGCCGCTCGCTGCGGCGTCTTCGGCGGTCGCAAGGCTGTCTGCCACGCGCGCCGGGTCGGCCGAAAGATAATGCCTGATCAGCCGGATCTGGGTCAGCAGCGCCACGATCGAATGCACCAGCGTATCGTGCAGGTCGCGCGCCAGCCGCAGCCGCGTCCGCGCCAGCGAGGCAAAACGCACTTCCGCGCTCGCCGCCTCGAGTTGCTGCTCCATCAGGCGGCGGGCCCGGCGCTCGCTGCCGAGCAGCGTTTCGACCTGACGTCCCGCAAAGTCCGGCATGGCGATGACGAAGTAATGCGACTGTGCGCCATTCCACAGCACGACCGCCGTCATCGGCTGCGCGATGCCCGGCGAGGCACCGCGGACACCGGCCAGCGCGATCATGTCCCGCCGGCCTCCGGCAAGCGCCGCCAACTCGGCCTCCATGCCGACCAGCAGCATGCATTCGCAACAATCGACGCCGATCGCGGGAAGCCATTCGACCAGCCGCCCGATCTTCCGCTGCATGCTTCGGTCGGCACCGATGACGGCGAGACCGATGACGTCGGCTCCTGCGGCCGCAAGCAAATCCGCGCTCAAATCGATCATGCGTTGCCCATCAACTCAGCGAGCAGCCCACTCTGGCGTAAGCCGGCAGCGGCCGCAAACGAATATGACTTTCGTCATAACTGATCCTGACTTTCGTCAGATGCCACTGCTGCTCGAAATGCGGTTCTGTCTTACGAATGAGCAACAGCGCAAGCCATGATGTGCCACATGCCGGCGTCCATGGCGATGCCGGCCGGGCGCCGCGCCTCGCGGAAGGTCGCGCCAGTCGGCCGGAGTGTGAGCTGACAATGAAGGCCGCGCCACGGAAATCGTTGGGTATCGAGCTCATGTTGGCGGAAGCGGAAAAGCCTGCGCGGCGCCGGCGCCTGAGCGCGACCCAGAAGCTGGCGTTGCAGGAAGCGCTCGCCGGCCGCCTGCAGCTCTACCCGCGCGGATATGCCGCGAGCAAGACCGGGCCGTTCCACTCGCGCCGCGCCATCCTCGGACTGGTGCGCGCCGGCCTGATGAGCCTTAGCGCGACCGCGCGCTATGCGGCCGTGACCCGGCGCGCACGGGACATGTATGCGGCACCGGCGACCAGCGAGTAGCCGCGACTATAGGTGCCAGCAGCGGCTCCGGTGCAGTCCGGCTTATACACGCTGGACTAATGTATTTCGGCCAGGCCCTGAATCTGAATAATCGAATCGTGAAGCTGCGCACCCGCTCCGAGGCGGATATATGCCCGTGACGGGATGTCCTGAATATCCGGCCCGACGATGGCGTGATGACCTGTGGCAGTGGGAAAGAAAAAGCCGACCGGTGCGCCCTTGTTCATGGAGATCATTGCTCCCCCGGTCCAAACCAGCCCGTCCTCATCGCTGCGCACGCCGGCCTCCGATGCACCGTCGACCTCGCAATTGGTGAACTGCACCTTGCCTCGTGTCCAGAATTCGTAGCGTGGTTGGCCCCATGCATGCACGTTCGCATAGAAATTGTGAGCAGAGCCGGTATCGCGCACGTTGGCGACCGAGGCATGAGCAACGACCATGTCGCTGAAATGGCTGTCGCCTGCCGAGTTGAGGATGCCGAACAGCGGCGCGCCATGCCGCATGATCGACGTCGTGTCCGCCGTGATCGTGCTGTGGTCGGCCATGAACTCCCAGACATTTGTGTACCAGCTTTTCGGGTTGGTCAGCGTGCCGTCCGGGTTGACGGCGATGGTCCCGAGATGCAGGCCCGCGATCCGGCTGTCGTTGTAATAGAGGTTGGCGTGATGGCCGGCATGACCGCCCTGGATGTCTGCGCCAAAGTCCGCCAGGCCGGAACCATCGATACCGAAGTCGAACAAGTTAGCCTGGTTGTGCTCACCGGCCGGTTCCTCTATCACCGCGCGCATCGGCGCCAATGCCACGAGCCACGATACGCCGCGGCCACCGCCACGCAGCGTGACCTGCTCCATGCCGAACGTGCCCCTCTCGCGGCCGCCCGGCAACGCGATGGTCGCGCCGACGCCACATACGCCGTGCGGCAGGCGCAGCTCACCGAGGTCCCATTGCGGGATCGAAGCGCCCGAGAAGATCGCATTGATCGCCGGTGCGTCGTCCGTGCCATAGGCAGCATAGCCGTCATGCGCGTCAACCTCCGCTTGCGCCGGACGAGAGAGCTCGATCTGCGATTTGGATTCGACCTGCGCGATGCTGGCGGCCAGATTGGCGCCGCCCGCACCCGCACCGGCAACAACGATCAGCTTGCCAACATCGCCCGGCGCGAACCACGCATCAGGCACTGTCAACCGGGTGGAACCCGCGGCAATCGACATGCGATGCCATCTCAGCACCACCGTGTCACAGACCGCGCCGTAGTCGAGCACACTCGGCACGTCATGCAGCTTGTCACCGAGCCGACGCGCGGTCCGCGCGTTCTTGATGGTTACCGTATCGCCGGAGACGTCGGGCGCGGCGGCGAATGCAGGGAAAAGGGCGATCAAGGTGAGAGACAGCGTGAGAAGCCGAACAAGGCGCGCCATGGTCTGAATGCTCCGTGAGCTTGTTGGAGGCCGTCAGTGCAGCAAGCGGGCGTCGGTCGCCGATCGCCCGGCTTTCGTGAGGCCGCCGCAGCGCCATATGCTGCTGGCCGGCACGGAGCCGGCTCCGGGAGTGCTGTTCCACGCAAAATAGAGCAGACCGGCAACACTGCCTGCGCGGGCATAGGGGCGGAAATCGCCCATGATCTCCTCGACAAGCTGCGCGCTTTGGT
Source organism: Bradyrhizobium sp. AUGA SZCCT0105 (assembly GCF_018129565.1). Lineage (NCBI taxonomy): Bacteria > Pseudomonadati > Pseudomonadota > Alphaproteobacteria > Hyphomicrobiales > Nitrobacteraceae > Bradyrhizobium > Bradyrhizobium sp. AUGA SZCCT0105. The sequence continues at coordinate 379,249 of NZ_JAFCMK010000004.1, read as the reverse complement.
CGTCATCGATCGGGCAACTCGTGGCCTTGTTGTCGATTCCCCATTCGGTGATCCAGCATGGCTTTCCATCGCGACTTCCCGGGGGGCGGCAATCGGTCAGATCGTATTTGGCGATGCGCTGTTCCCTCACCGCCGGTGCATTGACGATCGCATGCGTCGTGTCGGGATAGATGTGAACGGCATAGGCATCGACCAGACTGTCGAGGCCGTGCGCACGCAGATAGCTCAAGGTGGTATGGATGCCGACGATGTCGCCCTTTGCCCAACCCGGCAGGAAGCCATCATCCTGGTCATAGGTTCCGAGCCCCGCCGTCGTGATTGGGGTGCTGCGATTCAGCTTCGAATGGTCGCGGAGCTCCTTCAAGACACCGAGCATCTTCAGATACTGGCGAAATCCGCGCGCAACGCGCCGACCTTGCGGGTCCTTGTCGAGGTCCAGCAGGCTGAGCTGGCGCGCCCGGCCCGCAGGCTTGGCGAATTCCGGATTGGTCCCCGACAGGTTGATCTCGTTGCCGAGTTCGAAGGCTGCCAGCACAACTCCCTTTGCCTCCAGCCGATCAAGGATCGGCTGGAGTGTGGCGCGGAAACGTGCCGGGTCGGCGGCGGAAAGCGGCGTCGTCCCGAATGAATCGTAACCGCCGAAATGATAGATCAGCCACTCGATCCTGATGCCGCGTTGCCAGGCGCGCTCGGCGTAGTCGAAGCCCTTGTCGTCAAGGGTGATCGACGCGCGGATCGTCGACACGCCGGCTGCGTGGATGGCATCCAGCATCGCATCCTGATCCGCCACGCTGAGGACGTAGGGATTGATCACATTGACGCCGGCAACGACACCTGCTGCCTGAGCGGACAGGATTGGCGAGAGAAAGCCGAAGCTAGCGATACTCATCGTCCCACAGCGTCGAACGCGTCTTGCGACGAGCGACGCCCACACGCGCATCGGGAAACGATAGAAGCGCATCCTAAATGCTCCAGCAATTGGCGATCGATCGATAGCTCTCGCCGGTTTCGGCCATCTAGTTTGGCAAACCAGCACTCCACGCGGCCGTCACGTTGCCGCCAAGCCTCGGATTATTCAAAGGCCTTCTGGAGCTGAGAATTGGCGGCAAGCGCGGATCGTGAAACCGGGCGTAATACGGCTCCATCCAGGCTAGGTCTCCCTGAAACGTCCAGGGGAAAAGCTGCTGCGGAACGTTGGTGAGAGCGCCGAAGCTGCGCTCGTCCTGCACCGCGCGAACGATCAGGTCGGCGAGCCGACGGATCGCTCCATTGTTCTCCGCGTAGAGGTCGACCTTCCGGCGGCTGGCGAGTTCGGCGCAGAACACCAGCGGGATCAGCGCAAAGTTGTGGTAGTGCAGCGCGCGCTCGCCACGCTTCAACTCGCGCTCCAATTCGCCGTGGGCGCCGATGTCCCTGATGCCCTGGCGCGCCCGGGAAATGCCGGCATCGACCAGATCACCGCGATCCGTCAGGGTGCCGATCGACATCAGATCGAGCCCGGCCCAATAGACCAGATTGTTGTCGAGGTGATTGATGCGATCGGCATCGCGGGTTTCCTCGGCGATCCGGATCAGCCACGGCTTGACCTGCGGGAATCGATGATCGGCCTCGATGGACGCGTTGGGGAAGCGCAGCAACGCCAGCGCGAAATCGGTCCCGGCCCAGGAGCGTTCGAAATCGCCCTGATAATTCGCGCCCGTTGTCAGCAGCGCACTTCCGCTGGCCCAGCCTGCGAGCAAGTCCATGACGCAATCCAGATCGCGCTCATCGGCGGCCTTGTTGACCTGCGCAATGAATGCATGCAGCGGCTTGATCGCTTCCGCGTAACCGCCTGCATCCCGGTAGAAGCCGGGCGGATCGACCGATGTCAGCGCCGGTGGCGCCTCGCAGGTCCGGGCCGCTGCCGGCTGCGCGAGGCAAGCAAGGACGATCGATACGCCGATCGCCGTGAAACGAACATCAAGCTTCATTCCAAACAACTCCGCGAGCCACCGCGGGGACGACACGCCACGTCGTGGGCGCAGCGCAGTCATCGACAAACGCGCGCAACATGACAACCAAATCTAATGTGATGCGCACCAAAACCGAGTTCAGCTGCGGTTCAGATTTTGAAGCATCGACCAACAATGCTGTGTCGCGCGCTGACGATCACGGGAATATGAAGGTAATCTGCGAAGACAATCTTTACAGTTTATCTTCATATATGCCAGGGTGATCGGCATGAACAATTCAGCGGCCCGTACCGGATCAGCGCGCACATCGGCGCTCGCCGAGGATCTTCGTTTGTTGATCGGAACGCTGAAGCGCCGGCTGCGCGAGCAGGGCCAGCGTGAGGATCTTCCGCCGTCCCAGGTCGCGGTGCTGCTGCGCCTCGAAAAGAACGGTCCCGCGACCGTGTCCAGCCTGGCGCGGTCCGAAGGCATGCGTCCGCAGTCGATGAGCTCGGCGATATCGGCGCTCGAGGCCGCGGGCCTGGTCCGCGGCGCGCCCGATCCGGACGACGGCCGGCAAACCATCATGTCGCTCACCGATACCTGCCGCGAGCGGCTGCGCACCGGCCGCGCCGCGCGGCAGGACTGGCTGTCGCGCACCATCGCCGCGCGGTTGTCGGCACGGGAGCAGGACGAACTCGCCGCCGCCGTCGGCCTGCTGAAACGGCTGGTCGCGGATTGATGCCGGCCGCGCCGCGCCAATTGTGAGAACAGGAAGCGATCATGGCTCTGACGACGCTCGATCCGATCACCGCCCTCATTGTCGTCGATCTGCAATCAGGGCTCGTCGGCGCACCGTTCGTGCATCCGTTCGCAGACGTCATGGTTCGCGCCTGCGCCCTCATCAGCGCGTTTCGACGGCGTGGATTGCCGATCGTGCTGGTCAATGTCGACGGCACGGCACCCGGACGAACCGAACGACCGCGCCACAGCGGACAGTTTCCCGACGGCTGGACCGACTTGATTCCGGAGCTCAATCGGCAACCGGGCGACATCGTCGTGACCAAGCGGACATGGGGCGCGTTCGCCAGCACCGATCTCGAGAAGCAGTTGCGCGCCGGCGGCGTCACGCAGGTCGTGGTCGCCGGCGTTGCGACCGGCACCGGCGTCGAATCCACGGCGCGGCAGGCCTATGAGGCCGGCTTCAACGTCACGCTTGCGATCGACGCCATGACCGATGCGCGGCCGAACGCACATGACTACAGCATCGAACAGGTGTTCCCGCGGCTCGGCGAAACCGGCTCGACGCAGGCGATCATCGATCTGCTTGAAAGGACCAATGCGCATGAACTGGCTTGACCTCGTCGCCTATTTCTTCGGCGGCGCCTTCCTCACCAACGCGATCCCCCACGTCGTCGCCGGCATGATGGGCGAACCGTTCCAGAGCCCGTTCGCGAAGCCGCCCGGCGAGGGCCTGTCGTCATCGACCGTCAACATTGTGTGGGGCTTCTTCAACCTCGCGGTCGGATATCTCCTGGTCTGCCGCGTCGGCGACTTCGGCTTGAGAACGACAAGCGACGTCGCAGCGCTCGGTCTCGGCGGGCTACTGATCGGCCTGTTCCTGGCGCGGCGGTTCGGACGGTTTCACGGCGGAAATGAACCACAGAGACCATGAGACGCGTCTTTCGATCGCTCGCAAGCTTCAACTACCGGGTCTGGGCGGCCGGCGCGCTGGTGTCCAACATCGGCACCTGGATGCAGCGGGCCGCCCAGGACTGGCTGGTTCTCACCCAGCTCACACAACATAGCGCATCCGCCGTCGGCATCGTGATGGCGCTGCAATTCGGCCCGCAGCTGCTACTGATGCCGTGGAGCGGCTTTGCCGCCGATCATTTCAACCAGCGCAAGCTGCTGATAGCGACCCAGGCGACGATGGGCGTGCTCGCGCTGGTCCTCGGGATTCTCACCGTCACCGGACTGGTGCAACTCTGGCATGTCTATGTATTCGCGTTCCTGTTCGGCTGCGCGGCAGCGCTCGACGCGCCGGTGCGCCAGACCTTCGTGGCCGAGCTGGTCAGCGACACCAACCTGTCGAACGCGATCGCGCTGAATTCGACCTCGTTCAATGCCGCGCGCATGATCGGCCCCGCCGTCGCCGGCCTGATCATCGCCTCCGTCGGCACCGGCTGGGCGTTCCTGTTCAACGGCGCATCGTTCCTGGCGGTGCTGACCTCGCTGACCCTGCTGCGCACCTCCGAGTTGCGCCCGAACGCGCGGGCGCATCCCACCAAGGGCAGCGTCATGCAGGGTTTTCACTATGTGTGGTCCCGCCCCGATCTCCGGGCGACGCTGATCATGCTGTTCCTGATCGGCACCTTCGGGCTGAACTTTCCGATCTTCATCTCCACCATGGCGGTTGGCGTGTTCCACACCGATGCGCGCGGCTTCGGCCTGCTGTCCTCGGTGATGGCGCTCGGCACGATGTCGGGCGCGCTGCTCGCCGCGAGCCGCGACCAGCCGCGGTTCTCCTCGCTGATGCTGGGCTCGGCGATCTTCGGCCTCGGCTGCACGCTCGCCGCCCTGGCGCCGAGCTATTGGCTGTTCGCCGCCGCGCTCGTCGTGATCGGCGTCGCCGCGCTGACCGTCGCCAACACCTCGAACGCGCTGATGCAGCTCGCGACCGAGCCCGCGATGCGCGGCCGCGTGATGGCGCTGCGGCTCGGCGTGGCGCTGGGCGGCACGCCGATCGGCGCACCGATCGTCGGCTGGGTCGCCGATCACCTCGGCCCGCGCTGGGCACTCGGGGTCGGCGCCGCCGCCGGCTTTGCCGCCGCACTCGTTGCCCTCGGCATGCTGTCGCGGACAACCGCCGAAGCCGGCCATGGCAGTCTGCCCCCGGCGGAGTGAGCCAGGTCTCCTTCGACGGCGTGACTGCGCCGCGCCTCAGACGAAGGCGCTCAGTCCCGTGATCGACTTGCCGACGATCAGGGTGTTCATCTCGCGGGTGCCCTCGTAGGAATAGATCGCCTCGGCATCGGCCACGAAGCGGCCGATATGATTCTCGAGCAGGATGCCGTTGCCGCCGAGCAGCTCGCGCGCATAGCCGACGGTCTCACGGCATTTGACGGTACAGAACGCCTTCGCCAGCGAGGCGTGCTCGTCCAGCATCACGCCTTCGTCCTGCATCTGTCCGAGCCGCAGCATCATCGCCTGCGTCGCGGTGACATTGCCGAGCATCCGGACCAGGAGATCCTGCACCAGCTGGAAGCCGCCGATCGGCCTGCCGAACTGCTGCCGCTCGGTTGCATAACGCAGCGCATGCTCATAGGCGCCCATCGCGCAGCCGACGGCAAACCACGCCACGCCGGTGCGGGTCATGCGCAGCACCTTGGCGGTGTCCTTGAAGGAGTTGGCGTTCTGCAGCCGGTCCGCCTCGGGCACGCGGCAGTCCTTCAGCGTGATCAGGCCGTTCTGCACCACGCGCAGCGCCATCTTGGTCTTGATCTTCTCGACCGAGAAACCGGGATTGTCCTTGGCCACGACAAAGCCCTTGACCTGGTTCGAGCCTTCCTCGCGCGCCCAGATCACGTTGATGTCCGCGAAGGTGGCGTTGCCGATCCACTTCTTCTGGCCGTTGAGAATCCAGACGTCACCCTCGCGCCGGCAGGTGGTCAGCATCCCGCCCGACGTCGCGGAGCCGACCAGCGGCTCCGTGAGACCAAACGAGCCGATCTTCTCGAAGCGCATCATCGCAGGCAGCCAGCGTTGCTTCTGGGCCTCGTCGCCGCACAGATAGATCGAGCCCGCCGAAAGTCCGGTGTGCACGCCCCAGAAGGTCGCGACCGAGGAATCGACCCGCGCCAGCTCCATCGCGACAAAGCCGTTCAGCAGCCAGCTGCCGCCGGCCGCGCCATAGCCCTGGTAGCCGACGCCGCCGATGCCGATCTCGGCCATGTCAGGGATGATCGCGAACGGAAATTCGTCGCGGCTCCAGAACTCCTCGATGATCGGCGCGACCACACCCTCGGTGAATGCGCGCACACGCCGCACCAGAGCGCGCTCCGTGTCGTTGAGGACGGTGGCAATGCCGTAGAAGTCGCCGTTGATCGGCGGCGGCGCGTAATCCGGCTTGGCTGACCGTGTCGCCTGCGCGTTAGCCATGGTGTCCTCCCTGATGCATGGCGATGCTTCGCCTTTGTCTCGCGCTCCCGACAGGACCGACGCCCTGCCGGGATTCGTCTCATCGTGACGTCAGGTTGGCTTGTTCGGGCGGACGCTGGCGCGGAACTCCTCAAAATTCTCCTTCATCCGGTCCTGGATGATCTTCACCGCTTCCGTGGTCGACTGCCGCGCCGTCGACGCGCTGTCCTGCGCGCCCTTGACCGCGATGTCGAATACCTTCCGCGCGAATTCGGTTTGCAGAGCGAGGTTCTCATGAATCTTGCCGAGCGGCTTGTACTCGCGCGCCAAGGTCGAGGCCTCGCGCAAGCCCGCCTCAATCACCTCGCGCTGCTTCTGCGCCACCGATTGCGCGCCCTGGGCCGCAACCTTCGCGCTCTGGCCGAGCGCCTCGAGGTTCTTCTTCTGGGCTTGCAGCAATTCGTCGACGTTCAGCTTCGGCAGACCGAGATCACTGCCGAACTTGCGCAGCATATCGATGTAAGAGGTATTGTCGGTCACGATATCCTCCCTGGTTGCTGTGTTTAGGGCTTCTGCTGTCCGCCTCCGGACGTTGGAACGAGATCCCTGAAGTAACTCGTCGTGCGCGAGAGCAGGGATGACGACGCGGCCTGACGGCTCTCGTCAGCCAGAAACGCTTCGATCAAGTCGGCGGTTTCCTTTGGCCGCGTCACCATGAACAGATGTCCGTCGTCGATCAGGCGCAGCTCGGCGTTCGGGATCAGGCTCGCCATGATCTGACCGTTGACCGGAGGGACCAGCGGATCGTCGCTGCCCATCAGGATCAGCGTCGGCTGCGGCAGCGACCAGAGCCAGGGCAGGCTAGTCCAGCCGGTCATCGCGAGCAGCTGATAGAGGTAACCCATGCTGCGCGCGCCGTGCATCGCGGCGGCATGCCGGCCGATCAAGGACGGATCGTCGCGAAACGCCCCGCCATAGATGTCGGCGGCGATCGCTTTCATGTAGCCCTTGTCGGTGTAGCGGCGCGGCGTCGCCATTTTCCACAGCACCGACGGGCTTGCCGGCACCATGGTGAAACCAGGCGCGGTCGCGGCAAGCACCAGGCGGCGGCAGCGCTTTGGAAACTGATGCGCGAATTGCTGCGCGATGCCACCGCCCCAGGACACGCCGGCGACATCGACCTCGGCGCAGCCCAGCTCCGCAACGAGCCCGGCGGCGAGCCGCGCCAGGGTCGACGGACGATACGGCCATGCCGGCCTTGGCGATCCGCCGACCCCGGGCACGTCGAAGATGATGGCGGTGGTGCCGGTCAGCGCGTCGAGGAACGGCTTCGCCAGCTCCCAATTAGCGCCGATGCCATTGAACAGCAGTAATGGCGGCCGGCTGCCGCCGCCATGCCGGATCGCGACCTGAAGCAACTGGCCGTCGATCGTGATTTGCCGCGTCTCGATGGTGCCGGGCTGCGTTACCGCCGCCGGCCGAGCCTCGTCAGCGCTGGTGAGATCGTCAGTCAAAGACGTAGGTCCCCGGTGCCGCGCCAAGGGATGGATAGCGCGCGCTGCCGAGCGAGGCCGGCGCCGCCACCTCGTCGCCCGAACGCGCCTGCAGCCAGTCGCGCCAGTCGAGCCACCAGCTGCCCTTGCGCTTTTCGGCCGAGGCCATGAACGCATCGGGCTTGTCCGTGGAGATCGGCCCGATCATGAAAGACGCCTTCGGATTGCTCGGCGGATTGAGCAGGCTCTGCAGGTGCCCGCTGTTCGACAGCACGAAGGTGGTGCCCTCGCCCATGATCTGCGCGGTCTTGTAGACGCCCTTCCACGGCGTGATGTGGTCGGTCACCCCTGCGACGACGTAGCTATCGGCCTTGACCTTGCTCATGTCGATGGTCTTGTCGTTCAGCGTCAGCTTGCCGGCGTTGACGAACGGGTTGGAGAAATAGAGATCGAGATAGTCGCCGTGCAGCGCCGCCGGCAGGCGGGTCGTGTCGGCGTTCCAATAGAGAATGTCGAAGGCCGGTGGCTGATTGCCGAGCAGGTAGTTGTTGACCCAGTAGTTCCAGATCAGGTCGTTGGGCCGCATCCAGGCGAACATCCGCGCCAGGTCGTGGCCATCGACAATGCCGCGCAACTGCGACGTCGCCTTGGCCGCGCGCATGGTCTCCGGCGTCATCAGGCAGCCGAACGTGCTCTCCTCGGCCGAATTGGGATCGAGCAGGCAGACCGCCAGCACCAGGTTCTTGATCTTCTTCTCGGTGGCGCTGCCGAGCGTCGCGAAATAGGCCGTCGAGGTGATGCCGCCGGAGCAGGATCCCATCATCGAGATGTCCGCGCTGCCGGAAATCTCGCGCGCCGCGTCGACCGCCTCGTCGAGCGCGGCGACATAGGTGTCGAGCCCCCAGTCGCGGTGCGCCGCGGTCGGGTTGCGCCAGCTCACGGCGAAGACCTGGAAACCGCTCTCAAGCAGGAAGCGGACCATGCTCTTGTCCGGTGAGAGATCGAGCGCGTAGTACTTGTTGATCTGCGGCGGCGTGATCACCAGCGGCCGCTTCCTGACCGTCGGCGTCGTCGGGGTGTACTGGATCAACTCGAGCAGCTCGTTGCGGAAGATCACTGCGCCCGGTGTGGTCGCGAGGTTCTCGCCGACCTTGAAGGCGCTCATGTCGACCATCGACGGCATGCCGCGATTCTGCGTCAGATCGCCGATGTAGTTCTTCAGGCCGCTCCACAGGCTCTGCCCGCCGGTGTCGATGAACTTGCGGACTGCCGCCGGGTTGGTGAGCATCGTGTTGGTCGGCGCGACCGCATCGATCAGGATATCCGTGATCAGATGCGCGCGCTGCTTGTCGATGTCGCTGAGGCTGGTCTTATCGACCAGCCCGTTGACCGCCTCGCCCCACGCCAGATAGGCCTTGAGCAGGCCGGAGTGCAGCGAGCTCTCCTTCCAGGTCGGATCGGCAAACCGCTTGTCGCCTGCCTTCGGCGCGCGCTCGGACTTGCCGGCGGCGATCGAGCCGAGCTCGCCGACGAAAGACAGCCACTGCTCGGTCGCGACCTTCGGCTCGTTGATGACCGCCTTGAACAGGATGCCGGCGCCCTCGACCAGGTCCTGGCCCTGGATGCCGACCAGCGGATTGAGCGCCAGCGTGTTGCGCGACGCCGCCTCGGACATGTCAGACGCCGAGGACTCCGGACTGCGATTTTCCGTGCTCATTGCTTTGCTCCCGCCGCGGGGATCAGAAGGGCCAGCGTTTCGGCAATTAGCGCCGGCTTCTCCGATCCTTCGACCTCCAGCGTGTTCAGGGTTTTCATGATCACCTGACCACCGTCCCTCGGCTCAACGCCGGACAGCACGACCCGCAGCCGCACCCGCGCACCTGATGGCACCGGCGCCAGGAAGCGCACCTTGTCGACGCCGTAGTTCAGCCCGGCGGCCGCATCGCGCGGGATGATGCCGACCTGCATCGCCAGCGGCGCCACCATCGCGAGCGTCAGATAGCCATGCGCGATCGGACCGCGGAACGGGCTCTCCCGTTTCGCGCGTTCGACATCGACGTGAATCCATTGATGGTCGCCGGTGCAGGCCGCAAAATTGTCGATACGCTGCTGATCGATCGCGACCCAGTCGGAAAGTCCGAGCTCCTTGCCAACGTGCTCGCCGAGGCCGGCAAGTGTGAGGTTGCTCATGACATCGTCCTCCACGATCTTTTCTCGACTGCACCCGAACCGTCACATGTCGCCGTACAGCTCGCGCAGCTCCTTCTTGTTGATCTTGCCGACGCTGGTCTTGGGAATGCTGTCGATGAACAGGATCTTGCCGGGGATGCCGTATTTCGAGATCACGCCCTTGTCGGCGAACAGCTTGAGATGGTCCTTGATGGCCTCGTCGCTGAGGCCGTCGGCACCGGACGGTTTCTTGACCACCAGCGCGAGCGGCCGCTCACCCCATTTCTCGTCCTTGACGCCGATCACCGCGGCCTCGGCCACGCCGGCGCATTGCGAGATCAGATCCTCGATCTGCAGCGAGGAGACCCATTCGCCGCCGGTCTTGATCACATCCTTGATTCGGTCGGTGATCTGGACGTAGCCGCCCGGGCTGACCACGGCGATATCGCTGGTGTGCAGATAGCCGCCCTCCCAGAGCTGCTCCGAGCCTTCAGGATTGTTGAAGTAGCCCTGGGTGAGCCAGGGCGCCCGCAGCACGATCTCGCCGGGCGACTTGCCGTCATGCGGCACGTCCTTCATGTCGGGATCGACGATGCGGAGGTCGACCAGCGGGCCGGCCATGCCGGCGCGGGTGCGGAATTCGACCTCGCCGTCAGGATCGCCGCTGAGATCCCTGGATTGGACATGGGAGACCGCGGCAAGCGGGCCGGTCTCCGACATGCCGTAACCCGCGAAGATGTCGATGCCGGCCTCCATCGCCTGCTTGGCGAGCGCCTTCGGTAACGCAGAGCCGCCGATCACCATCTTGAGGCCCTTGAGATCGACCTTGGCCGCAGCGGCGGCGTTGAGCAGCATCTGCAGGATGGTCGGCACGCCGTGAGTGAAGGTGACGCCTTCGCTCTTGATCAGCTTGACCAGCATCGCCGGCTCGTAGCGGCCGGGATAGACCTGCTTGGTGCCGGCCAGCGTCGCCGACCATGGAAAGCCCCAGGCGTGAACGTGGAACATCGGTGTGATCGGCATGTAGACGTCGTCGCGCGAGAAGCGCCCCTGCGACCCGGCCATGCCGAACAGCGCAAGCCCGGCGATCGTGTGCAGCACGAGCTGGCGATGGCTGTAATAGACCCCCTTCGGCAGACCGGTCGTCCCTGTCGTGTAGAAGGTGGTGGCCTGGGTGTTCTCGTCGAAATCGGGAAAGTCGTAGTCCGGCGAGGCCGCCGCAAGCAGGCCCTCATACTCGCCGATGAAGGACAGGCTGCCGGTCTGCGGCGACGGCTTGTCCGACATTACGATCATCCGCTTGACATTGGGCAGCTGCGCCTTGATGCCTTCCAGCAATCCGACGAACTCTTCATTGACGAGCAGCGTCGATGCGCCGGCGTGATCGATCGTGTAGGCGATCTGCTCCGGCGACAGGCGGACGTTCACCGTCTGCAGCACAGCGCCCATCATCGGGATCGCGAAGAAGGCTTCGAGGAAGCGATGGCTGTCCCATTCGAGCACGCCGACGGTGTCGCCGGGCTCGACGCCGGCCTTGCTGAGCGCCGAGGCGAGACGGCCGATCCGCTCTCGGGTCTGTCGATAGGTCTGGCGCTTGAGATCGCGATAGACGATCTCCTGGTCCGGCGCCTGGACGCTCGGCGTGTGCCAAAGCTGCTTGAAGATGAGCGGATAGTGATAGGCGGATTGGGCAGTCTGAATCAGCCTTCCAACCATGGAAGCCTCCCTCGACCTGGCATGTCCTCCGACCGTTGCGTCCGCAGTTCTAAGCGAGCGGATCGTGTGGTCTGCCGTGCTGCATCACGACGGTCTGACCGTGTGACATTAGGACGAAGCCTCGCGTGACGCCCGAGATTTGTGAAGGTCCGAAACGGACATCGGCGGGGTCTCAACCGGACAAGGTGCTCTCAATCAATGGCGGCGGTCTTGCTGCTTCGCAACAAGGGAGGCCCATTGATGAGTCTTGGGTTTTGGCGCGAACCGGCTATGTTCCAAGGGCTCGCGAACGGAAATCCACTCGGGCCAGGTTTGCGGCGCACTGCTTTCCGACCGAAGGAAAGGCTGGCTCACTTTGCAACCAACCACGCGACTGAAGAGGCCTGTGGGCTCCCGCAACGATATCCTGACCGTCGGCACCGGCGACAAGGTCTATGAGACGACCAAGCTTGGCGCTGTCTTCGACATGCTGGCCGGCGCCGGCGTCCCGGCCGACGCCATCCTGCGCGACACCCGCATTCCGCTGGCCGATGTCCACTCACCGCAGGCGCGGATTTCGCTGACGCAGCTGATGACGGTTTGTCAAAACGCGCTGCGCCTGTCGAACGACCGTCACCTGCCCTATCGCATCGGCGCATCGATCCACATCTCGACCTACGGGATGTACGGCTATGCGCTGCTTTGCTGCCCGGACTTTCGCAAGGCAATGGAATTCGCGATGCGCTACCACGCGCTCGCCGCGCCGCTGGCGACGATCGAATTCAGCGAGGACAAGGCTCATGCGAGATGGACCATCGAGCCCAATCTGCACGCACTTGCCGATTCCGCGCTGTACCGGTTCGTCGCCGAGATGCAGATCGGCATCCACATTTCGCTGATGCGCGACATCATGGGACCAGGCTTCGCTCCCTTTGAAATCACGCTCGCCTATCCGCAGGCACAGGACTTCGATCTTCCGGTCGATCACGTCGGGTGCCCGGTGCGCTTCGATCAGCCCGGCAACCAGATCGTCTTCAAGGCGCAGTTGCTGGACCGGAGAGCGGATCTCGGCAACAAGACGACATATCCGACCATCGTCGCGCTCTGCGACGACTTGCTCGGAGACTTGAGATTGCGGACCGGCATTGCCGGAAAAATCCGCGCCATCCTGCTTCGCGACATCGCCAATCCCCCGACTTTCGAGGCGATCGCCAAGCAGCTCGGCGTGAACGACCGGTCGTTGCGCCGCCAGCTTCGTCAGCAGGGCTTTTCCTTCCGGGGGCTGCACGACGAGCTGCGGACCCAGATTGCGCTGAAATATCTCCGCAGCACGACGCTGGCCAATGACGACATCGCATTGGCGCTCGGCTTCAGCGATGCGGCAAACTTCAGGCGTGCGTTCCACCGCTGGACCAACAAGGCCCCGAGCGACATCCGCGGCGAATGATTGCGGACCGCGACCGTTGACCGCCTCGATTGCGCGGACGCCCGCGCTAATACGCGTAGGACGTCTTGCCCGGCTGCACGGTCAGCCGAAAGGCGACGTCGGTCGAACCGTCCATCAGCTCGATCAACTGGTCACACACCAGGCATCGAAACTCGCCGGCGATGCCGCCCTTCGACGTCAATTCGATCCGGCGATAGCCGGCCTGGCAATGAGGGCACGTCACGTCAGATTTTCGCATGGAATCAGCAAACCGTTGCTCTCTCTATTTTCCATATGCCCATCGTCAGAAATGTGACGGCGTCACGATCTGTGCGAAACAGACGGTGTCTTCGCTGACGTTATCGATGACTGAAGACGGGTGCTGGCGGGCGATACGGAAACGCCGAGACCCCGAAGTTGCGGCCATATTGCTGCTGCACCGCCGGGATGTTGACCACGCCCACCTTGAGATCCTGCGATTTCGCGTCGATCGGCGGCGTGTTCGTCACAGGCGGATTGACCTGATCGACCTGCTTCTTCAACCGCTCATTGATGCAGCCAAGCGAGGCCGCATCGCCGCAGCGCTCGGCGGGCGCGCCGCCGCTGCCTCTTGCCGCAGCCCGGCCGGTGCCGCCACTGGTGTCGCGGTTAAGGTTGAGCGCCGGCGGCGGTGTGCCGACGACAATTTCCGGCAGCGGCGTGTGTTGCTGCGTCTGCGCCTGCGCCTGCATCGCCGACAATCCGGCAACGGCGACCGCCAACATGATCACTTTCATCGGTGCTGCTCCTTGCAGAACCACAACTGTTTCAAACGATAGGAAGCCAAGGGCAGATATCAAGCGAGGGGATCAGGGCAACGAGATGAATTCGGGCGGCGCGGGCTTGCTATTTCCCTCCCCGGGCCTGGATCACAAGCGCGTTGAGCCGCGTGTTGAGTGCGACGAGATCGACGCGGCCGATGCGTCCGCCGCCGCCGAGGCATTTGCGGCCACATCCGCCGCCACCGGCACGGCCCGGTTCGCCGAAGGTCGCGACCGGTACGGTGCCGGTCACCCGAAAGCCGCGGGCAAACAGCCGGGCGCGCACCGCCACGCAATAATTCACCGACAGATAGGAGAAGCGGGTCTCGCCATGACCTGCGCGGTACTTCATGACCGCGGTGCACAGGTCGCCGCCGGCAAGGCGCCATGCCTGCGCAAGATACATGACGCCGAAGTGAATGTTGTTCTCGGGAATCGCGAGTTCGGCAAGCGAGCCGGAAAAGCCGAGCATGCGCGCGGTCGACGGCAGCAGCTGCATCAGACCGATTTCACCGACGCCGCCGATCACGTCGGGATTGTAGCCGCTCTCCACGCCCATCACCGCCTCGGCGATCTCGGGCGCGAGCCCGCTTCCCGCCGCCTCCTTCTCGATCAGCGCGCGATAGCGCATGCGCGCGTCCGATACCGCGGGCTGGCCCACGGGCAGAGGCGGGAGCGTTTTCCCGCCGGCGTCCTTCGCCGCATCTTTGGCCGGTACGGCCGGCTTCGCCGTCGCCTCGGCCGGCGGCTTTGCCGTGGCGTCGGCTGAAGGGTCTGCCGACTCGACGGCGGCAAAGCGCGTGCTGAATGACGACGCCGGCCTCTCTCCCTCGGCATGGGCGGGCTGGACAAGACAAAGCGCGAGCACAAGACCGCCGGCTGCGATGCGGCTGCCTCGGTGACGAGCAGGATCAAGCAGCTTCCGCCATCGGCTGAAGCTGCCCGCCTTCGTCGCTGAGGCACCGTCATTCATCGGTCGCTTACGGCCCTGATCGTCGCGTGTCCGCATGATTTACTGGATCGTCGGAACTGCCCCCGCTTCCGCGGCGTGCTCATGGGACGGCTGCGGGGCCGGCGCACTTGGCTGCGGGACAGCCGCCGCGCCATTGCGGGCGACGATCTTCGGCAGCTCCTCGCGCAGATAGGCGATCAGCTCCTGAACCAGCCGGTCCCAGACCTCGATCTGCGCCCGCACAAAGTTCGGCGCCACGCCGCCGGCCACGGAGACATCGAGGCAGAACATCAGGAACGGCTGGCTGAACTGCAGCCGCCCGAACCGCCGCGTCGTGTTCCAGCGATTGACGAGGTCGAGCGGCAGCTCGCCCTGCACCTGAAGCGTGGTGACCAGCATGGCGTCGACACAGCTCTGCTCCTCGCCGACGAGCTGGTTTCCCGGCCGGATCTCGAAGCCGAGCCCCGCCGTCGCCGAGCGCAGATAGGTCGTGTTGGCGACCGGATCGGTCAGCGTTTCGACGCGATAGCCGACATTCTGGAAGCTGTCGCGCAATCCGTCGATGGTGAGCTTGGTGATGATCTCGGACATGTTGGTCTCCGTATTACTTCTTCGACGCGTCGAGCAGGCTCGACAGGGCAAGCTCGTTGAGAACGGGCGGATGTTGCTTCAGCAGTTCGGCAAGATAGGCCCGCCGCATCATGTTCGACCGCTCGGAGCGGATCTGCAGCACCAGCTGGTCGCGCACTTCCGGCAAGGTGCGGGTATAGGACGCCTTGGTGTCGAGCAGCTTGATGATGTGCCAGCCGTCGTCGAGCTTGATCGGCTCGGACACGCTGTTCTTGGCGAGCCCCATCACCTGGTTGCGGATCTCCGGGCGGATCTGGCTCTCGGCAACCCAGCCGAGGTCGCCGGCATCCTTGGCGGCGTTGTTGTCGCCGCGCGCGATCGCCGCGAAGTCGGCTCCCGGCGCTTTCAGCTTGCGCTGCACGTCGTCGAGCTCCTGCTTCGCCTTGTCCTCGGCGGCCTTGTCGCCCTCCTTCGGGGCGGCGACGAAGATCTGCGCGAGCTGGAATTGCCGCGGCATCAGGAATGCGGCGCGATTGGCCTCATAGACCTTCTGCAAATCGTCCTCGCTCGGGAAATTGGCCGGCGGCGTCGACACCGATTGCAGGTAGAGCTCGACCACCGCGCCCTCGCGCGCCCGGTCGAGCTGCGCGGCGACGGCGGGTTGCTGATCCCACTTCTTCGCCACCGCCTCCTGCAGCACGAGGCGGTTGGCAAGCAGCAGCCGGACCGTCTGGCTGAGCATGGCCGGATCCTTGGCCAGCGCAGCCTGCTCGCGCGGCGCGAGGGCTGCGACATAGCTGCGGAGATCATCGGCCGAGATATTGGTCTCGCCGACCCGCGCGATGACGTTCTCGGGCGCGGTGGGCTTCGGCGCGACCGCGACCGGAGCCGGCGCGGGCGTGGCGGCGGCTTGCGCCTGAGCCGCGGGCTGTGGCTGCGGCTTCCTGACCGGAGCCTGCACGGCGCGCGGCGCGGGAGCCTGCGTCTGCGCCGAGGCATCGAGCGGCGCAACGAAAGCCGCCAAGGCGACGGCGATTCCGGCGGCGAGACCGATCGACCGAAGCGGCTTCACGATAGTGGCGGTCGTCATGGATTCACCTTCTGATCGAGGAATTTGTCCTGGTTTTCCTGCAGCTGATTCTGGATTTCGACCCGGCGCTGCTGAATCATCGGCTCGCGCGAGACCACGATCTCGCCGATAGTCAGGTCCTTGTAGCGCTGCACCATCTCCTTGCCGGCCTTGATCAGCTGGGTGTTCTTGGCAATGCAGCTCTTGGTGCTGGCCTTATAGGCGGTGGCCTCGCCTTCGAACTTGGCTCGCTCGGCGTCCTTGGTGCGAGCAACGGTAGCCGCCTCCTCATACGCCGACTTCCACTTCTCCAGCGTCTCGTCGCGTTCGGCGAGCCGCTGATTGAACTCGTCAACGGCGTCGCGATGCTCCTTGTCGGCCTTCTTCAGCTGCGCCTTGAGGTCGTCGACCTCCTTCTTGGCCGCCGCCTTTTCGCGATCGGCGTCGGCGACCTTGGCCTGCAACGCCGTGCGCTGGTCTTCCAGCGCACGGGTCTGCGCCGTCGCGCTGCGCAGGGCGTCGCGCAGGCGGTCGGTCTCGGACTGGGCGAATGCGGTGCCAGAGCTCAATGCTCCGATCACCATCATCAGGACGAAGAGTGCGATGCGCATGGTCAGAACTTCGCGTTGAGGTCGACTTGCAGGACGTCGACGGCATAGGGGCTGCCGGCGATGCTGTTGGCGCTCATCCAGCGCAAGGTCGCCCAGACATTCTCGCCGAGACCGATATTGCCGCCGACGAAATAGCCCTTGAGGTTGGTGCCGCCGAGGCCGAAGTCGGAGTCGGCGAACGCATCGATGGTGGCGTCGGATTCGAGGTATTTGTAGCCAGCGTGGACGTTCCAATCCCAGAGATGCTTGATCTCCCTGTTGCCGACGGTGACACGGCCGAGCCAGCCCTGATTGCCGCCGTTGAACGCGCCAGGCGTGGTGCCGCCATCCGGGCTCGGCCCGCGATTGTTCATCAGCACGCCGTAGGTTGCCGCAGCCGCGTTCATGAAGGAGCGGCTGAACGCGGTGTTGTAGACATACTCGCCGTCGAGCACGATGTGGGTCGGATGGAATTGTCCGAGATCGAGCTGTCCGCTGACAACGACCGGCCGATATTGGCTGACCAAGCCGAAATATTCGAACTGGTTGATCGTGCCGCCATTGTTACCGGTGCCCGGAGGATCGGCGATGATGTTACGCAGCGGGAAATAGGTATTGCCCTTCTGCGCGAAGGACGGCCGGGTCAGGTCGGTGTCGCAGACGTCGGATGCGGACGTGACCCTGCAGGGGCTCGAGAACTGGCCCTGAACATTGTCGAAGTCGTAGAAGGCAACGCCGAACCGGAATGAGTATTCCGGGCTGAACCGGGCATTGAAGCCGACCTGGCCTCCGAACAGCCACTTGTCGTGGCTGGCAAACTTGCTGGGCGGCGAGTTCAGGTTGCTCGGATCGGCCGGTAGATTGCTGCCGGCATTGAAATCGGTGTTGTAGATCGGGAACGCACCGCCCACCGCAAACGGCGTGAAGCCTTCCCAAACCTCGTGCTTGGCCTGAACGGCAAAACCATCGAAGCCGAGCTCCTTGTACCAGACCAGATCGGTCGGCGACCAGAATGGATTGTCGATGCGACCCGCGGAGATCCTCAGATCGTCGCCCCAAGTCTGCCAGTTGATGTAGCCGCGATCAAGCCAGACGCCATACTTCGAGAAGTTGCCGCCACCGCCGCCAAGGGTCTGGTTGGTCGACACCGGCGAGTTGTTCTCGCCGGTCGCAATGCGCAGGCCGGCAGTGAACCCGTACAGCAGGTCGGCTTCCATGCCGAGCCGGCCGCGGAAGCGGAACTGGTTGCGATCCTGCGTGGCATCGTAGGTCGGACCAAACGCAGTGCTCGAAATGTCATACGGCGATCCGGTATTGATCGCATTGAAGTTGGCGGCGCCGGCCTGGTCGTTGCCGGTCGGGAAATAGGCACCCTGATAGCGCACGCGTGCATCGCCGTAGAAGCGGATGCGTTGCGCCCATTCCGGGTAGGTTCCGGGCGACGCCCAGTTTTCTTTCTGCGCCTTGGCCATCACCTCCTGCTTAATCTCTTCCCGTAACTGTCGTTTGACGACTTCGGGAACGTAGGTGACGTGCCGGGTGCCCGGCGGCTGCGCCGCCGCGGCGGCAGCCGTTGCGGCCTTGGTGGCGTCGTCGGCCTTGGTCGTGGCGTCCTTGGCGGCCTGGCGGGAGACATAGGCCTCGTCCTCGGCCTGCTTGATCAGCGCCTGGGCCTGCTCTTCCTTGAGGACACCCTGCTGCACCAAGAGATTGACGAGATTGACGGTGGCATTCGACGATGTCGGCTTGGTGCTCGATACCTTCGGCTTCTTCGCGTCGGTCCGCTTCGCCGCGGCGGCGGGACCCTGCTCGGCAGCCTGGTCCGCGGTCTGGCCCACGGCCGGCGTTGCGCAGGCGAGCGCGCTCAGCGACACCGCAAGCGGCAACGCGCGCCATTCTGCGTGAGCTCGTTTCTTAAACATCAGTCCCCCAGTTCTCACTCGCACATTGAATCTCGAAGGTTGGTCGCTCGTCAGTCGGTCTCGTCAGCTCGGCCGTCGCGCGGTGACGCGCGTGACCACCGGCATCGGCATGTCCTTGGGTGGCGGTTCGCGCAGCGTCAGACTGCCGATCACCTCGTTGCGAAGCGCCGCATCGATCTCCGGATTGCCGGAGGACGGCGTCAGGACGACGCGGGTGACGTGGCCGGAGCCATCCACCCACAGCCGCACCTGGATCTGCGTCGCCATGTTGCGGGTCTTCGGATTGGCGCGGATCGCCGCCTCGACCTGCGAGGTGATGATCGTGGTGTACCAACCCCAGCGACTGCCACCGCCGCCGCCTCCGCCATACGGGTTGCCGCCGGGCTTGCCGCCGAGATTGAACAGATCGCCGGGTCCCGTCGGCTTGGCATCGAGCGACAGCGGACCGGGCGGCTCGTCGTTCTTGGCGTCCTTGGCCGGCTCGTCCTTCGGCTTGTCGACCGGCTTCTCTTCCTTGAACTCGGGCTCCGCCATCTTGGGCTGCTCGATCATCTTCTGCTCGGGCTGCGGCTGTGGCGGCGGAGGTGGCGGCGGCAGCGTCACATTGACGATGGTGAGATCGCGCACCTGACGCGGCGGCGGCAGATCGTCGTGACCGAGAAAGAAGTAGACGATGCCGCCAAGGAACAGTGCGACCACCGCCACCACCGCGCCGTAGCGCAGCAGCGCACTGCGTTCGCCCTTCCGGGCGGCCGTGTTGCGGGCAGCCGACGGCGGCGCCGCGGCTGTTGCGGGCGCGACGGCAACATCGTGATCGTCGGCTGACGGCGCGGCGCGCACGTTCTGGTCCCGCATCGGCGCGTTCATGGCGCGGCCTCCACCGCGGCGCGGTCGAGCAGCCTGTCATTGACGTATTGCATGACGAAGCTGGCAAGCGCGTCGAAGTCCGTGGTCTTCAGGATGACCTTGGTATCGGGGCCTGCTTCGATCGCTGCGTGAAAGGTCTCAACCTCGCTCAGATAGTCGACATAGGCCGTCGCGTCGATCGACAGGCGGGCCCACGGGCATCGCGAGATTGTCAGCCGCAGCGGGTTGTCGGCGGGCTCGCGGCCTGCGACGTGCCGGCGCAGCACATCCGCGAGCTTGACCAGCAGGGCCTCGCCATGAACGGGAAATGCCACCACCTCGCCGCGCGGCTCTTCGCGCATGTCCGCGGCGATCGGTATCACACCGAGTTCCGCGCCAATACCGGCGCGGATCGGCACCTGCGAAACGGGCTCGGCGCGCGTGACGTCCGCGGCACCGCAGCCGTGATCGAATGATCGCATCATGCCGCTCAGCCACGACCGCAGCGTCCTGCGCTCGGTCAGCGGGAAAGGTGATGGCTGCGTGATCATGGCGTCGCTTCCCGACTGGCTCACTTCACGAGCGGCTTGGTGGCGAGCCCGACCTGGCTCAGGCCGATACGGCTGAGCAGATCGAACACATCCATCACGCTCTGGTACTGCGCCTGCGCATCGCCGCGCAGCACCACGGGAAATTCCGGCGTCAGCGCCTTCTGCTGGATCAGCCGCTGCTCGAGCTCGGCCAAGGTCACCGGTATAGTGTCGAGGAAGATCTTGCCGTCATTGGCGACCGTGATTGCCTTGGTGGTCTGGGTCGCAAGGCTCGGCGCCGCCGAGGCCTTCGGCAGATTGACCTTCTGGCCCTGCACGGTCGCCGTCGTCATGATGATGAAGATCACCAGCAGCACGTAGGCGAGGTCCAGCATCGGCGTGATGTTGATGTCGTCATAGGGCTTGGAGTCGGCCTGGATCTGCATGACCGTTACTCCGCAGCGATACGGTGTTCGATCGGGTCCGGCCGGTCGGCGGAATAGAATTCCGCCATCTTGGTCACGAACTCGTCGACGAAGACCTGAATGTCGTTGGTCAGGTCCTTGATCCGGGAGATCAGGTAGTTGTAGCCGAACAGCGCCGGGATCGCGACGCCGAGACCGGCGACGGTTGCGACCAGCGCCGCGGCGATGCCGGGCGCGATCGCGTTGACGTTGACGTCGCCGCTCGCCGCGATCGCCGCGAAGGTGATCATGACGCCGACCACGGTGCCGAGCAGGCCGAGGAACGGTCCGCCGGAGATCGCGATGGTCAGCACCACCATCAGGCGGTTGAGGCGCTGCATCTCCTTGACGACGCCGCTATCGAGCGCCGCGCGGATCGCCGCGATCGAGACCGCCGACAGCACCGGAGCGCGCTGCGAGTTGCTGAAGCGGTGGCGGATTTCCGCGGCGCCGATGTGGTAGATGCGGTAGAGCGAGGACGAGCGCATCATCTTGGCGTCGGCCTCGGTGAGGCGTCCGCCCAGCGTCGAAATGTCGTCGGCATCGCCGCGATCCAGCATGGTGAGATCGGCCGCGATCTCGCGGAACCCCTTCATGAACTGGGCATTCGCCCTGGCCTGCTTGCTGAGATACGAGGCTCTGTCGAACATCACCACCCAGCTGACCGCGGCCATGATCAGCAGAATGCCGATCACCACCCAGCCGTCGAGCGTCACCGACTTCAGGATCACCGCGAAGTAGCCGGACAGCCAGCTTGCAGTCTCCTCGTCGACGCTGAATGCCATCAGCTTGGCCTGGTCGGGCCCCTGCCCGATCGCCATCACCTTGATCAGTCCGGCGGGGCGCGCGACCTTGCTGATCTGCAGCTCGTCGATGTCGCCGACGAAGCCGGCCATCGCTACGGCAGCAGGCGCAGGTGCCGGTGTTGCCGCCGCATCCGGCGTCGCCGCGGGCGCGGCGCCACCGTCCGCAGCCGGCGCATCAGGGGGCACTGATGGTGTTGCTGCGGACGGGGCCGTCGCAGGCGCGATCGGAGAGGCACTGGAGGTCGACGAGTCTCCTCCGATCAGGCCAACGGTATTGAGGGCGGGCAGGCTCGCGCTGAGCGCGGCGTAGGATACGCCGTCGAGATAGAGCGTGACCTGACCGTTTCCGGCAACGACGGCGACATGATGCCAGCTACCGGCCGCGACCGGCGCTCCGGCGCTCGAGCGCTGCACGGAGCCCGCGTTGGTGACTTCGACAAACGGACTGCCATTGTCGACCCCGACCACCAGTGCGTTGGCGCCGTCACGCCGGCTGAACAGCGCGGCGTTGGGCTGCAAGGCAGCCGGCTTGATCCAGGCCGACCAGGTCAGCGCGGCACCATCCGGCGACGCGAGCGACGGCGAGGCCGGCACCGTGACCGGTGTGCGGCCGTCGAGCCGCAAGCCGGTCCCGATCAGCGAACCGTCCGCCGGCTGGCCGACACTTTGGGCGTTATTGGCCCACACCGAGGAATCGATTGCCGGCGTGCCGCGCTCGTTGAAGTGATAGACCGTCAACGTATCCGGATCGTAAGTGCCCTTCGGATCGCTGGTCGCGAGCGCTTTCTTGTTGCCGTAATAGAGCCAGATATCGGTCCGCGCGCCCGGCGCGATGTTCGGCACCGCGACCCAGACCAGGCCTTCGCCGAGCAGCGAATCGAACTTCTCGATATGATGCTTCAACGGCGTCTTGTCGTCACCGGCGACGAACCGCAGATCGCTGCCGTCGTCCTTCGCCGAGCTGAAGCGGAAGTTGCCGACATGCAGGCGCACCAGCACCGGCACCCCGCTGATCGGATCGGTGACGTTGGCGCCCGACGCGCTGACGTCGACCGTGATCTTCTTGCGCAGCGACCATTCGTCGTTCCACCACGCATTGGCCGGCGCGAGCGACGCCACCAGGGCGACGAGCCCGAACAACAACGCCGTCGCGACGTTCGCAACGCCTCGGCGCAGCGCCGGCCGGCGCGTGCGTCGCTCGAGAGTAAGACCCATGCCCATTAGAATTCACCCCAGATTCGGAAGTTCACGCGCGGACTGTTTGCGTGCGTGTATTGTTGAGCGACCCCTGGCACCGAAAGCGCGACCATGCCGTTGAAATATTCGAAGGTCTTGAATCGCGTGCCGAGGCCGTAGCTCCATGCGACGAATGACGATTGCTGATCAGGCAGCGGCTGCTGGATCGACGCGTAACCGGCATCGAAGAACGTGAAGAAGCGCCAATCGTTGAAGGTGATGAAGCGCGGCTTGCCGTCGCCGGTTTCGCTCTTGAGCTCGCCTTGCAGCATGCTGCCGACATTGGGCGTGCGCAGCTCGAAATTGGCGACCGCGCCGTTGTCGCCGAGCACCTCGGATTCGAGGTAGCCGCGAACGGTATCGAGACCGCCGAGGCTGAACTGCTCGCTCGAGACCAGCGGGCCGTCGGCAATCTGACCCTGCACCTTGCCGTAGAGCTGGAAGCCTTCCGGCAGCTCCTGGGTATGCGAGACGTCGAGGTTGAGGTGGGTGAAGCTCGGCGAAGCCTTGAAGCGCTTCGCGTCGAACTCGTCCCACGGGCTGCTCAGCGTCCGGATGTTGTAGGTCACGCCGGCATTGAACTGCGTCGTGAACTTCTCTTCCTGGAACGTTGCCCCATAAGTCGCGACGACGGGATAGTAAGTGACAGGTGACGAGAACCCGTCGGTGCCGAGCTTCACGGTCTGGTCGAAATGCTTGTAGTCCATGCCGACCGACAGCGTGTGGAACAGGCCCTCGCGCGTCGGCAGCGTGATCACGGCGCGCTCGCCGATGATCGTGCCGGGACCGACCACATTGGTGCCGCCGATCGTCGCGACATTGCTGTTCGACTTCACGCTGTAGAACAGCAGATTGAGCCAATCGGCATTCGGCACGCGCGCCATATACGAGCCGGAGAACACCTCGGCATCACTCGGGCGCTCCGGCGCAACCTGATAGGTGAAGCTCAGCGAATGCCCGAGCTGCCACAGATTGTCGTAGTGCACGGTGGCGGAGACGCGGCTCGCCGTAGTGGACGGCGATTGCCGGTTGTTGGCTTCGAGGCTGGCGTGGAACGGCGCCTTGTCCTCGACATTGAGATCGACGTCGACGGTGCCCGGCGCAACGCCGGCGCGCAGCGCCGGAGTCACGCGGCGATCCGGCCATTGGTTGAGCGACACAATGTCCTTGGTGACGTCACCGAAATTGGGAACGGTGCCCTCCTTCAGCGAAGGCGCGCTGTCCTTGATCCGGTCGAGATCGAAATAGCGCGAATTCTTCACCCGCAGGCGCCCGACCTTCAGCTCGGTCACCTTGAGGGTGACCACACCGCCGGTCACGTTCTGCTGCGGGACCGCGACGCTGACGGTCTGGAAGCCCTTGTCGTGATACGCCTTCTCCAGCGCGGCCCGCGCCTTCTCGACGTCCTCCGAGGTCTTGCCCGGACCGAGGAAGGGATAGATCGCCTCCTCGATCTCGACCTGCGGCAGCCTATCGGCGCCCTGTACGGCGAAGTCGTCGATGTCGAAGCGCTGCAGCGGCGCTGACGGCTTTTGCGCCGGTGCATTCGCCTGCGCCGGCTGCTTGTCCGCCGCCGGCGCTGCGGCCGTAGCCGCAGCCGCATCTTTCGCTGCTTCCTTCGCCGCGCGCGCCGGAACGATGGCTGCCACGGAGCCAACCACGGTGAGCGCCGCGGCCGACACGCGCAACCCGATCCGGCATCGCTGACGATGCCCAATAGCCCAATGATCTCTTCGACTACGCACAGACGTCCCACTTACTTCGCGCAGACGCGCGCCATCGCGACAGGAAGGCCGCGATGACGACGCCTTACTCAGAAGACGACTGGGCGAACGCAAACCCGCAAAAGAATCTGCGGCGGCGCAAAAGAAATTTTTGGTTTGTTAGGAAATCGAGCGTGCGTCGCCGATTCGTTCGGCTTTAGCCCCGTTCCGATTGCAGCGGACGGGGCTAAAGATCTTTTGACGCGTTTTCTTCACGCGAACCGATATCCATCCCGCATCAAGTGCGGGACAGGCTTCGCTCGAAAACGCTCCAGGTCAACTCATCAGCACCACACCGCCGGGCAGCGATGTGATCCGCGCGCCGAACAGTTGCTCGACCTGGGCGACGAAATTGTCGAGCTTGTCGACCTGGAATGTGCCGTTGACGAGCCGGCGTTTCAGTTCCGCGTTGGTAATGATGATCTTTCCGGCGCGGTACCGGTTCACTTCGTCGACGACGCTCGCCAGCGGCCGGTCGCGGAAGATCAACAATCCGGTCTGCCAGGCCGCGACCTGCTTGGCGTCGACCGGAAGCGATGCCTGCAGGCCCGCGCGCGAATAGGTGACCTGTTCTGCCTTGCGAAGCTGCACGGAACGGCCGTCCTGCTCGACAGTGACGATGCCGTCGAGGCACGTCACCGAAACCACGCCATCGAGGCAGCGCGCGTTGAATTCGGCCTGCAGCGCGCTGATGCGTCCGTCGCGCGCCAGCATCACCAACGGCGTCGACGACGATCTTCTTGCGACCACCGAGGCCTCGCCCGAAATCAACTCGACCCGCGTCTCGTTCGGCGTGGGCCGCAACGCCAGGCTGGTCTGGGTGTTCAATTCAACCGAAATGTCTGGCGTCAGCATCACCTTGCGCTGTTCGCCCTTTCCGGTCCGGTAGTCGGCCGAGAGCTCCTCCATCGACGGCCACATGTCGAGTGGCGGGCGGATCATCACATAGCCGGCTGCGGCTGCGATCGCACCGCCGAGCACGATGCGGCGCGTCAAGAAGCGTGATGGCCGGGGCGGCAACGCCACCACGGGGGCCGCCGCGGCCTGCTCATCGGCGAGTTCCTTCGCCGCGGCGCTGGCGCTGCGGAGCAGCCGGGCAGCCGCCCTGAAGGCATCCTCGTGGTCTGGACTTTGCGCGCGCCAGCGTTGCAACGCGTCGACGTCGGCGCGGGTCGGTGCGCCGGCTTTCAGCCGAACTACCCAGTCAAGCGCCTCATCCAGCAACGGATCGGGCCCGGAAGTGCGGGTCGGCTCGGTCACGACGGATCGCTCATCACCCTGCTCGCCAAACCTCAACCTCCCGATCGCGTCGAGCACATAGCGAAGTTCGCTATATAGACGATTCCGACGGCAGCAGGGCACCGCAATCGGCCGTTGCGCACAACGCAGGCAGAAACATCCGGCAATCGCGGCTTGCTCCGGGTCGCGCGCCGGGAGGCCGCGCGGCGATCGCATGCCGGGCCGATCAGGTCTGCACGTGTTTTCAAGCGGCGCAACACTTCCGGCGAACCTTTCCCAGGCACCCAACGGTCCTTATGAGATCGCTCTCTACCCTATAGACGACGGAAAGCCCGCTATCCCGCAGAACAGAGGTTGAAAATCCTGCAGCTTGTGCCCCCTGATTTCAGGTCAAGCGCCTGCAGTTGTTGGAAATAGTTCCGGCAACAAATTTCGACGGCCGGCTCCGCGCGACGGCGCGCGTCGCGGCCGCGGCGAATGCGATCACGTACGGGGACGAGGACCGCCGAGACGACGGATCAGAGTATAATCGAGGCAATCGGCACAATGGCTCAGGGCCAACTTCAAATCGCTTTCCACCGTTCGCACGCTGACACCGAGGCGGGTTGCCACGTCGCTCGGCGTCCGTCCCTCGATCGTAATACCATAAAGCACATCGCGCGGCCGCTCCGGCAATTCGGCCAAGGCACGCTTGAAGGCATCAATATCGGAGCGGGCCTCGACGATTCGCGCCGGGCTCGGTCCGTCGTCGCTGACGTCGAGCAATGAATCGATTTCGGCCGCGCTGACGCGGAGATTCTGCGCCTTCTGGCGATCCCTGGCGATGTTGATCGCGATACGGAAGATATAGTCGGCGGGGCTGCGGATCGGCACCGCGTCAGTGACCCGCTCCAGCCGCAGGAACGTCTCGTGCAGGGCTTCGTATGCGACGTCCGACGATCCCAGACGGCGGGTCAATTTCTTGACCAGGCCGTCGTAGTTATCTGCAAGCTGGCCCCGCAGCCGCACTCGATTGATTTCAGCCACGTTCCGCGGCCTCCCAGACACCAGCCCGATATCCAGATTGAATTGTTCTTGAAGCTGCCCATCTCGTAACGGCCGCGCACAACACATTTATGACGGCAACAAGTCGACACCGAACGACACGCAAGCTGGTGCATCGCGGTCACATCCAAACAATGAACTGCCGCTCGCGCTCGCGAAGCCGAACGCGACCGCGCAATTGGATCAGGCCGGGTCGAAGACCAAAGTGATCTGAATATTGAGCCGGTCGGGCAGCGCCGACGGGATCAACGGCAGCGGCTGCGCCCGCCGGATCGCGTCGACCGCAGCCTTGTCGAGCACGGCCTGTCCGGAACTGGTCTTGACCCAGACCTCGAGCAGGGTGCCGTCCCGCTGCATGGAGAACAGCGTCTCGACCGCCCCGTGCAGCCGACCGAGCCGCGCCGCGTTCGGATAGCGCTGGTAGCGTGCCACGTGACGAAGCAGCGCCTGCTGAAATTTCACGGCGACACTGTTGGGCGGCGCATCGGCGGGCGACGGCGTCGGACGCAAGCTCGGCACGGTTGGCTCCGCCGGCATCGGCTCCCGCGCCGGGGCCGCGGTCAGATTGTCGAGCGGCGGGTCAGAGCTCTCCAGCGACACCTCGGTCCGGCTCGCGAGGGTCGCGGTTTGCGGCTGCGACACGGGCGCAACCGGAATCGGCGCAGGCGACGGGCTCGGCAGCAACCGAACCTGGACGATCGAGCTCTGCTCCCGGCTTGCCGATCCAGCCGGCGGCTGCAACCGGATCCAGTAAATTCCCCCGACGAACAACAGGGCCGCGATGGCCGGCACCAGGAGCAGACGCAGCACCTCGCCCGAGGTCCACGCGCTCGGATCCTCGGGATGAAACAGCAGCGTCATCGGCCTCAAGCCGCGCACGCCATCCGCTCCGCTGGCGTCGTTGTCAATCATTGGAACGATTTCACCCGGATCGCGATCCGCACCGGCTGCGACGCATTCGCAGGCGTCGTCCGGCTGACGGTCAATCCTTGCAGCGCCGCCGTCACGGCGGCATCACGGTTCTGATCGCCGGTCGATCGCAACAGCTGGGTTCGCTGGATCGTGCGCGAGGGATCGATCCACAGATCGACAACGAGCTGATAGCTGCCGCCGCGAGACCCGATATTCTTCTGCAACGCTTTCTGAAGGTCGAACTGCAGGCTTTCGCTGTAGTCGCGCAGCGCGCCGGTATCGTTGCCGTCACTGCTCGCCCGCACCTGCAGCGTGCCGAGCGACAGATCCGCGGTCGCAAGCGGGCTCAACGGCGGATGGTCGGCCCGCGCGGCCCGCGAAGCAAGCGTGATGGCATCCGGACGAATGTACTGGACCTTCAGATCGGTTCCCGCCAGCAGCACATTCAATGCATCCTCGGGCGTGAGGCTGCCTTCGACCGATGTCGACTTCCGGCCGGTCGCAGAATTGCTCTCATAGAGCACCTGAACGCCGGTTCGTTCGCCATAAGCCTGCAGCGCGCTCGCAAGCTGCTGGGCCGGGATGTTGAATTCGATCGCTGCGGATGCCGTGACGGTGTCGCGCTGCTGCGCGGCAACCGCGCAGATGCTGCCAATCAGCAGCGCAGCACAAATCCCGAACAGATACCGCGACGTTGCCGAGGCTCCCGGAGCGTGAGCGCCGATCGCAGCGCCCGCGCGTGCACCATATGATCCAACTGCCGTCATAACCTTGCTTCGGCCCAAAGTGACCGTGGGTGAAATTCGGCCAGCATGTCTGTGCGGGTTGACCTTACGGCCAGCGAGCCTGCGTTCTTTATATCTGGAATGTGACGGCCGTCTAACCGGCAACATGATCGGCGGGAGTGCCGGGAATTTGTGCTGACCTTTCAGCGCGAAAAGTTCCCGAACAGCGCCGGAGCGGCGCCGCGCTCAAGGCAAGCGACGCGGCGCGGGCCAAAAAACGAGCGAGCGCTCTCTCGGAAAAATTGATCATCCCCCTTTTCCGAACGGCAGTTCGTGGGCTAGGAATTAAGCAAGGGCGCAAAGCCCGGCCCGGATCGGCAACCAAATGAATGGTCCGGGGACATAGCCAGGGAGGCAACGTGGGTCTCGCGCGTCAGCGGCCGGGGACGAACGCGTTCGCGATGGACGTGCTTTGCGCACGCATTCTCGAACGTCATCGGGATTCCATCCGGGTCCAGAAGCCGCATCTCGCCGTTCCGAACCTCACGCGCATCATCGGCGCCACACTCACGCTGTCCAACAAGCACGGCTTTCACGCCACCACGCTGCGCCAGCTCGCGGAGGCGTCCGGCCTCAGCATGGGCGGCCTCTATACCTATTTCGACAGCAAGCCGACGCTGCTGTCGATGATCCTCGGCGAGGTCGCCGAGACGGCCGCCGAGGTCCTCACCGCACCGCCCGCCAGCGTGAAGCAGGATGCGCGCAAGCATCTGCACTGGATCATCGCCACCCATGTTCGCATGAGCGAGGCGATGCAGCCCTGGTTCGTGTTCTCCTTCATGGAAGCGAAGTCGTTTCCGCCCGCCGAACGCCAGCGCGCCATCGAGATGGAGGTGATGACCGAGAAGATCATCGCCGACGTTCTCAAACAAGGTGTCGCCAGCGGGATGTTCGCCATCGACCAGGTCACGCTGACGGCGTCGCTGATCAAGCCGCTGCTGCAGGACTGGTACGTCAAGCGCGCGAAGTACCGCAGACGCGGCACCTCGATCGAGGCCTACATCAACGCCGTCGGCGCCTTCGTCGACGCCGCGGTCGCCGGCCGGGCGCGGCCCGGCCGCGTCGCGACCGGCTCGCGCACGAGATCCAGGCCGACGGCGCAGCCATAGCAGCAGGAAGGACGAGGAATGAAGCGATTGCGGTTCAATCAACAGGAGATCGTCTTCGCCGTATTCGCCGTGCTCTTCCTGGCGTTCTCGATTTTCCTGCGCGGCTTTCTGACACCGGAGAACATGCTGACCCTGCTGCAGAACGTGGCGGTGCTCGGCATCCTCGGGCTTGCCATGGCGCTGGTCGTGATCGGGCGCGGCATCGACATCTCGCTGATCGCAGCGCTCGCGGTGCCTCCGGGGCTCGTGCTGCAGATGGTGCAAAACGGCCACTCGCTGCCGGCCTCGCTGCTCACGGCCGTGCTGCTCACGATCGCCTTCGGCCTGGTCAACGGCTGGCTGATTGCCTACGCCGAGGTCCCTTCGCTGTTTGCGACGCTGGCGACCGGCCTGCTGCTCGCCGGCCTCGGACAGGCCGCGCTGTTTCAGCTCGACGTCGTGCAGTGGAGCGACGGCATGCAGGGCTTCGAGCGGCTCGGACAAGGCACCATCCTCGGTATCCCGACCTCGATCGTGATGTTCGCGATCGCCTGCGTGGTGGTCGCCTTCCTGCTGCGCCAGACGCGCTGGGGCGCCTATATCTACGCGATCGGCGACAATCCCTATGCGGCCCGCGTCACCGGCATCCCCTCGCGGCCGATCATCGTGCTGCAATATGTCGTCGCGGCCCTGATCGGCTGCTTTGCAGGCCTGGTGATGGCGGCGTCGGTCAACTCGATGCCGACCCGCGTCTTCAATTCGACCCTGATCTACGACGTCATTCTCGTCGTCGTGCTCGGCGGCATCGGCCTGTCGGGCGGCCGCGGCGGCGTGCTCAACGTTATCATCGGAACGCTGCTGATCGGCACCATGCTGAACGGCATGACCATCATGGACATCTCCTACGCCGGACAGAACCTCGTCAAGGGCGTCGTGCTGCTGCTCGCCGTCATCACCGATTCATTCCTGAATCCGCGCAACGAAGAAACGGCACAGCAGGGCGACATCTGAACCAGGCTACAAAAAGATCAATCACGACCAAGGAGGAAGCAATGAAATACGCTGTCAGGACTGCCAAGGTGATCGCCGCAGCGCTCGGGCTCGCGGCCATCGCCGCCCCGGCTCTGGCCCAGCAGGGCCTCGACGAGCCGTTCCAGAAGCCGTTCAAGGAGGCCCTTGCCGGCAAGACGGTGGCCTACGTTCCGGTCGCCATGAACTTCGACCTCACCGAAGGCTGGTACGCCGGCATGAAGAAGGAGCTCGAGCCGCTCGGCGTCAAGTTCGAGATCCGCGATCCCAACTGGAACACCAATGCCGGCGCGCAGGCGGTGACCTCGCTGATCTCGGAGAAGCCGGCCGTGATGGTGATCCACAATCCGGACGTGCAGACCTACGCCAAGCTGCTGCAGCGCGCCGAGAACGAAGGCATCTACGTCATCCAGATCAACATGGGGTCGGCCTATCGCTCTTCGGCCTTCGTCGGCGCCAACTGGATCGAGATCGGCGAGAAGGACACCGAGGCCGTGGTCAAGGCCTGCCAGGGCAAGTCGAACAAGATCGCCATCGTGCAAGGCGCGCTCTCGGCGGCGGCCAGCGCCTACACGCTCAAGGGCGTCGAGAACGTGCTCGCCAAGCATCCCGAGATCAAGGTGGTCTCGAGCCAGGCCGCCGACTGGGATGCCGCGAAGGCCAAGGCGATCACCCAGACGGTGCTGAAGCAGAATCCCGATCTCTGCGGCATCGTCGGCTTCTGGGACGGCATGGACATCGGCACCGCGGCCGCGGTGAAGGAAGCCGGCCTGACCGGCAAGGTGTTCGTCGCCACCTCCGGCGGCGGCGAGCGCAAGGGCGCCTGCGAACTCGTGAAGTCCGGCGCCTTCGATCTCAACCTGAGCTACGACGTGCCGACCCAGGCCGCGCAGATGGCAGGCACCATCAAATGGCTGCTGTCGTCCGGCGCCAAGGCCGGCTCGATCAAGGGGTCGGAATACACGACCCTGATTCCGATCACCAAGGAGAACGCCGACAGCCAGACCGCGTGCTGGAATCTCAGTGACCTGAAGAAATAGCCCGGCCACGTCCGCTTGACGTTCCGGGTGCGCTCCGCCCGGGACGTCGATCTCCCGAAATCCAACGCCCTGCTGGAATGCCGATGCGCGATACCCTGACGAGCCTGCGTTACCGCTACTGGCCGGATCATCTCCTCGGCGAGATCCTGTCCAAGCGTTGGACCGAGACCGCTATTCCGGTGATCCTGCTCTTGATCGTCGGCTTCGCGCTCAGCCGCTCCATCGATCACTTCCTCTCGCCGGCGAGCCTTGCCGACACCGCGCGGCAGGCCGGCGAGATCGGCTTCATCGGGCTCGGCATGGCGCTGGTCGTCATCGTCGGCGGCATCGATCTGTCGGTCGGCTCGATCTTCGCGCTGACGGATTTCTGCGCGCTCTATCTGCTCGACGTGCTGAACTGGCCGGTGCCTGCGGTGGTGGTCGCCACCCTGCTCTGCGGCGCGCTGCTCGGCGCCGTCAACGGCGTCCTGATCGGATACTTGAGGCTGCGCGCCTTCATCACCACGCTGATCACGTTGATCATCTACCGTTCGGCGTTCGACCTCCTGATCCAGCGCTACTCCAATTCGATCGCCGCGGCCTTCCCCGACATCCCGTCCTGGAATTTCATCGGCGGCGGCGACGTGTTCGGCATTCCGAGCGTCGCCCTGGTCTACATCGCGATCGCGATCTTCGGCCATATATTCATGACGCGGCTGCGCCCGGGCTGGCACATCACCGCGATCGGCGGGTCGCGCCGCTCGGCCTACAATTCCGGCATTCCGGTTCGCCGCACCATCGCGCTGTGCTATGTCGCAAGCGGTGTGCTGACCAGCATCGCCGCGCTGTTCTTCGCAGCCAGGCTCGGCACCGTCGGCGGCGACATCGGCGTCGGCCTCGAGGTGATCGTGCTGACCGCAACCGTGCTCGGCGGCATCACGCTCGGCGGCGGCAAGGGCTCGGTCGCCAAATCGCTGGTCGGCGTGCTGATCGTGCTCTTGATCACCAACGGCCTGACCACGCTCAATGCGCGCGGCGGCATCAACCGCATGGCGCTCGCAGGCATCCTGCTGGTCGCCGCGATGGTCGACATCCGCTGGCAGAAGAACCGCACCCGCATCATCAGCAAGGTCTATGTCGCGCCGACCTATCACGCGTTGCCGCCGCCCCCGGCCACCGAGATCGGCCAGGGCGGCCCGTTCGAGCAGAACGACAGGCTGCGCGACGTCGAACTGATCGGTCTCGGCCGCATCGAGGCGCCGGAGGACGTGATCCTCGACCGCAACAACAACCTCTACGCCGGCTCGCGCCATGGCGACATCATGCGCTTCTTCGCGCCCGACTATCGGCGCATGGAGGTGTTCGCCCATATCGGCGGTCAGCCGCTCGGCATGGCGTTCGACCGGCAGGACAATCTCTATGTCTGCATCGGCGGCATGGGCTTGTACCGGATCACGCCCGACGGCACCGTGGAGAAGGCGACCGACGAGACCAATCGCAGCATGCATTCGGTAAATGATGACAGCCGGCTGCGGCTCGCCGACGACCTCGACATCACGGATGACGGCCTGATCTTCTTCTCGGAAGCCACAGTGCGCTACGAGATGGACGAATGGCCGATCGACGGCCTCGAGGCCCGCGGCAATGGCCGCATCATCTGCTACGACACCAAGACCGGCGCGACGCATACGGCGCTGCGCGGCCTCAAATTCCCCAACGGCATCTGTGTCGCCAGCGATGGCCAGTCGATCCTGTTCGCTGAAACCTTCGGCTGCTCGATCAAGCGGCTGTGGTTCGCGGGGCCGAAGAAGGGCCAGGTCGAGGTGGTGATGGACAATCTGCCGGGCTACCCCGACAACATCAACCTCGCCTCCGACGGCAATTACTGGCTGGCGCTGGTCGGCATGCGTAGCCCCTCGCTCGACCTCGCCTGGAAGATGCCGGGCTTCCGCCGCCGCATGGCCAAACGCGTCCCGGTCGACGAATGGCTGTTCCCGAACATCAACACCGGCTGCGTCGTCAAATTCAACGAGCAGGGCAAGATCCTCGAATCGTTCTGGGACCTGCGTGGCGAGAACCACCCGATGATCACCTCGATGCGCGAGCATCGCGGCTATCTCTATCTCGGCGGCATCATGAACAACCGGATCGGCCGCTACAAGCTCGACAATGCCGACCCGAACTATGTGCAGTATGACAAGCGCTGGGGGAAGCTGTCGTGATTGCGGCCGTCAGGGAATTCGCCAACCGCTTCCTCGGCCGCGGCGAGGCCACCATCACCGTGCCGTCGTTCGACGGCGCGCTCAAGCCGAACCAGAAACTGGAGGCGGCGACCACCTTGCTGGAATGCGAGGCGCCCGAGGATCTCGCAACCGACGGCCGCAACCTTTATGTCGCCGACGGCCGGCGTCTGCTGCGCCTCGACGGCAGCGCCGCGACCGAGCTGCGCAGCTTCGAGCAGCCGATTTCCGCGCTCTGCGCGCTCGCCGACGGCGGCATCGCGGTCGCGCTCGGCGGCCGCGAGGTGCGCCTCTACGCCAATCCCTCATCGGTCGAACCGAGCGTGACATTCAGCGACGCCGCCTTCAATGCGATCAACGCACTGACGCCGGCAGACGACGGGACCTTGGTCGCGACCGACGGCTCGGCGACCTGCGGCGTCGACGATTGGGCCCGCGACCTGATGGAGCTCAACCGGAGCGGCCGCGTGTTCCGGCTCGATCCCAGGACCCGATCGGTGAAGCCGCTGGCCTCGAAGCTCGGCTACGCCTTCGGCGCCTGCGCGCGCGGCGATGGCGTGCTGGTCAGCGAGAGCTGGCGGCATCGTCTCGTGCTTGTTGCCGACGGCAGGCTGCCGCAGACCGTGCTCGGCCACCTGCCGGTCTATCCGTCGCGGCTGTCGAAGGCTGCGGGCGGCGGCTATTGGCTCACGGCGTTCACCGCACGCACCCAGCTGATCGAATTCGTGCTGCGCGAGCCGGGCTACCGCCGCCGCATGATGGCCGAGATCGACCCGGCCTATTGGGTGGCGCCGCGGCTGCGCTCGGGCTTCTCGTTCAAGGAGCCGATGCAGGGCGCGCACATCAAGACCATGGGCGTGATCAAGCCGTGGGCGCCGCCGCGATCCTACGGCCTCGTGATCCGGCTGGGCGAAGACGGCAAGCCGCTCTATTCGCTGCACAGCCGGGTCGACGGCGTCAATCACGGCGTCGTGGCAGCGCTCGAGCTGGGCAGCGATCTCATGCTGATCGCCAAGGGACCGGGCCGCGTGCTGAAACTGCCCCTCGCCGGGCTGGCCGAGGAGACAGGCTCATGAGCGACACCGTGCTGTCCCTGCGCAAGGCCACCAAGCTCTACGCCGGCGTGCCCGCCATCGAGGGCGTCGACTTCGACCTGCGCCGCGGCGAGATCCACGCGCTGGTCGGCGAGAACGGCGCCGGCAAGTCGACGCTGACCAAGGTGATGGCCGGCGTCGTGACATTGACGTCGGGTAGCATGACGGTCGACGGCTCCGACGTCGCGCCGCGCACGCCGCTCGAGGCCCGCAATCTCGGCATCGCCATGGTGTTCCAGGAGAACAGCCTGGTGCCGACCATGACCGTGGCGCAGAACCTGTTTCTCGGGCAGGAGAAGTTCTACAACCGGCTGCGCGGCATCTACATCGCCGCCCAGCAATTCCTGCAGTCGCTGAATTTCGACGTGACGCCGACCGCGACCGTGAGCGGACTCGGCGCGGCCAAGAAGCAGATGGTGGAGATCGCGCGTGCGGTCCTGCACAAGGCCAAGGTCATCATCTTCGACGAGCCGACCGCGTCGCTGACGCCGGAAGAGAAGAAGTATTTCTTCGACCTCGTCCGCGATCTCAAGAAACGCGGCGTCTCGATCATCTTCATCTCGCACGCGCTGGAAGAAGCCTTGCTGCTCGCCGACCGGATCACCGTGCTGCGCGACGGCAAGCATGTCATAACCGACGATGCGGCGAAATTCGATCGCGCCGCGATCGTGCAGGCGATGGTCGGACGCGACCTCTCCAACACGCTGTATGGCGCCAGGAAGGCCAGCGTGCGACCTGCCGGGGCGCGCGTGCTCACGGTGCAGAACCTCAAGATGGCGCCGATGGTGAAGAACAATTCGCTGTCGGTGTTCGCCGGGCAGATCACCGGCGTGTTCGGCCTGGTCGGCGCCGGCCGCACCGAAACCTTCAAGATCGTATCCGGCGTGTTGAAGCGCGACTTCTTCCATGGCGGCGAGATCCTGCTGCATGACAAGCCAGTGCGCTATCGCGTCCCGGCACCGGCAGTGAAGGCCGGCATCGCCTATGTGACCGAGGATCGCAAGGTCGAGGGCTTCTTCGAGACCGCCTCGATCGCCCGCAACATCTATCTCGGCCTGCTCTCGAAGTTTCCCGCCGGCCGAATGATGCTGTCGCGGCGCGAGACCAACACGGTGGGCAAGACCTGGACCCAGCGGCTGAAGGTCCGCGCCATTGGCGACGAGGCCAAGGTGGTCGAGCTTTCAGGCGGCAACCAGCAGAAAGTGGTGATCGCCAAGTCGCTGGTGCAGGAGCCCGAGCTGATCATCTTCGACGAGCCGACCCGCGGCGTCGACGTCGGCGCCATTGTCGAGATCCACGAGCTGATCAACCAGCTCGCTGACGAAGGCAAGGCGGTGGTGGTGATCTCATCCTATTTGCCCGAGATCATGGCCCTCTCCGACCGCATCCTGGT
Organism: Bradyrhizobium sp. AUGA SZCCT0105; assembly: GCF_018129565.1. Taxonomy (NCBI): domain Bacteria; kingdom Pseudomonadati; phylum Pseudomonadota; class Alphaproteobacteria; order Hyphomicrobiales; family Nitrobacteraceae; genus Bradyrhizobium; species Bradyrhizobium sp. AUGA SZCCT0105. The sequence continues at coordinate 343,004 of NZ_JAFCMK010000004.1, read as the reverse complement.
CTCGCGCCAGGGCAAGGTGGTCGAGGAATTCTCCGCGGTCGAGGCGACCGAGGAGAAGATCATGTATGCGGCGATCCACTGACGGCACTTTACGCATGCATTACGGCCGGCCCGCCACGCCATGCCGGAACACGATCGCACGGCCGAACATGATCATCGGGCGCTCGACCAGCCGGTAGACCAGCCAGGATACCAGCAAGGTGAGGATGCGGATAAACGCGCCGGAGGCTGCCGTTGCCTCACATATGAAAAAGCCCGCGATGTTGTCGCGGGCCTTCCGGAGTTGGACCACCTATGCCGGTCAGTGCAACGCGCGGTCCGTCCGGACAGAAGCGCGCGCGGTCGTGATCTTGCTTCGCGGTGTCAGAACATTGAGCTGATGCGGGGTGGCCGACGTCGCGGCTACCGGCGCCTGCTCGTGGACATTGGCGGCGCCAAGCACACCAGCCTGCACCGGCGAGATCGGCAGGCCCGCGGCTTCGAAAGTCGGACGCTCCGCAGCGGATGCGACCGTCGCGCTCGCGATTGCGAGGGTGGCGGCTACGACGGACAGAGAAATCTTGGTCACTTGGTGGCTCCTCGATGGGACTCGAGCAGCACAGGTAGACGCATTTTGTTGCAATGCAATAAAATCATACTGCGTCGCACAAGTATTTGATCATCGCGACAAGTCCGGCGCCGGCGGTCAACGGCGTCGCTCTCGCTCCGGCCATGAGCGAGCGCGGCAAGCGACGCGAAACTTCAATGGAAACAAAGGCAAATGGCGCGCCCGGAACGATTCGAACGTCCGACCCTCAGATTCGTAGTCTGATGCTCTATCCAGCTGAGCTACGGGCGCATTTTCGCAGGTGGGCTTAAGCCCGCACGGCTCCGGGAGCCCCGGAGCGTCGCGAAAGAGCGCTCTAGCTACAGGCTCCCGGTCCGGTTGGCAAGGTCTGGAAGCGCCAATTTCGGCCGAGGTTTTAGCCGCGCTGGGTTACCGGAATGGCCTCAGGCCCTCGCCCGCTCACTGCGGACCGACAGCAGTTCCACCGGGCGATCCGGGATCGATATCTGGAACGTGGCGCCGATGGTGCCCTCGACCAGATGGATATGGCCGCCATGGGCGCGGATCAGCTCGGCGGCGATCGCAAGGCCCAGCCCGCTGCCGCCGGGGCGGCCGGAGGTCTGGAACGCCTCGAACAGATGCTCGCGCGCCTTGGCCGGAACACCGGGGCCGGTGTCGGAGACCTCCAGGATCGCAACCGTACCCTCACGGCGGCCGGTGATTCGGATCTGCTGGGCACCGCCATCGCTGTCCTGCCGGCTTTCCAGCGCCTGGGCCGCGTTACGCACCAGGTTGAGCAGCACGCGGAACAACTGATCCGGATCGGCGTCGATGGTGAGGCCGCGCTCGATTGCACTGATCCAGGTGATCGAGACATCGGTCGCAAGCCCGGCAGACTCGCGCACCTCGGCCACCGCAGGCTCCACCATGATGACGCGGCGGTCGGGCGCCGCCTCCTGCGCGCGGCCATAGGACAAGGTCGACTGGCAGAAGGCGATGGCGCGCTCCAGCGAGCGCAGCAGTTTCGGCGCGAAGCGCTGCACCCGCGGATCGGGCACGCTGGCGAGCTGGTCCGATAGCAGTTGCGAGGACGCCAGCAGGTTGCGCAGGTCGTGATTGATCTTGGAGACGGCGAGCCCGAGCGCGGCAAGCCGGCTCTTCTGATGCAGCATCGAGACGAGGTCGCGCTGCATGTCCGACAGCTCGCGCTCGGCAACGCCGATCTCGTCGCCGCGCTGGCTGGGCACGATGATTCGTGCCGAACTCTCCGGATTCTCGTGGAAGCCGACCAGGCTCGCGGTCAGCCGCCGCATCGGGCGGACGAACAGATAATGCAGTGCCAGATAGACCAGGCCGGCGGTCAGGCCGGCGATCAGGAGCGCGACCACCAGAACGTTGCGCGAGAAGCGGTACATCGCCTGCCGCAGCGGTTTCTCGTCGATCACGACCTCGATGAATTGCGCCTGGCCCGGCGCGGGTCCGACCACGCGGATGGTCTGGTCACCGTGCTCGAGCATGATCTCGAAGGCATCGACGATCGCCGACCACACCGTCATGGCCCGCATGTCGACATCGTGGTCGATCGAGGCCGGCAGGTCGGCGCTGGCGAGCAGGCGGCGCTGCTGCCCGAGCTTGATGGCGACGGCGCGGGCGCCGATGCTGGTCAGTATCTGCCGGGCCAACGAATCCGGCACCAGGCCGGAGGGGGCGGCATCGAGCACCAGCGCCGCGGTGTTGGCGGCGGCCAGGCGGTCATTGAGCCGGTTCATCCGGAAGTTGGCGATGGCGGGCACGTAGATCAGGAGCCCGGCGATCATCACCAGCGGAATCGTCAGCAGCAAAAGCTTGCCCGACAGCCCGAGCCGATGGGACGGCTTGGGCCGCTGCTTCTGCGCGGTCGCCTGATCGTCAGTTAGAGCCACAAGATAAGGCCTTGTTGGGCTTAGGGGTCGGAGGATGCGGCCCGGCCCCCAAGCCGGTCAAATTACGGATCGCTAATGTCGGCGGTTCCCCGAACGCCCCAAAGCGCTCCTCACCGTCAAAAACCCCGCGAAAACAGTTATATTCGCCGCAATTGCGACGTTTCAAAGAAGCCTCTTTGCGACGCCCTGTGACATTGACGAGAACAGGGCGCTCCCTTATAAGCCGCGCCAACTGTCCGCGATGGCCCGGTTCTTGACCGGGGGCGGCTCATTTGGGGCCGTAATCGGCTCGCTTGGGCCTGCCAGCATCATCGGACTCCATCTCAATACAACGGCAAATTGCCCGGTCAGCGGAGAATTACCCGTGAAGCGGACTTATCAACCCAGCAAACTGGTGCGCAAGCGCCGTCACGGCTTCCGCGCCCGTCTCGCCACGGCCGGCGGCCGCAAGGTCCTCGCTGCGCGCCGTGCGCGCGGCCGCAAGCGCCTGAGCGCCTGAGCCCGGACGTCTCCTCTCCGGAGATACCCATTATGGATCGGCTGAGGCAGCGGGCGGATTTCCTCGCCGTTGCCAATGGCGCACGGGCGAATACCGCGGCTTTTGTGCTGCAGGGCCGCCGTCGCGACGATCAGGGCCCGATCCGCGTCGGCTATACCGTCACCAAGAAGAACGGCACCGCGACCGAGCGCAATCGCATCCGCCGCCGGCTTCGCGAAGTGATAAGACGGGTCGATGCCGTATTCATGCGGCCGCACCATGATTATGTGCTAGTCGGCCGTCGTGACGCGCTGACCCGCGACTTTGCGACCATGATTGACGACCTGCGGTCGGCGCTGCGCCGCCTCGACCGGCCTGCGCCCAAGACAGGTACCAACAAGACGGGTACCAACAAGGCGGGTAATAAGAGCGCTCCCAATCCGAATGGAATGACGAGACCCTAAGAGATGTCCGACAACCGCAACACGATCATCGCCGTCATTCTGTCGGGCCTCGTCCTGATCGCCTGGCAATACTTCTATAACGTGCCGCAGATGGAGAAGCAGCGCGAGGCGCAGAAGCAGGCCGAACTGCTGAAGCCGACGCCGCAGGCGACCCCTGGCGCTGCTGCTCCCGGCGCCGCTCCCGGAAGCACCGCGACGCCATCACCGACGGCGGCCGCGCCTGCTGCCGACGCCCCGGTGGCGAGCCGCGAGACGGTGCTCGCGGCCGGCCCGCGCATCAAGATCGAGAGCCCGCGCATCATCGGCAGCATCGCGCTGAAGGGCGCCCGGATCGACGATCTGGCGCTGGTCCAGTTCCGCGAGACGGTTGACCCCACATCGCCGGCCGTCGTGCTGCTTTCGCCGTCGGGTACCGCCGAGCCTTATTATGCCGAATTCCTGTGGCTGACCGCCAGCGGCTCGTCGGTGAAGACGCCGAACGCCGACACCGTCTGGCAGCAGGAAGGTTCGAACAGCCTGTCGCCGAGCACCCCGGTGACGCTGAAATACGACAACGGCCAGGGCCTGACCTTCCGCCGCACCATCTCGATCGACGATCGCTACCTCTTCAGCATCAAGGACGAGGTCATCAATCAAGGCAGCGCGCCGGTGACGCTGTATCCGTTCGGCCTGATCTCGCGCGGCGGCAAGCCGCCGGTCTCGGGCTACGCGATCCTGCACGAAGGCCCGATCGGCTATCTCGGCGAACAGGGCCTGCAGGAATTCACCTACAAGAACCTCGACGAGGCCAAGACCCCGACCGGTGGAAACTCGCGCGGCATCGTGTTCTCGAAGATCACCGACGGCTGGCTCGGCATCACCGACAAATACTGGGCCACCGCGCTGCTGCCGGATACCAATGCGACGCTCGACACCGCCCGCTTCACCACCGGCGACAAGCGCTACCAGGCCGACTACATGCTGGGCGCGCAGACCATTCCGATCGGCGGCACCGGCGTTGCCAATGGGCGGCTGTTCGCCGGCGCGAAGGAAGCCGCCACAGTCGGCCTCAACTTCCCGCTGGTCGGCTTCGGCGGCTACAACAAGCAGCTCGGCCTCAACCATTTCGATCTGCTGATCGACTGGGGCCATTTCTACTTCATCACCAAGCCGATGTTCCTGGCGCTCGACTGGTTCTATCGCCTGGTCGGCAATTTCGGCATCGCGATCCTGTTGGTGACCGTGATCGTGAAGCTCTTGTTCTTCCCGCTCGCCAACAAGTCCTACGCCTCGATGGCGAAGATGAAGTCGGTGCAGCCGCAGCTGGCCGCGCTGAAGGAGCGCTATCCTGACGACCGCGTGAAGCAGCAGCAGGAGATGATGGAGATCTACAAGAAGGAGAAGATCAACCCGATCGCCGGTTGTCTTCCCGTCGCCTTGCAGATCCCGGTGTTCTTCTCGCTCTACAAGGTGCTGTTCATCACCATCGAAATGCGGCACGCGCCGTTCTTCGGCTGGATCAAGGACCTCTCCGCGCCCGATCCGACCAATCTGTTCACGCTGTTCGGGCTGATTCCGTTCGACCCGATCGCGCTGCTCGGACCGCATTTCGGCGCCTATCTGGTGATGGGCATCTGGCCGATCATCATGGGCATCACGATGTGGGTCCAGATGAAGCTCAACCCGGCGCCGCCGGATCCGACCCAGAAGATGATCTTCGACTGGATGCCGCTGATCTTCACCTTCATGCTGGCCGGCTTCCCGGCGGGTCTCGTGATCTACTGGGCCTGGAACAACACGCTCTCGGTGCTGCAGCAGAGCTTCATCATGCGCAAGAACGGCGTCAAGGTGGAGTTATTCGACAATCTGAAGTCGACCTTCGCCAAGAAGCCGACATAGCCTCCTGCGCCCGCTCTATCACTGCGTCATGCCCGGCCTCGTGCCGGGCATCGACATATTTGGCGGCCAGCAAAACGTTGACGCGGATGGCCGGGTCGTCTTACGCCAAAGCTGCGCCTCGGGCTTTCGCCCGGCCACGATGAAATGGGATACTTCGCATGACCGCCGAATCTGATGCGGAGCTGATCGAGCAGGGGCGAAAGCTGTTCGCCGGCGACTGGCGCTTCATCTGGGCCTCGCCCTCGATCGAGACCCTGCCGCCGATGGCCGGCCTCGAGGTCGCCTTTGCCGGCCGCTCCAATGTCGGCAAGTCGAGCCTGATCAACGCGCTGACCGGCCGCAATGCGCTAGCTCGCACCTCGCATACGCCGGGCCGCACCCAGGAACTGATCTTCTTCGAGGGCCCGGAAAACGCTGACATTCGTCTCGTCGACATGCCCGGTTACGGCTACGCCTCGGCGCCGAAGACCAAGGTGGCGTCATGGACGGCGCTGATCCACAAATTCCTGCTCGGGCGCGCGACGCTGGCGCGGGTCTATGTGCTGATCGACGCCCGCCACGGCATCAAGGACGTCGATCAAGACGTGCTGAAGACGCTGGACAAGTCGGCGGTCAGCTACCAGGTCGTGCTGACCAAGGCCGACCAGGTCAAGGCCGGCGAACTCAAGACCGTCACCGCCGAAACCATCGCGACGCTGGCAAAACATCCCGCCGCGTTCCCCGAAGTGCTAGTGACCTCGTCGCGCACCGGCGACGGCATGCCGGAGCTGCGTGCCGCCATGGTGCGCCTGATCGATGAGCGGCGTCGATGAACGGCGCATCCCGCCTCCTGATCGGCGTTGCCGCCATCATGGGCGCCTGCGGCGTGATATTGGCGGCGGCCGCGGCCCATCTGCCGGACGCCACGCGGCTGGCGGCAGCGTCCTCGATGCTGCTGTTCCATGCCACCGCTGCCATCGCAACCATTGCGGTTGCGGAGCGCTCGATCATCCATCTGAAGCTCGGTGTCGTGGCGGCGGCCGGCTTCGTCATCGCGGCGTCATTGTTCGCGGGCGACCTGGTGCTGCGCCAATATGGCGGCCATGGCCTGTTTCCGATGGCGGCTCCATCAGGCGGAACGCTGCTGATCCTTGGCTGGCTGGTGCTGGCGGTTTCGGCCATGTGGCCGAGGCGCTGAACGGTAGCCCGTAGCCCGGATGCAGCGAAGCGAAATCCGGGAATCGTGCCGCGGGTGCAAGCCCCGGATTGCGCGGAGCCTGTCATCGGGCGCGCATTCGCGCGACCCGTTGGCTCCATCCGGGCTACGAATCGCGATCCCCACTTTGCGCCCTGCCCGGCAATCAGATAGAACCGCGCCCGTCCCTCCGCTGACGTGAGACCAGCCCCATGACCGACCAGCACATCAGCCCGCTCGATCAGGCCCGCATCCTGTCCGAGGCACTGCCGCACATGCAGGAATATGACGAGGAAACCATCGTCATTAAATATGGCGGCCATGCCATGGGCGCCGAGGACACCGCCAAGGCGTTCGCGCGCGACATCGTGCTGCTCGAGCAGACCGCGATCAATCCGGTGGTCGTGCATGGCGGCGGGCCGCAGATCGCGACCATGCTGAAGCGCCTCGGCATCCAGTCGGAATTCGCCGCCGGCCTGCGCATCACCGATGCCGCGACCATCGAGATCGTCGAGATGGTGCTGGCGGGCTCGGTCAACAAGCAGATCGTCGGCTACATCAACGAGGCCGGCGGCAAGGCCGTGGGCCTCTCCGGCAAGGACGGCAACATGGTGAAGGCGTCGAAGACGACACGCACCATGGTCGATCCCGATTCCAACATCGAGAAGGCGGTCGATCTCGGCTTCGTCGGCGACCCCGAAAAGGTCGATCTCACGCTGCTCAATCAGCTGATCGGCTATGAGCTGATCCCGGTGCTGGCGCCGCTGGCGACCTCGCAGGACGGCCTGACGCTGAACGTCAACGCCGATACCTTTGCCGGTGCGATCGCGGGCGCGCTGAAGGCCAAGCGCCTGCTGCTGCTGACCGACGTGCCGGGCGTGCTCGACAAGTCCAAGAAGCTGATTCCGGATCTGTCGATCAAGGAGGCCCGCAAGCTGATCGCCGACGGCACGATCTCCGGCGGCATGATCCCGAAGGTCGAGACCTGCATCTACGCGCTCGAACAGGGAGTGCAGGGCGTCGTCATCATCGACGGCAAGACCCAGCACGCCGTGCTGCTCGAGCTCTTCACCAACCAGGGCACCGGCACGCTGATCCACAAGTAATGGCAGACGAGGTCGTCATCGCGGGACGCGCGGCGAGGATACCTCGCCGGTCGCCGCCGGCGCGGCTCGCGATGTCGCTGCCGGCCGCGCTGGTGTCGTTCCTGTTCTCGGCGGCGCCGGCGCATGCCGATCTCAAGCTCTGCAACCGCATGAGCTATGTGATCGAGGCCGCGATCGGCATCGACGACAAGGCCGCGACGGCGACACGCGGCTGGTTCCGGATCGATCCCGCGACCTGCCGCGTCGTGGTGCAGGGCGCGCTCACCGCGGACCGCGTGCTGCTCAATGCGCGCGCGCTCGGCGTCTACGGCGCGTCACCGATCCCGCAGAACGGCACCGACACGCTGTGCGTCGCGCAGGACAATTTCGTGATCGCCGCCGCGCGCCAATGCCGCTCCGGCCAGACACCGGCGCAATTCACCCAGATCACGCCGACGCAGAGCGATGACGGCAATCTCGTCGCCTATCTCGCCGAGGACAGCGAATATGACGACGAGCAGGCGCGGCTCGCCGGCATCCAGCGTCTCCTGGTGATCGCAGGCTACGACGCGGCGCCGATCGACGGTGTCGACGGGCCGAAGACCCAGAGCGCGCTATCGGCCTTCCTCAAGAGCCGCGGGCTCGGCAGCGACATCGTGCAGTCGCCGAACTTCTTCACCACCATGGTCGATGCCGTACAGAAGCCCTCGCCGTCGGGACTGACCTGGTGCAACGACACGCCGCACAAGGTGATGGCCGCGGTTGCGACCGACGACGGCAAGATGGTGACCAGCCGTGGCTGGTATCGGATCGACCCCGGCAAATGCCTGCATCCCGACGTGTCGGGCACGCCGAAGCAGATCTATTCTTTCGCGGAAGCCGTCGACGGCGACAACCGCGCCATCCGCATCAAGGACAAGCCGCTGAACTGGGGCGGCGCGGTGCAGCTCTGCACCCGCGAAAGCAAGTTCGAGGTCAACGAGCAGGGCGACTGCGCCACCCGCGGCCTCACCGCGCTCGGCTTCACCACCGTCGACATGACCAGCGGCGGCAAGACGCTGCGCTTTGCGATGCCGTGATGAAGACAGTGGCGCCACATGGATCACCGTCGTCCTGGCGAAAGCCAGGACCCATTACCACAGGCGATCATTTGGCGAAGACGGGTAGTGGCCGGCCGTTGCGCGGTATTGGCGCACCGCGCTTCATTTGATGGATCACGCGGTATGGGTCCTGGCCTTCGCCAGGACGACGACGGAAAGATAACATGAAAACTCCCCGCAGCTTCGGCCATGTCGAGACCTGGGTGTTCGACCTCGACAACACGTTGTACCCGCATCACGTCAATCTGTGGCAGCAGGTCGATGCGCGGATCGGCGAGTTCGTCGGTAACTGGCTGAAGATCTCGCCCGAGGAGGCACGGCGGCTGCAGAAGGACTATTACCTGCGCTACGGCACCACGATGCGCGGCATGATGACCGAGCACGGCGTGCAGGCGGACGATTATCTCGCCTATGTGCACAAGATCGACCATTCGCCGTTGCAGCCGAATCCGGCAATGGGCGCTGCGATCGCAAAACTGCCGGGGCGCAAGCTGATCCTGACCAACGGCTCGGTCGACCATGTCGATGCGGTGCTGGGCCGGCTCGGCATCTCCAACCATTTCGACGGCGTGTTCGATATCATCGCCGCCGATCTCGAGCCGAAACCAGCGCCGCAGACCTACCAGAAGTTCCTCAGGCTTCACGACGTCGATCCGTCGAAGGCTGCGATGTTCGAGGACCTCGCGCGCAATCTGGTCGTGCCGCACGAGCTCGGCATGACCACCGTGCTGGTGGTGCCCGACGGCAGCCAGGAAGTGGTGCGCGAAACCTGGGAGCTCGAAGGCCGCGACGCCGCTCATGTCGACCACGTCACGGACGATCTCACGGGTTTCTTGCAGCGGCTGAAGCCCTGATCTCTCCCCACCTCGACCCGCCGTAGGCCGGGACGACGGTGGGGGTTTGCCTTGACTCCATGGCCCCAAATTCCGAAAAAGCCCTGCAAAACTCCCCTCATATCCCCGATACGCCCAAGGATTGTCCCGATGTCGCTGTCCGCCCTCGAAACCACCGTCAACACCGCGTTCGACGCCCGCGATGGCATTTCGACGTCGACCAAGGGTGAGGTCCGCGAGGCCGTCGACCACGCGCTGGATCTGCTCGACAAGGGCGAGGCCCGCGTCGCCGAGCGCGAGGCGAGCGGCAAGTGGAAGGTCAATCAGTGGCTGAAGAAGGCGGTGCTGCTCTCGTTCCGCCTCAACGACATGGGCCAGATCGCGGGCGGCCCGGGCAAGGCCTCGTGGTGGGACAAGGTGCCCTCGAAGTTCGAGGGCTGGGGCGAGAACCGCTTCCGCGACGCCGGCTTCCGCGCGGTGCCGGGCGCGATCGTGCGCCGCTCGGCCTTCATCGCCCGCAACGTCGTGCTGATGCCCTCCTTCGTCAATCTCGGCGCCTATGTCGATGAAGCCACCATGATCGACACCTGGTCGACGGTCGGCTCCTGCGCCCAGATCGGCAAGCGCGTGCACATCTCCGGCGGCGTCGGCATCGGCGGCGTGCTCGAGCCGCTGCAGGCCGAGCCCGTGATCGTCGAGGACGACTGCTTCATCGGCGCGCGCAGCGAGGTCGCCGAAGGCGTCATCGTGCGCAAGGGCGCGGTGCTGTCGATGGGCGTGTTCCTGGGCGCCTCGACCAAGATCGTCGACCGCGAGACCGGCGAGATCTTCGTCGGCGAGGTCCCGGAATATGCCGTCGTCGTTCCCGGCACGCTGCCGGCCAAGCCGCTGAAGAACGGCCAGCCGGGACCTGCCACCGCCTGCGCCGTGATCGTCAAGCGCGTCGACGAGCGCACCCGCGCCAAGACCAGCATCAACGAGCTGCTGCGGGACTGATCGGTCTTCCGCCGCAACAATCTCTCACCGTCACCCTGAGGAGGCCGCGAAGCGCGCCGTCTCGAAGGGTCGACGGCCCGGCTGTGGCCGTTCACCCTTCGAGACGCGCTACGCGCTCCTCCAGCGACAAAGGCAAAGCCTTTGCGCGGGGGTGACGGGTCACAATTCGAACCAAGCCCACCTCCAAAACGACAAAACTCCGGGCCGCGAAACATTGCCGCTGTCCGGAGTTTTTTCATGGACTGGGCCAATTACCTGTTCGGCTTCAAGGGCCGCGTCAACCGGGCCAAATTCTGGCTCGCAGCACTGATCATCGTGTGCTGGATGATGTTCCTGGCCGCGCTGGTGATCCTGGCCGGCCTCGGCGGCAAACATGCGTCGTTTGGCTTCAATGTCGACGACATCTTCCGGGCGTTCGACCCTGACAGCTACAGATCGCTGACCCTTGCCGGTTTGCCTGCGCTGCTGGTCAAGGCCAGCGGGACGGCGTTGTTCGTCTGGGTCTATGTCGCGGTCTCGATCAAGCGCCTGCACGACCGCGACAGGAGCGGCTGGTGGATGGTCCCGTTCTTCGCGATCCCCGGGCTCATGAGCCAATTCGCGGACCGGCTTCCCGATGAGTCCTATTGGGTGATGGCGGCGGGCGCGATCGTCTCCGTGCTCTATATCTGGGGCTTCATCGAGCTGGCGTTTCTGCGCGGCACCTCTTACCCCAATCGCTATGGTCCCAATCCGCTTGGGAAAACCCACGCGCGACAACGCGGCGACCGCGGCAACGGGTCGCGCTCCAGGCAGGGCTGGGATCAGCAGAGCGAGCTCGAATGATGCCGCGCAAAGCTGGTCCACCCGCGGTGTGACGTGTTAAGCGAGGCGCATGAGTGATGCTGTCTCGATTACCCGCGATCTGGTTCGCTGCCCCTCCGTCACCCCGGCCGACGCCGGCGCGCTTGGCGTTCTTGAAAATTTGCTGAAAAGCGCAGGCTTCGGCGTCCACCGCGTGACGTTCTCCGAGCCCGGCACCGCCGACATCGACAATCTCTATGCCCGCATTGGCAGCGCGGCGCCACATATCACCTTTGCCGGCCACACCGACGTGGTGCCGCCCGGCGATGAAGCGGCGTGGACGCTCGGCGCATTCTCCGGCGAGGTCAAGGACGGCTATCTCTACGGCCGCGGCGCCGTCGACATGAAGGGCGGCATCGCCTGCAGCGTCGCCGCCGTGCTGCAATATCTCGGCGACCATGGCGGCAAGCCGCGAGAAGACGGCAACGGCTCGATCTCCTTCCTGATCACCGGCGATGAGGAAGACGTCTCGATCAACGGCACCGTCAAGCTGTTGAAATGGTGCGCCGAGCGCGGCGAGAAATTCGACCATTGCGTGCTCGGCGAGCCGTCGAATGTCGAGGTGCTCGGCGACATGATCAAGATCGGCCGGCGCGGCTCGCAGTCCGGCACGCTCGTCGTCGATGGCGTGCAGGGCCACGTCGCCTATCCGCACCGCGCCTCGAACCCGGTGCCCGATATCTCGCGGTTGATCGTCGCGCTGAGCGACGAGCCGCTCGATCACGGCAGCGCGCAATTCCAGGCCAGCAACCTCGAATTCACCACGGTCGATGTCGGCAACGCCGCGAGCAATGTGATCCCGGGCCAGGCGCGGGCGAAGTTCAACATCCGCTACAACGACAACCACACCCAGGAAAGCCTGCGGCAGCTGGTCGACGAGCGGCTGGCGAAGGCCTGCGGCAACCGCATCCGTGCTCACATCGACTGGCAGCCGTCGAACTCCAACGTGTTCGTGACCCAGCCCGGCCCGTTCACCGATCTTGCGGTCGCCGCGATCGAGGAGATCACCGGCCGCAAGCCGGAGCTTTCGACATCGGGCGGCACGTCGGATGCGCGCTTCATCTCGAGCTATTGCCCGGTGATCGAATTCGGCCTGGTCGGCCAGACCATGCACCAGATCGACGAGCGCACGCCGGTGGCCGATCTGGAGAAGTTGACGCGGATCTATCGGGGCGTGTTGGACAGGTATTTTGCGTAGTCCGGCCGCTCGGCTGGACAAAAATATCGAAAACAACCCCATGCACAGTAGGGATTGGGGCCGTTCGTCATCCACCCGCACAAGATGCAGCGTGCTAATCCGTAGGATGGGTAGAGCGCAGCGAAACCCATCATCTCACCGCGCGGATACAAGTGATGGGTTTCGCTTCGCTCTACCCATCCTACCAGATCATTCACACCGCCTAATAATCCACCCGCATCAGATAGAGCCCGTCCGGCGGCGCCACGGGGCCGCAGGCGGCGCGGTTGCGGGCGGCGAGTGCGCCAAAGAGATCGTCCGCACTCCAGCGGCCCTCGCCGACCCAGACCAGCGATCCCACCATCGAACGCACCTGGCTGTGCAGGAACGAGCGCGCCGACGTCACGATGTTGATCGCGTCGCCCTCGCGCGCGACGTCGAGCTGATCGAGCGTCTTCTCCGGCGACCTGGCCTGGCACTCGGTGTCGCGGAAGGTGGTAAAATCGTGCTTGCCGAGGAGGCGCTGCGCGGCGGCGTGCATCGCGTCGGCATCGAGCGCACGCGGCACGCGCCAGACGCGACTGACGTCCAGCGCGAGGTTCGCGCGGGTGTTGGTGATGCGATAGAGATAGTGCCGCTTGATCGCCGAGAACCGTGCCTCGAAATCGTCGGGCACGATGTCAGCCGCGAGCACGCCGATCGGATTGGGCCGCAGATGCGCGTTCAGCCCGTCGCGGAAGCGGCCGGGCGGAAAATGCTTGGCGATGTCGCAATGCGCGACCTGGCCGCGCGCATGCACGCCGGCATCGGTACGCCCGGCGCCATGGACGCGCACGTCCTCGCCGCAGATCGCCTTGACCGCCGTCTCCAGCGCGCCCTGCACGGTCGGTGCATTGTCCTGGATCTGCCAGCCGGAGAACGGCGTGCCGTCATATTCGATGGTGAGCTTGTAGCGGGGCATCGTTCAATCTGGTTTGGCCGTCATTGCCGGGCTTGACCCGGCAATCCATCCTCTTCAGGACAAGCTTCTTTTCGAGATGGATGCGCGGGTCAAGCCCGCGCATGACAATCTCAGGACACCTTCGCCCCCGGCTTCAGCGGTGTGCCGCGCAAAAAGTCCGCCGCCTTCATCGGCGCCTTGCCGGCGCGCTGCAGTTCGAGAATCCGGACCGCGCCATCGCCGCAGGCGATCGCAAAGGTATCGTCGAGCACATCGCCCGGTTGGCCCGAGCCTTTAGCAAGCTCGCAGCGCAGGATTTTCAGCCGCACCGGTTCACCCTCGCCCAAAAGCTCGCACCAGGCGCCGGGGAACGGCGAAAGCCCGTGAATGTGCCGTAGCACCGCATGCGCGGGCTGCTTCCAGTCGATCCGCGCCTCGGCCTTCTCGATCTTGGCGGCGTAGGTGACGCCGGCCTCGCTCTGCTTCGTCAGCTGCAACCCGCCGCGCTGCAGCGCGCCCATCGCGCGCACCATCAGATCGGCGCCGAGCGGCGCCAGCGCGTCGTGCAGGTCGGATGCCGTCATGCTGTCCGAGATCGGCAGCCGCTCGGCCATCGCGACGTCGCCGGTGTCGAGGCCGACATCCATCTTCATCACCATCACGCCGCTCTCGGCATCGCCCGCCATGATGGCGCGGTTGATCGGCGCGGCGCCGCGCCAGCGCGGCAATAGCGAGGCATGGAGGTTGAAGCAGCCGAGCTTCGGCGAATCGAGGATGGCCTGCGGCAGGATCATGCCGTAGGCGACGACGACAGCGGCATCCGCGTCAAACGCGCGAAACTCCTCGAGCGCTTCCGGTGTCTTCAGGGTTTTCGGCGTCAGCACGGGAATGCCGAGGCGGCGCGCCTCCTGCTCGACCGGTGTCGGCTGCAACTGCAGGCCGCGCCGTCCGCCCGGCTTCGGCGCGCGGGTATAGACCGCTACGACCTCATGGCCATGGGCCACCAGCTCCAGCAGCGTCGGCACCGCGAAATCGGGCGTGCCCATGAAGATCAGACGGAGAGGCATGCGGTCAGATTCTTCCGGGAGGATCCAATCTTCGTCATGGCCGGGCTTGTCCCGGCCATCCACGTCTTTGGTCTCCCAGAAGGAAGACGTGGATGCCCGGGTCAAGCCCGGGCATGACGGCGGAGTGCGCGCCTACTCAGCCGCGCGCTTGGCGGCCTTCTCGAATTTCTTGAAGACGCGGTCGCGCTTCAGCTTCGACAGATAGTCCACGAACAGCACGCCGTTGAGATGGTCGATCTCGTGCTGGATGCAGGTGGCATAGAGCCCCTCCGCATCCTCCTCATGCAGCTTGCCGTCGAGGTCGGTGAAGCGCAGGCGCACCCGCGCCGGGCGCTCGACCTCCTCGTAATATTCGGGGATCGACAGGCAGCCCTCTTCGTAGACCGACAGCTCCTCCGAGTGCGAAATGATCTCCGGATTGATGAACACCCGCGGCTGCGGCGTGGTCTCGCCGTTCTCGTCGCGCTTGGCGAGGTCCATGGTGATCAGCCGCAGCGGCTGCGCGACCTGGATCGCCGCGAGCCCGATGCCGGGCGCGTCATACATGGTCTCGAGCATGTCGTCGGCGAGCTTGCGGATCTCCGGCGTCACCTTCTCGATCGGTTTCGACACCAGACGCAACTGCTTGTCCGGCAGGATGATGATTTCTCGTAATGCCATGGCGGCGATTTAAGCTGCTGACTTCATGGGGTCAATGCGCTCAGGAACCGGTTAGGGCAGCCTTAACCACGTTTCTTCACGCAAGATTAACCAAGGAATTTAAGGGACTGTTTACCATAAATGTTCCCTTTTCGTTCGGCGGCAACGCCGAATCGGCTACAACTGCCGACATGAACGAGATTCTCCTCACGATTGGCGACCTTCCCGTCCGTGTCTCCGACGCGTTGATCGGCCTTGGCGCACTGGCGCTGATCCTGCTGTTCGCCATCGCCGTGGTGATCGCGCGCGCCAGCCGGCGCGGCGCGGAACTGGCGATGGCCCAGGCCGTCCGCGCCGACGAGCTGGAGGAGCGGCTTGCCGACATGCTGCGGGCCCAGAGCGAGGCCTCGGGGCGGGTCGACGCGATGGGGCAGGCACTGGCCGGCCGTCAGGCCGAGATGGCCCGTGCCGTCAACGAGCGGCTGGATTCGGTGACCCACCGGGTCGGCCAATCGATGGAACAGACCACGCGCAACACGATGGATTCGCTGCGCGTGCTGCACGAGCGGCTCGGCATCATCGATCACGCCCACAAGAACCTCAACGAGCTCACCACCCAGGTGACGACGTTGCGCGACGTGCTCGCCAACAAGCAATCGCGCGGCGCCTTCGGCCAGGCGCGGATGGAAGCGATCGTCCAGGACGGCATGCCGAAGGGCTCGTTCGAGTTCCAGTATACGCTGACGTCGGGCAAGCGGCCGGACTGCGTCGTGTTCCTGCCCGACCAGCGTCCGCTCTGCATCGACGCGAAATTCCCGCTCGAGGCCATGACCGCGCTGCACGACGCGCGCAGCGACGAGGAGCGCAAATTCGCCAGCCAGCGGCTGCGCGCCGACGTGCTGAAGCATGTCAGCGACATCGCGGAGAAATACCTGATCCCGGGCGAGACCCAGGACACCGCGCTGATGTTCGTACCCTCGGAATCGGTCTATGCCGAAATCCATGACGGCTTCGACGACGTGGTCCAGAAGGCCTATCGCGCCCGGGTCGTGCTGGTGTCGCCCTCGCTGCTGATGCTGGCGATCCAGGTGATGCAGCAGATCCTGAAGGACGCCCGCATCCGCGACGCCGCCGACCAGATCCGCAACGAGGTGATGCATCTCGGCGACGACCTCAGCCGCCTGCGTGATCGCGTGCTCAAGCTGCAAAACCACTTCGGCCAGGTCAACGAGGACGTCAGGCAGATCCTGATCTCCGCCGACAAGATCGAAAAGCGCGCCGGCCGCATCGAGGAACTCGACTTCAGCAAGTCCGAGACCCCGATCGAGGTCCCGCGCTTCGTAAAGGCCAGCACGCCCGAGCTGTTCCCCGCCCCGCGCAAGCTGCAGGCGGGGGAGTGAATGTTGCTTTAGAATTTGCGTGGCGCGCTTGCGCCGCCCAATCGGTGTGTCATCGCCCGGCTTTATCCAAAAATAGCCGCAGGTGGCGGATAGGCCTCTGGAATACTGGATCGCCCGGTCGAGCCGGGCGATGACAGTCTTTTTGGGGCCGAATCCGGTAGCAACTTCTCTGTGACCGCACCTGGAGAATGTTGATGACCGCAGATCGCACGGCATAATCAGGTGTCATCGCCCGGCTCGACCGGGCGATCCAGTATCCCAGAGGCGGAAATTTGGGAGCACGCAGCTACTACGTCTACATTCTCGCCAGCCGCATCGGCGGCACGCTCTACATCGGTGTGACAAATGATCTCATTCGTCGCGTCGGCGAGCACAAGCTGAAACTCGTCCAAAGTTTCACTGAGAAATATGATGTGGTGAAGCTCGTTTATTTCGAGCAGTTCGACGATCCCGAGAACGCGATAAAGCGCGAGAAGCGGCTCAAGAAATGGCCGCGCGCATGGAAGATTTCGCTGATCGAGAAGGACAATCCAGACTGGATTGATCTTTACGCAGAGATCGCCGGTGGCGGCGGATAGGCCTCTGGAATACTGGGTCGCCCGGTCAAGCCGGGCGATGACACCGTCTTTGCGGCTCGAATCTGCTAACAGGGGGTATGACCGCGCCCGAAGCGACCGCGACAAAGCCGGAAACGACCGTCCCCGCCGCCACCTCCTGGCGCGACAGCTTTGCGGTGTATCTGCAGCCGCGGGTGCTGATCGTGCTGCTGCTCGGCTTCTCCTCGGGCCTGCCGCTGGCGCTGTCGGGCTCGACGCTGCAGGTGTGGATGAAGGAGGCCGGGGTCGATCTCGGCACCATCGGGCTGCTGGCGCTGATCGGCACGCCCTACACGCTGAAGTTCCTCTGGGCACCGCTGGTCGATGCGCTGCACGTGCCGCTGTTCACGCAGATCTTCGGTCGCCGCCGCGGCTGGCTGCTGCTCTCGCAGCTGTTGCTGATCGCGACGATCCTGGTGCTGGCGATGGCCGATCCCGCGCGGTCGCCGTGGTTCGCGGCGTTCGCCGCGTTGCTGGTCGCGACCGCGTCGTCGACGCAGGACATCGTGGTCGATGCCTTCCGCGTCGAAAGCCTGCCGGAGAGCGAGCAGGCTGCCGGCATGGCATCCTATGTCGCGGCCTATCGCATCGGCATGCTGGTCTCGACCGCCGGCGCGCTGTTCATCGTCAGCGGCTTCGAGTCCGCCGGCCTCGTGCGCCCGTCGGCGTGGATGTGGGGCTATGTGGTGATGGCGGCGCTGGTCGTGATCGGCATCGTCACCGCGCTTGCTGCGACCGAGCCGGCCCAATCGAAAGGCGCGGAGGCCGCCACGCATGCGCAGACCGCGGCCGAACGCGTCTTGCACGCGGCGCTCGGCGCATTCTCCGAGTTCCTCAGCCGCAAGGACGCATTGGCGGCGCTCGCCTTCGTGGTGCTGTTCAAGTTCACCGACGCGTTCTCGGGCACCATGACCGCACCGTTCGTGATCGACATCGGCTTTTCCAAGGTCGATTACGCGGCGATCGTGAAGGGCGTCGGCCTTGCCGCGACCTTGATCGGCGGCTTTGCCGGCGGCTTCGTGGCGCGGCGTTATTCGCTCGCGACCAGCCTGTGGATCGGCGGCGTGCTGCAGGCGGTCGCCAACCTTTCGTTCTCCTGGCTCGCGCATGTCGGCGTCGATCAATGGGCGCTGGCGCTTGCGATCACCGCGGAGAATTTCACCAGCGCGATCGGCACCGTGATCTTCGTCGCCTACCTTTCGGCGCTGTGCCGCAATCCGCTGCACACCGCGACCCAGTATGCGCTGCTCACGGCGCTCGCCGCGGTCGGCCGCACCTATCTGTCGTCGGGCGCGGGCTATGTGGCCAAGGCCGTCGGCTGGCAAATGTTCTTCGTGATCTGCGTGCTGGTCGCGATCCCGAGCCTGATCCTGCTCGCCTGGCTGCAGCGGCGCGGACATTTCGATGAGCTGGGACCGGTCAGGGTTTAGCTCAGCCGCCGTAGCCCGGATGAAGCGAAGCGCAATCCGGGGAAGTCTCTCAATTTGCAAAGCTGTCCCGGATTTCGCTTCGCTCCATCCGGGCTACGGGCTCTCTCCGTGCGTCGTCCTGGCGAAAGCCAGGACCCATTACCCCAAATGCAAATTGTTGCGCGACGTTGGGGCCGCAATCCATCCGACAACCAAGGCCGGTGGTTATGGGTCCTGGCCTTCGCCAGGACGACGATGAGGATGGGTCGCAACTCAAGAAACACCGCAGTGTCATCACCTACGCATCCGGGCGATGACACCGCAATTGAGGCAGCTACTTCGCCACCACGCTCCACTTGGTGACGATGGCTTCGCTCATCTCGCCGGCGTCCTTGGCGCAGGCGATCTCGTCGACCTTCACCGAGATGGCCTTGCCGGAGAGGCTCTTGAGCTGCGCGGCCTGGGCGTCGTTGGTCGGAATCAGCTGAAAGGTTTCCGGCCCGGTTTCGAGGTTGCAGAGACCGTTCGGCGGCGGCAGGCGGCGCGGCTCGCTGGTGATCTGGTAGGTCGCGACGCGCTTGCCGCGGTTCTTGGTGTCGCGCACCTTCATGACGCCGAGTTCCCCCGACAGCACGTCGCCGGCCCGGATCATCTTGCCGGGCTTCTGCGGTGTGTCGCTCTGCTGTGCGAGCGCGCAGGGCGCAGCAAAGGCTGTCGCCAGAAGCGCAACGGCCAAGCGTACGCCGAATCGGTGTGTCGTCATTTGCAGTGGTTCCGTACTTGATTCGTCAGAGCGTGGATGACCGTCCCCAAATCGTCATCCACCCTATCATTTTGTTTCGGCGCGATCTTTTTGGATTGTCGCCGATCGCCTGGCGAACAATGCCGCGTCCGGCTCCCGGATCGCTTGCTAGAACAGCGTCCGCTGCCGCATCGCAGCCGATAGCGTACCTTCATCGAGATAATCAAGCTCTCCGCCGACCGGCACGCCATGCGCCAGCCGCGTCACCCGCACATTGGCCTCCGACAAGAGGTCGGTGATGTAGTGCGCGGTGGTCTGGCCATCGACGGTCGCATTGAGCGCCAGAATGATCTCGCTGACCTCGGGCGCATGCGCGCGCGCCACCAGCTGATCGATGGTGAGATCCTGCGGACCGACGCCGTCGAGCGGCGACAGCGTTGCGCCGAGCACGTGATAACGTCCATTGGTCGCACTGGCGCGTTCCAGCGCCCAGAGATCGGCGACATCGGCGACCACGACGATGATCGAGGGATCGCGGCGCGGATCGGTGCAGACCGTGCAGGGGTTTTGTGTATCGATGTTTCCGCAGGTCTTGCAGACCTGGATCTTGTCGATCGCAACCTGCAGCGCCGCGGTCAGCGGCGTCATCAGGGCTTCGCGCTTCTTGATCAGATGCAGCGCCGCGCGCCGCGCCGAACGCGGCCCGAGCCCGGGCAGCCGCGCCAGCAACTGGATCAGGCGTTCAATCTCGGGGCCGGCAACGCTCGCAGCCATTTAGGTCGGACCAAATCCCGGCGGCAGGCCGAGCCCGCCGGTGAGCGCCATCATCTTCTCCTGCATCGCCGTCTCGGCCTTGCGGCGCGCATCGCCATGCGCTGTGACGAGCAGATCCTCGAGCACTTCGCGCTCCTCCGGCTTCATCAGCGACGGATCGATCTTGATGCCCTTCACTTCCATCTTCGCGGTCATGCGCACGGCGACCAGGCCGCCGCCGGAGATGCCCTCGACCTCGACATTGCCGAGCTCTTCCTGCATCGCCTGCATCTTGGATTGCAGCTGTGCTGCCTGTTTCATCATGCCGAGAAAATCAGCCATGCGTGCGTTCCTATCGCCAGATCAATCGTCGTCGTTGTCGGAAGTTTCAATCGGGTCTTCGCCGGTCGCATCCGCTACCGGAACCTCGGCGGCAAGGCGGCGGACCTCGACCACCTTGGTGCCGGGGAAGCGCGCCAGTACCTCCTGCACGCGCGGATCGGCCTCGGCAGTACGCTGATGCTCGCTGCGCGCCAATTCGTTCTGCGAACGCACCGTAGGCTGGCCGGCCTCGTTGGAGATGATCACGGTCCAGCGCCGCCCGGTCCACAGTTCGAGCTTGCGCGACAGATCGGTGACGAGCGCGCGCTGCGCCTTCGGCTCAAGGCCGATCTCGAGCTGGCCATCCTCGATGCGCACCAGCCGCACATCGGCCTCCAGCGCGCTCTTGGTCATGATGTCGCGCTTCTCGCCGGCGAGCGCGATCAATTGAGGAAAGCTGGTGATGCGCAGCGCCGGCGCGGCATCGGCGACCGGGGCCGCCATCTGCGGACGCGCGGCGAGATCGGCGCGCGGCGCACCCTGCGGTGCCCGCGCAGACGGCATGGCCGACATCGTCGAGGCCGGCGCGCCGCGTGGCGCTGACGATGCGGTAGAACCCGACGTCGCGGGCGCCGCGCCGCCGCCATTCTGCTCGACCATCATCCGGATCGCTTCATCCGGCGTTGGCAGATCGGCGACATAGGCGATCCGCACCAGCACCATCTCGGCGGCGGCGGCAGGCCGCGTCGCGGTCTGCACTTCTGCGATGCCCTTGAGCAGCATCTGCCACATCCGCGACAGCACCCGCGTCGATAGCTTTGCGGCGAATTCGCGCGCGCGCACCCGCTCGGTCTCGCCGAACGCGACGTTGTCCGCGGTTCCCGGCACGAACTTGACGCGGGTGACGAAATTGACGAACTCGGCAAGGTCGGACAGCACCACGACCGGATCGGCGCCGACATCGTATTGCGCGCGGAATTCGGCAAAGGCGCTGGCGAGATCGCCGCGCGCCAGCGAATCGAACAGATCGATGACGCGGGTGCGGTCGGCGAGGCCGAGCATCTGCCTGACCGCATCGGCCTTCACGATGCCTGCGGCATGCGCGATCGCCTGGTCGAAGAGCGACAGCGAATCGCGCACCGAGCCTTCGGCGGCGCGCGCGATGATGCCGAGCGCCTCGGGCTCGACCTCGACGTTTTCCTTGGCCGCGATGTTGCCGAGATGCTTCATCAGCACGTCGGCCTCGACGCGGCGCAGGTCGAAGCGCTGGCAGCGCGACAGCACCGTGATCGGAACCTTGCGGATTTCGGTGGTGGCGAACACGAACTTGGCGTGCTCCGGCGGCTCCTCCAGCGTCTTCAGGAAGGCGTTAAAGGCCGCCGTCGACAGCATGTGGACTTCGTCGATGATGTAGACCTTGTAGCGCGCGCTGGCCGGCGCATAGCGCACGCTGTCATTGATCTGGCGGACATCGTCGACGCCGGTGTGGGACGCAGCGTCCATCTCCAGCACGTCCATGTGCCGGCTTTCCATGATCGCCTGGCAGTGCACGCCGAGGTCGGGCATGTGGATGGTCGGCCCCTTCACCGAGCCGTCCGGCTTCGCGTAATTCAGGGCGCGGGCGAGGATGCGCGCGGTGGTGGTCTTGCCGACCCCGCGGACGCCGGTGAGGATCCAGGCCTGCGGAATCCGCCCGGTCTCGAACGCGTTCGAGACGGTGCGGACCATGGCCTCCTGGCCGATCAGATCCTCGAAGCTGGAGGGGCGGTATTTGCGGGCGAGAACGCGGTACGGCTTGGCCGTATCAGGCGCGCCACCCAAATCAAAACCGCCGTCAAGGCTTGCCTTGCCTGCGCCGTCGGACGGTTGGGAGGGGTCGCCAGCGTCATTCATGCATCGATCCGCAACTTGGGAATTGTCTCTTCGGCCGGCGTGCGGATAGGAGCCGAAATCGAGCGCCGGGCGCGGAGACCGCCATTCCAGCACGATTCGCTCGGAAAAACAGGTAGGAGACTGACGAGCGACCCGATCCGGACCTCGTTAGGGCTGCTTCCTTCCGGACCTGACCCGGTTGGCGAGTGGCTCGTCCACCGCCAATCTCCCGGTCCCTATTTGGGGCCAAAACCGCCGGAAAGCAAGCGGCCTGACCCGGCTTTGTAAGGCTGGCTTTGTGGGGCTTGTCTGGGAACACGGAAAGGCATTACTTGCGCCTCATGCCCGCCACCAACTGGTCGCTGCATTCGCAGCTCAAGAAAGACACCGTCGACATCGGCGACCTGCCGCTGTGCAAGGTGCTCGTCATCAAGGATGCGCATTATCCCTGGCTGCTGCTGGTGCCGCGGCGCGACGGCGCGGTCGAGATCATCGACCTCGACGAGGTCGAGCAGGCGCAGCTGATGACGGAGATCACCCGCGTCTCGCGGGCCCTGAAGGAGGTCACCAAGTGCGACAAGCTGAATGTCGCAGCCCTCGGCAACCTCGTCCCGCAACTGCACGTCCACGTCATCGCGCGCCGCACCAGCGACGCTGCATGGCCGCGTCCCGTTTGGGGCGTAATGCCGCCGCTGGCGCATGACGCCGAGGAAGTGCAGAATTTCATCAGCGCGCTTCGCCGCAAGATCTGGTTGGGTTGATTTTCGATGTCTGCATCCGATTCATTTCCGCTTGGCCAGCCGGCCTTCGTCACCCATGTTCTGGACCGCGCCGCGCATCTGCGCAGCAATGACGAGAAGCTGTTCGCCCTGGAGGGCCACCGCGAGGCCAGAGCCTACGTGATCTACCGCGACTCGCTGGTCGTGAAGCAGGAGGATGGCGGGGCCCGCGCGCTGCTCTCGCTGGAGGAGGCCCGCGGCTTTGGCGCCAATCCCGGCACGATCTTCCTGGGCTTGCGCGATGCTGCGCCGGTCTTCGGCATGGGGATCGCGCCGCAGGCGGCCGAGAAGCTGGTCGGGCGTCCTGATGTTGCGATCACCGAATTGCGCGGCATGGCGATGCAGGGCGTGGTGCCGCCGGAGCAGCTCTCGGCCATCGCGATGGCGAAATCGATGGTGACCTGGCATCAGCGCCACGGCTTCTGCGCGAACTGCGGCACCCGCACGACGATGAAGGACGGCGGCTGGAAGCGCGAATGCCCGAGCTGCAAGGCCGAGCACTTCCCGCGCACCGATCCGGTCGTGATCATGCTGGTGACCTCGGGCGACAAGGTGCTGCTCGGCCGGCAGAAGCAGTTCATGCCCGGGATGTATTCCTGCCTCGCCGGCTTCGTCGAAGCTGCCGAAACCATCGAGGATGCGGTACGGCGCGAGATTTTCGAGGAGTCCGGCATCCGCTGCACCGACGTCAATTATTACATGACGCAGCCCTGGCCCTATCCGTCATCGCTGATGATCGGCTGCACCGCGCGTGCGACCAACGAGGACATCGTGGTCGACCGCACCGAGCTGGAGGATGCGCGCTGGTTCGACCATGCGGAGGCGACGCTGATGCTCAAGCGCCAGCATCCCGACGGCCTGGCCGGCCCGCATCCGTTCGCGATTGCCCATCATTTGCTCGGCCGCTGGGTGCACCACCGAAATCCGTTGGACCAATAGCGGGAACCGGACATCGTTCTGCCGATTAGATCTGCGTACTGCTTGGCAGTAGACGGAACCATTGCGACGGACCTTTGCATGAATTTTCAAGACGGCGCCCCGAAAGTCCCGCCCCGCATCCTCTGCATCGGCCTGCCGGTGCGCGACCTGACCTTCCGCGTCAACGTTCCGGCCCGCGGCTCCAAGGAGAACGCGACCCATTTCGACGAGATCTGCGGCGGCAACGCGCTGAACGCCGCCATCGGCATCGTCCGGCTGGGCGGCCGCGCCGCGATCTGCGGACCGATGGGTGATTCGCGGGAGACCTCGAGCCGCTACATCTTCGACAAGCTGGCCCAGGAGGGCATCGAGACCAACCATCTCATCCACATGCCGGACCTGGTCACCCCGATCTCGGCGATCATGATCGACGACACCGGCGAGCGCACCATCGTCACCTTCCGCGATCCCGAGCTGTGGAAGGTCAAGCTGCCGCCGACCGAGCTGCTGCTGGAGGATTGCGCGGCGATCCTGACCGAGAGCCGCTGCGCGCCGTTCTGCACCGAGCTGTGCGCCGAGGCCGTCAAACGCGGCATTCCCGTGGTGGTCGACGTCGATCGCGCGATGTCGATGCGGGAAGGACTGCTGACCGCCTCGTCCCATCTGGTGTTTTCCAGCGAGCCGCTGCAGCAGACCGCCGATGTCACCGACGACGGCCAGGCGCTGCAAAAGCTCGCCAAGCTCACCCCCTCCTTCCTGGCCGGCACCCGCGGCCCGCAGGGCACGATCTGGCTCAATGAGAAGGGCGGGCTCGAGGAGACGGCGGCCTTCCCGGTCCATACCGTCGACACGCTGGGCGCCGGCGACGTCTTCCACGGGGCGTTTGCGCTGGCCATCACCGAGAAGCAGGAGTTGCGGCAGGCGCTTCGCTTCGCGTCCGCCGCCGCAGCGCTGAAATGCACCCGGTTCGGGGGCGCTTATGCCGCACCGCAACGTACTGAAGTTGAAGCGTTTTTGGGCGAACACGCCGACGCCCGGCTGGCCTGAGCGGCCACGACCCGCTTGATTTGGAAGATTTTTCTCTATATGAGGGAGTTTGAACCTTCATGTGGAACTTTCTTCTATGACCGATGTCGCCATTCAGCTTCATGACAACAACCGCCGCCTCGACGCCATCGATCGCAAGATCCTGACCGTGCTGCAGGAGGATGCCTCGCTTTCCGTCGCCGAAATCGGCGACCGGGTCGGGCTGTCGTCGACGCCGTGCTGGAAGCGCATCCAGCGGCTCGAGGCCGACGGCGTGATCCTGCGCCGCGTGGCGCTGGTCGATCAGAACAAGATCGGGCTCGGGATTTCCGTGTTCGTCTCGGTCGAGAGCGCCGACCATTCGGAAGCCTGGCTGCGCAAATTCGCCGACGCCGTGAGCGCCATGCCCGAAGTGATGGAGTTCTACCGGATGGCCGGCGACGTCGACTACATGCTGCGCGTCGTGGTCGCCGACATGCAGGCCTACGACGTGTTCTACAAGAAGCTGATCTCGGCCGTGCCGCTGAAGAACGTCACCTCGCGCTTCGCGATGGAGAAGATCAAGTCGGTGACCGCGCTGCCGGTGCCGGCGGCGTAAGCCGAGAGCGCGATCGCCGATCCACATCGCCGTCATCGCCCGGTCGAGCCGGGCGATGACGAGTTGATTTGCGGAAAGTCCCGCCTCAGATCTTCTGATTGTATTCACCGACCTCGGGGTGCGTGCGCAGCACGGAATCCATCGCCTCGAACATGTCGCGCATGCGCTGCTCGCTGACCGGGCTTTCCACCACGACCACGAGCTCCGGCTTGTTCGAGGACGCGCGCACCAGGCCCCAGCTGCCGTCCGCGACCGTGACGCGCACACCGTTGACGGTGACGAGATCACGGATGTTCTGGCCCGCGACCTGCGCGCCCTGCTGCTGCAGCGTCTCGAAGTGCTTCACGACCGCGTCGGCCACGCCGTATTTCGCCTCGTCGGCACAATGCGGCGACATGGTCGGCGACGACCAGGTCTTCGGCAGCGCGTCCTTCAGGTCGGCCATCGACTTGCCGGGCGCGCGATCGAGCATCTCGCAGATCGCGATCGCCGACACCAGGCCGTCGTCATAGCCGCGGCCGAACGGCTTGTTGAAGAAGAAGTGGCCGGACTTCTCGAAGCCGGCGAGCGCGCCGAGCTCGTTGGTGCGGCGCTTCATGTAGGAATGCCCGGTCTTCCAGTAGACGGTGTTGGCACCCTGCTTCTGCAAGACGGGATCGGTCACGAACAGCCCGGTCGACTTCACGTCGACGACGAACTGCGCGTTGGCGTTGATCGCCGACATGTCGCGCGCCAGCATGACGCCGACCTTGTCGGCAAAGATCTCCTCGCCGGTGTTGTCGACCACGCCGCAGCGGTCACCGTCACCGTCGAAGCCGAGGCCGACATCGGCCTTGTGCGCCAGCACCGCATCGCGGATCGCGTGCAGCATCTCCATGTCTTCGGGATTCGGATTGTATTTCGGAAAGGTGTGATCGAGCTCGGTGTCGAGCGGAATCACCTCGCAGCCGATCGCCTCCAGCACCTGCGGCGCGAACGCGCCCGCGGTGCCGTTGCCGCAGGCCGCCACCACCTTCAGCTTGCGCTTCAGCTTCGGCCGGCTGGTGAGGTCGGCGATGTAGCGCGCCGGATAGTTTTCATGGAATTGATAGGAGCCGCCGGCCTTGTTGTTGAAGTCGGCGCTGAGCACGATCTGCTTCAGCCGCGTCATCTCGTCGGGGCCGAAGGTGAGCGGACGGTTGGCGCCCATCTTGACGCCGGTCCAGCCATTGTCGTTGTGCGAGGCGGTGACCATCGCGACGCAGGGCACGTCGAGATCGAACTGCGCGAAATAGGCCATCGGCGTCACCGCGAGCCCGATGTCGTGCACCTTGCAGCCCGCCGCCATCAGGCCTGATATCAGCGCGTATTTGATCGACGCTGAGTAGCCGCGGAAATCGTGGCCGGTGACGATCTCCTGTTTGACCCCGAGCTCCGCGATCAGCGCGCCGAGCCCCATGCCCAGCGCCTGAACGCCCATCAAATTGATTTCCTTGTTGAACAGCCAGCGCGCGTCGTATTCGCGAAACCCGGTCGGCTTCACCATCGGCTCGGATTCGAAAGCATAGGTATTCGGAATCAGTGCGGGTTTCGGCTTGGGAAACATCAGGAATGGCCTCGTGGAAATGCGGAGGGACAATGCCGCTGGCTTTAGCGAATGCATCGCCGCGGCGGAAGGCAGGATTGACGGCTTGTGGCTAATAATTACGGCAGATTTGGCGTCGGGTCATCCACCCATCCTTGCGCGGCGGCGCAACACGCCACGCTGTTGCGCCCTACGAGCTGCTTGACCGCTCATCGCTCCGACCCAGCATGGTTTCTGCAGGGGCGGCGCCAGGCATCGACAGGCATTGCCGTGCGGTTGTTATTTCAGCCGCTCCCGGCGCTCCGCAATCTGCGCGTCGAACAATTGACACGTCGGGCAACTCACGGGTACATTTTCATCGTCGCAACAATTGAGCCCGCACCGGAAAATCCGCTGCGGGCTTTTTGAATCGGACAGGACGCTGTCGGCCAATACACTGCCGAGCGCGCCGCAATTGGCCACCGCAGCGAACCGAACTGGCTAACAGCCAGGGCCGACCCCGCCGACAGGCGGGCGCCCGGCGAGCACGATGGGCAAGCCGAGCCGGAAGCGACACTTCCGCGCCCTCGCGCAAGCCATCACTCAAGCACTTGCCTTCAACACATAAAGCCAACCCAGCCTTCTCCGCGAGGGTGCGGTCACGCACGCACGCGCCCGAAGGCGTGCGCAATATCCACAGGTGATGATCGATGCCCAATTACTCTCTGGTGCCGGTGGACCATCAGCCGGATTTCGATGACTACTCGCTCGTTCCCGTTGACCACGATCCGTTCGCCGCGGATAGCGTAATTCAACAGGCACAGATTCAACAAGATCAAGCGCAGCCGCAAGGCCCGGCGCAGCAACAGCCCCCAGCGGGAGCCGGTCCGACTTTGGATCAAGGCGCCGCCAAAACCGCTCCGTTTAGCGGCCACGCCAATCCGACGCCAACAGACGCTCTTCCATCACACGGTCGCGCAATTCCCTTGCTTGAGAACGGTAAAGTTGACAGCTACATTTACGCAAGAAACTCGACTGGCACTCCGCCAGAAGGCCCTCAGGTTACTACTGCGAACCGTAATCTCACAATTGCTGCCACTGACAGCGCCAAACCCACGAATTTCGGTGGGGTTTATGGACACACGCTAACGTTCTCAGAACCCGGTAGCAATAATTTGAGAACAATCACCGCTGCCGACCCAACTGGCTTGTTGGTAGCGACCCCGGTAGAAGATAATCCAAACCTCCTGAGTGTCAGAGAGTACAAGGGCTACTGAATAACCGCCGGCCGAGCGGGCACATTCCCGATGTATTGTCGATGGCGGCCGAACACATACAGACCAATGCCAATTGGCAAGATGTGAGTTGGCGAAACGGGACCAAGGGCCGGCTAGAAGCTCGCTTCGCCGAGGTTCGCGCATCACAGGGGAGGACATGGAGAGGTCTTATGAAGCTTCTGAAGACCGGGATACTCGCACTTTCGCTAACCGTGACGGCGACCGTTGGGCTCGCTGCGGATTATGAAATTTTCGCTGAGTTTGCGACTGTGGAGACTGGGGTAAACCATTATGCTGTCGAACGCCTCGACCACAAGAACCAGAAGCTTCATCATTGCACCGCAGTCCTCGACGCCGAGACCAAGCAATTGACCGGTCAATGCACCGAGAGGCCCGGCTTTCCAGAGAAACCAACCGACAAAGGACCTAACGTACAGGGAGGGATTTCAAACATTTTTGGCGGATTGCCAGTGTTAGGCTCTTGGAAAATCGATCAGACTACCGGGAAAACTGAGTTCTGCATTTCAGACCCCGCTCAGTGCGTGGAGGTAACTCCGCAATAGAGTTTTACGGTGAGTCCGCCGGGAGACCAGCTCGACACTCTGCGCAAGCGCCTCAGGTCTGATGTTGCCCGCGAACGTCTGGCGCAAATGCCGCGCCGTTGCGAAGATCGACTCGACTACCCTCCCATTCCCAAAATGTGAACAAGCAGCGCCCTGAATTCCCCCCTCAGCGTGAAAGTGCTGCCTATTGCTCCAGCAACAATTTGCCGTTGGCATATTCGAAGCGCTTCAGCTTGGACAGGAAGGACAGGCCGAGCAGGTTTTCGGACAGCGCCTCGTCCGGCAGCACCAGCGCATCGACGTCGCGCACGGTGAGGCCGCCGATCTCGATCATGGCGAGATGGGCCCGCGCCGCCTTGATGGTGCCGTTGGCGGTGGTGACGCGCGAGGTGTAATCGCCCGGCACCGGACGCAGGCCGAAGCGCGCGGCCGAGGTCTCGTTCAGGGCCACCACAGAGGCGCCGGTGTCGACCATGAAGTTGATGCGCTGGCCGTCGATCCGACCGTCGGTCGCGAAGTGACCGCGCGGATCGGGCGCGATGCTGAGCGTGCGGGCGCTGACCTGCGCCACCGTGACGGCGGGGGTGATGCTCTGCTTGGCGGTGGTCGCGGCGGCGGGCGCCATCTTGCTGGCCATCTGGGCCATGAAGGTGCCCAGCCCGATCAGGATGGCCGCGAAAATCATCAGGTTACGCATGACACCATACTCGGAAAACCGAACACGCAATTTCACCACGCCGGACGCCCCGCCGCGAGCGAGGGTGGCGGCGCGAGCCTGCCATTTTGGCGAAAAGGATGAGCGAACAGTTAATGCGAGCCCGCTGAGGCGGCCGAATGTCATCGACCGCCTCGCCCGGACCGAATTTGCCGCCCCTCAGGCGGTCTTTCAGGCCGTCTTGGCGACCGGGCTCGGCATCGCCACGCGCAGCGCGTAATAGACCGCGCCCGCGATCCCGACGCCGAAGAACCAGCCATAGACCGCCCACCAGGCCGGCAGGAGCGAGGTGAAGTTCGGCAGCACCGACGAGAACAGCGCGCCGACGGCGGCTGCAATCAGGGCGCTGACGTTCCAGCCGTTCTGGAAGCGATATTCGCCGTTCTCCTGATACAGCGCCGGCACGTTCACGCGGCCTTTGGCGATCAGATAATAGTCGACCATCATGATTCCGTAGATCGGCCCCATGGTCGCGCCGATCAGCCCGACGAACGAGGCGGCGCTGCCCTCCCAGGGCGCGAACGGATACAGCGCGAGCGCGATCAGCGCCGCAATGTAGCCGCCTTTCTTGAAGTCGATATGGCGCGGAAACACGTTGGAAAAATCGAACGCCGGCGAGACGAAGTTGGCGACCACGTTGATGCCGAGCGTCGCCACCGCGAAGGTGACCGCGGCGAGCAGCGCCAGGAACCAGCTGTCGAACTTGGCCGAGATCTGGTCGGGATGCAGCAGCACCTCGTGATAGACGTTGAACGCCGCGATCGTGGTGACGCCGGCGACCAGCGAGAACAGGATCAGGTTGACCGGCAGGCCCCAGATATTGCCCTTGCGCAGCGCGTGCACGTCGGGCGCGTAGCGCGAGAAGTCGCAGAAATTGAGATAGAGCGCGGCGAAATAGGTGATCCAGGTCGCAGCGACGGCGCATAGCGCCGGGAAGGAGCCGGGCACGCCGGGCACGCCGGCCTCCTTGGTCTTCTCCAGCAGCACATCCTGCGGGATCGGCGCGGTGAGCGAGATGCCGCCGGCCGCGATGCAGAGGTAGATCGCAAGGATCAACATCATCAGCCACACCGCCGGCCCTGCCCAGTCCTGGAAGCGCCGCACCGTCTCCATGCCGCGCTGGATGATCAGGAGCTGCAATGCCCAGATCACCACGAAGCAGATCACCTCGAGCGTGGAATGGCCGAGCACGTGGCTCGTCTGGTGGAACGCCTTGAAGCTGTCGATGCGGGTCAGCAGCGCGACGATCGCGCCCGAGGCCGCCGCGGTCTGCGCGCCGTACCAGAAGCAGGCGACGATGGCACGCACCAGCGCCGGAATGTTGGCGCCCCAGATCCCGAACGAGGCCCGCGCCAGCACCGGATAGGGCACGCCGGTCCTGACGCCGGCGTTGCCGATCAGGCTCATCAGCACGAAGATCACCAGCGAGCCGGCGCCGATCGCGATGATGAAGTTGACGAAGCTGCCGCAAAGCAGGAACAGGCTGGCGGCGAGATAATAGCCCCACAGGCTATGCACGTCCGAGGTCCAGACGTTGAAGATGCTGAAGGCGCCCCAATTGCGTTCCTTGGCCGGCGCCAGGTCTTCGTTGTACAGCGACGGCGATGCGTTCTTGATCTCCATGGCAGCGTCCCCAATGTGCGAGCCCGTGATCCCATCCCAGCCTGTAAATCTAACCACCGTTTGCCGGCGCTCGCCAGCGCAACCGATCAAGCATGCGCCGGAAAAGGGAGACTCGGAGTCGTCCCGGCGAATAAAGGAAATGCAACCCTTCAGGCGCAACCACGCTGCGCGTTTGCGCCGGCATCAAGTGCCGCGCGGTTTCACGCGCCTTGTCGGCATCGCGCTGGCGGGATCTTCCGGCCAGGGATGGCGCGGATAGCGGCCGCGCAGGTCGGAACGCACCGCGGCGTAACTGCCGCGCCAAAAACCCGGCAGGTCGCGCGTCACCTGCACCGGACGCTGCGCCGGCGACAGCAGTTCCAGCACCAGCGGCACCGCGCCCCTGGCGATCGAGGGATGGGCGTTGAGCCCGAACAGCTCCTGCAGCCGCACCGCGATGGTCGGGCCCTGCTCGGCCTCGTAATCGATTGTAAGCTGCGTTCCGGTCGGCGCCTCGAAATGCGTCGGCGCCTCGCGATCAAGCCGCGCCCGCAACTCCCATGGCAACAGCGTCATCAGCGCGTCCGACAGGTCACCGGCGGACAGATCCTTCAGCGCGGTCTTGTCGTAGAGCGCCGGCACCAGCCAGTCGTCGGCGCGCGCGGCAAGCGCCGTGTCCGACAGATCGGGCCAGCTTTCGTCCTCGGCCTTGCGCAGGAACATGATTCGATCGCGCCACTGTTTCGAATGCTTCGACCACGGCAGCCGGTCGAGCCCCGCAGCGATCAGGCCGTCGGCGAACACGCGCGCGGTCTCGGCCGATGGCTTGAGCGACATCGGCGCTTCCGACAGCGTGATCGCATGCAGCGAACGCCTGCGGCGCGCGCGCAGTGCCATCGCGCCGCGGTCGAACGTCACCTCTTCGACGTTTTCGATCTGATCGGCGAAGCGCTGCTCGATCTCGTCCTGGGTGATCGGCGCCGCCAGCAGGATGCGGCCGTTCGCAGCCGTCCCCGTCAGTTCGGCAACCGCGATCATGGGCACCCGCGCCAGCGCCGCGGTCTGCTCGACGGCGGCGCCGCGACCATTGGCCAGTACGAAACTGCCATTGCCGCGGTTTTTGGCGACACGGTCCGGAAACGCAAAGGCCAGCATCACGCCGGTCGAGAGATCCTTCTGCTCGCTCACCGCCGGCTTCACCTGCGAGGCCCAGCGCGCAGCCAAGCTGCGCGCGCTCGATGCGCGCTGCGAGCGGTCGCGGCGGAACTGGTCGAGCCTGTGGTCGAGATCGACGCTGTCGCCGCCGAGCCCGCGCTCGGTCAACACCGCGGCGATCTCGGCCGCCTCTTCGCCCGCGCCGAAGCGCGCGGAGTCCACGATCATGCGCGCCAGCCGCGGCGGCAGCGCCAGCGCGCGCAGGTTCTTGCCCTCCTCGGTGATGCGGCTGTCGTCGTCGAGCGCACCGAGCTCGCCGAGCAGCGATCTCGCTTCCTTCAACGCCGGTGCCGGCGGCGGATCGAGGAAGGCCAGGCTCGCGGGATCGCTGACGCCCCATTGCGCGAGGTCGAGCACCAGCGAGGACAAATCAGCCGAGAGGATCTCGGGCGCGGTGTAGGCCGGGAGCGAGGCGGTCTGCGGCTCGTCCCAGAGACGGTAGCAGACGCCGGGCTCGGTACGGCCGGCGCGGCCGCGGCGCTGATCGACCGCGGCGCGCGAGGCCCGCACGGTCTCGAGCCGGGTCAGCGCAATATCCGGTTCGTAGCGCGGCACCCGCGCCAGGCCGGAATCGACCACGATGCGCACACCCTCGATGGTCAGTGAGGTCTCGGCGATCGAGGTCGCCAGCACCACCTTGCGGATCCCCTTCGGCGCCGGCGCGATGGCGCGATCCTGCACGGCGGCATCGAGCGCGCCGAACAGCGGCACGATCTCGACCGAGGCGTCATGCACGCGCTCGGCGAGAAACATCTGCGTGCGGCGGATCTCGGCCGCGCCCGGCAGGAAGGCAAGCACCGAGCCGGCATCGGCGCGCAACGCGGTCGCGATCGTCTCGGCCATCTGCCGCTCCAGCGGCGCGTCGACCTTGCGGCCGACGTAGCGGGTCTCGACCGGGAAGGCGCGCCCCTCGCTCTCGACCACAGGCGCGTCGCCGAGCAGCCTTGCAACGCGCGCGCCGTCGAGCGTTGCCGACATCACGAGGATGCGCAGGTCCTCGCGCAGGCCGGTTTGCGCGTCGCGTGCCAGCGCCAGCCCAAGATCGGCATCGAGCGAGCGCTCATGGAATTCGTCGAACAGCACCGCGGCGACGCCGGTGAGTTCGGGATCGTCGAGGATCTGGCGCGAGAAGATGCCTTCGGTGACGACCTCTATCCGCGTCGCGCGCGACACCTTTGAGCCGAAGCGCACCCGATAGCCGACGGTCTCCCCGGGCCGCTCGCCGAGCGTCTTCGCCATCCGCTCGGCGCTGGCGCGCGCGGCGATGCGGCGCGGCTCCAGCACGATGATCTTTTTGCCTTTGGCCCACGGCGCATCGAGCAATGCCAGCGGCACGCGCGTGGTCTTGCCGGCGCCCGGCGGCGCGACCAGCACGGCGGCATTGTGGCGATCGAGCGTGCGGTCGAGCTCATCGAGCACGGCGTCGATCGGCAGCGGGCTATCGAATTGGTGCGGCAAGCGGTCTCATCGCGGCAGCGGCCCTCGGCCGACCTGCGTCCTGTGGTTAACGAAGCACGGCTTCTTCTAGGATTTCCGGGCCTCTTAGACCATTCGCCGGTGACAGGGAACCGGGGATAGCGCCGGGTTCGGCGGCACATCCTTTGTATGGATAAAGGAGAAAGCAACCGATCGGGCCGATGATGCGCGCGATCACGCCGGAACGGGACAAGGATGACCACAAACGGCACACAGGCTGCGACAGATCGTTCCCTTGATCGATCCCTTGATCGATCACTTGGGAACGCGGCCGCGCGCGTCGATTGGGTCGACTATGCCAAGGGCATCTGCATCGTCATGGTGGTGATGATGCATTCGGTGCTGGGGGTCGAGAAGGCCTTCGAGCAGACCGGCTTCATGCATTATGTCGTGATGTTCGCAAAACCGTTCCGGATGCCGGACTTCTTCCTGATCTCGGGACTGTTCCTGTCGGTCGTGATCGATCGCGATTGGCGCACCTATCTCGACCGCAAGGTGATGCACTTCGCTTATTTCTACGTGCTGTGGGTGACGATCCAGTTCGGCTTCAAGGCGCCGTCGCTGGCCGCCGAGGCGGGCTGGGCCGCTGTCGGGCTGCAATATCTCGAGGCCTTCATCGAGCCGTTCGGCACGCTCTGGTTCATCTATCTGCTGCCGATCTTCTTCGTCGTCACCAAGCTCACGCGCAACATCCACCCGCTCGCGATCTGGCTGGTTGCCGCGGCGCTGGAGAGCGCGCATGTCGTGACCGGCTGGACCGTGATCGACGAGTTCTGCGCCCGCTTCGTCTACTTCTTCGCCGGCTATGTGCTCGCTGCTTACGTGTTCGCGCTGTCGGACCGCGCGCGGGCGCGGCCTGCATTTGCGCTGCTCGGGCTTGGGCTCTGGGCGCTCGTCAATGGTAGCCTGGTCGCGCTCGATATCAGTGAATGGCCGGTCGTCTCGCTGGCGCTCGGCCTGGCCGGTGCCTGCGCGATCATCGTGACCGGCACGCTGCTGGCGCGCGCGCACTGGCTCGGCTTCCTGCGCTTCTGCGGCGAGCACTCGATCGTGATCTACCTCGCCTTCTTCCTGCCGATGGCCGCGACCCGCACCCTTCTGCTGCGGTTCGATGTCATCCACGACATCGGCCTGGTCGCGCTGATCGTCACTGCAATCGGCGTCGCAGGCTCCCTCCTGATCTGGCGGTTGGCGCTGGCGGTCCGGGCCAATTTCCTGTTCGAGCGGCCCGATGCGTTCTGGATTGCCCCGAAAAAGGCAGCGCCCGCGCTGCAGGCGGCCGAATAGTGCCAAAAGTCATGGCCCGGATTCGTTCCACCGAGGGCGAACCGGCCTGTTCCAATTTTCCGTACATTGAAATGACTGGCTTTTTGGTCCCGAATGTTTCGTCGCCGGAGCCGCGACGAAACAATTCTCCCGGTCACGAAACCATTTTCCGCTTTTCGCGCAGACATCCGGAAACGGGCGCTAACTAACGTTTCTCCCAACGAACCGCCGCCCAACGGCGAACTGGGAGCCTGTCATGCCGAACGTCATCGCCATCAACTCTGCAGCCAAGAAGCACATCGACGCTGCACGCGCGACCTCGGATGAAACGCTGCTCGCGCATATCGCCAAGAATAACCGCACCTCGATGCACACGCTCTATGCCCGTCACAACGTGCGGGTTTACCGCTTCGTGCTCCGCATGGTGCGCGACACCACGATGGCCGAGGACCTGGTGAGCCAGGTGTTCCTCGACGTCTGGCGCACCGCGGCCCAGTTCGAGGGCCGCTCGCAGGTCTCGACCTGGCTGCTGTCGATCGCCCGCTTCAAGGCGCTGACCGCACTGCGCCAGCGCCGGCATGAGGACATCGACCAGGACGACGTGCTGGAGATCGCCGACGGTGCCGACACGCCGGAAACCTCGCTCGATCGCGCCACCACCAGCGAGATCCTGCGCGCTTGCGTCGCCAAGCTGTCGCCGGCGCACCGCGAGATCATCAATCTGGTCTACTACCATGAGAAGTCGGTCGAGGAGGCCGGCCAGATCATCGGTATCCCGCAGAGCACAGTGAAGACCCGCATGTTCTATGCCCGCAAGCAGCTCGCCGACCTCCTGAGGGGCGCCGGCGTGGACAGCGTCGCGGCCTAAAGCAAAGCGTATTCAGTGATTTAGAAGGAGATCAAGCACACCGGGGCAATTGTCCACGAAGCCAAAACAGTGCGGCGACGAAACAATTGAAACAATCGACGACATCACCCGGAAAAACGCGATCTCTATACCCATACCCAACGACGCAACCCCAACCCCAATTCACTGACCCAGGTTTCGATACCTCCTTAAGTTCTAACCTCCCAAGTAACCTCCAACGACCCGGCCGGGATGCCCCCCAGCCGGGTCGCTCTGTTTTTGGCGCGGCAACTTGCGGCCTCAAAAAGACTGTCGTCGCCCGGCTTGACCGGGCGACCCAGTATTCCAGAGGCCCATCCGCCACCACGAGCATCTCCGGGTAAAGATCTGACCGGCGAGGATGTCGACGTAGAAAGCGACGTGCTCCCAATTGCGGCCTCTGGGATACTGGATCGCCCGGTCAAGCCGGGCGATGACGCCGATTGGGTGGCGCGACCGCGCCAATGACTGAAAGCAACACCGCCTCCCCCGCCCGCCGTCGATCGGATGCGTGAGCCGCGCAGCGGATGACATCGGCCTCACGCTGACGTGACGTCATCCGCACCCGGACGACCGTAACGGCCACGCCGTCCTCGCGAAGAACATCAGGCGTACCCGGCACGGCCCTCTGGCGCGCCGGGACTTCTGATGGACGGACGACGATGCTCAGCCTTGCCCTAGCCCTGCTTGCCGGTGTCGCCACCGTCGCCGCCCCTTGCACCCTGCCGATGCTGCCGATCCTGCTCGGGGTATCGATAGGCCAGACCGGCAAGGC
This sequence comes from Bradyrhizobium sp. AUGA SZCCT0105, assembly GCF_018129565.1. Classification (NCBI taxonomy): domain Bacteria; kingdom Pseudomonadati; phylum Pseudomonadota; class Alphaproteobacteria; order Hyphomicrobiales; family Nitrobacteraceae; genus Bradyrhizobium; species Bradyrhizobium sp. AUGA SZCCT0105. The sequence continues at coordinate 306,129 of NZ_JAFCMK010000004.1, read as the reverse complement.
GCGGCCCGCGATGATCGCGCTCGGCTTCGTGATGTCATTCTCTGCCGTGGCATTGCTGCTGAGTGCGATCACGCGCGCCTTCGATTTCGATCCGAACCTGCTGCGGACCGGCGCGGCGATCCTGCTCGCGGGCTTCGGCCTGTTGATGATCTGGCCGGCGCCGTTCGAGTGGCTGGCGATCCGGCTGACCGGCGCCGCCGGCAGCGTGGGCCAGGCCGTGCCGTCGCAGAGCCTGTTCGGCGGCTTCGTGCTCGGCTCTACGCTCGGCCTGGTGTGGACGCCGTGCGCCGGTCCCGTGCTCGGCTCGATCCTGACCATCGTCGCGACCTCGAAGGACACGGCGTGGGCGAGCCTGCAGCTCGTGACCTACGCGATCGGCGCCGCGATCCCGATGCTTGCCATTGCCTATGGCGGGCAAGCCGTCACCACCCGCGTGCGCAGCATGGCGCGGATCGCGCCGCGCCTCCAACAAGGCTTCGGCGTCGTGATCATCGCCTTCGCCGCGCTGTCCTACCTGCAATACGACACGCTGATCGTGGCGTGGCTGACCCAGTTCTATCCCAACGGCCAGATCGGCCTGTGAGCTCATAAGGAGAGATCAATGTCCCTGCGCTTGATTGCTGTATCCGCTCTTGTGGCGGGCCTTGGCCTCGGCGGCGCCGTCATCCCCGGCCTCTGCACCGAGTCCAACGCGCCGGCCGTGCCCGTTCCGATGGCCACCGCGATGACCACCGCGCAGAGCCAGACCGCGCCCGAATTCGCCGGGATCAGCAACTGGTTCAATTCGCAGCCGCTCAAGCTTGCCGATTTGCGCGGCAAGGTCGTGCTGGTGGATTTCTGGACCTATGGCTGCGTCAACTGCGTCAACACGCTGCCGCACGTCACCCAACTTTATTCAAAGTACCGGGATCGCGGCCTCGTCGTGATCGGGGTCCACACGCCGGAATTCCCGTTCGAGCATTCGGCCTCCAACGTGCAGGCGGCGCTGAAGCGGCACGGCATCCTCTATCCGGTGGCGCAGGACAACAATTCGCAGACCTGGAACGCCTACGGCAACCAGTATTGGCCGGCGCAATACATCATCGACCAGAACGGCAAGATCGTGTTCCAGCACGCCGGCGAGGGCCAGTACGGCGAGATCGACCGCACCGTCGCCCGGCTGCTCAACGCCAATAGCTGATTGGACAATTTGTCAGCTAATTGGACAATCCGCCGTCATTCCCGGCATGATAGGCTCAACGCCGGGAATGCGCGATCCCGAACGTGATCGCGCCCGAAATTGACGACGGACGGTGCGTGATGTTCGAAGGCTGGGATGCGGTCGTACTCGCCCGCGCGCAATTCGCTTTCACGATGTCGTTCCACATCGTGTTTCCCGCATTCTCCATCGGGCTTGCGAGCTACCTCGCCGTGCTTGAAGCGCTGTGGCTGGCCACCAAGCGCGAGGTCTACATCAACCTGTTCAATTACTGGCTGAAGATCTTCGCGGTCGCGTTCGGCATGGGCGTGGTCTCGGGCATCGTGATGTCCTACCAGTTCGGCACCAACTGGTCGGCCTTTGCCGACAAGACTGGTCCCGTGATCGGCCCGATGATGGCCTACGAGGTCTTGACCGCATTCTTCCTCGAGGCAGGCTTTCTCGGCGTGATGCTGTTCGGGCTCGAACGCGTCGGCCCCAGGCTGCATTTCGTGGCGACGTTGATGGTCGCGATCGGCACGCTGATCTCCGCGTTCTGGATTCTTTCGGCCAATTCCTGGATGCAGACGCCGACTGGTCATGCCGTCAATGCCGACGGCCAGTTCGTCGCCGCCGACTGGCTGAAGGTGATCTTCAATCCGTCATTCCCCTATCGCCTCGTGCACATGGTGCTGGCGGCGTATCTCACCACCTCGCTGGTGGTCGGCGGGGTCGGCGCCTGGCACCTGCTGCGCGACCAGCATCTCGCCGGCCCGCGCGTGATGTTCTCGATGGCGATGTGGATGGCAACCCTGGTGGCGCCGATCCAGATCCTCGCCGGCGACCAGCACGGCCTCAACACGCTGGAGCACCAGCCGGCCAAGGTGATGGCGATGGAAGGCCATTATCAAAGCCACAAGGACGGTGCGCCGCTGATCCTGTTCGGCTGGCCCGACCAGCGTGATGCCAAGGTGAAATACGCGATCGAGGTGCCGAAACTGTCGTCGCTGATCCTGAAGCATTCGCTCGACGCACCGCTCGCCGGCCTCGACACCGTGCCGCGTGAAAACTGGCCGCCGGTGCCGATCACCTTCTGGTCGTTCCGCATCATGGTCGGGCTCGGCTTCCTGATCCTCGGGCTCGGGCTGTTCAGCCTGCTGATGCGCTGGCGCGGCATGATGTACCAGTCACAGCTGCTGCATCGCTTCGCGGTCCTGATGGGCCCGGCGGGCTTCATCGCGGTGCTCGCCGGCTGGATCACCACCGAGACCGGGCGGCAACCGTTCACCGTCTACGGGCTGCTGCGCACCACCGATTCCGCATCGCCGCTGGCAGCGCCGGCGGTGGGCTCGTCGCTGATCGCCTTCATCATCGTCTATTTCGCGGTGTTCACCGCCGGCGTGATCTACATCCTGCGGCTGATGGCGCAGCCGCCGCATCCCGGCGAGCAAGGCCCGACAAAGGACCTTCCCGCCCGTGCGGCCGGCATCACGCCGGCGGCAGGTGCAGCCGTGGAGGGCGTGCGATGAGCATTCCGATCGACCTCGCCACGATCTGGGCCTTCATCATCGCCTTTGCCGTGTTCGTCTATGTCGTGATGGACGGCTTCGATCTCGGCCTCGGCATCCTGTTTCCGCTGTTCCCGCAAAAGGCCGATCGCGACGTCATCATGAACACGGTGGCGCCGGTGTGGGACGGCAACGAGACCTGGCTGGTGCTCGGCGGCGGCGGCATGATGGCGGCGTTTCCGCTGGCCTATGCGGTGCTGATGCCGGCGCTCTACACGCCAATGATCGCGATGCTGCTCGGCCTCGTGTTCCGCGGCGTCGCCTTCGAATTCCGCTGGCGCACCCAGAAGGCGCGCAACAAATGGGACCTCGCCTTCGCCGGCGGCTCGCTGGTCGCGACGCTGGCGCAAGGGATCGCGCTCGGCGCCATCCTGCAAGGCATCCATGTCGAGGGCCGCCACTATGCCGGCGGCTGGTGGGACTGGCTGACGGCGTTCAGCGTCCTGACCGGCATCGCGCTGGTGATCGGCTATGCGCTGCTGGGCGCGACCTGGCTGGTGATGAAGACCGAAGGCGAGCTGCGCGAGCGCGCCTATCATCTGAGCTGGATGTTGTTGGTCGCGATGCTGTGCGCGATCGGCGCCGTCAGCATCGCAACGCCGTTCCTGGCCGTGCAGTACACCCAGCGCTGGTTCGCCTGGCCCAACATCATCCTCACCGCGCCGGTACCAATCGCGGTCGCCGCCGTCACCGCGCTCTTGCTGCGCGCACTCAGCAACAAGAACGACCACCAGCCGTTCTTCCTGACGCTCGCCCTGTTCGCACTGTCCTATGCCGGGCTCGGCATCAGCATGTACCCGTACATCGTACCGCAGAGCATCACGATCTGGCAGGCGGCGTCGCCCGCGAACAGCCAGATCTTCATGCTGTTCGGGGTCTCGATCCTGGTGCCGCTGATCCTCGGCTACACCGCCTGGGCCTATTGGGTGTTTCGCGGCAAGGTGCGCCCCGGCCACGGATACCACTGATGCCGCCACCCGGTTCGAATCAGCGGCCGCTCGGCCAGCGCCTGTTGTGGTTCGCAGCGCTCTGGCTCGGCGGCGTCGGCACCGTGACCCTGGTCTCTTTCGCGTTGCGACTCTGGATTGCGCCGAAATAAGGCCGCCGACGCGACGTGCCACGGGCCCAATGACAAAAAACAGAAGCATTACAGTGATATAGTGTGACGCCCGCCCTAAACTTGCCATCAAGCTGCCGCTGAGATTTGATGCTGCCGCGATTTGGGCGGAGCCATTGGCCGCTGCGCCAACAAGGAGAGCTTTGCATGACGAAACTTCGTCACCTGGTCTGGATGTTGATCGCCACGGGCGCGCTCGTGCTGTCGACGTCGCAAGGCTTTGCCCAGAGCCGCCCGGACGCCGACGAGCCGGGCTTGGTCGCCGACGACAGCTACGAGCTCGACCCGGAATGGCAGAAGCAGGTCGTGTACTATCGGACCAACGAGGCGCCGGGCACCATTATCGTCTCCACCGCCGAACGCCATCTCTACCTCGTGCAGGGCAACGGCCGCGCGCTCCGCTACGGCATCGGCGTCGGCCGCGACGGCTTCCAGTGGCAGGGGCTGGTGACCATCACCCGCAAGGCCGAGTGGCCGGATTGGACTCCGCCGCCGGAAATGATCGCCCGCCAGCCCTATCTGCCGCGCTTCATGGCGGGCGGCCCGGGCAATCCGCTCGGCGCACGCGCGATGTATCTCGGCACCACGGTGTACCGCATCCACGGCACCAACCGGCCCGACACCATCGGCACCGCGATCTCGTCCGGCTGTTTCCGCCTGGTCAACGCCGACGTCGCCGATCTCTACAATCGCGTTCCCGTCGGCACCAAGGTGATCATCCGGCAGAAGCCTGAACTGTAATCTCGACCCACCCGCCTTCGATATCCGACCTGTTTTTCCCCGATCATTCGCGAGAGAGAACCCATGCGTACATTTCGAGGCGGCCTGACGATCGGGCTCGCGGTCGCCGCGCTGGTTGCGGCCGCCGCCATCACCTATGAGCGTTACGACACCCGCACGCTGAAGCGCACCGTCCGCCGCGGCGACGTGCTGTGCGGCGTCAACAAGGGCCTGCCGGGCTTCTCGATCCCGGACGACAAGGGCAACTGGACCGGCTTCGACGTCGACTTCTGCCGCGCGGTGGCCTCGGCGATCTTCGACGATCCGTCGAAGGCGAAGTTCGTTCCGCTCGACGCCAGCGAACGCTTCAAGGAGCTGCAGAACCGCAAGGTCGACATCCTCTCGCGCAACTCCACCTGGAGCATGTCGCGCGAGACCAATTACGACCTCTATTTCCCGGCGGTCGCCTATTATGACGGTCAGGGCTTCATGCTGCCGCGCTCGCGCAACATCGATTCTGCGCTCGACCTGAACGGCAGCAAGGTCTGCGTGCAGGCCAACACCACGACGCAGCTCAACCTCGCCGACTATTTCCGTGCCAACAACATGAAATACACGGAGATGAAGTTCGACAAGCTGGAGGATGTCGTGAAGGCCTATGACACCGGCCAGTGCGATACGCTGACGTCGGACGCCTCGCAGCTCTATGCGCTGCGGCTCAACCTCTCCAAGCCGAGCGACCACACCATCCTGGCCGACATCATCTCCAAGGAGCCGCTGGCGCCGGTGGTCCGGCTGCGCGACGACGACTGGATGATGATCGTGAAGTGGACGCTCTACGCCATGATCAATGCCGAGGAACTCGGCATCACCTCGAAGAATATCGACGAGGCGCTGAAGTCGAAGAAGCCGGAGGTGATGCGGCTGGTCGGCACCGAGGGTTCCTATGGCGAGGATCTCGGCCTGACCAAGGACTGGGCCGTGCGCATCATCCGCCATGTCGGCAATTACGGCGAGGTCTACGACCGCAACGTCGGCGCCGATTCCAGACTGAAGATTCCGCGCGGCATGAACCAGCTCTGGAACGCCGGCGGCGTCCAGTACGCGCCGCCGATTCGTTGACGACACGCAGCCAGGCTACAGCCGCCACCGCATCCGCAGTTGTCATCGCCCGCGAAAGCGGGCGATCCAGTACGCCGCGGCTTCTCCGCTCAAGCACTGACGTCTCTGGAATACTGGATCGCCCGGTCGAAGCCGGGCGATGACAGTGAGTTGTGCGGAGATGTCGCCGCCGCTGATCGACAGCGCGGCCTAGATCTCCGCCGTTACCGCACGCTCAACTGTCATCGCCCGCGAAAGTGGGCGATCCAGTACGCCGCGGCTTCTCGGCTCAAGCACTGACGTCTCTGGAATACTGGATCGCCCGGTCGAGCCGGGCGATGACAGTGAGTTGTGCGGAGATGTCGCCGCCGCTGATCGACAGCGCGGCCTAGATCTCCGCCGTTACCGCACGCTCAACTGTCATCGCCCGCGAAAGTGGGTGATCCAGTACGCCGCGGCTTCTCGGCTCAAGCACTGACGTCTCTGGAATACTGGATCGCCCGGTCGAGCCGGGCGATGACAGGGTGTTGCGTGGCGATGACGGTGAGTCGTGCGGCGGCGCCCTCGATCAGTACCCCTTGCCGCTCGCGAGCTGGTCGGTGTGGAAATTGCTGTCGCCGAACAGCTCCTGGCAGACGCGGGCGCGCTTCATGAAGAAGCCGATGTCGAACTGGTCGGTCATGCCCATGCCGCCATGCATCTGCACGCCCTCCTGGACGGCCAGCGTCGCGGTGGTGCCGGCGCGCGCCTTGGCTACCGCGACCGCAGTGGCAGCCTTGGCCAGATCGGCGTCGAGCGCCTGCAGCGCCTTGAGAACGGCGGCGCGGGTGATCTCGATATCGATGTAGAGTTCGGCGGCCCGGTGCTGCAGCGCCTGGAATTCGCCGATCGCCTTGCCGAACTGCTTGCGCTCCTTCAGGTAGTTCACGGTGCGGCCGAACACCTCTTCGGAGAGACCGACCATTTCGGACGCGACCGCGCCGCGGCCGATATTGAGCACGCCCTCGAGCAGCCCGAAACCCTGATCGACCTCGCCGAGCACACTGTCGGCGTTGACCTCGACATTGTCGAACACGATGCGCGCCGCATTGTGCGAATCGACCATCGCGGTGCGCTCGACCGCGAGCCCCTTGGCCTTCGGATCGACAAGGAACAGCGTCAAGCCGTTCTTGTCGCCGGCGCTGCCGGCCGTGCGCGCCGCCACGATCAAAAGATCGGCGGTGTGGCCGTCGACAACGAAGGCCTTGTCGCCGGACAGCCTGAAGCCGTTGCCGGAACGCGTCGCCTGCAATTTCGTCTGCAGCGGGCGGTGCTTCGCGCCCTCGTCGACCGCGAGCGCTGCGAGCAGCGAGCCGTCGGCGATGCCAGGCAGATGCTGCGCCTTCTGCGCCTCGCTGCCGCCGCGCGACAGCGCTGAGGCGGCAAGCACCGAGGTCGCGAGGAATGGCGAGGGCATCAAGGTGCGGCCGATCTCCTCCATGACGATGCCGGCCTCGACGCAGCCGAGCCCGCTGCCGCCGAACTGGTCCGGCACCAGGAGACCGGAGAAGCCCATCTCGGCAAAGGTCTTCCAGAGCTCGCGCGAGAAGCCGGTAGAGTCCTTGCTGTCGCGCAAAGAACGCAGATGCGCCACCGGCGCCTTGTCGCTGATGAGACCGCGCGCACTGTCGCGCAGCATGGATTGTTCTTCGGTGAGGACGAGGGCCATGGATGGATTCCGCTCTTCGATAATTCAAATTCAGACGATGTTGAGTTCGTCATTCCGGGATGGCCCGAAGGCCAGGCCCGGAATCCATAACCACGATCGGGAGTATGGATTCCGGGCTCGCGACTGCGTCGCGCCCCGGAATGACGCGTGGTGAAACGGTGCCTCACGCCCCCGGCAGATCGAGGATGCGCTTGGCGACGATGCCGAGCATCACCTCCGAGGTGCCGCCCTCGATCGAGTTGGCCTTGGTGCGCAGCCAGGCGCGCGGACGGGCGCCGCCCCGGGAGCGGTCGCTCTCCCATTCCAGCGCGTCGATGCCGCCCGCCGACATCAGGATCTCGTAGCGCCGCTTGTTGAGCTCGGTGCCGTAATATTTCATCGCCGACGAGAACGCCGGATGCGACTGGCCCGCCTTGGCGAGATCGACCGCGCGCTCCGCTGCCGCGGCGAGCGCGGCCTCGTCGACCTCGAAGTTCGCGATCTGGCTGCGCAGCTGGGCGTCGTCGAGCCGACCCTGCGCATCCGCGCCGACCGAGTCGGCTGCGATCTGGCCGAGTGGACGGCCGACGCCGCGCTCGCCCATGCCCGAGATCATCGCGCGCTCGTGCTGCAGCAGATATTTCGCGACATCCCAGCCGCGATTGACGGTGCCCACGACATGCGACTTCGGCACGCGGACATTGTCGAAGAAGGTTTCGCAGAACGGCGAATAGCCGGAGATCAGCAGGATCGGCTTCGTGGACACGCCCTTCGACGTCATGTCGAAGAGAATAAAACTGATGCCGTCATGCTTCTTGGCCGCGGGATCGGTGCGCACCAGGCAGAAGATCCAGTCGGCATAGTTGGCGTAGGAGGTCCAGATCTTCTGGCCGTTGATGATGTAGTCGTCGCCGTCGCCGACCGCGCGGGTTTGCAGCGAGGCGAGATCGGAGCCGGCGTTCGGCTCGGAATAGCCCTGGCACCAGCGGATCAGGCCCGCGGTGATCTTCGGCAGATGCTCCTTCTTCTGCTCCTCGGTGCCGTATTGCAGCAGCGCCGGTCCGAGCATCGAGATGCCGAACGAGGTCAGCGGCTGGCGCGCGCCGATCGCCGCCATCTCCTGGCGCACGATCTTGGCTTCCTCGCCGTCGAGGCCGCCGCCGCCATATTCCTTCGGCCAATGCGGCACGGTCCAGCCCTTGTCGCGCATTCGCTCGAACCAGACCCGCTGCGCGTCCGACGAGAATTTCGCGTTGCGGCCACCCCAGAAGGTGTCGCCATCGGAGGTCATCGGTTTACGCATCTCGGCCGGGCAGTTCTGCTCCAGCCAGGCGCGGGTCTCCGCGCGGAATTTCTCAAGGTCAGCCATGGTGCGTTTCCAATCAAATTCGACGAATTGGATTCGACCTTAGACCTACGCAGCCGCCGAGTTCAATATGCCTCGCAGCCGCGCCATGCTCTGGCGTCGCTACTCACCTTGCGCGATCGGGTGTATCGCCGAAGCGGGGTAACGATTGAAAAACAAGAGGAAACGGACATGCGGCTGAAGCTGCTTTCGCCTAGCGAAATGAACCCCGCCCAGAAAGAAACCTACGACGAGTCGATCGCCGGCAAGCGCGGCGCGCCACCGGCGCCGATGATGGCCTGGCTCAACAGCCCGGAGATGGCGCGGCATGCCACGCGGCTCGGCGAGGTGCTGCGCTTCGACACGGTCTTCCCGCCGAAGCTGTCGGAGATCGCGATCCTCGTCACCGCGCGGCACTGGACCGCGCATTACGAATGGTATGCCCACAAGCGCCTCGCGCTGAAGGGCGGCCTCGATCAGAAGATCATCGAGGACATTCGGGTGCGCCGGACGCCGACTTTCGACGATCCCAAGGCCAAGATGATCTACGACGTCGCCAAGGCGCTGCACGAAGGTCATGGCCTGCCGAAGGGACTGTATGACGAGGCGGTCGAGGTGCTGAGCCTGCGCGGGCTGGTCGAGGTGATCGGGCTCTGCGGCTACTACACCATGGTGTCGATGACGCTGAACACATTCGATTTCCAGCTGCCGGGCGGCGAGTTGTCGGAGCTCTGCTAGGCTCAGCCGGCCGTGGCGCCGTTCGGAAACGCTGGGTTTCCGGATGGATCGCTCCGGCGCCGGCAAATCCGGACTATATCAGGCGGCGAAGCCTTGCCCCTGACGGCAAGGCGTTGATGCCAACGGAGCCAGTTCATGCCAGAAAATCCCCCCATCATCGCGGGCACGCGGATCGGGCATGTGCACCTCAAGGTCGCCGATCTCGAGCGCGCGCTCGGCTTCTATTGCGGCGTGCTCGGTTTCGAGCTGCAGCAGCGCTTGGGGACGGACGCCGCCTTCATCTCGGCCGGCGGCTATCACCATCACATCGGCCTCAACACCTGGGAGAGCAAGGGCGGCCACCCGCCACCGCCGGGCACGACGGGCCTGTTCCACACCGCCATCCTGTATCCGACCCGCCCGGCGCTCGCCGACGCGCTGCATCGGGTGCTGTCGGCCGGCATCCAGCTCGACGGCGCCAGCGACCACGGCGTCAGCCAGGCGCTCTACCTGCGCGACCCCGACGAGAACGGCGTCGAGCTCTATTGGGACCGGCCCGCAGCCGAATGGCCGCGCAGCGCGGACGGCAAGCTTTCGATGTTCACGCGCCGGCTGGACCTCGAGGATCTGCTGAAGCAGCGGGCGGCGTAATTCCGTAGCCCGGATTGAATTGTAGCCCGGATGAGCGAAGCGACATCCGGGGACTGGCGCAAGTCGAGGGACCGGTCCCGGATATCGCGGAGCCTGTCATCGGGCGCGCGTTCGCGCAACCCGTTGGCTCATCCGGGCTACGGGTGCAGCAAGAGGCGCGTGATCCAGCCGCCCGCGTAGAGCCCAACGCCGAACACCGCATGCGTCAGGAGGCTCTGCAGCCTCGCCGCCCACGGATGCGGCGTCCGGCTCGCGGCAAAGCCCGCGCCCATCGCGGGCTGCATCACCAGGAATGGTGCAGCCACGCTGCCGATTCCGACGATCAGGCCCGGAACGATGCTGGGCTGCCGAGCCCAATCGAGGCCGAAGATCGCAAGCAGTACGCCGGCAAAGCCCATCCCGATCAGATAATGCGCGGCCCATCCGATCGCCCGCTCGCCCGCGACCTGCGGCGACGCGGCGATGCGGTCGTGGCGCAGGCGCCCGGATGCGAGATGGCCGAGCCAGCGGCCGACCAGGGCATAGTCCAGCGACGCGATGCCGAGCAGCCGCTTGCGGACCATGCCCCAGACGTCCATCACGACCGTCGCGCCGGTCCCGATCAGCACCGCGCGCGCCAGAAAATCCACGGCGTCAACCATGCGCAGCCTCCACCGGTGCTCGTGCCGCGACCATCCAGCAGGCCGCGGTGAAGCGAATTTCGTTGCCGTGGACGTAGCGATCGAAGGCGCCGCGCACTGTCTCGATCACCTGCGCGCGACGCGGCTCTTCCATGCCCCGCAGCATCGTGCCGACCGGGCCGAGCCAGCTCACATAGCGGATCAGCTCCGATGCCGGAAAGCGCAAGGCGACATCGACCGGCTCGATCGCGATCGCGCCCCAACCGCTGTCCTCCAGGATGCGCGCGACCCGGTTCCGGTCCGCGAATCCGAACTGCCCCGGCGCATCGGGACGCCGCGCCGGGAGATCCGGCAGCAGCGGCCTCGCCGCCCGCTCCGCCGTCGTCATGAACGGGTTCTCGGCGGCGGCGCGCCACGCGATGAAGCGGAGCGCCGCACCCGGCCGGGCCGCGCGGCGCAGATTGGCGAAGGCCTGCACCGGATCGGCAAAGAACATCACGCCGAGACGCGAGATGATGATGTCGAAGCTCGCCGGTGCAAAGCCGTGGGTCTGCGCGTCGGCGCAGATGAAGTCGGCAGGCCACCCTTCCCGCTCCGCACGGTCACGCGCCACCGCGATCATCGGTTCGGAGATGTCGATGCCGGTGCAATGCCCTTGCGGGCCGAGCACGTGAGCGACGGCGAATGTCGTGGCACCCGTGCCGCAGCCGATATCGAGCACATGGCTGGCCCCGGCATCGGCCACCGCCCGAACGAGCAGCTCTTCGAGCGGCTTGAACATCCCTTCCAGCACGTCGCGTGTCTCGACCCAGGCGCGCCCGGCAGCGCCGTTCCAGAGTTTGGCCTGCTCGTCCTCGCCCTGCGATGCGATACTCATGATCTCGTCCTTTTGCTATTGGCCCGTCCTGATGCTTGCCTTAGGCAAGCGCCTGGCGGCACACTGCCAGTTCAAGTGAACTTGAGGTCAAGACCATGCGGGACATCGACATCGCGGAGGTGGCGCAATTGTCGGGCGTTCGCGCCTCGACCTTGCGCTTCTACGAGGAGAAAGGACTGATCGCCTCGCATGGAAGGCGCGGGCTGCGCCGGCTGTTCGATCCGGCCGTGCTGGACCGGCTGGCGCTGATCGCGCTCGGGCGCGCCTCCGGCTTCTCGCTCGACGAGATCGCAAAAATGTTCGCGCCCGACGGCAGGCCGCGCATCGACCGGAAGATGCTGGCGACGAAGGCCGACGAGCTCGACCGCACCATCCGCCGGCTCAACGCGATGCGCGACGGCCTGCGCCACGCCGCCGTGTGTCCCGCACCGAGCCACATGGAATGTCCGACCTTCCGCCGCCTGCTGCGGGTCGCAGCGGCCGGCAAGATCGGCGAGAAGAAGGCGAGGAAGGCGCCGCGCAAGTCGAGATCGTAGCCCGGATGAAGCGTAGCGAAATCCGGGGAGTCCCTCCGCGGGTCGACCTGCCCCGGATTACGCTTCGCTCCATCCGGGCTACGTTTTTCGGCCGATCATGATCGTCACCGCCGCGATCAGTTCGAGACCGATACAGCCGTAGAACGGCAGCGTGTAGCTGCCGGAAAGGTCGTGCAGCAGCCCGATCACGCCGGGGCCGAACGCGTAAGTGATCTGGTTGATCGCGGTGATCAGGCTGACCAGCACGCCGAATGCGCGCGGATCGAACTCGCGCTGCACGATCAGCGCCGGCAGCGTGATCAGATTGCCGACCGAGAAACCGAACAGCGCGCAGGCGGCGATCTGCGCGACGTCGTTGTGCACATTGATGATGATGACGAGCGCGATCGCCTGGCTGACAAAGGACAGCGCCGACGCCAGCCGCTGGTTGAGACGGTCGATCACGAAGGAGAACGAGACGCGGCCGACCACGGCCATCGCGGTCAACAGTGCCATCGCCACCGTGGCGCGCTCGCGGCCGATCACCTGATCGAGATAGGCGATCAGATGCACGATGAAGCCGACCTGGGCGAACAGCACCAGCGCGAAGGCAATCGAGACCGAGAGGAAGCGGATGTCGCGCAGCGCCCGGGCGCGCACCTGGGTCGCCGACGGCGCGTCGGCCGCCGCTGAAGTCACCGCGTGCAGATGCACCGGCGGCTGCCCGACGAAGATCAGGATGACAGGCACCATCACCACGACGAGCGCCACCGCGGCCGCGATCATCGCGCCGGAGAAACCGAAAGCGCCAATCCCCGCCACCAGCAGCGGCACGCCGACGATGCCGCCGAAGCTCGCGCCGTTCAGCGCCAGGCTGATCGCCATGCCGCGCTTCTTGTCGAACCACAGGCCGAGCGTGTTGGTGATGATGCCGAGGCTGGTGCCGGCCCAGCCGAACGCCAGCAGCGCATCGGCGAGATAGAGCTGCCACGGCTCGCGCACCTCGCCGATCGCAACCGCCGCGACCGCCATCGCGAGGGTGCCCGCGATCAGGCAGCTGCGGGCACCGAACGCCTTGATCGCCTCGCTGACGAAGGCGACCAGCGCGGCGCCGAACAAATAGAAGAAGGTGGTGCCCGACGAGATCAGCGACGCCGGCCAACCGTGCAGCCGTTGCAGCTCGGCGACGTAGACGCTCTGGCCGTAGAAGCCCAATCCCCAGCCGAAGGTCGCAAGCAGGAAGCAGACGACGACGATGCGCCAGCCCTCGTAACCGAGCGAGGATTCGTCATGCAGCCTGGGTGATGATGCGTCCATTTCTTGCTCTTGCTTCTCACATCGTCAGGACCGGACCAATCCGTTCCCACGATGTGAGCAGCCTTGCAAGCCGGTCATTTCGAAGCCGGTCGAAGTGTCAGCAATTGGCAGCAGGAGATCAGATGCTGGGATCCGGGATTTCTTCCACCGCGCGCAATTTCGCCCGCCGCTTGGCGAATGACGCCAGCGACAGCACGGCAAGCCCGAGCAGCACCGGCGGAAACACCACCATGTTGACGGCGTTCCAGCCGTAATGCGCCAGCAGCTGGCCCGACGAGAACGAGCCGATCGCCATCATGCCGAACACCAGGAAATCGTTGAACGCCTGCACCTTGTTGCGTTCCTGCGGCCGGTGCGTTTCCAGCACCAGCGCGGAGGCGCCCACGAACGCAAAGTTCCAGCCGATGCCGAGCACGAACAGCGTGGCCCAGAAGTGCGGTGCCGTGATGCCGGACAGCCCGATCATCGCGGCGACCGCCTCCAGCGCCAGCCCGAGCGCGACAATGACGGGCGCACCGAAGCGGGCGATCAGCGAGCCTGTGAAGAAGCTCGGGCCGTACATCGCCACGATGTGCCACTGGATGCCGAAATTGGAATCGCTGACCGACAGCCCGCACATCTTCATGGCGAGCGGCGCCGAGGTCATCACCAGATTCATCATCGGATAGGCGATCACGCCGCACAGCGCGGCGGCAATGAAGCGCGGCTGTCTGGCGATCTCGAGCAGCGGGCGGCCGCCGTGCAGATCCGCCGCCGCGGGCTTCGGCGCGTCGACACCCGACAGCACCACCATCGCCACCAGCGCGACCAGCGCCTGCATCACGAACGAGAACGCGAACAGATAAGGCGGCCAGATGTCCATGGTCCATTGCACGAGCTGCGGCCCGAGCACGCCGGCGAACACGCCGCCGGCCATCACCCACGACACCGCCTTGGGCCGGAACGCGACGCTGGCGCCGTCGGCGGCGGCAAAGCGATAGGACTGCGCGACGGCGCCATAGAGCCCGCCGAGGAAGGTGGCGCCGCAGAACAGCCAGAACGATGAGTGCAGGATCGCCCAGGCGCCGAGCGCGCCGGTGAGCGTGCCGCAGAAGGTGCCGACGATGAAGGCGACGCGCCGGCCATAGGCGCGCGAGATCGCGCCGGTCGGCAGCGTGCCGGCGGCCAGCCCGAGCACATACATCGAGAGCGGCACCGTCGCGAGCGAGATGTCGGGCGCCAGCGTCGCGCCGACGATCGAGCCGGTGGCGAAGATCACGGCCGAATTGGCGCCGGTCAGCGCCTGCGCCGCCGCAAGCCGCCACACATTGCTGCGCGCCCGCGCGTCATCGCTGATTTCATCCGCAGCTGTCACGTCGATCATCGGTCGTCCCGCCTTGAAGCCCCGGCGGGAGCCTCCAATCGCGCGCACTATGGAGAGCAGGTGCAGGCCGATCAACCGGCGCAAACGGACGTAGGCCATGCGGGAGGCGCACGGTTGTTGGCCTGCTCTCACGCGCTATCGCAGGCCCGCACCTCTATTATTCCCGTCATCCTGAGGTGCGAGCGCAGCGAGCCTCGAAGGATGCACGGCCACCAGCCGGGCCGTCGACCCTTCGAGGGCCGCTGAAGAAGCGGCCACTTCAGGGAGACGGGGATAGAGGTCGGCGACAACTTGATGACAAACCACCTACCGCACGGGCTTCTTGCCCGGCCGCTTCTCGGCGCGTAGCGCGCCGGTCTTGTGCACCTTGGAGCGCGGTGCGATCGGGGCGCCGCGCGGATATCCGCCCGGCCATTCGAGCGCGAGCGAGCTCGCAAAGCCGAAGAAGCTCGAACGGCTCATGCCGAGCTCGGCGGCGCGCTTGTCGATCCGCGTGATCAGGCTTTTCGGCAGATAGACATTCACCCGCTCGGACGGATCGGGCGGATCGACGCCGACCATGAAGAAGGCGGCGACGTCGGAGCCCTTGGGCGGCACGATCCGCTCGATCGGCGTCGGCTCCGGTAGCGCGCGACCCTGCTCGACCCAGCCGTCCACCGCCTGCGCCAGGGCCCGCTCGGCCCGCTCGATCGCCTCTTCCTGCGACTTGCCGCCGGCGACGCAGCCGGGAAAGTCCGGAAACCACGCCCCGAACGCGCCGCGCGGACCGCGCTCCAGCACAGCCGGATAAAGCCGTCTCTTCATTCTGGCCTCCGTCGTCGAAGTATGCTATTTCACACACTTCGGTGTGTCAAATCACACAATTTTCGAAATCGTGGGAGAGCGCCCGCCATGGACCCGCAAACCGAACTCGGCATCGTCCGCGCGGCCTATGCCAGGCAGATCCTGGCCGCGGCCAACGTCGTCGATACGCGGGTGATGGAGGCCTTCGCCGCCGTTCCCCGCGAGGACTTCGTCGGCCCGGGACCGTGGTTGATGCTGCGCGGGTGGCGCAGCGACTACATGCCGACGCCGGATGCCGATCCGGTCTATCTCTACACCAACGACCTGGTCGCGTTGCGGCCCGAGCGGCGGCTCAACAACGGCCAGCCGTCGCTGCACGCCTACCTCATGCACCAGGCCGCGCCCGCGGCCGGCGAGCATGTGGTGCATATCGGAACGGGCACCGGCTACTACACGGCGCTCCTCGCGCATCTGGCCGGACCGACCGGCCGCGTCACTGGGATCGAATACGACCCTGAGCTTGCCGCGCGCGCCCGCGCCAATCTCGCCCCCTATCCGAATGTCGAGATCATCGCGGGGGACGGCACGCGCGCATCGTTCGATCCAGCCGACGTGATCTATGTCAACGCCGGCTGCACCCGGCCGGCCGCGCAATGGCTCGACGGGCTTGCCGACGGCGGCCGCCTGATCCTGCCGCTGACGTCGGACGAGGGCTTCAAGGGCGGCGCGCCGGAGCAGATCGCGCGCTCCGGCGCGGTGTTCCGTGTCCGGCACGAGGGCGCACAGTATCAAGCCACCTGGATCTCACCGGTCGCGATCATTCCGTGCGACGGCGGCCGCGACGAGGCGTCTGAAAAGCTGTTGGCCGAAGCCTTCGCGCGCGGTGGTTGGCAGAAGGTGACGCGGCTCTACCGCGACGCCGACATCCCCGATGAGCGCTGCTGGCTGCGCGGCGACGGCTGGTGCCTGGCTTACGATTGACCCGACGGTTCGTGGTCTTGTAGGGCGGGTTAGCGAAGCGTAACCCGCCGCCGTTCGCAGCACATCAGAATGGTGGATTACGCCTTCGGCTAATCCACCCTACGATTGCGGGCCATCCTTCCGCACAAACATCAGGATCATGTTGTTGGCCGGCAACTCGAACGTCGCGGCCAATTGCAGCCCGACACTGTCAGCGAGCTTTTCAAGATCGGCGATGTCGCGGACGCCCCATTCGGGGTCGCGTTCGCGCAGCGAGGTGTCGAACACGGCGTTGCTGAGCGCGGTGTGCTTGCCGCCGCGCTTGAACGGGCCGTAGAGGAACAGCCGGCCGTCGGCGCGCAGATGCCGCGCGGCGCCGGCGAACAGGCCCTCGGCCACGCGCCACGGCGCGATGTGGATCACATTGGCGCAGAAGATCGCGAGCAGTTTGTCCGGACCTTTGCCGTCCGCTGGCGCCGGCGACCAGGCGGGGTCCGACAGATCGATCGGCTGCGGCGGCTGGATGTTGGCAAGGCCAGCATGCGCGCGCCAGGCCTCGATGCTGCGCAGGTGCGCGGCATGGAGGTCGCTCGGCCACCAAATGATGTCGGGCGTCCGACCGGCGAAATAGACGACATGCTGGCCGGTGCCGCTGCCGGCTTCCAGCACGTCGCCGGATCGGCCGGCAAGGTAGTCCTTCAGCACCGCCCAGATCGGCTGGTGATTGCGGTGGAACGCTGCCGCGTCGAGCCGCCCGTCCGCCTCGACCGGCCTGCCGTCCTTGCCGAACTCCACCACAAACTCCGCCACCGCGCCTTCTCCTGTTAGAACAGCCGCTCGTAAATCGTGCACATACCATCCGCAAAAGCGGAACCCGCATCGCATACCGCCAAACCCGTCATCCTGAGGTGCGAGCCCTTGCGAGCCTCGAAGGATGCACGGACACAGTCGGGCCGTTCGCCCTTCGAGGCTCGCTCCGCTCGCACCTCAGGGTGACGGGTCTAATCACGTCTATCCGCACTGTCGCTCTGGCATTAACCCCGTCGCAACGCGCCTATTCTCCGAGTTGCCAGCCGATGGCCTTTGTGCTTTCCACTCTTTATATTGCGATGGGATCATCGAGATTGAAGCCCGGGAAACGTCCTTGATCGCCACTTTCTCCAAGCCAGCCCTCGTCCTGGCGCTGCTGGCGGGCATCGCCATGGCCGCGCCCGCGCAGGCCCAATCCGCCGCCGAGGGCCAAAAGCTCGCCTTCGACCGCGGCAAGGGCAATTGCCTGACCTGCCATGTCATCAAGGGCGGCGAGCTGCCCGGCACGATCGGCCCCGAATTGACCGGCCTCAAGGCGAAATACAGCCGCGACGAGCTGATCGCGATCGTGACCGATGAGACCAAGCGCAACCCGCAGACGGTGATGCCGCCGTTCGGCCGAAACCGGATCTTGAGCGAGAAGGAAATCGGCGCGGTGGTGGACTTCCTGCAGACGCTGTGACGCGGCGACATCAGCTTGAGGAGATTTTTTCGATGAACATCACGACCAGCGAATTTTCCGGAACGCGCCGCCTGGTGTTGAAGGGCGCGGGCGTCGCCGCGCTGATCGGCCTCGGCGTCATTCCGTTCGACGTGCCGCAGGCGCTCGCCGCCGCCAACGACAAATATCCGGAAGAGGCGTTCAAGCAGAAGAACGAGGCCGATGCGATCAAGGCGCTCTACGGCAAGACCGCCGAGCCCTCGGACAAGGTCAAGATGGACGCACCCGAGATCGCCGAGAACGGCGCGGTGGTGCCGATCTCCGCCACCACGACGCTGGCCGACGTCACCTCGATCTCGTTTTTGGTCAGCGAGAACCCGATCTCGCTGATCGCGACGTACAGGATTCCGGCCGGCACGCTGCCGAGCGTCGCCAACCGCATCAAGATGGCCAAGACCAGCAACGTCACCGTGATCGTCGAGGCCGGCGGCAAGCTCTACAGCGCCCAAAAGGAAATCAAGGTCACCGTCGGCGGCTGCGGCGGCTGAGCTCAATCAAGGGACAATCAAGATGGCATCGAGCATTCGCGTGCGCGCCACGTCAAACGGCGACACCACCGAGGTGCAGGCGCTGATCCAGCATCCGATGGATTCCGGCTTCGTCAAGGACGCCAAGGGCGCGATCATCCCGCCGCACTTCATCCAGGTGCTGACCTTCGAGTATGACGGCAAACCAGTGTTCGTCGCCGACTGGGGCGGCGGCGTCTCCAAGGATCCCTATGTCAAATTCGCCTTCAAGGGCGGCAAGAAGGGCGACGACCTGACGGTCAGCTGGGTCGACAACAAGGGCGCGACCGACACCACCACGGCGAAGATTCAATGACGCGGCGCTCGGCAATCCGCGCAGCAATTGCCACGCTTGCGCTCGGCGTGCTGGCGCTGGCGCCAGCCGCGCACGCAGCCGGCGCCGTCGATCCCGCCGCCGACAAGGCCGCCTTCCAGAAATTCTTCACCAACAAATTCCCCAAGCTGAAGCCCGAGGATTTCGTCAACGGTCCCTATTCGATGAATGAGGACCTGCACAAGCAGTGGGAGGAGAAGGAACAGTTTCCGCCCTACGAGTTTTCGCTCGAGGCCGGCAAGGAGATGTTCTCGACGCCGTTCAAGAACGGCAAGACCTACGCCGACTGCTTCGAGAACAAGGGCATCGGCATCCGCCAGAACTATCCTTATTTTGACGAGAAGGAAGGCAAGGTCGTCACGCTCGAGCTCGCGCTCAACCGTTGCCGCGAGGCCAATGGCGAGGCGCCGTTCTCCTATGTGAAGGACGACATGGCGGCACTCACCGCCTACATGGCCTTCACCTCGCGCGGCAAGCCGATGGACATCAAGATCCCGGACGATCCGCGTGCGCTCGAGGCCTATCAGAAGGGCAAGGAGTATTTCTACACCCGCCGCGGTCAGCTCAATTTCTCCTGCGCCACCTGCCATATCCAGAGCCCGGGCGAGCGGATTCGCGCCGAGGTGCTGGCGCCGGCACTCGGCATCCTGAATGCGATGCCGATCTACCGCTCGGAATGGTCGGGCATGGGCACCACCAGCCGCCGCTTCACCACCTGCAACAGCCAGATCCGCGGCGTGCCGCTCAATCCGCAGGACGACGAGTACCGCAATCTCGAATATTACCTGTCCTATGTCAGCAATGGCCTGCCGATCTCGGGGCCGGGAGCCAGGCCATGAGCGCGGCCGTGAGAGCGATCTTCGCGGCATCGGCCCTGCTGATCGCGACGGCTACCACAGCCCTGGCCGCCTCCGAGGCCGACTACAAGGCGGCCTATGCTGCGGCTGAGGCCGCCAACAAGGAAGCAGGCCTGCTGCGCAACCAGTGGACTACGACAGCCTCGACGCTCGCCGCCGCAAAAAAGGCCGGTGAGGCTGGTGATTTCGACACCGCAGTCGCCCAGGCCAAGGAGGCCGAGGCGCTGGCAAAGGCATCGATCTTCCAGGCGACCAGCGAAAAGGAACGCTGGAAGGACATGGAAGTTCGCTAAAGGCGCGCAGGCCACGGGGGCCGCGCGGAGAGAGTGATGATCGTCCGCCGCCGGGATTTCCTGACAGCTTCGGCCGCCGCAACGCTTGTGGCCGGCCTGCCCCGCCTCGCGCGCAGTGCCGATACCGCCAGCGTCTACGACTTCGAACGCTTCGGCAACGCCCGCATCCTGCACATGACCGACACCCATGCACAGCTGAAGCCGGTGTTCTTCCGCGAGCCCGGCGTCAATATCGGCGTCGGTGCGATGGCCGGCCAGCCGCCGCATCTGGTCGGCAAAGCGTTCCTCGACCGTTTCGGCATCCGGCCCGATAGCGCCGATGCCTATGCCTTTACCTGCGTCGAGTTCGAGAAGGCCGCCGTCCGCTTCGGCCGGCTCGGCGGCTTTGCCCATCTGAAGACGCTGATCGACAAGCTGCGCGCCGATGTCGGCGAAAAGCGCTCGATCCTGCTCGACGGCGGCGACCTCTGGCAGGGCACCGGGCTCGCCAACGCCATGAACGGCGCCGACATGGTGGAGGCCGCGAACCTGCTCGGCATCGAGGCGATGACCGGGCATTGGGAATTCACCTATGGCGAAGAGGTGCTGCGCGACAATCTCTCGCGCTTCAAGGGCGAGTTCCTGGCGCAGAACGTGTTCCTGACCGAGGAAGCGGCGTTCAACGACGCCAAGGCGTTCGATCCGGCTTCGGGGCGGGTGTTCAAGCCGTCCACGATCAAGGAGATCGGTGGCCATCGCGTCGCGATCATCGGCCAGGCCTTTCCTTACGTGCCGATTGCGCATCCCAAGCGTTTCACGCCGGACTGGAAGTTCGGCATCCGCGACGAGGAACTGCAAAAGCTCGTCGACGGCCATCGCAACAACGACAAGGTCGAGGCGGTGATCCTGCTGTCGCATAACGGCATGGACGTCGACCTCAAGCTCGCGAGCCGCGTCACCGGCATCGACGTCATCCTCGGCGGCCACACCCATGACGCGATCCCGATCCCGATCACGGTGACCAATGCCGGCGGCGTCACACTGGTCACCAATGCCGGCTCCAACGGCAAGTTCATTGGTGTGCTCGATCTCGATCTTACCAAGGGCAAGGTCGCCAATGTCCGCTACCGACTGCTGCCGGTGTTCGCCGAGCTCTTGAAGCCCGATCCGGCGATGCAGACGCTGATCGACAAGATGCGCGATCCGCATGCCGACGAGTGGAGCGACAAGCTCGGCACGGCCGATCGTCTGCTCTACCGGCGCGGCAATTTCACCGGCACCGTCGACCAGCTGATCTGCGACGCGCTGCTGAACGAGCTGAACGCCGAGATCGCGCTGTCGCCCGGTTTCCGCTGGGGCCTCACCACGCTCGCCGGCCAGCCGCTGACCATGGAAGACGTGCTGTCGGAAACCGCGATCACCTATCCCGAGACCTACGTCGCGACCATGACCGGCAGCCAGATCAAGGATGTGCTGGAGGACGTCTGCGACAACCTGTTCAACGTCGATCCCTATTATCAGCAAGGCGGCGACATGGTCCGCGTCGGCGGCCTCGCCTACACCTGCACGCCGGGCGAGAGCGTCGGCAAGCGCATTTCCGAGCTGAAGCTCGGCAACGGCAAGCACCTCGAAGCCGGCAAGCACTACAAGGTCGCGGGCTGGGCCTCGGTCAACCAGCAGAACGGCGCACCGATCTGGGATGTGGTGGCCAAGCATCTGCGCTCCGGCCGGCCGCCGAACCGCGCCGAACCCGGCGTGACGCTGCAAGGCGTCGAGGACAACCCGGGCATTGCGAGGCACGGATGACGCGGCGCGCGTTCATCGCGGCGCTCGGCCTTGCGGCGATTGCGCTGGCAACGCCGCCGGCCCGCGCCCAGCTCGCGTCGTTGCAGGACAAGCCGTTCGCCGAGCACAAGGTCGTGCTGCAGCTCTCCGACAACGATCCGAAGAAGCAGGGCCTCGTCATCAGCGTCGCGAGCAATCTAATGAAGCACTACGACCCCGACAAGGTCGCGGTCGAGATCGTCGCCTTCGGCCCGGGCATCGAGCTGCTCAGGCCCGACAATGCGAACCGCAAGCTGGTCGAGAGCCTGGTCGCGCAGGGCGCGCGGGTCGACATCTGCCTCAACACCGTCGACACCATCGAGCGCGACACCGGCGAGCGGCCGGACTACATCGCCGCCGCCACCCCCGTGCAGGTCGGCGTCGCGCAGATTTTGTTCCTCACCGAGAACGGATACACGCTGGTCCGTCCTTAACCCCGCCGTCCTTGCGAGCGAAGCGAAGCAATCCATGCTTTGCCGCAAGGACACAATGGATTGCTTCGTCGCTTCGCTCCCGTGCGCAAACGCTATTGCGTTTGTCGCAGACAATGACGGAGAGAGCGGCAGTCACATGAGAGACCCTGCCATGCTTCGCCGTCTCGCCGCCGCCGCCGTGCTTTCGCTTGCCTTCACAGCGAGCGCACTCGCCGCCGACAAGCCGCACCGCATCACGATCCAGGTCGACCAGAACGACCCGCAGATCATGAATCTCGCGCTCAACAACGCGATCGAATATTACCGCGCCAGGAACGAGGACGTGGACGTCGACATCATCACCTACGGCCCCGGCCTGCACATGCTGCGCAGCGATACCTCGCCGGTGCAGGACCGCATCAGGCGGCTCAAGGATCTCGTCTTCCCCGGCAAGATCCAGTTCTCCGCCTGCAACAATACCAGGCAGGGCATGGAGAAGGCCGAGGGCCACGCAATCTCCGTCGTCCCCGACGCCACCATCGTACCGTCGGGCGTGGTCCATCTGATGGAGCTGCAGGAGCAGGGCTGGAGTTACGTCCGGCCTTGATTGTGCGCTCCATCCAGAACCGTCATCCTGCGAGGATGTGAGGCTATATCCTCGTCCACCGCCGTCATCGCCCGGCCTGTGCGCAATTGCGCACATGGACCGGGCGATCCAGTACGCCGCGGCCTCTCGCCTCATGCACCGGCGTCTCTGGGATACTGGATCACCCGCATGCGCGGGTGATGACACCGAGCAAGCTGAGCAATCACCCTGTCATCCTGAGCTGACGAAGCCGGATTGGTCCCCGGGGGATGGATTTGCTTTGAATCCACCCTATCTATGGAATAATATCCTCTTCACGACTCGACCCGGAGAACAGGAAAGCCGTCATGATCTTTCGCCAGCTCTTCGACAGCGTGTCCGGCACCTACAGCTATCTGCTCGCGAGCCGCGCCGGCGGCGAGGCGCTGATCCTCGATCCGGTGCTGGAGAAGGCCGACCGCTACTGCAAGCTGCTGCAGGAACTCGACCTCCGGCTGGTCAAGGCGGTCGACACGCACCTGCATGCCGATCACGTCACCGGCCTCGGCGAACTGCGCGACCGCACGCAATGCATCACCATCATGGGCGAGCAGAGCAAGGCCGACGTGGTGTCGATGCGCGTCTCCGACGGCGACAAGGTGACGATCGAAGGGCTCTGCCTCGAAGCGCTGTACACGCCCGGTCACACCGACGATTCCTATAGCTATCTGATGGGCGACCGCGTCTTCACCGGCGACACGCTCTTGATCCGCGGCACCGGCCGCACCGATTTCCAGAACGGCAGCGCGCGGGCGCAGTATGATTCGATCTTCAACCGCCTGCTCAAGCTGCCGGAAGAGACCATGGTGTTCCCCGCGCATGACTACAAGGGCGACACCGTCTCCACGATCGGCGAGGAGAAGCGCTACAATCCGCGGCTGCAGGTGAAATCGATCGACGACTATGTCGAGCTGATGAACAACCTTCATCTCCCAAATCCAAAGATGATGGACGTCGCGGTGCCCGCCAACATGCATGTCGGCCTGCACCAGGACCAGTTGGCCAAGGAAGGCCTCTCCCTCAGCGCGCGAGACGCCATCGCGAGCCTCGGCCGGCCCGATATCCTGCTGGTCGATTTGCGCGAGAGCGGCGAGCGGGCCAAGCACGGCATGCTGCCCGGCGCCCTGCACGCGCCCTATCCCGGGATTTGCGCCACGTTGCAGCCCGGCGGCATGCTGCGCGAAGTCGCGGCCGCGACCGGCCGCCGCGTCGTGTTCTTCTGCGCCTTCGGTGAGCGCTCGGCGATGGCCGTAGCCGCCGCGAAGAAAGCAGGGCTGGCGAACACCGCCCATATCGAAGGCGGCATCGATGCGTGGAAGAAGGCCGGCGGGCCGGTGGTGATGGGGTAAGCCGTTAGCCGCGCACAATTTCTATCACCGTCACCCTGAGGTGCGAGCGAAGCGAGCCTCGAAGGGCGACGGCCCCGCTCCCTCCGCGAACATTTGGAGATATCCGGGCCGTGCATCCTTCGAGGCTCGCTTCGCTCGCACCTCAGGATGACGGAACGTAGATCGCGGGCACATCAACTACCGCGCCACGCGCTTGAGTTCTTCCGTCAGCCGATCCAACGCATCCGCCAGCATCACGCCGCCGCACACCGTGAGCCGCTCCGGCAGCACGATCCGCTTGTCGGCCGGATAGAAGCGCTCCAGCGCCGGATGCAGCAGGAAGGCGCGGCCCTCATCCTCGGCGCGATCGCCCGCCTCCGACACCAGGATGAAATCCGGCCGCAGCTTTACAATTACCTCCAGCGAGGCAAATCCACCTGCGCCGACGCCGAGTTCGCCGGCCGCGTTGGTGAGGCCGGTTGCCGTCAGCAGCGAGCTGATCAGGCTGCTGTCACCGGGGACAAAGCCGCGGCGCTCCACCGGCAGCACCCGATAGTGATGACCATCCGCCACCGCCCGGGCCCGCGCGATCGCCGCATCGAGGCGCGAGATCTCGGCCTCTGCGCGATCCGGATGCCGCACGACATCGCCCATCGCGCGGATCTGATCTTTTACCTCGTCCAGCGTGCGCGGCACCGTGAGTTCGACGAGGTGCAATCCGTTGGCCTTCAGGAGATCGCGCGTCGCGCGCTTGTCGAACAGGCTGACCACGACGCGGTCGGGCTTGAGCAGCAGTACGTCCTCGGCCTCGCCGGACAGAAGTGGATAGTTTCGCGCCTGCTCGGCGGCCCAGGATTGCCAGGCATCACGGGAAAAGCGGCTGAGGCCCAGGATCTGGTCCGGGTCGACCAGCGACAGCACGAGCTGGTCGCTGCAGACATTCATCGAGACGATGCGCGGTCCGGCGGCGGACGCGGCAGCGCACAAGATCAGCCATGCCGCTGCGGCCATCGCTGCGAGACGCTGCATCCTCATCAGACATCCGCCCATGGCACGATGACGGCCTCGCGCTGAAATTCGGCGCGGTAGGCGCTGACGCGGAACACGCTAGCCAGCACGCTCTCGGACAGCGCTTCAGCGGGCGCGCCTTGCGCCGCCAGCCGCCCGTCCGACAGCACCAGCACGTGATCGGCAAAGCGCGCGGCAAGCCCGAGATCGTGCGTTACCACGATGACGAGCACGCCGGTGTCGGCGACGTTGCGCAGCTTCTGCATCACGTCGATCTGATGACGCGGATCGAGCGAGGCGGTTGGCTCGTCGGCGAGAATCACCGGCGCTTCGACCGCCAGCACCCGGGCCAGCGCGACGCGGCTGCGCTCGCCGCCGGAGAGCTCGGTGACGCGGCGATCGCCGAATTCGGTGACGTCGACCGCCTGCATCGCCCGCAGCACCGCCTCGATATCCCTCGGCGACAGCCGCGCCGGATCGGTCGCGCCATGCGGATAGCGACCGAGCGCCACGATATCGCGCGCCGGCAGCGGCCAGTGCACCGTGTGCCCCTGCGGCAGATACGCAAAGCGCTTCGCGCGATCGCGCAGCGACAGCGAGGCCAGCGCGTCGCCGTCGATCCTGATGTCGCCACCGGATGGAATTAGTCCAGCGAGCGCGCGCAGCAGCGTGGTCTTGCCGGCGCCGTTCGGGCCGACCAGCGCGACCAGATGGCCCGCTTCCAGCGACAGCGAGACATCGTGCAGCACCTTGCGGCTGCCGAGAGAAGCGTTGAGAGCGGTGGCGGAGAGTAGCGTCATGCCACGCCTCCGCCGAGCGCGCGGCGTTCGCGCATGATCAGATAGAGGAAGAACGGCACGCCGATGATCGAGGTCAGCACGCCGACCTTGATATCCGACGTCGAGGGGATGATGCGCACCGCGATATCGGCGGCGAGCAGCAGCGCCGAACCGGTGAGCGCGCTCGGCACCAGGAGCCGCGCCGGATCGTGACCGATCAGGGGGCGCATCAGATGCGGCGCGACGAGGCCAATGAAGCCGATCGTGCCGGTAACGGCGACCGCGCCGCCGACACCGAGCGCCACGCCCGTGATCACAAGCAACCTTAGCCGTCCGACATCGACGCCGAGGCTCTGCGCCGCCTCCTCGCCGAGCGTCAGCGCGCGGAACGCGTTCGCCTGGCTGAGCAGGACGGCAGCGCCCGCGATGATGAAGGGCAGCGCCAGCGCCACGTGCTGGAAGCTGCGGTCCTCCAGCGAACCGAGCAGCCAGAATGCGATCTCCAGCACCACGAACGGATTGCTGGAGAGATTCATCACCAGCGCCGTCGCAGCTCCCGCAAAGCTCGAGATCGCGAGTCCCGCGAGGATCAGAATCAGCAGCCCGGCATTGCGGCCGGCGATCGCAAGCAGCGCGAACACTGAACCGAACGCGGCGATGATCGCCACCACCGGCAGTGCATAGGAACGCACATCGGCCACGCCCAGCGCGATCACCAGCACTGCACCGAATGCCGCCGATTGCGGCGCGCCGAACAGCGACGGCGAGGCCAGCGGATTGCGCAGCAGGCCCTGCAGCGCTGCGCCCGATAGCCCGAGAATACCGCCGATCGCGAATGCCAGAATGGTGCGCGGCAGCCGGATCTCGCGCACGATCACCTGCGCCACGTCGCTGCCGCCGCCGAACAGCGCCTCGATCACCGCAAGCGGCGACAGCCGCACCGGCCCGATGCCGAGCGAGAGCACCAGCAGCAGCACCACGAGCGCGAGCAGCGCCGCGGTGGCGCCCCACCGGCGCCGCGCCGCGACCTCGGCCGCCAAGGCAAAATCCTGCACGCTCATTGGATCCATGCTCTTACAGCGATCGCCGTGGCAGACAAGCGACACTCAACAAAAACCGTGGCCACCTGGCAGCCGCCCGACCTCCGCCGGATTGACTTTGCTGCCCAGCCGAACCCTAGATGAACATGACGGTTCTTTCATGAGATGAAAAGGGAATGCGGTGCGGGGAAACTTCCCCAACGCCGCGGCTGCCCCCGCAACTGTATGCGGTGAATCCTTCGTCACAGGCCACTGGGAATCTCGGTCCTGGGAAGGCGACGAAGGGTAACGACCCGCGAGCCAGGAGACCTGCCGTCAGCCGTGGTCACACGCGAAGATGCCGGTCGGGGAGTACAGGCATGAGCTTCACTTGAGGCTGCAAGCAGCTGAGCCTGCGAGCACGATGGTGAGACTGGTTCGCGGTGACGTGCCACTGACGTTACCGAGGTCTCACTTAGATGTTCTCCAACTCTTCCTCCCGGCGCCGCCGCGCGCTTCTGCTCGCGTCGACGATGATCGCGCCGACAATCGTTCTCTCGACCGCACGGGCGCAGCAGGTGCCCTCTCCCAATCAGCTGCCGGCCATCGAAATCACCAAGCCGGGCGACCAGAATTTTACGCGCGCCAAGCCGGCCGCTGACGAAGCGCCGGCGCCGCGCCGCCCGGCGCCGGGCACCGCGCAAGGCAACAATGTGGGCAGCGGAGCAGGATCGAACACGACAGGGACCGGACTGGCCACCGGAACGGGCGGCACCGGAACGGGCGGCACCGGTGGCGGCGGCCGCCAGTTCGCCGGCATCGTCGGCTCTTCCTCGACGGTGATCACGGCCGACGACATCGCGCATTCGCCGGTGCCGTCGCTGCCCGAGATTCTCGCGCAGGCGCCGGGCGTGCAGCTGCAATCGCTTTATGGCGGCCCGAACGGCGCCAAGACCGCGGTCGACCTGCGCGGCTTCGGCGCATTCGCCTCCGACAATACCCTGTTCCTGCTCAACGGCCGCCGCCTCAACGACGTCGACAAGGCCGGCTTCGATCTCACCACGATCCCGCTCGATTCGATCGAACGCATCGAGATCACGCGCGGCAACAGCGGCGCGGTTCTCTACGGCGACAACGCGGTAGGCGGCGTGGTCAACATCATCACCAAGACCGGCGCCGGCGGTCCGCCGGCCACGATCCGGGCCGAAGGCGGCTTCGGCTCGTTCAACACCCGCATGGCCGCGGTGTCCGCGGCACTCAATTCCGGACCGTGGTCGACCTCGTTCTACGGCAACGGCATCAAGTCCGACGGCTACCGCGTCAACAACGCGCTCGACCAGCGCAACGCCGTCGGCAACGTCAACTACACGACATCGGATCTCACCGCCTTCCTCACCGTCACCGGCAGCGACCAGAAGCTCGGCCTGCCCGGCGGACGGCTGGTCGATCCGTCGATCGGCGTCAACGAGCTGCTCACCGACCGCCGCGGCGCGGCGACGCCGTTCGACTACGCCAATCAGCAAACCGCCAGCGTCACTGCCGGCTTCACCAAGACGCTGATGAACGGCGTCGACCTCATCGTCGATGGCGGCTGGCGCCAGCGCGAGACGCAAAGCGGCTTCTTCGGCACCGTGCCGACGATCAGCTTCGCCTCGACCTACAATGATGCCGCGCTGCAGACCTGGTCGATCACGCCGCGCCTCAGCGTCAAGAACGTCATGCTCGGGATGCCGTCCACGATCCTGACCGGCATCGACTATTACGATTCGACGTTCCGCGAGGCACGCGGCGCCTATCAGGGCGTCGATCCCTACCACATCTACAATATCGAGCAGCAGACCGTCGCCGGGTACTGGCAGCACACGATCGGCCTGCTGCCGACGACCGACTTCTCCTACGGCGCGCGCGTCCAGAACACGAGCGTGTCGGCACGCGACCGCTACGATCCGAATGCACCGTTTGCGTTCGACACGCAGGCGGCGCCGCTCGACAGCAACGAGACCCAATACGCGCTGCATATCGGCGCCGAGCATCGCTTCACCGAGACCTTCTCGGTGTTCGGCCGCGCCGCGCGCGCATTCCGCACGCCCGATGTCGACGAGCGCGTCGCATCGGGTCCGTCATTCGACCCGCTGACCTTCGCCCCGATCCCGCAGAACTTCCAGCTCAAGACCCAGACGTCGCAGGACGTCGAGGGCGGCTTCCGCGTCAAGACCAACCTGTTTCAGGTGCAGACCAGCCTCTATCTGATGGATCTCGAGAACGAGATCCATTTCAACCCGTTGTTGTTCTACAACGTCAACCTCGACCCCACCCGCCGCTACGGCTCGGAGACCAGCGCCTCGCTCAAGGTCAGCGACACCGTGACGTTGCGCGGCGGCATGGCGATCACCCGCGCCGTGTTCCGCGAAGGCATATGGGCCGGCAACGACGTTCCGCTGGTGTCGCGCTATACCGGCAATCTCGGCGTGACCTGGAACATCTGGCAGAACTATCTGGTGTTCGATGCCACGGTGCGGGCCTGGAGCTCGCGCATCATGGACAACGACCAGGCCAACACCCAGAACCGGATTCCTGGCAACGCCACCGCCGATCTGAAGCTCAGCGGGCAAGTTGACCGCTTCTTCTGGTCGCTCAGCGTGAACAATCTGTTCAACGCGCTGTACTACGACTACGCCATCGCGAGCTCGTTCACGGCCGGCCGCTTCTCGGCCTATCCGCTGCCCGGCCGCACCTACATGGTCAAGGCGGGCGCGACGTTCTAGGGCATGATGGTCGTGGCGGGTGTGACCCGGCCGCGCCATCTCCTCACGTTACAAGCACCGACGAACTGGGGTAGAATTCCGGCTGCTGATTTGACCCGCGCAGGGGAAACGCATGGCCAAGGCCGGAAAGAAGAGCAAGGGCAGCGGCAAGATCGACGACAAGACCGACGACAAGTCGAAAAAGCCTCCGCCGCCCGCGGCACCACAGGACGACGATTATTACGAGGACGGCGACATCGCCACGCCGAAGGTCGATCGCTACGGCAATGATGACGAGCCGTTGTGAGGGATGAGCGATATCCATCCCCACGTCGTCCCGGCGAAAGCTGGGACCCATAACCACAGGGTCGGGTTGTTGAAACACGCTGTGGCCCAGCGATGCACAACAATCGCCAGCGGTGGTTATGGGTCCCGGGTCGCGCTTCGCTTGCCCGGGACGACGAGAATGGGGTTAGCAGAAATCCTTAGCCTCGATCTTCCTGATACTCGCGCGATCGAGCAGATGCGCGCCAAAGCCACCGCGCGCCAGCGATGAGGCGATCGGCGGCGATGCCAGTAGCAGCACTGTCGTCATCGCCAGCGGCACGGCACTGAGCCAATCGAGCCGCACCGGCGTCAACTCCTCGCTGCTTCCCCGATAGAGACCCTCGCCCGCGGCGATGCGGCCGCATTCCCTGATCAGGTCGCGCCGCGTGCCGTCGCGCGATGCGCTGCCGAGCAGCGCCTGCATCGCGAGATGCGTCCGCACCCCGGCACGGCTCTCGGCCAGCGGCGCCGGTGTCTCGCCGAGCGAGACGCGCAGCAGCAGGTCGACCAGATCGGTGCCCGACCGGTACGCGTTGACAGGTTCGACCAGCCGCGGATTGCAGTCGATCAACAGCGGCGTTGCGCTGTCGAGCGGCATGATGACGTCGACCGAGAGCGCGCCGTGCCAGCCGAGATGCGCGCCGATGGTCTCGAGCGCGGCGCGGATCGCCGGCCGGCTCACGCTCTCCTTGATCGCCTCGCCGCCGCCGACGCCGGCCGCGATCTGCCGGTAGGCGTGGAAGCCAGTCAGCGTACCGCGGCAGAACACCGACTGGGCCTTCTCGACCGTGCCGGTAATGAGATCCTGCGCCAGCACCTCGCCGGCAAAGTCACCGGCGGATTCGAGATCATAGAGCGCGCGATTGAGATCACCTGCATCGCGCACGAACCAGACGCCGCGGCTGGCGGTGCCGACCGATGTCTTGACCACGGATGGAAACCGCACCGCCTCGCGCAGTCCGTCGGCCGAGCGCACGATCCGGGTCGGCGGCTGCGGCAGGCCGAGTTGGTCGAGCAGCCGGCTGAAGCCAGCCTTGCTGTGCACCGCGCGATAGCTGTCGAAATCCGGCAGCGCCAGGCCGGTCCGCGATGTCAGCCGCGCCGCGGCGCGGGCGAACAAGAAGCCCTGCTCGTGGGTCGGCAGCAGCACATCGAAATGCCGCGACGCCAACAGCCGCTCGACGAAGCGGAGGAAGCCGGCCGGATCTGACCGCAGCGGCGGACAATGATGGTATTTGCGGACAAAGCGGGAATAACGCGCCAGGCACCAGCGCGAGGGGTCACAGATCTCGACGTGATGGCCGGCCAGCCCCAGGATCGTGATCGCCTCGCGGCCGGAGGTGCTGGAGCCCTCTGACACAAGCACCCGGAGCGGCTTTTTGGCGTCGATCATGGCCGATCATCACCGCAGGACCACACTTTGTCGCCGCCTTTAATGCCGCATGTGTCGATCCGGCACGCCCGCGCCGGGGGCAGCCATGCGCCCGCGTTCATGGACAATTAGCGGCCAGCCTTTATTTTCTGCCGGCCCTGCCGGGCTTTTTTTTGACGCGTTTTCGTCACGCGAACCGGTACCCACTTCGCTCGAAAACGCTTTGGAATTGGGGCTTCACTGACATGGTCGACATTCTGGCCGCACCGCAGCAAGCGAAAGCCGACAGCGCGCTGCGCACGCTGACGGGGATTTCGGTCGCCCACTGGGTCAGCCATTTCCATATCTTCGTGCTGCCGATGCTGTTCCCGTTCCTGAAGCAGCAGCTCGGCGTCGGCTATGTCGAACTCGGTTTCGCGCTGACGGCGTTTGCGGTGGTGTCGGGCCTGACCCAAGCGCCGATCGGCTACCTCGCCGACCATATCGGCGCGCGCAAGATCCTGCTGATCGGGCTGACCATCGGCGGCTGCGCGCTGATCGGGCTCGGACTGCATCTGAGCTATACGTCGCTGATCGTCTGTGCCGTGGCGCTTGGCCTCGCCAACAGCGTCTATCATCCGGCTGACTACGCGATCCTCTCGGCCCATATGGACGAGGCGCGGATGGGCCGCGCCTTCTCGATCCACACCTTTGCCGGCTTCCTCGGCGGCGCGGTGGCGCCTGCGATCATGGCGGCGCTGGTCGCCTCGATCGGCGGCCCCGGCGCGCTGATCGTGGCCGGCGCGGTCGGCCCGCTGGTGGCGCTGTTCCTGATCGTGCTCGGCATTCCCGATGCCGGCGCCAACAAGAACAAGCCGAAGGACGACGCGGCAGCGAAGGCCAGCGTGATCACGCCGGCGCTGATGGTGCTGACGGCGTTCTTCACGCTGCTCAGCCTGTCGACCTCGGGCATCAACAATTTCGGCGTGGTCGCGCTGATGGGCGGCTACGGCGCGTCGTTCTCGACCGCCAACATCGCGCTCACCGCGTTCCTCGGCGCCAGCGCGGCGGGCGTGCTCGCCGGCGGCTATCTCGCCGACTGGACCCACCGCCACAGCCAACTCGCCGCGGCCTGCTTCGCGGTCAATGCCGTGCTGGTGCTGCTGATTGCGCTGATGAACCTGCCGCCGGTCGCGCTGACCCTCGCGATGGGGCTTGCCGGGTTCCTCGGCGGCGTGATCGCGCCGTCCCGCGACATGATGGTGCGCAACGCCGCGCCTCCCGGTGCCGCCGGCCGCGCCTTCGGCATCGTCTCCACCGGCTTCAACTTCGGCGGCATCGTCAGCCCGCTGCTGTTCGGCTGGATCATGGACCAGCACATGCCGCACTGGGTGTTCGGCGCCTCGGCGGTCTTCATGGTGCTGACCGTGCTGCTTGCGTTGGTCACCGAGCGCAAGCCGCAGGCCTCTGCACTTGCGATCCAGGCGCAGCCCCGTTAGGGCACGCTTGCTCCAAACCGCATCGAGCGTTCGTCCAAGGAAGACGCGACGATCCACGCTGCTGCCGAACTCACCGGCCCCAGAATGCGGGCGTCGTCTTGAACCGCCGCCAGCTCTTGCGCAGCGCTTTCGCCACCGCGATCTGATCGCGGGCCAGCCAGCCGGCCATCGCGCCGATGCCGAGGTGAAGCGCAGGCTGGTCGTCCTGCGCGATGGTGTGGAGCAACACGCGCGTGCTGCCGATGTCGCAGACCCGCCCCAGACTGGTCTGCAGCCCGGCGAGCCGCTTCACGTAGCGCTTCGCCGGCGCGTGGGCCGCATAGAGCGGCAGGAAGAACTCCGCCGCATAGCGCAACTTCTTGAGGTTGATCCTGAGATTGTGCTGTGCGTGGATATCGAGCCGCCGGAAGCGCGCACCTCGCTTCAATGTCTTGCGATGCAATCGTTCCAGAATTTGATCGGCGAGCACCGGCATTGGCTGCGACAGCACAGCCAGCGCTTCGCTGTCGATCTCGTTGCGCCAACCGCGGCGTTCCACCAAATGCCCGAGCGAGAGCAGGAAACGGCTGCATCGGGGGTCAGCCAGGACGCTTTGCAAGGTCCCGTAGCTCGATTTCCGTTGCTGTTGAACTGCCTGGCGGAGGCCATCCAGATCGATATCCGGAACCGCGCTGACCAGGCGGTTGATCGTCGTCTCGGCGAACACGTCCCAATCCCGGGCCTTGCCGAGTTGCCGCATCAGCCATTTTGCTTCGCTGTTGATCGCCAGGAATGCCGGCGATGGAATGTCGCGCCGGAACAGCGCGCAGATCGTCCGCAAGCGTCGCAAGGCCACGCGCATCTGGTGCACGCCTTCGGGGTCCGATCCCTGCTCGGCCACCGCGTGATTTCTCAAAAGATGGTGCCAGCAGGAGCCCACCAACAGCGCGATGACGTCGTCGACCGCAAGCTCCGCGGTGATGCCTGGCAACTCGGCCTTCGCTGCCGACGGTGCGACATCGAACGCGAGCGCGTAGCCGCGTTCCGCCTTGCTGCGCGTGCCGATCTGCAGCGGTGCTGCATCGAGCAACTGGGTTCCGAGATCGAACAGGACGCCGGCATTGCCGCTCTTCAGTTCAAGCTCGATTTCCGACAGCACCTCCCGGCGCGCGTCGGCCTCGATCGTGCCCTCGTCGAATGCGATCTCAACCGACGCATCGGGCAGATCGAGCTGCCGCGCGTGGCGGCGCACTTTTGTCGCGAACACCGGCACCAGTGCAACGTTGCTCAGCGCCGCCACGGGATCGCCGATCTCGTCGGCGGGGAACCGCGCCAGATCAGGGGCGATGCCTTCAACCGCCGCCTCCCATTGGCGTCGCATCAGGGGCTGCGCGCCATTCGGCGCAAGCTTCAGCGTCTGGACGAAGGTCTTGCCGCTGCGTCGCACGCGCAGCGACATGCCATGCTGAAACAGCAGCCGCTCCGGCGTGTCGTAATAGACCGTCTCCAGCCGGTGAAATGCACCGCGATTGCGCGCATGCTGCACGATGCAGGCTGCCTCGCGCAGTTTTTCGAGGCTTCCTTGCGGCGCAAGCAGCTTGAGTTCGATTTCCGCCTGATCGCCATGCCTGACGGCAATGGGAGTCCCCGCATCGGTCACGACCGGCCGCCGTCCATCTGATGATATCGCCCCCGCCATGGTCTATGAAGGTTTCATGACAATGACAAGGCATATCGCGCCATTGCAGCCTGCGTTGGCCGCGAATTGTATCTAAAACTACGCCTTTAGGTTGGATTTGGCCGCATCGCGATCCAAGCGCGAGAAGCGCGCTGCGCGGGCGCGAAGCGTTATGCGCAGCACGAATTCATTCCGATCGCCGCGACAGCACCTGCTTCAAGAGCGGCTCGATCCGCGACAGCTCATCGAGATGAACCGCAGACAGTTCGGCGAGATGATCGGCCGCGAGGCCTGTTAGCTTCAGCAGCACCCGTCGCTGGTCGGCGGGATCGAGCACGCGCTCGACCAGCCCGGCCTCCGACAACCGGTCGGCGAGTTCGACCGTGGTGTGGTGACGAAGCCGCAGCCGCTCGGCCAGATCGCCGATCGTCACCGGCCCGCCGCCCGGATAGCCCCTGATCGCCAGAAGAGCCTGATGCTGCCGCGGCGTCAGGCCCTCGGCTTTCGCCGCGTCCTGGCTGAATTCCAGAAAACGACGGATCAGATAGCGAAATTGCGACAGCGCCTCGTAATCGGCCTGGCTGGGAACCCGTTTTCGGGCCCTGTTCGGTGTCTTGGCCTGCGACTTCGCGGGTCTTTTCAACGCTGCCATTCGATGTCTCCTTGTAATTATATCGCAATGCGATATGACGCCCGCGTCCATGCACCCGAGCCTTACGCCACCCATGAGCATCATTTCCACCAAGTCGAGCACCTCCGCCAAAATCGGCGACAAGGCCAGCCACCTGCTAAGCGACTTCACCACCGATCCGCGCGTCGTGGTGATTTCGGCGATCGCCGTGTTCGTCTCCGCCGCCGGCGTGCTGGCCGGTGCGGGACTGCTGCAACTGATCAAGCTTGCCACCAACATCGCCTATTTCGGCCAATTCAGCTTCGCCGACCTGAAATTGCAGGACTCGCCGCTTGGCCTCTGGACCGTGCTGGTGCCAGTCGCGGGTTCGCTGATCATCGGCCTGATGGCACGCTTCGGCAGCGAGAAGATCCGCGGGCACGGCATTCCGGAAGCCATCGAGGCCATCTTGCTGGGTCGTTCGCGGCTCGATCCCAAGGTGGCGATCCTGAAGCCTTTGTCGTCGGCGGTATCAATCGGCACCGGCGGCCCGTTCGGCGCTGAGGGCCCGATCATCATGACGGGCGGCGCGATCGGCTCGCTGATCGCGCAGATGCTCCCCGTCACGGACAACGAGCGCAAGACCCTGCTTGTGGCCGGCGCCGCCGCCGGCATGACCACGGTGTTCGGAACGCCGATCGCCGCGATCATGCTGGCGGTCGAACTCCTGCTGTTCGAATGGACGCCGCGCAGCTTCATTCCCGTCACCGTCGCCGCCGTGGTGGCAGCGGTCGGGCGCACCTTCCTGCACATGCCCGCGCCGCTGTTTCCGTTCACGGGCAGCGTCGACATCTCCGTGCTCCAGCTCGGCGCCTGGATGCTGATCGGAATCCTCTCCGGGCTGCTGTCGGGTGTGCTCACCCAGCTGGTCTATGGCTGCGAGGACACTTTCCTCAGGCTGCCGATCCACTGGATGTGGTGGCCACTGATCGGCGGCCTGGTCGTCGGCCTCGGCGGGCTGATCGAACCGCAGGCGCTCGGTGTCGGCTATGACAATTTGGCTTCGATGCTGCAAGGCGACGTGGTGCTGAAAGCCGCGCTGCTGCTGCTCGTGGTGAAGGCGGTGATCTGGTCGGTCGCGCTCGGCTCGGGCACGTCGGGTGGCGTGCTGGCGCCGCTGCTGATTATGGGCGGCGCGATGGGCACGGCGCTGAGCGGCTATTTGCCGGCCGCGAGCCCCGGCTTCTGGGCGCTGCTGGCGATGGCGGCGACGATGGGCGGCACGATGCGCTCGCCACTGACCGCGACCTTCTTCGCGGTCGAGCTCACCGGCAACACCCATGTGCTGCTGCCGCTGATCGCGGCCTGCGGCACCGCGCACGGCGTCACGGTGCTCTTGATGCGGCGCTCGATCCTGACCGAGAAGGTCGCGCGGCGCGGCCACCATCTCGTGCGCGAGTACCGGGTCGATCCCTTTGCGCTGACACGCGTGCGCGACGTGATGACCAAGGCGGTCGAAACCGTTTCCGACACCATGACGCTGCACGGCGCGGCAGCCTTCCTGACCAACCCGAAGACCGGTCACCCGAGCTTCCCGGTCGTCGACGCCAACCATCACGTGCTCGGGGTGATCGATCCGCCGTCCGTGCTGCGCTGGCGCCGCGCCGGCAAGCATCGCACCGCAACACTCAGCCAGCTGCTGGCGGGCAGCAAGATCACCGTCGCCTATCCCGACGAATATCTGGATCGGCTCGCCGACCGCCTGATGCAGGTCAACGTCTCGCATCTGCCGGTGATCTCGCGCGAGGATCGGCGCCTCGTCGGCTATATCGGCTGGAAGGACCTGATGCAGGTGCGCGCCAGGCTGCTGGCCGAGGAGACCCAGAAGACATCGTTCTTCGG
The DNA here is from genome assembly GCF_018129565.1 of Bradyrhizobium sp. AUGA SZCCT0105. Classification (NCBI taxonomy): domain Bacteria; kingdom Pseudomonadati; phylum Pseudomonadota; class Alphaproteobacteria; order Hyphomicrobiales; family Nitrobacteraceae; genus Bradyrhizobium; species Bradyrhizobium sp. AUGA SZCCT0105. The sequence continues at coordinate 269,025 of NZ_JAFCMK010000004.1, read as the reverse complement.
CGCGCGGTAGCGCAACACGAATCCAGCCGTGGACTCCGTTTCACCTCGCCCCGCGTGCGGGGAGAGGTCGGAACGCATCGTCAGATGCGTTCCGGGTGAGGGGGAGCCTCCGCGAACTCAGCTATCACCGCATCTGCGGAGACGGCCCCTCACCCCAACCCTCTAAGAGCGAGCTTCGCTCGTCTCGGCCCCGTAAGAACGGGGAGAGGGAGTACAGCGGCGTCCCCGGCGGAACAAATTTCCGCCGGGCGCAACGCGCGATCCTCGCGGGCAAATCACCGCCAGCGCATCCCAGAGCTTCACCGGCGATGGTTGACAGCATCAAGGGCTCACCCATGATGCTGGCAACCAAGAACAGCCACGGGATGAAACGCCATGACCTCGACCCCAGACCTCGTGATCCGCGGCGGCAACATCGCCGACGGCAAGGGCGGCGACCTCTATGAAGCCGATGTCGCGATCTCAGGCGGCAAGATCACCGAAGTCGGCAAGGTCGCCGCAAGAGGCAAGGAAGAGATCGACGCGCGCGGCAGACTAGTGGCGCCCGGCTTCGTCGACGTCCACACCCATTACGACGGCCAGGTGACCTGGAGCCAGGACATCACGCCGTCGTCGCAGAACGGCGTCACGACAGCGATCATGGGCAATTGCGGCGTCGGCTTCGCGCCGTGCCGGCCGAGCGATCACGGCAGGCTGATCGAGCTGATGGAAGGCGTTGAGGACATTCCGGAGCCGGTGCTCTCCGCCGGCATTCCCTGGGCGTGGGAAAGCTTCCCCGACTACATGGAGTGGCTGTCGAAGCGCAGTTTCGACATGGACATCGGCGCGCAACTGCCGCACGCGGCGCTGCGGGTCTATGTGATGGGCGAGCGCGGCGCGCGCCGCGATCCCGCGACGCCCGAGGACAATCAGGCCATGGCGGCGCTCGCCGGTGATGCGGTGCGGTCCGGCGCGCTGGGCTTCTCGACCTCGCGCACGCTCAACCACCGCACTTCGACCGGCGACTACACGCCGACGCTGAAAGCGGGCGAAGATGAATTGACCGCGATCGCCGGCGCGATGCACGGCGTCGGCCGCAGCGTGCTGCAATTCGTGCTCGACCAGAGCACCGTCCACGAAGATCTGCCGATGATGCTGCGGGTCGCCGAGAACACGAGGTGCCCGATCTCGTTCTCCGTCGCCCAGGCCGACAAGGCGCCGCGGCGCTGGCGGCAGACCATGGACACCATCAATGAGGCCGCCGCCCGCGGCCTGTCGATCACGACCCAGATCGCGGCGCGGCCGGTCGGGCTGCTGCTCGGGCTGGAATTGTCGCGCAACCCGTTCCAGACCCATCCGAGCTATCGCGAAATCGCCAGGCTGCCGCTGGCCGAGCGGCTGACGCAGTTGCGGCGGCCCGAAGTGCGCGCGGCGATCCTGAGCGAGAGCGCGACGGCGACCGACGATCCGCTGTTCTTCCGGCCGAACTACGACAAGATGTATCTGCTGGGTAATCCGCCGGACTATGAGCAGCCGCCGGAGAACGCGCTCGGCCCGCAGGCGCGCCGCCAGGGCCGGCAGCCGGAAGAGCTCGCCTATGACGCGATGCTGACCGACGAGGGCCGCGGCATGCTCTATGTGCCGTTTCTGAATTATGCCGACGGCAATCTCGATGCCGTGCATGAGATGCTGCGCGAACCCAGCGCCGTGCCCGGCCTGTCCGACGGCGGTGCGCATTGCGGCATCATCTGCGATGCCAGCTTCCCGACCTATCTGCTGACGCACTGGACGCGCGACCGCAGTCGCGGCGAGAAGCTCTCGATCCCGTTCGTGATCGCGGCGCAGTCGCGCAAGACCGCGCTTTCGGTCGGCCTCACCGATCGTGGCGTGATCGCGCCCGGCTTCAAGGCCGACGTCAACGTGATCGACTACGACCGGCTGCATCTGCATCCGCCGAAGGTGCATTACGACCTGCCGGTCGGCGGCCGCCGCCTGTTGCAACAGGTCGACGGCTACGACGCCACCATCGTCTCCGGCGTGGTCACCCAGCGCGAGGGCAAGGCCACCGGCGCGCGGCCGGGCAGGCTGGTGCGCGGCGCGCAGGGCATGAATTGAGGTAGCTTGTAGCCCGGATGAAGCGAAGCGCAATCCGGGGCAGCTCGATCCGCGGATAGCAAGGCCCCGGATTTCGCTGCGCTTCATCCGGGCTACAGAGAGCTCGACATTGACGCGAACCGCGGCCGCCGCGTCCGCCCTCCCCTGGAGGGGGAGGGTCGCTGGGCATGTAGCGAAGCGGAATGCGCAGCGGGGTGGGGTGACGGTCTCTCCACACGGATGCTGCCCGTGTTGAGAGATCACCCCACCCCGTCTCACATTTCGTTGCGCTCAATGTGATCCGACCCTCCCCCTCCAGGGGAGGCTCGAAGCAGCACGTCCCTTACGTCGGCGACATCGCGCCCTTGATCGTGCCCGCTTGCTGCGAGCTGCCGGTCAGCCGCGCACGCTCGGTGTTGGGCCACAGCAGCAGCAATCCGAGCAGGCCGGAGCCGACCATGATTGCGGCGTTGATGGTGAAGCCGCTCATATAGCCGGCCATCGGCGTGGCAGCGTGCTGGATCACACTGCCCATCACCGTCGGCGCCAGGATGCCTGAGATGGTGTACAGCGCGCCGTAGATCGCGATGATCGCGCCGCGCTGCGACACCGGCGTGAACTCGCCGAGCATCGGCGGACACACCACATAGATCGAGCCGCACAGGCCGGAGCCGATCACCAGCAGTGCGATCATCAGCGCGCCGGGCGGCGCATAGGGCAGCGTTGCGAGAATGGCGCCGCCGATGATCAGAGGCACCGAGCCGAGCACGCCGCGCGCGCCGCGGGTGGTGAAGCCGCGCGCCAGCATCAGCTGCGAGATCCAGCCGGTCAGGAGCACGATCGTCGCACCGAAGATCCAGGGCAGGATCGAGACGAAGCCGGCCTGCTGCTGCGAGAAGCCGAGCCCCTCGATGATGAAGGAGGTGAACCAGGTCAGCCCGAGCGACAACGCCCAGTAGGCGCCGAAGGTCGCGACCACGCAGCCGACGAAGGTGCGCGACGTCAGCAGCTTCCAATAGGGAATCCGTGGCTCGTCGGCAAGAACGGCAGCCGTCGACACCAGCGGCCCTTCCTTGCCGAGCGCGAACCAGGCGACGGTCCAGAGCAGGCCGACGATGCCGAGCGCGCCGAAGGCGTGATGCCAGCTGTGATTGACGATGATCCAGTTCAGCGCGGGCACCGCGAGGATCACGCCAAACGCCGACCCCTGCGACAGGATCGCGGTCGGCAGCGTGCGCTTCTCATCCGGAAACCATTTGTAGATCGCGTGCGCGGCGACCGAGAAGGCCGGTCCCTCGCCGGCGCCGAGGATGATGCGGCAGATCGTGAGCGTCGTGAGGCTGACGGTGCCGATCATCGGAAATTGCGTCAGCGACCAGATCACCGCCAGGATCAGCAGCACCCAACGCGTGTCGACGCGGTTGACGATGAAACCGACCACGATCGCCGAGATCGAGAACAGATAGAAGAAGGATGAGCCGAGATCGCCGAACTGCTCCGGGGTGAGACCCATCTCCTTCCGGATCGGCACGCCGGCAAGCCCGACCACGATCTTGTCCGCAAAGTTCACCACCATGTACAGGAACAGAAGGAAGGTGATTTGCCAGGCGCCTTTGGGCGTCCCCTTCGACATCCCCTTGGGCGTCGGTTGCGTCGTCATGTCTGGCTCCCCGTCGTTTCGTTTTTTGGCTCGTAAGATCGGCCCCGCCGGGATGCTAGCCACGCCTCGCCGCGCAACGCAACCCGCATTTCCTCGGGTTCTGTGGTCGGCGCGACACGACGGCCGGGCAAGCGCGCCCCGATCACGATCGCGTCGTCGCGGCCAGTGAAGCGGTGATCTGTCATGGGCCGGCTGCTATGCTCGGGGCAACGAAAAGCCGAGGTTATTGAAGGTTGGGTTATTTCATGAACAGATCGATCCTTCGCGCGGCCGCCTGCGCTGCGCTTGTGTCCGCCACGCTGCTCGCCGTGCCTGAAGTCCGCGCCGAGGACGCCGCCGGTCCCGACTATGCGGCGATCGTCGCCGCGCCCGATCGCAGCGATGCGGATCGCCAGGTCGACCAGCGCCGCCAGCCGGCCAAGATGCTCGCCTTTGCCGGCGTCAAGCCCGGCATGACCATTCTCGACATGGCCGCGAGCGCCGGCTACAGCACCGAATTGCTCGCGCGCACCGTCGCCCCTTCGGGCAAGGTCTACGCGCAGGATTCGGCTACCGTGCTCGAGCGCTTCGTCAAGGACAAGTTCGACACCCGCGCCAAGTCGCCGGCGATGAAGAACGTCGTCCATGTCGTGCGCGACTATGACGATCCGATCCCGCCCGAGGTCAACAACCTCGACATGATCACCTTGTTCTTTTTCTATCACGACATCAGCTATCTGCCGGTCGACCGCACCGCGATGAACAAGAAGATGTTCGCCGCGCTCAAACCCGGCGGCTTCCTGGTCATCGCGGACCACTCGGCCAAGGCGGGCGAAGGCGTAAGCGTCGCCAAGACGCTGCACCGGATCGAGGAGAGCACCCTGAAGCAGGAGATCGAGGCGGCCGGCTTCAAGCTGGTGGCCGAGGCCGATTTCCTGCATCATGCGGAGGACCCGAAGGACATTCCCGTCTTCAAGGCGCCGGTGCCGATCGACGAGTTCGTCCTGAAATACCAGAAGCCTTGAATGAGGCACGGCCATCGCTTCATCTGACCAGACCGCCGCGGTGCTTCGCGTCACCGGCCTGACCAAGAGTTACCGCTCTGCCGGTGAAGACGTCGCGGTGCTGCGCGGCGTCGATCTGGCCGTTGCAACCGGCGAGAGCGTGGCGCTGTCAGGCGAATCCGGCAGCGGCAAGAGCACGCTGCTGCATCTGATCGCGGGGCTGGACGCCGCCGACAGCGGCGAGATCAGGCTTGCCGATATCACGGTCTCCGCCCTCAGCGACGCCGGCCGCGCCGAGCTGCGCCGCGACCGGCTCGGCCTCGTGTTCCAGCAATTCAACCTGATCCCGAGTCTGACGGTCGCGGACAATCTCGTGTTCCAGTCCCGCATCGCCGGCCGGCACGATTCCGCCTGGCATGACGAGCTGGTCGAGCGGCTCGGGCTCAAGCAGCTCCTCAAGCGCTATCCCGAGCAATTGTCCGGCGGCCAGCAGCAGCGCGTCGCGATCGGCCGCGCGCTGGCGCCGAAGCCGCTGTTGCTGCTCGCCGATGAGCCGACCGGCAATCTCGACGAGGACACCGCCGACGAGGTGCTGCGGCTGGCACGCGATCTGGTTGCTCGCACCGGCTGCGGCTTCCTGATGGTCACCCACAGCGCGCGGCTCGCCGCGACGCTCGACCGCCAGGTCACCCTGCATGCCGGTATAATCGCATGAGGCGGGCGCTGTGGATTCTTGCGGTGCTGCTGAGCCATTGGCGGCGGCATCCGATGCAGCTCGCGACGCTGTTGATCGGGCTGATCTCGGCCACCGCGCTGTGGAGCGGCGTGCAGGCGCTGAACCAGCAGGCCCGCATCGCCTATAACCGCGCCGCCGCGACCTTCGGCGGCTCGCGCACCGCCATGCTGGTGAGCCGCGACAGCGCGACCTTCCCGCAAAAACTGTTCGTCGATCTGCGCCGCGCCGGCTGGCCGGTGTCACCGACGCTGGAGGGCCGGGTCCAGATCGACGGGCGCAGCTTGCGCCTGCTCGGCGTCGAGCCGGTGACGCTGCCGTCCGAGGTCGGCAACGCACCGGCGGTCGGACGCGGCAGCCTGCTATCCTTCGTCACGCCGCCCGGCGAGATGCTGGTGGCGGGCGAGACGCTGCGCGATCTCGGCCTCAAGGAAGGCGAACGGCCGCAGGCCAACGGCATCACCTTGCCGCCGCTGCGCGTGCAGGCGGAGCTCGCACCCGGCGCGCTGGTCGTCGATATCGGCATCGCGCAGGACATCCTGAAGATGCCCGGCCAGGTGTCGCGCCTGCTGGTCGGCAAATCGAAAACGCCGCGCGCGACGCTTGAAAGCGTGGCCGGCGAAAAACTTCGGCTGGTGGAGCCGAGCGCTGAGAGCGACCTCGATCGCCTGACCGACAGTTTCCATCTCAACCTCACCGCATTCGGCCTGCTGTCGTTCTTCGTCGGCCTGTTCATCGTCAACTCCGCGGTCGGCCTCGCTTTCGAGCAGCGGCTGCCGATGCTGCGCACCTTGCGCGCCTGTGGCGCCTCGGGACGGCTGCTCAACACCGTGCTGGTGATCGAGCTGGTGTCGCTGGCGCTGGTCGCCGGCCTGATTGGCCTCGTCTGCGGCTACTTCATTGCGGCAGCCTTGCTGCCCGATGTCGCGGCCTCGCTGCGCGGGCTCTATGGCGCGCAGATCCCCGGACAGCTTTCGCTCAAGCCCGCCTGGTGGTTCGCCGGCATCGCCATCAGCATCCTGGGCGCGCTCGCAGCCGCCGCCGCGAGCCTTGCCAAGGCGATCCGGATGCCGGTGCTGACGACGGCGCAGCCGCAGGCCTGGCAGCAGGCGCAACGGCGCTGGCTCATGTTCCAGAGTGCCGCGGCACTCGCGGTGTTTGCGGTCGCCGCGGCTCTGATTCAGTTCGGCGATTCCCTGATCGCGGGCTTTGCCGTGCTGGCTGCGCTGATGCTGGGCGCGGCGCTGATCCTGCCGATGGTGCTGCAGATCGCGCTCGCGTTCGGCCAGCGCAGCGCGCGGGCGCCGGTCGGCATGTGGTTCTGGGCCGACAGCCGCCAGCAGCTCTCGGGCCTCTCGCTGGCGCTGATGGCGCTGTTGCTCGCGCTCGCGGTCAATGTCGGCGTCAGCACCATGGTGGAAAGTTTTAGCCGCACCTTCCTGGTCTGGCTCGACGGCCGCCTTGCCGCCGACGTCTACATCAGCGCCGCCAGCGATCAGCAGGCAAAGGAGATCAAGGCGTGGCTGCGCGATCGGCCGGAGGTTCAGGCCATCCTGCCCGGCGGCCGCGCCGATACGCAATTCGGCGGCGCGCCGATCGAGGTGCTCGGCCTGCCCGACCACGTCACCTATCGCGACAACTGGCCGTTGCTCGAGAGCACTGCGAATGCCTGGGTGCGCTTGCGTCCCGGCGACACTTGTCTGGTCAGCGAGCAACTGTCGCGGCGGATGAAGCTTGCGATTGGCGATCATATCGAGGTGCCTGCCCCGGGCGGCAACTGGCCGCTCGAGATCGTCGGCATCTATGCCGATTACGGCAACCCCAAAGGCCAGATCGCGGTCAACTTCGCCGCGCTGACCCGGCGCTTTCCGCTGACGCCGCAGACCCGGATCGGGCTCCGCGTCGCGCCCGATCACATCGCCCCGCTGATCACGGCATTGCAGGAGAAATTCGGCCTCGACGACCGCAACGTCGCCGACCAGGCGACGATGAAGCGGGAATCCAGGCGGGTGTTCAACCGCACCTTCTCGGTGACCGCGGCGCTCAACGCCTTCACGCTCGGCGTCGCCGGCATCGCGCTCCTGACCAGCCTGCTCACGCTGGCCAATTCGCGGCTGCCGCAGCTTGCGCCGCTGTGGGCGATCGGCCTGACGCGGCGGCGGCTCGCGGCGCTCGAACTGTTGAAGACCATGGCGGTCGCATTGATCACCGCGCTGTTCGCACTGCCGCTCGGCCTTCTGGTTGCGTGGTGCCTGCTTGCGATCGTCAATGTGAAAGCATTCGGCTGGCGGCTGCCGTTCCACGTCTTCCCATTGCAGCTGATCGAGCTGCTCGCCGTGGCACTCGCCGCCGCCTTCTGTGCGGCGGCGCTGCCGGTCGCTAGACTGGCGCGCATGCAGCCAGCCAGCCTGATCAGGATCTTCGTCAATGAGCGCTAGCGGCATGATCACGCGCCGCGCCTTTGCCGGCGGCGCGCTGGCGCTTGCGCTCGGCGGCAAGGGTTTCGCGCAGGGCTTCGCCGGGCTCGGCGAGAATGCCGAAGGCTTTGCCGCCGTCACGCCGGGCAAGCCATTCGTATTCCCAATCGATCACGGCCCACATCCGGAGCTCCGGATCGAATGGTGGTACGTGACGGCGAATCTCTCCGACGCGAATGGCGCGGCCTATGGCGCGCAATGGACGTTGTTCCGCCAGGCGATGAAGCCGGGCGGACCTGCCGAGGGCTGGGCCAACCAGCAGGTCTGGATGGGCCACGCCGCCGTGACCAACGCCACCACGCATCGCTTCAGCGAGACCTTTGCGCGCGGCGGCGTTGGGCAGGCCGGCGTCGAGGCCACGCCGTTCCGCGCCTGGATCGACGCCTGGGAGATGTACGGGATCGATCCATTCGATACGCAGCGCATCGCGCCGCTCGAGCTGAAGGCTTCGGCTGCCGACTTCAGCACCGCGCTCCGCCTCGACGCCAATCGCCCGCTGGTGCTGCAGGGCGACCATGGCTACAGCCGCAAGTCGGATCGCGGACAAGCCTCCTACTACTACAGCCAGCCGTTCTACCAGGCATCCGGCCGCATCGTGATCGACGACAGACCGGTCGACGTCACGGGCATGGCCTGGATGGATCGCGAATGGAGCAGCCAGCCATTGGCGGTGGATCAAACCGGCTGGGACTGGTTCTCGCTGCATCTGCCCGGCGACGAGAAGCTGATGCTATACCGGCTGCGCCAGAAGGATGGCCGCGAGAACCTGTTCGGCAACTGGTTCACGCCGGACGGCCGCTCGGCCGAGATCGCCGGCCCCGGCAACAGCATCACGCCAGTTGCGACCACCGAGATCGACGGCCGCAAGCTGCCGACGTCATGGCACGTCGCCGTTCCGGCGCGCGGCCTTGCCGTCGAAACCACCCCGCTCAATCCGAAGGCCTGGATGGGGACCAGCTTCCCCTATTGGGAAGGCCCGATCCGCTTTGCGGGCAGCCACGCGGGAATCGGCTATCTTGAGATGACCGGGTACTGAAACGCCGACAGAAGATCGGCGCGCCCAAATTCGTCCAGCCCGTCACACCGGTCGCTGCCGCCCCGTCATGACATCGGGGCCAATGAAACAAGAGGACACGCCTGACATGTATCACTACACGGCCATCGTCACCTGCCTTGCGGTCGCGTTCTATTTCTACACCTCGACACAGGTCGCGCGCGCCCGTGCCGCCTACGGCGTCAAGCTGCCGGCGATCTCAGGCCATCCGGATTTCGAGCGCATCTTCCGCATCCAGATGAACACGCTGGAATGGATGCCGATCTTCCTGCCGTCGCTGTGGCTGTTTGCGATCTATGTCGGCGATGCCGCGGCGGCCGCGATCGGTGCACTCTGGGTGATCGGCCGCATCGTCTACTTCATCGGCTATCGCGAGGCGGTGGCGAAGCGCAGCCGAGGTTTCGCCATTCAGGCAGTGGCGTGCATCATCCTGTGGATCGGCGCGCTCGGCGGCGCGGTGTGGCGGCTGGTGCATTGAGGGCGCGATCGCGCCACACACGCCGCCGTCGTCCCGGGCTTGACCCGGGACCCGTAACCACGGGATCGAGTTTTGCGATGGCTGGGGCCCCAGCGCGGCAGAATAGCTAACATCGGTGGTTATGGGTCCCGGCTTTCGCCGGGACGACACCGATATTTGTTGCCCTAAAGCGCGATGAGATCAGGTTGAATCGTCATCGCGCTTTAGCTCCTTGTTTGAGCATGATCTTTTCGGAAAACCGCTTCGCACTTTTCCGGATCATGCTTTAGCTAGGCGTCACTTGGTCAGCGGGCAGCCGCTGTCCTTTGCGGTGAAGAACGCCTTGTCGCCCGGCACCACGGCGAGCTGCTTGTAATAGTCCCACGGCTTCTTCGATTCCGACGGCTTCTTGACCTCGAACAGATAGAGGTCATGGACCATGCGGCCGTTGGCGAGCACCTTGCCCTTGGCAAAGGCGTCGTCGACCGGCAGCTCCTTCAGCTTCGCGGCGACCGCTTCGCTGTCCTTGGTGCCGGCGGCCTTCACCGCCTTCAAATAGCTCAGCGTCGCCGAATAGGTGCCGGCATGGATCATGCTCGGCATGTGGCCGGTGCGCTTGATGAAGCGCTCGCTGAAAGCGCGCGAGGCGTCGTCGTGATCCCAGTAGAACCCTTCGGTGAGGACAAGACCCTGGGCTGCCTCCAACCCGAGACCGTGCACCTCCGACAGCGTCATCAGCAAGCCGGCGAGTTTCTGGCCGCCCCTGACGATGCCGAACTCGGCTGCCTGCTTGATCGAGTTGGTGGTGTCGAGCCCGGCATTGGCAAGCCCGATGATCTTGGCCTTCGAGCTCTGCGCCTGCAGCAGGAAGGACGAGAAGTCCGACGAGTTGAGCGGCACGCGGACCGAACCGACCACCTTGCCGCCCTTCGAGGCGACGATGTCGCTGGTGTCCTTTTCCAGCGCGTAGCCGAAAGCGTAGTCGGCGGTCAGAAAGAACCACGTGTCGCCGCCCGCTTCCGTCAGCGCTCCGCCGGTACCGACCGCCAGCGCGCGAGTGTCGTAGGCCCAGTGGAAGCTGTAGGGCGTGCAGGCGTCGCCTGAAATGCGCGAGGTCGCCGCACCCACCACGATGTCGATCTTCTTCTTTTCCTTGGACAGCTCCTGCACCGCGAGCGCGACCGACGAAGTTGTGAGCTCGGTGATCATGTCGACGTTCTCGACCTCGTACCAGCGTCGCGCGATCGCGGTCGCGAGATCCGGCTTGTTCTGATGATCGGCGGTGACGATCTCGATCTTCTGGCCCAGCACCTCGCCGCCGAAATCCTCGACCGCCATCCGCGCCGCCTCGAGCGAATACTTTCCGCCGTAGTCGGCGTAGACGCCGGACTGATCGTTCAGGATGCCGATCTTGACACCTTGTGCCGACGCCGGCGCCGCCAGCATCAGGCTGCACGCCGCGACCGCAGCCAAGAATCCCGACTTCATTTTTGTGCTCTCCCAGCAGTCTCTCATCAGGAAAAATCGGCGCGACATTATTTTATAACCCCGCGCCTGCCCATCTCTTTCCGCTCAGCCGTTAGTATGGGCTGCCGACGCAAGTCCGCACAATATCTGCTCCGTCACCCTGAGGTGCGAGCCTTGCGGCGCAATTGCGCCGCTGGGCGAGCCTCGAAGGGTCGACGGCCCGGCTGGTGGCCGTGCATCCTTCGAGACGCCTGCTTCGCAGGCTCCTCAGGATGACGGGGAAGGACTTGCTGCCGCGGTACGCCGAATGCCGCCCGCTACCCCGCCACGTTCGCTGCGGGTTCCTTCGGCTTGCCCTCGTTCTTTCCTTCCGCGAGGTTGCGCACCACCATGTAGAAGATCGGCGTGAAGACGAGGCCGAACAGGGTGACGCCGAGCATGCCGAAGAACACGGCGACACCAACCGCCTGGCGCATCTCCGAGCCCGAGCCGGTCGACAGCACCAGCGGCAGCACGCCGAGGATGAAGGCGAACGACGTCATCAGGATCGGCCGCAGGCGAAGCCGGCAGGCCTCGATGACCGCCTCCAGCCGTGGCCGGCCCTCGAGCTCGATATCGCGCGCAAACTCGACGATCAGGATCGCGTTCTTGGCGGCGAGGCCTACCAGCACCACGAAGCCGATCTGGGTCAGGATGTTGACGTCCTGGCCCATGATGCGCACGCCGATGGTGGCCGCGAACAGGCACATCGGCACGATCAGGATCACCGCGAACGGCAGCGTCCAGCTGCCATATTGCGCGGCCAGCACCAGATAGACGAACAGCACGCAGATCGGGAACACGTAGAGGCCCGCATTGGCGCCGTTGACCTGCTGGTAGGACAGGTCGGTCCATTCGAACGAGAAGCCGCTCGGCAGGGTTTCGTCGGCGAGCTTCTTGATGGTGTTGAGCGCCGTCGTCGAGCTGACGCCCGGCGCCGGCTCACCCTGCAGTTCAGACGCCGAGTAGAGATTGTAGCGCGCGACTCGGTCGGGGCCCGAGATGTCCTTGAAGTCCACGACGCTGCCGAGCATCACCATGTCGCCGGCGGCGTTGCGGGTGCGCAGCCGCGAAAGATCGGTGGTCTCCTTGCGGAACGGCAGATCGGCCTGCGCCGTGACGTGATAGGTGCGCCCGAACAGGTTGAAGTCGTTGACATAGGTCGAGCCGAAATAGGTCTCGATCGTGTCGGTGATGTTGGCGATGGGAACGCCGAGCTTCTGCGCCTTGACGCGATCGATATCGACGAACAGCTGCGGGGTGTTCGCGGAGTAAGGCGAGAACACCGATGTGAGGCTCGGCGACTTGCGCGCGGCCAACACCAGTTCGTCGGTCGCGGACGCCAGCAGTTCGGGCCCGCGCCCCTGTCGATCCTGGACGCGGATGGTGAAACCACCGCCGGTGCCGATACCGGGCACGGCCGGCGGCGGAATGACGATGATGAAGGCGCCCTGGATCACCGACAGACGCTTGCGCAGGTCGGCGGTAATCGCGGTCGCCGTCAGTCCCTTCTTCAGGCGAGCCTCCGGCTCGTCGAACACCGGGAACAGCGCCGCTGCGTTGCCCGCCTGCGTACGCGTCGCACCGGAGAAGCCGGCGAACGCCGCGACGCGGACGATACCCGGCGTATCCAGCGCGATCCGCTCGATCTCGCGCACCACAGCCGTAGTCCGCGCCAGCGATGCGGCGCCCGGCAGTTGCGCCGAGATGATGACATAGCCGCGGTCCTGCGCCGGGATGAAGCCCTGGGAGGTGGTCGCGAGCAGCCAGCCGGCGCTGCCGATCAAGACGAGGTAGATCGCGACCATCACCACCGTGTGCCGGATCACGAAGTCGGCGACCGCCGCATAACCGTGCGCCAGCCGGTCGAATACGCGGTTGAACAGCGCGGTGAAGCTGTCCCAGCCGCGCGCGATGATGTTCCAGCGCGCCGGCGGGCGTTTCTCCTCGTGCGGGACCAGGATCTGCGAGGCCAGCGCCGGGGACAGCGTCAGCGAGCAGAAGCAGGAGATCGCGGTCGCGACCGCGATCGTCACGGCGAATTGCTGGAAGAACTGCCCGGAGATGCCGCCGAGGAAGGCGGTCGGCACGAACACCGCGCACAGCACCAGCGCGATCGAGACCAGCGCGCCGCCGACCTCCTCCATGGTCTTGAGCGCAGCCTCGCGCCGGCTCATGCCGTGCTCGAGATGCCGTTCGACATTCTCGACCACCACGATGGCGTCGTCGACCACGATGCCGACCGCGAGAACCAGGCCGAACAAGGTCAGATTGTTGATCGAGAAGCCGAGCGCGGCCATCACCGCGAAGGTGCCGACCAGCGACACCGGGATCGCGATGATCGGGATGATCGCAGGCCGCCAGCCCTGCAGGAACACCAGCACCACGATGACGACGAGCGCCATCGCTTCGTAGATCGTCTTGATCAGCTCATGGACCGATTGGGCGATGAATTCGGTCGGGTTATAGCCGATATTGTAGTCGAGCCCCTTCGGGAAACTCGCCTTCATCCGCTCCATCGTGTCGGAGATGTTCTTTGCGGTGGCGAGCGCGTTCGATCCGGGCCGTTGCGTCACCAGCAGCGCGACCGCCGATTTGCGCAGCAGGAAGCTGTTGGTGGCGTAGGACAGCGCACCGAGCTCGACGCGGGCAACGTCGCGCAGGCGCACGGTGCGGCCGTCGGAGCCGGCCTTCACCACGATGTCCTCGAACTGCCTGATGTCCTTGAGGCGGCCGGTGAAGACGAGGTTCGGCTGGAATGCGCGATCGGCGATCGGCGGCTCGGCGATCTGGCCGCCCGCGATCTGCAGGTTCTGCGCCCGGATCGCCGCCAGCACCTCGCCCGAGGTCAGGCCGAGATTGGCGATCCGGTCGGGATCGAGCCACAGCCGCATCGAGTAGTCGCGCGCGCCGAACATCTGGATGTCGCCGACGCCGTCGAGCCGCAACAGCTGGTCGCGGACCTGCAGCAGCGCGTAGTTGGAGATGTAGAGCTGGTCGAACGTGTCGTCGGGCGACAGCATGAACACGACCATCAGGATGTCGGGCGAGTTCTTGCGGGTGACGACGCCGTTGCGCTGCACTTCTTCAGGCAGCCGCGGCTGCGCGATCGCGACGCGGTTCTGCACCAGCACCTGGGCCTTGTCGAGGTCGGTGCCGAGCTTGAAGGTCGCGGTGATGGTGAGCTGGCCGTTCGAGGTCGCCTGGCTGTAGAGATACAGCATGTCCTCGACGCCGTTGACCTCCTGCTCGATCGGAGCGGCGACGGTGTCGGACACGGTCTGCGCCGAGGCGCCCGGGTACTGCGTGGTCACCGTGACGGTCGGCGGCACGACCTGCGGATATTCCGAGACCGGCAGCGTCGGATAGGCAATCGCGCCGACGATCAGCAGCACGATCGACAGCACCATCGCGAGGATGGGCTGGTTGATGGAAAGCCTGCCGAGATTCATGGCTTGGCACCTGCCGCGGGCTTGTCTGCTGCCGGGGGCTTGGCAGCTTCCGCGGGCTTGTCGCCTGCCGGAGGCTTATCACCCGCCGGCGGCTTGTCCCCTGCCGAGGGCTTGGCTTCGGCCGGAGCCTGGGCCATTTTCGGCGTCACCTTGGCGCCGACGCGGGCACGTTGCAGCCCGTCGACGATCACATGGTCCTCCGGCTTGAGGCCTTCGCGGATCACGCGCAGACCCTCATCCAGCGGTCCGAGCGTAACTGTCCTTGCTTCCACCGTGTTGTCGTCCTTGACCACGAACACGATCTTGCGCGACTGGTCGGTGGCGATGGCGGTATCCGGGATCAGCAGCGCCTCGTAGGGCGAGGAGCCGATCAGACGGACGCGGCCGAACTGGCCGGGCAGGATCGAGAGGTCCTTGTTCGGGATCACCGCGCGGCTGCGCAGCGTCGCGGTGGAGACGTCGAGGCGGTTGTCGATGAAGTCCATCTTGCCTTCATGCGAGGGTTTGGTCTCGCCGGTCAGCGTCACCTGCACCGGGTTCGCGGTATCGCGCGAGCTCGGCCGCCGGCCTTCGAACCACAGCTTGCTGTTGCGCTGATAGGTCGCCTCGTCGACGTCGAAATAGACGTAGATCGGATCGAGCGACACGATCGAGGTCAACAGCGTCGAACCGCTCTCGCTGCCCTGCACGAGATTGCCCGGCGTCACCAGATGCCGGCTGACGCGGCCGGTGATCGGCGCCAGCACATGGGTGAATTCGACGTTGAGCTGCGCGGCCTTCAGCGAGCCCTCGGCCTGCGTCTCGGCGGCGCGTGCCGCCTGCAATGCCTGGCGGCGCTGGTCGACGACCTGCTCCGAGACCGCGCTGGTCTGCACCAGATTGAGCCCGCGCTCGAGATCCCGCTTGGCAAGCTCGCCCTTGGCGCGTGCGTCGGCGAGCTGACCTTCGGCCTGCAGCACGACCGCCTCGAACGGCCGCGGATCGATGATGTAAAGCAGATCGCCGGTGTGGACGATGTCACCATCCTTGAACTCGACACTGTTGACGAAGCCGCCGACGCGGGCGCGGACCTGAACCTCCTCGACCGCCTCGAAGCGGCCGGTGAATTCGTCCCAGTCGGTGACGGTGCGTTTGACCGGCTGCGCGACGGTCACGGGCGGCGCCGGAGGCGCGGCCGGCGATTGCGCGGTCTTGTCGTCGCAGCCGCCGACCGTCAGCGCGGCCAACAGCCCGATCGGCGCGAGGCCGCGCCGGCACGCCCTGACGAATCCCTGGCGGCGGAGCGAACGACGCTCGACACCGGTCACCGGAGCCGGACGCCCCGTTCTGTCAATCGAACTCAATTCGCTCTCCCCCAAAAGACTACGAAGCACGCCGACCAAAGCAGGGCTACGAAAGTCGCAACTGAAATTGCGGTGATTCAACACGGATGGACCACCGCAATGTCGCGGCAGCGGACGTCACAGATGTAGCCGCACCCCAGTCTGTTCAAGATGGCCGCCGGATCAAGCGAATAGTTGCGCAATCTGAAAGCCTTACGACACGCTCGCGAAACCGTGACGACGAAAAGGGGCAGTTTGGCTGGCCTATCGGAGCTGCGAGGTCACAGACAGGCCGCCCCGAATCAATCACAACGCGAGTTCGCTTCACAGATTCGTCACACTGCACCCGATTCCACTTTTGGCACAGAAACCTCCGGCCCGCTGACAGCAGGACCAACCAAGTTCCCGCACTCTACCTCCCGCTGCACGAGCGGAATCATAGTTAACGGCGCGGTTGTCATCCGGACACACATTGACACCCGGTAGTATCGCCAATACGGTCATGGTTGCCAAAGCATGAATATTCTTGGCCGGCCGCATTTTTCTCGAACATTGATAGTGTTTTGTCGCGGCGCGAGTGTGTGAAAGCGACTACGTAAATGGCACGCGCATTTGAACTCGCTGATGCCACGGCTCCGCGAACATCGCTGCCTTCTCAAATTGCAGGCGGCTTGGCGCGATCGCGCGTCGCGGGTAGTCAACTTAAACGTGTGAACGGCTTCACACGTCATCGTCCCCAACAATTGTAAATATTGATCGGCTTCCACGCCGGTCGCAGGAGTGCGCATGTCGACCATACCCGCTTATACAATCGGTGGTTTAACGCGCCCCGAACTTCACCTCGATCCGACCGGACATATCATTCTTGATCCGGCCGCGCAGGCGTTCGCCGACACGCATGGTCTGCAATATCTCTACCTCGGCTGCCCTCCCGGTACGCTCTGGCCGCCGGTCCAGGGCTTCCTGGCGCCGCCTACCGATGCCAATTCCAGCACCAACACGGTCGTTGAAGGCGCGGCAGCCAACACCTCGGTCGGCATCACCGCGCAGTCGAGCAGCCTGATCGGCCTTCCGGTCACCTATTCGCTGACATCAGATTCCTCCCATGGCGGCTTCAAGGTCGATCCGAACACCGGCGTGATCTCGGTCGCTGATCCCACCAAGGTCGACTTCGAGAGCTCCGGCGGCAGCTACATCGTCAATGTGCAGGCAACCGACGGCATCTTCGCCTCGTCGCAGAGCTTCGTGATCGCGGTCAGCAATGCGCCGCCATCGACACCGGTCGACAGCAACGCCGCCGCGAACGCCGTCAACGAGGGCGCCGCTGTCAACACCCTGGTCGGCATCACCGCATCGTCGGCCGACGTCAACGGCCCCGGCGTCACTTATTCGCTGACCGGCGATACGTCCGGCGGCGGCTTCAAGATCGATCCCAACACCGGCGTCGTCACCGTCGCCGATTCCACCAAACTCGACTTCGAGACCGCGCCGGGCCACGCCTACACCATCACCGTGCAGGCCAGCGACGGCCATGGCGGCTTTAGCTCGCAGAGCTTCACGATCAACGTCAACGACGTTCCGGTCTCTACGCCGGTCGACACCAATCCCGCCGCCAACAGCGTCGTCGAAGGCGCCGCCGTCAACACGCTGGTCGGCATCACGGCGTCCGCGGTCGATCCGAACGGTCCCGCAACCACCTACTCGCTGACCGGCGACACCTCCGGCGGCGGCTTCAAGATCGATCCCAATACCGCGCATGCGGTCGACATCAACGGCCCGGCCGTGACCTATTCGCTGACCGGCGATACCTCCGGCGGCGGCTTCGCGATCGATCCGGCGACCGGCATCATCACCGTCGCCGACCCGACCAAGATCAACTATGAAAGCGCGCCCGGCCACGCCTACACCGTGACGGCGACCGCCAGCGACGGCACGCTCGCGAGTTCGCAGACCTTCACCATTGGCGTCACCAACGCCCCGCCGTCGGCCCCGGTCGACGCCGACGCCAACCCCAATGCGATCGCCGAAGGCGCGGCCAACGGCTCGACGGTCGGCGTCACTGCGTCGGCGATCGACGTCAACGGCCCGCCCGTCACTTACTCGCTGGTCGGCGACACCTCCGGCGGCGGCTTCACCATCGACGCGACGACGGGTGTCGTCACCGTCGCCGACGGCACCAAGATCGATTACGAAAGCGCGCCCGGTCACGCCTACACCATCACCGCGCAGGCCAGCGACGGCCAGGGCGGCACCAGCACGCAGAGCTTCACCATCGCCGTCACGGACGTTGCGCCATCGACCCCGGTCGATAGCGACGTCGGCGCCAACACGGTCGTCGAAGGCGCCGCCGCCGGCAGCACGGTCGGCATCACCGCGTCGGCGATCGACGTCAACGGCCCGGCCGTGACCTATTCGCTGGTCGGCGACACCTCGGGTGGCGGCTTCACCATCAACGCCGCGACCGGCGTCGTCACCGTCGCCGATCCCACCAAGATCGATTACGAAACCAGCGGCGCGGGTCACAGCTACACCATCACCGCACAGGCGAGCGACGGCACGCTGTCGAGTTCGCAGACCTTCACCATCGCCGTCAGCGACGCGGCGCCGTCGATTCCGGTCGACAGCAATGCCGCCGCCAACAGTGTCGTCGAAGGCGCCGCCGCCGGCAGCACGGTCGGCGTCACCGTGTCCTCGACCGACGTCAACGGTCCCGCCGTCACCTATTCGCTGACCGGCGACACCTCCGGCGGCGGCTTCACCATCAACGCGACAACAGGGGTCATCACCGTCGCCGACCCCACCAAGATCGACTACGAGAGCAGCGGCCCGACTCATTCCTACGCGGTGACCGCGCAAGCCAGCGACGGCACGCTCACGAGCTCGCAGACGTTCACCATCGCTGTCGCTGACGCTCCGCCGTCGACCCCGGTCGATGCCGACGCCACCCCCAATTCGATCGCCGAAGGCGCGGCCGCCGGCTCGACCGTCGGCATCACCGCATCGTCGACCGACGTCAACGGCCCGGCCGTGACCTATTCGCTAATCGGCGACACCTCCGGCGGCGGCTTCACCATCAACGCGGCAACGGGCGTCATCAGCGTCGCGGACTCGACCAAGATCGACTACGAAAGCGCGGCCGGGCACGCCTACACCGTCACCGCCCAGGCGAGCGATGGTACGCTCGCGAGCTCGCAGACCTTCACCATCGCCGTTACCGACGTCGCGCCATCGACCCCGGTCGACAGCGACGGCGCCATCAACCGCGTCGCGGTCGGCGCACCGGTTGGCTCCGGAACCGGCGTGACGGCATCCTCGACCGACGTCAACGGCCCGGCCGTGACCTATTCGCTGGTCGGCGACACCTCCGGCGGCGCCTTCACCATCAATGCGGCCACCGGCAAGGTCACGGTCGCCGATCCCACCAAGATTGTCTTCAACCCCGCCAGCCCATCCTACGACATTACGGTCGATTCCTCCGACGGCACGCTGCACAGCCAGCAAACCTTCACCATCGGCGTCGTCATCGACGCAGCCCCGGTCGTCACCGCCGGCCACACCCTGAACTACACCGAAAACCAGGTTGCGACCGTGATCGATTCGGCGATCACCGTCACCGATTCCGACAACGCCACGCTCGACCACGCGACGGTGCAGATCACCGATCACTATGTGAGCGGCGAGGACGTCCTCGCCTTCGTCAACACCGCCACGATCACCGGCACGTTCAATGCCGCGACCGGAACGCTGACGCTGACCGGTACCGATTCCGTCGCCAACTATCAGGCCGCGCTCGCGTCGGTGACCTATTTCAACACCAGCGACAATCCGTCCGGGCTGGCGCGCACCGTCACGATCACAGCCAATGACGGCACGCTCGACAGCACGCCGGTCACCGACACCATCAACGTCACTCCGGTCAACGACCCGCCCGTCGTCACCGCCGGCCACACGCTGAACTACACCGAGAATCAGGTCGCGACGGCGTTCGATCCGGCGATCACGGTAATCGACGTCGACAACACCACGCTGGCCGGCGCGACGGTGCAGATCACCGGCAACTACGCCAACGGCCAGGATGTCCTGGGCTTCACCACCATCGGCAACATCACCGGCACGTTCGATGCTGCGACCGGCAAACTGACGTTGACCGGCACCGACACGGTCGCCAACTACCAGGCCGCGCTGGCCTCGGTGACCTATTTCAACATCAGCGACAACCCGTCGGGCCTGGCGCGCACGGTGACGATAACAGCCAATGACGGCGCCGCGAATTCCACGGCAGTCACCGACACCATCCACGTCACGCCGGTCAACGATCCGCCGGTCACGTCAGCCGGCGGCACGCTGAACTACATCGAGAACCAAGCCGCGACCGCGATCGACACGTCGGTCAACGTGTCCGACGTCGACAGCGCCAACATGGCCAGCGCCACGGTTGCTATTACCGGCGGCTTCGCCGCGGGCCAGGACGTGCTCGGCTTCAACCCCCAGAACGGCATCATCGGATCGTACAACGCTCTGACCGGCGTTTTGACCTTGACCGGCTCCTCCAGCGTCGCGAACTACAAGGCCGCGCTCGACTCCATCACCTATTTCAACACCAGCGACAATCCGTCCGGGGCGGATCGTACCGTCAGCTTTACGGTCAATGACGGCTCGCTGGACAGCAACACCTCGACCTCGACCATCCATGTCACACCGGTCAACGACGCGCCGGTGATCAGCTTCGGCGCCATCGCCGGATTCACCGAGCCGCCGAACGGCACGCCGGCGGCGAGTTCGACGCCGGTGACGATCACGCCAAACCTGACGATATCAGACGCCGAAGGCAACAACCTGACCGATGCGACCTTCGTGCTGAACGATCTGAAGCCGTCGGACGCGCTCTCGATCGCGGGTCACGCCGGCACCAGCGGCGACATCGGCGGGATCCACTTCGACATCACCAGCATCGCCGGCACCGAAACGATCAGCTTCACCGGCACCGACACGCTGGCGCACTACAATGCGGCGCTCGACCAGATCCAGTTCAACAACACCAGCGAGAACCCCGACACCACCGCGCGTTCCTATACCCTGACCGTGCACGATGACGGCGGCACCGCGAACGGCGGCAACAACACCGGGACAGCATCGACGACGGGAAGCGTGACCGCCGTCAACGATGCGCCCACCGCGACGGTGCCGGCGGACAATTCGATCGGCACCGCCTTCTCGCACACCAATCTTGCGATCTCCGGCCTGTCGGTCGCCGACGTCGACGCCGGCAGCGGCAACGTCACCGCAACGATCGCCTCAAACCACGCCGCCCTGAGCTTCGACACCACGGGGCTCGCGAGCTTCACCAACAACGCCAGCCACACCGTCACGCTCACCGGCACGACGGCACAGGTCAATACCGCGCTGGCGACGCTGACCTACAACAGCGACGAGGGCTTCACCGGCTCGGATACCGTCACGCTGAACGTCAACGACAACGGCAACACCGGCACGCCCGGCGCGCAGACCTCCGGCGCGCAGACCTTTCATGTCGGCGTCGTGCCGCAGGTGTTCTACATCGACAACTCGACGACAGGCACCAGCCTCAACCTCGGTACCCAGCACGATCCCTACACCTCGATCGCGGCCTTCAACGCGGCGAATCCGGCCGGCTCCGGCGACTATGTCGTGCTCGAGCACGGCACCGGCACGTACAGCGAAGCCAACGGCATCAACCTCGCCAGCGGCGTCAACCTGATCGGCGGCAGCCATACCCTGACGTTCACCAATCCGGTGACCAACGCCACGGTGACCGCGAATGTCGGCTCCGGCACCGATCCGGTCATCCATGTCACCGGCGCCGACAACGGCATCGACCTGCTCGGCACGTCGGGCCACACCATCACCGGCGTCAGCATCGACACCTCGGCCTCGACCGGCATCGGCATCAGCGACGACGGCAACAATGTCGGCACCGTCACGATGTCCGACATCACGGTCAAGACGGCCAGCGGTGCCGGCTTGAGCTTCACCCATGGCGGCACCATCACCGTCACAGGCAGCAACAACACCATCACGTCGACGATCGGCACCGCCCTCGATGTCGAGCACACCAACATCGGCGCCGGCAATCTCACCTTCAAGAGCATTTCGGCGACAGGCTCGTCGGGCAATGCCGGCATCATCCTCGACACGACGGGAACGGCCGGCGGGCTCACGGTCACCGGGACCGGCTCCGCGGGATCCGGTGGCACGATCAACAACAAGACCGGCGGCGATATCCTGAGCGGCACCGACGCCGGCGGGCAAACCACATCGGGCGACGGCGGTACCGGCATTTTCCTGCACAGCACCGCCAACGTGTCGCTGACTGACATGACGCTGCACGACTTCAGCAACTTCGCGATCTACGGCAATGGCGTCACCAATTTCACGCTCGCCAACAGCGCGATCAGCGGCACCAATGGCACCACCAATGCCGGCGACCGCGAGGAAAGCAGCATCCGGTTCGACAATTTGCTCGGCACCGCGTCGATCACGGGATCGAGCATTTCGGGCGGCTTCACCCAGAATGTCGATCTCTACAACACCAGCGGCACGCTGAACCGCCTGACCATGGACAGCGACACGTTCGGCCTGATCGGCTCGAGCGGCAACGACAACGTCCTCGGCCAAGTCTACAACTCCGCGACCGCCAACTACACGGTGACCAACAGCACGTTTGCCGGCACGCGGTCCGACTTCATCGCGTTCGCCGCCAACAACAATTCGTCGATGGACGCCGTGGTGCGGAGCAACACCTTCCACAACGGCCAGGCGATCGTTCCCGGCGGCGGCACGGCCGTCCATATCGCCAGCGGATCCGGTGGCCTCGTCTCCGCCGCGACCACCACGTTCGACATCTCGCACAACATCCTGACCGACGGCGGCACCAACGCCTTCGACACCGTCGGCATCTTCGTCTCGAAAGGCCAGGACAACGGCACGATGTCCGGCACCATCGCCAGCAACGATATCGGCCCGGCGAAGGTGGGATCCAACTCCGACGGCATCTTCGTCCGCGACGCCGGCGCCGGCAGCCTGACGACGCTGATCCAGAACAACACCATCACCGGCGTCGGCGACGCCGGCATCGCGCTGCAGAACAACGACGGCAGCTCGACCCTGAACGCCACGCTCTACGGCAACTCGGTGTCGTCTCCGACTTCCGCCAGTCCCTTCGCCGCGCTCGATGTCGAGAACGGCGCGACCGCGACCGACACCAGCACGACGAATGTCGCCATCGGCATGGGTTCCGGCGGCACCGGCAGCAAGAACACGCTGAACCATAGCGCGCTCTACGCTACCGATGTCGAGCTGAGCAACTTCGGCGCCAGCACCCATCTGAACCTCTCGAAGAACGGTTCGACGTCGGGCAACGCCGCAGGCGTGATCACCGACGACAACACCAGCACCACGGGCGGCATCACCGTCGACACCACCGGTGGCAACGGCACGACGACATTGGTCAGCACGCTGCCGACGCTGCCCGCGGTGGTCGCGCCGCTGCTTGCCGAAGCGGGCGGCGTTCAGGCGTCGACCCCGAACGCGGGCGAGACGCACCTGACGCAGGCAGAGCTCAGTTCGGTGGTGTCGGCGGCGATCGCCGAATGGGCGAGTGCGGGCGCCAACGCGACGCAGCTCGCCCTCCTGCATGCCGCGACCTTCAGCATCGCCGACCTCGCCGGCCAGATTGTCGGTCAGGAAGGCGCCTTGCATATCACGATCGACACCGATGCCGCCGGCCACGGCTGGTTCATCGACCCGACCCCGTCGGACAATTTCGAGTTCACCCATGCCGTCAACGCCGCCGGCACCGATCTCCTGACCGATCCGTCGACGGCCGCGGCAGGTCATCTCGATCTGCTGACCACCGTGGTCCACGAATTGGGCCACGTGCTCGGCCTCCCCGACTCGATTTCGCCATCGGATGCCAGCAGCCTGATGTATATCGGCCTCGCCGACGGCGAGCGCCGGCTTGCCACTACCTCGGATGTCGCCCAATCCAATGCGGCCCTGCAAAAGGCGATGCCGACGCAAGGCACCGCAACCTCGAACCAGCAAACCGCCACTTTGCAGACCACCGGTACGCTCAAGATGACCAGCGGTGACAGCTTCGACTTCTCGTCATTGACCCAGACGCAGTCGCAGACCAACACAAACCACGTGGATGTAGCCACGAACACCCAGACCTTGTCCGATCTGTTCAGCGGACAGTCCAGTGCCGCGACACCATGGTGGGTCGGCCACGAGATGACCTACGCCGCCATGGGCGACAACCCGACCGATCATCTCCAGACCCATCACGATCTGGTGGTTTGATCGAACGGCGATTCGGTCGCGCCGCATTCGCATCGGTCGTTGTGGCGAAGCGAACGTCATCGCAACGACATCTGCGCGTCACCCATCCAGACAAAAAATCACGAAACTCCGACAATCGTTTAGGTTGCACTTCGCGTAGAACACGCTATCGTGCATTCGTAATCGCGCGACCGCATTTGCCTTGCATTTTCATTAATTGAGTCACTGACGAGACGGATCGTCTGACGGAGGATCGATGTCCCTACCGTTTCTCTCTGAAATCAGGATGATGTCGTTCAACTTCCCGCCGAAAGGCTGGGCCTTTTGCAATGGCCAGTTGCTGCCGATCAATCAGAACCAGGCGCTGTTCGCATTGCTCGGCACCGTCTATGGCGGCAACGGCCAGACGACCTTCGCGCTGCCCAACCTGCAGGGAAAAGTGCCGCTGCATGCGGGCTCGGGCTTCACGCTCGGGCAAACCGGCGGTGAAACGTCTCACACGCTGTCGATCCCCGAGATGCCCCAGCATCCGCATATTTTTCAGGGCACCACCAACGGCGCCGACAATGCCGCGGTCACCAACAATCTGATGGCGACGTCGGCCAATCTCTATACCGCTGCCAGCAATTTGACGACGCTGGCTCCGAGCACCGTCGGCAATGCCGGCGGCTCACAGCCGCACGAGAACATGCAGCCCTATCTCACGCTCAGCTTCTGCATCGCGTTGCAGGGCATCTTCCCCTCCCGGACCTGAAGGACGCGCGCCATGGGCCAGCCTTACGTGGGCGAGATTCGCATGTTCGGCGGCAATTTCGCGCCGGCCGGCTGGATGCTCTGCCAGGGACAGATCCTGCCAATCGACCAGTACGCCACCTTGTACAATCTGATCGGGACCACCTATGGCGGTGACGGCCAGCAGACGTTCGCCCTGCCGAACCTGCAAGGCCGTCTGCCGTTGCACCAGACCAGTGGCTTCGTCATCGGGCAGACCGGGGGCTCCGAACAGGTAACGCTGATCACCCAGCAACTGCCCACCCACAACCACCCGATGGCTGCGTCCCTGAACAATGCGACCGGCAACACGGTGACGGGCAATGTCGTGGGCGCGGTGGGAGCGACCCAGATCTACCGCGAGGTCGCGGCCGCCTCGCCGATGGCGAGCCAGGCGTGCTCGTTCGTCGGCGGCAGCCAGCCGCACGACAACATGCAACCCTACCTCTGCTACAACTTCATCATTTCACTGTTCGGCGTTTACCCGAGCCAAAACTAGGACGGGACCATGTCTGATCAATTCCTGGCCGAGATCCGCATTTTCCCGTTCGACTTCGCGCCGTTGGGGTGGGCCGTCTGCAACGGGCAACTCATACCGATCTCGCAGAACACCGCGCTTTTCTCCCTGCTCGGCACCTATTATGGCGGCGACGGCAAGAGCAACTTTGCGTTGCCCAACCTGCAAGGCAGCGCGCCGATGCAGCAGGGGCAGAGCTCCTCCGGCACTTTCTACGACATCGGACAGTCCGCCGGTACGACGACTGTGACCCTGCTGCAAAGCCAGATGCCCCAGCACAACCACGGGGTTCTGGGCAATATCAATCAGTCTCAGCTTGCCACGCCCGGTCCGGCACGATCCCTTGCACGCGCAAACCCGGGGCAAGCCTACACGGCGACGCTGACCAACGTTTCGCCGTTCTCGGCAACCAGTTCAATTCTGCCGAACGGCGGCAGCCAGCCCCATAACAACCTGATGCCCTATCTCACGTTGAATTTCTGCATCGCGTTGCAGGGCATTTTCCCGCCGCGCAGCTAGACCGGCCATGACGGATGGTTTGAGCACTGATGCGGCTGCAGCGGCGTTCGGATGGACGCGCGCCGCGGATGCCGGCCTGAGCTTCCGTCGTATCGCCGATGCCGATTTGCCCTTCCTGTCGCGGCTCTATGCTTCGACGCGCACCGATGAACTGGCAGTGACACCGTGGAGCGCGGAGCAGAAGGCCGCCTTCCTGGCGATGCAGTTCCAGGCGCAGCATGCGCATTACCAGCAGCACTATCCGACGGCCGACTGGCTGGTGACGATGCGCGGTGGAGAGGATATCGGCCGCCTCTATGTCGACCGCTGGCCGAGCGAGCATTGCGTCATCGATATCGCCTTCCTGCCCGAACATCGCGGATCGGGTCTCGGCGGCGCGCTGATGCGCGACCTGCTCGACGAGGCCGCCGGCGCAGGCAAGGCGATGTCAATCCATGTCGAGAAGTTCAATCCGGCGATGCGGCTCTACCGCCGGCTCGGTTTCGTCACCGAGGAAGACAAGGGCGTCTACGACCTGATGCGCTGGCGCGGGACCGCAGCTTCCGGCCATCAGGTGAAGACCGCCTGATAGCCGTTGCCGTCTCCGAGCGGGCCGATCGGCACCAGGAAGATCTCGATCACGCCGAGTGCCGGATGCCGCACCGGATAGATCGCCTGCGGCAACCAGGCTCCCTTCGACGTCGTGAACAGCAGCGAGAACGCACCGCCCGGCCGGCCGCTGTTGCCCGCGGCCTCGACCTTGGCGAGCTTCAACGCCACGACGCCTTCCGCCGTCTGCATCTCGAACTCCGCATCTCGATGCGGCATGAAGTCGTCAAGATGCAGTTCGGCCAGATCGACGGTGGATGACATGCGCACGTCCCTGTTGCTTTCGAGGTGTAACACACGCCGCGATGTTGCCGTCAAGATTTCTGCCAGGCATCCATTCTTCGATCCGAAGCCCTTGCCGCCCTCACGTCGAGAGGTCCTGTCGTCGACCGTCATTCCGGGGCTCGCGAAGCGAGAACCCGGAATCCATTCATCCACTTGTTCGGTGGCACAATGGATTCCGGGCTCGGCGCTTCGCGCCGCCCCGGAACGACGGGTGGATGGAGCGGTGCCCCCAAGCGCACCCGGCTTTCCCTGCGCCCTCTGCCCAAGAGGAGGGTAAGTAAACGCAAGACTCGGGTGCATCGCGCCGCGAGGATGCGGAAGCATGACTCACAGAATGCGCAACACACTCGGCGTCGTCCTGGCGAAAGCCAGGACCCATTACCCCAAACCTCAATTGCTGCGCGACGCTGGGGCCGCGGTCCCTTTCATCACCAAATGCGGTGGTTATGGGTCCCGGCCTTCGCCGGGACGACTGCGTTGAACGCGGAGCCTCCGACCGTGCAACCCAGGAGCCCTGATGACGGCCGCGATTTCCTCCGCTAACCTCCCCGCAAAGGGCCGCCGGCAAGGCGGGCCATCTTGAGGGAGGACAGCCGCGTGCATCGAGGCCGTGTCGTATTCGGCGCCATGGACGAGGTCGTGTTCGGGCGGCCCGCCCGTGAGGCCATCGTCGAGCAACTGGACCGGCTTGGCGCCCAGCGCGCCTTCCTGATGGTGTCGGGTACGCTGAACCGCGAGACCGACGAGATCGAAAAAGTCCGCCAGGCGCTCGGCGCCCGCTGCGTCGGTACATTCGACCAGATGCCGGCGCACACGCCGCGTGCCGCCGTCATCGCGGCGGCGGAACAGGCGCGTGACGCGAAGGCCGACCTGATCGTCACCATCGGCGGCGGCTCGATCACCGACGGCGCCAAGGCGGTGCAGCTTTGCCTCGCCAACAACGTCACGACATCCGACGGCATCGACACGATCCGCACCCGTGGCGGCGTCTCGCCCGAGATGAATCCTCCCACCGTGCGCCAGATCAGCGTGCCGACCACGATCGCCGGCGGCGAGTTCTCCTCGATCGCAGGCGTCACCAACGAGGCCAAGCGGCAGAAGGAGATGCTGCGCCATCCCCTGGTGATGCCGCGCGCCACCATCCTCGATCCGGACCTGTCGGTGCACACGCCGGACTGGCTGTTCCTGTCGACCGGCATCCGCGCGGTCGATCATTGCGTCGAGGGCATCTGCTCGCGCGAGGCGCATCCTTACGGCGATGCGCAGGCGCTGAAGGGGCTGGAGATGCTGGCGCAGGGCCTGCCGCGGGTGAAGGCCGATCCGAAGGACATCCCGGCGCGGATGGATTGCCAGATCGGCACCTGGCTGTCGACCGGCCCGCTCGCCTCCGGCGTGCCGATGGGCGCGAGCCACGGCATAGGCTATGTGCTCGGCGCCGAATTCGACGTGCCGCACGGCTACACGTCATGCGTGATGCTGCCGGCGGTGATGCGCTGGAACAAGCGCGACAATGCCGACCGGCAGGCGCTGGTCGCGGCCGCGATGGGCCATCCGGGCGCGGACGCCGGCGACGTGCTCGACCGCTTCATCCGCGACCTCGGCATGCCGCGCAGCCTGCAGGAGGTCCGTGTTGGCCCTGAGCATTTCGACCGCATCGCGGCGGGTGCGATGCGCACGCCCTGGGTGCCGCGCAATCCGCGCAGGATCGACGGTCCATCCCAGGTCCGCGAGATTCTGATGATGGCCGCTTAAAGCATGATCCGGAAAAGTGCGAAGCGGTTTTCCCTCGCGACAAACGCGAAGCGTTTGCGCGGAGATCATGCTCAAACAGGAAGCAAAACAACACTGAGGGAGATCTGAGCTTCGATGTACACCGGCAAGCATGCTTACCTGCGCCCGCTGCAACCGGCCTTCATCATGGCCGGGACCGGCGAGATCGTCACCTATCGCGAGCTCGAGGCGCGCAACAACCGTCTCGCGCATCTGTTCCGCAACCGCGGCATGAAGCGGCTCGACCACTATTCGATCTTCATGGAGAACAACAACCGCTACCTCGAGGCCTGCGGCGCCGGTGAACGTTCCGGCCTCTACTTCACCTGCGTCAATTCCTACCTCACGCACGGTGAGCTCGCCTACATTCTGACCAACAGCCAGTCGCGGATCCTGATCACCTCGAAGCTGAAGCTCGACATCGCGCGCGAGGCGCTGAAGGAGTGCCCGCAGGTCGAGCTCTGCATCGTGGTCGACGGCGACAGTGAGAGCGATCGCATCGTCGGACTGCAACAGGCCACCGCGGGGCTGCCGGCGACGCCGATCGCGGACGAATATGCGGGCACCGCGATGCTCTATTCGTCCGGCACGACCGGCCGGCCGAAGGGCATCGTGCGGCCGCTGCCCGAGCAGCCGCCGTCGCAAAACCTGCCGCTGTTCGATTTCCTGACCAAGCTCTGGCACTACCGCGAGGGCATGGTCTATCTGTCGCCGGCGCCGCTCTATCACTCGGCGCCGCAGGCCGCGGTCAATCTCACCATCCGGATGGGCGGCACCGTCGTCATCATGGAAAGCTTCGATCCCGAGCGCTATCTCCAGCTCGTCGAAAAATGGGGCATCACCCACAGCCAGCTGGTGCCGACGATGTTCTCGCGCCTGTTGAAGCTGCCCGAGGAGATTCGTACCCGCTACGATCTGTCGACGCTCGAGATCGCGATCCATGCCGCGGCGCCCTGCCCGGCGCTGGTCAAGGACGACATGATCAAATGGTGGGGCCCGATCATTCACGAATATTACGGCGCGACCGAGGGCCTCGGCTTCACCGCCTGCAACAGCGAGGAATGGCTCGCGCATCGCGGCACCGTCGGCAAGGTGCTGCTCGGCGACCTCCATATCCTCGACGAGAACATGCAGCCCTGCCCGAAGGGCACGCCCGGCACCGTGTGGTTCAAGACCGCCACGCCGTTCGAGTATTTCAACGATCCGGCCAAGACCAGCGAGGCCCGCTCGGCGGACGGCAGCATGAGCACGGTCGGCGACGTCGGCTATGTCGACGACGACAACTTCCTCTATCTGACCGATCGCGCCACCTTCATGATCATCTCCGGCGGCGTGAATATCTACCCGCAGGAATGCGAGAACCTCCTGATCACCCATCCCAAGGTCGCCGACGCCGCGGTGTTCGGCGTGCCCAATGTCGATCTCGGCGAGGAGGTGAAAGCGGTGGTGCAGCCGGTCGACGGCGTCGCACCCGGACCTGATCTCGCCGAGGAGTTGATCGCGTTCTGCGCAAGCGCGCTGTCGCGCCAGAAGGTGCCGCGCTCGGTCGATTTCGAGGCCGAGCTGCCGCGGCTGCCGACCGGAAAACTCTACAAGCGCCTGCTGCGCGATCGCTATTGGGGCAACAAGACCTCACGGATCGTCTGAACAGGCGATGCGGCGCGCCGAGCCCTCGCAGCCGGGGACGCCGCACGGCGTAACGGACTCGCTCCTCGCGCGGATTTCGCGCTATGCTCCGGGATCGCAAGCCCGCTTCGCCGGAGGCCGCCATGCCGTCGCCCCAGCCGCGCGAGCCCGAGCCGGGACAGGCCGGAAGGCTCGAATTCACTGCCGCCGAGATCGGTGCGCTCGCCCATCTCTATCGTGGCGAGGTCTACCGCAGCACGGTCTGGCGCACCCGCCTCGACAGCTCCACCAACTGGGCGGTAGTCACGACCGGCATCGCGCTGTCGGCGACCTACAGCAGCGCGGAGGCTTCGCCTTTGCCGATGGTGCTGGTCGGGCTGCTGGTCACGGTCTTTCTGTTGTTCGAGGCGCGGCGCTACCGCTACTTCAACGTCTGGCGTGCCCGGGCGCGGTTGCTCGAAACCGATTTCTACGCGCCGATGATCCGCGGCGAAGGTCCCTCGCCGGGCTCGGCCTGGACCGAGCTGCTCGCCAACGACTACCGCCACCCGAGGTATCACATCAGCCTTGCACGGGCGATCGGCCGGCGGCTGCGCCGAACCTATGGCTGGATCTTCGCGATCCAGGCCATCGCCTATTACGGCAAGCTGGCGATCCATCCGCTGCCGCTGACCACGCTGAGCGAGATCTGGGACCGCGCCTCGATCGGCCCGATTCCCGGAGCCATCGTTGTTCTGGCCGGCGTCGCCTTCCATTCCAGCTGGGCGCTGTTCGCCTTCGTCACGCATCGCATGGAGGTCGCTGACCGCCGGACGCGGCACAATCTGATCGCGATGGGGTGAGGCGGCGCGAGCCGCGTTGCCGCTGGCGGGCTTTTCCCCTAACCTCGCCTCAAGAAGAAACGTCAGGGAGGATTTGCCGATGGAAGTGATCCCACTGCGCGAGGGATTCGGAGCCGAACTGCGCGGCGTCACACTTTCGGATGTTGCCGGCAGCGATGCCGCCTATGCCGCGGTGCGCGCGGCGTTCGAGGAACACTCGGTGCTGGTGTTCCGCGGCCAGGAGCTCAGCGACGACATCCAGCTCGCGTTCTCGCGCCGCTTCGGTCCGCCCGAGACGACCAAGGTCGGCTCGATGGGCACCGGCTCGCATTTCGTGATCCTGTCGACCTTCGGACCCGACGGCAAGGTAGTTCCATCGGACCATCGGCAGCAGCTGCGCGCCAAGGCCAATCAGCTCTGGCACACCGACTCCTCCTTCAAGCGCGTGCCGGCGCTGACCTCGATCCTGTCCGCGCGCATCATCCCCGAACATGGCGGCGAGACCGAGTTCGTCTCGATGCGGCTTGCGTTCGAGCGGCTCGACAAGGACGTGGCGAAGCGGCTGGAGAACTCGTTCGCCTGGCACTCCTACGCGCATTCGCGCAACAAGGTGGCAACCGGACTCGCGACATCGGAAGAAGTCGACGCACTGCCGCCGGTGTGCTGGCGCATGGTCTGGCGCAATCCCGTCAACGGCCGCGGCGCACTGTATCTGGCCTCCCACGCCTATGGCGTCGAGGGCATGGAGGCCGATGCCGGCAAGACGCTGATCGAGCAGTTGACCGAAGCCGCCACCGCGCCCGGCGTCAGCTATCTGCATCAGTGGAAGCAGGGTGACGTCGTGATGTGGGACAACCGCGCCACCATGCATCGCGGCCGCCCCTGGCCGGCGCATGAGGGCCGCCTGATGATCCGCACCACGATCTCGGCGACCGAGGCCGATGGTGTCGCGAACATGCAGCCGCCCTCAACGCAGGCGGCGGAATGAAGCGAATGTTTCCCCGTCATCCTGAGCGCGAGCGCAGCGAGCCTCGAAGGATGAATCGGCCCGGCCGGTGGCCGTGCATCCTTCGAGGCTCGCTCCGCTCGCACCTCAGGATGACGGTGAGAGTTTGGAATACAAACATCATGTCGGCGACAAACTGTCGCTGATTGCGGAAGGTCTCACATCGCACGCATCGGCGCTATCAATCGAATTCGAACGGAGATTCGTAGCTTCATAGCAAAACAGACTGAGTTCCCCGCAATCACAGCCATTATTCCCCGTCCGTGGAAATTTCAATGCTGCCACGTCATCCGAATTGCCAATCCCCGCACGGCCCTCGCTTGTTGCCCGACAGCCTCACCGTGGTATCGTCGATGCCAATCGGCCATTGAGACCGAAATTTGTGGAGGGGACCATGCGGAGCGTGCAAGCGCTGGCCGTCGCGGTGTTGTCTGTACTGACCATCAGCGACGTTTCGTGCGCAGCCGAGCCGAAATCCGGCGGCATCTTCAGGATCTACCACCGCGATAGCCCCGGCAGTGCCTCGATCCACGAGGGCGCGACCTATTCGGTGAATATTCCGTTCATGCCGATATTCAACAACCTCGTCATCTTCGACCAGCATATCGCGCAGAACAGCGCCGACACGATCCGGCCCGAGCTTGCGGAGAGCTGGGCCTGGAGCGGCGACAACAAGACGCTGACCTTCAAGCTGCGCAAGGACGTGAAGTGGCACGACGGCAAGCCGTTCACCGCGGCTGACGTCAAATGCACCTTCGACATGCTGATGGGCAAGTCGCAGCAGAAGTTCCGGCAGAACCCGCGCAAATCCTGGTACGACCAGGTCGACGAGATCACCACCAACGGCGACTATGAGGCATCGTTCAAGCTGAAGCGGCCGCAGCCCGCGCTCTTGTCGCTGCTCGCCTCGGGCTATTCGCCGGTCTATCCCTGTCACGTGTCGCCGGCGGAGATGCGCACCAAGCCTGTTGGCACCGGCCCGTTCAAGTTCGTCGAGTTCAAGGCCAACGAATCGATCAAGCTCACCAAGAACCCCGATTACTTCAAGAAGGGCCTGCCCTATCTCGACGGCATCGAGTTCACCATTATCACCAACCGCTCGACGGCGATCCTCGGCTTCGTCTCGGGCAAGTTCGACATGACATTCCCGACCGAGGTCTCGATCCCGCTGCTCAAGGACGTCAAGTCGCAGGACCCCAAGGCGGTCTGTATGGTGGAACCGAACAATGTCTCCACCAACATCATCATCAATTCGAGCGGACCGCCGTTCGACAATCTCGACATCCGTCACGCGCTGGCGCTGGCGCTCGATCGCAAGGCGTTCATCCAGATCATGTTCGAGGGCCAGGGCGACATCGGCGGCACCATGGAGCCGGCACCCGACGGCTTGTGGGCGATGCCGAAGGAGATGCTGGAGCAGATCCCCGGCTACGGTCCCGACATCGAGAAGAATCGCGAGGAAGCCCGCAAGCTGATGCAGAAAGCAGGTTATGGCCCGGACAAGCACCTGCAGATCAAGGTGTCGACCCGCAACATCGCGGTCTACCGCGATCCCGCGATCATCCTGATCGACCAGATCAAGAGCATCTATATCGACGCCGAGCTCGACGTCGTCGATACCGCGCAGTGGTTTCCGAAGATCGCGCGCAAGGACTATTCGCTCGGCCTCAACCTCACCGGCAATGCCGTCGACGAGCCCGATCAGTCCTTCTACGAAAACTATGCCTGCGGCTCGGAGCGGAACTACACCAATTATTGCAACAAGGACATCGAGAAGCTGTTCGACCAGCAATCCGAGGAGACCAACATCGACAAGCGCAAGAAGCTGGTCTGGGAGATCGACAAGAAGCTGCAGGAAGACGTCGCGCGTCCGATCATCTTCCATGCCCGCACCGGCACTTGCTGGAAGCCTTACGTGAAGAATGTCACGATCATGTCCAACAGCTCCTATAACGGCTATCGCTACGAAGACGTCTGGTTGGACAAGTAGGCATAGCGTCTTCGAGCGAAGTGGATACCGGTTCGCGTCAAGAAAACGCGTCAAGAGAAGATTCGGGATCAGGGAGAGAGCCAGGGTGTTTGCCTATATCGTGCGGCGGCTGTTCCTGATGCTCGTGACCCTGTTCGGGATCTCGGTCATCATCTTCGTGCTGCTGCGCGTCGTTCCGGGCAACATCGTTGATATCCTGTTCGACGCCGCGGGCTTCGTCGATCCCGCCGATAAGGCCAATCTCGAGCGCGAGCTCGGCCTCAACCAGCCGATCGTGATCCAGTATCTGCACTGGATCAGCGGCCTGCTGCATGGCGATCTCGGCTATTCCTATGTCTCCGAGAAGCCGGCGCTGGAGGAAATCCTGCCGCGGATACCGATCACCGCGCGGCTTGCGGGGCTGGCGCTATTGTTCTCTGCCTCGATCGGCATTCCGCTCGGCGTCATCAGCGCCGTGCATCAGGGCTCGAAGCTTGATTATGCGCTGCGCGTCGTCAGCCTCAGCGGCCTGTCGCTGCCGTCATTCTGGCTCGGCCTCTTGATCCTGATGGCCTCGGTCTCGCTGTTCGGCACCATGCCGATCTTCAATCCGAACCCGAAGACATGGCTCGAGGCGCTGACCATCTATGCGGTGCCGGCGATGGCGGTCGGCTTCCGCAGCGCGGCGCTGACCATGCGCATCACCCGCTCCTCGATGCTGGAGATCCTGCGTCAGGACTACATCCGCACCGCGCGCGCCAAGGGCGCCTCCGAGGCCTCGGTGAACTATCGCCACGCGCTCAAGAACGCGGTGCTGCCGGTCATCACCGTGATCGGCATCGAGGCCGCATTCCTGATCGGCGGGCTTATCGTGACGGAAACCGTGTTCAACATCCCCGGCATCGCCCGCTTCCTGGTCGAGGCGCTGCGCTGGCGCGACTACCCGATCGTGCAGAACCTCGTCATGTTCATCGCTGTCGTCGTGGTGGTCGTGAATTTCATCGTCGACATGCTCTATGCCGCAATCGACCCGCGCATTCGGTTTGGGGACTAGCCCGATGGCGACGATCAATTTCGACAGCGAACTGCGACGCGCCGGGGCCAACGCCAGCGGCGGGTGGGGACGGTTTGCCTTCCTTGCGCAGCGCCACGTGCTCGGCACCATCGGCCTGACCATCATGCTGCTGTTCGTGCTGACCGCGATATCAGCCGATCTGATCAGCCGCTACGATCCACTTGCCGTCGATTCCGCGCACCGGCTCGCCGCCCCCTCCACGCTGCACTGGTTCGGCACCGATTCCTTCGGTCGCGACGTCTGGAGCCGCATCGTCCATGGCGCGCGGATCTCGCTTGCGGTCGGCATCGGCTCCACGACCTTGGGCGCCACGCTCGGCGTCATTGTGGGTCTCACCTCAGGCTATCTCTCCGGCTGGGTCGATCTCGTGTTCCAGCGGGTGACCGACATCCTGCAATCGCTGCCGCTCTTGGTGCTCGCGCTGGTGATGACCGCGGCGCTTGGCCCGTCGCTGCCGAACGTGATCCTTGCCATCGCCATTCCCCTGATCCCGACGGTTGCCCGCGTGATCCGCGCCAACACGCTGGCGCTGCGCGAGCAGCCGTTCGTGGAGGCCGCAAAATCGATCGGCATGAGCGAGACGCGCATCGCGCTGCGCCACGTGCTGCCGAACACCATCGCGCCGTTGATCGTGCTGGCCACCGCGCAGCTCGGCTCGACCATCCTGACCGAGGCGTCGCTGTCGTTCCTCGGCCTCGGAATCCCCGAGCCCTATCCGTCCTGGGGCCGCATGCTGTCGGAATCCGCCGCTGAATATGTCCGCACCGCGCCTTGGCTGGTGATCTTCCCCGGCATTGCGATCAGTCTCGCGGTGTTCGGCACCAATATGTTCGGCGACGCGCTGCGCGACATCCTCGATCCGAGGCAGCGCGGCTGATGAGCGAGGCACTTCCGGCAGAGACGGTTCTCGACGTGCAGAACCTGCAGACGGTAT
This sequence comes from Bradyrhizobium sp. AUGA SZCCT0105, assembly GCF_018129565.1. Classification (NCBI taxonomy): domain Bacteria; kingdom Pseudomonadati; phylum Pseudomonadota; class Alphaproteobacteria; order Hyphomicrobiales; family Nitrobacteraceae; genus Bradyrhizobium; species Bradyrhizobium sp. AUGA SZCCT0105. The sequence goes on along the minus strand of NZ_JAFCMK010000004.1, from coordinate 233,108 downwards.
TCTTCACCAACTCCGGCCTGTTCCGCGCGGTCGACGACGTCTCGTTCTCGGTCCGCCGCGGCGAGACGCTTGCGATCGTCGGCGAGTCCGGCTGCGGCAAGAGCGTCAGCGCGCTCTCGATCATGCGCCTGGTGCCCGATCCGCCCGGCCGCATTGTTGGCGGCTCCGTGACGCTCGAAGGCACCGACCTGCTGAAGCTCGACGATGCCGCGATGCGCGCCATCCGCGGCAACCGCATCTCGATGATCTTCCAGGAGCCGATGACCTCGCTCAATCCGGTGATGCGGATCGGCGACCAGATCACCGAGGCCGTGCGCCTGCATCGGAAGATGAGCAGCAAGGAGGCGTGGGCGCAGGCGGTCGACATGCTGCGGCTGGTGCGCATCCCCGAACCGGAGCGCCGCGCGCAGGAATATCCGCATCAGCTCTCCGGCGGCATGCGCCAGCGCGCCATGATCGCGATGGCGCTGGCGTGCCGGCCGGCGCTCTTGATCGCGGACGAGCCGACCACCGCGCTCGACGTCACCATCCAGGCGCAGATCCTCGCGCTGATCGTCGATCTGCAGCAGCGGCTCGGCACCGGGCTGATCCTGATCACCCATGATCTCGGCGTCGTCGCGCAGACCGCGCAGCGCGTGATCGTGATGTATGCCGGCAAGAAGGTCGAGGAGGCGACGGTCGAGTCGCTGTTCGAAACGCCGCTGCATCCCTATACGCGCGGGCTGATGGCCTCGATGCCGGCGGTGATCGCGCTGGGCGCGAAGACCGATGCGCGGCTGACCGAAATTCCCGGCATGGTGCCGTCGCTGACCAATCTGCCACCCGGCTGCGCCTTCGCGCCGCGCTGCAAGTTCGCGATCGACCGCTGCCTCAAGGAGTATCCGCCGCTCGACGAGGTCAAGAGCAAGCACTGGGCGGCATGCTGGCGCGCCGGCGAGATGGTGGAGGCGCCATGACCGAGCAACGGCCGCTCCTCGAGGTGACCGATCTCGTCAAGCACTACGCGGTGCGCGGCGGCGTGCTGCGCCGTCAGGTCGGCACCGTGCATGCGGTCGACGGCGTCAGCTTCGCGCTCGGCGCAGGCGAGACGCTCGGACTGGTCGGCGAATCCGGCTGCGGCAAGTCGACGGTGGCGCGCACCGTGCTGCGGCTGGTCGAGCCGACCAGCGGCGCGATCAGGCTGGACGGCGAGGACATCGCACCGCTCAGCAAGAGCGCGCTGCGGCCGTACCGCCGCTCGATGCAGATCGTGTTCCAGGACCCGTTCGCCTCGCTCAATCCACGCATGACGGCCGGCGACATCGTCGGTGAGCCACTGATCGTGCATGGGCTCGCGACCGGCGCGAAGAAGCAGGAGCGCGTCGCGGAACTGTTCCAGCAGGTCGGTCTCCGGCCCGACCAGATGAAGAACTTTCCGCATCAGTTCTCCGGCGGGCAGCGTCAGCGCATCTGCATCGCGCGGGCGCTGTCGCTCGGTCCGCGGCTGATCGTCTGCGACGAGCCGGTCTCCGCGCTCGACGTCTCGATCCAGGCGCAGGTGATCAACCTGTTGATCGACCTGCAGCGCAAGCAGAACTTCTCCTATCTGTTCATCGCGCACGATCTCGCGGTGGTCGCCCATATCAGCCACCGCGTCGCCGTGATGTATCTCGGCCGCATCGTCGAGATCGCCGACAAGCACGAGCTGTTCGCCAACCCGCGTCACCCCTACACCCAGGCGCTGCTCGCCTCGGTGCCGATCGCCGACCCCAAGGCCAGGCGGCTGGCGCCGATGATCGACGGCGACGTGCCGAGCCCGATCAACCCGCCCTCGGGCTGCGCCTTCCATACCCGCTGCCGCTACGCGATCGATCGCTGCAAGACCGAGCGCCCCACGCTGCAGGCGGCCGGCACCGCGCATCAGGTCGCCTGCTGGCTGAATGACGGGACGGGGCGTGGGGAATAATTTCATCGTCGTCCCGGCGAAGGCCGGGACCCATAACCACGACGGCTGATCGTTGCGCGCCGCTGCACGACGAGTCCCCTTCACAACTCCGGCCGCGGAGTATGGGTCCCGGCCTTCGCCGGGACGACAGTCGCTACGCCGCCGCCTCGATCTCCACCACGATCTTCCCCGTCGTCACCTGCTCGCCCTCGGCGACATCGATCGACGACACCGTGCCCGCGACACCGGCGGTGTGCACGTGCTCCATCTTCATCGCCTCCAGCGTCATCACCGGCTGACCGGCCGCGACCTTGTCGCCGGCCTTCACCAGCACCGCGACGACCCGGCCGTTCATCGCCGCACGGACCTTGCCGTCGCCACCTGCAGCCGCAGCACTCTCCGGCGGCGCGAGGGTGAGATCGCGCACCGACAGCGTGACGCCGCGATGCAGGATGTAAAGCCGGTCGCCGTCGCGCAGGAACTTGGCCTGCTCCATCAGGCCATCGTGGTGGAAGCGGATGCTGTCCTGAACCAGTTCGTCGATCTCGAAGCTGAAGCGATCGCCATTGCGGGTCGCGAGGTAGCTGCCGTCGCGCTCGCGGACGATCTCGATCTCCTGCACGCCTTGGCCGAGGTCGATCCGCAAGCCGAGCGGGAATGTCGCTGACAACGACCGTCCGCGCTGCCATGGCGGCGCGTGCGGATTGGTGACATAGAGCAGCAGCGCCGCAAGCGCGAGATCACCGCCGCGATCGAGCCGGGACGCCAGCAGGGCATCGCGGTTGCTGCCGATGAAGGCTGTGGTCGCCTCGCCCTTGGCAAACACCGGATGGCGCAGGCAATCGATCAGGAAGCCCTGATTGGTGGTGACGCCGAAGGCCGTGACCTGCTCCAGGGCGCAGATCAGCTTCCCGCGCGCCTCATCGCGGGTTGCGCCGTGGCTGATCACCTTGGCGATCATCGAATCATAGAACGGCGGAATCTCCGAGCCGGACTGCAGCGCGTGCTCGACGCGGATGCCTTCAGGCATCTGCCACCGCGCCATGGTGCCGGATTGCGGCATGAAGTCGTGTCCGGCATCCTCCGAGCAGAGCCGGACCTCGATGGCGTGACCGGAGAAGGTGACGTCCTCCTGCCTCAGGCCGAGCGGCTCGCCCCGGGCGACACGAAGCTGCAATTCAACCAGATCGAGCCCGGTGATCGCCTCGGTGACGGGATGCTCGACCTGCAGCCGCGTGTTCATCTCCATGAAGTAGAAATTGCCGGCGCGATCGAGCAGGAATTCCAGCGTGCCCGCACCCTCATAGCCGATCGCCTTGACCGCCTGCACGGCAACCGCACCCATCCGCGCGCGCAGCTCCGGCGTCACCGCGGGCGACGGGGCCTCCTCGATCAGCTTCTGATGCCGCCGCTGCACCGAGCAATCGCGTTCGCCGAGATGGACGGCGTTGCCATAGCGATCGCCGAACACCTGGATCTCGATGTGGCGGGGATCGACAATGGCGCGCTCGAGGATCACGGTGGGATCGCCGAACGCCCCCTGCGCCTCCGACCGCGCGCTGCGTAGCGCATCCGGAAATGCCGACGCATCCGCGACCAGCCGCATGCCGCGGCCACCGCCACCGGCGACCGCCTTGATCATGACCGGAAAACCAATCGCCTTGGCCTCCGCCAGCATCACAGTGCCGCTCTGATCGGCGCCCTGATAGCCGGGCACGCAGGGCACGCCGGCCTTTTGCATGATCTCCTTGGCGCCGGCCTTGTTGCCCATCGCGAGGATCGCCTCCGGCGACGGGCCGATGAACGCCAGTCCCGCATCGCGGCAGGCCTGCGCAAAGTCCTCGTTCTCGGCGAGGAAGCCGTAGCCGGGATGCACCGCGCCGGCGCCACTCGCCTTGGCGGCTGCGATGATCGCGTCGATCTTCAGATAGGATTGCGCGGGCAGCGCCTCGCCGATCCGCACCGCCTGATCGGCCTCGCGCACATGCAGCGCGTCGCGATCGGCGTCGGAGTAGACCGCGACGACGCCGTAGCCGAGCCGCCGCGCCGTGCGCATGATGCGCAGCGCGATCTCGCCGCGATTGGCGATCAAGATCTTGAAGAACGGTGTCCGCTTCACGATTGCTCCGCTCATGGCCGCGCCACCGAGAACTGCATCCGCTGCGGGCTGCGTGCCACGGCCTCGCGGCAGATCGCCAGCACCTCGGCAAGCACCGTCCGCGTATCGCGCGGATCGATCACGCCGTCATCGAGCACGCGGGCGCTGGTCGAGAACACGTCCATCTGGCCATCGAACACGCCGGTGATCTGCGCCTTCATCGCGTCCAGCTTCTCCTTCTCGATCGGCTTGCCGCGCCGCGCGGCCGCGGCCTCGGTGACGATTGCCATGGTTTCGGCGGCCTGCTCGCCGCCCATCACGGCGGTCTTGGCGTTCGGCCAGGAGAAGCAGAAGCGCGGATGGAAGCCGCGGCCGCACATCCCGTAATTGCCGGCGCCGAACGAGGCGCCGCAATACAGCGTGATCTGCGGCACCGTCGCCGAGGTCACCGCCTGGATCATCTTCGAGCCATGCTTGATCATGCCGGCCTCTTCATAGGCGCGGCCGACCATGTAGCCGGTGGTGTTGTTCATGTAGAGGATCGGCGTGCGCGACTGGCAGCAGGCCTGGATGAAATGCGTCGCCTTGTTGGCACCGGGCACATCGAGCGGCCCGTTGTTGGTGATGATGCCGATCGCCTGCCCTTCGATACGGGCATGGCCGCAGATCGTCGCCGGGCCGTAATTGGCGCCGAACTCGGTGAAATCGGAATCGTCGATGAAGCGCGCGATCGCCTGACGCATGTCGACGGGCCGCTTGTGGTCCATCGGCATGATGCCGAGCAGTTCCTCGGCGTCATAACGCGGCGGCTTGAACGAAGCGGATTCGGGGGTCGGACGGTCCCATGGCAGCTTGGCCATGATGTCGCGCGCGATACGCAGCGCATCGCGGTCATCCTCGGCGAGATAATCGCCAAGGCCGGAGATCTGCGTGTGCATCTCGGCGCCGCCGAGTTCCTCCTCGGTCGCGATCTCGCCGGTGGCCGCCTTGAGCAAGGGCGGCCCGGCGAGGAAGGCGCGGGTGCGGCCGCGCACCATCACGATGTAGTCGGAAAGGCCGGTCTGATAGGCACCGCCCGCGGTCGAGGAGCCGTGGGTGACGGTGACGACAGGAAGTCCCGCCGCCGACAGCCGCGCCAAATTGCGGAAGATGTTGCCGCCGCGGACGAAATCCTCGACCCGGTAGCGCAGCAGATTGGCGCCGGCGCTTTCGACCAGCTGCACATAGGGCAGCTTGTTCTCCAGCGCGAGCTCCTGCACCCGCAGCGTCTTGTCGAGGCCGTAAGGCTGCAACGCGCCGGCGTCGATACCGGCATCATTGGCGCTGACCATGCAGCGGATGCCGGAGACGAAGCCGATGCCGGCGACCAGGCCGCCGCCGGGCACGCTCTTGTCCGCGTCCGGCACATCGAACATGTAGCCGGCGAGGGTCGAGAGTTCGAGGAACGGTGAGCCGGGATCGAGCACCAGCGCGACGCGCTCGCGCGGCAGCAGCTGACCGCGCTTGTGGAAGCGGTCCTTTGCCACGGCGGAGGCCGCGCGTGTGCGCTCCTCCAGCCCCCGCATCCGGGCGATCAGCGCCAGCATGCCGTCGCGATTGCCCTGGAACGCGGCGCTGCCGGTGGAAATGGTGTTCTCGATGATGGCCATGGGTCTAACCTTCATCGTCATTCCGGGATGCGCCGAAGGCGCAGGCCCGGAATCCATACTCATTATGGTGGTTATGGATTCCGGGCTCGCGCTGCGCGCGCCCCGGAATGACGAGGATAGAGATAGCTATTATCATGCGCTCTTTCCGTCGAAATATGCACTGTACTGCTGCCTCAGCTCGACCTTGCGCAGCTTGCCGGTCGCGGTCATCGGCATCTCCTCGAGGATACGCACCAGCTTCGGTACCTGGAAGCCGCCAAGATGCTTTCTGCAATGCGCCTCGATGCCGGCCTCGTCGGCCACCGCACCGGGCTTCAGCTTGACGAAGGCGCAGACTGCCTCGCCCCATTGCGGATGCGGCAGGCCGACCACGGCGGCGTTCTGCACCGCGGGGTGCGCCAGCAGCGTCTCCTCGATCTTGACGGAAGCGACGTTCTCGCCACCCGACTTGATCATGTCCTTCTTGCGATCGAGGAACAGCACTTCGCCATTGGCGTCGATCAGGGCCAGGTCGCCGGTATGGTGCCAACCGAACTTGCGTGCCTCCTCGGTCGACTTCGGGTCCTTGTAATAGCCCATCATCACGTTGGGTCCGCGATGCACCAACTCGCCGATCTCACCGCGCGGCAACAGGTTGCCGTTGTCGTCCATGATCGCGGTCTCGTTGACGATCAGCGACTCGCCCCAGTAATTGCCGAAGCGGTCGAGCTGCACCTCCGGCCGCGACATCGTCGTCGCCGGGTACATTTCGGTCTGGCCGCTTGTCAGCACGAAGTTCGGACAGAGATCGGCGATCGCACGCTCCAGCAGCGGCTTGCCCATCGGCGCCATGGTGTAGATGCAGCAGCGCAGGCCCGACAGATCATATTCGCGCCGGCGCGGATGATCGAGGATCGCCTGGTACATCAGCGACAGGCCGACGAACACCGTCAACCGGTCGCGCACGATCGCCTCCATGCACACCACCGGATCGAAGCCGCGCATCAGCGCCATGCGGCCGCCGACCGAGAGATAGCTCAACAGCAGCACGTGGCCGGCGCAGTGAAACAACGGAAACTGCCCGGTGATCCCGTCATCGCGCGAGAGCTGCATCTCGATGCAGTTGCTCATCACCGCCATGACCACGGCGAGGTGGCAATGCATCGCCCCCTTCGGTCGCGAGGTCGTGCCTGACGTATAGATGATCATTGCGAGATCACGATCGTTGATCTCGATGTCAGGCTCGATGTCGGATTGTCCGTCCAGCAAGCCGTTGAACTCGCGCAATCCGGTCTTGCCGGCATTGCCGGTCAGGTCGATCGCGATCATCTCCATGCCGCGCGCCTCCAGCGCGGCGCGCCGATCGGCCTGAGCATGAAGATTGTCGTCGATGATCGCAAAGCGGACCTCGGCGTGGCCGAGGATGTAGTCCATGTCCGACGGCCCGAGCATGGTGTTGATCGGCACCCAGACCAGGCCAGCGCGGTGGATGCCGAACAGCGCTTTGACGAACTCGACGGAGTTATTGCAAATAGTTGAGATTTTCTCGCCCGGCTTCAGCCCGCGCTGCACCAGATAATTGGCGAAGCGATTGGCGTCGCGCTCCAACTCGGTGAAGGTGACCTGCCGGCCGCCATCGGTCAGGGCGACGCGATCCGGAAACCGCCGCGCGGCGCGCTTGAGGAGATCGCCGATCGCGACCCGTCCGATGCGGCCCGGGCCGGTGACGCCGCCGGTTGCTGCGAGATTGTCCATGTGCTTCCTCCGCCCAGCCGTCATTCCGGGATGGTCCGAAGGACCAGACCCGGAATCTCGAGATTCCCCGATGCGCAATTGCGCATCTGTGGTTCACGCTTCGCGTGCCCCGGAATGACAGCACCTAGTGCCTGACCCCAAAGATCTGTCGCGCTTCCGCCGGGCTCGCGATCTCGCGCCCCGCGCGCCGCGCGCAGGCGGCGAGCCCTTCGACGAGCTGCCCGTTCGACGTCACCTTGGTGCCGTCGCCGAGATAGAACGTGTCCTCCAGCCCGCTGCGCAAATGGCCACCGAGGTCGGCGGCGCGCTGGTGCAGCGGCCAGATCTCGGCGCGGCCGATCGCGGTGACCTGCCAATGCGCATCCGGCACCTTCAGCTTCAAGAGGATCGGCAGCAGCTCCGGATCGGCCGGCATGCCCGAGGCGACGCCCATGACGAAATTGTATTCGAGCGGGCCGGAATACATACCGGTCTGCCGGTACATGCCGACGCAACGCACGATGCCGACATCGAAGCACTCGAATTCGGGAATGGTGCCCGCGGCCTTCATCACGTCGAGATAGTCCTGCACCTTCTCGACGGCGTTATCGAACATCATCGGCGGCCACGCCCAGGTGTTGTCGGCCTTGACCTTGAGATAATTCAGCGAGCCGGCGTTGCAGGCGGCGATCTCGGGCTTGGTCTCGCGCACGCAATCGAGCGCGCCCTGATAGTTCGGGCCCGAGGTGCCGGTGGTGTGGTTGATGATCACGCCGGGACAGGCTTCACGGATCGCCTGCTGGATTTCCTTGCTGACGCCGACCTCCCATGACGGCAGGTGGCCCTTGTTCGGCGCCTGCTGGCGCAGATGGATGTGCATGATACTGGCGCCGGCGTTGAACGCGGCCTTGGCCTCACGCGCCATCTCTTCCGGCGTCACCGGAACGTTGTGCTGCTTCGGGTCGGTAAGCACGCCGTTCAGCGCGCAGGTGATGACGGCCTTGTCGCTCATGGGTCTCTCGTCCGGGTTGCGGCGCACCTGCGCGGCTGATTTTCCCATGATGAGAAATTTGTCTGTGCGCCATCTTGCGTTGACTGGCTAAGTGGATGCGCTCACGACGGAATCCGCCGTCAGCCGGTTAACACAAGACGCGACGGCCACGCGGCGCGTAGGGTTGCCTGCAAAGCAGAAGCGGCGCAACAAGCCGGCATCACGGGGAGAAAATCATGGTCTCGATCAACCGGCGCAGATGGCTTACCGGCGCCGCGGGTGCGGGCCTTGCCGCAGTCGCGGGTCTCAGGTCGTCGCTTGCCGAAGATACGCCCGGCGTCACCGCGACCGAGATCAGGATCGGCAGCACCACCTCGCTGAGCGGCCCGGTGTCGGCACTCGGCGTGCAGGCGCGCTGCCAGGAAGCCTATTTCAAGATGCTGAACGAGCAGGGCGGCATCGCCGGCCGGCAGATCAAATACATCTATTACGACGACGCGTTCAATCCGGCGAAGACGGTCGAGCAGGTACGCCGCCTGATCGAGAGCGACAATGTCGCCTTCCTGTTCAACATGCTCGGCACCGCGCCGAACTCGTCGGTCGTCAAGTACATCAACGCCGCCAAGGTGCCGCATCTGTTCCTGTCGGTGAACGGCGACAAATGGGGCGACTACAAGAGCTATCCCTGGACCATGGGCTTTGCGCCGAGCGCGCGCACCGAGGCGCAGGTGTTCGTCAAATATGCGCTGAGCCAGAACAAGAACGCGAAATTCGCGGTGCTCTACCAGAATGACGATCTCGGCAAGGATTTCGTCGCCGGCACCAGGGACGTGCTGGGCGAGCGGTTCGCGACATCGGCCGTGGTGGCCTCGCACGAGGTCACCGATCCGACGATCGATTCCCAGATCGTCGCGCTGCGCGGCGCCAATCCCGATGTGCTGATCTCGGGCACCACGGCGAAATTCTGCGCGCAGTCGATCCGCAAGATCTATGAGCTCGGCTGGAAGCCGATGCATTTCATCGCGAGCGGCGCGGCCTCGATCTCCTCGACCATTGCGCCTGTCGGCCTCGACAAGTCGCAGGGCACGATCTCATCGGCCTATGTCAAGGACGTTGCCGATCCGGCCTGGGCCAACGACCCCGGCGTCAAGGATTTCCTCGCCTTCATGGCGAAGTACTTCCCCGATGGCAATCCGAAGGAGGGCTACAGCCTCTACGCCTACACGGTGGCACAGGTGCTCAAGATCGTGCTTGAGCAGTGCAAGGGTAACTTCACCCGCGACAACATCATGGCGCAGGCGAACAACCTGAAAGACGTCGAGGTCCCGACGCTGTTGCCCGGCATTCGCGTCAACACCAGCCCGACCAATCATCACCCGCTGCAGCAGCTTCAGCTGCAGCGGATCGAAGGGCCCGGCTGGCTGCGATTCGGCGAGGTGATCCAGGGCGCGAATTTGTGATCAAGGCCGTCATGACGACCGAAACGAAGCGATCTATATCGCAACTGGTGAGCGATATAGGTGAATCCCTTGACGAATCCCAGATCCTTGTTTCTCGGCATCGCGCTCGGCGCCTGCTTGATCACGACGTCGGCGGCGGCGGCGCAGATCTGGCTTTCGGGCGTCGACCCCGTGGTTCAGGCCGATCGCGGCGGCGGCGCCACGGCGAGCGACTTCATGGGATTGTTCCAGCAAAACGCGCCGTGGCGCCGCGCGGCTGCGGCGATCCAGGTCTTCAAGCTCTCCACCCAGTTCCTGCATCGATCGAGCGACGCGGACCTCGCCGCCGTGATCCACGATCTTCGCCGCCGCCACATCGCACTCGCCATGGAGGCGGAGATTTTGGTCGCCACGACCCGGTGCGGAAATGGCATTCCCGGCTACACCACCACCGCGGTCATCAAGAAGGCGGCGGAGCGGGTCGCGGCCCAGGGCGGCGAGATCGCCTATGTCGCCTTCGACGAGCCCATGACCTGGGGACATTTCGCCCACCGCGCATGCCAGTACACGACTGAAGAGGTCGTCGACAACATCGCCCCGAGCGTCGAAGCCTTGAAGGCAGTGTTCCCGGCCGTTCAGTTCGGCGACATCGAGCCCGTGACAGACCAGACGTCCGGCCGCCTCAGCGAAATCCTGAGGTTCGCAGAGCTGTTCAAGGCGAAGACCGGCAAGCCTTTGGCCTTCCTGCAGGCTGACCTGATCTGGCAGAATAACTGGCGGCCACAACTCACGGTCTGGAAGAGCCGACTGCACGCGGCAGGCCTTAGCTATGGCGTCGTGATCGACGGCGATCCGGGCGACCACAGCGACCTCGCCTGGACCCGTCATGCCGTTCAGCGATATCACGAGCTCGTCGCAGATCCGACGATTTCGCCCGACGCATTTGTCATCCAGAGCTGGCAGGCTCGGCCAACCCACACGCTCCCCGAGGACAAGCCAAGTACCCTGACCTCAGTGGTCGTCCAGACTGTGGTGCATTGACCGTGGCGTTGCCTGCGAGCTCAACTCACAGCGCCTGTTCGCCCACCGCCTGCCCGGTGCGGTAGATCGCCAGATCCCGCGAGCCGGAGAAGATCGCGCGCGGCTTTAAGCCATAGAAGCGGCGGATCGAGTGGCTGAAATGCGTGCTATCGGGATAGCCGATATCCTGCGCGAGATGCGCCAGATTGATGTCCTGGTTGGCGAAGTGCAGCAGATGCCGCGCGCGCTTCCAGGCGCGGAAGGAGCGGAACGAGATCCCGGTCTCCTCCTTGAACAGATGCAGGAAGCGCGACGGCGACAGCCCGGCCTCGGTGGCGCAGCCTGCCGCGGTCACCGGCTCGCCGGAGAACTGCCCGATGCGGCTGATCGCACGCACCACCCGCGGATCGAGCACACGCTGCGGCAGCGCGTCGCCGAAGCACATGGTGTCGAACTCGGCATTCGCGATCGCATCGCGATGCTGCATCTCGGCAAGCGTCGCATAGGCATTGCGAATCCGGTTCGCGAACAAATGCGAGTCGGATCCTTGCAGGCGGCGGGCGACGGCTTCGAGCGTACCGTCAGGCACGCTTTCCGGCTCGATCGCAACGCAGATCGCGGATCGATATTCGCTGGTGATGGTGTGGCGCAGGTTCGGCATCGTCACCGCGAGCTCGCCATGGGACTCGCGACCTTCGCTGGTCGACAGATGCAAGCCCTCGCGGATCGCAACATAGACATGGAATGCGCCCGGACAGCGTTCGCGCGGGCGGCCGAGCAGCCCGGCATAGAACACCCGTTCCGGCGTGATCAGCATCCGGTGGCCGGACGGCTGGCCGGACTCTTGGCACTTCGCGTCCACGATCGCGTCCATGGCGGTTCCTCCTCGCGCGGCTCTTTGGGCCGCTGCGGCGGAGCTACCATAGCGCAAATTCGCAAAAGCGATACGTTGTCATTCCGGGACGATGCGACGCATCGAACCCCAATGCGCAATTGCACATCGTGGGATCTCAAGATTCCCCGATGCACAATTGTGCATTTGTGGTCTGGTCCTTCGGACCACCCTGGAACAACGCATCATCAGGGCCGCGCCCGCGGCGCAACGTTCTGTTCCTGCCCGGCTTTTTGCTCCGACGCCACCGCGCGCCTGTAACCATCGCGCTGCTGCAGCCGCGCCCAATAGGCCGCGACGTTCGGCCCGAAATCCTTGGCGAGGCCGATATTGCTGGCGAGCCGGAGCGCATAGCCATTGGTGATGTCGGCGGCCGTGAAGCGTTCCGCGCAGAGGAATTCAGAGTTCGCGGCAGCGGCCTCGACCGCGCGCAGGCGGCCCAGGAACCATTTTGCATAATCGCCCGCGACCTGCGGGTTGCGCCGCTCCTCCGGCTCGAGCTGGCTGTAGCGAAGCACCAGTGTCTGCGGAAAGGTCAGCGTCGCATCGGAAAAATACATCCAGTTCAAGAACGCGCCATAGGCCGGCTCGTCGGGACCTACGATCAGCGGCGTCGGGCCATATTTGGTGCCGAGGTAGTGGCAGATGCCCGAGGACTCCGTCATCTTCGTCTCGCCATCGACCATGAACGGGATGGTGCCGAGCGGATTGATGCCGAGATATTCCTTGGCGAACACGCGCGGCGGGAACGGCAGCATCTTCAGCTCATAAGGCAGCCCGAGCTCCTCCAGCATCCACAACGGACGGAACGAGCGCGCGGCATCGCAGTGATAGAGCGTGATCATCAGGCGTTTCCCGTGTTCTTGATCGCCGCCACCATGGAGCGCCGGCGCGGTGACTGCAACATTGTCGTGCGCGGTGGATTCATCGCGCAGGTTTCCGGTTCAGGCATTGCCGTATTTGCGCAGCTCGAGCCGCGCGATCTGGTTGCGATGGACCTCGTCCGGACCGTCGGCGAGACGCAGCAGACGGGCCGTCGCATAGGCCGCCGCGAGCCCGAAATCGTTGCTGGTGCCGCCGCCGCCATGCGCCTGGATCGCCCAGTCGATGACCTGGCACGCCATGTTGGGCACCGCGACCTTGATCATGGCGATCTCGGCCTTGGCCACCCTGTTGCCGACGGTGTCCATCATGTGGGCCGCGTTGAGCGTTAGGAGGCGCGCCTGCTCGATCATGATGCGCGATTCCGCGATCCGCTCCTGCGTGACGGTCTGCTCCGCGACCGGCTTGCCGAACGCGACCCGGCTCCTGGTCCTGACGCACATCTTCTCCAGCGTGCGTTCGGCAAGCCCGATCAGCCGCATGCAGTGATGAATGCGGCCAGGACCAAGGCGGCCCTGCGCGATCTCGAAGCCGCGGCCCTCGCCGAGCAGCATGTTGCTTGCGGGCACCCGTACATTGGTGAACACGACCTCCGAGGCGCGGTCCGGCACGCCATAGAAGCCGAACACCGGAAGCGGGCGCAGCACCTCGATCCCTTGCGCATCCATCGGCACCAGGATCATCGACTGCTGGCGATGCCGGTCCAGATTATTGGGATCGGTCTTGCCCATGAAGATGCAGATCTTGCAGCGCGGATCGGTGGCGTTGGTGGTGTACCATTTGCGGCCGTTGATGATGTAGTCATCGCCGTCGCGCACGATTGAGCTCTCGATGTTGGTCGCGTCGCTGGAAGCGACGGCCGGCTCAGTCATCGCAAAGCAGGACCGGATCTCGCCCGCAAGCAGCGGCTTCAGCCACCGCTCCTGATGCTCCCTGGTGCCGTAGCGCGCCAGCACCTCCATGTTGCCGGTATCAGGCGCCGAGCAATTGAAGAGTTCGGGCGCAAGATGCGATCGGCCCATGATCTCGCAGAGCGGCGCATATTCGAGATTGGTGAGGCCTGCGCCATGCTCGCTCTCGGGCAGGAACAGATTCCACAGCCCCTCTTCCTTCGCGATGGGCTTCAGCTCCTCGACGACCGGAAAGACCTTCCATGGGCCGAGCTCTTCCGCCTCACGGTAGAACCGCGCCTCGTTCGGATAGACATGGCGATCCATGAACGACTGAAGGCGATGCTTCAGCTCGACGACTTTCTGGCTCTCCTGAAAGAGCATAGCGGCCTCCATCTCTGCGCGGCGATGCAATCCGTCGGACCGGCTTCGCGCTATTTCTTCATCCCGGGCAGCGTGCCCATCATCTTGCACAATACCATCAGCATCACCTCGTCGGCGCCGCCGCCGATCGAGGTCAGGCGGCTGTCGCGATAGGCGCGGCTGACCGGCGTCTCGTTGGTGAAACCCATGCCGCCCCAATATTGCAGGCAGGCGTCGGTGAGCTCGCGGCCGAGCCGGCCGGCCTTCAGCTTGGCCATGGTCGCGAGCCGCGTCACATCCTCGCCCGCCACCAGCGCCTCGCCGGCGCGATAGATCAGCGAGCGCAGCAGCTCGACCTCGGTCTGCATCTCCGCGAGCTTGAAGTGCACCACCTGGTTGTCGAGGATCGAACCGCCGAACGCCTTGCGGTTGCGTGTATAGTCGATGGTCTCGTTGATGATGAATTCATGCGCCTTCAGGCAGGCGGCCGCGCCCCACAGCCGCTCCTCCTGGAACTGGATCATCTGGTAGGTGAAGCCCTGGCCCTCCTCGCCGATCCGGTTGCGCTTCGGCACCCGGACATTGTCGAAGAAGATCTGCGCGGTGTCGGAGGAGCGCATGCCGAGCTTGTCGAGTTTGCGCGCGACCTGCACGCCTTTGGTCTTCATCGGCACGCAGATCAGCGACTTGTTGCGATGGACCTCGCCGTCGCTGGTGTTGGCGAGCAGGCAGATCCAGTCGGCCTGGGTGCCGTTGGTGATCCACATCTTGCCGCCATTGATGACGTAGTCGTCGCCGTCGGAGCGCGCACTGGTCTTGATCGAGGCGACGTCGGAGCCGGCGCCGGGCTCGGAGACGCCGATGCAGGCGACCTGGTCGCCCGCAATCGCCGGCACCAGGAATTCGCGCCGCACCTCATCGGAGCCGAACCGCGCCAGCGCGGGCGTCGCCATGTCGGTCTGCACCCCGATCGCCATCGGCACGCCGCCGCAGGTGATGGCTCCTAACTCTTCAGCCATCATCAGTGCGTAGGAGTAATCGAGCCCCTGGCCGCCGAATTCGACCGGCTTGTTGAGGCCGAGGAAGCCGAGATTGCCGAGCTTCTTGAACAGCTCATGCGCCGGGAAGATGTCGGCCTTCTCCCATTCGTCGACATGGGGATTGATCTCGGCTGCGATGAATTTTTGTAGAGCGCGGCGCGGTTCGTCGTGGTCGGCGGTGAAGAGCATGTTGCTTTAATCCTCGTCATTCCGAGGCGATGCGAAGCATCGAACCCGGAATCCATTTCACTTCGAATCTGCTGCCTGATGGATTCCGGGCTCGCCGCTTCGCGTCGCCCCGGAATGACGGCTGAGGGTGAGCGGCATCTCCTACAACCCCATCTGACGGCTCGCGAGATCCTTCATGATCTCCTCGGTGCCGCCGCCGATGGCGTTGACCTTGACCTCGCGGTAAATGCGCTCGACCTTGATGCCGCGCATGAAGCCGGCGCCGCCGAAGATCTGCACCGCCTCGGAGGCACAGTGCGCCATGGTCTGCGTCGCCTGGTTCTTCATCATGCAGATCTCGGCAACCGGGCTTTCGCCCTGGCCGAGCCGCCACGCCAGCATTTCCAGCATCGCCTGCGAGGCCGCGACCTTCTGCGCCATGTCGACGATCTTGTGCCTGATCACCTGGTGCTGGGCGATCGGCTTGCCGAACGTCTTGCGCTCCTTGGCATAGGCGACCGCCTCGTCGAGACAGACGCGCGCATAGGCGGTGCAGCCCGCCGCCATGCCCATGCGCTCGCTGTTGAAGTTCTGCATGATGATCTTGAAGCCCTGGCCTTCCTCGCCGATCAGGTTCTCGACCGGCACGCGGCATTCGTCGAAATGCAAGGTCGCGGTATCCGACGCCCACCAGCCCATCTTCTTCAGCTTGGTGCGGGAGAGGCCCGGCGTATTGCCCTCGATCAGGAGCAGGCTGACGCCACCCGGCCCCTCGCCGCCGGTGCGCACCGCGACCGTCAGATAGTCGGCGCGCATGCCCGAGGTGATGAAGGTCTTCTCGCCGGAGACGACGTAATGGTCGCCGTCGCGCCGCGCCTTGGTGCGCAGGTTCGCGACATCGGAGCCGCCGCTCGGCTCGGTTATCGCCAGCGCGGAGATCTTCTTGCCCGCAAGCACCTCCGGCAGCACCCGCGCCTTGATCTCCGGGCGAGCGGCGCGGGCGATCGGCGGCGAGCCGATGGTGTGGCTCATCAGGCTCGCGGAGACGCCGCCGGCGCCGGCGCGCGCCAGCTCCTGCGAGGCCACGATCTTCATGAACTGGTCGGCGGCGATCCCGCCATATTCTTCCGGGAAACCGAGGCCGAGCAGCCCGATTTCGGACGCCTTGGCATAGAGCGCGCGTGGAAACTCGCCCTCTTCGTCCCATTGATGGGCATAAGGCTCGATTTCCTTGGCCACAAAGCGCCGCATCACCTCGCGAAAGGCCTCATGCTCGCTGGTGTAGAATGGGTTTGCCATCCGCGTGCTCCGTTGATTCCCGCCTCCGACGATGTCCGGATTTTTCCCTGTTCACTTGCGTCGAGTGGCTGTTCGCCGGATCGGGTTTCCATCTGGCCACCCGCCAGCCACTAAACGCAAGACAGTATCCTAATACGCCCCCTCCACTGCCAATTCATGGCATCAATCGAGCCAGGAACAGGCGGCGCAAGACTGCCGTTCCAGAGGAGGGACATTTGCCGGTTCGTTATTACGACTGGATCGCGCATCATCGCCGGCGCACGCCGGACAAGATGGCGCTTGTCGATCTCGCAAGCGGTCGCCGCTTCAGCTATGCGGAACTCGACGCCCGCGTGTCGCGGCTCGCCGGCTGGCTGCGCGACACCCTCAAGGTCGCCAGTGGCGACCGGGTCGCGGTGCTGGCGCTGAACACCACCGATACGCTGGAGGTGCAGTTCGCCTGCTTCCGGATCGGGGCGGTCTTCCTGCCGCTCAACACCCGCCTCACCGTTCCCGAGCTGCGCTACATTACCGGCGACGCCGCGCCCAAGGTGATGATCCATGACGACGACCTCGCCGAGACCGCGCTTGCGGTCGCCAAGCTCTGCGACGTCGCATCGACCGTGCGGCTCGGCCCGGGCGGTGCCTATGAGGCCGGCATCGCGGCGGCGAAACCGCTCGAACGGTTCGAGGAGGTCACGCTCGATGACATCTCGACCATCATGTACACCTCGGGCACCACGGGCCAGCCCAAGGGCGCGATCATCACGCATGGGATGACGTTCTGGAATTGCGTCAATCTCGGCGGCCCCGCCTACATCTCGCCGGCCTCGGTGCTGCTGACGGTGCTACCACTGTTCCACACCGGCGGGCTGAATTGCTACACCAACCCGGTGCTGCATGCCGGCGGCACGGTGCTGATCATGCGCGCGTTCGATCCCGGCGAGGCGCTGAAGCTGATCGGCGATCCCTTGCAGGGCATCAACGTGTTCTTCGGCGTGCCCGCGATCTACCAGTTCATGGCGCAGCATCCGGCCTTCGCATCAGTGGACTTCAGCCGCCTGCTGATCGGCGGCGTCGGCGGCGCGCCGATGCCGGTGCCGCTGCTGAAAACCTGGGAGGCGCGCGGCGTCGCGCTGCAGCAGGGCTACGGCATGACCGAAACCTCGCCCGCGGTAATGGTGCTCGATCGCGAGGATGCCGCGCGCAAGGCCGGCTCGTCCGGCAAGCCCGTGCTGCATACCGAAGTTCGGATCGTACGGCCCGACGGCAGCGATGCCGCGGTCGGCGAACTCGGCGAGCTCTGGGTCAAGGGCCCGAACATCACGCCGGGCTACTGGAACAGGCCGGACGCCAACGCCTCGTCCTTCACCGACGGCTGGCTGCACACCGGCGACGCCACGCGGATCGACGAGGAAGGCTTCTACTACATCGTCGACCGCTGGAAGGACATGTACATTTCCGGCGGCGAGAACGTCTATCCGGCCGAGGTCGAGAGCGTGCTGCATCAATTGGCGGCCGTCGCCGAGGCCGCCGTCATCGGCATCCCGAACGAGCAATGGGGCGAGGTCGGGATGGCCGTGATCGCCGTGAAGCCGGGCCACACGCTGACGCCGGCCGAGATCCACGCGCATTGCCAGGCCAATCTGGCGCGGTTCAAGTGCCCGCGCCTGATCGAATTCATCGATGCCCTGCCGCGGAATGCGACAGGCAAAATTCATAAGCCGACGCTGCGGCAGCAATTCAGCCAGCCGAAGCCGACCGATACTGCCGCATGAGCCTGGGGACGCGTGTCGCGTCTCCCTGGCCATGTCGAGAGAAGTGTTGCCCGCAACCGTCTGCCCGAACCGGCTGCGGGTTCGTTGCGTAAGTCCCCAACCCGAATCAATCGAGGAAATTGCCTTTATGAAAACCACAAAATTGTCGCTGCTGGCCGCCGCCGCGGCGCTCTGCCTGCTCTCCACCCAGGCCACCTTTGCACAAAAGAAGTATGACACCGGCGCCTCCGACACCGAGATCAAGATCGGCAATGTCGAGGCCTATAGCGGTCCCGCCTCCGCCTACGGCGTCATCGGCAAGACCGAAGAAGCCTATTTCAAGATGATCAACGATCAGGGCGGCATCAACGGCCGCAAGATCAACTGGATCTCCTATGACGACGGCTACTCGCCGCCGAAGACCGTGGAGCAGATCCGCAAGCTGATCGAGAGCGACGAGGTGTTCCTGGTGTTCAACGCGCTGGGCACGCCGACCCAGACCGCGGTGCAGAAGTATCACAACGCCAAGAAGGTGCCGCAGCTGTTCCTCGCCACCGGCGCCAGCAAGTGGAACGATCCGAAGGATTTCCCGTGGACCATGGGCTTCCAGCCGAGCTATCGCGTCGAGGCGCGGATCTTCGGCAAGTACATCCTCAAGGCCAAGCCCGATGCCAAGGTCGTGATCTTCTATGCCAATGACGATTTCGGCAAGGACTACCTGGTCGGCCTCAAGGAGGTGCTCGACAAGTCGAGCGTCAAGATCGTCGCCGAGGAAAGCTACGAGACGACAGAGCCGTCGATCGATTCTCACATCGTCAAGCTGAAGGACACCGGCGCCGACGTGTTCGTCAACATCTCGACGCCGAAATTCGCCGCGCAGGCGATCAAGAAGATCGCCGAGCTCGGCTGGAAGCCGATGCACGTGATGACCGACGTCTCGATCTCGATCGGCGCTGTCATGAAGCCCGCCGGCCTCGAAGCATCCGAAGGCGTACTGTCGGCCGGGTACCTCAAGGACGCGTCCGATCCGCAGTGGAAGAATGACGAGGGCATGAAGAAGTTCATGGCCTTCGCCGAGAAGTACATGCCGGGCGCCAACCTGTCCGACGCCAATCTGGTCTATGGCTACGCCGCGGCGCAGACCATGGTGCAGGTGTTGAAGCAGGCCGGTGACAATTTGACGCGTGAGAACGTGATGAAGCAGGCCGCCAGCCTGAAGGACTTCACGCCCGACACGCTGATCCCCGGCATCCGGATCAACACCAGCGCGACCGACTTCGCTCCGGTCGAGCAGCTCAAGATGATGCAGTTCAAGAACGGACAGTGGGAGCTGTTCGGCGACATCATCAGCGCCGAGACCGGCGGCTAGTGTCAGCCGCTCGACGAGTGAACGTTATTGCGAAGCCGCCCATTCGGGCGGCTTCGTTATTTTGCAGGAGTGTTGAGGCCGAGGCCAGAGCAAGTGGGTCGCGCGCCCGTCTCTCTCACCGTCACCCTGAGGAGCCGCAGAGCGGCGTCTCGAAAGGTCGACGGCCCCGCTGGCGGCCGTGCATCCTTCGAGGCTCGCTCCGCTCGCACCTCAGGATGACGGAACTAGCGGCGCGACGTGGTTAGTTGCGCAGCAACGATCGCCGCGACCGGCGCAACTGGAGCTACCCCGGCAAAAAAATCGCGAACGGCTCGTCGATCGTGCGGCGCAGGTGCTCGCGATAGAGGGCGTAGTTGACATCGTCGGCCGACACCCGGCCGAGGCTCGGCTTCGGCACGTTCTTGACCGGCAGGAATGCGATCGGCGCGGCGACCGGCGTCAGTAGCGAGCCGCGGCCGGCGAGCAGCGTCGTGATGATGCCGTACATCTCGCCGGAATTGCGCGGGCGCGAGACCGTGATCACGCGATGCTGGCCGTGCCGGTTAGTCACGAGATAGACGAAGCCCGATTCATTCGGCACCGCCACCTCGCCATACTGGGTGTAATCGGCATCCTGCCGCTCGCCCTCGCGGAAGCCGAGCGATGACGCCGCATCGTCCCAGGCGATCTCCGTCCGATAGGCATAGACCGCGCCCTGCTCGCCGAACGACGGGCGCACCGTGATGTAAGTGCCTTCGATCCGCGCCACCGAGCGGCGCGAATAGGATCCGAGGCTGTCAGGCGCGATCCCGCCATTGGCAGGCACAGCCGCCGCCATCGCCTCCGGCAGCTTGCGCAAGGGGACGCCGAGCGCCTGCTCGAGCCGCACGGTGGTCGCTAGCGTGAACGGGCGGCGGCCGCCGAGCACCTTCTCCAGTGTCGACAGGCTGAGCTTCGCCTGCTCGGCCAGCGTCTGCCGCGAGATGCGGCGGCGCGCGATTTCCTCGCGGATGGTCTCCGCGACCTGCTGGCTCTGCTCGGCTGAAAGCTGCTTGTCAGGCGTCGGCATCCTGATTCCTGCCCGGTTCCCCTTGATTCCGTGCAGTCTAGCAGACCGGACAATCCATCACAAAACCGCACAAACCCGCCTCGGCCGCCGGCGGCCCGCGCCGGACGGCGGCCAATCATTGCCGATCATTCTGCTCGCGCCAAAACCGCCGTTCTCCATGATCGCGAGGCAGCGAAAGTCTCGCTCGGGAGTGACGAAAATGACGATTTACGATGCATGTGAGAGCGGCCGGCAGATCCGGCTGTCGCGCCGGATGCGCATTGCGCTGTTCTTCCTGGTGGAAGGCGTCGCCGCGCTGGTGATCGGCTTTGCGGCGCTGTTCGTGAGCTTCGATCCTGTGTGGTCAGCCGAGTTGCCGCAACAGGCGGTGCTGCGGCCGAGCGAGGCCCGCTCCGGATCGCTGTTGTTCAAGACCGACGACGGTTATGCCGACGCAACCAGGCTCGGCATCGATGTCGACCTCACCGTGTCGGGCCCGACGGTCCGCGCCCGCGTCACGCAGATCTTCCGCAACCCGACCAAGGACTGGGTGGAAGCGACCTATGTCTATCCGCTGCCGGCCGGCGGCGCGGTCGACACGCTGAAGATGGTGGTCGGCGACCGCATCGTAGTCGGCGACATCAAGGAGCGGCAGCAGGCCCGCGCGATCTACGAGCAGGCCAAGCAGAATGGCCAGAAGGCCGCGCTCACTGAACAGGAGCGGCCGAACATCTTCACCAACTCGGTGGCCAATATCGGTCCCGGCGAGACCGTGCTGGTGCAGATCGAGTATCAGGAGCCGGTGCAGCAGAACGGCAACGAATTCTCGCTGCGGGTGCCGATGGTGATCGGCCCGCGCTATAATCCGCGCCCGGTGGTGCAGAGCGTCGACCTCCGCGCCGATGGCAGTGGCTGGGGCGCCACCACGACCGATCCGGTGCCGGACCGCGATCGCATCACCTCTGAAGTGCTCGATCCCGCGACGAACGCCCCGATCAATCCGACCAACATCACGGTGCACCTCAACGCTGGGTTCCCGCTCGGTGACGTGAAGAGCCATTTCCACCAGGTCAGGATCGAGAGCCCCGACAGCACCACGCGCGTTGTCAAACTCGCCGAAGGCCCGGTGCCCGCCGATCGCGATTTCGAGCTGACCTGGAAGCCGGCCGCCGAGAAGGCGCCGTCGGTCGGACTGTTCCGCGAGCATGTCGGCAATTCCGACTATCTGCTGGCCTTCGTCACCCCGCCATCGGTCGAGCAGGCGCAACAGAAGGCCCTGCCGCGCGAAGTGATCTTCGTGATCGACAATTCCGGCTCGATGGGCGGCACCTCGATCATCCAGGCCAAGGCGAGCCTCATCTACGCGCTCGGCCGCCTGCAGCCGACCGATCGCTTCAACGTGATCCGCTTCGACGACACCATGGACACCCTGTTCCCGTCGCCGGTCGCCGCCAACAGCGCCAATATCGGCAACGCGACGTCGTTCGTCAGTGCGATCCAGGCCCGTGGCGGCACCGAGATGGTGCCGGCGATGCGCGCGGCGCTCTCCGACACCAACCACGACGACGCCGACCATGTCCGGCAGGTCGTGTTCCTCACCGACGGCGCCATCGGCAACGAGCAGCAATTGTTCGAGACCGTCAGCGCGCTGCGCGGTCGCTCACGAATCTTCATGGTCGGCATCGGCTCGGCGCCGAACACCTACCTGATGACGCGCGCTGCCGAGCTCGGCCGCGGCACCTTCACCCATATCGGCTCGGTCGAGCAGGTCGACGAGCGGATGCGCGACCTGTTCGGCAAGCTGGAGAATCCCGCGGTGACCAACCTCACCGCAAAATTCTCCGATGCGACGGCCGACCTGACGCCGTCGGCACTGCCCGACGTCTACCGCGACGAGCCGCTGGTGCTGGCCGCGAAGCTCGACAAGCTTGCCGGCTCGGTCGAGATCAAGGGCCGCATCGGCGACCGTCCGTGGAGCGTGACGCTGCCGCTCGCCGGTGCGGCCGAAGGCAAGGGCCTGTCGAAACTGTGGGCACGCCGCAAGATCGAGGATGCCGAGGTCACGCGCACCACACGCCAACAGAGCCCTGAAGATGCCGACAAGACCATCCTCGCGCTGGCGCTGGAGCATCAGCTTGTGACGCGGCTGACCAGCCTGGTTGCGGTCGACAAGACGCCGAGCCGTCCCGAAGGCGAGCCGCTCAAGCTCTCCGAACTGCCGCTCAACCTGCCCGCCGGCTGGGATTTCGCAAAGGTGTTCGGCGAGCGTCCGCGCCTGCCAGCTGCACCGACCGAGCGGCGCGCCGACGCGGGTGACGGCAAGGTGCAGCTCACCGCGCTGAAGCGGTCACCAGTCGCGACGCAAGGTCCCGGCACGATCCAGCTGCCGAAGACCGCGACCGACGCCGAGCTGAAGATGATCGCAGGTGTGATCCTGCTTACGGTCAGCCTTCTGCTTCTGGTGTTCAACCGACGTCAGACGTTGTCCCACTGACGTCGGATGAAAGGAGGCGGTGCCCCCCGACCTTCTCTTTCAAGAGCGCGCGCGGCCTTCTCACCCGTCCCCCCGGGGCCGCGCGCGCCACTTTCTCTTCGAGTGTCATTCCGGGGCGATGTGCAGCATCGAACCCGGAATCTCGAGATTCCGGGTTCGCTACGCGCCCCGGAATGACGGAAGGCTCAACAATGCGCCGCTTTATCCTCCCGCTCGCTTTCGCCCTCATCGGCCTGATCCTGTTCGGCCAAGGCGCCTATATCCACGCCAAGGCACTGCTCGCGCAGGTGCTGCTGGAGCGCGCTTTCGCAAAGAGCATCGCGACCGGACATCCCGTGAAGCCGTGGCGCTGGGCCGATACCTGGCCCGTCGCCCGGATCGAGGTGAAGCGTCTGCACGCTTCCGCGATTGCGTTGGCCGGCAGCAGCGGCCAGGCGCTGGCGTTCGGTCCCGGCCATGTCGAAGAGACCGTCGATGCCGGCGAGCCGGGCATCGCGGTCTATTCCGCGCATCGCGACACCCATTTCCGCTTTCTCAAGGACGTCACAATCGGTGACGAGATCGACGTCACGAGAAGCGACGGCAAGATTTTTCGCTACCGGGCCGATCGCAGCTCGGTCGTCCGCTTCGATCAATCGGGCATCGTTCCGCTCACCAACCGGTATGAGCTGGTGCTGTCGACCTGCTGGCCGTTCGACGCGCTGACATCCGGCCCCGAGCGTTATCTGTTGCACGCGACCATGATTCAATCGGATTCGAGCCTATCCGACTCAGGTTCCTGATCCGCATCGATTTTGCGCCTGCCGGGATATTGCAAGCGTTGGCCTGACTTGCGCCAGCGTGAGTTGCTACCCCCTTCCATCGGCCATAAAAACAATGAAAAGTCGCGTTCTGCGGTGATCCGCCGTGGGCCAGAGGAAACAAGTAGAACAAGGATAAGGGCAGGCTCCATGGAAGCTTTCGCAGGCACCGCGTCACATTCGTCCCGCAAATGGGCACCGCCCGCTGACGCCAGCGACATCGTCAAGAGCATCCACGCGATGCTGCACCCGCGCAACATCGTGCTGGTCGGCGCCACCGACAAGCCCGGCAACTATGCCGAACGGATCTGGAACAATCTCGTCAAATACGAATATGCCGGCGGCCTGTTTCCGATCAACGCCAAGCGCGAAACGATCTGGGGCGTCACCTGCTACAAGGATTTCGCCAGCCTTCCGGAAAAGCCGGACCATGTGTTGGTGCTGGTACCGGCGCGATTCGCCGTGCAAGTGATCCGCGACGCGGCCGCTGCCGGCGCCCGCTCGGCGACCATCGTCACATCCGGCTTCAGCGAGCTACAGGACGAGGAGAGCCAGCGGCTCGCGGAGGAGCTGAAGCAGGCGATCAAGGAGACCGGACTGGCCGTCACCGGTCCGAATTGCCTCGGCAATCTCAGCGCCGGCGAGAACCTGTTCACCAATATCGACGACCGCATCGTCACCATGGAGCCGGGCGCGGTGGCGATCGCCGGTCAATCCGGCGCGATCGTGATGGCGATCCGCCAGGCGCTGGAGGATCGCGGCGTCGGCGTCGGCTACATGGTCACGACCGGCAATGAATCCGGCCTCGAGACCCCGGACCTGATGAGCTATTTCGCCGCCGATCCGAGCATCCGCGTCATCGTGGTCTATCTCGAAGGCGTCAGGAACACAAAGGTGTTCCGCGAAGCCTGCAAGGCCGCGCGCGCCGCAGGCAAGCCGGTGATCGCGCTCAAGCTCGGCTCCTCCGAAGGCGGTCGCGCCGCCGCAATGGCGCATACCGGCGCGCTCGCCGGCTCGATCGAGACATTCGATGCGATCTCGACCCGCGAAGGCGTGATCCGGGTGCGCGGGCTGGATGAATTGATCGAGACCACCGAGTGCTTCGTCCATGCCGATCCGCCAAAGGGCAACCGCCTCGCGGCGGTGTCGCTGTCGGGCGGGAAGCGCGGGCTGCTGATCGACGCGTTCTATTCCGCCGGCCTGAATTTCGCAGCCCTGAGCCCGAACGCGACGGAGCAGCTGGCCAAGATGCTCGGGCCCGGCAGCATCGTCGGCAACCCGCTCGACGCCGGCTTCGCTGCGGTGGTCGATCCCTCCGTCTACATGAAGTCGATCAAGATCATGATCGACGATCCCGACACCGACATCGTCATCATCGATGCCGAGCTGCCGAAGGCGCCGCATGAGCTGCGCGAGCGCAATCTGCGCATCGTCAACGAGATGGCGGGCCAGGCCAACAAGCCGGTGATCTATATCAGCGCGATGTCGATCGGCTTCACCGAGTTCACCAAGGGACTGCGCAAGTCGCTGCCCGATATCGCGGTCATGCAGGGGCTCGACCGCGCGGTCGGCGCGATCAAGTCGCTGATCGAGTACGCAGGTCTGCGCAAGGAAGTGCCCGACATCGTGTCGAGCTCGAAGGCATCCGCGCGCGCGGTGCTGGAGAAGACGCTGAAGGCGGCCAACGGCGCCGCCGCGCTCGACGAGGTTGCCTCGAAGCAGCTGCTCAAGGCCTATGGCATCCCGATCTCCAAGGAAGACGTCGCGCAGACCGCGGCGGAGGCCGTGAAGATCGCCAAGGCAATCGGCTTCCCGGTGGTCGCGAAAGTTGTCAGCCCCGACATCCTGCACAAGTCGGATATCGGCGGCGTGGTGCTGAACCTCGGCAATGCGGCGGAGGTGAAGAAGGCGTTCAACGACATCACCGCGCGGGTGAAGAAGCTGAAGGGCAAGCCGAAGCTCGAGGGCATCCTGATTGCGCAACAGGTCAAGGCCGACCTCGAGCTCGTGGTCGGCGCTTCGCTCGATGCCGAGATGGGCCCCGTGGTGCTGTTCGGCACCGGCGGCGTCGACATCGAACTGCTGAAGGACGTCGCCCTTGCCGGCGCGCCGCTCGATGCCGCCGAGGCGAAAGAGCTGATCGCCAAGACCAAGGCCGGCGTCAAGCTGAAGGGCTATCGCGGCAAGCCCGCGCTGCACGAGCCGTCGGCGGTGAAGGCGCTGGTCGGGCTCTCCAACCTGATGGCCGACGCCAATGGCCGCATCGCCTCGATCGACGTCAATCCGTTCCTGATCAACAGCAAGCTCGGCGTCGCCGTCGACGGCCTGATCGTGCTGAACAACGCCGCCGCGAACAAGGCGGCGGGGCATTAGGTTCATCGCGAATTCATCACCGTCATCCTGAGGTGCGAGCGCAGCGAGCCTCGAAGGATGAATCGGCCACAGTGGGGCCGTGCATCCTTCGAGGCTCGCCGAAGAGGCTCGCACCTCAGGATGACGGATCGCGAGTGTCCGGCTGGCTCGAAAGCATCGCTCGGCTAGAAGCTCGCCCCCCACTGCAGCGCGGTCTGCATCACCCAGTCACGATAGAGCGTGAGCGGCGTCACCCCGGTGATGCCGCCGCAACCGGCGGTGCCGTTCGGGCCGGTGGACCAGCTCACCACGCCGACGATGACAGGCCCGCCTGGCTTGTCTTCGAACACGGGCGCACCGGAATCGCCGGTGCAGGCGCCGAGCCCGTCGCGCACGCCCTGCCCGACCGGATCGACCAGACGGATCTGCAGCGTGCCGGGCTTGCCGCTCGCGATCAGGCCAGCGACGCGAATGCTGCCGCCGCTCTTGCCGTCGCCGCGCACGGTGACACCGACGCCTGCGACGGTGAAGCGGCCGCCGACCTGGATCGGAATGTTGGGCATGCCGAGCACGGCCGGCGCCTTGCCTGCGGCCGGATCCGCAAGCTGCAGCAGCGCGACATCGGCGGTCGCGACATGATTGGTCATCGCCTGCATCCGAAAGCCGGGATGGATCGCAACCGTCTTGACGTCCTGCAGCTTCGGTTGCCGGTCCGGCCCATAGTCGACGATCTTGTAGTCGGCGCCGGCCTGCACGCAATGCGCCGCGGTCAGCACCACCTTCGGCGCGATCAGCGCGCCGGTGCAGAAATTGCCACGCGAGCCGACGATGGTGACGACGGCGCGCGCGACGCCATCGGTCGACGGCGCGCCACCACCGACGATCGCAAGGGCCGGCGTTGCCATCAACAGGGTCAGAAAGGCTGTCGCTCGAATCACGCTCGTCATGGAATCCTGTCGATCTGCATCTGGATTGAGCACATCCGAGGCGCGGCATTGCGTCGCTCACACTCGGCCGAAGAACACGCAATCTTGTACAGAGCACCCGCGCCCACACGCGTCAATTGTCTAAATATCTAGGCGTCGATCACTACGGCGTTGAAGCCGCCACGAGATTTCCTGCAGCCCATGGTGCGCACGCGCTGCGTGTCGCCAGCTTGCCGCGATATCCATCACATCGTATCCTGCGCTGCGCTGCCGGCACGACGTTCGAATGTGAACTGTATCTCTTGATCCCGCGCGCATCAGAGCCGTAATTTCGACCTGATAATATAATACAACCTCTGGCAGCATACCGCATACTTACCTTCATGACTTTCTGGATGCCGGTGCCGTTGACTTACAGACGGCTTTTCATCCGCCATTTCGTTGAGTTTCGAGGATAATCATGAGGATCGCGGTCGTCACGCCGATCAGGCTGTTCAGCGAGGGGCTTACCTCGAGTTTCCAGAACCACGCCGAGTTTGCCGTCGAGGCGGCGGTCGCCGATCTTGCCGGCCTGCGCGCGACCCTCGAGACCAACAGTGTGAGTGTCATTCTGATCGACGTCACACAGGGCATCGATCTCGACGAGGTGCGCGTGATTGCGAGCGAGCATGCGGAGATCGCGCTGGTGGCGCTCGGCCTCAATGAGGACCGGCGCGACGTGGTTCGCTGCGGCCGGGCCGGGTTTAGCGGCTACATTTCCCGGAATGCCAGCTTCGACGAGCTCTGCCGCGCACTGTCGGACGTGGCGTCAGGGCGGCTTGCCTGCAGCGCCGAGATTTCCGGCGGACTGCTGCGCGCGTTGTTTTGCATGGAACGTCAGGCAGATACGATCGATACGGACCAGGGACTGACGCGCCGCGAAGGCGAGGTTCTCAAGCTCATCGGGCAGGGCATGTCGAACAAGGAGATCGCGCGCGATCTCAATCTCAGTCTTGCCACCGTCAAGCATCACGTCCATCACGTGCTGCAAAAGCTCGGCCTGCCGCGCCGGGCGCAGGCGATGCGGCGGGTCCGCGAAGCGCCGTGGCTCGCATCATCTGCGCCGGCTCTCGATCGTCGCCGCGAGCTCGACTGACACCAGCGACCTGAATTCCGTATTCGACTGACCGCAGCGCGCGCATGCATTGCTGCGCAGATGCTGCGCGGCTTTGCGCGCATGAGAGCGCATCACGCCGTGAGACCGATCCCGACTAAACCCTTTGATCGATCTTTCGAGGCGCAGGATCGATCTCATGGATCAGTCGATCCGCATCATCGGCTCGATCCTTTCTGATCCACCGCGGTGAATAGGCCTTTCGCGGCACACCTGCCACAACAGCACCAACGCAGCGACGTGCCGCTCTTTTTGCTCGCTGCGCGGTTGCAGATTGCCGTGGAAGACGGATCGGCTGCACGAATTCGCAGCAGATCGGCCAGGATCGATTTCATGAATCCAGTTGCCGACATCGCTGGTCTGGCTGCCTTGTGGCAGAGAACGTCGGGTGGCGACCCCGCGGTGAAGATCGCGATCATCGACGGCCCCGTCGATCTCAATCATCCCTCGCTCAGGCAGGCCCGTGTCGCCATGGGCGGCGAGTTCGTCGCGCCGTCTTCATCGATCATCCAGTCCGAGCACGGCACGCATGTCACGAGCGTGCTGATGGGCACGCCCGGCAGCCCGGTGCTCGGCGTCGCGCCGAACTGCAACGCAACCGTGTTCTCGATCTATCGCGAGAATGCCGCCGGACAGATCGAGCCGTCCTCGCAAAGCACATTGGCGCTTGCGATCAACCAGGCGCTGGCGGTGGGCGCCGACATCATCAACATCAGCAGCGGTCAGCAATCCGCGACGGGACAGGCCGATCGCATTCTGGTCGACGCGGTGCGGGCCTGCGAGCGCGCCGGCAAACTGATCGTCGCCGCCGCCGGCAATGATGGCTGCCGCTGCGTCCAGGTGCCGGGCAGCCTCGCTTCGGTGCTTGCGGTCGGCGCGTGCGATCTGGCCGGCAACCCGCTGCCGTTCAGCAATTTCGGCGACGCCTATCTCGAGAACGGCATCCTGGCGCCGGGCGAGAACATCGCCGGCGCCTCGCCGGTCCGCAACGTCAGCCTGCGTTCCGGAACGAGCTACGCGGCGCCGATCGTCACCGGCGTCGTCGCGCTGCTGCTCTCATGCCTGCGCCAGAACGGACGCAAGGCCGATCCGCAAGCCGTCCGTGCCGCGCTGCTCGAAAGCGCGGCGCCGTGCCGCAACGATGGCAGCGCCTCGCGCTGTCTCGCCGGACGGCTCGATATTCCCGCGGCTGTCGCCGCCCTGCTTGGCGAGCAGGCGGACGCCGTCATGCCGTCGGGTGCCACGGCCGCGCCTCCCCGCTTCTGGGGAGTGTCCGCGCGCCCTTTCGTCCAACCGTCATCCGCCGCTCAGCCAACTGCAACCAGAGAGGGTTCCATGGGAGATCTATCAGCAATGTCTGCACCATCGGCTCCGCGCATATTCGGGCCTGACGGCTCGGTCCTGCGAAGCAACGCCGGGATCATGCCAAGCGAGGCGCAGCCCGCCGCGCCGACGGCACCTGCGGCCATGGCCGTCCCCGTTGATCACGGCGTCGTCGCCGCGCCGATCGCCGCACCCGCGCCTTATCCGTATCACGCCCCCCATGCGGGCGGCGACATGGTCTGGATGCCGGCACCGGCACCCCAGATGGTGATGCCGCAGATGATGATGCCGCAGATGATGATGCCGCAGATGGCGATGCCGACGGCCGGCATGATGCCGCAAACCTGGCTGCAGCCGCAGCAACTGCACGCGCTGATGCCGAGCAATGCGCTTCCCGTCGCAATGCCCCAGGCGCTGCCGATGTACGAAGCGCCCGCGGTTCGAACCAGCGAGAAGAACTGCGGCTGTGGCGGCGGCATGCGTCCGCAGGGCGCGACGCCCGAGTCCACCGGACAACTCGCCTTCCCGATCGGCCGGCTGTTCTACGATTTCGGCAAGGAAGCCCGCCTCGACTACTTCGTGCAGGCGATCGCCAACTGGCGCGACAGCCTGATCGGACGCGGCGATCCGGCGTTCGGACCGGAGCGCGATCACTCCGGCGATACCTCGGCGCCGTACAATCCGGCGATCATGGCGCGTTATCTGCTGAACCAGGCTGAAGGCGAGACCGCGACTCCGGCCGGCGCCGGCAACAACTTCCCGGACGCCGACGCCATCACCTGGACGATGACGATCGATTCGATCCCGATCTATGCGATCAAGCCGCTCGACGTGTTCGGTCTCGGATTCTTCGCCGCGCTGATCCTGGCGCTGTGGCATCAGGAGGTTTCGCACGACGATCCCGCAACGACCCGCACCGTGGTGCTGGCGAATGCGGCTGCCGCCGGCGCTGACGCACGACCGATCACGCCGCCCGCATTCCCGCCGCGCGGCGGCGTCGCGCGGGTCTCGATGGCCGGCTGGGTCGACAGCACCAACACGACCAAACTGCTCAACGGCACGGTCGTTCCGACGCTGGTGACCGATTGGCGCGGCTTCTACCAGTGGGATCTCTACACGCTGTTCGGGCCCGACCCCACCACCTGGCCGGACGGGGCCGAGGGCTTCCTCGAGCGGATCTACAACGAATTCCGCAATGTCGGACTTTCGCCGCAGGATCGCGCGCTGAACTACTCGGCGATGAATGCCTACAATACGCGGAAGATCTTCACCGACGTCGCCAAGAAGGGCTTGCGGCTCGACACCGTCGAGGTCGACCAGAGTCTCATCTGCCGTCCGGAATCGATTTGCCACGACGTGACCTACCGCTTCTTCAACCCGACGCAGGTCCTGACCCAGGCGCGCGAAGTCTATCAGTACACGATCGACGTGAGCGACGTGGTGCCGGTGGCGGTCGGGCCGCTGCGGCAGTGGCAGGTCTATTGACGCGATTGCTCCTCTGCGTCCGGAGGAGATCAGAACGTGGCGCGAATTAGCGTCACGTGGTCCAGGGGATCGACGCGATGAGCGATCCCCTGGGCGACGTCCAGCGACGGCTGCCCCGGTCGGTGCCCACCTCCCGTAGTTGCCGTCAATTCAAACCGAAAGAAGGAGCTGAACATGTACGCAAGGAACGACTTTGAGACCTTCGGCAGCGTGCGTAGCCCGATCCAGTGTGAGGGCATCGAGCGCGGTCCGAAGCGGATTGCCGAAGTGGCGACCAACGGGTCGGTCAACCCGCAGGGTTGGCAGGACATCCTCGGTACGGCCGTGCAGGCGCTGCCGGGCGTCCTCGGTGCTTTCGGCATCTGATCGCCAAACTCGGGGCCCGGCGCTGTCGGGCCCCACCCCCTGCCCTCGAGGAGGCCGACATGATGCAGAAATCCACCGCCAGGAGCCCACAGCAACAGCAGCAGAACGGTCGCCGGATCGAGCCGTCCGGAAAGATCGTCGTGTCGTCAGTCGTGAGCCACGCCTCGCTGCTCGCCGCGATCAGCGACCGCAACCCGATCATCGCCAAACGCACCACATCCGACGAAGACAAATCCTGACGTCGTCGTCATCACCCAACCTATGGAGCCGATGCCATGGCAAAACCGCCCCGCAAATCCGGATCCGACAGCGCCGCCTCTCCGCCGCCGGCGGAATCAGCATCCGCAGCGTCAAGCCTTGCCGACGCGCGGCGCCCGTTGGAGGCGGCCGTTGTCGCCCGTCCGAAGATCGCCACCACGCCCGCCCCGCCGACAACGTCGGCCTACATGGCGCCTCCGCAGGGCCCCGGTGCTCCGCAGCAGATGCGCCATGATGGCTCGCCGCGTTCGGAGGAGCGCCTCAACACCGCGATGAAGATCCTGCTCGATCCCACGGCCCGCGGGTTGCCGAGCAAGGTCTATTCCGGACAGGCACGAAACTGGACCCGCAGACCGTGACCAGGTCCACGCACTGAGCGGCGCTTCGATCCGCTACCCGGACATGCAACGGCCCGCCCGATCCGGCGGCGCGGCCGTTGCCGCTCGTCGGAGAGAGACATGAACCAGAACGGCAATCCCCCTGGCATCAATCTGCGCCGCGCCGCCTGCACATTTGTGGGCCTCGGGACTCTCCTGTTTCTAGCGGCCGGCACCATACGATGGGCCGGCGCCTGGATGTTCCTGCTCGAGATCACGATCGGCGGACTGATCACCGAGGCATGGCTCGCAAGACATGATCCGGGGCTGCTGGCGGAGCGCCGCACCGCGCGCGGCCAGGCCGGGTGGGATCGCGTCATCACGACGATCATGCCGCTGTTGTGGCTGACATGGCTGCCGCTGATGGCGCTCCACGCGGTGCGCTACCAGACATCGTTCATCCCGCTCTGGCTGCAATGCGCCGGCGCGGTGATGATCGCCGCGTCGTTCTACATCGTCTACCGGACCTACCGGGAAAACAGCTACGCCGCCCCGGTCGTGAAGATCCAGCGCGAGCGCGGACATGCTGCGGTGACGACGGGGCCGTACGCCTATGTGCGGCATCCGATCTATGCCAGCGGCCTGTTGACCTATATCGGCACGCCGTTGCTGCTCGGATCCTGGTATGGCCTTGGCATCGTGCCTGTCATGGCGGCGCTGCTCGGTTTGCGGTCCATGATGGAGGAGCGGATGCTCGCTGCCGAGCTCGACGGTTATGCCGAATATCTCGGGCGCGTGCGCTACCGCCTGGTTCCGATGGTCTGGTGAGCCGTTCCGTATGGCGGAGTTTGCCGCAAACTGGCGGCTTGCCTGATCGGCGGCAATTCCAATAAAGAAGGCTGAACGCGCGTTTCCCTGTCTTCGGCCAAAACGGCCGGACGACCCGAGGCGAAGCCGCCGCCTTGCAACGGGCAGGACATTGATGATCGAGGCAGTGATCTGGGATTTCGGCGGCGTGTTGACCACCTCGCCGTTCGAGGCCTTCGCGCGCTACGAGACCGAGCGCGGCCTGCCGGTCGACATCATCCGCCGCACCAACGCCGCCAACCATCTGGAAAACGCCTGGGCCAAGTTCGAGCGCGCCGAGATCGGCATCGACGCGTTCGACGAGCTGTTCGCGACGGAATCGAAGGCGCTCGGCGCCGAGGTGCGTGGCAAGGACGTGTTGCCGCTGCTGTCCGGCGACCTGCGCCCGGAAATGGTCGAGGCGCTGAAGCGCATCAAGGCGAAATTCAAGACCGGCTGCATCACCAACAATCTGCCGTCGAACGCAATCGGCAGCCATAGCGGACGCACGCTCTATGTTGCCGAGGTGATGTCGCTGTTCGACCACGTCATCGAGTCCGCGAAGATCGGCCTGCGCAAGCCGAACCCGCGCATCTACCAGATGATGGTGGAGACGCTGCGGGTGAACCCGAAGAACTGCGTCTATCTCGACGATCTCGGTGTCAACCTGAAGCCGGCGCGCGAGGTGGGCATGACCACGATCAAGGTCGCGGACGCCGCGCAGGCGATCTCCGAGCTCGAAGCGGCGACCGGCCTCACGCTGAGGTGAAGCGGCCTGGCGGCATATTCACTCCGCATTCAGGCGGCAGTCACTAATTCTCAGCCTCCCCTTGGGTCACGGCGCGACCATGAAATCGCATCGTGATCCCATTCCTGGTCTGAGCATGACGTTCCGGAAAAGCCGACGTTCACTTCTCCGGATCATGCCCGCGGAGGCACATCCCATGAAACATCTCGTCGTCGCCTTGGTCTCGGCTGGTTCGCTGCTGGTCTCGGTCGCAGCGTTCGCGCAATCGACTTCAACCCCCGCACCGGCGGCAGCGCCGGCGGCGGCTCCCGCGCAAGAGAACACGTCGGCGGCAGCGCCCGTCCCCGGTGCCAAGCGCGCGGCCTGCCAGAGCGCGGCGAAGGCGCTGAAGGGACAGGACCGGCATGACCAGATGCAGCTCTGCATGGCCCAGGCGCATCTCGATTGCCTGAAGCAGGCGATCGACCAGAAGATCGTCGGCCCACAGCGCAAGGATTTCGTGAAGAGCTGCGCGGGCTAGAGGCTGCCGCTCCTCCCGTATTGCGCTCGGCGGAAATAACCCCGGAACCATGCGCTAACCCCAGCCTTTAATCCTCATGCCGTTGCGGCCAAACGAGCCTTGTGCTTTGCCCGCAACGGGAGCAGAACAGGTCCGAGTTCAAGGCAAATTCGGAGCTGATCCTCGTGGCTGACACCAGGCCCACCGCCTCGATCGAGGCCGTGGAAAGCGGCCTCGCCGCGCAAGGCTATATTGCGAGCCGGCAGATCGCGACTGCGGTCTATCTGTCGCAGCAGATCGAGAAGCCGATCCTGGTCGAAGGCCCTGCCGGCGTCGGCAAGACCGAGCTTGCGAAGGCGATCGCCGCCTGGCGCGGCCTGAAGATGATCCGCCTGCAGTGCTATGAAGGCCTCGACGAAGCCAAGGCTCTGTATGAGTGGAAATATGCCAAGCAGCTGCTCTACACCCAGATCCTGAAGGACAAGCTCGGCGAGGTGCTCGGCGGCGCGCAGACGCTGGCCGCAGCGCTCGACCAGCTCCACACCTTCGGCGACGTGTTTTTCTCCAAGGAATTCGTCGAGCCGCGGCCACTGTTGCAGGCGCTGGAGCAGCCGGCCGGCTGCGTGCTGCTGATCGACGAGATCGACAAGTCGGACGCCGAATTCGAATCGCTGCTGCTGGAAATTCTCTCCGACTTCCAGGTCACGATCCCCGAGCTCGGCACCGTCTCCGCGGTGGCGCCGCCGACCGTGATCCTGACCTCCAACAGCGAACGCGATCTCGGCGATGCCTTGAAGCGGCGCTGCATGCATCTGCATATCGGCTTCCCCGAGCAGAAGCTTGAAGAGCGCATCGTCGAGAGCCGGGTGCCCGGCATCTCGCAGACGCTGCGCAAGCAGATGGTCGGCTTCATCCACGAGATCCGCTCGCTCGACCTGAAGAAGCTGCCCTCGGTCAGCGAGGCGATCGACTGGGCCCGCGTGCTGGTTCTGCTACAAGCGAGCGAGCTCGACACCGAGATCGTCAAGGACACGCTCAACGTGCTCCTGAAATACGAGGCCGATATCGAGGCCGCGACGCCGCAGATTTCGTCCTTCATCGCCAAGGCGTCGCGCCAAGGCGTGTTCAGCTAGACCAAGATGCGCGAGAACCTGCATCGCTTCTTTCGTGCGGCGCGGGGAGCCGGGGTCCGGGTCTCGCCCGCGGAAAGCATCGATGCGATGCGAGCGGTCGCCCAGGTCGGCTTTGCCGACCGCGACATCCTGCGCGACACGTTCCTGCTGACGCTTGCCAAGACCCAGGACGAGAAGCGCTCGCTCGGCGAATGCTTTGACCTGTTCTTCAGCCAGCCCGAGCCGCAGCAGGAAAGCGCCGAGCAGAACAAGACCGACGACAACAGCGAATCCGGCGCCAACCCGTCGGCCGATGAGCATGGCGATGCGGCGGGCGGCGCCGCCAACGAGAATGTCGGGCCGCTGGCGCAGATGCTGCTGTCGCAGGATCGCGCCGCGATATCGACGGCGATCGCCAATGCCTCCGGCGCCGCCTCGCTACCCGACATCCGCTACTTCACCCAGCGCGGCATCTTCCAGACCCGCATCCTCGATGCGATGGGCATCCAGCGCCTGCGCGACGACATCGACGAGCAGACCACGCGCAATCCGGCGCTCGCCGAGCGGCTGCAGGAAGCGCTCAACGGCCTGCGCGGCACGGTTCGCGACGCGGTCTCGCAAGCCTTGCTGCTTTACGGGCGCGAAGAGACCGAAAATTTGCGCAACGAGATCCTGCGCAACGCGCCGCTGGCGCGGATCGAGCCGCGCCAGGTCGAGCAGATGCGCGCGCTGATCCGCCAGATCGCGCGCCGGCTGCGCGAGCGCTATTCCAAGCCGCGCAAGCGTCAGCGCCGCGGCCATCTCGACGTTCGCCGCACGCTGCGCCGGAACGCGGCCTGGGGCGGCGTGCCGTTCCTCACCGCGTGGAAGCGCAAGCATCGCGACCGGCCGAAGATCGTCGCGCTGTGCGACGTCTCGGGTTCGGTTGCCCGCGTGTCGGACTTCTTCCTGCTCCTGATCCACAGCCTGCACGAGGTGGTCGACGACGTCCGCTCGTTCGCCTTCTCGGGCCACCTGATCGAGGTCAGCGACATCCTGGAATCGAAATCGCCGGAAGAGGCGATGAAGGAGATCATGTCCAAGGTCGGCTTCGGCTCGTCCGACTATGGCAATTCGTTCGCCGATTTCGAGCACAATTGGATGAGCGCGATCACGCCGCAGACCACGGTGATCGTGCTCGGCGACGCCCGCAGCAACAATCTCGATCCGCGCGCCGACATCCTGCGTCGCATCGGCGAGCGCTCCAAGCGCCTGGTGTGGCTCAACCCCGAAGGCCGCATGGTCTGGGGCTTCGGCGATTCCGAGATGCCGCGCTACGCGACCTTCTGCACCGTGGTGCGCCAATGCGCGACCGCCCGGCAGCTCGAGCGCGCCGTCTCCGACATCGTGGCGACGTATCAGTAGATCGCCAGCGCTTTAGAGCGTTTTCGAGCGAAGTGGACACCGGTTCGCGTGAAGAAAAACGCGTCAAAACAAAAATCTAGAGCTTCGGTCCTGATTCAATCAGAACCGAAGCTCTAGAGGCGAAGCGAGTCGCTGTGGAATTGCCATCCGACGAACGCAACCAGCGTCAGCGCGATCGAGGCAAAGATGCTCACGAGCTTGATCGTCGTGATCGCCTTCAGGATCGAAACGGAACGTGCCGCCGCATGCGGGTCGCCGTGCAGCAACAACCAGGCCAGCAAGCAATCCTCGATCAGGTCGCTCAGCAGATACACGGCCGGCACGACCAGGCCGAGCCACGCTGCGGTCGGATAGATCTGGTTGAGCCAGTATGATGACGCCGCGCCCATCGCGCCCGCCAGCGCCAGCATGACGACGAGATCGAGCGGGAACAGAATCGGGAAGACATATTTCATCCGGAGATCGGATTGCACCAGCTCGCCGAGCTGATCGCCGGTGTAGCTCAGCGTCTTCTCTGGAAAGCGGGTCCGGAATCTATCGGCGAAAACGCGATCGGAGTAGCTGCCGACCCACCAGAACAGTCCGAACGCACTCACCACCAATCCCGCGAGAATGATCGTCACGAGAGCTTGGTGGCTCATGCCGATCCGTTCCTGTCCAGGCTGCGGAAGCTGCGGAAAGCAGCGGGCAAGATGATCGCGCGCACCGGCGAAATCCCTGAAGGGGAGAAAATATCGACGCAATATCGCAATGACTGTCGATGAGATTTCCACCTTTTCCAAAGTGTTGCAATTGAATTCTGCGGATCGCCGTGGAGTGCGCGCGCGCGACCGATGCCGGCCGCAGACTCCAGAACGACAGTCGGCGTTCATGCCGCGTACACAGAACCGCCTTCAATTGGAGATTGAATCATCCCCGTGTTCTGCCGTACATAGAGGTCGCGAATTTTCACGGCGGCCGCGGGGGCAACGGATGCCGAAGGATCTTGTGATTTGTTGCGACGGCACCGGCAACGAGATCGGCGCCAATATTTCCAACGTCCTGAAGCTGTTTCGCGTCGCCGACAAGGATGACCGGCAGCGTATCTACTATCATCCGGGTCTCGGCACGATCGGCCTGCAGAACAGCTGGGGCCGCTTCAAGCAGGAGGTGCGCGGCCTTTTCGGGCTGGCCTTCGGTGCCGGTCTCGACGAGGACACGCTTGGCGCCTACCAGTTTTTGTGCCGGCTCTGGGAGCCCGGCGACCGGGTCTGGATGTTCGGCTTCAGCCGCGGCGCCTATACCGTGCGCACGCTGGCGGCCTTCGTCCATGTAATGGGCCTCCTGCCGGTCGACCAGCTCGATATCGCGGACTACGCGTTCAACACCTACAAGAAAGCCAGCTCCGACTCCCAGAAATCGGACGGCACGTTCGACGATGCCCCGCTGAAGGAAGCCTGGCACTTCAGCCAGATCGCCGGCGGGCGCAACATCGACATCGAGTTCGTCGGAGTCTGGGACACCGTCGCCTCGATCATCGTGCCGCGGCAGGACAACTTCCTGTTCGACATCCAGACGCTGCTGTTCACCCGCACCAATTCCAGTGTCAGGCGATTCCGCCAGGCGATCTCGATCGATGAACGCAGGCGCATGTTCCGCCTCAACCGCTGGATCGAACCGCAGAAGTTCCGCTCCGATCCATTCAATCCGGCAACGGAGGTGGAGCAGGACATTCGCCAGGTCTGGTTCGCCGGCGTGCACTCCGACGTCGGCGGCGGCTATCCCGAGGACCAGAGCGGGCCGTCAAAGTTTCCGCTGATCTGGATGCTCGAGCAGGCCAGGTCCGCCGGGCTGCACATGGATCAGGCGCTGATCGATCATCTCGCCTGGGGGATGCCGCTGCCGCCGCACAAGCACGACTACGTGCCGCCGAGCGCGACGGCTCCGCTGCACAATTCGCTGACCGCCGCCTGGGAAATCCTGGAATGGATTCCGAAGAGCGACAAATGGAAGGAATGGCCGGAACGGAAGTCCTTCCTCGGCTTCTATCTGCCGCGCGGCGAGCCGCGGCCTATACCGGAGGGGGCGACCATCCACGCCTCGGTGCTGGAGCGCATGGACAAGGATCCGGCCTACCGGCCGATCAACCTGCCGAAGACCTACAAGGTCGAGCCAATGACGCCGCCACCGGCGCCGCCCGCTCCGGCGGCCTGACAACGTCAGAGTTTCCTATCCTGAGGCGCTTTTCTTTACGCGAAGCGGCATCCACTTCGCTCGAAAGCGCTTTGCGAATCGATCGGTATCCTTGATCCGCGTGCGGCTGAGCTCAGCCGACCGTATCGGCGCGCGCGATGGCCGGCTGCCATTGCCTCAATTGAGTTTATCGCAGGACGGTGTATTAACACGTTTCGTTCCGGAATCGTTCGATCCGGGAACCCGAATCGCCCTCTCAGGGATCATGACCGCCCAACCAGCCCTCGATCATGCATCCGCTTCGCCTCGCGACGCGCGGTCCGTGCTCAGTTCCGTGTTCGGCCTGTCGGGCTTCCGCGGTGCGCAGGAGAAGATCGTCCGCCATGTCACCGATGGCGGCAATTGCCTGGTGCTGATGCCGACCGGCGGCGGCAAGTCGCTGTGCTACCAGCTGCCGTCGCTGCTGCGCGACGGCTGCGGCATCGTGGTGTCGCCCTTGATCGCGCTGATGCGTGACCAGGTCGCGGGCCTCTCCGAGGCCGGCGTCAACGCCGCGGTGCTGAACTCGACGCTGTCCTATCAGGAAGCCTCCGAGGTCGAGCGGCGGCTGCTCGCGGGCGATCTCGACCTGCTCTATGTTGCGCCGGAACGGCTGCTGACGCCACGCTGCCTCAATCTGCTGGGCCAGGCGCAGATCGCGCTGTTTGCGATCGACGAGGCGCATTGCGTCTCGCAATGGGGCCATGACTTCCGCCCGGAATATATCGGCCTGTCCGCACTCGCCGAGCGCTTCCCCAAGGTGCCGCGCATCGCGCTGACGGCGACCGCGGATGCGATGACGCGAAAGGAGATCGCCGAGCGGCTGTCACTCACCGACGCACCGGAGTTCGTCGCAAGCTTCGACCGCCCCAACATCCGCTACGAGATCGTCGACAAGCAGAACGCCACCACGCAGCTGAAGTCCTTCATCAAGGAGCGGCATACCGGCGATGCCGGTGTGGTCTATTGCCTGTCCCGCGCCAAGGTCGAGGACGTCGCGGCATCGCTGAGCGAGGCCGGCATTCCCGCGCTGCCCTATCACGCCGGGCTCGACGCCAGCGTGCGCGCCCGGCATCAGGATCGCTTCCTCAATGAGGACGGCATCGTGATCGTTGCCACGATTGCGTTCGGCATGGGCATCGACAAGCCCGACGTGCGCTTCGTCGCGCATCTCGATTTGCCCAAGAGCATCGAGGCCTACTACCAGGAAACCGGACGCGCCGGGCGCGACGGCAAGCCGTCGGCTGCGTGGATGGCCTATGGTCTCTCCGACATCGTGCAGCAGCGCCGCATGATCGACGAATCGACCGGCTCCGACGCCTTCAAGCGCGTCTCGATCGGCAAGCTCGACGCGCTGGTTGCGCTCGCGGAGACGGTGCATTGCCGGCGCCAGCGCCTGCTCGGCTATTTCGGCGAGACCCGCACGGACGAAAGCTGCGGCAATTGCGACAACTGCCTGACGCCGCCGCGTGTCCGCGACGGCAGGGTGCTCGCACAGAAGCTATTGTCCTGCGTCTATCGCACCGGACAACGCTTCGGCGCCATGCACCTGATCGACGTGCTGGTGGGGCGGCTGACCGAACGCGTCAAGCAGTTCAATCACGACCAATTGTCGGTGTTCGGCATCGGCCGCGAGCTCAACGAGAAGCAATGGCGCGCGGTGCTGCGCCAGCTGGTGGCAATGGGCCATCTGCGCGCCGACAGCGACGCCTTTGGCGCGCTGAAGCTGACCGACAGCGCCCGCGGTGTGCTGAAAGGCGAGACCGCGGTGATGCTGCGCGAGCAGCCGGAAGGCGCGCGCAATCGCGCGGTCCGCGGCAAGTCGCGCCGCGGCGAGCTCGCGCCCGCCGCCGACAGCCCCGGCGGGATCGCAAGCCCAGCGCTGCATGCGGCGCTGCGCGCCTGGCGCTCGGAGGTCGCGCGGCAGCGCGGCGTGCCGGCCTATGTGGTGCTGCACGATTCGACCATCGACGGCATCGCCGCGATGCGGCCGGATACGCTGGACGAACTGCGCAACGTCGCCGGGATCGGCGACAAGAAGCTCGAGCATTACGGCGACGAGCTGATCCGGATCGTGAAAAGGACGGAAGGCTGAACCAACCTCAAGATACCATCTTCGACGTCAACAGCTTGATAAAATTCCGCTTCGCCTTGTGGCGCGTCATGAGGTCAGCGAGGTAGGCCGAATGTTGGATGGCTCCGTCAAGCCGCCGCATCCGTTTGATCATAGCGTGAGCGTCGCTGTAGTTGCCCTGGCCACCTAGCCGAACCTTGCGTTCGACCAGCTGAGCATAGGCCTTCAACGCCTCGGCAGGAAGATCCGTTTCGCTCGCCCTGGCGAGTTCTTCCATCAGAATTTCGCGGCATCCGTGCTTGTCGGCAGCCGCCCATGCGTCTGCCAGCAGACCCTCCGCCATGAGCACTCGAACCAGAACCTCGGCTGCTCCGAACACACTCCATTCCGATTGCGAACCAGACTTCCCCGCTCGGACGCTCAGCGCGGCGATGGCCTTGTCGCGGACGAGGATCTGGGCGTTGCAATCGCCGGCGTCGGATTTCAATCGCAGGTACAGCTCGACGCTGGGTTCCCGACTGAACAGCTTCCAGAGCCGTTCGTTGGCGTCTTCATTTCGGCCGCTGCGCTGAAGCAGACCACAGGTAAAGAGAACCAGACGCTGGTCGGGCTCATCCTCGAATTTCCACAACCCCTCTTCAGCCCATTTCAGCGCTTCCTGTTCCCGTCCGTTGTCGAGACAGAGCTGAGCAATACCGAGATAGTCATACGCAGTCGACAGATCACTCGCCCGAATGGCGATGCCCGCGTCGACATCACCGTCTCGTTCAGCAAAGCGCTCCATCATAGCCCGAAGCGCATATTCTCCGCCGGTCCGGATCTCGGTTCGCCTCCCTCGCCTGGATCTTATCTTTTGCCACGCTTCGGTCGCCAGCCTGCGATACTCGGCTAGCCCCGCCGTACCCAAGACATCAGCATAGGTCTCGCTCGCGCCAAAGAAGAAGTCCCAGTCGGAATTGACTTCGCGGGCAAACAGCACGCGCGCCAATTCGATGGAATCAGGCTTTGCCTGCTCGCAGGCGGCAAGATGAATTTCGCAGGCCCGCGCGTAGCAAGCTCCCCCGCCGCCATCGGAATCATCGACCTTGGTCAGCGCCTCGTCCATTCGTCCGAAGAAATGATCGAGCAGTTCGAGGACAAGCAACGCTCTCCCGCCTCCGAGCAGAACCGAAATGCGATCAAGTGCGCCATCAATGTGACGCACCCAGTCGCGCATGTCGCGATATTCGATGTAGCCGCGGACGCGGGTCGCGTCAGTGATGGCTCTCTTGAGTTGTGCGCTCAGCGTGGCATCGTCGGCCGAGTCGAGCGCGGCCGACAGCTCCAGCTCCTCAAGCAATTTGGGAGCGCGCTCAGCGAGTCCAATAATCATTTCGACAAGACGATCGATGCCCTTCGCGCGCAGATGATCACGGATCTTGCCAAGCCGGTTCGAGGCCTGTCCCAGTTCGTCCGGCTCCAGATTGTTGACGGTCAAGGCTACCGCGGTCAGATGCTTGCAGAAGCCTCGATCGGCGAAGGCCTGACAAGTGCAAGCGCCGGAAAAGATCTCGCCTTGGCCGGTCAGCTCACAGCGATAGATTTCAGTACCTGCTACCCGCGCAACCACGCGGGCCTCGTCGATCGTGATGATCTCCACCCGCCGATCCGCCTGATAAGCGCTGCCGCGAGCAAAGGTCTTGTCACCAGCGACCTCGCGCAACGCCGCGAGATCGAATCGGTCGGTCCGTAGCATAGCCTCAATATCGGAGGCGGATCGCTTTCGGGCTTGCGCCATATGGACGGCCCATTGCTCTCGAGAGGTTCGATAGCCCGGACTATATCCGACTGCGCCGACCCCGACGAGATTCGAGGGTCTCAAGATCACAGGGATTGACGACAGTCCCCTGTTCCGTCATCTGCCGCTCTTGCTGTTCGCGGCCTCGCGCGCAAGGTTCAGCGCCTCGCCTGAAGCAGCGCCCGGATACCGCAGCCCTCCGCCCAGCGGCATAGGAGCCATACCCGGCGCGGCAACCCATGTGCTTGCGGGCCGCGTCGCCCTCGCCCTAATCTTTTGCCCAACGCGTCCACCGAGGCGCGGACAAGTCATAACGACAAGAGATAGGGAAGAGACGGGCCATGGCTCAGGAGAGCACCGCGCGCAAAGCTGCGCGCCCTGCCGAAAGTGGAACGTTCGACGCCGTCGTGATCGGTGCAGGGTTCGCCGGCATGTACATGCTGCATCGGCTGCGCGGGCTCGGCTTCACCGCGCGGGTCTATGAGGCCGGCGGCGGCGTCGGCGGCACCTGGTATTGGAATCGCTATCCCGGCGCGCGCTGCGACGTCGAGAGCCTGCAATACTCCTTCTCGTTCTCCGAGGAACTCGATCAGGACTGGAGCTGGTCGGAGAAATATTCTCCGCAGCCCGAAATTCTCGCCTACGCCAACCACGTCGCCGACCGCTTCGACCTGCGCAGCCAGATCGTGTTCGACACCCGCGTCACCGCGGCGACGTTCGACGAGAAGGCAGGCAGCTGGTTGATCGAAACCGATCGCGGCGACAGGGTCACCGCCAAATTCTGCATCATGGCGGTGGGCTGCCTGTCGGCGCCGAACCGACCCGCTTTCCCCGGGATGGCGGATTTCCGCGGACCAATCTATCACACCGGCGAATGGCCGCATGAGGGTGTCGACTTCACCGGCCTGCGCGTCGGCGTCATCGGAACCGGATCGTCCGCGATCCAGTCGATCCCGATCATCGCGCAGCAGGCGTCCGAGCTCACCGTGTTCCAGCGTACCGCGACCTGGTCGGTGCCGGCATGGAACGAGCGC
Source organism: Bradyrhizobium sp. AUGA SZCCT0105 (assembly GCF_018129565.1). Taxonomy (NCBI): domain Bacteria; kingdom Pseudomonadati; phylum Pseudomonadota; class Alphaproteobacteria; order Hyphomicrobiales; family Nitrobacteraceae; genus Bradyrhizobium; species Bradyrhizobium sp. AUGA SZCCT0105. The sequence continues at coordinate 189,429 of NZ_JAFCMK010000004.1, read as the reverse complement.
CTGTCGGCGGAGTATCTGAAGGAAGCCAAGGCGCATTATCCGGAGCTGCGCGCGAAAGCACGTGCGCGCCCGACCGGCTTCTACTTTCAGTTCAACGCCCAGCCCGCCTTACAGGCAAGCGAGCACGAACGCGAGCGGCTGTATGAGGAAGCCTGGCAGCGCGGCGGCCTGCCCTTCCTCGGCGCGTTCGGCGACCTCTTGTTCGAGAAGGCCGCCAACGACACCATCGCCGATTTCGCACGCGAGAAGATCCGCGGCATCGTCAAGGATCCCGCCACTGCCGAGCTGCTGTGCCCGCAAAACGTGTTCGGCTGCAAGCGGCTCTGCGTCGATACCAACTATTTCGAGACCTACAATCTGCCGCATGTGAAGCTGGTCGACGTGTCGAAGACGCCGATCGAGCGCTTCACCACCGAGGGCATTGTGGTCGACGGCACCGAATACAAGTTCGATGCGATCGTCTCCGCCACCGGCTTTGCCGCCATGACGGGCTCGTTCGACAAGATCGCGATCACCGGCCGCGGCGGGCAGACGCTCGCCGAAAAATGGCAGGCCGGCCCGCGCGCCTATCTCGGCCTCGCCTCGGAGGGATTTCCGAACCTGTTCATGATCACCGGGCCCGGCAGCCCATCGGTGCTCGCGAGCATGATCCAGGCGATCGAGCAGCATGTCGACTGGCTGGCGGACTGCATCAGCCACATGCGCGACATCGGCGCAGGCACGATCGAGGCGGTCCGCGACGATGAGGACGCCTGGGTCGCCCATGTCAACGACGTCTCCACGGTATCGCTGCGCTCGACCTGCAGCTCCTGGTATGTCGGCGCCAACATCCCGGGCCGTCCCCGCGTGTTCATGCCCTATATCGGCGGCTTCCCGATCTATGTGCAGAAATGCAATGAGGTGATGAATTCGGGCTATGACGGCTTCGTGCTGCAGGGTGCGCGCAAAGCCAACACGCCGCCGCAGGTCCGCTTCACCGAGCGCTGGCAGGTGCCGCTCGACATCGAGGTGATCTCGCCGGCCGCGGTTGCCGCCAAGCGCGTCCCCATGGTCTGAGCTTCCGCGGTATCCCCGCCGGGATTGCGCATGATAGTGTCGCGCCGGGTTCGCGTTTCGCATCGCGGGCCGCACGGGGGACGATGGCCGACACGGCATTGCAGGGATTGGTCGAGCGGATCGGCGCGGATCACGTCGTGCGCCGACTCGGAATCGAGGCCGCGCATGAGAAGCAACTGTTCGGCCAAGGCACACTCGTGTTCAACGTCGAGAACTGGAAGCTGGCGCCATGGGTCGTCGAAACTGCGCTCAAGCTGACCGGCCTCCATGGCCGCGCGCGGCGCAACGCCGACCGGGTCGAGGTAAGGCGCAACCTGGTGACGTCGACGCGCCTGCCGGCGGCGTTCGACGGCTTCACCATCCTTCATCTCAGCGATCTCCACGCCGACATCAGCCAGGGAGCGATGCGGCATCTGGCTGACATCGTCCGCTATGTCGCTTGCGACATCTGCGTCCTCACCGGCGATTATCGCGGCAAGACGTTTGGCCCGTTCGAAACCAGTCTCGCGCTGATGAAGGATCTCTGCGCACTGATCAAGCTGCCGCTCTACGGCATCCTCGGCAACCACGACAGCATCCGCATGACGCCGGCGCTGGAAGCGATGGGCATCAGGATGCTGTTCAACGAGCAGGAGCCGATCACGCGCGATGGCGCGACGATCCATCTCGCCGGCATCGACGATGCGCATTTCTATCGCACCGACGACATTGCAAAATCTGCCGCGGCGATCCCGCGCGATGCGTTCTCGATCCTGCTCGCGCATACGCCGGAATCCTATCGCGAGGCGGCAGCGGCCGGCTTCGACCTGATGCTGAGCGGCCATACCCATGGCGGCCAGCTCTGCCTGCCCGGCGGCATCGCGATCAAGCTGGAGGCGCGGCTGCCGCGCCGGATGGGCCGGGGCGCCTGGCGGTTCGGCGAACTTGCCGGCTACACCTCGGCCGGCGCCGGCACCAGCCTTGCGCCGGTGCGGCTGAACTGCCCGGCCGAGATCACGGTGCATACGCTGCGCCGGCTCGGCTGATACCCGCCCGTACGTCGCAGGCGCGCACGGCCAAAATATCGAAAACAACCCCATGCAAAGTAGCCGGCGGCTGCCCGGACTTTCGCAGGGAATGACGTGTGGCCGATCGCCATATGCGATCGCCCTGCCGTAAGGATGGGGAGAGGGAGTAGCGGAGGTCTCAATTGCCCTTCTTCGCGCTCGCGCTCTGCTCGTCCACCGTGCAGGTGATCAACAGGGTGTAGCCGCGCGCATCCTTGGCGATATCGGACGTCTCCTTCTTGGTCCCGTCGCGCCATTCGGCGGTCCGGTACATCACCGCGCTGTTGTCAAGGAAGTCGCGCAGCGCGCCGGTCTTGATGGCGAAGTTGATGTTTTCCGGGATCGATCCCGTGGCCCGCGCCATCCTGACCGCGTCGAGCTTCGCGGCCACCACGCCGACCACGGCGCCGCCGAGATCGAACAGCGGCCCACCGCTGTTGCCGGGCTGTACCGCGGCGCTGATCTGCAGATGACGCGTGTCGTTGAGGATGCCGCTCAGCGAAGAAACGATGCCCGTGGTCACCGTGAAATCGGATGTCAGCAGGCCATGATAGGGGTAGCCGATCGCCACGACTCCGTCGCCAACCCGAATCGAGTTCTGCCGGATGCTCGCGACATCCTTGAACGGGGACGGCGCCTGCAGCAGCGCGAGATCGTTGGTCTCGTCGTCGGACACTAACCGCAATTTGACAGCCGCCGCACCGCTCAGATTGCCCGTGATCTCGCTGCAACCATCGACGACATGATGGTTGGTGACGACGTGACCGCTATCGCTGACGACGAAGCCGGTGCCGGTGCCTGATCTCGCCTGCTTCGCGGGCGGCGCGTTGGGTGCAGCAGCCTGTTGCGGCGGCGCGGCCGCAGGCTTTGTCGCGACCGCGAACTCGCCGGCGTTGGAGACGCCGTTCTTCTTCACCGAGACCACGCAGTTGAGCAGCGCCGGCAACAGCTGCGCGGTCTGATTGAGGTTGAACTGAAACAATTGCCCCTGCGCGAACGCCGTCATCTGGCGCGCCTTGCGGAACTGGTTGATCAGCGCCGAATTCACCGGCATCTCGACATTCACGAGCTTCTCGCCGAGCGGCATGCCGTAGACATTGAACGCAGGCTGGCCGTCGAAGGTCAGCGCAAGCGGAAAGGCTTCGCCCGGCGTCAAACGCCAACTGTCATGAGCCAAGCCCAGCCGCCAGCTGCCATTCGCGGCAACCGCCACCATGAAGAAGATGCCGCTCTGGTAGGTGCTCCCCGCCGAGCAATGCGTGAACGCACCGCTCTTGTCGTCGGTGAAGGCGCCGCCCTTCCAATTGCCGACCGTGATCGAGCCGTAGGGACCGCGGGCGCTCGATGGAGTTGCGGACGCAAACAGCCACGCGGCCACAACGGCCGCCCAGATCGCAACTCTCATGACATGCACTCCCCAGCCACAACCCCTTATAGGAGGCGGAGAAATTCATCCGCAAGTGGTGCGCGGCTTGGCCTTTGGTCCAGCGGCCACGCAATACCGCCGCGGATGAGGCGATCACCACACCCTCTGGTTACACATGGCATGTTCCTATTATGTTCCTGAAATGTCAACCCGGACATAGTCCAGCCGCCGCGCCAGGCGGACGCTATTGCGGCTCCCGAACCGAAGACTGCGCCGGCGGATTTGGATCGCTGAACCAGCAGCGGGATGCCAGCCCATGAACGCCGATACCGATCAGGAAAATGCCGGCATAGAGTTCGACCGCGTGGTTCAGCGCCAGCAGGCGGGCGCGCAACACGGCGCCGTGGCCCGGGTAAGCCCAAAACCAATGCCCCACCGCGACGATGCCGACGCCGAGCGCGGCGATGGCTCGGCCGGCTGCATTCATCATCCTCACGCGAAGGTCTCCCGACTCGCCCGGCACGACGAAAATACCGGGCGAAGCTGACGCGGACCTGACGCAGGACGGACGGGACCTGTAGCCCGGATGAAGCGAAGCGAAATCCGGGGCCTCGGTTGTCCCGGATTGCGCTTCGCTCCATCCGGGCTACGAAATGAGAAGCGTCGCCTGCCTCAGCCGTTCCTGAACGCGTAGGCGTAGCCGTTGAGCGCCGGCGCGCCGCCGAGATGGGCGTAGAGCACCTTCGACCCGGCCGGGAAGAAACCCTTCTGCACCAGATCGATCATGCCCTGCATCGATTTCCCCTCGTAGACAGGGTCGGTGATCATGCCCTCCAGCCGCGCGCTGAGCCGGATCGCCGCCTTGGTCTCTTCCGACGGCACGCCATAGGCGGGATAAGCGTAGTCCTCGATCAGCACGACATCATCCTCGACAATGTCGCGGCCGAGCTCGACCAGATCAGCGGTGTTCTGCGCGATCGACAGCACCTGTGCCTTGGTCTGCGCAGGCGTGAACGAACCATCGATGCCGATCACGTTGCGCGCGCGCCCGTCGGCGGCGAAGCCGACCAGCATGCCGGCATGGGTCGAGCCGGTCACCGTGCAGACGATGATGTAGTCGAACTTGACGCCGAGCTGACGCTCCTGCGCGCGCACCTCTTCGGCGAAGCCGACATAGCCGAGCCCACCATATTTGTGCACGGAAGCGCCGGCCGGGATCGCGTAGGGCTTGCCGCCCGCCGCCTTCACTTCCTCGATCGCCTGTTCCCAGCTCTGGCGGATGCCGATGTCAAAACCTTCGTCGACCAGGCGCACATCCGCGCCCATCACGCGCGAGAGCAGGATGTTGCCGACGCGGTCATAGACTGCGTCCTCATGCGGCACCCAGCTTTCCTGCACCAGCCGGCACTTCATGCCGATCTTGGCCGCAACCGCCGCAACCATGCGCGTATGGTTCGACTGCACGCCGCCGATCGACACCAGCGTGTCGGCGTTGGAGGCGATCGCGTCGGGGATGATGTATTCGAGCTTGCGCAGCTTGTTGCCGCCGAAGGCGAGCCCGGAATTGCAATCCTCGCGCTTGGCATAGAGCTCGACCTTGCCGCCGAGGTGCTTGGACAGCCGATCGAGCTTCTCGATGGCGGTCGGCCCGAAGGTGAGCGGGTAGCGTGCGAACTTCTCCAGCATACTGGCATCCTCTTTGGTGGTCTGGAACGGCGGCCAGAACTATCACTACAGCTGCGAAAGGTGCTCTCTAAGTCAGGCCGCCCGATCGCCGAAGATTGCTGAATTTGCACTGGATGATATGTTTTCTCTCACATTACTGGCTAACAATGAGAGATTCTTCCATGTCCGCCCGACTCGACCGCATCGACCTCAAGATGTTGAGATTGCTGCAAAAGAACGGCCGGCTCAGCAACGCCGAGCTGGCCGACCAGGTCGGCGTCAGCCCCGCCACCTGCCATCGCCGGACCCAGGCGCTGTTCGACGAGGGCTTTCTCAGCGGCGTCCGCGCCATGGTCGCGCCGCGCAAGGTCGGCAAGGGCGCTCTGGTGATGGTCGGCGTCGTGCTCGACCGCTCGACGCCGGAGAGCTTTGCGAGCTTCGAGCAGGCGGTGGCGAAGCTGAAGTTCGTGCTCGACTGTCACCTCGTCGCCGGCGACTTCGATTATTTCCTCAAGATCCGCGTCGGCGACATGGAGGATTTCAACCGCATCCATGGCGACCAGCTGATCGCGCTGCCCGGTGTGCGGCAGACCCGCACCTTCTTCGTGATGAAGGAGGTGGTGGACAATGCGGAGCTGGAGTTCTGAGCTGCGGTTCCGCTCAGCACCTACTTCGAAGCTTTGGCGATCTTGTGCGCGAGGTGGCCGGTCTGATGATCTCTGCGGAGTTGGCTCAGCGAGGTCTCGTTCAACGCAGCCAGGACATCGCTCAGCTTCTCGGTTTCGGGATAACCCGCCGCGAAACCTGGCCCGTAAACCTTGCGCAAGGTGCGGAGCAGCGTGTTGCCGTGCTTGCCGCTGATTTCGCCATCCTTGTTGGGATGCCGGTGGTCGAGACCTGCCTTGCTCATGTTGCTCTCCCTTGTACCATTGGCTGGCAGCATCTGCCTGCGGAGATCAAATGGCAATTGAGGCCGCAAACGGCCGGGAACCCACCCAACACTCTCACCCATCCTTGGTCGAAGGCGAGTATTCGGTGGCTATTTGCGGCGAATTCGGTCAATGTAACCAACGTGCTCCTGCGGACTCCGGAGAGGCCTGACGCGGCTATCGAACAGCAAGCCGCGTCCATACGGGAAGCCACAGCTCCATTGCGTCACAGCACAGTCCTGCGTGAGAGCACCCCCAACTGCAGAGGTGGACAGATGTCATATGCCTACAAGCTGAATGAAGACGTTCACCACCGGGCCCAGGGGCCGCAAGGTCGCGCCGAGGCCGATGAGCCGGCGGTCTACACCATCATTCAACGCATGCCGATTGAGGCAGACGGGCGGCTTCGATACCGAATCAGGAGCAAGGCAGGCAATATCGAGCGCGTGGTGACGGAAGAGCAGCTGACGTACTCGCAATAGGCAATGCGCCGCCGGGGTTCTGAGCCAGACGCGATCCCCTACAGCTGCGGCGTCGGCCAGCCTGCCCGAGAGGAGTAGTCCTTTCATTCGACTTGATGGGCCGCGCAAATCGGCGCAGTCTCTTTCCGGACTCCCCACAGGGCTGCAGGGTCGCGCGCGTGGATGCGCGGGTCGATTCATCCGGGGATGACCGTCATGAACGTCACGGCGATGAGACTGGCCATACCGTTGCTGGCACTTGCGGCCGGCGGCACCGCTGCGTTCATCTTCGGCATCCATCAAACCCAACAGATCCTGGGCGTAAACACCCGCTTGATGGCGACGGCGCCATCCGCGCCCACGCAAGACCAAGACAAGACTGCGCTGGCAAAGACGCAGACCGAGACCGCGGCGCTGGCCAACGCTTTGGCAGGACCGTCGCCAACACCGGGCGGCAACGCGGTGCCGGAGTTCGACGTCGTCAGCATCGAGCCGACCGGCGAGACCGTTGTCGCCGGCCGGGCGCTCCCTGGCGCGACGGTGGAATTGCTGCGCAATGGCGAGGTGCATGATCGCGCCGTGGCGGACAAGTCCGGCCAGTTCGTCATGGTGCCGCGCCCGCTTCCGCCGGGAAACTATGACCTCACCCTGCGCATCACGCATGACGGCAAGCAGATGACCTCCAAGCAGAGCGTGGCAGTGGCGCTCGACGCTGCGGCCAGCGAGCGGCCGATGGTCGCGCTGATGGCGCCGGACAAGCCGATCCGCGTGCTGTCGCAACCTGCGGCAGCGACGCACGGGAAGGTGGCTGTCGAGGCCGTCGAGACCGAACCGGGCGGCAAGCTCCATGTCAGCGCTCAGGCAACTCCCGGCGCGAACGTCAGGCTCTATCTCAACGACAGTCTGATCACATCCGCGACTGCCGACGCAGCGGGGCACCTCTCGGTCACGATCAACAAGGGCGTAACGACCGGCGATTATCGGATCCGGCTTGACGACGTCGACCCCGGCTCAGGCAAGGTCCGCGCGCGTGCCGAAGTGCCGTTCAACGTTCCGGACACGACGACGACCGCATCGATCCCGGCGCCTGCGGCATCGTCCGGCCGTACGGATGGGACCACGCCGCAGGTTGCGGCGGCAACCACCGCCGCATTGAGCTCACCCTCCGCCGTGATCGTGCCGAAGATCACCACGACCACCGTGGCGCGCGGCGACAGCCTGTGGCGGATCAGCCAGCGCGCATTGGGTGCCGGCCAGCGCTACGCGGTGATCTATCGGGCCAACTCGCAGCAGATCCGTAATCCCAATTTGATCTATCCCGGCCAGGTCTTTGTGCTGCCGGCACGGTGAGGCCGGCATTCCGGCAACGCTCACTTGCCGGGGGATTTCAGGAAGGCGACGATCTTGGCGCGATCCTCCGCCGAGCGCACGCCGGTATGCGGCTTCATGCCGTTGCCCGACACCACGGCTTCGGGATCCTCGATGAAGCGCAGCAGCGCGCTGTCATCCCAGACAATGTCGGATGATTTCATCGCCTCCGAGCAGGGAAAGTTCGCCAAGGATCCGGCCTTGCGGCCGATGATGCCGTGCAGGTTCGGGCCGACACGATTGTCCCCCTCCTTGACGGTGTGGCAGGTGCGGCAAGAATTATTGAACGCCTGCTCGCCGGACACGCCCGCATCCTCGCCATGGGACGGCGACAAAAGCAGGGACATCAGGCCGCAAACGACGACGATGAATCCTGGCCGCATCGGTCTCTCCCTCGGCAATTGCGCTAAGCAAGACAGTTTGCAACATCCCTCCCCGGCCGCCATGCGGTCAACGCAGAGGCCACGCGAAGGGTCCTCATCTGGCAGGCCCCACATCTGGCGCAGGCATGCCCGCCACACTAGATGTGCTGCCATGCAGCACCCCGCCCTTGAGGATTTCGTCGCCGGCCACCAGCGCCTGTTTGTCCTGACCGGGGCCGGCTGCAGCACCAATTCCGGCATTCCCGACTATCGCGACAGCGACGGCAACTGGAAGCGGACGCGGCCGGTGACGATCCAGGCATTCCTGGGTGAGGCGGCGACGCGCCAGCGCTACTGGGCGCGCAGCATGGTCGGCTGGCGGCGGTTTGGTCGCGCGATGCCAAATGGTGCGCATCGCGCCCTGGCGAAGCTCGAACAACAAGGCCGCTGCGAGCTGCTGCTGACGCAAAATGTCGACCGCCTGCATCAGGCCGCGGGCAGCCAGCGCGTGATCGACCTGCACGGCCGGCTCGATGTGGTGCGCTGCCTCGGCTGCGGCGCGACGACGCCCCGCGAGCAGTTTCAGGGCGAGCTGGCGCGGCTGAATCCCGCCTGGCTCGCGCTCGATGCCGTCGATGCCCCTGACGGCGATGCCGATCTCGAGCAGGATTTTTCGTCGTTCGTGGTGCCGGCCTGCGAGGCCTGCGGCGGCGTGCTGAAACCCGACGTGGTGTTCTTCGGCGAGAACGTGCCGCGCGACACCGTTGCGTCGGCGCAGGCGCATCTCGAGCAGGCCGACGCTCTCCTGGTCGTCGGCTCCTCGCTGATGGTCTATTCCGGGTTTCGCTTCGTCCGGATGGCGGAGCAGCGCGGCTTGCCGATCGCCGGGGTCAATCTCGGCCGCACCCGCGCCGACGAGCTGCTCACGCTCAAGATCGAGGACCAGTGCGAGACGGCGCTGGCGTTTTTGCTATAGGCCAGCGCCGTTCGCCCGCGCTCTCACGCGCGATGGCGCTGCGACTTGGCCATCGGCATGTTGGCGTTCCAGTGCGTCCAGCTGACGCTGGCGAGGCTGCCGCGGTCCGTTGCCAACGGACGACGCGTGCGGCGCTCGTACTCGGCGATGCAGCGGCCTGATTCGCCGATCTTGCGCTGCAATTCGTCGATCGTCATCTGCGTCGCGCGGCCGCAATTGGCCTTGCCGAGCTGATCGACCTCGATCGCCTTCAACGCCGCACGCAGCTTCTTCAGCTGCGCGCGCTGCCAGGCGATGTGACTGTTGCTGTCTGCTGTCATGTGGCCGCCACCATCTTTGATCGTTGCACGCCGTTGGGAACCTCGATGTCGACTTCGAGCATCGAAACGAACTTGCCCCGGTCCATCCGGACCACGACCTTGTCGGGATCGACATCGATATGCTTGGAGACCACGCCCAGGATTTCCGAGCGGAGCATCTCTAGAAGGTCCGGCGTGCCGGTCCGGCCGCGCTCATGCGAAAGCAGGATCTGCAACCGCTCCCGCGCGACGGGCGCCGATGCAGAGCGGCCGCCGAACAGCCGCATTACGTTCATCATGCCGCCCTCCGTCGCAGCAGCCGGTCCATCAACCCCTTGCGCTCGACCGGCACGATCATCTCGACCGCCTCGCCCATCAGGCGGCGCACCGCGTCGGTATAGGCCCGCGCCGGCGCGCTGCTTGCAGCGTTCAGCGTGACCGGGCAGCCGACATTGGAGGCGCGCAGCACGTCCTGGCTTTCGGGGACGATGCCGAGCAGCGGCGTGGCAAGGATCTCCAGAATGTCGTCGATCGACAGCATCTCGCCGCGCGCGGCGCGGGCGCTGTCATAGCGGGTGACCAGCAGATGCTTCTCGACCCGCTCGCCACGCTCGGCGCGAGCCGTCTTGGAATCCAGCATGCCGATGATGCGGTCGGAATCGCGCACCGACGACACTTCCGGATTGGTGACGATGATCGCCTCGTCGGCATAGCGCATCGCGAGCGTCGCGCCGCGCTCGATGCCGGCCGGGCTGTCGCACAGGATCCAGTCGAACTTGGTCTTGAGATCGGCGATCACGCGCTTGACGCCTTCTTCGGTCAGCGCGTCCTTGTCGCGGGTCTGCGACGCCGGCAGCAGCCAGAGATTCTCCAACCGCTTGTCGCGGATCAAGGCCTGCGGCAGCTTGGCGACGCCCTGCACCACATTGATGAGGTCGAACACGACCCGCCGTTCCGCGCCCATCACCAAATCGAGGTTACGCAGGCCGACGTCGAAATCGATGACGACGACGTTCTGGCCCATTTGCGCGAGCGCCGCGCCAAGCGCGGCGGTGGAGGTCGTCTTGCCGACCCCGCCCTTCCCAGACGTCACGACCAATACCTTGGCCATTCTCTCTCTCCTTGTGGTCGATCAGTTCAAAGCTGTGATGCGCAGCATCTCGCCCTCGAGCCACGCCTGGGCGGGCCGGTTGCGCAAGCTGTCGGCGATTTCATCTGCGGTCTGGTAGTAGCCGTCGATGGCGAGCAGTTCGGCCTCGATCCTCTGGCAGAAGATCCGGGCCGCCGAATTGCCGTTGATGCCGGCCATCGCGCGGCCGCGCAGCGTGCCGTAGACATGGATCGAGCCGCCGGCGACGATCTCGGCGCCGGAGCCGACCGAGCCGAGCACGGTGACGTCGCCCTCGGCGAACACGATCGACTGGCCGGAACGCACCGGGCTTTCCAGCAGCAGCGACGGCAGCTTGGTCTTGTCCTTGTCTTTGTTCTTTTCCTGCGCCGGCGGCGTCTTCGGCTCGACATGGGTGATCGCGCAGGCGCGGCCGCCGGTCAGAAGCGGCGGCAGGTTGGCGCCGAGCTTGGATTCGTCGACGCCCTCGATGCCGAGAATGCGGATGTTGCGTTCAGCGAGGCTGCCGACCAGATGCGCGATCGCGGCCTGGCTGAGGTCGACCGCCGAAAGGTCGAGCACCACAGGCTTGCCGGCGAAGAAGCCCGGCGACTTTCCCAGCGTCGCGTCGATCTCGGCGAGCCAGGACACGACCGGCACGACGGGCGAGAAAACGAACGCAACATAGGAACGGCCGCGCATGCGGACCTGCTGACGTGCCACCTGTTGAGTTGCGTCCATCGCCTCTGACTCGGTTCTCTTGTCGAATGGTTAACAATCGGACCGCATGGTTAATCAAAGGTTAACGGAAGGAGGTGTTTTCACGGATTTGCGAGGACTGCTCCTCGGACAACCGCTGTTGGCTGCGACCTGTTGCCTGGACGCATGATTCTGGGACCGGCGGCGAGGATCAACGCCGCGACGGCGATCGCTCGGCCTGCACCGATGCATCGAACACCGCGCGGCATGACGGGCTGAGCTGCTCGACCTGCGCCGCCATGCAATCCCTGATCCGGCCGCGATCCGGAATGTAGGCGCCGCACAGGCGGACCGCGTCACCCATGCAGGCTTGACGCTGCATGGATTCGTTCAGTCCGGACTGGGCCATGGCGGGCGCGATGGTTGCACCGAGAAGCACGAGGGCAAGACGAAGTTTCATGGATCACTCTCTCACTGGCAGGTTGAAGTGTTGGTCGAGGCTGGATGTCACGACAGCGGCTTGCGGCCGTTGCCGGCTGCGGGTTCGGCGTCGGCTTGCGACGGCGGAAGATGCAGAAGCGTTGCGATCGTCGTATCGAGCAGCTGCGTCCGCCCTGTCTCGGGATCGATCTCGGGCGCAAACCGGCCGAGCAGCATCGGAAAGGCCGGCGGCTGGTTGAGCGCCGCGTTGAGCAACGCAAAGAACAGCGCCGGATGGCTGCTGCGGATGATGCCCGCCGCGATGCCGGCCTCGAAGAGCTCGCGCGCGCTCTCATAGGCCGGACGCAGCAGCTTTTCGGTCACCATTGCGGAGCGCTCCGGCGCTTCCGCACCGTGGCGAACCACGAAGTCCCTCACCTGCGGATGCGAGGCATAGAACGTGGCGACGCGGATGATGAGATCGCGCAGCCGGTCGGCCAGCGAACGGCGCGTGTCGGTGGCGATGGTGTGCACCTCGGCCATCACAGGCTCCGCAAGCGTCACGATGCGGTCGAGGCAGGCCTCCCATAGCGCGGCCTTGTTGCCGAAGTGGACGCGCACGAGATTCGGCGCGACGCCCGCTGCCGCGGCGACGCTACGCAGGTCGGCGCCGTCGAAACCGAGGCTCGCAAAGGCCTCGGTCGCCGCGATCAGCAGCGCCTGGCGGCCGTCGGGCATGTCCTTGCTGCGGCGTCCCTTGGGCCGGGAGGCCGGCAGCGCGGCGGCAGTCGTCGTTCCAATCATCGCTCACCAAATATGTTCAGACGAACATATAAATTGGTAAGTCCGCATTTCAAGTTCGAGGCACGATCTAAAAGCGCATAACATTCAGGTAGATAGATGAAATGCCGCGAATGTGAGCGTGGCGGTCAACCGCCGAAGAAAAAGCCGGCGTCAACCGACGCCGGCTTCATGCCATTGAGCGGATCCGAAAGTGGGCAGCTCAGCTCTTGACGTCAGCAGCCCAGGTCTTCTCGATCTGCTTCACGACGCTGTCCGGCATCGGGATGTAGTCGAGCTCTTCCGCGCTCTTGGCGCCCTTGTCAAAGGCGAACTTGAAGAACTTGAGCGCTTCCTTCGAGGCCGCCTTGTCGGTCGCGTCCTTGTGCAACAGGATGAACGTCGAAGCGACGATCGGCCAGGACTTGTCGCCCGGCTGGTCGGTCAGGATCAGGTAGTAGCCGGGCGCGTTGGTCCAGTCGGCGTTCGACGCCGCAGCCTGGAACGCTTCGTTGGTCGGCTGAATGGTCTTGCCCGCCTTGTTGATCAACGCGGTGTAGGTCAGCTTGTTCTGCTTGGCGTAGGCATACTCGACATAGCCGATCGAGTTCTTGGCCTGCGCGATATTGCCCGCAACGCCTTCGTTGCCCTTGGCGCCGACGCCGACCGGCCATTCGACCGCGGTGCCGGAACCGATCTTGCTCTTCCAATCCGGGCTGACCTTGCTCAGATAGTCGGTGAAGTTGAAAGTCGTTCCCGAACCGTCGGCGCGATGAACCACCGAGATCGCCTCGGATGGCAGCTTGGCCTTCGGATTGAGCTTCTTGATCGCGGCGTCATCCCACTTGGTGATCTTGCCGAGGAAAATGTTGGCAAGCGTCGGACCGTCGAGAACCAGATCGCCGGCCTTCACGCCGTCGAGGTTCACCACCGGAACGATCGCCCCCATGATCATCGGCCACTGCGCAAGACCGTCCTTCTGCAACTGGTCGGACTTCAGCGGCGCGTCGGTGGCACCGAAGGTCACGGTGTTGGCTTCAATCTGCTTGATGCCGGCACCCGAACCGATCGACTGGTAATTCACGCCACTGCCTGAATCCTTCTTGTAGGCGTCGGCCCATTTGGAGAGGACAGGGAAGATAAATGTCGAACCGGCACCGGTGATGTCGGCTGCGAAGCTCGGCGTCGCCATAGCCACCAGACTGGCGGCCACGATTGTCTTGACGATTTTCATGTTGATCTCCGTGGAAACGCGAGAGGTCTCGCGCGCGCGATGCTCTCGTAAGCTGTCGCAACGTTTTTTCGGAGGCCCATGACGACGGGATGACAGTGGCCCCTGACCTTCGGCCTACGTCAAAAGTTCGGAACCGCACGGGATACCGCCTGTCGCGGTTCCCTTGAGTTTGACGGAGCGTCGCGCTGGAAGTTATTCCGCCTTGATGTTGGCCGACTTGACGATCGGCCACCACTTCTCGACCTCGGCGGCTTGATGGTCGCGCAGCGCGGCGGGGCTCTGTCTATCCGGTGACGGGATCTCCTGCCCGAGTTCGGCGAAGCGTTGCCGGACGACGGGCTCGGCGAGCGCCGACGTCACCGCCTTCGACAGAACAGATACGATATCGGCCGGCGTGCCCTTCGGCGCCCAGATGCCGTGCCAATAGGCGATGTAGAGACCCGGCAGTCCGGCTTCGTCGACGGTCGGAATATCGGGTGCCGATGCGAGCCGCGACGACGCTGTCACCGCAAAGGCCTTCACGGTCCCGCTCTTCACCTGCGGCAGCGAGTTGGAGGCCTGATCGAACATGATGTCGATATGCCCGGCCATCAGATCGTTCAGCGCGGGACCAGCGCCGCGATACGGCACGAAGGAGAAGTTCGTGTTCGTCAACTGCTGGAAGAACACGCCCGCGACATGCGCGCCCGAACCCGGGCCCGCGGTGCCGGCGGTGGCCTTGTCGCCATTGGTCTTGAGCCAGGCGATCAGCTCGTTCAGATTCTGCGCCGGCAGATCGGGCCGTCCGATGATGAGCTGCGGTCCGCTCGCGATCAGTGCAATCGGCGCGAATTCGCGCACGTCATATTGCAGCTGATAGATCGCGCCGTTGAGGCAATGCGTGCCCCAGTGCCCGATCGTGATCGTGGTGCCGTCCGGCGCCGCGCGCGAGGCGCGCAGGCCCGCGACAGTGCCGGAGGCGCCCGTGACATTCTCGATGATGACGGGATGGCCGAGCGTATTGCGCATATATTCGGCGAGGATCCGCGCCAGCACGTCGGTCGGCCCACCGGCGGCGAACGGCACGATCAAAGTGATGGGGCGCGCCATGGTCTCGGCGCGCGCGCGACGGGAAGCAAGCGGCAGCGTCGCCGCGCCGAGCGCGAGTTGCAGGAATGGCCGGCGAGACATGTTGGGCATGCGCGTTCCCCCTCATGCTCTCATAGAGCCGGCAGTGTCGCGCGGTCCAGCGTAAGACGTCAGAGACGTGATGTCCGCGTTTGAACGGCAAAGCTTGTCGTTGCGCGGCGTCGCCCGGCCGGCGCGTCGCCCAGATTGGGCCAATCCTGCAACCATGGGATGCCGGTCAGCCACGACCACGGTCATCGAACTCGCATGAAAGCGTCATCCCGCCGTCAATTGACCGCGACAAGTTGTCGCGGCCAGCGCAGGCGATTCCAAATTCACCGAAATCAAAGAGGGGCGAACTCATGAGTGGCTTTCGTGACTATTTCCTGTCAACTGCCGCGATCGCGGCAGCCATGCTGGCTTGCGGCGTCGCCGTCGCGCAAGCGGATGACGACAACGACCATTCGCAGCGACATGGCTACAAGCACGTCCTGCTGATCAGCGTCGACGGCATGCACGCCGTCGATTTGAAGCGTTGGGTCGAAAGCCGCCCCGGCGGCAACTTCGCCCAGCTCACCGGAAAGGGCGTCGTCTATCCGAACGCTTTGACCACCGCGCCATCCGACAGCTTTCCCGGCATGCTCGCGCAGGTCACGGGCGCCACGCCGAAGGGCGGCGGCCTGTTCTATGACGACAGCTATGACCGCACCGAATATCCGGCCAAGGCCTTCTACACCAGCCAGGGTCTTGCGGACCCCGGTTGCGTCGGCCCGGCGGGAACCGAGCTCACCAACTTCGAAGCGCTCGACAAGACCTACAATTACTCCAGCGGGCTGGTCGCCGATTACACCGCCGGCGGCACGCTGGGTCAGGTCTACACCCAGCTCGATCCGGATCACATGCAGCGCAAGCTGGTGAACGGCCAGTGCGTGCCGGTCTATCCCCACGAATACGTGCGCACCAACACGGTCTTCGAGGTGATCAAGGAGGCCGGCATGCGCACGGCCTGGTCCGACAAGCATCCTGCCTACGAGGACCTCGCGGGTCCGTCGGGCAAGGGCCTCGACGAGCTCTTCACGCCGGAGATCAACTCGCAGGACACGATCGACCCCGGCGCCCAGCCCGGCGACGACTACACCAAGAGCTTCACCGGCGTCCGCTCCTACGACTCGCTGAAAGTGAAGGCGGTGTTGAACTGGATCGACGGCTATGACGGCACGCGAACCCAGCGTCAGCCGGTGCCCGCGATCTTCGGCATGAACTTCCAGGCGGTCAGCGTCGGCCAGAAGCTCGCCAAGGCCGGCCACGCGGACGCCGACAAATCGCTTGTCGGCGGCTATGCCGACGGCAAAGCGACGCCCGGTAATGCGCTCACGCTGCAATTCCAGTTCGTGGACGATGCGCTCGGCAAGTTCGTCAACGAGCTCAAGACGCAAAATCTCTACGATTCGACGCTGATCATCGTCAGCGCCAAGCACGGCCAGTCACCGATCGACGTCAAGGACCGCGTGGCGATCTCCGACGCGCTGTACAGCAAGGCGCCCGGTTTCGGCACCAACGGCTTCGAGATCTGCGACGACGAGGCGCTCGTCTGGTTGTCGCCGGAGCTGCAGCAGGCGACCAATCCGGCGACTGGCCATCCCTACTACGCAGATGCCAAGGCTTACATCCTGGCCCACGCCGCCGATCTGCATATCCAGAAGCTGCTCGACCGCGACGAACTGACCAGGCTCTACGAGGATCCGTTCCACAACAGCCGGGTGCCGGACTTCATCGCCATCACCGATCATGGCGTCATCTGCACCGGCGGCAGCAAGCTCGCCGAACATGGCGGCTTCTCCAACGACGATCGCAACGTGCTGCTGCTGCTTTCTTCGCCGCACATCAAGCATGCGAGGGTCGTCGAGGAGACGGCTTTCACTACCCAGATCGCGCCGACGATCCTCCATGCACTCGACCTCAATCCGCGCAGCCTCCAGGCGGTTCGTGACGAGGGTGTCGAGGCCCTGAAGATAAAATAAAGCCGCAGAGGGGCATTCCCTCCAGCGGCACAACGCACCAAACGGCTTGCGCCGGCACACCGTGACCGGGCAAGCCGAGCGGCCTGGCCTTCCATATCGGCGCCCCTATCGCGGGGCGCCGATTCTATTTGCCATGAGCGCGTCAGGAGCCGAACTTCGCCCGCAGCATGGGGCCAAGGAGATTCGAGTAATCGTCCGTCCAGAGTGCGCTGGCCGGATCCGGCGACATGGCGGCCCAATGCCGAGCCGCCTCGCCGACATCGTCAGGCGTGCGCGCAAGCATCACCACCCGGGACGCCGTCCTCAGCGTGGTCATGACATCGCCGACCGGATGCCCTTCCTTGAAGAGTGCGATCAACCCCTGGGACTGCGCGATATTCGCCATGATCGGCGCGAGATCGAGATGGCGGTTGGAGATATGCACGAGAATGACCCCGTGCGGCGCCAGCTTCGACACATAGCCGGCGATCGCTTCACGCGTCAGCAGGTGGACCGGAATGCTGTCGGACGAGAAGGCGTCCAGGACGATCAGGTCGTAGCGATCAAGCGAGGCCTGCAGTGTGAGACGCGCATCGCCGAGCACGAGGCTGGCCTTCGGCGCGCAGCGCGACAGGAACGTGAAGAAGGTTGGATTGCTCGCGATCCGGATCACCTCGGGATCGATCTCGAAGAAACTCCAGTTCTCCGCGCCGCGACGGAGGCAGGCGAGCGTGCCGGTACCGAGACCGACGACCGCAACCCGTTCGAAGCTGCTGCGGGCACTGCGTGCCGCCGCAACCCCCTCGGCCAGCGGGCTGCCTGGATAGTAGTAGCTCTGAGGCTGAGGCGTTCCCACGACTGGCGTACCGTCGTCGTTCCGCAACCGCTCTGCGCCATGCATCGTGTTGCCGTGGAACAGCAGCCGCGCGCGGCCGTCCGCGAGGTCGACTACGGTATGGACCCCGAAGAAGCTGCGCGCGGTCTCGATCGGGGCCATGCCCGGACGCCAGAACGTCGTCAGCATCAGGCCGGCGACCGCCAACCCCGCAAATGACACCGGCCGCTGGACTTCGCGCAGTAATGCATTGGTTTCGGCGAGCAGATTCCCTATCCTCCGAATGGGCCATGATCGTGTTCCGCAAAACACGAACAACGAGTCAAGCGATGAAGGAGCCGGGTGGATCGCCCTGAAGAATGGCCCTTCCGCCCAACGAATGAGGCCGCGCTCGACAGTCAGAAGAAGCGGGGCACGCTACTTGCACACGCGACGACTTGGACGAACTCGCACGCGCCCCCTTTGTTGAGAAAGCGATATCATGACCAAGAACGTGAACCTCGTCAGCCATCCCCTCGTCCAGCACAAGCTCTCGCTGATGCGCGACAAGGATCGTTCCACCAAGGGGTTTCGCGAGCTACTGAACGAGATCGGAATGCTGCTCTGTTATGAGGTCACCCGGGATCTGCCCCTGGAGATGGTCGACATCGATACGCCACTCGCTGCAATGAGGACGCCCAAAATTGCGGGCAAGAAACTCACATTCGCTCCGATCTTGCGGGCGGGTGTCGGGTTTCTCGACGGAATGTTGGCGCTCGTCCCATCAGCACGCGTCGCGCACATCGGCCTTTACCGGAATCCGGAAACACTTCAAGCCGTGGAGTACTTCTTCAAGGCGCCGCAGGATGTTTCGGAGCGCATCGTGATCTTGCTGGATCCAATGCTTGCTACGGGAAATTCCGCCAGCGCGGCGGCCCGCCTGCTCAAATCGCGAGGCGCGCAAGACATTCGGTTCGTCTGCCTGCTCGCAGCCCCCGAAGGAATTGCCCGATTCCAGGACGAGTGTCCGGACGTTCCGATCTGGACCGCTGCCATCGACGAAAGACTGAATGATCACGGGTATATCGTGCCAGGCTTGGGCGATGCAGGAGACAGAATGTTCGGCACCAGGTGAGCCGACGGCAGCGCGTTCGTGCTGAAGCGTGAACAGATGCCGTTTGTAACGGCACACGACCGATGCTCAGTCGGACCCGTTTGCCAACAGTCGAGCGATGACGGCAACCGGCCCGCCACCTGGGGGTCCCTGATGTTCGGCTCCGCCGGAAACATACACCGCGCTGGTCCCCGACAAGCCGCTGATCAATCCGCCGACGGCAGCGCGAGCGTGCCGGGTTGAGCTGATGTCAGTATCCTCAAGCATGATGTGACGAAATCCGCGGATGCTCCCGTTCGGCGCGGCTTCCGCCTTGGCAAAGATATTGACGAGCTGCCGCGACGCCGGCGGCGGCCTGGAGGCGTCGTCGATGTGCAGCCCCACGCTTTTCAACGCATCGATCACCGCTGCCGAATCAATGGCGTCGTTCATCACGGCGTGTCCGATCTCGAATGGAGCCGCCGACGACGTCGTATTGCCGAGCACGATGACCACGTTGTGCATCAGTTCGATGCCCGCCGACGTGGAGGCGACCGACGAAAACAGATCGTACCGCCGGAGAACGTGTTCGTCGTCAATCTCGCTTTCAACCTCGCCAAGCGCGACGGCCACGCCCAGCGCTGACGCGCCACGGGAATACGCCATCGAACCGTAAGCGCTGTTGGTCACGGTCTCATGCCCCCGCGCCACCGCTGCCTCGATGCGATCGCTGGTCAGAAGCGGGCACTTGATCTGCACAAAATGAACGTCTTGCGGATCGACGATCCCAGCGTCGGCCATGGCGGCAGCCACTGCCCCGGCGGTTTCCCTGATCTGCACATCGCGACCGATCTCCTCGGGCAGGAAATCCCGCGTCTGTGCCATCCCGATGCTAAGGCGTTTCCCGGAGATACCTGAATCGTGATTGGCGGCACCGTCGCGCGTAAACACGGTGATATGTGGACTGAGCACACCTTCCGTCCCACCCGACATCACGAACGCAATCCGCTGCTCAACGCGATGCGGCGGCAGATCCAGATAAGGCGCCAGGGCCGCACGGAGAGCTGAAACGGCGAACTCACGCGTGAAATCGTTGACGCCACCATTGCCCTCAGTCTTCCCCAAGATCGCGACGATCGACTTTGGATCGATCTTGCCTTGCTCGATCAGGCTCAGCAGGCCGGAGACATCACCGGGGCCCTTGGTGGAAATACGAACGACGTCGACCGATTTTGTACGCATGCTCTTTCCCCGGACATCTTCGGGCTCGCGAAAAGATATGGCAAGCCAAAGCATCTCCCGGCGCCTGCGGGCACGGCACCGGTTTTGATCGCATCGAGCTGGCTCGGGCAAAGGGATCGACCTTCAACATCGCCTCGATCGCCTACGTCCGGAACTCAAGCCTCACAGACGGCGTGCCTGGCAACTGACCTCCGATCTCGGTCGAAGCGGCGCGGTCGACCTCGTCGGCCGGCGGAATCTGCCCAATTTTTGTCCGGCCTGTCGCAAGATTTGGCACATCTGTTGCATCGAATTCCGGGTCGCGTGCCGGAGCGGCAATGTCGTTCAAGATCCCTGGCAAGCCTACGCGGAATGGTGCGGATGACGACGACGGCGGCGCTCGAACTCGTGCAGTTGACCAAGATGTACGGCGGCGTCACCGCCGTTGACGCCATCAACCTCAAGATTCCCCCCGGCTCCTATTGCTGCCTGCTCGGGCCGTCCGGCTGCGGCAAGACATCGACGCTGCGCATGGTGGCCGGCCACGAATCGGTCACTTCAGGCGACATCCTGGTCGGGCCGAAGAATGTAACTGGCCTGCCCCCTGCCGATCGAAGTACGGCGATGATGTTCCAGTCTTACGCCCTGTTCCCTCATCTCTCGGTCATCGACAACGTTGCGTTCGCCTTGAAGATGAAAGGCGTCGCCAAGGCTGCACGCCATGCCGAGGCCAACAAGTTGCTGGAGCTCGTCGACATGCAGCCCTATGCGGCAAGGCTGCCAGGCCAGCTTTCCGGAGGCCAGCAGCAGCGAGTCGCACTCGCGCGCGCGCTGATCACCTCTCCTCAAATCCTGCTCCTCGACGAACCGCTGTCGGCGCTCGATCCGTTCTTGCGGCTGCGGATGAGAGCCGAGTTGAAGAAGCTGCAGCGCGAGCTCGGGCTTACCTTCATCCATGTGACGCATGGTCAGGACGAGGCGATGGCTCTGGCCGATATCGTGGTTCTCATGAACGCGGGCCGGATCGAGCAGCAGGGTTCGCCGCGTGAAATCTTCAACCACCCTCGAACCGAATTCACGGCGAAATTCATCGGCGGCCACAATGTCCTTGCTGTGGGTCCCGAGACCTTCGCCGTTCGGGTTGACCGGCTGATGCTGAAGCGACCGAGCGAAGCTGTCGCTGGTCCATCCGTTGCAGGCACCATCAGCGAGGTCGAATACCAGGGGACCTATGTCCGCGTTGTCATTGCCGTCGAGGGTGGCTCCGAGATCTCGGCCCAGGTCACGGAAACCCAATTCGACGTGGCCAACTACGCTGTCGGTGAACGTGTTCTCGCCACATGGGACCCGACGCAGGCCAGCCTTCTCAAAATCACGAGTTCTGTAATCGCCCGATCGCCTGAAAGGGCGGCGTGACACCCAAGGAGACAATCATGAGCAAATCCTCGAAATTCGATCGTCGCGTTAGCCGTCGCACCATGCTGAAGGGCGCGGCCGGAGCGGTCGGCCTTGCCGCGGGTTCGGGCGCAATTACCGGATTTCCCTACGTCCATTCAGCCGATCCGAAGGTTCTGCGTTATCTCGGAACGGCGGTGAACGAAGGTGACGAGATCTCGAAGAAGTGTCTGGAAGATACCGGAATCAAGATCGAATACATCACGGCAACGACCGACGACGTGACCAAACGCGTGATCACCCAGCCGAACTCGTTCGATGTGCTGGATACGGAATATTTCTCGCTGAGGAAGCTGGTGCCGTCGGGCAATATTTTTGCGCTGGACGCCAGGAAGATCAAGGAATTCGACAACATCACCCCGGTGTTCACCAAGGGTCAGCTGCCGAACGGCAAGAAGATCGGCGATCAGGGCACCGCGCCGTGGAAGGTGCTTTATCTCGAGGGTGCAAACTCCAAGACGTTCTCAAAAACGCCGACCGAATTCGTGACGCTGATCCCGACGGTCTACAATGCCGATACGCTCGGCATCCGGCCGGATCTGATCAAGCGGCCAATTTCATCGTGGACCGAATTGCTCAATCCCGAATTCAAGGGCAAGGCCTCGATTCTCAACATTCCGTCGATCGGAATCATGGATGCTGCGATGGTGGTCGAAGCCAGCGGTCAGCACACCTATGCCGACAAGGGCAACATGACGAAGGCCGAGATTGATCTCACCATGAAGATCATGACGGAAGCCAAGAAGGCCGGCCAGTTCCGCGCGTTCTGGAAGGATTTCAACGAATCCGTCAACCTGATGGCCTCGGGTGAAACCGTCATCCAGTCGATGTGGTCGCCCGCGGTCACCAAGGTGCGCTCGATGGGGATCGCCTGCACGTTCCAGCCGCTCAAGGAAGGCTATCGCTCGTGGGCGTCGGGGTTCTGCGTATCGAAGGCGGTTACGGGGCCAAAGCTCGATTGGGCCTATGAATTCGTGAACTGGTACTTGTCGGGTTGGGCCGGCGCCTATCTCAACCGCCAGGGTTACTATTCGGCTGTGCTGTCCACTGCGAAGGCCAACATGACGGCGGACGAGTGGGGATACTGGATGGAAGGCAAGGCCGCCGTCAGCGACATCAAGGCACCCGACGGCACGATTCTCGAGAAGGCCGGCACCAAGCGCGACGGGGGATCCTACGAAGACCGCATGGGCGCGGTCGCCTGCTGGAACGCCGTTATGGACGAGAACGATTACATGGTGCGCAAGTGGAATGAATTCATCGCCGCCTGATGCAATCCAAAGGAGGACAAGGCGTTTGACAAGTCCTGCTGCGCCATCACCGCGATTCACCGTTCGATGATGCAAGACCGCAAGACCTTCGTTGCCTGGCTCCAGGCTGCACCGATGATGCTCGTTTTCTCGGTGTTCTTCCTCTTGCCGCTGCTTCTTGTGATGATTGTCAGCGCCTGGGACTACAACGAATATGAAATGATCCCGGCCTTTAGCCTGCGTGGCTACAGCGACACGTTCGAGGGATGCATCGCCGATCTGCCCAACCTCTGCACCATCTTGAAGACCTATCTGAAGACGTTGAAATTGTGCCTGCTGACCTGGAGCCTGACCCTTCTGATCGGCTTCACCGTCGCCTACTTTCTCGCGTTCCACGTCCGGTCCAAAACCTGGCAGATCGTACTTACCTTGCTTTGCACCATCCCGTTCTGGACGTCGAACGTGATCCGCATGATCGCATGGATTCCGCTGCTTGGCCGGAACGGCTTGGTCAACCGGGGGCTCGAGGGCGTGGGACTGATCCGGCAACCGCTGGAGTGGCTCTTGTTCTCGGAGTTCTCCGTCGTACTTGCCCTCGTTCACCTCTTCACATTCTTCATGGTGGTGCCGATCTTCAACTCGATGATTCGCATCGACAAGCGTTTGATCGAAGCCGCCTATGACGCCGGCGCCACCGGATGGCAGACCCTGGTCAACGTCGTTATTCCGCTGGCAAAACCCGGAATCGTCATTGGTTCGATCTTCGTGATCACGATCGTAATGGGCGATTTTGTCACGATAGGCGTGATGGGCGGCCAGCAGATTGCATCTGCAGGCAAGATCATCGAGACGCGCCTGAATGCGCTGCAATTCCCGGCCGCCGCGGCCAATGCGGTCATCCTGCTCGGCATCACGATCCTGATCATTTCGGCGCTGACCCGAATCGTCGATGTTCGCAAGGAGCTGTGAGATGAACGAGAAGCGATCGCGATCCTTCTATCTTCTCGCCGCATTCTTCACCGCTTACGTCCTGTTTTTATACGGACCGATGTTCGCGATCTACATCCTGTCGTTTCAGGGGCCGGATGGCGGCCTGACATTCCCCATGAATGGTGTGTCCCTGGTGTGGTTCGGCAAGGTGTTCTCCGGCTCAGGCATCGTCGACATCGCTGCGGCTTTCAGGCGATCGCTTCAGCTCGGCCTCGTCGTCATGGTGCTTACGGTCGTCCTCTCGGTTTCGGCAGGCCTGGCCTTCCGCAGATCGTTCCGCGGCGCGACCTTGCTATTCTATGTGGCCATTGCCAGCCTGATCATGCCGTCGATCATTACCTCGCTCGGCATCGCCCTGGAATTCCGGCTGCTTGACGACTTCATCATCAAGAGCGGCGCCGCGGATTGGACAACGGCAATGGGGCTTTTTACATCGGGCCTCGGTGCGCATCTGACCTGGACCTTGCCATTCGGTCTCCTGATCATGTTTGCGATCTTCAACAGGTTCGATAGCCGGCTTGAAGAAGCGGCGCGCGACCTGGGCGCCACGCCGTGGCAGACATTTCGGCATGTTGTGCTGCCGATCATATTGCCATCGGTCGTCGGTATCGGCCTGTTTGGGTTCACCTTGTCCTGGGACGAACTCGCGCGCTCGAGCCAGACCATCGGCCCTGTCAATACACTGCCCCTCGACCTGCAGGGCCTGACGACCACCGTCACGAAGCCAGATATCTATGCGCTCGGAACATTGACGAGCGCCGTTTCCTTTCTCGTGATCTTTCTGGCGCTGGTTGTCATTCTTGTGCTTCAGGCCCGGCAGAGACGTCATGGATCGGACGCGGGCAAGGGACTGGTGTAAAATCCTCACACGCATCCGGATCGTCGAATGGCATCGCCGCCTTGACCGGGAGAGAATGGCCGGGCCAGCGACGCCATTGCAGCCGTGAGAGCCGAGATTGCCGTCATCACGATTTCGGGCAAGGAAGACGCCGGCTGACAATTCGCAGCCGCCGCTTAGATGTGAATGGCAAGGAGATCGTTGATGAGCGACGCGAACAACTCGAACCACCTGCTCGACGACGAGAGCTTTCTGCGGCACTCGTTCGCGGTTGCGCGCCGCGCGATCGGCAATGGCAATCATCCCTTCGGCGCCGTTCTCGTGAATCGCGAAGGCAGCGTCCTGCTCGAGGCCGAGAACGGCTTCATGCCGTCGCGCGACGGCACGGCCCACGCCGAGCGACTGCTGTCGACCCTGGCATGCACGACGTTGTCCGCGGAGGTCCTCGCGACTGCGACGCTGTATTCATCCGCCGAGCCGTGCGCCATGTGTGCCGGCGCGATCTACTGGGCCGGCATCGGCCGCGTCGTCTACGGACTGGGCGAACACCGCTTGCGCGAACTGACCGGCAATCACCCCGATAATCCGACGCTCGATCTGCCCTGTCGCAATGTGTTCGATAGCGGTCAACGCACAACCGAGGTCGTCGGCCCGTTGCTTGAAGACGAGGCCGCGGTCGTGCACGAGGGCATCTGGACCCGATAGTCGCGCAGCGACCCTGCCGGCCGGAATCCCGCCGTGCAGGAACGTGAAAAGTGGCGCCGCGGTGTGTCGCGGCGCCACCAGGAGCCACCCGTGGAACGGATCGGGTGGATCAGAACTTCACAGAGATACCGGAGTAGAGCGATTCTTCGGTACAGGAATGGTTGCTGACGCCTGGGGCTACGTTACAGACAACACTCTTGGCGTGATCGAGGCCGAACTTGTTCTGCCAGTAACGATAGGCCACCCAGACGTCCACGAAATGTGAATACTTCGGACCCCAGAGCGCCTTGCTCGCGTCGAAGGTCAGACGGATCGGTTCGGAGTTGAGCTCGACCGCCGTGCTGACGTTGGTGACCGGATTGAACGCCATCGGTTCGTTCTCGGTGCCCTTCTTGCCGTACCAGCCTGCGCGACCACTGATCGAGAAGTACTGCATGTTCTCGGGCAGGAAGCCGAGATCCATGTAGTAGTTCACTTCGACGGCCCAGGTCGGGTTGAACTTGGTATTGCCATCGCTGATGCAGCTCACGCCGGGCACACCCGGGCCGAACAGACCGCACTGGTCGAACGCGTTATGATTGGAGAACTCGTAGTACATCAACGGCGACACGTTGATGTAACCCTTGTACGGAAGATTGAATTCGAACTGGAGGCCGGCGACGACGTCACGCTTGGCGGGCGCCAGGAAGTTGTTTTCCGTGTTGGCGTCCATGCCGATTTCGAACGAGATGTTGTTCAGCGGCCCCATGCTGAACGCCTTCGTGTTGAAGATCTGATTCCAGCCGAAGGTCGAGCGGAACAGGCCGTAGATCTCGGTCGCGCCGGCGCAGGTTGCCGGAGCTCCCGTGATGGTCACGCCGACATTCGAGCACGGTGACGCCGGGTCGTTATGATCCGACTTGTACATCGAGATCGTGAAGAAGTTCTGGCCATAGGCCCAGATATCGAAATGCGTGAACGAGTAGACCTGCTTGGCGGTCTTTCCGTTGATGCTGCCGTCAGGGCGGACGGAGAATACGCCCGGATCAGTGCCGGAGAAGATGTAGGAGTAGGTCACGCGGTCGTCGATGACCAGGAAGAATGGCAGATCAGCTGCCGGCTTGGGTGCCTTGACTGGCAGATCTGCGGCGCTTGCAAGGTTAGCGACCGGCATCAACCCCAATGATAGTGCCGCGGCCGACAAGGTTCGGCGGATATTGAACATTGTGAAAGACCCCCAGGAGTGAACGCGACGAATTCGTGCTGATGCAGGAGCGTGGCGCAGCTTCGGGGCGAACGGGAAGCCCGAAGTTTCTCCACGCGCTGACGCGTGTTTGATCAGCAACCTCCGCGAGATCGGTTTGATTGGGCCAGTCCTGTAGCGGTTGACGGCCGCAAAATTCGCTTCGACAGAATTCTGGATTTTTCGAATTATGCCCATCATTGCTAGACTTCCGCGACATTTGCGCACAGCGCGGGGACGTACCGCCGGGACGCGGGAAATCCGCTGGAATCCAGCAGCGACACGCTGCTCAACTTTGCGTCATCGTTGACCGCTCCACTTTCGAATTGGATCGACAGTCACATTTCTGCAACAACTTCCACGGACGTGGAAGCAAGGCCGATTGACCGTCGACCCCGCAAATTTACGGAGCGATTCAATCGTGCCGAAGCCTTGAGCAAGCACTGGCGCTTTTTCCCTACTTACGCGTGCGTGAAAACTGGCCCACTATTGCGGCTCCTCTCTCCACGCATGCGATATCCCGGGATGCCAGACACGACATCTGCCGCGCAGCACACAGGTGCCACGCCGCTTCTGCAGACGGTCGGCTTGACCAAGCGCTACGGTTCGTTTCTCGCCAACGACAAGATCGATCTCGATATTCGGCCGCAAGAGATCCATGCGTTGCTCGGCGAGAACGGCGCCGGAAAATCCACCCTGGTCAAGACGATCTACGGCCTGATCCAGCCGAGCGAGGGCGAGATCCGCTGGCAGGGCAGGACGATCGTGCTGTCCGGGCCAGCAGATGCGCGGGCACATGGAATCGGCATGGTGTTCCAGCATTTCTCGCTGTTCGACAATCTGACGGTCGCCGAGAATGTTGCGCTCGGCCTCGACGGCAAGGAGCCGTTCAAGGACATGTCGGCGCGCCTGGAGCAGGTGTCGCGTACATACGGACTTCCACTCGATCCGAAGCGGGAGGTCTGGCAGCTTTCGGTTGGCGAGCGGCAGCGTATCGAGATCGTGCGCGCGCTGATGCAGAATCCACAGTTCCTGATCCTCGACGAGCCGACAGCCGTGCTGACACCTCAGGAGGCCGATCAGCTCTTCATCGTGCTCAATCGCCTCAAGGCCGAAGGCCGCGCGATTCTCTACATCAGCCACAAGCTGGACGAGGTGAAGCGGCTCTGCGACACCGCAACGATCCTGCGCGGCGGACGCAAGGTCGAGACCTGCAATCCCAGGGCTGAGACCGCGGCGTCACTTGCGCGCATGATGGTCGGCGGCGAGATCATGGAAGTGAAGGCTGCGGCGAGCCGCCAGATCACCGTGCCTCGCCTGCTGGTCAACGATCTCAACCTCGTACCCGACGATCCGCACGGCATACGGCTCGAGCACATCTCGTTCGAGCTCCGCGGTGGTGAAATTCTAGGCATCGCCGGTGTTGCCGGTAACGGACAGGACGAACTGTTCGCAGCCCTTTCCGGCGAGCGGTTGGCGAAAGACCCGGGCACGATCGTGATCGACGGACACGCGGCCGGTCACCTGTCAATCACCAGGCGCCGCAAGCTGGGTGCGGCCTTCATCCCGGAGGAACGGCTCGGCCACGGCACGGCGCCGCGCATGCGGCTCTCGGAAAACGCCCTCCTGACCGGCCACGCCATCGGCAATATGGTGCTTCATGGCTTCGTGAACACGGCCGCAACCCTGAAGACCGTCGACCGCACCACCGAGACCTTCGACGTGCGCAAGGCCAAGCGCGACCCGGAGGCGGCGAGCCTGTCGGGCGGCAACCTGCAAAAATTCATCGTCGGCCGCGAAATCCTGCGCGATCCCGTCGTGCTGATCGTGAACCAGCCGACCTGGGGCGTCGACGCGGGTGCGGCCGCCGTGATCCGGCAGGCCCTGCTCGATCTTGCCGCAGGCGGCGCCGCGGTGCTGGTGACGAGCCAGGATCTCGATGAACTTGCCGAAATCACCGACCGCATCGCCGTGATGTTCCATGGCCGCTTGTCGGTCCCCGTGCCAACCGCCGAAGCCAGCCGCGAGACGCTTGGCCTGCTGATGGGCGGCAGCAGCATCGAAGCTCCGGAGACACCTCATGCAACTCGTGCTTGAGAAGCGCGCCGAGCGTTCGGCCACGATCGCGCTCATCTCGCCGCTGATCGCAATCGGGCTGACGATCGCCACCTTGTGCATCGTGTTCGCAGTGCTCGGCAAGAATCCGATTGCCGCGCTCGCCGTCTACTTCATCGACCCTCTGACCGACGGCTACTCCCTGCAGGAAATCGCGGTCAAGGCGACACCGCTGGTCATGATCGCGATCGGCCTGTCGTTGTGCTATCTCGCCAACGCCTGGAATATCGGTGCCGAAGGCCAATTCCTGATCGGCGCAGTGGCCGGGAGTTGGCTCGCGGTGAAGACCCAGGGCACCGATGCCGGCCACTGGGTGTTGCCGGCGATGCTCGTGCTCGGCGCGGCCGCGGGCGCGCTCTACGCACTGATTCCGGCGATCTGCAAGGTGCGGTTCGGCGCCAGCGAGATCCTGACCTCGCTGATGCTGGTCTATGTCGCCGACCTCCTGCTGGACTATCTCGTGCGCGGTCCCTGGCGTGATCCGCAAGGCTTCAACTTTCCGACCACGGCCGAGTTCGATCCGGTGGCGACCGTGCCGACGCTGATCGAAGGCGGTCGGCTGCATCTTGGCTCGATCATCGCACTGTTCGTGGTGGCCGCCGGCGCGGTGCTGCTCGGCAGGACCATCAAGGGCTTCGAGATCCGGGTCGTCGGCGCCGCGCCGCGGGCAGCGCGGTTCGGCGGGTTCAACGCCAATCAGCTGGTGCTGCTGACCTTTGCAATCTCCGGCGCGCTGGCCGGGCTCGCCGGCATCATCGAGGTGGCCGGCCCGGTCGGCCATCTGCAGCCGGGCATTTCGCCGGGTTATGGCTTCACTGCGATCATCGTCGCCTTCCTCGGGCGACTGAACCCAATTGGAATATTAATTGCAGGATTGTTCCTCGCATTGACCTTTATCGGCGGCGAGCAGGCCCAGATCGCGATGAAAATCCCGTTGGAAGTCACCAAGGTGTTCCAGGGCATTCTGCTGTTCTACGTGCTCGCCTGCGATTCCCTGATCCTCTACCGCTTTCGGCTTATTTCCTCACCGCCAAAGGTGCAAAGTGGGGCTCATTGAGGCCATCATCCTGTCGGTGCTGGCGGCTTCCACGCCGCTGTTGCTCGCAGCTACCGGCGAACTCGTGACCGAGCGCTCGGGTGTGCTCAACCTCGGCGTCGAAGGCATGATGATCGTCGGCGCCGCCTGCGGCTTCGGCGGCGCGTGGCTCTCCGGTTCGATCATCGTCGGCGCGCTCTGCGGCATGGTCGCCGGCATCCTGATGTCGCTGATCTTTGCGCTGATGGCGCTCGGGCTCGCGGTCAACCAGGTCGCGACGGGCCTCGCGCTGACCATCCTCGGAATCGGATTGTCCGGCCTGATCGGCGCCGGCTTCGTCGGCGAACGCATCACGCCGGCGCCGCATCTCCACATTCCGGGCCTCAGCGACATTCCGCTGGCGGGGCGAATCCTGTTTGGAGAAGACGGATTTGTCTATCTCTCGATCGCCCTGGTGGTCGGCGTCTGGTGGTTCCTGTATCGGACGCGGGCCGGGCTGATCTTGCGCGCCTGCGGCGACAACCACGTCTCCGCCCATGCGTTGGGCTATCCGGTGCTCCGGATCCGGCTCTATGCGGTGATGTTCGGCGGCGCCTGCGCCGGGCTTGCCGGCGCCTATCTGCCGCTCGCCTACACGCCCTTCTTCATTCCCGGCATGACGGCAGGCCGCGGCTGGATCGCGCTGGCCTTGACGGTTTTCGCGAGCTGGCGGCCGGCCCGGCTGGTCGTCGGAGCCTACCTGTTTGGCGCCGTCACCATTCTTCAGCTCCACGCGCAAGGCGCCGGCATCGGAATTCCATCGCAGTTCATGTCGTCGCTGCCCTATCTCGCGACCATCATCGTTCTGGTTCTGCTCTCTCGCGCGCGCACCGGCGGCTCGACGGCGCCCGCTGCGCTCGGAACCGTATTCGTGCCGGACCGCTAGCTTGATGTCGGTACGTGCCGCGATGGGGCGCCCACGTTCCGAACTATGGTTTCCCCGTTTGGAGATTGAGATGAAGAGAACATTATTTGCGGCGGCAGCGATTCTCCTGGCCGGCTGCATCAACAGTGGCGCCTGGGCCGCCGACAAGCTGAAGGTCGGCTTTATCTATCTCGGACCGGTCGGCGACCTCGGCTGGACCTATCAGCACGAACTGGCGCGCCAGGCTCTTGTGAAGGAACTTGGCGACAAGATCGAAACGACATTCCTCGAGAACGTGCCGGAAGGACCGGACGCCGAACGTGCGATCGAACAGCTCGTGCGTGCCGGCAACAAACTGATCTTCACCACATCCTTCGGCTACATGGATCCGACGCTGAAGGTCGCGAAGAAATATCCCAATGTGCACTTCGAACATTGCTCGGGATACAAGCGCGACAAGAACATGTCGACCTATTCGGCGCGCTGGTACCAGGGCCGCTACATTCAGGGTCAGATCGCGGCCAAGATGTCGAAGGCCGGCGTGCTCGGCTACATCGGCTCGTTCCCGATTCCGGAGGTCGTGTCGGGTATCAACGCGACGATGCTGGGCGCCCAGACCATCAACCCGAACATCAAGGTCAAGATCATCTGGGTGAACTCCTGGTTCGATCCCGGCAAGGAAGCCGACGCCGCCAAGGCCCTGCTCGACCAGGGCGCCGATATGATCATGCAGCACACCGACAGCCCGGCTGCAATGCAGGTATCAAGCGAACGCGGCAAGCTCGCATTCGGCCAGGACTCTGAAATGATCAAGTTCGGTCCCAAGGCGCAGCTGACCTCGATCCTCGACACCTGGGCGCCCTACTACATTGAGCGCGTCAAGGCCGAGCTCGCCGGCACCTGGAAATCCGAAGACACCTGGGGCGGCCTCGAAAGCAAGATGTTCGAGATGGCTCCCTACACCAACATGCCCGACGACGTGAAGAAGATGGCGGAGGACACTCAGGCCGCTATCGCCTCCGGCAAGCTGCATCCATTCAAGTGCCCCGTCGTCACGCAGGACGGCAAGGACGTCGAATGCAAGGGCGGCGATCACCTCGAGGACACTCAGATCCTGGGCATGAATTTCTACGTCAAAGGGATCGACGACAAGCTCCCCGGGAAATAGACCCGATCACGATCAGGCTCGGGCTCGGGTGATCCGGCCCGAGTCTCCTTGCGCGCTATCCCGCGTGCATTGCGTTCGCCGCTGCGCTGTGACGTCGGATGAGGTCCGGGACATCGAGCCCGGGAATGGCTCCGTCGATCACGACCCACCTCCCTCCGACCATCACCCGATCAGCACGATGTGCGCCGCAAAGCACCAACGCGGCAAGTGGGTCGCCAGAGCCGGAGAAGCGTAGCTCATCAAGCTTGAACAGCGCGAGATCAGCCGCCTTGCCGACGGCGATCTCGCCCAGTTCCGGACGGCCGACGCAGGCGGCCGAGCCCCTGGTCGCCCATCGCAACGCATCCTTGTGGCTGACCTTCGTGACGCCGTAACGGGCGCGCTGCAGCAGGAACGCGGCGCGGACTTCCTGCATCAGGTTGGATCCGTCGTTCGACGCCGAGCCGTCGACACCCAGCCCGATCACCACGCCGGCCTCCTCCATCTCGCAGACCGGACAGCAACCGGACGCCAGGAGCTGGTTGCTGCAAGCGCAATGGCTGATGGTCGTTCCGGCCCCGGCCAGCCGTTTCATCTCCTGTGCATCGAAGAAGATGCCGTGAGCCAGCCAGGTCCGGGCATTCAGCCATCCGCACTGCTCGAGGTAATCGAGCGGGCGACAGCCATATATCTGCTGGCAAAACCTGTTCTCGTCCTCGGTCTCGGCAAGATGCGTGTGCAGCCGGACATCCAGCCTATCGGCGAGATCGGCAGTTGCACGCATCAACGACGTCGTCACCGAAAACGGCGAGCACGGCGCCAGGGCGATTTGCACCATCGCGTCCTCGCCGCGCTCATGATGCTTCGATACCAGCCGTGCGCTGTCGGCAAGGATCGCATCCTCGTCCTGCACCACACTGTCTGGCGGCAATCCACCGTCACGCTGCGAGAGGTTCATCGAGCCGCGCGTGAGCAGCACACGGACACCCAGCCGCCTAGCCACCGCGACCTCGATGTCGATCCCCTCCTCGAGCCCCGCCGGAAACACGTAGTGGTGATCGGTGGTCGTGGTGCAACCGGACAGCAGCAGCTCGGACATCGCAACGCTGACGCCGAGTTCGAGTGATTCCGGCGTGAGTCGCGCCCACACCGGATACAGCGCCTGCAGCCAGGGAAACAGCTCGCGATCCATCGCAGCCGGCAGCGCCCGCGTCAGC
This sequence comes from Bradyrhizobium sp. AUGA SZCCT0105, assembly GCF_018129565.1. NCBI lineage: Bacteria > Pseudomonadati > Pseudomonadota > Alphaproteobacteria > Hyphomicrobiales > Nitrobacteraceae > Bradyrhizobium > Bradyrhizobium sp. AUGA SZCCT0105. The sequence continues at coordinate 156,546 of NZ_JAFCMK010000004.1, read as the reverse complement.
GTCTGATAGAAATGATGGTGGGTATTGATCAGCCCGGGCAGCACGACATGGGCGCTCGCGTCGTAGACCGCAACATTCGCCGTCGTCGGCTGATGCCCGGCGCCCACGCACTCGACGATCTTGCCGCCATGGACCACAACGCCGCGTTCGGCTCCGTTGGCCAGAATCGACAGGGGATCCTTGATCCAGATTGCCTGCATTTGATCCATCATTTTCGTCTCTCGAGCCGGCGAACGCCATTCCTGACCTGCAAGGACCGTCCCACGTCCCGCGAGACTTGGCGTTGCTCTTGCAGGACTTCATAGTCAATGATGCATCTCGTTGAAAGCGCTGGCGTATCCATGGATTTGAACACCATCACCGAGGTTGTCCATCCGCTCTCGCGGGCGCAACTGCCCGTTTGGACGGCAGGCGATGCCTGGCTCGCGGGCGGGACCTGGCTGTTCTCGGAACCTCAGGTACATCTCACCCGCCTGGTCGATCTCGCTGAGCTGAATTGGCCGGCGCTTACGATTGGTGACACGCATCTGAGCATTGCGGCGACCTGTACGGTCGCGCAGCTCGATGCCTTGGCCTGCCCGCCGGACTGGATGGCCGCACCGCTGATCAACCAGTGCTGCCGTGCTTTTCTCGCTTCGTTCAAGATCTGGAAGACCGCGACCGTCGGCGGCAACATCTGCATGTCGCTCCCGGCGGGACCGATGATTTCGCTGACCTCGGCGCTCGATGGCGTGTGCACGATCTGGCCAGCCCGCGGCGGCGAGCGAACCATCCCGGTCATGGACTTCGTGACCGGCGATCATGCAAACGTGCTGGCCCCCGGTGACCTGCTGCGGCAAATCGATATCCCGATCGCAGCCCTGAAGCGGCGTTCGGCATTCCGCCAGATTTCGCTGACGCCGGTCGGCCGCTCAGCCGCGCTGCTGATCGGCAGCGTCGACAACAACGGCAGCTTCACACTGACCGTCACCGCCTCGACGGTGCGGCCGGTGCAATTGTCGTTTCCTGCCATGCCTCGTGCCGACCAACTCCGCGACACGATCCAGCGGCGCATTGCGGATGGCCTCTACCACGCCGACGTCCACGGCAGGCCGCTGTGGCGCAAGCACATGACGTTGCGGCTTGCCGAGGAAATCTGCGACGAATTGCAGGCGCACCCATGACGTTCGAGATCAACGGCAAGACGTTCTCGACCCACCCGCGTGCCGGACAATGCCTGCGTACGTTCCTGCGCGAGCTCGGCCATTTCGGCGTCAAGAAGGGTTGCGACGCCGGCGACTGCGGCGCCTGCACGGTGCTCCTCGACGGCGAGTCGGTCCATAGCTGCCTGATCCCGGCATTCCGCGCTGACGGCCATGCGATAACCACCATCGAGGGTTTTGCCGGCGTCACCGGCATGCATCCGCTGCAGCAGGCGTTTCTCGATGCGCAGGGATTTCAGTGCGGCTTCTGCACTGCCGGCATGATCCTGACCTGTGCCTCGCTGAACCAGGCACAACGGCAGGACCTCGACGCGGCGTTGAAGGGCAATATCTGCCGCTGCACCGGCTATCGTTCGATCCAGGACGCGCTCGACGGCAAGATCAACATAGAGGATGCCACGGCCGGCACGGCCTTTGGCCGCAGCCTGCCCGCCCCCGCGGGCCCCCTGATCGTGCACGGTGCAGCGCACTACACCTTCGACACGACGATCGACGGCCTGCTGCACATCAAGCTGCTGCGTTCTCCTCACGCCCACGCGAGAATAGTCGCGATCGACAAGACGGATGCGCTGAAGGCCGCCGGCGTCCACGCGGTGCTGACGCATGAGGACGCGCCCGATTGCCTGTTCTCGACCGCGCGCCACGAGCGCGACTGGATGGATCCCGATGACACCAGGGTGCTCGACACGACCGTCCGCTTCATCGGTCAGAAGGTCGCAGCTGTCGTGGCGGACAGCGAAGCCGCCGCGGAAAATGCCTGCCGGCTGATCAAGGTCGCGTATGAGATCCTTCCCGCCGTGTTCGATCCGGCCGAATCTATCGCCGCGGGCGCTCCGGCGATTCATGCCGACAAGACGACCGCGCATCGCGTCGCCAATGCCGCGTGCAATATTGTCGCCGAAACGCATGGCGAATTTGGCGACGTCACACGCGGATTCGCCGAGGCGGCTGTCACCTATGAGGGGACCTTCACCACCCAGCGCGTCCAGCACGCCGCACTGGAGACCCATGGCGGGCTGGCATGGCTTGACTCCTCGGGCGTGCTCAACGTCCGTTCCAGCACGCAGGTCCCATTCCTGACCCGCCGCACGCTGGCCAGCCTCTTCAAGCTGCCGACCGACAAGGTCCGGGTGTTCTGCGAGCGCGTCGGCGGCGGCTTCGGCGGCAAGCAGGAGATGCTCGTCGAGGACATCCTGGCGCTCGCCGCGCTCCGCACGGGGCGGCCGGTCAAGCTCGAACTCACACGCGAAGAGCAATTCACGGCGACCTCGACGCGGCATCCAATGCGGGTGACAGTCAAGGCGGGGGCCGACAAGGACGGCAATCTGACAGCCCTGCAGCTCGATGTGCTCTCGAACACGGGTGCCTATGGCAATCACGCAGGTCCTGTGCTCTTCCACGCGGTCAGCGAATCCATCAGCGTCTACAACTGCCCGAACAAGAAGGTTGATGCGATTGCCTGCTACACGAACACGCTGCCGGCCGGCGCCTTCCGCGGCTATGGTCTGCCGCAGACGCTAATCGCCGTCGAGGCGGCCATCGACGAACTCGCCAAACAGCTCGGCATCTCGCCGTTCGATATGCGCCGTCGCAATGTCGTCAGGCCAGGCGACCCGATGCTCGCGCCACCCGGCTCCCAATATCACGACGTGACCTACGGCTCCTACGGCCTCGACCAGTGTCTCGACCTGGTTGAGCGCGCGATGTCAGCGGAACCCCCCACACCGCAGCTCTCCGCCGACTGGCTGGTCGGCGACGGCATCGCGCTGACCATGATCGATACCGTACCACCCGCCGGCCACCTCGCGGATTGCAGGATCAGGCTCTGCGACGACGGGCATTTCGAGCTGACCGTCGGCACCGCGGAATTCGGTAACGGCACCAGCACGGTGCATCGCCAGATCGCGGCCACCGCACTCGCCACTTCGGTCGATCGCATCCGCCTGAGACAATCCGACACCGCGCATGGCGGCCACGACACCGGCGCCTATGGCAGCGCGGGGATTTTCGTCGCCGGAAGCGCGACTCAGGCAGCGGCCGAGAATCTGGCGGGCGACCTGAAGGCGCTGGCCTGCCGTCTGGCTGGAGGTGATCCTGGCACCTGCGTGCTCGAGGCCGATCACGCGGTCTGCGGCAGGCAGCGACTGCCCTATATCGAGCTTGCGCGCTCGGCGCGCGGCAGCGGCCAGGTCCTGCAAGCCAGCGGTACGTCGGAGGGAACGCCGCGTTCGGTCGCATTCAACGTGCAGGGGTTCCGTGTCGCAGTGAACAAGGGTACCGGCGCGCTGAAGATCCTGAGGAGCGTGCAGGCCGCCGATGCCGGCCGTGTCGCCAACCCGATGCAGTGCCGCGGTCAGGTCGAGGGCGGCGTGGCGCAATCGCTGGGCGCGGCACTCTTTGAGGAGTTGGTGATCGACAGCGGCGGCCGCGTGATCAATCCGAGTTTCCGGGACTATCACTTGCCAGCTTTCGCAGACGTGCCGCGCACCGACGTCTATTTTGCCGACACTTCCGACAGCGTCGGCCCGATGGGAGCGAAATCGATGAGCGAGAGCCCCTACAACCCCGTCGCCGCCGCGCTCGGCAACGCCATCGCCGACGCCACCGGCATCCGCTTTACCGACGTTCCCTTCAAGCCTGACCGGCTGTTTCCGGAGTTGCTGAAGAAATTCGGCTAGGCCGTGCACCTATGAACGCCGCGCGGCGTGACCGGTGACTACGTCGCTTTCCCCATATAGCGACCAGGTTAGTGCGGCAGCGCAATATGTCGCGATGGCCAAAAGCGGTAAGTTGGAAACAAATAGCCGCCCGGAAATGCAGCCTCGTTTATGGCGAACCGGCTGCGACCAGCTTGCGCCGCGCCGCGACGAGGTCAATGAGCCTGGACCTGTTTTTCTTGTACGCCTTGTCGAGCTCCCGAGCGTGGCCGAGCAACACCCATGGCGCCACTCTCCCCAAGTGCTCCATGACCTCAGCAGTTTGCGCCTTCCGGACAGAAGCCCGCATCTTCTGGTTGGAGAAGTAAAGCATCAGCGAATGCGAGCGGCTGGTCGGTATCACGCCGTACATCAGTGTCGTAGTCGTCATGATATAGGTATAGAGCATGTCCGACAGCGGCATCAGTCGGAACCTGAACCAGCCCCTTTGCAACACGTGCGTGTCAGTAATCCGCACGTGGCCGCGAAGCTTCAAGGCAGATCTGGCTGTCGCAATGTCGTGCTCCAGTCCCGCGCTGAGCATTTCCAACGCATTGGCGGACTGCCTGCAGACCGCACGCAAATCGGGATGCGATGATGGCTCGTTAAATCGCGATAGTGCTCGCCCGCCGATCAAGGCAACGAGCGCCAATGGTACCGCAATCAAGATCAGCACGGCCGCAACGGCCGCGGAGGTGTATTTCTCCGTGTCGAGCATGACAGGGAGGAACGCCGCGCTGGCATCGCCACTCCGCTTAACGAGGCGACTGATCCGGTCGATTGTCTCAATGTCGGCGGCAAGCAGACCGCCGCTCAGCGCTCTCGCGTCGAGAACGCGATCCGGAGCCGCCTTGATCAAGAGCAAGCGATCCCCGAACTGAGCAACAGAGAATATCGCGTGGTCATATTTGTGCCGCGAGTAGACGCCGGTCGAAACGACTTTATCGGCCTGTAGCGCGACCCAGTTGCGCGACAGTTGCGGAAGACTCGTCACCGCGCGCACTTGGTCTTGCGACATCGCAACCACGCCTCTGGCGTAGTTGCCGAGAAACTGTACGTTTTCTAGCACCAAGACAGCCGCAAACGCGAACAGCAGAAGGCATGCGCCGAGCTGACGCAAGCTCGTGTTGCGTATCTGGCGCTCGACCCATGTCATGCTCATACCTCTGCTTCCGGTCGGACCCGCCTAGAGTTCGGGCGTTTGTCCGCCTGGTCCTTCGAGGCAAGCACCCTGGGAATGTCGCACGAATGCAATTTCCGATCGTTCGGGAAGCTCGCCTGTAGTCTTACTTCAGGACTGCTGCCGGAGGCTGCCGCGCAGGTGATTAAAGCGACTTTAACGGCCGGGACCTGGCTTGGCGTCGGTCACGTTTCGATTGCTCAAACTCATAAAATTTGAGCTTTGGTCTTCCCCCGCTTGTGCACTACGGCCCTGCAAGTGGACTGCGCAATCGGGTCGAACGGTTCTTCAACAAGACCAATCAATGTCGTCGAATAGCGACGCGCTACGACAGGCTCGCCGCCAACTACCTTGCCTTCATTCAGCTTGCGTCAATCAGGCTCTGGCTGCGCCCCAATGAGCCCGCAGCCTAATTTAGAGCGTTTCCGATCGAAGTGGCTGCCGGTTCGCGTGAAGAAAACGCGTCAAAGCCAGAATCTAGAGCTCCGTTCCGATTCCATCGGAACGGAAATAGCTCCGGTGCGGGCGAGGAGGGTACACGATTTCGGAATATTGGAAGAATATTCCTGAGTTGCCCGACGTGTCAAGTTGCCTCGTCGAACGCCGGCAGCCGCCAGCTACTTTGCATGGGGTTGTTTTCGATATTTTGGCAGCGCGCCTGCTGCGGGGTGGCCGCCGTCGACGCGGCTCGCAACGCGGGGCAGGAGCACAGGCCTACTTCCGCCCCACCGTACACTCGATCTGTCCATGAGGCTCGTCGGTGGGCAGGAAGACGTCGTTGTTGTTATCCAGCCCGAAGGCAGAGAGATTGATCGGGATGAAGTGCATGTTTGGGCAGGCCATGCTGATCTCGGATATCTCAGGGACCGCGGCAAGCGCCGCCTCGCCCATGCGGTAAAGACTGTCCTGCACGCTCCTGCTGTAGGTCGTCGAGAAGACCCTTAGCATGGTGTCAAGGATCTTCGCGTTCGTCGCCGGATAGTTCGCGGGCTTTGCGGACCATGCCCACGACGCGACCATGCTGGTCGCGCAGATGCGATCCGCGGTCTCCGGGATCGTGGTGTAGCGATCCTTGAGGTAGTTCTCCCAGCCCGACTGGGTCGACTTCAGAAATGCGAACCCATCGACGCCCGAACTCAGCGTCGAGGAGCCATCGCGCGTCATCGTGGCCTCGACCGTCGGGCGGCCGTTGGCATCGAGCACGAAACTGTGCGGATGTGGCTTGCCGTCGAAACTCAGCCGGCTCCATTTGGTCTCGTGCGAGGTAATCGCGACGGATGAAATCTGCTGATAGGTGTCGAGATATTTTCTCGCCAGGACCTGGCAGAATTCCTCGGCACAGAGACCGGTGTTCTCGCGAGCGACCACATTGACGATGTTCTTGATGGTGTCGGTCGAGACCGTCATGATATTGTCGGCATGGGTATAGGTGCGCGCGAACTCGCCTTCGACCATCGCCTTGATATTGAGCTGACTGACCTCCTGCCGCTCTCCATCACGGTGAATCCGCATCACGCGGACCCGGCCCTTGCCATATCGGTTCTTGATCAGCGGCACGTCAAAGCCTCCAGCTATGGCCCCCGGGGCTGGCATGGCCCGCCGCCCGTCGTGGCCAGTATTGAGCAACGTTTGTGCCATCGGCAAGCTCGCGCCACGCACCGCGTCATGGATAGACCAGGTTCGATCACCGGAAGTGGCACCCACGGCATGGCCTCGCTGCCGGAATCTTCACCATCCCTGCCACACCTTTCAGCAGTCATCAGCGGGTTGCGATTCCGTACCTAACTTCCGCGATAGGTCGCGTAGCTCCATGGTGTCACGAGCAGCGGCACATGGAGATGGCCTTCGGGTTCGCTGACGGAAAAGCGCAGGGGTATCCGGTCAAGGAACGGTGGATCAGACAATGGCACGCCGCGCCTGGCGAAATAATCGCCGACGCTGAACAGCAGCTCGTACGTCCCGGCCGGAACGGGACGGCCGCCAATCAAGGGCTGGTCCGTCCGTCCGTCGGCGTTGGTCAAGGCGCGCGTCACCACGCGGCTCGTGCCCAGCCCCGCGAGTTCGATCAGCTCGACCGCAACCCCGGCAGCGGGCTTGCCGCTGTGGGTATCCAGCACGTGGGTCGAGAGACGCCCGTGAACGGCAAGCCGGTCGTCAGCCATCACGATCTGGTCGAGCCTCAGGGCCGCGATGCGACAGATCTCCTCCACCGAGGTCTGCATTTCGACCGCGATGTCATTCGGCAGGCGCCGCTCGAAATCACGTAGAATGGAATCCTTGGTGTGGCGGCGCACGCAGACGATGTAAGGAAATCCGAACTTGGCGCGGTAGGCATTGTTGACGCGCTGAAACGCATCGTATTCCGCACCCGACAGCCGATCGAGCCCCGCGCTATTTTGCTCGGCAAAGGAATCATCGGTGAGACCCGCTGCACGCTGCGTCTTGTCAGCGAGGTCGGGATGCATCTTGATCAGTGCCAGTCGCAGTTCGGACGGTGCCTGCTCGACCGCCGCCTTCATCGCCATGAACAATTGAGCGATCCCGGCATACGGCCGCTTCATCGCAACCTGTTCGGCAACCCACGGCGAATGCTCGAAGACATTGGCGAGAGCCGCGACAAAGTCATCTCGGCTCGCATTGTTGAGATCGATCAACGTCGTCATGAATTCGTCCGCTGGTCCATTCGATGGATGGCTCTTCGACATGCGGCGCGCAGGGTCATTCCGCGCGATGCACCGCACGCTGCAATGCACTAGTCTCCCTGTTTCCGCCGGTCGTAGGACAAACCGAATAATCCGGTGCGCTGCGTTTCCGGTTCGGGCGGCGGCGCAGCTTCCTTGGACTCGACCGCTGGCGCTGCAGCGACCGGCACGTCCTGGCATTTCATCGAATAGACCAGCTCGCCTTTCGCAGTCCGGCCGATCGGGGCGCAAATGTCTGCTGGTACGGCCGCAGCTTTCGGAACGGCTTTGGGCGCCGTTCGCGTCTCGGCCGCCGCTGGCGAAGCGGCCAACAGCATGACTAACAAGATTTTCGTCTTCATCGGCTGTGTGTTCTCGGATGGTTTGCGCGCGTGCGATTGGAGTCTGCCAACGATAGACCCTGCCAAAAGTTTAGTCGCGCCCAATTATTTTGCGCACCACTTCGTGATCGCCGTCGGGCTAAGCAACGTTGTTGCAAGCACTATTTGCGGAAAACCAGGCCGAGCGATTCCTCCGGCCAGGAGCCCAAGGGAGAACCCAATGAAGAAAAAAACTCGCGTTGTTTACGTCGTGACGGCCGGTCTGCTGCTCGGATCGACCTTGCAAAGCGCCACGGCCTCAGAGCGCCATCGCAAGCCACAGGTTGCACCGGTTCAGCAATCGCAGTCCCGTCCGACCGACGCCTATGCGGCCTGGCAGCAACCCAGGGTAAACAGCCCCGTTTCCTCTTATTACACCGGGGGCTATTCGGCTCCGGCCGGACACTAGTCCAACTCCAGACTCTGGCTCGCCAAGACAACTTCGGCCTGATGCCTGCCCGTCCGGCCGAAGTCGCGCCCGCAACGGCTCGCTGCGCGAGCCGATCATCGCCGGCGCCATCTGCCGGCCGACCAGACCGCCGACGGCGAGCAGCGCCAGCAGGTACGGCAGCATGATCAGCAAGGCATTCGGAATGCCGATGCCGAACGCCGACAGCTGGAATTGCAGCGCGGTGGCTGCGCCGAACAGGGAGCATGCCGTGATGCGCGACCGCATCGCGAACCCAACTCCCGATGCCTGGCCGTTATCGCGCCCCCACCCCGACGTGCTTGCATAAATGGCCGCACGATTGAATATTCGCTGCACTGTTTGCAACGATCAGGACCATGCCGATGAGCGCCAAGCTGGAGCCGCGTCGACTGCACTATTTCATGGAGGTGCTCAATAGCGGCTCCGTGCGCGGCGCCGCCGGTGCGCTTGGCATGGATGCCTCGGCGGTCAGCCGGGCGCTCGGCCTGCTCGAGAAGGAGTATGGCGCGCGCCTGCTCGAACGGCGAGGCCGCGGCGTTGCGCCGACCGACGCCGGCCAGCTGCTGGCCGCCTACCTGCATCGCCAGCAGGGCGAACGACAGGCGCTGCTCGCGCAGATGGACAGCATCCGCAAGGTCGAGTCGGGTCATATCGATCTCGTGACGGGCGAAGGTTATGTCGACTGGCTGGCCAGGAGCTGCCTGTGCCGCTTCATGCAAACCCACCCGAAGATCACGATCAGCCTCGACATCGGGAGCACCGACGAGATCGTGCAGCAAGTCGTGGGAGAACGCGCACATATCGGTGTCCTGTTCAATCCGCCTCGCGACGATCGACTGCGCTCGCATCATTCGCAGCCGCATCCGATCAGGGCCGTAGTGCCGCACGGGCATCCGCTGACCCAGCTCGGTCGGCCGCTCAAGCTCGCCGACCTCGCACCCTACCCGGGAGCCGCAATGCATCCGAATTTCGGCCTGCGCCAGCATGTCCAGGCCGCTGAGATCAGCGAAGGCGTCCGCCTCAATTTCGCGTTTACGACTGCCTCGTTCGATGCGCTCGCCCATTACGTGACCGCCGGACTTGGCTATGCGTTGGCATCGCGCCTTGCGATGACGGAGGCCGACGCCGCCAAGGTGGTGGCGCTGCCGATGAAGAACGCGCTGCTGCATCGTGGCCGCACCCATGTGGTGTCGCGTCAGGGACGTATGTTGCCGCCCGCCGCGATGCAGCTGCTGCGGATGATGGTCGGCGAGATGCGAACACCGGGAAGCAGTGCGCGGTAGACTGAGACAGGCCGCGCCTTTGCGACCTCAATCGCGACGCGCCGCTGCCGGAAACCAGATCGCGACCTGCGGAGGCGGTCGAAACGGCTTCCAGCTGCCCGTCGGCTGGGCGAGGCGATCGGCAATCACCCACAGCGCCGGCGCGTGAAAGCCAAGCCCGATATGCGTCGTGTTCACTTCGACGTTTTCGCGCTCCCCACCCTCCTGCTCCAGGCAGGCGCGCCACGCCACCACACCATCGGTGCGGGTATAGATCGATGTTGTCGGCACCGGAATCGGTTGCGCGAGGCGACTGATCCGCTCGGCGGTCGGCGGCTCATATTTCTGGCCGGTCAGCAGCCGCCAGATCGCGCGGACATTGCTCGCACCCGGAGCCGCGAACGGACTGCCGAGCGTGATGACCATCCGCACCGCCGCGGGGATCTGCCGCGCAACCTCGCGCGCGATGATGCCGCCGCGGCTCCAGCCGACCAGGCTGACCTTCGAGCCGCCCTGCTTTTCGAGTTCGATGACCCGAGCCACCACGGCGGAGAGGTCCGCGTCCGGCGCGCGCACATTGCGGCCGCGGCCCCATCCATGAACCTGATAACCGAGGAACTCGAGAAACGAGCGTATCGCCAATGTCGACCGGTCATCGGCGCCCAACCCGGGCAGAACCATGACCGGATGCCGCTGTCCCCGCGGCGCAGTCGCCAGAAGCGGCGCCGCCACGGCAAGCAGCGCCGGGATGTCGAGAATGCCGCGCCCTTCCGCGGCAAGCAGCGCGAGCGAGGGTGGTTCGACGGTCTGCTCGTCACGTCCCATGAGTAACGTCCCTTGTTGATGCTCAAGAACAGCCCCGCAACCGTGCATCGCCCGGCGAGCACGAGACGTCAGTTCGGCGGCGCGGCCTTTCCGAACACCCCGCCGATGGCCCGCAACAGCCAACTCGGCTGGTACTTGATCCATTGGACCGCCAGCTCGTTGGCAAGTCCTGCGACATGCACCGGCTTTCCCGCCATGCAGGCGCGGTAGCCCTCCTGTGCGACGGTCTTCGCATCCATGATCATCATGCTCGGCATATTTCCGAGATTGGTGCCGTGGACCATCCCGGTGTCCGTCACGCCGGGACACAACGTCGTCAGCGTGATCTTGCTGCCGCTCAATTCCTGGGACAATGCCTCGCCGAACGACAGCACATAGGCCTTTGACGCGGCGTAGACCGCAAGGTTTGGCACCGGCATGAACGCCGCGACTGACGCAACATTCAGGATCCGTCCACTGTTGCCCTCGAGCATCGGCGCGAGGAAGAGACGAGTCAGTGCCGTCATGGCGACGACATTGACCTGCAGCAGCCGCAACTGGTCATCGAGGCCGATTGCGGCGACGCGTCCTTCGAGCAGAAGGCCGGCATTGTTCACCAAGAGGTCGACCCGGACGCCGGCATCCTTCAGCGAATCGTACACCGCCTGCGGCGCCGCCGGTTCGCTCAGATCGGCGGCAACGATGGTCACCTTGGTGCCATGATCGGCCTTGAGCTCGCGGGCAAGCTCCTGCAGCTTGTCGCGGCTGCGCGCCAATAGCACGAGGCTGAAGCGATTGGCCGCGAGCACGCGTGCGAGCTCGAGCCCAATGCCGCCCGATGCGCCGGTCACCAGCGCGCATTGACCTTCATTTCCGCTCACCGACATGAGGCGCCTCCCTTCGCTGCCAGAACGGTTCTGCGCAATCCACGGACGGCGCGCGCAACAAGCCGCCGCCGCGCCAGACGACGTTCGTCGCGCCGCGCCAGCTCGGCAGGCGTGCCGGCGCACTTCCGGTCGGCAGCATGTGTGCGGGAGAACCGTTCGATCGCGCGCAGCAACGCCTGGGCCTGCTCGAATTGACCGGCCGTTTCCTTCACCTCGCCAAGCGATTTGCGCAACGGCTCCAGCACCTCGATCCGGTCGACATGGCCCGACAGCCGGGCCTGCGGATCGCGATTTTGCGTCGCCGGCATCACGTCACCGAACGATCTTGGCCGATCGCCCTGACGACGTCGAGGGCGACGGCCTCGACCGGCTGCAGTCCGTCGACGGTTCTGAGGATGTTCCGCGATCGATAGTAGTCGACCAGCGGCGCGGTCTGCTCGTTGTAGGCGTCGATACGCAGCTTGAGCGTTTCGTGATTGTCGTCGGCGCGCACCGCGCCGCCCTGCTCTCGCGCTTCACGGGCCCGCGCCTCGATCCGGTCCAGCAACACCGCCTCGTCGGCCTGGAGCTCAACGACATGGTCGATCGCAAGACCTTCGGTATCGAGCAGATCATCGAATCTGACCGCCTGCGCCATCGTCCGCGGGAAGCCGTCGAGCACAAAGCCACGCTCGGCATCCGCTTGCGAGATGCGTTCGATCACCGCGGCGATCACGAGCTGATCCGGAACCAGCCCACCACTCACCATGATATCCCTGACCTTCCGTCCGATGCCGGTGTCCGCGTCGACCGCAGCACGCAGCATGTCGCCTGTCGAAAGGTGCGGTATGTCGTACGCCTCGACCAGGCGCCTCGCCTGCGTTCCCTTGCCCGCACCAGGCGGCCCCAGCAGAACGATCCTCATCGCATGTGTCCCGATATTCGCTTGATCACCGGCAGCTTTCCGACGGACCGTCGGGCGACCCGGCTCCGTACGGGCCGGGCCGCTCGAATTGTCCTCACGCCATCGCCAGCCGCGCACTGGGAGCAGGCCGCATCGACAGCAGCAACAGCAATCCCGACAACACGTAGAGCGCCATCACGAAGTACATGCTGTAGATGTTGTCGCCGGTGCCTCGCACGATCAGTCCATTGATCGAAGGGCTGATCGCCGGGCCGAGGTTGCCGAGACTGCTGATCAGCGCAAGCCCTCCGGCGGCGGCGCCGGTGGAAAGATATTCGCTGGTCAGCGCGAAGAACAGCGGCGTTGCCGACGCAATTCCGATCACCGCAAAGGACAGCGCAAGGATTGATCCGACGAGGTTGCCTTGCAGCATCGTGGTGATGAACAGGCCGAAAGCGGCGATCGCGACGCAGGCGGCATAGTGCCAGCGACGCTCGTGCCACTTGTCGGAGTGACGGCCGATCAGGATCATGCCAATGACGCCGGCGGCATTCGGGATCGCGGCATAGACGCCGACAAGGAACAGATCCTTGACACCCCAACTCTGGATCAGGGTCGGCATCCAGAACACCATCGTGTAGGTCGCGCCGAGCAGGAGCAGATAGACGAACGATAGCACGTAGACCTTGGGATCCTTCAGCATCTGCCCGAACGTTCCCGAGGGCTCGCTCTCGATGTCCTTCTCATCGTGCTGGAAGGTGTCTTCGAGCAGGGCTTTCTCGTCCTTCGAGAGCCACGCGGCCTGCGCGGGCTTGTCCTCGAGCAAGACGTAAACCAGGATGCCAAGAATCAACGCCGGCAGACCCTGGACGAGGAACAGCCACTGCCAGCCATGAAGGCCGCCGGCACCGTCGAGGTACTTCAGGATCGAGCCGCACAGCGGACCGGCGATCACAGACACGATCGTCGTCGCCGACATGAAGGTGGCGATCACCTGCCCGCGCCGCGCCGACGGATACCAATAGGTGAAGTACAGGATCACGCCGGGAAAGAAGCCGGCTTCGAACACACCGAGCAGGAACCGGACGAGATAGAACTGGAACGGTGTTGACACAAACATCATGGCGGCGGCCGCGAGCCCCCACAGCACCATGATGCGCAGCAGGGTCTTGCGCGCGCCGATCCGCTCCAGGAGCAGGTTGCTCGGCACCTCGAACAGGAAATATCCGATGAAGAAGATGCCTGCGCCGAGACCGTAGACCGCATCGTCGAATGGCAGCGTCTGCTTCATCTGCAGCTGCGCGTAGCCGATATTGATGCGGTCGAGATAGGCGATCATATAGGCGATCAACAAAAGCGGAATCAGGCGCCAATCGATCTTCGAGAACAGGGATTTGTGCGCCGGACTTTCCAGTACCGACAGAGATCCCTTTGCGGGTGGGTGCATCCTGGTGTCCTCCAAATGTTCTTTTGATTCCGACGCCGAGCGGGAGACCGCGGTGGCGTCCCCAGTTCCGGCGGTGTGACGCGTTGACGCCCCGGGCGCCTAGCTGGCCCGGCTCGCCTTGTCGTTTGCGGCAGCGGGCGGCACCTCGTCGGTCTGGATGACCGTCACCGACGCCGCGGCCGCCGATGCCGCCTTCGGTTGAGCCGTAGCCTGCGTCGTCAACTCGACAATCTCGGCCTCGACCGGCGGCAGGGCTTCGATCGCGCGCAAGGCCGCCCGGAGATGCTCGATCATCTCGTAGGACTCGTCCTGCGTGAGGACACGCCGGCATGCGGTCAGACCGAACTCAAGCAGGCCCGCATAGCTGTGCACCGTGATGTTCAGCGCGCTGCCGTGATAGGGGATCGAGACCGGGAAATAATGCACCATCCGTGCGCCGGCCATGTAGAGATTCTGCCCGGGTCCCGGCACATTGGAGATCAGCACGTTGCCCGCTGCCGGCATGCGGCTGGCGAGGTTGGAGCGCCCAAGCAGCGAGGCGAGCCCGGTCATCAGCCACGGCGAACCCGTGATCGGCACATCGACACCGAGCACCGGCTTGAGTTCGCGCACGACCGCCTTCGCCGCCTCGGATGACGCATGGATCGCCTTAAAGCGGGTCGGCAGGTCATCGATATCGGTCGCCAGGTCGACGCGTACCGCCGAAACCTGGTTGTTCATCGCCTTGTCGCCTTCGGCACGCAGGCTAACCGGCACCATCGCGATCAGGGCCTCCTTGGGCAGCAGGCCACGCTCGGCGAGGAAGCGTTGCAGCGCGATGCTGCACATCGCCATGACGATGGTGTTGACGGTGCCGCCGACACGCCTGCCCAGAACCTTGATGTCGGCAAGCGGCAACGACATCGTGCTGTAGGAGCGCTGATTGGTGATGGAGTCGTTGAACACCGTCTTCGGGGCCAACCCGAGGCTGAGCGAACGCTCCCCCTTTTGCGACCGCTGGCTGGCCACCACGCTCGCGGCCGTGCCGAGCGCCTTGGCCGCCGTCGGCAGGAGCTCCGCGAGCTTGCGATATTGCTGGGCCGCGTTGTTGGCCGCCGCCTGCAATAGCTCGGTCACGCCGAGCTGGTATTGCACGGCGGCGCGCTTGCGCCGTGGCGGCGGCACCTCGCGCATCTTGGGCGAGACGTCATAGAGCACCTTGGCGAGTTCGACACCGGCCTTGCCGTCGACGCCGCTGTGATGCGCCTTGGTGTAGAACGCGACCTGGCCGTTCTCGAGGCCATCGATGACATACATCTCCCACAGCGGACGGCTGCGGTCGAGCAGCGAGGCGTGCAACCGCGCAACGAGTTGCTCGAGCTGCGCCATGGTGCCCGGCCGCCGCAAGGTGACGGTCCGCACATGATAATCGAGCTCGATGTCATCATCCTCGATCCAGACCGGCTCTGCGAGCTGGAACGGCATCTGCGCCAGCTTGCGGTTCAGCAATCCCGAGAGATGGAGACGCTTGCCGAGCATCTCCTTGACATCCTCGTAGTAGTCGCCCTGATAGCCCTCGGGGAGATCGAAGATCATCAGGCTGCCGACATGCATCGGCGTCTCCGGCGTTTCGAGATGCAGGAACGACGCATCCATGCTGCTGAGTTGATCCATTCTTCCCTCCCATGACGTTGTGACGGCGACCGCCGTCTTGATGACCGTACGCCGATATCTCGCGCGTCACGGTCATTGCATTGCGGTCGGGCTTGATACCTCTCCGCCGCTGCCGATCCGGTTCGCGCAGGCGCTCTCAGGCCCGCGCCCGGGCCGCGCGCTCTTCCTCGTCGTACAGCTCCTTCTTCGAAAGCTTGCCGACCGCGGTCTTCGGCAGTTCGGCGCGAATATCGAGCGCCTGCACCATCTCGTGCTTGCCGAGCTTGTCCTTCAGGAACGCCTGCAGCTCCTCGAGCTTGAACGGCTTGGCATCCGCCTTCAGCTTGATGAACGCCTTCGGCGACTGGCCGCGATACTCGTCGCGGATGCCGATCACGGCGACCTCCTCGACCGCCGGATATTTGTAGATCGCCTCTTCGAGGACACGCGGATACACGTTGAATCCGCTGCACAGGAGCATGTCCTTGGTGCGGTCCACGATGAAGATGAAGCCATCCTCATCCATGTAGCCAACGTCGCCCGTGCGCAGGTAGCCGTCTGCGGTCGTCACCTCGGCAGTGGCGTCCGGCTTGTTCCAGTAGCCCTTCATGACATTCGGGCCCTTGATGCAGATCTCGCCGCGCTCGCCGAGCGGAACGTATCCGCTGCTGTCGTCGACGTTGAGGAACTTGATGACGATGCCGGGCATCGGCATGCCGCAGGAGCCGGCCTTGCGCATGGCGCCATGCTGCGCCGGCGTGTAGGTGCCGCTCGGCGAGGTCTCGGTCATGCCCCAGCCTTCACTCAAATTGCAGCCCGTGATCGAGGCGAATTGCTGCGCCACCTCGAGCGGCAACGGCGCGCCGCCGGATCCGCAGTATTTCAACGCGCGTAGGCTGTGCTTCGGCGTCTCCGGATGGTTGATCAGCGCGGTGAACATGGTCGGGACCCCGCAGAACACGCTGACCGACTTCGTCGAGATTTCCTCGAGTGCCGCTTTCGGATCGAAACGGACGTGCTGGATGATCTCCGCGCCCATCAAGACGCCGAACAGTACATTCACGGAAAGCGCGTAGATGTGGAACGGTGGCAAGACGGCCAGGAAGCGCTCTTGCCCATCGACCAGCACCGGCGGCGAGCCGGCCGTGGTCGCCCGGTACTGCTGGCACGCGCTGGTCAGGTTGGCGTGGGTGAGCATCGCCCCCTTGGGCAACCCTGTCGTGCCGCCGGTGTATTGCAGCACGGCGATCGTCTCGCGCGGATCATCGATCGGATAGGCCCGGTAGGCTCCATCATTATGGGTCAGCTGGCCGAAGCTGATGTGATGGTCATCCCAGGCGACTTCGCTCAGCTGCTTGGCCGCCTTCATCTCGTTGACGACGGTGTCGGGGTCGGCCGTGATCTCGCCAAGCGAGCCGACCACCAGCTTCTTCAATCTCGTCTTGCCCAGCATCGCCGCCATCTGCGGATAGAGCGAAACCATGTCGAGCGTGATCAGGATATCGGTCTTGCTGTCCTCGATCTTGTGTTCGAGCACCATGGCGGCGTCCAGCGGCGAGTAATTGACCGCCGTGCCGCCTGCCTTGAGGATGCCGAAAAACGAGATGATGTAGTGCGGCGTGTTGGGCAGATAGAGACCGACATGAACGCCCGGCTTCACGCCGAGGAGCTGCAGGCCCTTGGCCACGCGATCGGTGAGCCGCCCGAGCTCGGCATAGCTGATCCGCTTGCCCATGAAATCGATCGCGGGACGATCCGGCCATTTGGCGACGGCATCGCCCAATATCTTCTGCACGGGTCCGGCAGCGATCTCGATGTCCCAGCGCACGCCGTCGGGATAGGATCGGATCCAGGGCATGTCGTTCATGAGATCTCTCTCCCTTCTATGGTCTCTCGGATCAGACGGCGGTCACGCCGCCGTCGACCGCAACGGTCTGGCCGGTGATGAATGCACAGGCATCGGAGGCGAGGAGCGCGGCGACGCCCTTGAGGTCTTCGGGGCCGCCCTCGCGATTCATCGGCGCCATATGCGCGGTCGCGCTCTGGTCGAGCTGCGCGGTCATCTTGGTCGGGAAATAACCCGGCGCGATCGCGTTGACGTTGATGCCGAGCGGCGCCCATTCATTGGCGAGCGTGCGGGTCAGGTTGACGACCGCGCCTTTGCTCGTGTTGTAGGCCAGCGTCGGCGTGCCTTCCGGATAGCAGCCGGTGAGGCCCTGGATCGACGCGATGTTGATCACCTTGCCGCTCCGCCGCGGCACCATGCAGCGGCGGCCGACCTCCTGGGTGGCGATGAAGATCGCGGTTACATTCAGGTTGATCACCTTGTTCCAGCCGTCGAGCGTATGCTCGATCGTGGCGGCACCCCAGGAAGTCCCGGCATTGTTGACGAGGATGTCGATCGGGCCCAGCGCGGCCACGACCTGCTCGATCATCGGCGCGATTGTCTCCAGCCTGCCCATGTCGCAAACCACCGGAAGCGCCTCGATGCCAAGCCCTTTGAGGTGAGCAGCTGCGGCATCAAGCTCATCCCGCTTGCGCGCCGTGATCGCGACCTTGGCGCCGAGTTCGCCCAACACCTCGGCGATCTGAAGACCGAGACCTCGCGATCCGCCCGTGACGAGCGCGACGCGACCCGTCAAGTCCTGCAACTTGGCCAGACTCATGGCTTTCCCCCGATGGTTGGCGCCTCACACGCGCAGCACTACTTCGGCTGCAACAGCTTCTGAAGGTTCGTAAGGTTCTCCTGCATGCGCTCCTGCATGACCATCCAGGCGTTGTTGCGCGCCTGCGCCTCCAGCTGCGACAGCTCGCGGAAATCCGCGACCGCCTTCTCGACCTGCTGCCTGGCGGTCTCCGTCTGCTTCGTCATGGCTTCACCGCTTGCGAAGCCCTTCATCGCCGCC
This sequence comes from Bradyrhizobium sp. AUGA SZCCT0105, assembly GCF_018129565.1. Lineage (NCBI taxonomy): Bacteria > Pseudomonadati > Pseudomonadota > Alphaproteobacteria > Hyphomicrobiales > Nitrobacteraceae > Bradyrhizobium > Bradyrhizobium sp. AUGA SZCCT0105. The sequence continues at coordinate 138,156 of NZ_JAFCMK010000004.1, read as the reverse complement.
TGCCACTGCGCGAGCGTCTCCTGCAGGATCTCGTTGCGCCGGCTGACCAGCGCCTGGATGCCTTCGTAGGCCTGCCGGTTCGCCTCCACCAACGCTTCCATGTCCTTGCGCTGCCACTCGACCAACGCGGCCATATCGAACCCGGGCAGCGCGAACTTCTCGGCCATTTTCTTCAGATCCCCGAGCCACGGCATCGCGCCCGTGCCACCTGCGTCGGATTGCCTGTCATCGGTCCCCATCGACGTCCTCCTTCTGGTGTTTGGCTAGCGGCGGCGAAACGCCGACCCGTGGGCTGCGCGTCAGGCCGTCGGCCAGCGCGACCGAAACAGGGCGACGCTGTCATCGGCCCGATCCGGATCGGGGTAGACCATGCCGCGGAGACCGCTGCGGTCGAATGGCGACCATTCTTCCTCCCCGAGCGCGAGGCGGTCCGCGATCGCATAGAGCGCGGCCGGATTGTGTCCGAGCCCGCAATGACTGCCTTCGACCTCGATGTTCTGCGTCCGGTCGGCATGCTGCTCGCGGCAACCCCACCACGAGACGATGCCGTCGGTGCGTGAGTAGATCGCCGTGCTCGGTACCGGCGGCGGCAACTTCATCATGTCCCTGTCGGGCCAGTCATCGACCTGGCGCTCGCTCAGGATCTCGTAGAGACGCCAGGCATTGCTTGCCTTCGGCTCGTTGGCGAACGGGCTGCCGAGCGTGATCACCTGGCGGACCAGATCGGGTGCGCGCCGTGCAATCTCGCGGGCAAAGACGCCGCCAAGGCTCCAGCCGATCAGGCTGACCTTGCGCTTGTATCGCTCGGCGAGCTCGGCCAGCCTTGCGTCCATGGCGGCCTCGACACCGGGACGCGGTCCGCGATTGGGTCCAAGCTTCCAGCCATGTACCGCGTAGCCTTGCGCCTTCAGGTAGGCGCGCAACGGTCGCGTCGAGATATCGCTGGCCGAGAGCCCCGGCAATACGAGGACCGGATGTCCGTCGCCGCGCGGCGCGCGGCGAAGCAGCGGGTAGCTTGCGAAGAACGCCTGCAGCTCCCATATCCCACGCACCTCGAGCGCGAGCAGCAATTGCGACGGCGGCGCAGAGCGGTCGACGACCGTTTTCATGTCAGAATGTCCCCTCCCGGATCACGCAGCGCGTCCCGCACGACCCGACATTGTATGATGGCTGCCTCGCTTCGCGACCGGCTCCGTGCGGACCCGGTCGCGCAACCGCGCATCCTCTTGGTCTCAAAACGCTATCGAGCAGGTCAGACCCGTAAAAGGTGCAATTGGCCCGCTTGACCGGTTAGTTTGGGACATCCGCCAATAAATCTTGCGCCCCTGCTACCATGCGCGATGCCCGGCGATCTCGAAAGTCCGAAGGGCTCTTGCCGGTCCAGCGGACAAAAGCGTGGCGGAAGTTGGCCGCGTCGCTGTAGTCGAGCCGCGCGGCGATCTCGTCATTGGTCATTTGCGTGTTGCGCAGATAGCCGACGGCGAGCTGCATACGGACCTCGGAGACGATCTGCCGGTAGGTTTTCCGCTGCAGCTGTAGCCTGCGGCGGAACGTCCGCGGATGAATCGCAAGCTCCGCCGCCATTGTCTCGATGCTCGGGAAGCGGCCGGGATGCTCGACGAGCCGTCGCCGGATGTCGGCGGCGAGGCCATCGTCCCGCGCGACATGATCGAAAAGCTGATCATAGAATCGGCCTGCCATCGCCCTGGTCATCTCGTCGGGGCAGACCGCCGGACGGTCGATCCAGGCTGCGTCGAATTCCAGCGCGTTCTTGCACTGATCGAACTCGACCGGACACTGGAAGATGCGATCGTAGGTCCCGGCATGCGGCGGCGGCGCATAGGCCGCGCTCAGCTTCGAGAAACGGAACGAGCCGCCATAGACGTCACGGCTCAGCGTCTGATAGGTCGCAAAGGCGAATTCAAGCGCGAACCGATAGACGTCATCGGCCGGATCGCGTGAGAGCAGAGGCTCGAGCAGACAGCTCACCGTATCGTCCTTGCGGGCAAGGTCGATGTCGGCGACCGTTCCGAGGATGCGACCATATTTGGCCGCGAAGTCGATGACTTCGGCTCGGGTCCGGCTGCTCAACATGGCATAGCCATACATGCCGTAAGCCATGACATGCATTCGTTCTCCGGCGCGAAACGCGACCGACGGATCCCGCGACAGCCGCATCGCATTGCGAAAGACCGTCGCGACCTGCCGATAGGAGACGCGTACCGACGAATCCCTCAGGTCGGCACTCGTCAAATTGGTCCCGCCGAGCGCGCGTGACGCGGAGATCCCGTCCTCGGCCAGGACGTCCACCACCGCAGCGATTCGCTGCGGCGAATAGAGACACTGCAGGAGATTTGGTGACGGGTGATACACGAGCTTCCTCGTCCGCCTTGCGCGCCCGTTTCCGGTCCCGCAATCCGGGAGGGTAGTAAGCCGGACCAGGCAGCGGAAGGTTCGATTGGTCGCGTTTGGGGGTGAGTTCCGGACAAGACCGGCCAAAAGAAAGACCGCCGAGGGAGGGCGGTCCAGGTTGGGAGAACGCGATCGCGAGCGCAACCACGGCGCCGAGCTTACGCACGCTTCGGCCGCGCAAAAGGTTCGATTGAACCAATTTGCCGGTGAACTACGGACAGAGCCGGCGAAGCGCCGCTTGGATATCTCGGGGTCTAAAGACCCTCGTCGCCCCGGAACTCGGATGGATTCCTGCCGGTCCAGCGCGAAAAGGCGTGACGGAAGTTGGCCGCGTCGCTGTAGCCGAGGCGGCTCGCGATCTCCTCATTGGTCATGCGCGTCTTGCGCAGATACTCGATCGCGAGCCGCATGCGCACCTCCGCAAGCAGGCCGCGATATGAGGTTCCCTCCGCCTCGAGCCTGCGCCGCAGCGCGCGGGGATAGATGTCGAGCTGCTCGGCGATCGCCTCGATACTTGGATAACTGCCGGGCTGCTCGATCAGTATCCGGCGGATATCGGCAGCAACGCCGCCGGCGCGGTTCACCTCGCCGAGGATCTCCTCGCACATCTCCCGCGCCATGGCGTGGGTACGCGGATTTGCCAGCGCCCGCGGGCCGTCATTGCGTACGTATTCGTATCCACAATGATGCTGATTGAACAGCACCGGGCATCCGAAAAGGTCACGATACGCCGCTGTGGATGGCGGCGGTGCATAGTCGAGCAGCACGCGCGAGAACCCGAAGCCCTGACCGGAGCGGTCGCGAATGGTCGTCAGATGCGCGGCCAGTGCGAACTCCACCGCGAAGCGATGCACACTCTCGGTCGGATTCGGCCAGTGCATGGGCTGGAATGTCGCCACCACCGTCTCACCATCATAAGAGAGGCCGAAATCGCAGAACGGGCCCACCACGCGGATGTATCGCGCTGCGAAGTCGCGGGCCTCCGCATGCGTTGCACTGCTCAGCAGCGCGTATCCGTACATGCCATAGGCGGTAACATGCATTCGCGCTCCGGAGCGCAGCGCGATGGCGGGGTCCCTTGCCAGCCGCAGCGCATTGCGGATCACCGTGTCGAGCTGCCGATAGGATATTCGCGTCGTGTGGGACTCGAGCTGGCCGATCACAAGCCCGGTGCCATCGAGAACCTCAGATGGATCAATGCCCTGCTCGCGAAGCTCGGCCGCGATGGCCGCGATCGAATGCGGCGGGAATATTCGCTGCGCGAAGCTGGGCAGCATTCGGCTCGGCGATTGGCTTGCGTGCGAATCTTGCCTAGTCATTCCGATCGCATGTCCCTCGCATTCCGCGCGTTTCCGCTCCACGATTGATCTACCGCTCCAAACGTAAGCCCGATCACGCAGGCGACGCAATGATCGGGTACCCGCGCGCTGCACGCGCCGCATTCCGCGTCCGGAAGTCACCCGGTCGGCGGTCCAATCGCACCTTTCTCCGCCTCGCGAGATCGCTAGGCTCACGATGCCTTGCTCGACAACCGGCACCCAGCCGGAGGGCCCACACGGACCGCGGCAAGCGCGATCAAGGGAGGAGCGGATGCGACGGGAGGACATTCTCAAGCAGCTGACGACGCCAATCGGCGCCCCGGCATTTCCCCGCGGACCGTTTCGCTTCACCAACCGCGAATACCTCAACATCCTGTATCGCACCGACATCGAGGCGTTGCGCGCTGTCGTTCCCGAGCCGCTGGAGATCGACGATCCGCTGGTCCGCTGGGAGATCATGCGGATGCCCGACACCTCCGGTCTCGGCGACTACACCGAATGCGGCCAGGCCGTCCAGGTGCGCTTTGGCGACGAAAAGGGTGAGTACCTGCACGCGATGTACCTCGATAGCCTGCCGGCGCTGGCGTCCGGCCGCGAAATCAGCGGCTATCCCAAGGTGATCGGCAAGCCAAAGCTCTATGTCGATTCCGATACACTGGTCGGCACAATGGATTATGGCAGCCTGCGCGTGGCCACTGCGACGATGGGTTACAAGCACCGCGCGCTGGATCTCGAAAAGGCAAAGGCCGAGATCTGCGTACCGACCTTCATGCTGAAGATCCTGTGGACCTATGACAGTCCGAAGCCGGCGGGCGAGCCGCGCATCTGCGAGCTGCTGCGCTCCGAGATCACCGACATCACCGTCAAGGGCGCCTGGACCGGCCCGGCCCGGCTGGAGCTGTTCGCCCACGCGTTAGCCCCGATGGCCGATTTTCCGGTGCGCAAGATCGTCGCGTGCAGCCACATTATGACCGACTTGACGCTGTCCCGCGCCAAGCGCTGCCACAACTATCTCGATCAGCCGCGGTAAGCGGACACGTCGGAGCAAGCCATGCCATCATCCGCAGATCCCGCCGCGGCGCTCAACCGCTATCGCAATGTGTGCGTCATCGGGGCCGGAATCGTCGGCTCCTCCTGGGCAGCGCTGTTTCTCGCGCACGGGCTCAATGTCGTGATCAACGATCCGCAGCCCGGCATCGAGGCCACAACCAAGGACGCCCTGATCAAGATCGCGCCGACACTGCTGAAGCTCGGCCTGCCGCACGAGGGGTTGGAGCGCAACCTGCGCTTCGAGCCGGATCTCGCGCGCGCGGTCGCCGGCGCCGACCTCGTTCAGGAGAACGGCCCGGAGAAAACCGAATGGAAACAGCAGCTCTGGGCACGGATCGAGGCAGCGGTGCCGAGGCATGCGTTGCTGCTGTCCTCGAGCTCGGCGCGGCCGGCCACCGAGCAGGCGCGGGAGATGAAGGATGCCAGCCGGCTGCTCGTCGGCCATCCCTTCAATCCGCCGCATCTGATCCCGCTGGTCGAGGTCGTTCCCGGCGAGCAAACCGATCCGCAGGCGACCGCCGACGCCGTGGCGTTCTACGAGGCGCTCGGCAAGGTACCGCGCGTGCTCAAAAAGGAGATTCAGGGCTTTGTCGCCAACCGGCTGCAGCGCGCGATCATGCGCGAGGCCTGCTATCTCGTGCAGGAAGGTGTCGTGACGGTCGACGAGCTGGACGACATCGTCACCAGCTCGATCGGGTTGCGCTGGGCCGTGAACGGGCCGTTCAGCTCGTTCCACATGGGCGGCGGACCGAAGGGACTCGAATCGTTCTTCCAGCACCTCGGCAAGAACATGGCCGCGTCGTTCAAGGTGATTCCGCAGGTCGATCTCGACGATGCGCTACAGCGCAGGATCATCGATCAGGCTGCGGCATCGTTCGGCCGGACACCGATCCCGCGGATGGAACGCGAACGCGACGACACGCAGGTGGCGCTGTTGCACGTGCTGGCGGCACGCAACGGCAGGGATCGCACGTAGTCGGCTCGCCCTCAGGGCTGCGCGCGCTCGCAGACACAGGCGATCGAGATCTTTCGGAATCCAGACGCGCCTGGGGTGATCCTCGGGCATCAAGCGGAGACGGAAGCTCATGAGCATCTTCGAGGGATTGAAGGTCATCGACTGCGGCAGTTTCATCGCCGCGCCAACCGCCGCGACACTGCTGGGAGACTTCGGCGCCGACGTGATCAAGATCGAGCCGCCCGGCGCAGGCGACGCGTTCCGTCAGGTCCCGAAGCTGCCGGGCATGCCGAGATCTGACCAACCCTATGGCTGGCTGCTCGACAACCGCAACAAGCGCGGCCTTGCGCTCGATCTATCGAAGCCCGAAGGCCAGGCGGTGCTGCATCGCCTGGCCTCCACCGCGGATGTGTTCATCACCAATTATCCGCTCGCCGTCCGCAGGAAGCTGGCGATCAGCTACGAGCGGCTTGCCGCGGCGAATGATCGGCTGATCTACGCATCCTTCACCGGCTATGGCGAAACCGGCGACGAGGCGGGAAAGCCGGGCTTCGATGTCACTGCCTACTGGGCGCGTTCAGGCCTGATGGACATGGTGCGAAGCGACGCCAGCACGCCGCCGGCGCGGGCGCTCGCCGGCATGGGCGATCACCCGTCGGGCGTTTCGCTGTTCGCGGCCGTAGCGGTGGCGCTGTATCAGCGCGAGCGGACCGGCCGCGGCACCCAGGTCGGCTCCTCGCTGCTCGCCAACGGCGTCTGGTCGAACGGCATCATGGCGCAGGCGGCGCTGTGCGGGGCGACGTTCACGCCGCGGCCACCGCGCGAGAATCTGTTCAATGCGCTCGGCTGCTACTACCGCTGCCGCGACGGCCGCTGGCTGCTGCTCGCGATCGTCAATGAACAGCGCGACTTTCCGACCGTGGCGAAATGCCTGGGCCTCGACAACCTGCTCACTGATCCGCGCTTTGCCAAGCAGGCCGATCGCTTCGCCCGTTCCGCGGAACTGATCGCTCTGTTCGACGCGACATTCGCGACGCGGGACCGGGACGAATGGCGGGCGCGCCTCGATGAAGCAGGCGTCGTCTTCGAATGCGTTGCCGAGATGAGCGACCTGTGCGCCGACCGGCAAATGCTGGCAGCCGGCGTGCTGGTGCCGTTCGAGAACGACGAGATGCTGACCATCGACAGCCCGTTCTTCGTCGACGGTGCGACCAAGGTGAAGCCGCGCAAGGCGCCCGCGGTCGGCGAGCACAGCACACAGATCTTGCGCGAGGCCGGCTACGATGACGCAGCCATCGCCGGGATGCGCGAAAGCAAGATCCTGGCATGATACGCTGACCACGAGACGACGCCTGCCGCCTTCATCGCGCGCACGAGAAAGGCCGCGCCCTCGGGTGAGGAGCGCGGCCAGTCTCGAGGCGCCCGAACCGGGGGGCACCACAGCGGCGATGCGGCGCAGCTGAGGTTCGGAGGACGCCCCCGAGCAGAAACGATCAGCGCCCGACGTGTCCCCTACTCCTTGATCAGCCATCGCGCTTACTGTCGAAGGCCAATCTATGCATGGAGTCCGACCGCGAGGAGGTTCGACGAGGCCGGTTCGGAGGTGACTTATGGACGGCGCGGCGTAACGAACGGCCGGACGCGGCACCGTCCTGCCCGCACGGCCTTCACATCGGCGAAGAGACCCGGAAGTCGGATGGGCTCTTTCCGGTCCAGCGGATGAAGGCATGCCGGAAGTTGGCGGCGTCGCTATAGCCCAGCCGGTTCGCGATCTCCTCGTTGGTCATCGCGGTCTTGCGCAGATATTCGATCGCAAGCCGCGTCCGCACCTCGGCGAGCAGCTCACGATAGGATGTATCTTCCGCTTCGAGCCTCCGCCGCAGCGCGCGAGGATGCATCGAAAGCCTCTCGGCAATCGCCTCGATGTTCGGATACCTGCCGGGCTGCTCGATCAGCACCCGCCTGACATCGGCAGCGATCCCGCCCGCATGATTGACCTCGGACAACACCTGCTCGCACATCTCGCGCGCCATTCCGTGGGTGCGAGAATCCGCCAACGCCACCGGCCCGTCGGCCTGCGACAGCTGGTACCTGTACTCGTTGCCGCGCTGGCGAAACAAGACCGGGCAGTCAAAGATCACCTGGTAGGCGCGGGCATGCGCCGGTTCGCCATAGGCGAGGGAAATCTGCGAGAAGCGGAATGACTCGCCCGCCAGGTCCTTCATCGTTGTCAAATGCGACGAAAGGGCGAACTCGGCCGCAAAGCGATGCACGTCCTGCGTCGGATTCGGCCAATGCAACGGCTCGAACGCACAGACGACCGCCGCGCCGTCATACGAGTATTTCGCATCGCACAGCGGGCCAACGACCCGAAGGTATCGATTGGCGAAGGCGCGCGCATCGTCATAGGTCGCGCTGCTCAGCAACGCATATCCGTACATTCCGTGCGCCGTCACCCGCATGCGCTGTCCGGCATGGAGTGCAACGGTCGGTTCGTTCGACAGCCGCAATGCATTGCGAACCACGATGTCGATCTGCCGGTACGAGATACGCGTCGTGTGAGCTTCGAGCTGATCCTCGGTCAAGCCGGTGCCCGCCAGTGCCACTGACGATCGAACCTGTTGCCTGCCGAGCTCAGCGATGATGGCAGCAATCAACTGCGCCGAATACACATGCTGGTCGAAATCCGGCGGCAATTGACATTCCGGCACGGCGTCTCGCAGACGCCTTCCAGCGCTCATGGTCGTATTCCTCCCTAGGCTTGGAGTCTTGCTTAAATCGAAATCATTCGCAATGCTGGCGGCAGCTGGCCGGCTCCCCCTATCCCCAGCAACGGGCAGCGCGCAGCGGATCGTATCCAGCGATGCCGAATTCGGTCGCGAGGTATTTCGTCGGCGCCGCCGTGCGTCTGGTCAGCATTCCACGACGTTCACCGCGAGCCCGCCCAGCGACGTCTCCTTGTATTTGGATTTCATGTCTTCGCCGGTCTGCAGCATCGTCTTGATGACGGCATCAAGCGAGACATAGTGCTTGCCGTCGCCACGCAGCGCCATTCGGGCGGCGTTGATGGCCTTGACCGCCCCCATCGCATTGCGCTCGATGCAAGGGATTTGCACCAAACCACCGACCGGATCGCAAGTGAGACCGAGATTGTGCTCCATCCCGATCTCGGCGGCGTTCTCGACCTGGGCCGGCGCACCGCCGAGCACGGCCGTCAGGCCGCCTGCGGCCATCGAGCAGGCGACGCCGACCTCGCCCTGACACCCGACTTCCGCGCCGGAGATCGAGGCATTCGCCTTGTAAAGCATGCCGATCGCAGCCGCCGTGAGCAGGAAGGTAACGACGCCGTCGTCGGTCGCGCCCGGACAGAACTTGACGTAGTAATGCAGCACCGCCGGGATCACGCCGGCGGCGCCGTTGGTCGGCGCGGTCACGATCCGTCCGCGCGCTGCGTTCTCCTCGTTCACCGCCATCGCGAAGGCGTTGACCCAGTCCATCGCCGCCAGCGGATCGACGCTCTCGGTGTCGCTGTTGCGGGCTGACAGTTCGCGATAGAGAGCCGGCGCGCGACGCCGAATGTTCAGCGGCCCAGGCAGCGGTTCAGCCGCGCTAGCATTGTCGATCCCGAAGCCGCGGTCGACGCATTGCTTCATCGTCTCCCAGATCTTCAGGAGGCCGGAACGGACGTCAGCGTCGGTGCGATGCACGCACTCATTGGCCAGCACCATGTCGGCGATCGAGCGGCCGCTCGACCGCGCGCGTGCGACCAGCTCGGCGCCGGTTCCGAACGGATACGGCCAAACCGGAAGCTCGCCGCCTGCGCCGCCAGCCACGTCGCCCAAGCCACGTTCGATCACGAACCCGCCGCCGATCGAGAAGTAATAGCGCTCCGCTAGCAGACTGCCGTCGGCCGTGAACGCCACAAGACGAATTCCGTTGGGGTGTTCCGGCAACGCGCTGTCGGGCTGGAAGATGATATCGCGCCCGCGCCGGAACGGGACCGGATGAACATTGAGCAGCCGCAACTCGCCGGAGCGCCGGATCTCGGCAAGCTGCGGCGCCACCTGGGCCGGATCGACCGTATCGGGCTTTTCGCCGAGCAGGCCGAGGATCACGCCGAGATCGGTCGCATGCCCGCGCCCGGTCGCGCCCAGCGAGCCATAGAGGTCGGCGCGGACCTGCGCCGTCCTCGAAAGAAGGCCATCCCGCTCGAGCGCGCGGACGAATTGCCCGGCCGCGCGCATCGGCCCCACCGTATGCGAACTCGAGGGGCCGATACCGATCTTGAATATGTCGAAGACCGAAAGCATCAGGCAGCAGGCAGTTGTTGCTTCACCAACTCGACCCAATAGGCGGCGCCGAGCGGCAGGATGGCGTCATTGAAATCGTAGTATGGATTGTGCAACGGCGGATCATTGGCGGTCTCGCCCGCACCGATGCAGATGTAAGCTCCCGGGCGCTCTTGCAGCATGAAGGCGAAATCCTCCGATCCCATCGCCGGCTTGATGTCGGTTTGCACCTGTTCGACGCCGACGAGGTTTGCGGCTGCCGACGCCGCGGCATCGGTTTCCGCGGGCGTGTTGATCACCCCCGGATAACCTCGCATGTAGCTCAGATCGATCTTTGCGCCATGGGTTTGCGCCACGCCGGCGCAGACCTGCTTCATGGCGGCCTCGACCTGATCCTGTATCTCGGCGTCCAGCGTTCTCACCGTGCCACGTAGTGTAACGGTTTCGGGCACCACGTTCCAGGTGTCGCCGCCATGGATCTGGGTGACGCTCACGACAGCGGCGTCCATTGCGCCGATGCGGCGGCTCACGATGCCCTGTAGAGCGGAGACGAGATCGGCCGACACCAGGATCGAGTCGATGCCCTTCTCCGGCGTCGCGGCATGACAACCGCTCCCGGTCACGACGATCTCGAAGGTATCGAGGAAGGCCGTCGCGATGCCGGTCCGGATCGCGAATTTTCCGCGCGGGATATTCGGAATGTTATGCATCCCGTAGACCGCGTCGGCGGGAAACATCTTGAACAACCCCTCCTCGACCATTTTCTTGCCGCCGCCTTCATTCTCCTCGGCGGGCTGGAAAACGAAATGGACGGTGCCGCGGAACGGCCGGTGACGGGCGAGCTGCACGGCAGCTCCGAGCAGCATTGTGGTGTGGCCATCATGGCCACACCCGTGCATCTTGCCGGCGCGGGTTGACTTGTGGACGCGGTCCCCGAGTTCCTGGAGATCAAGCGCGTCCATGTCGGCGCGCAGCGCGATCGTCGGGCCTTCGCCATTCTTCAGCGTTCCGACCACGCCGGTTCCGCCGAGGCCGCGATGGACCGGGATCTGCATCTCCATCAGCGCATCGGCCACGAGCTGGGCGGTGCGGTGCTCCTGGAACGCGGTTTCCGGGTTGGCATGGATATCATGACGCCAATCCAGCATCCGGGCACAGATATCATCGGCGATTCCAAACTTCTTTGACATGCGTTGGTCCACCTGTCCTTGGCTAGCGATGGAAGAATTCGGCGATCAATGTCGCACCGAGGAACGTGCCCGCGGCCGCCGTCAGCGAGACCACCACGATACGCCAGCTCAGCTTCCTGAAGATCGGAAGATCCTTGGCGACCGAGAAGCCGGCGAGCGTCAGCACGGGGGTCGTGAAAGCCAGGAAGTTCAGCTTGTCGACCGAGCCGATCATCGCGTTGGAGAACGGCAGCAGGCCGGGAATACCGAGCACGGTGGTGACCGCGACCAGGATCAGGATGTGCGGCACTTTCGACAGCAGACGGGCAAGGACGTCCACCAGCAGCACCACCGCGAGCACGACCAGGAGGCCTGCGCCCGATTCCAGCAGCGGAACCTTGTAGGTGAGCGAATTGCCGATCAGGACGCCGCCCGCGACGGTGATCCAGGCGAGCAGCGAGTCGGAGAAGCCGAACGTTGCGTGCTTTGTCTCGCCGGCGCTGGCGATCGAGGGCCCGAGGTTTCCCGACGAGAAGTTCGAGAACCGGCCGAGCACGGGCTCCAGCCTGTCATACAGCCAGGAGCACACCGGCAGCGAGAAGAACAAGGCGAAATAGAAGCCGAGAACGGCGGTCATAAGGTTCGCCGCCGAGGCGATCGCAATCAGCTCCTTCGCCATCTCGGGTGGATTGTGGCCGTTGATGGTGCCGATCGCGGCCGCCATCATGCTGCCCGAGCCGACGCCAGCGCCCATCGCGAGCGACCGCGGATCGAAGATGTGCAAACTGGCGACAAAGCCGGCCAATAGCGCGATGAACAGCGCACCAAGCACGGTGCCGCTGATGTACTCGGCCAGCACGCCGCGCCCTTCGGCGGAGTTCATGCCGTATTTCTCGCCGATGATCACCATGTTGCCTTCACGGCTGATCGAGAAGGTCGCGCCGACCGCTTCGCGCTTGACCCCGAGCAGGAGCGCAATCGGCAGGCCGAGGACGAGCGTGCCGAAGGTGTGCCCGAGCTCCTGGAAGATCAACGCCCAGCCGGCCTTCTGCACCTCCGGCAGCGCGCCGCCGACCGTGAATGCCATCTTGATCACGAAGAGCAGCAGGCCTGCGTTGAGCAATTGTCCCGCATAGGTCTGCAGGCCGGGCCCGATCCGCGCGGCGGCAGGCAGATAACGCGCTGAGAGGCCCCATGCGGCCGCAATCAGCAGCGCCCACACCATCGGTTGAAGCAGCACCTTGCCCGGTCCGATCTGGAACTGGACGATCCCGACCGTCTCGGCGACGGCAACGATGATCAGAACGGCAACGAACAGCGTGAGCTTGCCGGTGCTTGCGGGATTGACCGCCGGGGCGGCCAGGTCTGCGGAAGGCGAAGAGGTCGACGTCATGATGCTGGACACCTCCGGAAAATGATTGCGAGGCAATGCGGTGAACGGTGAACCAACTTGCGCGCGCAGCATCGGGGAGAAAGCATCTTGCATCAATGATCGTGCCGTCCCTTTTCTGTTGCATTTTTTGCAACACTGGCGGGCCGAAGATCCAGCCCGCGAAAGCCGGCATGACCGCGACGTTACCGTTATCGATGCGAACGGCGCGAGGACGGCGAAGCCATTCCTCGGCTAGTCCCCCGTGCTAGTCGATCGCTCCGGACGAGCCGCCCGGTTCGAGCTTCTGCACATCCGCCACGCTGACGCCAAGCACCACGATGTCGTGCGTCTTGCCCTGAAGGTCTTTCACCTGGTCGCGCAACAGAGCTTCGGCGCGGAAGCCGAGTGCTTCGAAAATCGCGATCGCGCGGGTCTGGTCGGACGTCATCTGCACGGTCAGGCGTTCCAGGCCCATCGACAGCGCGAGGTCAAACGCCTCATTGGAAAGAGCCCGTCCGATGCCGGTGCCGCGCACATGCGAGGCGATCACGGTCCTGATCTCGCCGACATGGGCCGACCACGACATGGGGTCCCGCACGATCGTGCCGCACCCCACAACGATGTCGTCCTTGACCACCAGCAGGCTGACGATCGAGCCGCGCTCGATCTCCTTGATCCATGCCGAGAGCACCTTCGGCTCACGGATATTCCGCGGCAGGAACAGCATGTCGTGCACGGCAAGCGCGTTGGCAAACTTCAGGACGGCGGCCTCGTCGGCAGGCCCCATCAACCGAAACTCGACGTCCCCGCTCTCGAAGTTGACGCGACGCGGATAGGATCGCATCTTGGTGTTCCTCATGCAGATCGTTCACTCAATCCGAAATCCAGACTTCGCCACAACCACCTCGTGGGGATCGTAGCGCTTTTTCTGCCTGTCCTGCGCGCAGGAGCCGGATCAGGCAAGCCGGGTGTACCGATGTCCTAATATAACTCCCGAAACGGCCCGTTTGCACCTTTCCGTCTCGATATGAGCACATAAGCCTGGCGACAATGATCATGAGCGCTTCCAACGACAACCTCGAACGACCGCTGCACGAAATACTGCGAAGCCATGCCCGTGAGCGGCCGGAGAAACCGGCCTGCATCTGGTATGGCCGCGCCATCACGTTCCTCGAGCTCGACCGCGCGAGTGATGCATTCGCGGCGCGCCTGCAACAGCTCGGCGTCGCCAAAGGCGAGCCGGTCGCATTGTTCATGAACAACTGCCCGCAATATCTGATGGCGCAATACGGCATCCAGAAGATCGGCGCCATTGCCTCGCCCTGCGGGGCCCTGAACAAGGAGCACGAGCTCGCCTACCAGCTCGACGATCTCGGCGCGCGCGTGATCGTCGCGGCTGAACCGCTATTGCCGATCGTAGGTCAGGTCCGCGACAAGACGAAGCTCGAGCATGTCTTCGTGGTCCGCTACCCGGACCTGCTGCCCGAGCGGCCACCGATCGGCGTTCCGGATGAACTGCTCGCATCCGGCTCCGAGCCGGCGGATACGGCCGGCGAAATTGAGGACTTCCTCTCCGTCGCTGCAAGCGGCGCGGCGCCCCGCGATGTCGCGATCGACATGAACGATACGGCGCTGATGATCTACACGTCGGGCAGCACGGGCCGGCCCAAGGGAGCGATGCTGTCCTATCGCAACGTTATTTTCAAGACGGCCGCGACCGTGAACTGCAACGGGATCGGCAGCGATGACGTGCTGCTCTCGATTGCGCCGCTGTATCACATCGCCGGCATGGTGATGGGCGTGAATGCACCGGTCTACGCCGGCGCGACGTCCGTGCTGCTGTACCGGTTCGATCCGCTCGTGACGGCAGAGGCGATCGACCGCTATCAGGTAAGCTGGTGGTACAGCGTGGCGCCGATGAACGTCGCGATCACGCAGCGCTCGAACATTTCCGACTTCGAATTGAGGAGCCTCCGCGTCAATCCTGTGACCAGTTTCGGTATCGACTGGACCGAAGCGCTTGCCAGGCAGTGGCAGGCCGTCGCGTCGAACTGCGAGAGCTTCGAGGCGGCGTATGGGCTGACCGAGACCCACACGGTCGACACCTTCATGCCGCGCAACGCAATACGCTGGGGTACCCACGGCAGGCCGGTGCCCGGCAACGAGATCCGGATCGTCGATCCCGACTCCGGCGCAGACCAGCCAGCCGGCGTCCCGGGCGAAATCGTGATCCGCGGCCCGGGCGTATTCAAGGGCTACCGCAATCGTCCTGATGCGACCGCGGAGGCGCTGCGCGATGGCTGGCTGCACACCGGCGACATGGGCCGCCTCGATGCCGAGGGCTATCTGACCTTCATGGGACGCTTCAAGGAGATGATCAAGGTCTCCGGCTACAGCGTCTTCCCGGAAGAGGTCGAATCGATTCTGAACAAGCACCCCGACGTGGCGGCGTCAGCCGTGATCGGCGCGCCCGACGCAACCAAGGGCGAGGTGGTCAAGGCCTTCATCGTGCTGGCCCCGCGTGCCGAACTGGACACCGCCCAGCTCGTGGCATGGGCGCGCCAGAACATGGCGCCTTACAAGGTACCGCGCGATGTCAGCTTCGTTACCGAGTTGCCGCGCTCACCGGCCGGCAAGCTGTTGCGGCGGTTGCTCAAGGACTGACGCTGCAGCGAACTTGCCCCGACCGGCCGACGGCGCCAGCCAGAAATCCCGATCGGCCATGTCCCAAAATCACTCCCAATTTGGTCCGACAGCACCTTTTCGGGAATCGACGTCCATTGGACATGTCATTTTTGGATCCCCGTCGATTCATCGATCAAGAGCAGATTGCAGCCTGCGACATGTTCAGTCACGACAACGAATGCTCGAGCGTCAAGTACCAGCGACGCATGAAACGGATGATCGGAGCGCTCACAGGAGAACTGACGCTACAAGGCATTATCGGTCAGGGGACCACCACGGATCTGCGGGTGGACATCGTCAGCCTGGCCGAAACCGCATTCATGGCGTGCGACTTCGATAAGGCCGCGGACTGATGCGGCCACCTGAACAGAAAAACCTACCAATTGAGCTACTGCCGAAGTCTGGCGTTTCGCCTCCAACACGCCGTCGTGATACACAAGCGGTTGTGAGTGCAAGGTCGCGTGTCACTCCGGCCGGCCGCCACCCAACAGCCCGGACTCCCACCCTGCAGCGGTTGCGCCAGCGTGATAGGTGGATTCGAGGAAGCTCAACAGGTCTCGTTCGGGATCACCGGACTGGCGAAGGTCATCGTAGTCGAGGAGGAACTCGCCCATGCCGGCGTCCCAGCGGGCGGCGGCCGGAGCGACCTTGGCGTTCTCGATGCCTTTCGGCTGCGGGTACGTGAAGGAATAGAACGCGGGCCTTGGATAGGAGGCATCGCCCGACCACCACCCCATCTCGATCAACTCCGCATTCATCGCATTGCGCCTGATGAAGCCGATATCTTGCGCGGGTGTGACGGGCTTGCCGTTGTAGAACACCACGCGAATGTCCAACGTCCCCCACATCAGGCCGATGGGTTGCGTCTTGCCCGTGAACCGGCCCTGAAAGATCTGGAGAACGCGTTGCGTGCTGAGGAGGATGCGCCACCACGCGTTGACCAGGTCGCGATCGTACGGGCGCTGCTCCTTGTCCTCGTTGAAGGGGATCGGACGGGGTCGTTCCTGCGGCAATAGAGTGATTGAAGCGTCAATGCCGGCGCCACGCAGCTGACCGAGCAGAGCCTCGACGAGCGCGGCAACGGATGTTGGCCCCAGCGGCAATTGTCCCGATGCGCCCGAACTCGTGAGCCACTGCAGCTCGTGCGAGATGAAGTCTGCGCGGACCTCGTAAGCGCCGCTCGCACAACGGATCGGGCCGGTGGTCAGCCCTCTCGCGCTGAGCCACAACGGCACCTCGGCCCATTGCGCTTGAAACGGTTCGGCCAGCTTGAGCTTGCCGACCGCCTGCAACGCCATGTGGAGAAGATTTCGCGTGGGCTCGAAGGCCGGGCTGGAAAGCGCCGGCCAGAAATCGGAAGTGCGGCTGCCAGCAGTCATGGCGTGTCCTCACACACGGCAGTTGGACGGCCCGGCAGCTGGCTCGATTCAGCGAAACCTACGCTGCCATGCAGCCTGCTCCAATGCGCTGTTTCCAGTTACCGGTTCGCATCAAGGTTATCGCTTATAACCTTGTCGATCACCCCTTCATTGTGCTGGATGAACTCGTCCCGCGACATGCCGGAGGCCTGCCACAAGGCCTGAAGGCCGGCGTCCCTGTGCAGCCATTCGTTTCGGGTCTGATGGTCGATCTTATGCCGCCGCGCGTCCTGTGATCCGTGGGAGGCTTTGTCATGATCCTTGGACATTGAGGTTCCTCCTATGTCGCTATCAATGACATTCAACGTCGCGCTCTGCCGGATTGTTCGAATGAACAGGTGTTTCCGATCCGCCAAAGCATCGAAAGTCCTGATGGCAAAGAATGCGCCAACTCGGGTACAGAAACAATGTCAATAGCTTGGTAGCGAGACGCATGGCGACGACGGACATTTTGGACATTTTGTCCGCGCCGTCGAGGACAGGCTGTCCATCGGCGATGCATGCACGCGCTCGGCATCTCCGGCGCGGATGAATTTTTCCCGAGCCTAATCGGCCTCGTCGAGAGGCGGCCGGGGCGCCTGAAAGCCGTGCGCATCCGCGAACCGAAGCGCCTCGACGATCATCGTCTTCATGGCCTCGGGTCCATCATCGTGAGTGATCTCATACTCCAGGAGGAAAGAGGCAAATGCATCCTCGTCGATCTTTTCGAGCGCGTCAGCGAGTTCATTCATCGTCATACGGCACCTCCTGGACCCCAGTCCCACTCGGATACGCCAGTTCAGTATATGCTGATGGCAACTATCATGAGAAGGTCGAGGCGTTGCGCGATCGAAGGGGATCTCGCGCCAACTTGCCTGGATCAGATGTTCCGCCTATTTCAGCAAATTGTCGCGCGGTTCGATGGGTGCGGGAAGATCCCGCTCTCCGAGCAGGAATAGAATCTCGCGGATCGTTGAGAGAGCCTCGGTCCAGTAGGCTCGCGCGTTGTTGCACGGCCAGAGCGAGCGCAATTGACGCGCGTTAATCCGGTAGCGGCAGAGCGGCGTGACGCTGCCGTTCGCGCTTGCCGGCGTCAGGCGACCCGCATTCAGCCTGCCGCGGCATTTTCTCTCGACCGCCCTACTTTCCCGTGACGATCATGTGTCCGAGGGCTATCCTCTGAAGGAATCCTCCGCCGGCCTCACAGCCGCCCAACAGACCGGAACTGCGGTCTTCACGCGAGAATTCCATGCAGAAGTCACCCGCTGTTGAAACGAATGACGGCTTTGCCCGAATGAATTTGCCGGACCTTCGGATCAATTACGATCCGATCGATCCGGACCAGTTCGACCGACCGATTATCTCTCTCTGCATCGAGACAGGCCAGGGGAACGATGAGCTCCCACTTCATTCGCACAAGAAGGGGCAATTGGTGGTCGCCTCTCATGGATCGGTCATGTGTCGTGCACCAGGAGGACTATGGATCGTTCCGCCGCAGGGTGCGGTATGGATACCCGCCGGCGTTCTGCACAGCAACTGCATGTCAGGTTCCAGAAAGGTCTACGTCGTCTTCATCGATCCGCAGGCGAGCATGCTTCCGACGACCTGCTGCACATTCACGATATCGTCGCTCGTCCGCGAGTTAATTCATCGATTGTCGGTATTTCCGCCCCTGTATCCGATCGAGGGGCCGACAAGTCGACTTGGGCGCGTATTGCTCGACGAACTGGTGCAGATGTCCACCGAGCAGCTCTACCTGCCGATCTCCGCTGATAGCCGGCTCCAGCATCTGGCCACATCCCTTCTCAATGATCCTGCCGATCGGAGCACGGTCGAGGAACTGGCTGCACGATACGCGATGAGCGAGCGCACATTCGCCCGTCTGGTATTCAAGGAAACCGGGATGACGTTCGGGCGCTGGCGACAGCGGCTTCACATCCTGGTCGCGTTGCAGCGACTATCGGACGGATCTTCCGTACAAGCCGTATCACTCGATCTGGGCTACGAGACGCCCAGCGCTTTCATCACCATGTTCAAGAAGGCAATGGGCAAGAGCCCTCGTCGCTTCCTCGCCGAGCGATCCAGCTTCGTCAGCCGCGAACCGGTCGAATAAGCAGCTTGCGACTTCGTATCCTGAGCCGCGGCCGGGAATGCTCTATCTCGAATTGAACGGCACCAGCGGGTACTGGAGGGTTGCCTCGGCCACGGCTTGCGGCGCCACCACGCGCGGCCTGCCGTTCTGCCCCTGCAGCAGAGTCACGTCGCCCCCCATGTTTTGACCGCTGGCATCGAACTTGATCCTGCCGCTGGACATCAGGATCGGCGTCATATCGGTTGCCTTGAGCGCGGCATGGATAGCGGCCGATTCAGAAGAGCCGGCGCGGCTCACGGCGTCCGCAACGATCTGCACGGCCTCGAACGCGCATCCTGAATTTGCGTCAAGCCAGTCGTTTGGATAGTCGGACGCAAACCGCTTGAGGATCGCTGCGGCGTCGGGAGCCTTCGGGTTGTACCACAGTGTCGACAGTATCGCGCCGTCACCGTATTTGCCCAATGCGTCGTAGTATGCCTTGTCTTGGACTCCGTTCGAGTTCGGCGAGAAGATCAATCTGGGATTCCATCCCTGCTTGACGCATTCCCGGATGATCATGATGGCATCGTTGACGCGCGTCACCGATACCAGCGCGTCGGCGCCCGAGGCTTTCGCCTTCGCCACCTCAACGGAGAGATCCCGCGCCTTCTCGTCGTACGGGATGTACTGGGCAATCTTCAGAGGGACATCGACCTCCTTCCAGGCCTGATCGATGCTGGCCGCCGTCGATTGCCCCATCGTGTTGTTGAGATGCATGATGGCTGCACTCGTCGGCACATCCTTGAGCGACGACAACAGCGACTTCAGTTCGATCAGCGACTTCCTGACGACCGTCAGCGACGTCGGATAGTAACGAAAGACCTGGGTGAAACCCTGCGAAGTCACCTGGGTCGCACTCGCGATATGCACCACCATCGGGACCTTTGCGGCTTCCGCGGCCTGCAGCGCGGATATGGTTGCGCCGGAGTCCCAGGCTCCGATGAGCACCGTGCAGCCCTGCCGGATCAGGTTCTCGGCCGCAATTCGCCCGTTCTCCGGCCTGCTCTGGGTATCGGCATGGATGATTTCCATGTCTATTCCAAACTTCTCCTTGGCGAACTTCGCACCGGCATCGATCCCGCGCACACAGGCCTGGCCGGGAAATGCCAAAACGCCGCTGCTCGGATTGATCGCGCCTACCCGCACGTTGCCGGGAGCGTTTGCCTTCGCCGGCCACGATACGAGCCCGGCGGCGGCGCCAACGCTGCTGCCGAGCAGCGCACGGCGCGTCAGACCACTTTCGTTGCGATTCATCATGTGACGTTCCCCCTCAGTCGGCTGCATGAATATTGAGGCGATCCAATCTCGATGACTGGCGACGCAAGCGGCAGATGCGTCCGCTCAGATCACCTTCTCATCTCGGCCTTGACCAGATCGTCTTCACTTTCGTCGTAAAGCGTATCGATCAACGAGCGATATCTCTCGATGATCTGCCTCCGGCGCTTCTTCCTGGTCGGAGTCATCACGCCATTCTCGGGAGACAGCTCTTCCGGCAAGATCCGGAAGGCCTTGATCTGTTCGGCCCTGGCCAATCTGCTGTTGGCCTTGCCGATCTCGCCTTCGATCATCCGGACGACGATTTCGGAATTTGCCAGATCCGCGTACTGCGCGATCCGAATATCCCGCGATCGGGCCCACTCCATCGTCGCGATCGCGTCGACTTCGATCAGCGCGGTGAGATACTTCTTTCCTTCTCCGATCACCGCGGCTTCGGAAATGAACGGACTGTGCCGGATTTCATTCTCGATCTGCGTCGGGCTGATGGATTTGCCGTTGGACGTGTTGATGATCTCTTTTTTGCGATCGACCAGCTTGAAGAGGCCTGTCGGGCCGATATCCACGATGTCTCCGGTGTAAAGCCAACCATCGCGCAGCGCCGATTTCGTTTCCTCCGGCTTGTTCCAGTAGCCGACGAAGAGCCCTGGCCCCCGGACAATCATCTCCCCGTCCTCGAGAACCGCCGTCTCCCAGGCCGCATCATGCACGGGCACACCAACGGTGCCGGCTTCCGGCCATTCCGCCATCTGGACCAGATTGGCGCCGACCAGCTCAGTCTGGCCGTAGCATTCCTTCAGTTGCAATCCCCATAGCTGCCAGAGCGACATCAGTTCGGAAGGCATCGCCGCCGAAGATGTGTAGGTGATCGCGAGCTCCTCGAACCCGACTTCAGCAAGCAGCGGACGGAATATCTGGTCCTGGCACACGGCGAACAGTGCCGATATCAGGGGATCCGGCGCGCCTCCAGCCTGGCGGTCGTCGAGCGCCTTGCGCGCGATCGTCATCGCAAACTGATAGTCCTGCTTCTGCTTCGCCGATCCGGAATGGACCTTGCTGAGGATCTGGGTGGCAAACCGCTGATAGAAGCGGGGCGGCGCCATGAAATACGTCGGCTTCACATCCTTGATGGTCTGGGCGAACTCCATGCTGGTCTCGCCGAAATGCGGCACCATCCGGGCGAGCAACGGCAACGTCGTTGCCTGCGCGCGCGCAACCGTATGCGACATCGGCAGATGCACGACGACGCGGTGCGCGTCGGAACGCATCCTCGGGCTGAACGTCGTCACGCTGTGCGCGCCGGCGAGCAGCGACAAATGGGTCAGCATCGCGCCCTTCGGAAAGCCGGTGGTGCCGGATGTGTATCCGATGCTGACCAGGTCGCTCGCCTTGGCTTGCGCGACCTGCTCGCGAAGGAATCCATCGGCGTCGACCGAGATCCCTTCGCAAAAGGCGCTGAGCGACACGACGTTCGCCGCCGCATCGATCCCATTCCATTCCGGATCGAGCACGATGATCTTCCGCAACTCTTCGGCCTGGCCGGACGCCAGGACGATGCCAAGCTGAAGCTCGCTGCCGACAAAGATGAAGGAGGCGCCGGAATCACTCAGGTAGTAGCCAACTTCCTCCGGCGACGAGGTAAAATACACGCCGACCATGACACCGCCGGCGCAGATCGTCGCCATGTCGGCGAGCAGCCATTCCTGGGATACATCCCCCATGATGGCTGCGCGATCACCGCGCGCGAATCCGGCTTGCTGCAGAGCGGCCGCCAGATTCGCCACCTGACCCGAATACTGCCGCCAGGTCGCGGCGATCCATGCGCCGCGACGCTTTTGCTTGTAGGCGACCGTCTCGGGCCGCTCCGCCCGTCGCGCGTTCAGAAGCTGCGGAATGGTCACGTCGACGAGTTGAGCGCCCGAGGTGATGGATTCGACGTCCATCTCACCGCTCCGCGAACCGCTTCCGCTTCTCGGCGAAAGCGGCGACGGCCTCGCGGCGCTCGGGCAGCGCGAACGTCAGCATCTCCAGCGCGGCCGAGGTGTCGAGCACCAGATGCGCATACTGCTTGATGATCTTGTTGACGCTGTACTTCGTCCAGATGATCGACTCCCGAGGGCCGCTTGCAAGCATCTCGCCGTATTCGATCGCCGCGTCCTTGACGTCCCTGCCCGAAATGACCTCGTTGATCATGCCCATGGCGGCGGCCTTCTCGGCGGAGATGAACTCTCCCGTCATCAGGTAGTGCTTGGCGCGTACCGGCCCCATCAGCAGCGGCCAGATCACCGCACCGCCATCACCCGCAACCACGCCCGCCGTCACATGCGTATCGGCAAATCGCGCGGTCGGACTCGCGAAGATGACATCGCAAAACAGCGCAAGTGTCGCCCCGAGCCCGACGGCAACGCCGTTGACGGCTGCCACGATCGGTACCTCGACCTCGAGCATGTTGCGGATCAGGTGACGTCCGCTCCTTGTCGGCGACGGCAGCGGCCCCTTGTCGAGCGACTTCTGATCACCGCCGGAACAGAAGCCGCGCCCCGCGCCGGTCAGCACGATCGCGCGGACGTCCTTGTCATGGTCAAGGTCGACGAACACCCGCTCCAGCTCCTCGTGCATATCCCAGTTGATGGCGTTCAGGATTTCGGGCCGGTTCATCGTCACAACGGCAACGCCGCTGGAGCGCTTCTCGACGAGCAGGTACTTGCAGCTGTGCTGTGACATCGCTGGTTCCGTTCCGTTTCTCTGTGAATTCACTTTTGAGGCCGCATGGCCCGGATTTGCGCGAGAATGTCTTCCGTGGGCCGCACGACGTTGTTCTTGTCGTTGAAGTGCGGAATGATGTAGCGGCCGCACATTTCGATCGCTTCCATGATCTTCTCGTGGCTGACCGAGTCGAGATGCAGCAGCACTTCGTCGATGCCCAGCTCCTGGAACTTCTCGATCTGGCGAATAACGGTGTCGGGACTCCCGCAAACCGTTGTCGCTGAATGGTTGAGCAGATAGTCCCAGTCTCTTCCGGCGCGCTCCATGGCCGGAACGCTCTCGCTCATATACGCATAGTCATCCGCGAGCTTCGCCAGGCGGGGATACGCGTCGGTCGAGATCCTCGCGTAGTGCATCAGCGGCTCGGCGTAGTCGTCCTTCGCCTTCTGATCCGTCGGACCAATGCCGAAGAACAGCGGAAGGCCGACGCGCGGACGCTCGAGCGGACCCTGCTCGTCGCGCTTCCAGGCGCGTCGATAGGTATCGAGAAGCCTTCGCTGGACGTCCCACCCCTGGTAAATCGAAGCGCTCATCACGGCGAGGCCCTCGGATCCCGCCCAGGCGTGACTCCGCTCGCTCGTCGCGGCGATGCCGATGACCGGATGCGGCTTCTGCAGGGGCTTTGGCACGAGCATCCGCGGCGGAATCTGGTAGTACTTCCCCTCGAAGGTGAAGATATCCTCGCGCATCGATTTCTTCAGAAGCGCGATCCCCTCTTCCATCTGGGCAAGCGTTTCGCTGGGATCGACGTTGAAGGCACGCATTGCGATGGTCGTGTTGGCGCGGCCGGCGTAGAACTCCATGCGGCCATGCGACAGAATATCGGTGACGGCCAGCCGCTCCGCCGAGCGCAAGGCATGATTGATCTTCTGCGGCATCAGGGTCACCGCAGACCTCAGCTTCACGCGCGACGTCACCGCGGCGAGATAGCCGTAGACCACTTCCGGAGCGGAGCTCGAGATGCCGCCGAGCGCGACGTGCTGCTCGGACAGCGCGACGCAGTCGAACCCCATCTTTTCCGCGAGGCGCACCTCGTCAACCAGTTCGTGCAGTCGCCGCGCATAGCTCTGCCCGACCTGGGTTTCCTGCTCCGACCAGAACCCGAACGAAAGTGCCATCTTCTAAAGTCCCCTGGGAAATTCGAGATGGCAGAGGATTTCATAGGCACGGCAACATTTTCGTCCGAATGCTGGTGGTGGCCCCGCAGCTTTCCAAATTTTGTGCTGCAGGCAGGCGGATCACATCCTGTCCGCAATCAACACCACCGCTGGCAGTTTCCCGCGCCAGGCGGCGCGTAAGAGGCCGGCGTCGCCTCATCTGGCAAACGAGGTCGCCAGTAGATCCGCGATCGCCTCGAGGCATTGCGCACCGATCTCGACGGTCGATCCATGCGGATCGCCAATGATCCCGTTGTGCGTGATCGACTTGATCCCATTCTTCCACATGGACTGAAGCTGCTGTTCAGACAGCGCGCCCAGGTACCCCACCTCGAACCGGTCCGGCCGCACGCTATCGGGGCGGAGCCACATCATGAGCGACGTCTCCGCGATATCGGCGTGCCCGCCGACTGCGTTGGGGTCACCGCCGGCGTCTCCGACCGCGCTCCGCCACCTGTCGACCCAGGCAATTGCATCGCAGAACGCATCGATCTCAACGTCGGACGCAACCGCACGCCGCAGCCGAGGAAGCATGTCGCGCAGGACGGGAAAGTTTCCGATGTGCCCGGAGAACAGCAGGATCCGCTTGAAGCCGTGCTGGGCAAGACTTGTGCAGTAATCCAGGCAGATCGATTCGAAGGTTTCCGGTCGAAGCGAGATCGTACCGGGGAAGACAAGATGGTGGGCCGAACAGCCGACCTTGAT
Source organism: Bradyrhizobium sp. AUGA SZCCT0105 (assembly GCF_018129565.1). NCBI lineage: Bacteria > Pseudomonadati > Pseudomonadota > Alphaproteobacteria > Hyphomicrobiales > Nitrobacteraceae > Bradyrhizobium > Bradyrhizobium sp. AUGA SZCCT0105. Next base: position 113,474 of record NZ_JAFCMK010000004.1, on the reverse strand, counting down.
CGTCGGAGCTATCAGAGCCGAGCCGAGATGCTGCGCCAGTCTTGCCGCGAGCGCCTCCGCGTGATCGGCATCCATACACAGCGGAAGGTGCGGCCCATGCTGCTCGACAGCGCCGCACGGTATCAAGGCCGTCGAATATCCTTGCGCCAGGGCAGCCGACACCTCCTCGAAGCTCATGAGCTCCAGGCGGATTTCTTCAGGGGATGCCAGTACGGCCATTCAAGCCCTCTTTGCGTTCTTCGACAGGAAGCGGGCGCGGGCGTCTGCCGAGCTATCCCCGGTCAAATAGGCGCCGAGATCTTCGATCGTCATCGCCTCAAGCGAAGCGTCATCCATTTGTCCCGTCAAGTTCAACGAGCGCTTGATGGCGGCGAATAGTTTCGGTTCCTTCCCGCGAAGATGCCTGCATACCTCCAGGGCACGACCCGTCACATCAGCGGTGGTTGTGACCTCGCTGATCGCTCCGATTTCGAGCGCCTTCCGGGCGTCGACCAAGTCGCCCCGGTAAAGCAATGCCTGTGCTTCCCGAAGCCCCAGTTTCCGCACAGCTTGCCGCATTCCCTTGGCCGCTGGTAGGAGACCGTGGTTTATCTCGGGAAACCCGATCATGCAGGCATGATCTGCGACGACGTAATCGGCGTGAAGCAGGAATTCCAGGGCGCCTCCGACCGCATAGCCACGGACGGCGCAGACGAGCGGGCCCGGATATCGCTCCATCTCGCACAAGAGCGCGTGGAAGTCCCGCATGCGGGGTCTGGAAATCTCGATGCCGGCGACTTCCTTGATATCGCCACCCGCACTGAAGAAGCGATCACCTCCGCCGGTCAAGACGATACCTGGCGGTGACGCTTCAGCGGACACCGCACGAATCGTGTCCAGCAAACGCTTGACCAGTCCGTTGTTCAAGGCATTGGCCGGCGGCCGGTTCAAGGTCATCGTAACCATGTCGAGGTCGCGCTCGACGCGAAGGGTGCCGCCGTTCTGCATAGGGTCAACCTATGCGACGCACCCCGGAATCGGTTGCCATACAACGCATCCGCATCAGCGAGCGTCGACACAAATCGCTACCGCAGCGCTGGATCGCAGCATTTTCTGCTTCATACGCTCCGTGCTCCTCGCCGGCCGGACCAATGCCGCAGCCGCGAAACGCCACTACATTCCAAGATAAGCGCGCTGAATCTCGGAATTGCTCAGCAGTTCGTCGCTCGGTCCGTGCAGCACGATCGAGCCGTTCTCGAGGACGTAGCCGCGATTGCTCAACGCAAGGGATTTCGCGACGTTCTGCTCGATCAGCAACACCGTGATCCCTTGCTCGTGCAGCGATTTCACTACGCCAAACATCACGTCCGTCAAGGCCGGCGACAGCCCGATGGACGGCTCGTCGAACATGACGATTTCAGGCTTCGACATGATCGCGCGCCCGATGGCCAGCATCTGCTGCTCGCCACCGGATAGCGTCCCGGCCAATTGCCGCCTGCGCTCTCGAAGCCGCTCAAACAATTGATAGACGCGTTCAAGCGCTTCAAGTCGGCCGGCTTTCGCACGCTTCAGGGAACCACCCAGGAGCAGATTTTCCTCGACGGAAAGGCTCCCGAAAATCTGCCGGCCTTCGGCGACCTGCGCAATGCCGCGTTCGCAGACCTCCCATGGCGGCATCCCGGTGATATCGACGCCATTCATTTTCACGACGCCGCTCGAAGATGGCACGATGCCCGAGATCGATCTGATCAGCGAGGTCTTTCCCGCACCGTTCGCACCGACGACGCAGATCAGCTCGCCCTTGCGGATCTGCAAGGAAACACCGTTCAGCGCGTTCGATCCGTCATACGCAACGGAAAGGCCGTCGATCGATAAGAGCGCCTCGTCAGGCATGGAAGCCCGCCCCCAGATAGCTCTCGAGGACCATCGGATCTGCGACCACCTCTTCAGGACGTCCTTCGGCGATCTTGGCGCCGTGATGAAGGACGACGACACGCGACGCGACCTCCATCACGATCCGCATGACGTGCTCGACGAGCAGGATCGTCAGTCCGCCCTCAGCAAGTTTCCGCAGCACGCGGACAACACCCGCGGCTTCGGTGGGGCGGAGGCCCGCCATGACCTCGTCCAGCAGCAGTAGCCTAGGTCGCGTGGATAGCGCCTTGGCGGTTTCCAGCATTTTCCGATCCGGCAGCGTCAGCTGGTCCGTCCGCGCATTGGCCTTGCCGGCAAGTCCAACACTTTCAAGGGACTCGTATGCCGTCGACCTGGCTTCGCTGACGTTCCTGGTCCAGCTGAAGGCGCCGACCATTGCGTTCTCGAGCACCGACATGTCGCGCATCGGCCGTACGATCTGGAATGTCCGCGCGATGCCCATCCTGCAAACAAGTTCAGGCGGTGCATTCTCGATCGGATGTCCCTCGAAGACCACCTGCCCACTGGTCGGCCGCATGGCGCCCGCAACGAGATTGAAGCATGTCGTTTTTCCGGCCCCGTTCGGCCCGATCAGTGCGGTGATACGTCCGGCTTCCAACGCGAAGCTGACATCGTTCACGGCGACCAATCCGCCGAACGATTTGGAGAGATTCTTCACCTCGAGCAAGGCAGTCATTCCTCGGCCTTCCTCGGTTGCGGCAGCCACAGCCGGGACGGCAGCTGGACTGTCTTGCAGATCCGCACGATCGCCGGCCAGATGCCGTCGGGCAGGAACCAGACGACCAGCACCAGCACGACACCGTACGCGATACTGTTCAGTCCCGGGATCCGAAGACTGTCGCCGAGAGCGCTCATCAGATGGTTCAGGGGAATAGCTGCGAGCGACCCGACCAGCGGACCAAACGTCGTGCCCAACCCGCCGACCACGGGCCCTATCAGGACGTCGACGGAGAGCCCCATGCCCATGATCGAATCCGGGAATATCGATCCCTGCACCAGCGCCAGAATTCCACCACCCGCGGCCGCGGTCGCCGCCGAGATCGCAATCACAAGGATCTTGTGCCGGAATGCGCGGACACCGAGAGAGCGCGCGGCCTGTTCATCGTCCCTCATCGCTCGCCAGACATATCCGAAGTACGATCGCGATATCATTTCGGTTCCAACGATCCCCAATGCCGCCAGAGCAAGAGCCATGAAGTAGTAGAAGCGCGCGTCTCCCCGGAGCATCGAGATGTCGATTGCGCCCGTCGGCGCGGGAAAGAACAGCCCCTGCATGGCGCCAACAAACTCCCAGCCACCGAACATGATCCGGGCGAATTCGGCAGCGGCAATCGTCAGCAGGGCGAAATAGATTCCACGCACTTCAAACCGGAAGCTCAACCACGCCAGCACCGCGCCGGCAGACCCGGCAATGACCATTCCGAGCAAAAGGCCTATCCATGGAGAGACGCCGTACTTGACGTCGAGGACGGCCACCGAATAGGCGCCCAGACCGACAAAGAGGGCATGACCGATCGACAGTTGCCCGCCTATCCCCAGCATCAAATTCCAGGATTGCCCAAGGAACGTGAACAGCAGCACGATCGTCAGCAACGAGATGAGGTACGGGCTTGCCAGCGCGCCGACCAAGGCAAGGACAACAAGGACCGATCCCCCGGCGAGCCACCGCTTCACTTCGGTCCCGCCATCAAATCTCTCTTGCACCAAAAAACCCTCTCGGACGGAAAATCAGGACGAGGATCAGGAACGCATATGGAAGCGCCGTCTTCATCGACGGAGCGAACATCAACGCAGCAATCGCTTCGGCGACGCCAATCATCAGGCCACCCAGCAGCGCTCCACTGAAACTACCGAGACCACCGACGATGACTGTCACGAAGGCCAGCAGGGTAAAGTCGACCGCGAGATATGGCTGGGCGTCGAACAAGGGAGATATCAATGCGCCGGCAACGCCCGCGCAGGCCGCTCCGATACCAAACGTCACCGCATAGATCCGAGGAATGTTCAGTCCGACGACAAGGCCGCCCAAGCGGTTGTCCGCGGCCGCCCGCAAGGACCGGCCGAACGATGAAAACTTCAGATACGCCCCCAGCAGCGTGATGAGCAGGCCTGCGGTTGCCGCCGCCTGAAGTCGCGCCAGATCCAGCGTCACGAAGCCGAGCGACACGGTGTGAAACGAGAGCTGGGATGCGGTCGGGCGCGGATCCGGCCCGAATGCCACCAGCAGGGCGCCGCTGAAGAGCAGCGACAGACCGATGAAGACGATGAATTGATAGTGATGCGGCCGGTTGACGAACCGTTTGACGAGCAGGGCCTCCAGAAAATATCCAAAAATGAACATCACGACCGCTGCGATCGCTGCCGCGACGATGATCGGCACGTCCCAAAGGTGGACGGCCCAATAGCCGATGTAGACGCCAAACACGACCATCTCACCGTGCGCGAAGTTGACGACGCGCATGACGCCAAAAATGATCGTCAGGCCGAGCGCTACGAGCCCGTAGACGAGACCGAGCAGAATGCCGCTCGCGAGAACATTGAGCCAGAGTGACAGCATCGGTGGTTACTGGCGCTTGGGCACGGTGAATTCACCCTTCACATAGACAAGGGGTTCGCGATCGGCGTTTGTCGCCTGCGCGACCACCTCGCCGACGAAGATCGTATGACTGCCGGCATCGTGCGAACCGGACACTCGGCAATCAAAGCTGCAGATCGCCTCGACGAGACTCGGCGCCCCCGTCGCGAGCTCGCGCCACAAGCCTTCGCTGAACCGTATGTCGCCCTTGCTGCCGTCCTGCCCTGCGAATTTCTGCGCCAACGCAGCGTGATCCGCCGTGAGGATGTTCCAGCAGAATGATCCGCTCTGCTTGATCGTATCATGGGCGCCGGCCGACTTGTTGACGCAGACCAGCACGCTCGATGGCTCTGTCGACACCGAGCAACCGGCCGTCAGTGTCAAACCGTGCCTGCACGGCCGCGCGCCTGTCGTGACGATCGACACGGCGCCCGGGACGTTGCGCATGGCGCTGCGGAATTCCGTGCTGCTGAACATCGGGATTTCTTGACCGGGCATGGGCGACACTCGGAAGTTCATCATGATGGATTGCTCCGATACATAGAGACCAAGCTGTCCAGAGGGCTGATTCGCCCGCCTATCTGGGTGCGGCTTGAAAGAGCTGGATCGTATTGTTTTCCGGGTCCCTGAAATCAGCGACCCGGCCGTGCGCGCCCATGTCACGAACCTCGCCAAGCGCCTGCGCGCCCTGCGCCTGCGCGCGCTTCAGAGCCCCCTCCAGATCATCCACCTCGAACACGAGGACGGCATTCCGAGACGGCACGGAGACGGATTCGGCCGGGCTTGCGATGCAAAGGGCGGCTTTCTCGCCTGCGAATTGAATCCACTTTCCGCCGTCAGCGAAGCGGATCGGCAATCCGAGCGCCTCGTAAAACCCGGCCAGCGCTTCGGGCTTCGCGGCGGTGAGGTAAGCCTGCTTGAGCTTCATGTGTCACTCCCGATTCCGAGCGCCCCGTCGATCTGCGATTTCTCCGCAGACTTCGGCTGTCCTGCGATCGTGGCGCAGCGGCCCCGGCATGAATGCTCAAACAGTTCACCTCCCGCATGATCAATCGGCATCTTATGCTGCCGCATCCGGCCTTTGACGTCATTCCTCAGCGGCCGCGGGTCGGCGATCGCGTGCTCCGGATACCCGAAGCCGACCACGACGTCCCTGCCAACTCTGCGGCGCCGGATAGGCGGCCAGCCCGAAGGAGATTGACCGTTTTTCGATATAAGTCGTCATTTCGTCGAAATTCTACAACCGCGGCTGCGGTTAGCATTCGTGTCATCGAGATGTCACCACGCGGGATAACGCGCGGCACCGGGCCTCGATACAACGACCATTCGCCCATGGGAGAACGACATGACAACGACGGCTCTCGACAGGATCGACATCAAGATTTTGAATGAGCTCCAGCAGAACGCCAGTCTGACCAATGTCGAGCTTGCTTCCCGCGTCAACCTTTCGCCGTCGCCGTGCCTTGTCCGAGTTCGTACGCTCGAGAAGCTCGGCGTGATCGATCGACGGATCGCCGTACTCGATCCGGCAGTCCTCGGCATCGGCGTCACCGCCTTCATCCAGGTTAAGCTTGAGAAGCAGGTTCAGCTATCGCTCGAGAACTTCACGCGCTCAATCGATCGCCTGAGCCAGGTGATGGAGTGTTACCTAATGACGGGAGACAGCGATTACCTGCTCCGCGTGATGGTGTCTGACATCGCGGCTCTCGAAGACCTCATCGTAAACAAGCTCTCGCGCATAGCCGGCGTGACCAGCATCCGTTCAAATCTGGCATTGAAGCGGATTTCTCACAAGACGGTGCTTCCGATCGACTCGAACCAGCCCGTTCAGATCAAGTCGTCTCATTCAAGCTCCCGACGCATCGATCGATCGGCCGAGCCGCAATACGACGCTAGGCCTCAGCCGAGGTTTGACGGCAGCATGAGCATCGAGACTTCGCGCGCGCTTGATCACAATACGGCCGGTCTCTAGCGGCCGATGTGCCCTCGAAGGATGGCCGCGACGCCATGCTGACCACCCGCCGGATCCCGACACCTCGTCAACAATGCCAGAGTCCGCCGCCTGGCCATTTTCGCGGGTCGTAGGAAATCGCGCGAGATCGTAATCTGGCGTGCAAAATCGAGCGGTGGCGGAGAGAGAGAAGCTAGAGCCAAACTTGCTCACCAGCCGCACATCGTGACGCCATAGCCATCTAATTGATTTCAAATCAGAAATCAGACTGGTCCGCTTACATCGTTTCTGTGAACGGCCTCGGAGCCGTCTGCCCGAGGCCGCGCAATTCGGCGAGCCTCAGGGGATCCCTGCCGGCGGCTATCCTGGGCGATGTTCGTATCGCCTGCGGCATTAAGACTGTTTGACACCAAAGTCGTAGTGCAAATGAGAGAAAGGGGAGTCGCGGAAAACGCCATCGGGCGCGACTCCGGCCGGCATCAGCACAAACTCGCAACCAGGCTATCCTTGACGCCGAATACCACGTCGGAATCGAGATATTCGTCGCCCTCTGCGAATACGTGCGTCACCAGCGTTTGAAGTGCGGCGATGTCGCGCCCTGAAAGTCCACGAGTGGGATCGCGAATGTCCGATGGACAATCGCGACCCCTTTCTGTTGCCGATCTAGCCTGCTGTTATTCGGCCGCGGTGCTCATGTAGCGCTTCTGGACGTCCTGCGCCTTGGCGTAGTCGGGCTGGAAGCGAACGTTGGCATAGTGCGAACTCTTCTGCTCCTCCTGGGCTCGCTTGCCGAGCTCCGCCGTATCGCCAAAACCGAGAACTTGGCGAGCTAGCTCTGTTAACGGGCCGTCGACCTGATATTCCGTGCGCTGCATCGTCAGCAGATTGATCAGATAGAGCGGCGTCCCGTTGAACTTCTCGAACATCTCGTGCCGGTTTCCCCATTCGGTCAGGAATCGCTCGCTGATCTGACGGAAGATCTTGATACGGTCGTGGGCACTTATCTCGGCGCCGCGTAACGCTTCGGCGAGTTTCGGGCCGATGTAGGGATCCTCGAGCTCCCGCTTCGACGGCTGGATGACGACTCCGCGGCCGCAGAAATCGATGAGCATGTTGACCATCTTGTTCTGGTTCTCAAGATAGTAGGCTCGGCCGAAGTCAATGTAGATGTTGTTCGGTTTGAACAGACCGCCAGGAGTAGCGAAGCCTGTCTCCTCGGCCGCAATCATGAATGCGCGGCACGTCTCGCGGAAGCGAATGAGTTCGGCCAGCTGAGCTTGGACGACGGGATTGTTGCTGGTGCCCAGAGACTGGGTGAGAAGCAGCGCAAGACCGACCATCAGTTCGGCGTGGACGCAATGTCGGATTTGGGTCTCGAGGTGTACCCAGTCAAACTGACGTTGCGGATACCACTTGGCATGTTCCGGATTGCCAACATGTTGGACGCAATCCCACGGAATAACGGCATCGTCGAAGTAGACCATCGCATCCAGCTCGTCGCCGATCGTGGCCAGGGGGCGGTCATACGGGTCGGCATCTGGCTGAGCGTTGGACTTGCGCGCGACGACTGAGATCCCCTTCGTCGCGATCGGGATCAACGCGTAAACGGTCTGCTCCGGAGTCTGGCCAGGACGCCACAGGTTCCCGATCAGGAGATGATTGACGAACGGGACAGACGTGCCGATTGCCTTCCACCCCCGAACGAGAATGCCGTCGTCGCGCTCCTCGATAATTTTGAGCATTGGCGTCTCGGCCATTGCATTGTCGCGACCGCGGTCGAATTGCACGTCGAGGAACATCGGGGAAATGGCAAAGTCCTTCGATGTCACCTCTTCCCACTGACGCTGGATATTGCCGGAGAGATCTCGCTTCTTTCCAGAGAACCGCGAATTGTCCGACCAGGGCTTCTGGTCGTCAACCTGGGTAAACATAACGACGTTCATTCCGGCCGGCGGCCGCGTGAAGATCCCACCCTTGAAGTGACGGCACAGAAAATCGCAGTACTCGCGACGCTTGATAACGTCCTCCTTGGACCGAGGAAGGAACCAATGCATGGACTGCCGATTGCCCGCATCGTCGGCGAACGTCGCGATATCTTGATATTTTGGATCAAGATGAAGATCGTAGTACTCGGCGATCGCGTTGGCGTAGCCCTTGGTCATCGGATGGGACGTTACGTCCTCAATCAATTCGCCTCCAACGTACACGCGCCGCCCGTCGCGAAGCGACGCAAGATATTCAGCACCGGATCTCATTGTCAGTCCTCCTTGGGGGTTGTCAGGAAAGTTGTCGCTGAAGCGTTGCAGCGTCCCAGTAGTCTTCGCTGCAGCGTATCAAGCCGCCCTCGATCTTGACGAGTTGGACACCTCGCAGGGAAATGGCCTTGGCCAGCTGAATGCTGTCTTTGCGCGGCGCTGTCGCGTGCATGGTATAGAAGATCGCGACTGCCCCATCTTCCCTACCAACCATCGCCTTTACTTCCCAGCGAACATCGGGCAGCCACGAAAACAGCTTCTGCATTCCGGACACGATTTCGTCGACCCCGCGCTTCGTGCGCATTTGAGACACTTCATCGTGCGTCGCGTCATCGCGATACAATTCACGGATCGTATCGGGATCATGATTGTCGTAAGCGGCGTAGAGCTTCTTTGCGATCCCGATCGGGGTTAGTTCGACCGACAACCTCATGCTCGCGCCTCCAAATCGATACCGTGCATGTAGCGACCATGCCCGTAGAGCAATGGCGGGCGAGGGCCCGGAGCATCGATGCTCTCGATTGCAGCGATCGCAACGAGATGGCTGCCGACGATCAATTGCTCGACCGTCCGGCATGTGAAAACCACCGACGCATCTCGCACCTTCGGTATCCCGTTCGCTCCCAACACTCTCTCTGCCGGCAAGACATGTTCATCGACGTACTTGTCGCCATTCGGACGCGAACAAACCTCCGAAAGATGACGTTGGTCCTGACTGAGAAGATTGACGGCGAACCGCCCGAAATCGCGAACGTCCGCTGCAGTAACGGTCTTGCTGTTCAGACAGACCAGAATCGTGGGGGGATCCATGCAGATCGAGGTGAACGAATTAATCGTCATTCCCCATGGTCTACCGTCGTGCCAGGTAGTTACGACACTCACACTTCCGACAAAGTGACGCATCGCCGCCCGAAACGCATTCGCATCCACTTCGGTTTGCGAAGACGAACATCTGGCTGCTATTCCTCCGACTTTTTTCGCTCTCTTCATCGCGCGCCTCGTTGCGACAATTCTTCTGTCGAAGAGGCTAGGTGGCGTCGGCGTCAAAATCTAATCGATATTTGAAATCCCAACTATCCGTGGCATGGATCACTTGGCTGCTGCGATGCAGCGACAGGATCGGATGCCCGCAAACGCGTCAATCGATGAACGAATAAGCGGACGCTGCACATAGCCCTTCAGCTCGGGTGATTGCCGCTCCGTCAGGTCGCGATCGTCGGCTTCGCATTTGCGTGGTGCGTTATCGTTCAGTTTGCTAGGCTCGCGCCTTTCATTGGGGGACCGCGATGAACCTGCGAAACATCGATCTAAATCTCCTTGTGATCCTTGATGCTCTCCTCACCGAACGAAACGTCAGTCGAGCTGGGGAACGTATCGGGCTCAGTCAGTCGGCGATGAGCGCCGCACTCGCTCGGCTTCGCGACATCTTCGGTGATCCGTTGCTCGTGCGCGCCGGCCGGGATTTGGTCCTGACGCGAAATGCAGAAGAGCTGATCGTTCCGCTAAAAGACGCGCTGAATAGGATCGAACAGACTCTGCTGCGGCGTCCGAGTTTCGATCCCGCAAGTGATGCCAGAACATTTTCTATTAGCGCATCCGATTATGCGGGATTGGTCCTTTTGACTCCGCTCGTCCGAATGATTGCAAACGAGGCTCCGAATGTGACCATACATCTGCTGCCCCGAGCGCGAGACGCCGCGCGCGTTTTGCAGACCAATCAGGCCGACATCGTTATCGAGCCCACCGAACTGTTCGGTTCAAGTGATTACCCGAGCTGCGCGCTGCTGAGCGATCGCTGGCTTTGCGCCGTCGATGCCGATCACCCTGATATCGCCGGTGATGTGCTTACCGAGGAACAATTTCTTCAATTGCCCCACCTCGTTTACGGGATCGGCACTGATAGGCAACTGAACCTCGCCGACCAGCACCTTGCAAACGCGGGCATAGCCCGCCGCATCCAGGTGACGGTTGAAAGCTTTCTGCTCAATCCGTTTCTAATTCAGGGGACTCGATTGGTGAGTCTCGTCCTGGAGCGGGCCGCCAAGAAGCTAGCCGCGACATTGAAGATTAGATTGCTCGCGCCTCCGCACGCCCTCCCGGATATTCATGAGGCCATGTACTGGCACCCCCGCCATACTACCGACCCAGGACATAAGTGGCTGCGCGAAAAGCTTTCATCCGTGGCCAAAGAAATGAGCTGAACCTGAAACATCCAGAAGTTTCGCGACACCCCGTGGGCGGACGGCGGCGACGGCGGCGATTGTGCGCCTGCGCCAAGCAGGCGCCCCAGCCTACGAATTTACCTATTCATACGGACAATTCTTGAATTATTGCCGAGACTTATCCATTAGCAGCAATCGCTCTGCAATCAGGTCAATCGCTCGGGGGCGACGGCACGTTCGGCCAGGTAGACCTTTACGATTACCGGCTTTCGAACCAAGGTCGCCATGTCCGAGTTCCCGAAGGGCGCTCCTTCGCCCGCCTCGATTGTTGACGCGCTGAAAGCGGTGGCTGGCGATCCGCCAAAAGCGCGCGCCAGCTTTGCCAAAGGCCAATGCGTCCACGGCACCTACATTCCGTCAAATCAGGCGGAAGAAATTACTAGATCGCGAAGCTTCACAAGACCATCACGCGTGTTGGCGCGCTTCTCGGTGGGCGACGGCGATCCCAATGTGGCGGATAGCGAAAATCTCGTGCCGCGCGGCTTCAGCTTCAGACTCGGCAACAGCAACCATCGCTCAGACATCCTTGCACAAGACTGTCCCGTTCATTATGCACGGACGCTTGAGCAGATGATAGCGTTCCTCGAGGTACGCGTTCCGGGCCCCGATGGAAAGCTGGATTCGGAAAAAATCCGAGCGTTCTCTGCTGCTAATCCCGAAACACTGCATCAAGTCAACTACATCGCCGCGCGGCCGCCGCCGGCGAGCTTTGCCAGCACGACCTATTGGGGTGTGCATTGCTTTCCTGCCACCAATGCGATGGACGAGACACGGTTCATCAAATTCAAGATCGCGCCGGTCGGCGGCGAAGTGGCGCTGACCGAATCGCCCGCGAACACGAGGTCAACTGACTTCCTGCACACCGAACTCAAACGGCGTGTCAAGAAAGGCAATATGCGCTTCAGCGTAATGGCGCTGCTTGACCGGCCCAATGACCCTATCATGGACCTGACTGTTCGATGGCCCGATGAGGATAATCGCGAGGCAGTGCGCCTTGGTACGATAGTGATCACCGGCATCGAGCCAAACGAAGCTTGCGATGGCTCCATGTTCGATCCAGCAAAACTTGCCGAAGGCATTGGCCACCCGCACGACGAGATCTTTGCTGCGCGGGCCGTGGCCTACGCCATCTCGCTGAAGATGCGCCGCTGATCGGACGCGCTGCCGCGCATTTACCCAGAATCACGCATCCCTTCGGACAGGCCGAGCTTTTCGCGGCGCCATACTCCCGGGCTGATCCCGACCGTGGCCGTAAACACCCGCGTGAAGTGACTCTGGTTGGCAAAGCCGGCCGATATCGCAATCTCGGCCAAGGGCAACTCGCGCACCGTCATCAGCTGCTTTGCGGCCTTCACGCGCTGGCGAAGCAGCCACTGATGCGGCGGCAAGCCGGCGGAGCTACGAAAAGCCCGTGAAAAATAGCTCACCGAAAGGTCGAACTCAGCTGCAATTTGTTGTAGCGAAAGTTCTCCGCCCAGATCGGCATCCAGCCTTTCGCAGGCCCGTTTCAACTGCCAAGGCGCGAGACCGCCGTGGACCGACTTAGTGACGCGCATTCTGCCATAGGTCTGCGCGACGTGCGCCGTAAGTGCGAGCATCGTGTAATCGATGAAGAGCCGGCTGGTCTCGGTCGGCCGGCGTAGCGCTGGCAGGAGCGCCCCACCGATATGACGGACGACTGCGTCGTCATGGCCGACGCCAAGCTGACAAGGCAGCTGACCAACGCGCGGTGCACGGAATTGCTCGGCGATGCCGTCGAGCGCTGAGCGCGGAAGATAGAAATGGAGAGAGTGGAACGGCTTGTTGATAACGAAGCGCAGATCCGTCTTCATGTCATACAGATACGTTGCGCCCGCTCGGATATCGGCCTTGGTAACACATTTGCCGTGTGCCCAGAGCTCGCAGCTCGGGTAGTCGTTAAGTTTCAGGCTAACAACAAAGGAGTCCTCAAGGGGCATCGCGCCGGAAAGGCTTCGCGCGGGGGCATCATCGCGGGTCTCAGTGACGGCGATTTCGGTGTTGCGCAGCGAACGCGTAATCAACGAGGACGGTTGCTGCTCAAGGCGACAGAACTGCTTGGCATTCTCGCCGTAGAAACCCCTCTCTGTCATGTGGCCGGTCTCATCGCTGGTAGCTGGGCCAGGCGGTTCTCGCTCGCCTGCGGGCTGCGTTCATTACCCTATTACGCGAAAGACATCGATCAACGATGCTGACCTAGCGCCTACGGGCCACTCATCACACGACGTCAGGCAAGCAGAGATTGAAGCCGGGTTCAGGCAAAACACAGCCGTTCTGGAACACAACCCGCAATTCTCGCATTGGCCGGCATCACGTATCCCCTCCGGACATGCCGAGCTTTTCGCGGCGCCACACGCCCGGGCTGATCCCGAGCGTGGCCGTAAACACCCGCGTAAAGTGACTTTGGTTGGCAAAGCCGGCAGATATCGCGATCTCGGCCAATGGCAACTCACGCACTGTCATCAACTGCTTCGCAGCCTTCAGGCGCTGGCGAAGCAGCCATTGATGAGGCGGCAGACCGGTGGAACCGCGAAAGGCACGTGAGAAATGGCCGACCGAAAGGCCAAATTCAGCCGCGATCTGTTGCAGCGAAAGTTTACCGCCCAGATCGGAATCTAGCCTTTCACAAGCTCGCCTTACCTGCCAAGGCGCGAGGCTGCCACGAGCCGACCTGGTGACGCGCTGCAGTCCACCATAGGCCTGTGCGATATGCGCGCCGAACGCGAGCATCATGTGATCAATGAAAAGTTGGTTCGCTTCGTCCGGTCGACGCAGCGCTTGCAGCAGCGACGCCCCGACATGGCGCATCACGTCGTCGTCATGACCAGTACCAAATTGACAGGCAAGATCATCGGCGTGTGGCGCGCCCGCTTCTTCAGCAACACGATCGAGCGCCGAACGTGGCAGATAAAACTGGATTGAATGGAACGGCTTGTCGATCACATAGCGAGGATCTTGCCTGAGATCATACAGCCACGTCGTACCGGCCTTGACATCCGCCTTCGTGACACACTTACCGTGCTTCCAGAGTTCGCACTCCGGATAGTCGTGAAGTTTCAGGCTGACGATATAAGCCTCGTCTGCCATCGACCCCGAGAGACCTGGCACAGGATTGTCATTCTGCGTTTCGCTGGCGGCAAGATCAATTCCGCGCGTTGAGCGGGTTACCAGCGAGCTTGGCACGTCTTTCAGGTGCAGGTACTGCCTGACCCTCTGTCCGAAGGTGCCTGCCTGGGTCATGGATGTCGGTTCTCATCGCAAGGGGTCGGGGCAAGCGGTTCTTCAATCGCCGCGCCCGCAATTATCAGGGATCGGCACGCTGCGGTCTAGATTTGGAGCGACACGAACGGCCATTATGACCGCTTTACGACGCGACATTTTCCGCAGGGATTTCAACACTCACGGCGCGATCGAGGACAAAACCTATCAGCGAGGCTGACCTAAAGTCTACGGCCACCGATCACAAGGACGTTAAGCAAGCGAAGCCTCAAGCAGAATTTGGCAAAACACCTCCGTTTTAGGAAAGAAACCGTAGTTCTCCGCGCCTAGAACGCGCAGCGAACGCTCGCAGCATTCACCGGCATCTCCTACGAGCAGACACAAGGCGGCGACTTCGCGTGAGCACGTGGAGTCGAGCCGGTAGCGCGTGCGCATGGCCTCCGATACGAGCAAAAGCCAATGAGCCACCCGATCCAACACGATGCCCCAGAGTACTCACCAGCCTCGTCCGAGCTACATCAACGAGAGTCGCTCAGCCACGAGTATCGCGCCGCCGATGCGGAAATGGCGCGCGTGCTCGGGACGACACCATTCCGCATGGCTTTGGATTCTTCTGGCGCTGGGATTGCGCATTGGAAGCACGACCCGTTGCACGACGTCGTCGAACCTATGAGCCACCATGTCATCATGGCCTATAACGGCTTGACACAGCGCGTGGAGCGGCAGTCAGGAAAATCGGTCGAGATTGGAACGTTCCGTCGCGGCGCTGTGATCATCATTCCGGAAGGATCGAGCTCGCGATGGGACATTCCGAAACCCGTCGATGTCGTTCAACTCTATCTTCCTCACGCAACACTCAAGCGCGTTGCCGAAGAAGTTGCCACAGGCACACCGAACGATCTCCTGGAGCGAACGGGACATCCGGATCCCGTCACTTCCCGATTACTCTTGGGCGCGGCGGGTGTGCTGGACGGCCATGGTGCTCTCGAGGGCCATGGGGCTCTGGATCGGCTATTCAGGCATCAATTGACGGACCTGTTGGCCCTGCGGCTTTTGGCTACACATACCGGATCGAAAACCAAATTGCAGGCGACCATCGGCGGACTTTCGCCGAAGGTCCTGGCTCGCGCCATCGAGCGCCTGCGCTCGGAGAGCGATGAGGATGTCTCCCTCGATGCGCTTGCGTCAGATGCGGGCATATCCCGCTTCCACTTTTGCCGCGCCTTCAAAGAAAGCACCGGGCTTTCCCCTCATGCTTGGCTGCGGCAGCACCGTCTCGAGCGGGCGATGAATATCCTTCGGGGTACTGACGAATCGATCGCTTTGGTGGCGGCGGAGCTCGGCTATGCCTCGCAGACAGCCTTCGCCGCAGCCTTTAGACGCCTGACCGGCGAGACGCCCGCCGATTGGCGGCGTCACGTGCGCTAATACAATCGCTTGAGAGCAACGAAGTGTCTTCTGACCCCGAGGACCGCTCCATGAACACTCCGGTCGTGCACGATCATTTGCAGGCATCTCAACCTCGTCCGTCCGGCGCAGGATCGAACAATTTGCCCGTCAGCGATCTGCATCCTGCCGACGCGGAGATGGCGCGTGTACTGAAGACATCGCCACTCCAAATAGCTTCCGACCCTTCCAATGGCTCCATCGCGCATTGGAAGCATGGAGCCCTGCACGACGTGGTTGAGCCCATGGCCGACCACGTTATCATGACCTACCCAACGGGCGTTCAGCGCCTCGAGCGACGGTCCGGAAAATCGGTTGCTGTTGGGACGGCGCGATCGGGTGTAGTGACGATCATTCCGGCGGGTTCGCGAGCCAGATGGGATATTCCTGGCTTTGTGGATGTCATCCAACTCTATCTCCCTCATGCAACACTCGAACGCGTTGCTCGCGAAGCCGAAGTTCCTGCGCCCGGCGATCTCCGGGAGCGCACGGGACATCCAGACGCCCTCACATCCTCGTTGCTGATAAGCGCTGCGGATTTGCTGGAGGGCAATGCGGCAATAGACGCGCTGTTGAGACAGCAACTGACCGACACTGTGGCGACGCGTATTCTCGCTGAGCACGCCGACGCGTCAACCGCATTCGGGCCGATCACTGGCGGACTTTCTCCACATGCGCTGCGACGAGCGATCGAGCGCTTGGGTTCGGACAGTGATGCTGACGTCTCTCTTGCGGCTCTTGCCACCGACGCCGGCCTGTCCCGTTTTCATTTTTGTCGCGCCTTCAAGGAAAGTACTGGGCTTTCGCCCCATGCCTGGCTACGTCAACAGCGGCTCGAGCGGGCGATGAACTTGCTCCGCGATACCGACGCGGCTATCGCGACGGTGGCCGCGGAGCTTGGCTATGCTTCTCAAACGGCCTTCACCGCAGCGTTCAGGAATCTGACCGGAGAAACACCGAGCGATTGGCGACGACGCATGCGCTAACCGCAATCTCTCTTCAAAGACGTCAATCTCTCTGGCGCGGCTGCAGGTTTGATCCGCTAGATAAACAGGGTGCCCACGATCCATTAGACGGAGACCGACAATGATCTGGAAGCGCTTCGTGAGCCTCCCCTCTTTCGAACCACGACGAAGGATCGTCGCGACCACAATCGTGTACGGGCTTTCACTGGCAGTTCGCTTCACATCGGCAACCGGTGATGAGGTGGAAATTCCACCGCAATCCCTGCAGTACCCCAATCCAGGGATGTCTGTCGTGACAAGGGACAGCGCCCAACTCCCCTACGCTGAATGGATCCCGAGCGCCCCTCGGCCAATCTTGCTGCGCAGCGAATATCCACGGCGAACACCACCGGTCGCAGGCTGTCTCTCGCCCTAGACTACCGATTTCGTCTCACGTCTTCGCGCCAACATTGTCTGCAGAACGCTTGCCGCAAAAGCGGCGACGATGGCGCGCGCATGCCCGGAAGAACCAAACCACAGGAGTAGTCACATGAGACTCGTCATCATCGGCGCCGGCTTCGCCGGCATGTATGCCGCACTTTCCGCCGCCCGCCTGCGCGATATCCACGGCGTTTCGTCCGATACGTTTGAGATCGTGCTGGTCGCGCCGGAGCCCGCACTCGTGATTCGTCCGCGGCTCTATGAATCGAAGCCAGAGACCCTGACAGCGCCGCTCTCGGATGTGCTGAACGCCATCGACGTCACCTATATGCGGGGCAGCGCGGGGACGGTCGCCACGAAGTCCCGCACCGTAACCATTGCGACCGCAACGGGCACTAATGAGCTCTCCTACGACCGTCTGGTCGTGGCCACCGGCAGCCGGCTGTTCCGACCGGACATTCCCGGCCTTTCCGCGCACGGTTTCAGCGTTGACCAGCTCGACGATGCCATTGCGCTCGACAAGCATCTGCATGGCCTGGCAGGCCGGCCGGCAAGCAGCGGACGCGATACCGTGGTCGTTGCCGGCGGCGGTTTCACCGGCATCGAGGCTGCTACCGAGATGCCGGCGCGACTACGTGCGATCCTCGGCAAGGATGCCAAGCCGCGCATCATCATCGTCGAAAGGAACGCCGCGGTCGCACCGAACATGGGCTCGGATTCTCGTCCGGTCATTGAGGACGCACTGCGCAAGCTGGGGATCGAAACGCGGGTCGCTACCGGCGTCGCATCGCTCGATGAAGGCGGTGTCACGCTGTCCGACGGTGAGCGCATTGAAGCGGCGACCGTGGTTTGGGCGGCGGGCATCCGTGCCGCTCCGCTAGCCGCGGAGATTCCGGGCGAGCGTGACAGGTTCGGCCGACTGCTGGTCGATCGTGACTTGCGCGTTCCGGGGGTGGCTGGCGTCTTTGCCACCGGCGACGCCGCACGTGCGGCATGCGACGATGCCGGCAACTACGCACTGATGTCGTGCCAGCATGCGACCCGCATGGGCGCCTTTGCCGGCCACAACGCCGCCGCCGAGCTGCTGGGCAAGCCGACCAAACCTTATCACCAGAAAGTCTACGTCACCTGTCTCGACCTTGGCGAGGCTGGCGCGCTGTTCACGCGCGGATGGGAGCGCAAGCTCGAAATCGTCGGCGATGACGCCAAGAAGACCAAGCGCGAGATCAACACCGTCTGGATCTATCCGCCGAAAGCCGATCGCGCTGCAGCTCTCGCTTCAGCAGATCCGGAACAGGTAGTGAATCTCTAGTTGCCTCAAGCGAAGACGGCCGCGCTCCTCGACGTGCGCGGTCTGCTCAAGCACCACCCGACGTGAAACTTCACCACGAAACAGGAGACCACAATGACTGTGAAACAGATGACCAAACCCGTCCCGGGCAACCCCTCACATTCTGGCACGACTGAGCCTGAAGAACTGGTGCCGTCGCGTTACGCACTGAAGGTCGGCGAGATCGAGGTACTCGTCGTCAGCGATGGGGTGCTCCCACTCCCGGCCACGATGCTGGCACATAACGTCGCCTCATCGGTTCGAAATGCCTGGCTGGATGATATGTTCCTGCCGTCAGACGCTTTCGACTGGGCGCTCAATGCGGTCGTCGTGCGCAGCGGCGGCAAGACCATCCTCATCGACGCCGGCCTCGGATCCGACCCGGATCTGCACCTGCCACGGGCCGGTCAGTTGATCCGGCGCCTTGAGGCCATGGGCATCGATCTCACGTCCGTGACCGACGTGGTGCTGACCCACATGCACATGGACCATATCGGCGGCTTGCTTGCCGACGGCATCAAGGAGCGGCTGCGTCCGGACTTGCAGATCCACGTGGCGGCCGCTGAGGTTAGGTTCTGGGAGGCGCCCGATTTCTCCCGCACCGCCATGCCGCAGGGATTCCCGGACGCGCTTCGCGCCACTGCCAGGCGCTTCGCGCAGGAATACCGCGACCAGCTCCGGCAATTCGACAACGAGCACGAGGTGGCGCCAGGAGTTGTGGTGTCTCGTACGGGCGGCCACACACCCGGTCACAGCGTGGTTCGCGTGGCCTCCGGCGGAGAGCGGCTGATGTTCGCCGGCGACGCCGTGTTTTCGGTCGGGTTCGACCACCCCGACTGGCACAACGGTTTCGAGCACGACCCCGAGGAAGCGACGCGGGTTCGCGTCCAACTGCTACGGGAGCTTGCCAAGACCGGCGAATTGCTGGTGGCCACTCACATGCCGTTCCCGTCCATAGGCCGGGTCGCAGTCGATGGCGACGCCTTCCGCTTCGTGCCGGCCTTCTGGGACTACTGACGGACTGAACGGGCGCGGGCTTCTTTGCCATCAAGAGCCCGCGCCCTGGCACTGCGCCGCCACGCCGGTCGGCACGCGCCGTGTCGACCTCCTGCACTCGCCCATCACCCATGTTGTTCATCGCCCCGATTGACCTTCCGCGCTGCCTGCAGACACCGGAGAACCCCATGTCCACTCTCACCTACGCTCCCGAGCAATCCGTCAAGACCGGCCTTCGCTCATCCAGGCAGGCCATCAAACGATCGGCGATCGCATTCGCCGCAATGCTCGGCGTCGCCGGCGCGACCGCTTTCGCCCGTTACTACGTCACGACCGGCCGCTATTTGCAGACCACCGACGACGCCTATGTGAAGGCAGACTCCACGATCATCGCGCCGAAGGTTTCCGGCTACATCTCCGATGTGCTGGTTGCCGATAACCAGCCGGTGAAGGCCGGCCAGCTCCTGGCCCGGATCGACGATCGCGATTTCAAGACCGCGGCGGAGCAGGCCAGGGCCGACGTCGCCGCTTCCGAAGCCGCGATCCGCAACCTCGATGCCCAGATCGAGCTACAACAGCCGGTAATCCAGCAGCAGGCCGCCCAGGTCGACGCGACCGAAGCCAACCTGAAATTCGCGCAGCAGGAGCGCGCCCGCTACGACGACCTCATGAAGACGGGCGCCGGAACTATTCAACGCGCCCAGCAAACCGACGCGGCGTTGCGCGCGCAGACGGCGCAGCTGCAGCAGGGCAAGGCGGGATTGTCCGCGGCCAATAAGACCGTCGAGGTGCTCTCGACCCAACGCGCCCAAGCCGTCGCGCGACTTGAACATGAACGAGCGCTTGAGCAGCAGGCTGCATTGAACCTGTCCTACACACGGATTACCGCGCCCGTCGACGGAACCGTCGGCGCACGCACGCTGAGGGTCGGGCAATATGTGCAGGCCGGTACGCAGCTGATGGCCGTCGTCCCTCTCGATCAGGTCTACGTGGTTGCCAATTTCAAGGAGACCCAGCTCACCTATGTGCGCAATGGCCAGCCCGTCGATCTGCGTGTCGACAGCTTCCATTCGACCAGGCTGAAAGGGCACGTCGACAGCCTGTCGCCGGCGAGCGGCCTGGAGTTCGCGTTGCTGCCGCCCGACAACGCCACCGGCAACTTCACCAAGATCGTGCAACGCGTCCCCGTCAAGATCGTGCTCGACGACCGGAGCCTGAGCGGTCTGCTGCGTCCCGGCATGTCGGCGGTGCCGACCGTCAACACCAAATCGACCGTCGTGGCCGAGCGCAAGGCCGCGAAACAACTGGCGTTGCGCGACGGCGAGCCCCGCAGCTGATCGATTCTCCGGCGCACTCGAGGAGACAACCATGACCGCACTGCAAGCCCGCATCGACGGCATTCCGACTGGCCAACATCTATCGTCCTCCGCAGCGCCGGCGTCTCCCGTCGTCTCCGCAAAGACCTGGCTTGCGGTAACCGGGGCCACGCTGGGCGCGTTCATGGCCGTGCTCAACATCCAGATCGTCAACGCCTCGCTTGCCGACATCCAAGGTGGCATCGGTGCGGGCCTCGATGACGGGGGCTGGATCTCGACCTCATACCTGATTGCCGAGATCGTAGTGATCCCGCTCAGCGGCTGGCTTTCCCAGGTCTTCTCTGTTCGCATCTATCTGCTCGTCAACGCATTCCTGTTCCTCGTGTTCTCAGCGGCCTGCGCGATGGCGCAGGATCTGCCGCAGATGATCGCGCTGCGTGCCGTGCAGGGTTTCACCGGCGGTGTGCTGATTCCGATGGCGTTCACGCTGATCATCACGCTCTTGCCGAGAGCTAAACAGCCGATCGGATTGGCGATGTTCGCCATCTCGGCGACGTTCGCGCCGGCGATCGGTCCGACCATCGGTGGCTACCTCACCGAGAATTTCGGCTGGGAGTATGTCTTCTATGTCAACATCATTCCGGGCGCCGTGATGATCGCGATGCTCTATGTCTCGCTGGAAGCGAAGCCGATGAAGCTCTCGCTGCTGCGCGAAGGCGACTGGTCCGGCGTCATCACGATGACGATTGGCCTCGCCGCCCTCCAGACTGTATTGGAAGAAGGCAACAAGGACGACTGGTTCGGCTCACCTTTCATCGTGCGGCTGGCGGTGATCGCCGCCGTCGCGCTGACGCTGTTCCTCGTGGTTGAGCTGACCACAAACAAGCCGCTGCTGAACCTGCGCATCCTACTGCGTCGCAATTTCGGCTTCGGCGTGCTCGCGAACTTCCTGCTCGGCGTCGCGCTTTATGGCTCGGTCTATGTCCTGCCTGTCTATCTATCCCGTATCCAGGGCTACAATTCGGAGCAGATCGGCATGGTATTGGCTTGGACCGGCCTTCCGCAACTCGTCCTGATCCCGCTAGTGCCGCGCCTCATGAAGCGCGTCGACCCGCGGCTCGTGATCAGCGTCGGCTTTGCGCTGTTCGCAGCCTCTAACTTCATGAACATCTACATGACCAATGACTACGCGGCCGACCAGTTGTTCTGGCCGAACGTCGTCCGCGCGATCGGGCAAGCCCTTTGCTTTGCGCCCCTCTCAGCGGTCGCGACCTCCGGGATCGAGCAGGAGAACGCCGCCTCCGCGTCCGCCCTGTTCAACATGATGCGCAACCTCGGTGGCGCGATCGGGATCGCCGCGCTGCAGACACTACTCACCAAACGCGAGCAATACCACTCCAATCTGCTTTCGCAGCAGGTCACCATATTCGAGCAGGCGACCCGTACGCGGCTCGATCAACTGACGCAGTATTTCATAAGCCATGGCGTGATCGATCGCGTCGACGCCATCCACCGCGCCTATGTCGCGATTGGGAAGATCATCCAGAAGCAGGCCTTCATTCTCGGCTTCAGCGACACCTTCTATCTGCTCGGCGTCTCGCAGCTCATCGCCCTGAGCGCGGCGCTCATGCTCACCAAACCCGACCGCCTCGACGGCGGGGGCGCTCACTGACGACCGTCTTCAACCTCGAAAGGAGAACGACCATGAAGCCTCGCATAAATTTCTACCAGGCCGCCCCCGAGACCATCAAGGCACTCGCCGCGGTCGAGATGCAGATCCAATCATCCGGGCTCGAACTGTCTCTGATTGAGCTTGTCCGAACCCGAGCCTCCCAGATCAACGGCTGTGCTTTCTGCATCAACATGCACACGCAGGATGCGCGCAAGCACGGCGAAACCGAACAACGCCTCTATCTTCTTGATGCCTGGCGCGAGGCGCCGATCTATACCGAGCGCGAACGCGCCGGGCTGGCCTGGACCGAGGCTGTGACATTGATCACTGAGACGCATGCGCCCGACGATGTGTACGAGGAGCTCCGCAGGCATTTCTCCGAGGCCGAGGCCACCAACCTGACTATACTGATCGGCACCATCAACGCATGGAACCGGCTCTCGATCGCTTTCCGTGCGGTGCCGCCCGCCAAGGCGAAGCCGGCGACGGCTGCGTGAGCGTCACGGGCACGTCGATCTCTGTCGACGGCGGCTGGACCGCACGATGACACGGCGAGCGCCGCAACCGGCGCCTGCCGCCTTAATATTAAAACATGGAGGCCATCGTGGCTGCAGAACACAAAGTCGCTATCATCACAGGCGCGTCGCAGGGTATCGGCGAGGCCCTGGTCGGGGCATATCGCGATCGCAATTTTTGTGTGGTTGCGAATTCACGCTCGATCAGGCCGTCGTCTGATCCGGATATCCTGGCCGTTGCCGGCGATATCGTCGATCCGAGGACTGCGGAACGTATCGTCTCGCAAGCGCTCGAGCGCTTCGGTCGCGTGGACACGCTAATCAACAACGTCGGAATCTTCATTGGAAAGCCATTCACCCAATATACGGCTGAAGATCATTCCAACATGCTGGCGATCAATCTCACCGGCTTCTTCCATATCACTCATCGCGCCGTCGCAGAGATGCTGAAGCGGCAATCCGGGCACATCGTGCAGATCACCAGCAGCCTCGACGAGAACGCAAATAGCCAGGCGCCGTCGGCGCTGGCGGCCTTAACGAAGGGTGGTTTGAACGCCGCAACGAAGTCACTCGCAGTCGAATATGCGAGCCGCGGTATCCGCGTCAATGCTGTGGCACCTGGCGCGGTCAAGACGCCAATGCATGCGCCAGAAACGTACGACTTCCTTGCCAAGCTGCATCCTGTCGGACGGATGGGTGAAGTGCGCGACGTCGTCGACGCGGTGATGTATCTCGAAGGCGCCAATTTCACCACCGGAGAGATCCTGCATGTCGACGGTGGACAGAGCGCCGGGCTCTAGGGCAGGAGCATTGTCATGCCGGTCACCACTCGAGAGCGCGCTTTGGCCGCTTCTTCCGGATGCCCATCTGCGCCCGGCCTCGCATTCGATTTCGGACCGCCAGCGAACGAGACATCACTTGGCATCGTCGCGCTGGCGGCCGCCCTCCTTTTCAAGAACGGGCAGACCACGGAACGGATGGCGGTCACAGTCGAACGCCTCGGACAGCGGTTGGGCCTGCCCGTGCGAGTTCTGCCAGATTGGGACAAACTCACTATCGAGATCGACGGCACATCCCTGTCGCAGACCGTTCCCACAAAACCGCTGGGCGTCGACATGAACAGGGTACTTGCTGTCAGCAAGGTCATTGATCGACTGTGCGACGGCTCGCTACGCTTGGAAGAGGCACGACCAGCACTGTTGTCGGCAGGAAATCTGCCGCCGGTATCCACGCTGCGTTTCACCTCATTTGCAGCCACCGGCGCGGCATCGCTCGGGGTGATATTTGGCGCGCTCGATATGACGAGCTTGATCCTGATCGCCGCGAGCGCCGCCCTCGGTGCGCTCGTCCGCCGCTGCTGGCTGTCAGGCCTCGGCACCAACCCTTTCACTCAGCCGCTTTGTGCCGCGCTCATCGCCGGGAGCGTGGCCGTCATATCTTCCACCAGCCTGCATCTGTCGAGCTCAGCTCTTGTCGCATTCTGTCCCTGCATGGTGCTGGTGCCTGGTCCACATTTGCTCAACGGCGCAATCGATCTGGTGCGCACGCGAATCGCACTTGGCATCGCACGCCTGGCCTATGCCGGCGTCGTCTTGCTGATGATCTGCGTTGGTCTGCTTCTGGGCTTCACAGCCGGCGGCGGCGTTCCGCCGGCGGCTGGATCTTCGGCGCCGGTTCCATTCTTGGCCGACGTGATTGCGGCAGGATGCGCCGTCGCCTCCTTCGGCACTCTCTTCTCGATGCCGTGGCGCACGTTGCCATTCCCCATCGTAGCCGGCATGGTGGGGCATGCAGCTCGCTGGGCACTGATCTCGCTCGCGGGGACGAATGTCGCGACTGGAGCGCTTGCCGCCTGCATCCTGATCAGCATCATCGTCACTCCGGTCGTAGACCGCCTACATTTGCCTTTCGCCGCGCTCGGCTTCTCCGCAGTTGTTTCTATGATACCGGGCTTCTTTCTCTTTACGGCAGCGAGCGCCGTCGTCGCGTTGATCTCGGCGGGCCCGCAGGCACCGATAACTCTGCTGACCGACATCGCCGTAAACGGCGTCACGGCGATTCTTGTCATTCTAGCCATGACTTTCGGGCTGATTTTGCCACGCATGCTGCTCGAACGACGTCACTCGTAATTTTGCGTAAGCTTAGTTGCTCGCATCGTTGGAGGCGCGTTTCGCGAAGGTCTGAATGATATTTGCTCGAGTCGCACGGATTGCCGGGCACAATGTCCGAAACAAGCAGGATCTTGATCGTCGGCAGAACCACCGGCGCCCTCGCAAATCCGCGATGGGCGATCGGGGACGCGCGAGCACTCAACTTGGTCGCGAGCGAACGTCTCGAAAATATCTGAATGCCAGACCGCAATGGCAAGGCTTCCGGCGGTTACCGTTCGCGTATTCGTTGTTATGGAATAACTCGGCCTTTAGACGAGCAAGGCCGGGCCTCGGAGAGACAACCGATCGTCTTCGGTACGCGACGTCCGCATCGATCTAAATTAGGAACCAGACATCAACGCCGCCCCCTCGGGAGGTCCGTGAAGGGCCACAAGCCGTCCTCGGACTTTTAACCCTATGAAACTTATTCCGGTAGCCCGGCCTGCCGCAAAGCCAGGTTCATCTTTTCTATGTATTCGGGCGAGAAACAGTACATCCGATAATACGCATTTGCCTCGCGGATCGTAAAATCCGGGCGCAACTTTAGAAGCTTCGCGATCTGCGCCTTCGCGTCGTCGAGCCGATTCAGAAGCGGCAGCGTATATGGTTGATCTAGGTGGCTGAGCCAGAAGCCGTCGATGTAGGCGTGCCGGAAGTCCTCAAGTGCTTGTTGGTACTCGCCCCTCCACCAATGGCGTTTTGCTGGGGCGTACCACCAGTTGTAGGAAGCGTTAGGACCGGCCAATCGAATGGCCTTTTCGGCAAGGGCAGAACCCTTGTCCCACTCTCCCATGAAAGCAAAACCAAGTCCCAGAGATCCCAGCGCGACCGGAGCAATCATGGTAGGAGCCGAGTGTATTGCGGGCTAACGACAATCGCGATTGGTCTTTGAGTGGATCAAGCTTTGACAGCCTACCTAACCATCGCATCGAAAATCAGCGGCGCCAACTCCGTCTCGATCCGCCCGCGCTGCGACGGTGACTGCATCATGCAGAGCACGAATAGGTCGTCGTTCGGGTCAACAAAGAAAAAGGCGCCGGCCACGCCATCCCATCCATAGACGCCCGGCGGCCAAGGCCTCTTCGGCTGCGGCGATGTGAGCACGGCGACGCCCAAACCGAACCCGGCGTGGACCGCCAGAAAATAGATACTGGAGGGTTCGATTCCGCTCCCGGGGCCGATTTGGTCCGACGTCATCAGGGCCGCCGTCTCCGGCTTCAGATAGCGTCGCCCGTCAAGCGCGCCGCCATTCAGCAGCATCTGCACAAAGCGCGCATAGTCGCCGGCCGTCCCGACCATGCCGGCGCCACCGGATTCCCAGCGCCTACGCACCGTCGGGTCCCTGATTCCGGCGATAGGCGGCTCGATCAGATCATCCGGCAGGAACTGGGCAACCAGCGGGCGCTTCGCCTCGTCAGCGACAAAAAACGCGGTATGGCTCATGCCAAGGGGATCCAGCAGCCGCTCCTTCTCGAACTGAAACAGCGATTGTCCCGAAGCCACCTCGATCACTCTCCCGAGCACATCGACGGAATGGCTGTAAGTCCACGTCGTGCCGGGCTGCTCGGCGAGCGGCAGCTTAGCCAGCCGCGCAGCGAACTCGGCGTTGTCAAAATCGCCGCTGTAAAGGTCGGCCTGCCGGTAGAGCTTTTGCACAGGGCCGTCGCCGTAAAACCCGTAGGTGATGCCGGAGGTCTGTCGCATCAGATCGAGTATGGTGATCGGACGCTTGAGCGGCTCCAGCGCAAACACCGACTTTCCGGTCTCATCAGGCTTTTCCACGCCGACCTTTACATCGGCGAAGGCCGGAATGTATTTGGAGAGGGGATCATCGAGCGACAGCTTGCCGTCGTCGACCAGCATCAGTGCGGCAACCGATGTGATCGGCTTCGACATCGAATAGTACCGAAAGATGGTGTCATCCGTCATCGGCACCTTGGTCGCGACGTCGCGCAGGCCAAATTTCTCATAATAGACGGGCTTTCCGTGCTGCTGGATCAACAGGATGGCGCCCGGAATTTTGCTGATCGCGATCTCATGACGCAGATAGTCACCGATCCGCTGAAGGCCTGGTTGCGAAAATCTCTGTGCGGCCGGCGTCTCTGCAAGCGCGGCGTTCAAACTTGCAGCGACGAGCGCGAACGCCGCCCACCATGCCGCCGCCCTAATTTGTTGACCAGCTCGCGCCAGACTTCCAAAATAGGTCGAGGTATCGCGTGGCGATGATAGGCTATCCATGTGAGCCTCACTGAAACGGTCCATGTGCGAGCCGCCGTTATTGCGATTACGAACGAGCCCGGCGAGCTTTTCCCGCTCAGAAGCTGAGATCGCTCCGAAAAGGTTCTCCTGTAGTGCGTTCCGAGCCAGCGGCATCCGGCTTGATATAGAGATCGACCGCTGCCCACCCCTCGTCAAGTTAGCCTGCTAGCGATCCTGCGCCCTACTCATGCGCTGCGCCGCTGGTGGTCGGCCTTTCCTTCGCCAGCCGTCCTGTGCGCCGTTGCTGCAGGTCTCGCCCAGCGCAGCGCCCTGGCGATTAACCATTTGCGAGCCCTTCGCGAATGAGATGTTATGGAAGAAGCCGGCCAATGGGCCTGTCAGGCCACCGTCGTCTCGCGATCGCCCCTTCAAATCAATGCCGCGCATCCGCCATTTGCTTGACTAGCTCGGGCAGTCCCCTAAGGTCGGGTGCCAGCACGGTCTGGAAACGCTGCGCAATTCCGCCAATCCGCGCGCGAAACGAGCGGTCGGCACGAAAAATATCGACATAGGGGACATAGAGCGAATGCAGCAGATCGCCCGCATCGCTGTGGCTCATTTGCCGGGTGCTCTTGGCGTCATCGACAAAGCGCGAATTGGCGGCCTCGAGGAGAACATCGAAAGCGGGCAACGAGCCGATGCTCGATGACGGAACGCAGCTATCCCAACGCGATTGGTCGATACCCAACCTTTCAAGCTTCTCGACATTGGCTTGAAACAAGTTTCTCAATTCGTCGTCGCGATATTTGCCGAGATCTGGCGGGATCACTCGCATCTGCTCGTCCCGGAACGACCGGATCTTCTTGGTTAAATCGCTTTCGCTAAGCTGCGGTTCATCCAGCCGCACAATCTCTCGGATAAACGCTTGATCCTCCGTCATTCTCTCGCGCAGCTCCGTGATGAGCTTCGCATTCTCCTGGCCAGACTGCCTGACGTCACCAGGAAGATCGTGGACCTCAGGGATTTCGTCGACACACCATTCGATAAAGGTTCTTGGATCGGAGAAAGCTGCGAGGCACTCCTCATGCAACTTGCGCTCACCCACCTCCCCTTGCAGGTAGCGGATCAGTAGTTTCTCCGACCAAAATTGCGGCCTGAAAGGCAATTTTGCGCGCCACTTTAGCAATAGGGAATCGATCTGATCCTTTGCAATGGCGAGAATCTTGGCGTTGGGTTTGCCATCGGGCAAGAAGTTCAACCCCGTTCGAGTTCGCGCCATGGGACCGAGCCGCATCTCGTCAATGATCTTTCTCGTGAAGCCAGCGATCTCGCTTTCAAGCCGACGCGTTAGCGCGACCGCCAGGCGCGGCGCCATGGCGGTGATCCAGTCCGGCAGCCATGTTGCATCCTCGACATAAACGCGAGCCTGGCTGCCTTTTTGGTGTTCGGGATACCCATCCTCGATGAGCGACCGAGCCTCGCACAGATAGAGCTTATCTGGATAAAGAAGCGCTCTGGCTTTGCACAGTTTCTGAAGAAGCTTAGCGCGGTCCAGTGCGTCTGGCTTCGCCGCCATGACCGTGTGGGCAAGTTCGATCACGTGAAAGAACGAAAAGCGGGTTTCGAGGACACCTTGCTCGATGAGTGCCAGCAGTGCATTGCGAGTGTCAGCGAAAGTGTCGTCGCGCTTTGCCAGATTACTGATATCGCTGCTATCCAGGTACAGCCGAATAGGCGTTTTGATAATCGACGGCATGATTCACTCCCGTCGCCAACGTGCTATTGCGCCGAACACATTCCACCAAGAATCGTAAGCCGTCCACCCAACCACACAGATTGAGTGTCATCGCCTCACGACCCCCGCAGCTTGGTCCACGTTCTGAAAATAAATCCAACCTGGAGTTCCTAGTCGGCGAGTCTCGGCTCTCTAAATATCTGAAAACTCTAACTTCTTTCTTCAACATATCCTTCCTTGTACCGATCCGAGGCGGAAAAGGACGATGGATCGAAAAAAAATCTGCGGGTGAGAGTGAGGCCGGTCCGCGAGCCACAAGTCCCAGAGGATTTGACCACCCCCCTCGCTTGCAACAGCGATCCATGCGGATGATGGATCGAAACCGATACCAGCCCGCTGGCCAACCAGCGACAAGCTGTCAACTTCGCTTGATGGCAAAAAAATCGATTGCGGCGCCGCCGAATGGGGACAAAATCGTGCACTGCAAGCTCGAAAGGTTTAGGCATGGCCCAAGCTCAGTCGCTCGCTTCAGACCCGGCATTGCGCAACCTCCATGCAATGCTTCCCGACCTCTCCGACCTATATAAGGATATACATTCGCACCCGGAACTGTCGATGCAGGAGACGCGCACGGCGGGTCTGGCGGCCGATCGACTTCGCGCTGCTGGCTACGAGGTGACGACAGCGATCGGAAAAACCGGCGTCGTCGGCCTGCTTAGGAATGGCGATGGCCCGACGGTCATGCTGCGGGCCGACATGGACGCGCTGCCCATCCAGGAAGCTACCGGTCTTCCTTATGCCAGCAAAGCCACGACGACGGACAAAGAGGGCAAGACCGTTCCTGTCTCACATATGTGCGGCCATGACATGCACGTCACCTGGCTCGCAGGCGCCGCCAAACTGATGGCGGAAGCTAAGGCTTCTTGGCGTGGCACGCTTATGGCCGTCTTTCAGCCGGCTGAGGAAACGGGCGAGGGCGCACAGGCCATGATCGACGCCGGTCTGTTCGAGCGCTTTCCGAAACCGGACGTAATCCTGGGCCAGCATGTGATGGTAGGTCCGTCTGGCACAGTTGCAGGTCGTGCTGGCGCGATCACGTCGGCGGCGGATAGCCTGCAGATCCGTCTGTTCGGCCGAGGAGCGCACGGCTCCATGCCCCAGGCCAGCATCGATCCCGTCGTCATGGCCGCTTCGACCGTTCTGAGGCTCCAAACCATCGTCTCACGCGAAGTAGCCGCTGCCGAGGCCGCCGTGCTGACCGTTGGCGTCCTCCAGGCAGGCACTAAGGAAAACGTGATCCCGGACGAGGCCATCATCAAGCTCAATGTCCGCACCTTCGACGTTGGCGTTCGCGCGCGGGTGCTGGCTGCAATCGAGCGGATTGCCAATGCCGAAGCGGCCGCTTCGGGGGCGCCGCGGCCGCCGGAGATCACGACTATCGATCAGTACCCTTTGAACGTGAACCATCAAAGAGCCACTGACCGGGTGGTTGATGCATTCCGGGGACATTTCGGCGCCGATCGTGTCCGGGCGACGGGGCCGGCTCCGGCGAGCGAGGACTTTGGATCGTTTGGGTCCCAATGGCACGTACCTTCGGTTTTCTGGTTTGTCGGCGGTACCGATCCACAGATCTACGAGAAAGCCAAGGAAGCGAACAAGCTCAACGAGCTTCCAGTGAACCACAGCCCGAAGTTCGCGCCCGTTCTCCACCCGACGCTACAAACCGGTGTCGAAGCGCTCGTCGTCGCGGCCTGTGCCTGGTTGCCAGCCTAGGCATGCATTCTGGCCAGTGAAGCATGTTTGTTCTCTCGTGAGTCGAGGAGAGCCAACGCCGTGGACAAGCTTCCTATCGTGCTTGATCTGACGGGGACTTTTGTCTTTGCGCTTAGCGGCGCACTGGCGGGGACCAAGCGCGGCCTGGACTTGTTTGGCGTCATGGTCTTGTCCTTCGCTGCGGGAAATTCCGGAGGCATCACCCGCGACCTTTTGATTGGCGCAGTGCCTCCCGGAGCCGTCGGCGACTGGCGCTATCTCGGCGTCTCGCTGGTCGCCGGCCTCGTCACCTTTTACTTTTCGTCCCTGATTGTGCGGATGTCGAATTCAGTGCTGGTGTTCGATGCGGCGGGACTGGCGCTATTTGCCGTCGCAGGCTCGTCTAAAGCGCTGTCGTTTGGTCTCAATCCAGTAATGGCGATTGTTCTTGGCATGGTCACCGGGATCGGCGGCGGCATGGTCCGCGACGTGCTGCTCGCCGAGATCCCGACCGTCCTGCGCGCAGATTTTTATGCGGTTGCGGCACTCGCGGCGGCGGCTATCGTTGTCGTCGGCCATGTATTTGAACTTCCGGTCGCTCCGGTGACCGTGGTGGCGTTGATTTCGTGCTTCATTCTTCGCGTAATGGCGATTAAGCGCGGTTGGCGGCTTCCGGTTGCGAAGCTGGCGCAACGATCGGACCCTGGCATCGAAAAGGATGACTAAACGTTTGCATGACAACACCAGGTGTCACTTAGTGCGATTGCGCTGCGGATGTGCGGACCGAGCTGGAATTTGCTGTCGAAGAAATGCGAGGCGCCCCAGCAACGGAGTGCCGAGCAGACTTCTAAGACATTCGCCCAAGTGGGCTTTTTGTTTTTATTTCCGAACTTTTTGCGTGTGAATGATGGAGACCGGTTTGCGCTGGAGCGCCCTAGAGTTTTGCCACCCCCCCTCCTCGAGTTTCTGTTGACGCCCTGCCCGACTTAGCGGGTCAAATCATCCTCTAATCTCAAATCTTCTTCCTGTTTGGTGGTGGAGGTTAGAGCAGAGGACATAGGAGAGAAATCCCGACACTCGCGCGTCGAGATGCTTCCCACATCCTCAGCGATCTTGCTCGGCGGAGCCAGGCCGTCGCTTTCGGACCCCACGCATACGATGGCGCTGCACAGGTCGCGTCTACTTGCGGCGAAGTCCATCTCGCCGGCAGCCACCCTCACGCTTAAGGCCGGGCTTCGCCTTGGCTGCATCCCACGGTAGGCAAATCACACGTGCCGCCGCCGTTAACCGACCAGCGCGAATGAACGCTCAATAGAGAGCGCTCAGGAGCGGTACAAATGCTCCGCACTTAAGTCAGGCTCCAGACTGCCTAGAAGCAGCGGAGGTAGATTGCCTAGGCCTTTGACCTGAAATTGCTATGGCTTAGAGCGAGATAAGCATCCACGACTCTCTTCCGAAGGCTCGGGAGTTCAGCCTCTAGCTGCGCGATACGCGCATTCCCATCAGGTGTTGGAAGGTCCGCTTTGAGATTTTCGAGTTCAGATTCGTGAGATCCGAGTTCATCGAGAAGTTGGTCGTGATGGCGCTGAACATCCTGATCACGTTTGCGCAGTTCGAGCGAGAAGTGATCGGCGAGCGCATCCGCGACAAGGTTGCGGCGTCCCGTAAGCGTGGCAAATGGATGGGAGGCTGGACATCCCTCGGCTACGAGGTCCACGATCGCAAGCTACTCATCCACCAGCAAGATGCTGAACGCGTGCGGTCGATCTTTCGACGATTTGTCCAACTTAAGTCGGCAACGCTGCTGGCTCGCGAACTCGTCGCCGCCGGCGCGAAGAACCGATATGGACACGTGCTCGACAAAGGGGTCCTATACAAGATCCTCCACAACCGGGTTTATATCGGGGAAGCGGTGCATAAGGGTACGTCGTATCCCGGCGAGCACGAAGCGATTATCGATCGCAAGCTGTGGGACCAGGTCCACGGCATCTTAAAGGAGAGCCCCCGCAAGCGAGCAAACAACGCTCGTGCGCGATCGCCAGCACTGCTGAGAGGCCTCCTCTTTGCTCCTGACGGGGCAGCCATGACGCCAACCAACACACGGAAATCCGGCCGGCTCTACCGCTACTACATCAGCCAGACAGCTCTGAAGCAGGGCAGGTCCGACTGCCCGGTCAGAATGGGGCCGGCTGCCGAGATCGAACGAATCGTCGTCGATCAGGTTCGCCTTCTGCTCCAATCCCCTGAAGTCATCGTTCAGACTTGGCGTGCGGCGCGAAAGCAGCACAAGGACGTTACTGAGAACGATGTCCGCGACGCGCTCCTCGGGTTTGACGAGCTATGGAACGAGCTGTTTCCAGCAGAGCAAGCTCGCATCGTTGAGCTGCTCGTAGAGCGCGCCGATCTTGGGGCGGACAAGCTAGACATCACGCTCAAGGTTGACGGCCTAACCTCACTAACTAACCAACTCAGCACACAGCCAGTCCTTCAAGCTGCCGAATGACCCGCCCAACTCCCATTACCATCGGCGCGCCCAGCCGCCCCAAATTGAGCCGTGATGGCCGCACCATTGTGGTGAGCATACCGATTTCGCTGCGCCGACAGGGAGGCCGCAAGTGCGTCGTTACCCCGGCCGACTCATCGCCGTGGTCGCCGACCCCAGCGCGCGTCGACAGCACCATGGTCAAGGCGCTCGTTCGCGCCCATCGATGGCGCGGCATGCTCGAGTCAAATCTATTTACTTCAGTCCGCGACTTGGCAAAGGCTGAGAAAATCAACGAATCCTACCTCTGCCGTGTGCTCCGGCTGACGCTACTCTCGCCAACGCTCACAGAAGCGATTCTCAACGGCCAACAACCCGTTGGGCTTGACCTGGCAACTTTGCTCAAGTCGCTTCCAGTCGAGTGGGATCGGCAAGAAGCTCTCTTGCAACAAATGACGGCGAGTGGCTAGCTAGACGAGAGCCATTCTATGCTGCACGACGATTTGCAGCGATTGCAATGCGCAGGTTGACCAAAAGTGCTCGTCAATTGCCAATCTTGGGACTCATTGCTCCATTGGATGGTCGCGTGACAAACAATGTCATCTGAACCGCAACCTCCGCACACGGGCGTGTATCTATGAGCCGGATCCGCGCGCTGGCTAGGTGTTTCTGCGAGCAGATTAAAGGGGTTGATCAGTAGTGTCCGCCGCATGCCGCCGGTCCCGGGCGTGTGAGCACGCTGCTAACTTACATCCGTCGGCTCCTTTGGAAACCCCGAACCTCATTATGCGATGCAATCGTGCACTGTTTCCGATGATCGCCACCTGTCTGAGGCGTGCGCTGGTCGGCGTCACGTGCTGGCTTTTTCAGACTCGCGTGCGACAAAGTTGCCACGATCAGTTTAGGCGGTACAGAGAGAAGTTTAAGAGCGACGCAAACGCCACCCAGGCCGCGTAGGGGATAAATAAACGCGCAGCGAGCCGATTGGCCTGCCATTGCAGGACTATAAAAAGCAGTATCAGACCCAGCAGCAGAACGATGACCGAAAGTCCCATAGCCAGATTGTGCAATCGGAAGACGATGGGAGACCAAAGAAAATTAAGTGCCATCTGTCCGAGCCAAACCTGCGAGGCGAGGCCATTAGTCTCCTGTGAGTAGGTGCTCCATCCAGAGATTGCGATCATCACATACAGAATGGTCCAGGCTGGCGCGAACACCCAATTTGGAGGATTGAATGACGGCTTCTCCAGCGCAGCGTACCATGCGCCCGGCAAGTTCGTTGCGCCGATCAGCCAACCAACACCCACAACGGTTACAAGAAAAATGAGCAGACTTCGGTTTCTTGCTTTCATGATCCGATATTGCACGTTCGGCAACAGTCAGGAATAGGACAATACAGGCATAGGCGGGTCAATTCCCCGGGGCGCCATTCGCGGCGTTGCCCGATGGCACGCTAAGTTTTCCGGCAGGGGTAGATAATGCGCCCGCGAGCCGACGAAATTTGCAAGAGGAACCATCGAGATCGACGTCTGTTCTTGGCTGCTATGAGTGAGCCGTTGCCAATCCTCGTGGAGGAGTCGATTCAGATCGCATGGGACTACCTTGAGCGCTCCGGCGAAATCACAGATCCTGGCGACGCGAGCCGCTTTCTTCTTCGAAACATCGAGGACCTGGCGCGGACTGGTGAGCATCGGCCACTGATGCTAGCGAACCATACCATCGACGCATATCGGCGCTACAAGCGCCTACTCGCGGCATGATCAATCCCAATTGTCCGATCTGCGAGGGTCTGGGCTGGGATTGCGAAAACCATCCGCATTTGGCGTGGACGAAAGATCCGCGTGGGAGCAAGTGTGGCGCGGGCATGAGGTGCGCATGCAACAGCTCGGACGACATTGATTCAGGCATTGAGGAGCCGGATGTGAGCGGGGTGTTCGAGCAGGCCCCGCGCAGCAAGAACTAGCGCCGCGCGGTCTTCTTGCGGCGGTTGCAAGGTAAGCCGTTTGACCAGCCGCGGCGGGATGATCCCCGGCTACGTTTTGCTCGCGATCGACGCCTTCGGTCTTTTTATCTTGAGGCTGATGACGCCTGTCAGAGTGTCTGCGGTCGCGAGCGACCGACGCTGCTTGCCCTATCGGTCAAGGACTGCCGCGTACGGCATTATACTTGGGGTTAGCTTTGCGCGGACCCCGGGTATTTCCATGCGGCTTTTGCCATGTGGAAATCTTGAACGGTAAACACAGGAAAGGCGGCCAGTTCCTAGTTAGGAACGTAGCGCCCGAGCCCGAGTTATTCGAAAATGGACCGCCTTACAAAGAAAGATCAATTCGAGCGCTCAAAAATCGATCTGCATACGCCTGATCAAATGAAATGCTGGGCTCGTGCGCTCGGTGTCTCAAAGGAAGAGCTTCGCAAGGCGGTCGACAAAGTCGGGAATTCTGCTGCGGCCGTCCGCAAGGAGCTGGAGGCGAGCCATGACGAAAGAGCAAGAAGTCACCTCTGAATGTGCACGCGAAGCACGAAGACAGGCCGCTCTTCTTCCGCCCGGTCCGATCAGAGACGCTCTGCTGGAGAAGGCTCACCAGTACGAATTGGCCTCAAAGACTGACTTGCATCACGATGCCGAAGAACCGACCCTGGGATCCCGCTGAAGACGGCACTCTGCAAAACTCATCGCTGAAGGTCGTTATGCCGCCGAGGTTGCCGTGGAGATGAACCGAAGTGAAGCCGCGGTGCGGCT
The DNA here is from genome assembly GCF_018129565.1 of Bradyrhizobium sp. AUGA SZCCT0105. Classification (NCBI taxonomy): domain Bacteria; kingdom Pseudomonadati; phylum Pseudomonadota; class Alphaproteobacteria; order Hyphomicrobiales; family Nitrobacteraceae; genus Bradyrhizobium; species Bradyrhizobium sp. AUGA SZCCT0105. The sequence goes on along the minus strand of NZ_JAFCMK010000004.1, from coordinate 77,602 downwards.
CCGAGCTAAAGTTCTTGGGCTAACGTTTGCCACCGCCCCGCGGGGCCGTAGGCCGAGATAACGCCTGCGGTATCTTTAAACCCGCGGAACTTTAGGGCGCTCATGAGGTTCCACTTGCCGGAACCCGATTTCGGACTGTGCGGGAGGTCTGGTGAGCAATCTGGATTCAACGCGGCAAGGCATTCTAAAAACACAACAAACGCTGAAGATGGCACGCTCAGCGCACGCTTATGTTCGCGGAAGCACCGTCAAGTTCTATGAGTGGCTAGACGCTCAACGACCAGGCACTTTGCCAGAGGGGCCGCCGGTCTGGATCTGCGGCGATTGTCACGCAGGCAATTTGGGGCCGCTGGCGGACGCAGATGGAAAGATCCGAGTACAGATACGTGATCTTGACCAGACCGTGATTGGCAATCCGTCTCACGACCTGATCCGCCTAGCTTTGTCGCTCACGACAGCCTCGCGGGGCTCCAACCTACCCGGCGTCACCGCGGCCAAGATGATGGAGGCAATGATCGCAGGCTATGAGGAGGCGCTTCGTACAGAAGACGATTTGCGCGACATGCCGAAAACAATTCGCCTGGTGGTGCGGCAGTCAGCCCGGCGCACTTGGAAGCATCTCGCTGAAGAGCGGATCCGAAACACAAAACCCACGATCCCGCTAGGCAAAAAGTTTCTTTCGATATCGGACTTGGAACGCCAACGAATCAAGAAGCTGTTTGCAACTAGCCCCCTTCAGCATCTGATCACAGCGCTCAAATCGCGCAAGGATGATTGCCGACTCAAAGTCGCCGATGCTGCTTACTGGATAAAGGGCTGCAGCTCGCTTGGGCTTTTGCGCTACGCCGTTTTGGTCAAAGTCGGATCAGGCCGGTCAGCCGAATACGCGTTGATGGATATCAAGGAAGCGGTGACGGCATCGGCTCCGCGGTACAAGAAGGTTCGAATGCCCAAGTCGAATGGCGACCGAGTCGTCGAGGGAGCAAGAAATCTTTCGCCAAACCTGGGAGAACGGATGGTGGCCGGCAGTATCGGCAACCGCTCGGTATTCATTCGAGAGCTACTGCCGCAAGATTTGAAATTCGATTTCGATTCTATGGCTCAAGACGAAGCGGAGGATGTTGCTAAGTATCTAGCGACAGTCGTGGGCAAGGCACATGGACGCCAGATGGACGGTGCAGAGCGAAAGCAATGGCTTCGAACGCTCGCTGGATCCAAGAGCAAGTCGCTGGACGCGCCAAGCTGGCTCTGGAGCAGCGTCGTCTCCTTGGTTGCGTCTCACGAAGCAGCTTATCTTGAGCACTGTCGTCGATTTGCTTTGGCGGCCTAGAGGCGAGTGCTCACACCATCGTGGGTCAGATTTGGCGTCTGAGTGAAAGCCGCATTCACAACTTTGAATCGATACGAGCGTTCGCCCATCGGATGTTATGGAATATTCCGCCAAGGGCCGCTACGCATTTCGCAACGCCGCTAGACCTCCACCGCATTATCTCCCATCGTCGGTTTGAATCGCTTGGTCAAATCGATGCCGATGACTGTGATATCATCCACGCTAGGGTACTTTGGCGCGATCTTTGTCCAATGCGTCTGCAAAGACATAACCAATTTATGAAAATTCAACGCCTCCAGCGTCTCCGGATGCTGCCAAGTTTGTTTATGACCTCGATGAACGAGGACGAAGATACCTCGGCTAGAATGAGCGTCGCGGAGATAATCGCCGGCAAGTTGATTTTCGAGACGTTCGAAGAAATCAGGCCCGCTCCACCCAGCGTCCGCAAGCTTTAGCTCGGCAGGGACCGCGCCCGCGATAGCCGGTCCATAAAATCGAAGGTCAGGTCGCTTCGCGTCCGCGAGTTCGTCTTCTTGCGGGATATTATATCGACCGAATGCCTTTCCGCGCAGATCATTGGCGATGAAATTTCTCATCTCGGTCTCACGCTCGACCTTTTGCAACACCGCGGCGATGCTCGTGTCACCGTTCTCCAAGTCATCTTTGAGATCGAGCAGCCTAAGAACCGCGACGTCCGCCAGTTCGCGATGGTCTCTCGGCGTTCGGTCCAGGCGATCGTTAAACTCACGAACTTGCCTTGCGATCCACGGCTTGTAGTCTGCATCCTGCTCCGCCTTCCGCCGTCCGAGGCGCATCAGCCAACCGCGCGCCTCTTCATTGGGAGGGTTATCCGAGATCTCTCGCAAAGCGAAAAATGCGTCTTTTCCTGTCAATCTATTCAGCAACTCTAAGAGTGCATTACGGGCATTCTGCGCATCGTCGCGCAAAGTCGGAGAGTAAACACCCTTTCCTGCCCGCTCAATGTCTTCGTCTTTTCGTATGTATTTATGAATCAGCAGATACAGGTCTTTAAGGTGGCCTGCCGTGTGGAACGCCGATCGCGCCCTTGAATTCGGGCTAGCGGAGTGGCGTTCGTCAGCCGCCGAAGCTGCCGCGCCTCCTTCTCGGTTGAGCGAGAGAGATTCAAAACCGGCCCCTTATGAGGGCTTTGTCTTCCGCGAAATCCCGTACCGTGCCAACTCCCGACGTTCTAGGATTCGGAGAAAAACGCGTTCTCCAGCCCCATTCGCCGCTCGTTTTTAATACGGCTGGCATTCTCCAGAGCAAAAAGATTCACGAAAACGGCCGAGTTTTCGAGCCTGTCTCCGTTTCGAGGTACGAAAATTGGGGGCAAAGTGGCGGAGAGAGTGGGATTCGAACCCACGGTACGGTTTCCCGCACACACGCTTTCCAAGCGTGCGCCTTAAGCCACTCGGCCATCTCTCCGGGCGGCCTCTCTTGAAGGGCTGAGGCGGATTTTGCAAGGGAGCGCGGGGCCGGACCGCGAAATTTCCCCAATGGATTGAAAATATTGGGTAAATTGGCGGCGACATCAACCGCAGCCGGCGGCCTTGCTTGCCGCGGCGCGCGATTTTGGCCGCTGGCCGGTCAAAGACCGGCGCAAATCAGGCCACACAATCGATCGGCCGATCCTCGTCACGCCGAGGTGCGCAATTGCGCACGGGGGGCATGCGGCTTCACCCCCGGCTTTCGACCTTTGCTTGGGGGCCTATGGGTGCGATCGGCACCCGGCTTTCCCTGCGCCCTCTGTTCAAGAGAGAGGACGGAACGAGATGCAAGACTCGGACAATCATGTCGCGAGAACGCGGAAGTATCTCACAGGCCGTGCCACGCATTCACCGTCGTCCCCGCGAAAGCAGGGACCCATAACCACAGACGGTTATCGTTGAAAGACGGTGGAACGACGAGTCCCGTTCACGACACAGGCCGCGGAGTATGGGTCCCTGCTTTCGCAGGGACGACGCCCAGAAGAAACCGCGACATCTCGGCTCAAGCACTCTGGATTACTGGATCACCCGCTTTCGCATGCGCGGGTGACGACACCGAGTGGCCGTTTGACATTTTGAATCGGAAGACAACGATGCACGACGATGGGCAAGCCCTGGCGCGTCCATCGTCGCTGTGCGCTGGCGAACTCGTGCTCGCTCAGTGATATCGCGCGGCAAGATCCGCCATGCGGCGCGGCCACAGGCTTGGTGGCTCCGGCAGCGCCGCGGCACCCGCACTGTGCGTATCCTGCAGCGCCTTGATGAAATCGGCGAACCATTGCTGGATGGTGCCGCTGTTGAGCTTCTCCATCATGGCTTCCCAGCGCATCCGCCGCTCGGTCAGCGGCATCGCGAGCGCCGTCGCCAAGGTGCGTGCCATGCCGTCGATGTCATGCGGATTGACCAGCAACGCGGCGTCGAGCTCGTTCGCGGCACCGGCGAATTTCGACAGCACCAGCACGCCGGGGTCGGCCGGATTCTGGGCCGCAACATATTCCTTGGCGACAAGGTTCATGCCGTCCTGCAGCGGCGTCACCACGCCGACCTGCGCGGTGCGGTAGAGCCCTGCAAGCACGCCCTGGCCGAAACCCTTGTTGAGATAGCGGATCGGCGTCCAGTCGACCTCGCCATGCACGCCGTTGACGTCGGTGACGAGCTTCGCCACCTCGCTCGCGAGATTGCCATAGGCCTCGATCGCACCGCGCGACGGCGTTGCGATCTGCAGCAGCGACACCGAGCGCTTCAGGTTCGGATGCACCGACCACATACGGTCGAACGCCTTGATGCGGTTGACGAGGCCCTTGGAATAGTCGAGCCGGTCGACGCCGATCGCGAGCTTCTCGCCGTTGAGGCTGCGCCGCAGCCGCGTCACGTCGGGATGCATCATCGCCTTGGTGGCCTGCTGCGCGAACTTCCCGGGGTCGATCCCGATCGGAAACACCGCAGCGCGGGTGTGCCCGAACGGCGAACTGATCACGCCGTCGCGCACCGCCAAATCGAGATCGTTCTGCACGTAGCTCAGGAAGTTCTCGCAGTCCTCATCGGTCTGGAAACCGATCAGATCATAGGACAGCATCGCCTCGATCAGCTCGCGATGATTGGGCACGCCCGCGATCACCGCGCGCGCCGGCCACGGCGTGTGCAGGAAGAAGCCGATCGGCTGCGTGACGCCGAGATCGCGCAGCTCGGCGCCGAGCGCGAGGAAATGATAGTCCTGGATCCAGAACACGGAATCAGGCTTGCGGAAGCGCAACAACGCGCGCGCCATGAACGCGTTCACTTCGCGATAGCTCTTGTAGTCTTCGTGCGAAGCACGGATCAGATCCGCGCGCGAATGCATCGCGGGCCACAGCGCCGAATTGGCAAAGCCTTCGTAGTAGCCGCCATAGTGCGCGGCCGGCAGATCGAGCATTGCCAGCGCACCGGCGCCGAGAGCTTCGACCTCTGCAAAAGGTTCCTTGTGGTTCCCGTCGCGAACACGTCCGCTGGAACCAACCCATATTGCCCCTGTCTTTTCCACCACCGGCAACAATGCCGCAGCCAGCCCCCCCGTCATGGGTTCATTGGGTTTTCCGCGCGAGACGCGGTTCGATACGACGACGAGGTTCACCCGGTCCCCTCCTGTTGGTCAACTCGCGTATTAACAACCATTCATCAAGATGGTTCCTGACCAAGGAATCTCCCAAATGAAACCAAATTCTGACGAAGCGCGAAGGAACTCGCGGGAACTCGCGAAAAGAAAATTTCATGCGAGGTTGACGCAACGACGCAAAAGCACCGCATTCGACTCGGCTGCGATGAATGTGACTCGTTAGGACAGGCTGACGCCCCTATCATCGTCGAGCAGTTGCGCGAGAAACTCGCGCACATCACTCGGCGCGTCGAAATGTCCGGCGACGCCGGTGGCGCGGCGGCCGACTGAGAATGCGAGACCGTTGAAATCGGGCATGATCGCGAACACGGTCTCGTCGGTGACGTCGTCGCCGATGAAGAACGGGCGGCGTCCCTTGAAGGGCTCATGCATCATCAGCTCTTGCACGCCGGTCGCCTTGGTGAAGCCGGAATGCTTGATCTCGCAGACGCTCTTGCCCGGCAGCACCTCGATCGGCGCAGTCGGCAGCTCGGCGCGGATCAGCGAGACCGCCTCATAGATCGCCCGCTCCGCCTGCGGCGCCAGCCGATAGTGCAGCGCCAGCGAATAGCCCTTGTCCTCGAGCAGAATGCCGTGGCTGAGCTTGGCGATCGCGGCGAGGCGGCGCTTCAATTCCTTGTCGAGCGGCGGCGCGTGCGCGGCGACCGCTTCGCTGTCCGGCTGCAGCCGCATCTCGGCGCCATGGCCGCCGACCGCGGGAAACTGGTCGGGCGCGAAGATCAGGTCGATGTCGTTGAGCGAACGGCCGCTGACCAGCGCCAGCGCGCCGCCGGTGCGATCATGCAATTGCTTCAGCGTGGTCGCGAGTTCCGGCGGCACCCAGACCTCGCGCGGCGTCGGCGCAAAATCGAGCAAGGTGCCGTCGATGTCGAGGAGCACCGCGGTACGATCCAGCGGCGGAATCAGCGATGCCGGCGCCGGCATGCTGCCGGTCGTCGCATTGGGGGGGATGTCATCATCCAGGGGCATTCCGGCCAATTCATGCTTCGTCATAGTCTACTCCACAAATGCCAACGGTCGCGCGACAGATTCGAGCGGTTTTCGCTCGGCCGCGACGGCATAGCGCCATGCGACGGCTGCGGCGACCAACATGAGTGCCGACCCCAGCAGGTAGCCGGCGAACACGCTGTTGCGCGATCCGGTATCGATCAGTACGCCGAACAGCGCCGGCCCAATCACGCCACCGATGCCGGTGCCGACAGCATAGAAGACGGCGATCGCGAGCGCGCGGACCTCCAGCGGAAACGTCTCGCTGACGGTGAGATAGGCGGCGCTCGCCGCCGGCGAGGCGAAGAAGAAGATCACCATCCAGGCGATGGTCTGGGTCTGCGCGCTGAGCACGCCGATCGAGAACAGATAGCCGGACAGCGCCAGCAGCACGCCCGAGATGCCATAGGTCAGCGCGATCATGGTGCGGCGGCCAAGCGTGTCGAACAGGTGGCCCAGCAGCAGCGGCCCGAGGAAGTTGCCGGCGGCGAATGGCAGGATGTACCAGCCGACATTGCTGGCGGCGATACCGAAGAAATCGGTCAGGATCAGCGCGAAGGTGAAGAAGATCGCATTGTAGAAGAATGCCTGCGCGGCCATCAGCGTCAGCCCGACCAGCGAGCGCTGCCGATAGGTGGAGAACAGCGTCACCGCGACCTCGCGCAGCGGCGTGTGATCGCGCATCCGGAGCCTGATCTTCTCGAAGCCTTCGCTCGGCTGTTCGTGACCGAGCACGGAGGTTTCAATCTCGGCGACGATCCTGTGGGCCTCTTCGGGGCGTCCGTGGATCATCAGCCAGCGCGGGCTTTCCGGAATCCACATCCGCATCAACAGCACGACGAGGCCGAGCACCGCGCCGGTGAAGTAGGCGATCCGCCAGCCGTGGTCGGGCGCGAGCAACGCAGGATCGAGCAGGACGATCGCGCTCACCGCACCGATCGCGGCGCCGATCCAGAAGCTGCCGTTGATGACGAGATCGGTCCAGCCGCGATAGCGCGCCGGGACCAGTTCCTGGATGGTCGAATTGATCGCGGTGTATTCGCCGCCGATGCCGGCGCCGGTGAGGAAGCGAAACAGCGCGTAGCTTGCGACATTCCACGACAGCGCAGTCGCGGCGGTCGCCGAGAGATAGAGCGCGAGCGTGATGAAGAACAGCTTCTTCCGGCCGATCCGGTCGGTGAGCCAGCCGAAGCCGAGCGCACCGAGCACCGCGCCGGCGAGGTAGGCGCTGCTGGCAAGCCCGACATCGGCGTTGGAAAAGCTCATCGTCGGGCTCTCCTTCAGCGCGCCCGACAGCGCACCGGCGAGCGTCACTTCGAGCCCGTCGAGAATCCAGGTGATGCCGAGTGCCAGCACGACGCGGGTGTGGAAGCCGCTCCAGCTGAGATTGTCGAGCCGAACCGGGATCGAGGTCTCGATGATGCGGTCGTCATTTGGCATGACTGGAGCCGCCGCCTCGTGCGTCGTCGCAGAGCTCAACTGTGTCCGCTGCAGTGTCATCAGAATGGACCAATGAGAAACGCCCCGGAACGGTGTGTTCCAAGGCTCTCTTTCCCAGGATTGCGGCAAACGGAGTGCCCGCCACGCGATGTCAACGCCGCAGCCCGGCAAGGGTTCCCGCAATGCGGGAGAGCGAGGAAAATCGCCTTATTGCTGAAAGCAATCCGAGCGGGGTTGATTTTGTCGTCCCGGCGAAAGCAATTCGTTCCGTCGTCCCGGCGAAAGCCAGGACCCATACGCCGCGGCCATGGCAATGGGCGCGCGGCGAATTGCACGTATAACAATAACGATTGGTGGTAATGGGTCCTGGCGTTCGCCAGGACGATGATGGATAGACCAGCGCGCTTACGCCGCGCGGATGTTCGCCATGAAGCGATCGAGCTCCTCGCGCAACCGCGAGCTCTCGACCGACAGCGAGCGGGCCGAGTTCAGCACCTCTTCGGAGGCGACTCCCGTCTCGGTGGCGCCGCGGTTGACTTGGGTAACGCTGGAAGCGGCTTCCTGGGTGCCCTGCGCGACGTTCTGCACGCTGCGCGCGATCTCCTGCGTCGCCGCGCTCTGTTGCTCGACCGAGCTAGCAATGTTGGTCGCGATCCCGGAGATCTGCCCGATCGTGCCGCCGATCTCCTTGATCGCGGCGACCGATTCCTGCGTCGCGGCCTGCATGCCCGAGATGTGGGTGGAGATCTCGTCGGTGGCTCTCGCGGTCTGGCTCGCCAGCGACTTCACCTCGGCGGCGACCACCGCGAAGCCGCGGCCCGCATCGCCGGCGCGCGCAGCCTCGATGGTGGCATTCAGCGCCAAGAGATTGGTCTGCTCGGCGATCGCCGTGATCAGCTTGACCACGTCGCCAATCTCCTGCGCGGCGCGCGAGAGCTTGCCGATCCGGGCATCGGTCTGCTCGGCCTGACGCACGGCAGAATCGGCGATCTGGCTGGATTCCTTGGCGCGGCGGCCGATCTCGTCGACCGACGCCGACAGCTCCTCGGTCGCGGAAGCAACCGACTGCATGTTGCTGGAGGCTTCCTCGGAGGCGCCGGCGACCTGGCTCGACAGGTTCTGCGTGGTCTCCGCAGTGCGGGTCAGCGTGCCTGCCGCGGATTCGAGCTGCACGGCGGAAGCCGACACATTGGAGACGATCGAGCCGACGGCGGATTCGAATTCGTCGGCGAAGCGAATCAACTCGGTGCGCCGCGCGGCCGCGCTCGCCTTGTTCTGCGCTTCCTGGGTCGCGGCATCGCGCTCGGCCTTGGCGACCGCCTGGACCTTGAACTCCTCAACGGCGCCCGCCATCTCGCCGAGTTCGTCGCGACGGCCGAGGCCCGGCAGCACCACGTCGAAATTGCCGGCCGCAAGCTCGCGCATCGCCGCACACATCGCCGCGATCGGGCGCGAAATGCCCTTGCCGAGCAGGAAGGCCCACACCAGCCCGAGCACGAAGCTGCCCGCGGCAAGCATCAGGATCAGCTGCTCGGTGTCGCCGATCATGGAGTGCGATTCGTTCTCGAGCCGCTTCTGGTCGGCGAGCAGGTCGGACTTCATCGCCGCCGCACCCTGGCTGATAGCGGCTGCGGATTCCGTCATCTCGACTGTCAATTCGTCGATCGACTTCGCATTCGCGATCAGCTTGGCCAGCGCCTCGCGGTACTCTTCAAGCAGCCCGGTGATGTCCTTCACGCCCTGGGCGATCCGCTCGTTCTTCGAGGTGATCCCCTTCACGAGATTGTCGGCGAATTTCAGCCGGGCGAGCGCGCTGGTGGCAACGGTCTTGTCGCCGTTGACGACGAACGTGTTGACGGCGCCGGTGATCGACTGCAGCTGGTCGGCGACCTTCTTGGCACCGAACTGAATCGACTGCAGCTCGGAATCGTCGGCATTACTCGGCAGATCGTCAAGCTTGTAGCGCATCGAGGTCGCACTGCGGACCAGCTTGTTCTGCGCGGTCTGGGCGCTCTCGTCCTTGATGCGGACGATCTCGGCAAAGATCTTGGTGAAGGCGCGGAATTCACGCTCCAGCTTGGTGACCTGCTCGAGCCGGGCCGGATTGCTGGTGCCCTTCATCGACGCCACGATGGCGTCCTTCAGGCTGGCCTCGGCGGCGAGCGCGGCCTTGGCGTCGTCCTCCTTGCCGGTGGCGACGTAGTAGCGCGCCTGCGAACGGTAGGAGATCAATTCGCGATCGATGTTGCGGGCAAGGTCGGCTTCCGCGACGCTCTGGCGGTAGGAGCCGACTCCGGCGGAGACCCGCTCGAAGCCCATATAGGCAAAGCCCATGGTGGCTGCCGACAGCGCCAGCGTCACGGCAAAGCCGAGCATGATCTTGGCTTGAAATCTGAGGGTTGGGAACCTGATCGACAGCGATCGCTTGAGTCCCGGCATTCCAACCCCCGTCTTCATTCTGAAAACCACGCGGGGTCCGGCAGCAACCCGCCCCAGCCCCCGGAGGGCAAAACTAAGGCAGAATCAATAAGGCCCGGTAAATGGGCAACAGGTCAGCCAATTCGGCGCGCTACTACCTTGGTCGGGCTCGGGGGGTGGGCAAGGCGATTGACGCGCGGGTCCGGCTAGATACTTTAGAACCGGTCAAACCTGTCCCTGCCCGGGCCGGGAGAACACATCGGGAGGTGTCCCATGTCATCGCGTCGAGCGGCGCCGTTGGCGCTTGCGGCGGGCGCAGCTGCCGGCGAAGTGGCCCGGCCAATGACATTTCCCCTCACGACCTAGAAGATGCCGCCGGGCCTGACCGCAACCAATCGCGGCATGGCCCGTATGCCCTTACGACCCGCGCTGTCACGACGGGCCGCGCCAAGAAAAACAAAAAATTCTGGTCAGGGAGAACGCCTTTGGCGAAGCAGAACGGCAGCGCCACCGACAGTATTGTCGTGGTGCAGGCAAAGACCGGCGGACCGCAGGAAGCCGCCGACGAGATCGCGCGCCAGTTGGCGGCGGCTGATCTCGCCATGCTCGTGGTGTTCGTGTCGCCGTTCTATGACCCGAAGGAATTCATTGCCGAGCTGTCGAGGCAGGTGGGCGACGTTCCGATCTTCGGCTGCACCACCGCGGGCGAATTGTCGCCCGGCGGCTGGGATGAGGACAGCGTCGTCGCGATGGGCTTCAACGCGGCCGATTTCGTCATCGCGGCCCGGCCGCTGTTCGATCTCGCGACGTTCCGGGTCGATCATGGCCGCTCGATGTGCACCGAGTTGCAGAGCGAATTCGCGCAACGCACCGAGCATTGCGATCACACCGACGATTCCTTCGGGCTGCTCTTCATCGATGGCATGTGCCAGCGTGAGGAAACCATCATGTCGGCGATCTACGCATCGCTCGGCGACATTCCGGTGGTCGGCGGCTCCGCCGGCGACGGCCTGCGCTTCGAGAAGTCGTGGATCTTCTACGGCGGCGAAGCCTTTACCGACGCTGCCGTCCTGATCCTGATCCGGACCCGGCTGCCGTTCCGCACCTTCAAATGCGACCATTTCGAGCCGACCTCGACCAAGATGGTGGTGACCGAGGCCGACATCGAGCACCGTATCGTCAAGGAATTGAATGCCGAGCCCGCCGCGCTCGAATATTCGCGCGCCGTCGGCCTCAGCGACAGCAAGCTCGAACTGTTCTCCTTTGCCGCGCATCCGGTCCTGGTCCGCGTCGGCGGCGCCTATTACGCGCGGTCGATCCAGCGAACCAATCCCGACGGGTCGCTGCAGTTCTTCTGCGCGATCGACGAGGGCATGGTGCTGACAGTGGCGCGCGAGCGCGACCCGATCGACGTGACGAGCCGCCTGCTCCAGGAGTTGACCGAGGAGCTCGGCGAGGTTTCGATGTTCATCGGCTTCGAATGCGTGCTGCGCCGGCTCGATGTCGAGCAACGCCAGCTGTCGCGGGAGATGTCGGAGCTCTATCGCCGCAACAAAGTGATTGGCTTTCAGACCTATGGCGAGCAGTATCGCTCCATGCATGTCAACCAGACGCTGACCGGCATCGCCATCGGCAAGCGGGCTGTCGCGCCGCAATGACCGACAGCAAGACCACGCGCATTGCGGCCCTCGAACGCGAAGCCGAGAAGCTGCGCAAGATCAACGCGGCGCTGATGTCGCGCGTCGAACGTTCGACCGACCAGCAGCTCAATGCCTTTTCCCTGTTCGAGACCGCGATCGCGCTCGATCAGCAGGTGCGCGACCGCACCCAGCAGCTCAAGCAGGCGCTGCAATCGCTGGAAAAGACCAACGGACGCCTGCTGCAGGCCAAGCAGCAGGCCGAGGCGGCAAGCTCGCTGAAATCATCGGTGCTGGTTTCGGTGACGCACGACCTGTTGCAGCCGCTCAATGCGGCGCGGCTGACGCTGTCCGCGCTGACCGAGATGGCCAGCGAGCCGAAGAACGGCGCGCTGACCGACCAGATCGACCGTTCGCTGGCCACGCTGGAAGACATGCTGCGGACGCTGCTCGACATCTCGAAGCTCGATGCCGGCGTGCTCAGGCCGGAATTCGGTCCGGTCGCAATCGCCTCGCTGTTCGAGCAGCTCGAGCAGGAATTTGTGGCGACCGCGGCCAAGCGCAACCTCAGCTTCAAGATCATGCCGTCGTCGGCGGTGGTCCGCTCCGATCCGCTGATGCTGCGCCGGATTCTGCAAAACCTCGTGGCCAATGCGCTGCGCTACACCCAGCGCGGCACCGTGCTGATGGGATGCCGTCTCAAGGGCGACGACATCTGCATCGAGGTGCATGACACCGGGCCGGGCATCCCCGAAGCCCAGCGCGAGGCCATCTTCGTCGAGTTTCAGCGCGGCGACGCGGGCGCCGGCGACAAGGCGGGCATCGGGCTCGGCCTTTCGATCGTGCGCCGGTTTGCCGATTTGCTCGGCCATAACATCAGACTGAGTTCGCGCGCCGGCAAGGGCTCGGTGTTCTCGGTCACCGTACCCCGCACCTTCGATCCGGTTGCGATCCCAGTACGCGAGCAGGCCAGCGTCGACTACCGCTATGGCGGCATGGAGGGCGCCAAGATCCTGCTGATCGAGAACGACCTCTCGAGCGCCGAGGGCCTTGCCCATCTGCTGGAGAAATGGGGCTGCGACGTCGCAGTGACGATCTCCAAGACCGAGGCGCTCGAGCGCATCCACGCGCTGGACGGCATCCCCGACGCCATCATCGCCGACCTGCACCTCGACAATGGCGAGACCGGCATCCAGGCCGTCGACGTGATCCGCGGCGAAATCAATGCCAAGGTTCCGGCGATCATCGTGACCGCCGACTACTCGGCCAAGGCCGCCTCCGACGTCTCGGCCTTTGGCCACGAATTGCTGAAGAAGCCGATCAAGCCCGCCGAGATGCGCTCGCTGCTGTCGTTCCTCTTGGCGGCCGAATCGAATGCGCGGTTATGACCAGAGCGTTTTCGAGCGAAGTGGATACCGGTTCGCGTGAAGAAAACGCGTCAAGATAAGAACCTAGAGCCCCGTTCCGATTCCATCGGAACGGGGCTCTAGGCGCCGTGCGACGGCGGCGAGGCCGTCACCGGCGCATGGTCGTGCTTGCCGAAATCCAGTTTCGACAGCGCGATGATGGCCTCGGTCCGGCTGCGCACACCGAGCTTCCGCAGGATCTCGGAGACATGCACCTTGACGGTGGTGACCGAGATATCGAGCTGATAGGCGATGTGCTTGTTCTGCAGGCCGTGGCAGATCATGTCGAGCACGCGAAGCTGCTGCGCGGTGAACTGGCCGAGCTGCTGCACCAGTTGCTTGGTGTCCGCCTGGCCCTTCCGTGCGGCAGCCGAATCGCGAAAGCGCGTCGGCAGGCACACCTCGCCTTCGAGAATGCCGCGCAGCAGGCGCGCCAGCTCGAGCTTCGGCGTCGACTTCGGAATGAATCCGGAAATGCCGAGCGCGATCGCGCCGCCGATGATCCGGGAATCGTCATGCGCCGACACGATCACGAGCGCGCTGCGCGGCGCGGCGGCCCGCACCCGGTAGGCACCGAGCAGGCCCGTGGTTCCCGGCATCGACAGATCGAGCAGGATCAGATCGAGGCCGTCGCGCGCGGCGATCACGTCGAGCGCGCCATCGATCGAGGTCGCCTGCAGCACCTCGGCGTCGGGAAACTCTGCCCTGATCACACCGATCAGGGCAGCACGGAACAGCGGGTGGTCCTCGACGATCAGCAGTCGAGGCGCACCCGCTCGATCGACCGGCGGCTCGTCCGCCAGGGGCGCGGTCGTGGTCAATGCTGCGCCGTCCTCCCTCGGATCGCTCATGACAGCCATTGTGCGCAGGACATTATCTCAAAGCCGACCGGCAGCCTATAGGTAGCACCCCGGATGCCCTCGCCTTGCAGCGCAGCAAACCTAGGGCGCCTTCTCTGCCTTCGCACCCGAGCTGGCTTCGAGGACGGGAAGCGGAATCTTGCCGAGCTCGATGATCGCCTTGTTGCGGCTGAACAGCTTCAGCTTGCGCAGGATCTCGGTCACATGCGCCTTCACGGTGGATTCCGCGAGCTTGAGCTCAGTGGCAATTTCGCGGTTCTGCAGACCGCGGATGATCAGGTGAAGCACGCGGATCTGCTGCGGCGTCAGCTTCTGGATCCGCTCGCGCAGCGTCCGCGCCGTCTCGGACTGCTCCAGCGCGCCGACCGCGACGAAATCTCGCGGCGCCGAGACCGATCCGCTCAGCACGCGCGCGATCGCCTGCGACAGCTCGCCGAGCGAGGTCGATTTCGGCAGATAGCCGACCGCACCCATCTCCAGCGCCTCGCGGATCGTATGCTTGTCCTCTTCACTGGAAACGATGGCGATCGGCAGCCTGGGATAGCGATCTCTGATCTTCTGGAAGCCGGAGAAGCCGACCACGTCGGGCAGCAGCAGATCGAGCAGCGCGAGATCGATATTCGGTTCGCTGGCGAGGATGCCGAGGGCCCCCTTGATCGAGGTGGCCTCGTAGATCCGGGCATCGGGATGCGAGATGCGGATGGCGTTGCCAAGCGCCTCGCCAAACAGGGGGTGATCGTCGATGATCAGGAACCCCATCATGAGGACCCTCGCACTGCTATTCGCCAATGGCGGCGGCTAGTTCGACCCGCCGGTATCCTGCACACTCTGCAGATAGACATACACGTTTCTGAGCTCGTCGTCGCTGAAGACGTCCTTCCAGGACGGCATGCCCTTGGCTGGCCGCCCGTCATGGACCGTCTTCCAGAATGTCGATTCCATGTCGTCAGCATAGCGCTGCTTCAGCAGCCTGAGATCGATCTTTCGCTCGGCCTGCACCGCGTCCGGACCATGGCAATGGGCGCAGGTGCCGTTGAAGACCTCCCGCCCCGCGGTGGCGTCGCCTTTGGCATCTCCGGCGGTCGCGGCGGTCTGGACCGGTTTCTCGGCCGCAGCCGCCTGCCCGACCGTGACGGGTTCGCTGGCCCCAATGGACGACGTCGCCGCCGGGGTTGCCTGGCCGAACTTCACCGGCGCGCCGTTGGGCACGCCATACTTGGCAAACAGGGCGGAAATCTCCGGCTGCAGCGACGGCAGCACGCCGTCGACTTCATCGCGCAACGCGCCGGACGCCTTGGCGAAGCCGATCGCGGTCGGCCAGAGCAGGCCGTCACCCTCGGTCGACACGATCTGGTACTTGTCGCCGTAGCTGGTCTTGTTGAGCCAACCCGCCACCGGCGCCCAGATGAAGGCGATATCAACTTTGCCCTGTTCGAGGGCCGCCATGCCCTCCTCCGGGCTGAGCACGGTGACCTTCACGATGTCGTCACGCAGCGCCAGCAGATTCTGCGGCGTCGATTGATACTGCACCGCAACCCGCAATCCCTTGAGGTCGTCGATGCCGGCCAGTTTGCGATCCCTGGCGCCGACCATCGCGTAGCCTTCGTGGGCGATCGGCTTCGAGAAGATCACCGCCGGGCCCATGAAATCGTCGATCAGCGGCAGGCCGACCATGGCGTCGCACTGCTTGCTGAGCAGCGTCTCCCGCACGGTGCGCTTGCCGAAATAGGACTTGTACCAATTGGTGCTCACCGTACGGCCGAGCTTTTGCGCCACCGCCTGGCCGATCTCGAGATAGAGGCCGGGCTTGCCCGCGTCGTCGCTCGAGAACGGCAGGTTGGTCGGGTCGGCGCAGAGCCGCAGCGGCGGTTTTGTCTCGTCGGCGCCGGCCGCCAGGGCCGGCACCATCAGCAGGGCGGAGAGCAGCACGGTCCGGATTGCATGTTCCAACCGCGTGTTGCGCGAGGGGGTGCGCAGTTCGTTTCGGGCGATGCAGGACATGGACAATGCTGCCTCCTAGACGATCGTTTACTGCAGGGCGAACACGAACAGCGAGCCGCCTTCGGGCGCTGCGGCGACCATCTTCTTGCCGATATCGCCGAGGAAGGCCGGCAGCGCCGCGGTACGTCCGACCACGATCGCGACATACTGCTTGCCGTCGACCGAGTAGGTCACCGGACCGGCGCCGATGCCACTGCCGAGGTTCTTACTCCACAGCACCTTGCCGTTCTTGGCATCGATGGCGCGGAAGTCGCCGTGCAGATTGCCGGAGAACACCAAATTGCCGCCCGTCGTCAGCGTGCCGCCGTTGAAGGGCAGGTCTTCCTTGATGCTCCACACCTTCTTGTTGGCGATCGGATCCCAGGCCACGAGCTCGCCGAGGAAGCCGCCGGGGCCCGCCTTGGTCGGGAATTCGGCGCCGAGATAGAACACGCCGCGCTTGTAGTTCACGTCAGAGACCGACCAGTCCATGCAGACGTTGTTGCTCGGGATGTAGACGAGGCCGGTCTGCGGGTTGAACGACATCGGCTGCCAGTTCTTGCCGCCGATCAGGTTCGGGCAGATGTCCTTGGCGGGGTGGCCGGGGCCCGGGCGCTTGTCCGGATCCTCCTCCGCCCGCATCGTGTTGATGTCCCACTTCTTGGCCCAGTTGGCGAAGACATACTTCTCGGCCGAGATCATCTTGCCGGTCTCGCGGTTTGCCACGAAGAAGAAGCCGTTGCGATCCGCCTTCATCAGAACCGGCGTCTCGGTGCCCTTGATCTTGAGGTCGGTGAGCAACAGTTCGTTGACGCCGTCATAATCCCAGGCGTCGGCCGGCGTGCCCTGGATGTGCCACTTGATCTTGCCGGTGTTGGGATCGATCGCCAGCGTCGAGGCCGTGTAGAGGTTGGTCAGCTTGCCGAAATTGCCGTCGCCGGTGGAGCGCACGCCGGTATTCCACGGTCCCGGATTGCTGGTACCCCAATAGACCGTGTCGGACTTGGCGTCGTAGGAGCCGACCAGCCAGGCGGCGCCGCCGCCATGCAGCCCGGTGTCGCCCTTCCAGGTGTCGCTGCCGGGTTCGCCGGGCGCCGGCACCGTGTAGGTCTGCCAGAGCAGCTTGCCGTCATTGACCGAGAAGGCCTGCAACGAGCCGCGGACGCCATATTCGCCGCCACCGAAGCCGGTGATGACCTTGTCGCGGACGATGAGCGGCGGGGAGGTGATGACCGAGCCCTGCTTGTAGTCGACCACCTTCGAGGTCCAGAGCTCCTTGCCGGTCTCGGCGTCGAGCGCGGTCAGCTTGCCGTCGAGCCGGCCGACGAAGATCTTGCCGTCGGCGTAGGACACGCCGCGGCTGTTGACGTCGCAGCAGGCGTATTGAAGCACATCATCCGGAATATCGGGCTGCCAGGTCCATTTGCGCGCGCCGGTCGCGGCATCGATGGCATAGACGTATTTCGGACCCCACGACGTCGACACATACATCGTCTTGCCGATCACGACCGGCGACGACTCATTGGAGCGCAGCGAGGCCAGCGACAGCGAGTAGACCAGCTGCAGCTTGCCGGCGTTCTCGGAATTGATCTGCTTCAGGGGGCTGAAGCGTGTATTGCCGTAGTCGTGGCCGGCGATTGCCCATCCGTTCGGATCGGACGCCGCCTTCACCACGGAATCATTGGCTTTCGACGCGCCAATGCTTGCCATCACCATGGCGAC
Source organism: Bradyrhizobium sp. AUGA SZCCT0105 (assembly GCF_018129565.1). Taxonomy (NCBI): domain Bacteria; kingdom Pseudomonadati; phylum Pseudomonadota; class Alphaproteobacteria; order Hyphomicrobiales; family Nitrobacteraceae; genus Bradyrhizobium; species Bradyrhizobium sp. AUGA SZCCT0105. The sequence continues at coordinate 60,162 of NZ_JAFCMK010000004.1, read as the reverse complement.
CAGCGACACACCGGCAAAGAAAATCCCGCTCCTCAGCTTCATTGGCTTCCTCCAATATGGTTTCGTTGCCGCGATGGATGCATCGCGTGCGCGGATCGATACCCAATTTCATGAACCAGCGATCTTCTGTCGCTGCGTCGGCGATGAAAATGACAGCAACGCTATTGCGTCGTTATAGGCGGAAGGTAGTAGCAATCGCGGCGGCGATTTTGGCGCGCCGCAGGCAGCATTGATCCGCCCGAAAACCGCTTGCACTGCGGGGTGATTTCACCGCGCCGGAGCATGCTCCCGGCAGCTTGCAAATTGCTCATTGAACGGCTGCCTGCTAGGATTGCAGGCACTGCCCGGCGCCTTCATGACGGGGCCGCACCTACGACTTTGATCGCGGTTACGTCCCATATGAAGCGTGGTCTACTGGGCCTATAACGAAGCTATTGGGAGAAACGCGTGTCTACAGTCAAACTGACGGTAAACGGCAGGGCGGTTTCGGTCGACGTCGAGGACCGAACCCTCCTCGTGCATCTCTTGCGCGAAAACCTCAACCTCACCGGCACCCATGTCGGCTGCGATACCAGCCAGTGCGGCGCCTGCGTCGTCCATGTCGACGGACGGGCGGTCAAATCCTGCACCATGCTGGCCGGCCAGGCGGCCGGCTCCAACGTCACCACGATCGAAGGCCTCGCCAAGGGCGACGAGCTGCACCCGATGCAGGCGGCGTTCCGCGACAATCACGGCCTGCAGTGCGGCTATTGCACCCCCGGCATGATCATGTCCGCGGTCGATATCGTGCACCGCCATGGCGGCAAGCTCGACGAGGAAACGGTCCGCCACGAGCTCGAAGGCAACATCTGCCGCTGCACCGGCTACCACAACATCGTCAAGGCGGTGCTCGACGCAGCCGGCCGCATGAAGGTCGCGCAGGCCGCCGAATAGCCGGCCCACGCAGTACACACGAATCAAGCTCATCACCGCCGGTCTCGATGGAAACGGCGGCAAATCGAATCTCCGTCGGGAGGACTAGACTATGGGTGTTGAAGGAATTGGCGCACGCGTCGTGCGCAAGGAAGATCGCCGGTTCATTACCGGCCAGGGACGTTACGTCGACGACGTCAAAATGGTGGGCATGAGCTACGCTCACTTCATCCGCAGCCCGCACGCACATGCCAAGGTCAAGGGCATCAACTCCGCCGAGGCCATGAAGATGCCCGGCGTGATCGCGGTGCTGACCGGACAGCAGATCGTCGACGACAAGGTCGGCAATCTGATCTGCGGCTGGGCCATCACCTCGAAAGACGGCTCGCCTATGAAAATGGGCGCGTGGCCGGCGATGGCGCCGGAAACCGTGCGCTTTGTCGGACAGGCGGTCGCGGTCGTGATCGCCGAGACCAAGAACCAGGCCAAGGACGCGGCCGAAGCCGTCGTCGTCGACTACGAAGAGCTTCCCGCGGTTGCCGACGTCAGGGCCGCGATCAAGTCGGGCGCGCCGCAACTGCATCCCGAAGCCCCCGGCAACATCGTCTATGACTGGCACATCGGTGACGAAGCCGCGGTCGGCGACGCCTTCAGCAAGGCCGCCAATGTGGTGACGCTCGAGCTCACCAACAACCGCCTGGTGCCGAACGCGATGGAGCCGCGCGCGGCGATCGCACAATATGACCAGGCCGAAGAGCACTACACGCTCTACACGACCTCGCAGAATCCGCACGTCGCCCGCCTCGTGCTGTCGGCGTTCTACAACATCGCGCCCGAGCACAAGCTCCGCGTGATCGCACCCGATGTCGGCGGCGGCTTCGGCTCCAAGATCTACATCTATCCGGAAGAGATGGTGGCGCTGTGGGCGTCGAAGAAGGTCAATCGCCCGGTGAAGTGGACCGGCGACCGTTCGGAGGCCTTCCTGACCGACGCGCATGGCCGCGACCATGTCTCGAAGGCGGAGATGGCGTTCGACAAGGACAACAAGATCCTTGGCCTGCGGGTGAAGACCCACGCCAATTTCGGCGCCTATATGTCGCTGTTCTCCTCGGCGGTGCCGACATATCTCTACGCGACCCTGCTGTCGGGCCAGTATGTGATCCCGGCGATCTACGCCGAGGTGATCGGCGTCTACACCAACACCACACCGGTCGACGCCTATCGAGGCGCCGGCCGTCCCGAGGCGAGCTATCTGCTCGAGCGGATGATGGAGACCGCGGCGCGGCAATTGAAAGTCGATCCGACCGAGCTGCGCAAAAAGAACTTCATCAACGCGTTCCCGTATCAGACGCCTGTGATCATGGCGTATGATGTCGGCGACTTCCACGCCTCGATCGATGCGGCGATGAAGGCGATCGACTATGCCGGCTTCCCGGCCCGCAAGGCCAAGGCGAAAGCCAGTGGCAAGCTGCGCGGCATCGGCGTCTCCTGCTACATCGAGGCCTGCGGCATCGCGCCGTCGAAGGCCGTCGGCAGTCTCGGGGCCGGCGTCGGTCTGTGGGAATCGGCGGAGATCCGCGTCAATCCGGTCGGCACCATCGAGGTGCTCACCGGCTCGCACAGCCACGGCCAGGGCCACGAGACGACATTCTGCCAGATCATCGCGGAGCGGCTCGGCGTGCCGATCAGCCAGGTCTCAATCGTCCATGGCGACACCGACAAGGTGCAGTTCGGCATGGGCACTTACGGCTCGCGCTCGATCGCGGTCGGCGGTGCGGCGATCGTGAAGGCGATGGAGAAGGTGGAAGCCAAGGCCAAGAAGATCGCGGCGCATGCGCTCGAAGCGTCCGAGAGCGACATCGTGATCGAGAACGGCGAGTTCAAGGTCACCGGCACCGACAAGGCGATCGCGCTGCCGATGGTCGCGCTCGCAGCCTACACCGCGCACAACCTGCCCGACGGCATGGAGCCCGGCCTGAAGGAGACGGCGTTCTACGACCCGACCAACTTCACCTTCCCGGCCGGCGCCTATATCTGCGAGCTCGAGGTCGATCCCGGCACCGGCAAGACCACCTTCGTCGACTTCGTCGCAGCCGACGATTTCGGCCGGCTGATCAACCCGATGATTGTCGAGGGCCAGGTCCATGGCGGCCTTGCGCAGGGCATCGGCCAGGCGCTGCTCGAGGGCGCGGTCTATGACGATACCGGTCAGCTCGTGACCGCGTCGTTCATGGACTACACCATGCCGCGCGCCGACGACCTGCCGTCGTTCCAGCTCTCCCACACCACGACGCTGTGTCCGGGCAACCCGCTCGGCGTCAAGGGCTGCGGCGAAGCCGGCGCGATCGGTGCTTCCGCTGCCGTGATCAACGCGATCACGGACGCCATCGGCAACAACAAGCTGGAAATGCCGGCGACGCCCGATCGCGTCTGGCACGCCATTCACGGCTGAGGGAGGAAGAGCCATGTACGAGACAAATTATCACCGTGCTTCCTCGATCGACGATGCCGTGGCGCAATTCGGCAAGGGCAAGGAGTCCAAGTTCCTGTCCGGCGGACAGACCTTGCTCCCCGTGATGAAGCAGCGCCTTGCGGCGCCATCCGATGTGATCGACGTCGCCAAGATCAAGGACATGATCGGCATCGACGTGTCCGGCGACACCGTCACCATCAAGGCCGCGACCACGCATTATGACGTGGCGCAAAGCGACGCCGTGCAGAAGGCGATCCCGGCGCTTGCCAATCTGGCGTCGATGATCGGCGATCCCGCCGTGCGCTATCGCGGCACGATCGGCGGCTCGCTCGCCAACAACGATCCGGCGGCGGACTATCCGGCGGCGGTGCTGGCACTCGGCGCGACGATCAAGACCAACAAGCGGTCGATCGCGGCGGATGATTTCTTCAAGGGCCTGTTCACGACGGCACTAGAGGATGGTGAGATCATCACGCAGGTCGCGTTCCCGATCCCGGCCAAGGCGGGTTATGCCAAGTTTCCGAACCCGGCCTCGCGCTTCGCCCTGACTGGCGTGTTCGTCGCCAAGACCAAGTCGGGTGACGTCCGCGTCACCGCGACCGGTGCATCGCAAAGCGGCGTCATGCGGGTGGGGCCGATCGAGCAGGCGCTGAAGGCGAATTGGGCAGCTTCGGCGCTCGACAGCGTCACGATCCCGGCGAGCGGCCTGCTCGCCGATATCCACGGCTCGGCGGATTACCGCGCGAACCTGGTGAAGGTGATGGGACAGCGGGCGGTGACTGCCGCCGGCTGATAGCGCCTAAACACAAGTCGAGCGGCGGCGCGCAGCGATGCGCGCCGTTCGCGTTTTACCGGCGCCTCGTTTTACCGGCGCTTCGGGGCAAAAGACGCTTGCCTCATCGCGCGTTCGGCGAGACAATTTAGCTAATCAGCTAATTAAAAATACCGTCCCACGGACGGCTGGGGGAACGCATGACATTCGGCACCAAGCCAGCCGTAAGCACCTCAGCCGCTTAACGCCCCACAACGAACGGATAACAACGTGCTCGATAAACCCGCCTCCCAAACCGCCGCTCGCACCTCGGGCCCGCTCGCCGGCTTCCGCATCGTCGAATTCGCCGGCATCGGCCCCGGCCCGTTCGCCTGCATGCTGCTCGCCGACATGGGCGCCGAGGTCATCACCCTCGATCGGGTCGGCGCCGGCAAGAATTTGAAGGCGGTGGCAACCCGCGGCCGCAAGGTCATCGAGCTCGACCTCAAGAACAAGGCGGCGATCGCTGAAGTGCTCGACCTGCTCAGCCATGCCGATGCGCTGATCGAAGGCTTTCGCCCCGGCGTGATGGAGCGCCTCGGTCTCGGCCCGGACGTCGTGCTCGCGCGCAATCCGAAGCTGGTCTTCGGCCGCATGACCGGCTGGGGCCAGGAAGGCCCGCTGGCGAACGCCGCCGGCCACGACATCAACTACATCTCGATCACCGGTGCACTGGCTGCGATCGGCACCAAGGAGAAGCCGGTGCCGCCGCTCAACCTGGTCGGCGATTTCGGCGGCGGTGCGCTCTATCTCGTGGTCGGCGTGCTCGCCGCGCTGCTGGAAGCGCAGAAGTCCGGCAAGGGCCAGGTGGTCGACACCGCGATGTGCGACGGCGCGGCCTCGCTGATGTCGATGTTCTACGACATGCACGCACAGGGCCGCTGGAGCGGCGGCCGCGACCAGAACTTCTTGGACGGCGGCGCGCATTTCTACGGCGTCTACGAATGTTCCTGCGGCAACTTCATCTCGATCGGCTCGATCGAACCGCAGTTCTACGCGCTGCTGCGCAAGCATGCCGACCTGACCGACGCCGACTTCGACGCCCAGATGGACCGCAAGGCCTGGCCGGCGCTGAAGGAGAAGCTGACCAAGGTGTTCAAGAGCAAGTCGCGCGCGGACTGGTGCACAATCATGGAAGGCACCGACATCTGCTTCGCGCCGATCCTGACCATGGAAGAGGCACCGAAGCATCCGCACATGGCGGCGCGTCAGGTGTTCGTCGAGCGCCACGGCGTCACCCAGCCCGCCCCCGCGCCGCGCTTCTCGCGCACGCCGTCGGCGATCCGCGAGCCGGAGCTGGCAAGCATTGGCGACGTGACCAGCGCGTGGAAGGCGGGGAAATAAACCTCCCTGTCGTCCCGGGCAAGCGCAGCGCGACCCGGGACCCATAACCACGAATGGCAGTTATCAGGCGTCGTTGGAGCCGCGGCGCCCTCAACAATCCAATCCTGTGGTTATGGGTCCCTGCTTTCGCAGGGACGACACCTGTTGGCTGTGCGCTAACGTCGCACTCCTACGACGTCTTCACGCGGCGTAATCGACCTTGAGCACGCCGCGGCGGATCTGGTCTTCCTCGATCGATTCGAACAGCGCCTTGAAGTTGCCTTCACCAAAACCGTCGTCGCCCTTGCGCTGGATGAACTCGAAGAAGATCGGCCCGATCGCGTTCGCCGAGAAGATCTGCAGCAGCACCTTGGTCTGGCCGCCGTCGACCACGCCCTCGCCGTCGATCAGGATGCCGTTGGTCTTGAGCCGCGCGACGTCCTCGCCATGCTGCGGCAGGCGGGCATCGATCCGCTCGAAATAGGTCTCGGGCGGCGACGGCATGAACGGCAGGCCGTCCGCGCGCAACGTCTCGACCGTCGCATAGATATCGCGCGCGCCGCAGGCGATGTGCTGGATGCCCTCGCCGTGATAGATGTTGAGATATTCCTCGATCTGCCCGGAATCGCCGGCGTCCTCGTTGATCGGAATCCGGATCTTGCCGTCCGGGCTGGTCAGCGCGCGCGAGAACAGGCCGGATGCGCGGCCCTCGATGTCGAAGAAGCGGATCTGGCGGAAGTTGAACAGCTTGGCATAGAAGCCGGTCCAGACATCCATGCGGCCGCGATGGACGTTGTGGGTGAGGTGATCGATGTAATAAAGGCCCGAGCCTGCGGGACGCGGATTCTCCGCCCCTAACCACTCGAACTCGGCATCATAGGCCGAACCCTTGGCGCCGTAGCGGTCGACGAAATACAGCAGGCTGCCACCGATGCCCTTGATCGCGGGCACATCGAGCGTCTTCTCGGCGGACGGCACATCTGCCGGCTCGGCGCCGAGCGCGATCGCGCGCTCATAGGCCTGCTTCGCATCGACGACACGGAACGCCATCGACGGCGCGCAGGGACCGTGCGCGGCGACGAAATTGAAGCCGTGGGTGCCGGGCTCCTCATTGACGAGATAGTTGATGTCGCCCTGGCGATAGACCGTGATCTTCTTGGTCTTGTGGCGGGCGACCGCGACAAAGCCCATCAGCTTGAACAATGCGTGGAGCTCGCCGGGGTTGGGGTGGGCATATTCGACGAACTCGAAGCCGTCGGTGCCCATCGGGTTCTCAGTGCTGATTTCGGCCGGCGGCGCATCGTGCGGAAACGGACCCATGACGGAAACTCCCTGATTTGTCTGGAGATCAGTTTCCGTCACCTGCTGCGCAACGTGCGTGCAAAATAGCCCCTGATTTGCTAGAATCGCGCACGATCCGTGCATGATATGGACATTTTACGCATGCCTGACGTCGATGCCTTCGACCTCAAAATGCTCGCCGCGTTGCAGGACGACGGCCGGCTGACCAACCAGCAGCTCGCCGACCTGGTCGGCCTCTCCGCCTCGCAATGCTCGCGGCGGCGGATGCGGCTGGAGGAGGAGAAGGTGATTTCCGGCTACCACGCCGATCTCGCTGGCGAGGCGCTCGGCTTCGGCCTGATCGCCTTCATCCACATCACGCTCGCGACCCATTCGCCCGACAACGCCAAGCGGTTTCGCGAGCTGGTCAACCGCGTCGATGACATCCAGGAAGCCTATGCGCTGACCGGCGATGCCGATTACGTGCTGAAGGTGATGCTGCGCGACCTCAAGAGCCTGTCCGACATCGTCAACAACGTGCTGATGCCGCACCAGAGCGTGGCGCATGTGCGCTCATCGATCGTGCTCGACCGCCTGAAGGAGAGCACCAAGCTGCCGCTGAAATCGTTGCCGACCTGACTGGCGCAAATCGAGGGAAATCCGTCATTCGCTTTCCCCGCCCGATTTGCGATCATTCCTCCAACATTCCGCAAGAGAGACGACCATGGCGCTGCAGCTGCGACCGAACTGCGAATATTGCGACAAGGACCTGCCACCGAGCGCGCTGGACGCGCGGATCTGCTCATACGAATGCACGTTCTGCGCGGACTGCGCCGAGACCAAGCTCGGCAATGTCTGCCCGAACTGCGGCGGCGGCTTTGCACCGCGGCCGATCCGCCCGGCCAAGCCGTGGCGGGCGGGTGTCTGCACCGTGAACCAGCCGCCGTCGGACAAGCGGGTGCATCTGAAATACAGCCTCGAGGACTGCGCGGCCAATACGGCGCGGCTGAGGGATGTCAGGCCGGAGGAGCGGTGAGTTTCCTCTCGTCATTGCGAGCGAAGCGAAGCAATCCACCCTCTCCGTGCGGGGATAGGTGGATTGCTTCGTCGCTTCGCTCCTCGCAATGACGGAGAAACAACTTACTCCGCCGCGACGATCGTGCCTTCGACCTCGCCAAAGCCGACACGATAGCCGTCGCCCTGGCACCAGCCGCGCATGACAAGCGAGTCGCCATTTTCGAGGAACGAGCGCGTCACGCCGCTGCCAAGCTCGACCGGCTCGGTGCCGTTCCAGCTAATTTCCAGGAGGCTGCCGCGCTGATCCTTTTCAGGACCGGAGATCGTGCCGCTGCCTAAGAGATCGCCGACATTCATCGCGCAGCCGCTGGAGGCGTGGTGGACCAGCTGCTGCACCGACGACCAGTACATGTATTTGAAGTTGGTGCTGCAGATCGTCTTCGCTTCGTTCATCGCACCGGCGCGCAGCGCGACGTCGAGCTGCAAGTCGTAATTGTTCGGCTGCGCCTGCTTGAGATAAGCCAGCGGCTCCGGCTGCTGCGCCGGGCCCTGCATGCGGAACGGCTCCAGCGCCTCGCGCGTCACCACCCACGGGCTGATCGAGGTCGCGAACGCCTTGGCCTGGAACGGCCCGAGCGGCACATATTCCCACTGCTGGATATCGCGCGCGCTCCAGTCGTTGAGGATGACGAAGCCGAAGATCATCTCCTCGGCCTGCTTCTCGGTGATCATCTCGCCCATCGCTGACGCCTGGCCAACCACGACGCCCATCTCGAGCTCGAAGTCGAGCCGCTTGCAGGCGCCGAAGCTCGGCACGTCAGCGGTCGGCGGCTTCAGCTGGCCGCGCGGCCGCCGCACCTTGGTGCCACTCACCACCACCGTCGAGGCGCGGCCGTTGTAGCCGATCGGCATGTACAGCCAGTTCGGCTGCAACGCATTGTCCTTGCCGCGGAACATGACGCCGACATTGGTGGCGTGCTCCTTCGACGAATAGAAATCGGTATAGCCCGAGACGGCAAACGGCATGTGCAGCCGGACGTCCGCCATCGGCACCAGCGTCCGCGCCCGCAACTCCCTGTTGTCGCGCAACTCCGGATGATCGGCGCGCAGCAGTTCGCTGATCCGCGCCCGCGTCGCCGACCACACCTTCGGCCCGAGCGCCATGAAGGCGTTGAGTGACGGCTGCGAGAACGCGCCGAGCGGCCCGACATCGAGCCGCGAGTCCTGCTCGAGCTCCCAGAGGTCAAGCACGTAGTCGCCGATCGCAACGCCGACGCGCGGCGCAAGGCCATCCTTCGACGAGAACACGCCATAGGGCAGGTTCTGGATCGGAAAGTCCGAGGTGGGAGCGACGTCGACGAAGGAGCGGAGTTTTGGGTCGTTGGGGTGGGGCATGGCTTCCTGCCGATTTTGCTACGATCTATCGGTCGTCATTCCGGGATGGCCCGAAGGGCCAGGCCCGGAATCCATACTCATTATCGTGGTTATGGATTCCGGGCTCGCGCTTGCGCGCGCCCCGGAATGACGGGGAGTTGTGTTTACGGCTTGTTCGGGTCGAACTTCTTCTCCAACCCCTTCCAGCAATCCGAGTAGTCGTCCTGCAGCGTCGACGACGTCGCGGCGTGCTGCGTCACGCGCTGGGGGTAACGGGTCTCGAACATGAAGGCCATCGTGCCGGTCAGCTTCACCGGTTTCAGCTCGCTGTTGCTGGCGTGCTCGAAGGCTTCGCGGTCGGGGCCGTGCGGCAGCATCATGTTGTGCAGCGAGATGCCGCCGGGCACGAAGCCTTGCGGCTTGGCGTCGTAGACGCCGTAGATCAGCCCCATGAACTCCGACATGATGTTCATGTGGTACCACGGCGGGCGGAAGGTGTTGTCGGCCACCATCCAGCGCTCCGGGAAGATCACGAAGTCGATGTTCGCGGTGCCGGCGGTCTCCGACGGCGAGGTCAGCACCGTGAAGATCGACGGATCCGGATGATCGAACGCGATCGCGCCGACCGGCGAGAAGGTGCGCAGGTCGTATTTGTACGGTGCGTAATTGCCGTGCCAGGCGACCACGTCGATCGGCGAATGCGGCAACGTGGTCTTGAACAGCGCGCCGCCCCACTTCACGTAGAGCTCGGTCGGGGTGTCCTTGTCCTCATAGCTCGCGACCGGCGTCAGGAAATCGCGCGAATTGGCCAGGCAGTTGGCCCCGATCGGGCCGCGCTCCGGCAGCGTGAAGGCGCCGCCGTAGTTCTCGCAGAGATAACCGCGCGCAGGTCCATTCGGAATCTCGACGCGGAATTTGACGCCGCGCGGGATCACGACGATCTCGCCCGGCTCGGCATCGATGCGGCCGAACTCGGTGACGAGGCGCAGATTGCCCTTCTGCAGCACGAACATCATCTCGCCATCGGCATTGTAGAAATGCTGATCGACCATCGATTTGGTGATGAGATAGATGTGCGCCGCCATGCCGGCCTGCGTGTTGGCATCGCCGGCCGTGGTCATGGTCTGCACGCCCTGCAGGAAGGTCATGTCCTCCTTGGGGATCGGCGCCGGATCCCAGCGCAGTTGCGCGATCGGCATATCGTATTCGTGACACGGCGCGGTGCGCCACAGCCCCGCATCGGCCTTGGCGAAACGGCCGGAGTGCCGCACCGACGGGCGGATGCGGTAGAGCCAGGAGCGCTCATTGGTGCCGCGCGGCGCCGTGAACGGCGAGCCCGACAGTTGTTCGGCATAGAGCCCGTAGGCGCAGCGCTGCGGCGAGTTGCGCCCCATCGGCAGCGCGCCGGGCAACGCTTCGGTCTCAAAGCTGTTGCCGAAACCGGACATGTAGCCCGGCGTGACTTGCCCCGAGCTGCGAACGATCTGGTCAGGCGAGGTATTGATGTTCATCGCTATCCTCCTTGCAGGGCGGCCCACATTTCCTGGTCACGCTTGTCGGTCCAGATCACGGGATCGTCGATCCCGGACGCTTCGTCATAGGCGCGCGAAACGTTGAACGGCAGGCAGTGCTCGTAGATCGCAAATTTCGAGAATTTCGGATCCATCACCTCGCGCGTCGCCGCCATCGATTCCTTCAGGCTGCGGCCCTTGGCGACGGAGGATTCGGCGGCACCATAGAGCGTGGTGACGAAATCGCGGGTCATCGCAATCGCATCGCGCCCGGTCTCGAGGCCCTTCAGCGCATCGCCGCGGCCCGGCGCGATCGCCTTCGGATTGAAGGCGCGGATCTCGTTCAAGGTCATCGGCCATTCGCGCAGATGCGCATCGCCGCAATAGCAGGCCGAGTGATACTCGATCAGGTCGCCGGAGAACATCACCTCGGCATCCGGCACCCAGGCGACGATATCGCCCGAAGTGTGGCCGGCGCCGAGCTGCATCAGCCGGACCTCGCGCTTGCCGAGATAGACCGACATCTCGCCTTCGAAGGTCAGCGTCGGCCAGGTCAGTCCGGGAATGCTCGCCGCGTCCTGAAACAGCCGCGGGAAGCGGCCGTACTCGGAATCCCAATCCTGCTGGCCGCGCTCCTGGATCAGCCGGTACGTCTCCTGCGAGGCGACGATGCCCTGTGCGTGATAGGCGGAGGCGCCGAGCACGCGCACCGCGTGATAATGCGATAGCACGACATATTTGATCGGCTTGTCGGTGACGGTCTTGACCCGCTCGATCACCTTGTTGGCCATCGCGGGCGTTGCCTGCGCGTCGAACACCAGGCAGCCGTCGTCGCCGACGATGACGGCGGTGTTGGGATCGCCCTCGGCGGTGAAGGCGTAGAGATCGGTTCCGATCTCGGAGAAGGTGACCTTCTTCTCCGTGAGATCCGTGGTCGATGCAAAACCTTTGGCCATCAGTTCAATCCTGTCCGTTTGATCAGTGCTATTGTTGTTGCTGTTGTTGCTGCTGGCTCGCGTCCAGCGTCCGCCGCTTCGCGAGCGCGATCGCCTCGCGCAGTACGACGAGATCGCCGATATGGTTGGCGAGTACCAGAACCAGCGCGGCATCGAGATCGGCGCTCTGCGCCTCGGTGAGGCCGCGATGCGCCTCGACGATGGCGCGGAAGGCGTCATCGGGACTAGCGAAGTTCGAACTGGTCGACAGCGCCATCGCAAAATCCTCAGTTCAGGCCGGATGCGCGCGCCAGCGCTGCATCGAGTCCCGGCCGTTCTGCGTTCCGGAAGCGCGCCGCGACGTAACCATCCGGCCGCAGCAGATAGGCGGTGCCGGGCTCGGCATCGTAGCGCTTGCCGGCGAGGCCCTGCGCGTCGACCAACCCGCCCTCGCCGCCAACCCGGATGGTGCCGACGCCGTCAGGGACATCGGCCGCTACGCCATTACCAAACTCCAGCAGCGTGAAACGCGTTCCCTGCCTGATGAAAACGTCAGTCAGATAGCTGGAACCGCCGCCCTGCTCGGTCACCGGCGCGTCCAGCATCGACGCGCCCGGCCGCGGGCCGCCGCGCCAGCTGTCGCGATCGCCGCTCGACAGCGGCGTGTCATAGACCGACGGCACCGACAGCCGGCCGCCATTGACCATGCGCTTGCCGAACTCGGTATCCTTGGCGAGCGACAGCACCGCTTCGCGCAGCCGCGCCTCCTGCCGGGTCACCGGTGCCATGAAATCGGTCGAGCGGGTGGATTCGCGGATGTTCTCGTCCGCCGCCGCACTGCGCTCGATGTGATAGGTCTCGAGCAAGCCCTCCGGCGACAGCCGACGCAGCACGCGATCGAGCTTCCACGACAGATTCTCGGCGTCCTCGAGCCCGGAATTGGCGCCGCGCGCGCCGAACGGCGAGACCTGATGTGCGGAATCGCCGGCGAAGATCACGCGGCCGTGGATGAACTTGGCCATCCGCCGGCACTGGAACTTGTACAGCGATATCCATTCGAACTCGAACTTGTCGTGCCCGAGCATGCGCTCGATCCGCGGCCGCACGTTCTCGGGCTGCTTCTCGGCCACCGGATCGGCATCCGGATTGAGCTGCAGATCGATCCGCCAGATATCGTCCGGCTGCTTGTGCAGCAGCGCCGAGCGTCCGGCGTGGAACGGCGGATCGAACCAGAACCAGCGCTCGGTCGGGAATGCGGCGGTCATCTTGACGTCGGCGATCAGGAACTGGTCCTCGAACACCTGCCCCGCAAAGTCCGCACCGACCATCTGCCGCAGCGAGGAGCGCGCGCCGTCGCAGGCGACGACGAAGGAGGCGTGCACCTGGTACGCGCCCTCAGGCGTAGCGATCGTCAAAGCGACGCCATCGTTGCGGCTTTCCAGCGCGATCACCTTGTTGCGCCAGCGCAGGTCGATTTCAGGCAGCTGCTCGACCCGGTCGACCAGATAGGCCTCGGCGTAGAACTGCTGCAGGTTGATGAAGGCGGGCCGCTTATGGCCCTCCTCGGGCAGCAGATTGAACTGGTAGAGCTGCGAGGCGCCATGGAAGATCTTGCCGACGCTCCACACCACCCCCTTCTCGACCATGCGGTCGCCGACCCCGAGGCGATCCCAGAATTCCAGCGAGCGCTTCGAGAAGCAGATCGCGCGCGAGCCTTCGCCGATCCGGTCGGCATCGTCGAGCAGCACCACGCGCTGGCCGCGCTGCGCGAGATCGATCGCGAGCGACAATCCCACCGGCCCGGCGCCGACCACCACGACCGGATGCTCCGCGACGTTGGCGCCCGAGCGATCCTGGTCGGGATGACGGCGATAGCCGAACTGGGTTTTGGCCTGTGCCGTATTGGCTGGTGCCATTGCGTGACCCTGATTGCCTGACCCTGGATGTTCCCTGGTGCCGCCGGCCCTTTTTTGTGGCTCGGGCTGCGGCTTGTGTGACCGGTTTGCGACCGGGACCTTGCGGGCCGGGCGCGACCTTGCTAAATTAGTCTCACTTGCAACTATCTTAAACTCCCAGTCGGACCCGCCGTCAACTCAAATTGGAGGAATTTTTGGCCAGGACCTCTGCAAGCCAGCCTCCAGCCCGGCCGCGCAGCGCCGTGGAAGCGGACGCGCGCGACAATGTCGCGCCAACCAAGAAGCGCCTCGACCTCTTCCACTTCATGCCGTTCCGCCTGAACCGGCTGGCGGCCGAGGTGTCCTCGGCGCTGTCGAGCGAATATCAGGTGCGCTACGGCCTCGACATTCCGGAATGGCGCGTGCTCGCCACGCTGGGTTTCCGCAGCGATCCCTGCAGCGCGCAATACATCGCGCATTGCACCCGCACGCATAAATCCACCATCAGCCGCGCGGTGTCGGCGCTGATGGAGCGCGAGATCGTCGAGCGCGTCGAGAACGCCGACGACCGCCGCGAGTTCCGCCTGCGCCTGACCAAAAAGGGCCAGGCACTCTACGAAGAGCTGATCCCGCGCCTGCTGCGCAAGGAGCAGGAGATCCTGTCCTGCCTGTCCGCACAGGAGCGCCGCGATCTCGCACGCCTGCTCGGCAAGGTCGAGACCAGCCTCGAGCTGGTGCAGACCAGCGAAGAGGCCGACGCGAAGGAGGTGTATTAGCCTCACACTCCGTTGTCGTCCTGGCGAAAGCCAGGACCCATACTCCGCGGCCGGTGTTGTGAACGGGACTCGTCGTTCCAGCGAGCCCAACAAGGGACATTTGTGGTTATGGGTCCTGGCTTTCGCCAGGACGACGCCGGAGTTGGCTGGCGTCCCAGCACAACACGAGCATAGCTTTCAAACCCGTCATCCTGAGGTGCGAGCGGAGCGAGCCTCGAAGGATGCACGGCCACAGTCGGGCCGTCGTGCTTCGAGACGGCCGCTGCGCGGCCTCCTCAGCATGACGGTGATGGGATTACGCGCGCAATGCCGGCGTGAAATATTGCACTACGCCCCGCCGATATGCTTCGCGATCACAGGGAAATAATTATCCCCCGATCCCTTGTCGATCGCTTCCTGCAGCACCGTGCCGATCAGCTCCGCGCCGCGGATCTTGATGCCGGCGTCGGCGGCGAGCTCCAGCACGTAGGACAGATCCTTCAGCGCATATTCGGTCGAGAACGCGCGCTCGGGAAACACGCCGGGCACGATCGCCTTCATGCCGTGGTTGCGCAGCGCAAAGCTGTCGGCCGAGCCCTTCGACAGGGTTTCCAGCAGCAGTTTCGGATCGACGCCATTGTGCTTCGCTACCGCGACGGCCTCGGCAAGCGCGTTCACAGTCTCGAACAACACCATGTTGTTGAGGATCTTGGTCACCTGCCCGGCGCCGACATCGCCGCAATTGGTGACGTCGGTAGCAAAGCAGCGGATCAGGGGCTCGATCGCGGCGTAGAGCGCGGGCACCGCGCCGACCATCACGCTGAGCGTGCCGTCCTGCGCCGCCTGCCGGGTACGCGCGATCGGCGCGTCGGCCCAGGCCGCGCCCTTGGCCTGTAGCTGCTTGGCGAAGTCGCGGGTCTGGCTGACCGACGACGTGCCGAGATCGACCACGACCTGGCCGCTTCTGATGTTCTTCAGGATGCCGTCGCCTTCGAACACCGCGCGTACATGCTTGGCGCTCGGCAGGCAGAGGAACAGCACATCGCTCTGCCTGACGACGTCGGCGACCGTTTCAGCCACATCGGCGCCGTCAGCGCGCAGCCGTTGCAGCGGCTCAGCCGCGAGGTCGAACACCACGACGCGCTTGCCGCTCTTCTTGACCAGGTTGCGGCAAATCGGCTCACCCATCACGCCGAGGCCGATGAATCCGAGAGTCTCGTATTCAGTCATATCGCTTCTTCTTTTTGACGCTTCTTGAGGTGTTGTGCATACGCCGCGCCCATATCGGCGAGGCTACTTCACGAACGATCGCGACGGCGCCAGATGCAGCGCGAACGCATCGACCTTGTCGCTGGCGCGCGGATAGATCTCGCTGACGATCGGATCGTGGCCCGGGATGAAGCGGTCGGGATGACCGGCAAGCCGCTCGACGGTCTCCCAGCCCTGCGCCATGTCGCCGACATTGTAGACGATCGGGAACGGGCTACGCTTGTGCAGGTTCGCATAATAATGCGCGGCGTCCGACGCCAGCACGACCGGGCCGCGCGCGGTCTCGACCCGCACCACCTGCAGGCCGTCGGAATGGCCGCCGACGCGATGCACGGTGACGCCGGGCGCGATCTCGCCGTCACCGGAATGGAAGGTGACGCGCTCGCCATAGACGTGGCGCACCATCTGGGTGACGTGCTCGATGGAGAACGGATGGCGCAGCATGCCGTTGCACATGCAGCGGCCGGTCGCGTAGCTCATCTCGCGTTCCTGCAGATGGAATTTGGCGTTCGGGAAGCGATCCAGATTGCCGGCGTGGTCATAATGCAGATGGGTCACGATGACGTCGCGGATCGCATCGGCGCTGACGCCGAAGCCGGCCAGCGCATCGACCGGGTTGAGCGTCAGCTTGCGGGCGCGCGCCTTGGCCTCCTCGGCGTTGAAGCCGGTGTCGACCAGGATATCGCGGCCGTGACCGCGGATGAGCCAGACGAAATAATCGAGATCCTGCGCCGTGGTATCATGCGGATCGGGCACCAGGAAGTTGAGGTGAGGCGTGCGCGGCGACATCGTCGCATAGCGCAGGGCGTAGATTTCGTAGGCGTTTCCCATCGGTTTCGCTCTTGTTGGCAGACCTTGTTTGAACGGGTTGTTCTTGATTGGCTTGGCGTCCCGACCACAAAGCCATCGCCTCGCGCAAAGGTCAAACCGCGCGAAGTGCGACGAGCGCATGACGGGACGGCCGCGGCCTCTGTGAATGGAATCACATTATCCGGTCGCAGGAACCTGCACCATGCCACGGAGGCGATGGCCGCCATGATCGCGGCTGCTGCACTGCGGCCTCGCTCCTGCCGCCGCGATCAGCGATGGTGCAGCAAGCCGTTGACGGGGGTTTGACCGTGGTTTGATAATGGTTTTTCGCTAGAGTAAGGTCCCCGGGGCGCAGGCCGAAAGCGGCGCCATTTCATTACAATGCCGCGATCTGGATTTGCTGCGATTATGAAAATCCGCCTTGCCTTGCTCGCCACGCTGATTTTTTCAATCGCGTCGCCCACCCTGTCCGTCGCCGCCGGCGATCGTTTCGCGCTGGTCATCGGCAATGCCAAATATCCCGACGCCGACGCACCGCTGAAGGAGCCGGTTAACGACGCGCGTGACGTCGCCGACGAGCTCAAGCGCGACGGCTTCACCGTCGAGGTCGGCGAGAACCTGACCGGCGACGGCATGCGCCGCGCCTTCGACCGGCTCTATGGCAAGATCAAGCCCGGCTCGGTCGCGCTGATCTTCTTCTCGGGTTACGGCATCCAGTCGAACCGGCAGAGCTACATGATCCCGATCGATGCCCAGATCTGGGCCGAGGCCGACGTTCGCCGCGACGGCTTCAGCCTCGAGACCGTGCTCGGCGAGATCAACAGCCGCGGCGCCGGGGTCAAGATCGCCCTGGTCGACGCCTCACGGCGCAACCCGTTCGAGCGCCGCTTTCGCAGCTTCTCGGCCGGGCTCGCCCCGGTGATCGCCCCCAACGGTACGTTGGTGATGTATTCGGCCGCGCTGTCGTCCGTGGTCTCGGACAATGGCAGCGACCGCAGCCTGTTCGTGCGGGAATTGCTGAAGGAGATCCGCACCCCCGACCTGATGGCGGAGGAAACGCTGAACCGCACCCGCGTCGGCGTCACCCGGGCCTCGCGGCAGGAACAGGTGCCGTGGATATCGTCGTCGCTGGCCGAGGATTTCTCGTTCAGTCCGGGCGGCGCAGCCACGCCAAGCGCCGCAGCCACACCAGGCGGCGCGGCCATTCCAGGCGGCGCGCCGGGACCGTCGAGCGCAGCGCCCGCGCCTGCCGCGTCGCCGTCGACCGAGGTGGCAACGGCACCGCCAGTTGCACCTCCGCCGGCCCCGCCCGCTGCAACGCCGAAGCCGACACCGACGCCTCCGGCTGCAACCGCGCCGACGCCGCCACCAGCGCCGCCGAAACCACCGGTCGCGACAGCGCCGGCGGCACCCCCGCCCCCGCCAAAAGCGCCCGAGATCGCGCTGCCGCCACCCGCGCCTCCGCCGCCGGTGGTGATCCAGCCCACCCCGGCTCCGAGCAATTCGCCCGTGCTCGCGGACGATCCGACGATCAAGGGCCTGAACGAAAAGCTCGACAAGAACCCGGATGACGCGGCTGCGCTGTATCGCCGCGGCCAGGTCTTTGCCAGCAAGGGCGCGTACGACCTCGCGGTGAAGGATTTCACCAATTCGCTGCGACTGAACCCGAAGGATGTCGAGGCCTATAACAACCGCTGCTGGGTCCGCACCGTGATCGGCGACCTGCAGGCGGCGCTGAAGGACTGCAACGAGGCATTGCGGCTGCGCCCGAATTTCGTCGATGCGCTCGACAGCCGCGGGCTGATGAACCTGAAGGGCGGGCAGAACAAGAACGCCATCGCCGATTTCGACGCCGCGCTGAAGATCAACCCGCGGCTGACCTCGTCGCTGTACGGGCGCGGCCTTGCCAAGAAGCGCAGCGGCGCGGTCGCGGAAGGCGATCTCGACATCGCCAACGCCAAGGCGATGGACCCGAACATCGTCAAGGAATTCGCCGACTACGGCGTGCAGTGACAAATGAACGAGGCCTGCCCGCGGCTCGAACCCCAGGCGAAATTGCGCGACTAATCAGAGGGTGCGTGCCGGGCAGCGATGCCCGCAATCAATCCAAACCGTTGCATGGAACCGCGCCAGCCGGCGCAGGAGGGACCGAAATGTTCAAGCCGTCGGCAAGGGCCGCGATGCTTTCAATCGCGACCGTCGGCGCCATGCTCTGGTTCGGCATGGCGACCGCCCGCGCTGGTGACGTCACCGAGGATCAGATCATCAAGGCGTTGACACCCGAGAAGAAGCCGCTGACCCGCGGCCTTTCGGCCGGCCCGCAGACCTCGCCCAGGCTGAACGCCGACCAGGCCAAATTCGTGCAGAGCGTCCGTGGCCGCGCCACCCGCTCGCTGTCCTCGACTGAGCGCGAGGAAATCGCGACCATCGTCCAGGACAAGCCGAAGATCGATCTTGAGATCAACTTCGATTACAACTCCGCCGACATCAGCGCGAAGTCGCTGCCGTCGGTGCAGGCGCTCGGCCGCGCCCTGACCAATCAGGACCTGAAGGGCTCGACCTTCGTGGTCGCTGGCCACACCGACGCCGCCGGCGGCGAGGACTACAATCAGGGCCTCTCGGAGCGCCGCGCCGACGCCATCAAACGCTATCTGGTCGACAAATATGGCATCAACGGCACCGATCTCGTCACCGTCGGCTATGGCAAGAGCAAGCTGAAGGACCCGAGCCACCCGATGGCGGACGTCAACCGGCGCGTGCAGGTCGTGAACATGGAAAACAAGGACACCGCCTCCAAGTGATGGGCGGTGGCGTGGCCCCTTTTTGAGGTTACAATGCGTCCCGCACCCCGGCGGGGCGCATTTGCTTGAGGGCGAACGCCCAAAGCGGCCCACAGGTGACCCGCCTCACATGACATCAGGGCATGATCCGGAACAATGGACCCCGGCCTTTCCGATGCCCACACAATACGACGGCGAGATGAGACTTCGACGAGCGCCCAAGACAATCACTGTCGATACGCGCCAAGTTCTGGATTGATCAGGCGATGAATTTCTCCCAATACCTCAAGCCTGCGCTCGGCACGGTGGTGTTCCTCGCGCTGGCTGTCGCCTATTACGCGTTCGAGCACCGCTCCCATCCGGAGGAGAAGGAGACGCCGGGCCAGGCGCTGGTCGTGGTGACGAAGTCGACCAATGCCTGCTTCTCCGACATGGTCCGCGTCACCGGCTTCATCGTGCCGCGCCGCGAGGCGCAGGTGAATGTCGACCAGGACGGCTCCAAGGTGACCGACGTGCTGGTCCGCGAGGGTGACACCGTGACCGAGAACCAGGAACTGGCGCGGTTGACCCCGCCGCCGCAGCAGGCGGCGCAGGGCAATGCCAAGCCGATCGTGCTGCGCGCGCCGGCCGCCGGCCTCGTGACCGAGGTGCGCACCGCGCCCGGCGTGCCGGCCTCGCCGCAGGCTCCGCCGATGTTCAAGATCTCCGTCAACAACGAGATCGAGCTCGACGCCGAGGTGCCGGGCTTCCAGCTCCTGAAGCTCAATCCCGGCGCCAATGTCCGGATCAGCCGCGACGACGCGCCCGACATCGTCGGCAAGGTTCGCCAGATCTCGCCGCAGATCGACCGCGCCACCCAGCTCGGGCACGTCCGCATCACCATCAATAACAATCCGACGCTGAAGGTCGGCATGTTCGCGCGCGCCAATATCGACGCCAAGCGCTCCTGCGGCGTCGCGGTGCCGCGCACCGCGATCGACCGCCTGACCCTGCAAGTCGTGAAGGGCAACACGGTCGAGACCCGCAGGGTGCGCGTCGGGCTGACCTCCGACACCTCGACTGAAATCCTTGAAGGCCTCGACGTCGGCGAAATCGTCGTGGCCGATGCTGGCACCTCGCTGCATGACGGCGACCAGATCAAGACCATGTTCGCCGACGAACTCGATCGCACGCGATCACGCTAATTCGGGCACGCTAATGGCTTTGAACATCTCGGCATGGTCGATCCGGAACCCGCTTCCCTCGATCGTCTTCTCGATCATCCTGCTGGTGCTGGGCTGGGTCTCCTTCACCAAGCTCGCGGTGACGCGGCTGCCGAGCGCCGACATTCCGGTGATCTCGGTCGCGGTCTCGCAATTCGGCGCGGCACCCTCGGAACTTGAATCGCAGGTCACCAAGACGATCGAAGACGGCGTCTCCGGCGTCGAGGGCGTGCGCCATATCTCCTCCTCGATCACCGACGGCCTGTCGGTGACCACGATCCAGTTCGCGCTGGAGACCAACACCGACCGCGCGCTCAACGACGTCAAGGACGCCGTAACGCGGGTGCGCGCCAACCTGCCGCAGAACGTCACCGAGCCGTTGATCCAGCGCGTCGACGTGATCGGCCTGCCGATCGTGACTTACGCAGCGATCTCGCCCGGCAAGACGCCGGAGCAGCTCTCATATTTCGTCGACGACGTGGTCAAGCGCGCGCTGCAGGGCGTGCGCGGCGTCGCCCAGGTCGAGCGCATCGGCGGTGTCGAGCGCGAGATCCTGGTCTCGCTCGATCCCGACAAGCTGCAGGCGGTCGGGCTCACCGCGGTCAATGTCAGCCAGATCCTGCGTGGGACCAATGTCGACGTCGCCGGCGGCCGCGCCGAGATCGGCAAGAACGACCAGGCGATCCGCACCCTGGCCGGCGCCAAGACACTGAACGAACTCGCCGGCACCATGATTCCGCTGTTCGGCGGCGGCGAGATCCGGCTCGACGATCTCGGCACCGTCACCGACACCATCGCCGACCGGCGCACCTTCGCCCGCTTCAACGGCGAGCCGGTGGTGGCGCTCGGTATCAAGCGCTCCAAGGGCGCCAGCGACGTCGTCGTCGCGGCCGCGGTGCAGAAGCGGATCGACGCCCTGAAAGTTGCCTATCCCGACGTCGACCTCAAGCTGATCGACACCTCGGTCGAGTTCACCAAGGGCAATTACGAGGCCGCGATCTCGACCTTGTTCGAGGGCGCGATCCTCGCCGTCATCATCGTGCTGCTGTTCCTGCGCGATATGCGCGCCACCATCATCGCCGCGGTCTCGCTGCCGCTGTCGATCTTCCCGGCATTCTGGGCGATGGACCTGCTCGGCTTCTCGCTCAACCTCGTCTCCTTCCTCGCCATCACGCTGTCGACCGGCATCCTCGTCGACGACGCCATCGTCGAGATCGAGAACATCGTCCGCCACATGCGGATGGGCAAGACGCCCTACCGGGCAGCGCTAGAAGCTGCCGACGAGATCGGCCTCGCGGTGATCGCGATCTCGCTCACCATCATCGCGATCTTCGCGCCGGCGAGCTTCATGTCCGGGATCGCCGGGCAGTTCTTCAAACAGTTCGGCATCACCGTGTCGGTACAGGTGTTCTTCTCGCTGCTCGCCGCGCGCTTCGTGACGCCGATGCTGGCCGCCTATTTCCTCAAGCATCATGACCACGACGACCCGCCGCCCGGCCGCATCCTGCGCAGCTATCACGGCCTCGTCACCTGGTCGGTGAAGCACCATTACATCACCGTGCTGATCGGCTTTGCGGTGTTCGCCGCGTCGATTTGGAGCATCACGCTGCTGCCGCAGGGCTTCCTGCCGGCGCAGGACACTGCGCGCTCGCTGCTCGCAATGGAGCTGCCGCCCGGCTCGCAGCTGGCCTATACCGAGAAGGTCACCGAGGAGATCGTGGCGCGGCTGCGCAAGCGGCCCGAGGTGCGCAGCGTGTTCGTCGACGGCGGCCGCGTGCCGCCGGGCATCCAGGAAGTGCGCCGCGCCGCGCTGATCATCAACTACACGCCGAAGGCGGACCGCAAGATCACCCAGCGCGAGCTCGAGCTGTCGATCGGCAAGGAGCTCGATAACGTCCCCGATATCCGGTTCTGGTTCCTCGACGAGAATGGCCTGCGCGCCATCTCGCTGGTCGTCACCGGCACCGACAGCAACATCGTCAACAACGTCGCCAGCGAACTGGCGACGCAGATGAAGCGGATCCCGATCATCGCCAACGTGATCTCGGAGACCGCGCTCGACCGGCCCGAACTGCGCATCCGTCCGCGCGCCGAGCTCGCGGCGCGGCTCGGCGTCTCGACCGAGAGCCTGTCGCAGACCATCCGCGTCGCCACCATCGGCGACGTCGGCCCGGCGCTGGCCAAGTTCGACGCCGGCGACCGCCAGGTCCCGATTCGCGTCCAGCTCGAGGACAATGCGCGCAGTGATTTGCAGATGCTGGAGCAACTGCGCGTGCCGCTCGGCGCGCGTGGCGAACGCGGTGGCGTCCCGCTCTCCGTCGTCGCCGACATCCAGCTCGACCAGGGCCCGACCAGCATCAACCGCTACGACCGCGAGCGGCAGGCGACTGTCGCGGCCGACCTCGTCGGCAATGCCGCGCTCGGTGACGCCACCAAGCTGATCTACGACCTGCCTGTGATGAAGAGCCTGCCGAAGGGCGTGAAGGTCAGCCCGTCCGGCGACGCCGAGAGCCTCGCCGAGCTGTCCGACGGCTTCGCCACCGCGATCACCGCCGGCCTGATGATGGTCTACGCCGTGCTGGTGCTGCTGTTCGGCACCTTCCTGCAGCCGATCACCATCCTGTTCTCGCTGCCGCTCTCGATCGGAGGCGCGATCGGCGCGCTGCTTTTGACCGGCAAGCAGCTCACCACGCCGGTGTGGATCGGCATCCTGATGCTGATGGGCATCGTCACCAAGAACGCCATCATGCTGGTGGAGTTCGCGGTGGAGGCGATCCGCGACGGCAAGGCGCGCGAGGAAGCCATGATCGACGCCGGCATGAAGCGCGCCCGCCCGATCGTGATGACCACGATCGCAATGGCCGCCGGCATGATGCCGTCGGCGCTGGCGTTCGGCGCCGGCGGTGAATTCCGTTCGCCGATGGCGCTCGCGGTGATCGGCGGCCTGATCTTCTCGACCGTGCTGTCGCTGGTGTTCGTGCCGGCGATGTTCATGGTGATGGACGACATCGGCAACCTGATCTGGCGCTTCGGCAAGCGGCTCGTGGTCTCGCATGCCGACCACGAGCTGACCCCGAGCGAGCCCGAGGCTGACAAGGCCAAGAAGCCCGGTCCGCCGAGCATGATCTCGCCCGCCGCAGAATGAGCCAAGTTCGCGCCGCGTCAGCCCACGATGAAGGGGCGCCCACCAAAATATCGAAAATAACCCCATGCACAGTAGCCGGCGGCCGCCGCGTTCGACACGGCAACTTGACTCGTCGGGCAATTCAGGGGTATTTTTCCATTATCCAGAAATCGTGCAGACGCCCTTCACCTTGCTCAGTGTCATCACCCGCGCATGCGGGTGATCCAGTATTCCAGAGACCGCAGTGCTTGAGCCGAGAGGCTGCGGCGTACTGGATCGCCCGGTCGAGCCGGGCGATGACCACGGTGGACGAGGATATAGCGGCGCGCCGAAGCGAGTCCTGTCGCGCTCTAATACAGCCGCGTGCGATAGGCCTCTTCCATCGTCTTCTCGGCGACCTCGACCTCGACGGCGGCGGTCTGCTCGGCGATGATCCGGCCGAGCGTCGGGAAGCTGTGGCGCTCGACCTGCGCGGCCGGATTCCAGAGTTTTGAGCGCATCAGCGCCTTGCCGCAATGGAAGTAGGTCTCATCGACATGCACCTTGATGCCGATGATCGGCGTGACGTTCTGCACCGTCAGCGGCGTCAGGAGATCCGGCTCCTGCGAGATCTCGGCCCGCCCGTTGATGCGCAGGGTCTCGTTGATGCCCGGCACCATGAAGATCAAACCGACCCCGGGCGAAGCGATGATATTGCCGAATGTATCGACCCGGTTGTTGCCGCGCCGATCCGGGATCAGCAGCGTCTTGTCGTCGAGCACCGAGACGAAGCCCGGCGCGTCGCCGCGCGGGCTGGCGTCGGCATGGCCCTTGCCGTCGCTGGAGGCGATGACCAGGAACGGCGACAGCGCGATGAAGTCGCGGCAGAACTTGTCGAGATGGTTGAGCACCTTCTTCTCGGCGAGCGGGCTCAATTGCCCGAAATGCGCGCGAAGATCCTCCTGCGACTTGACCGGCGGCTTGCCGCCTGCGCCCTCGTGACCCATAGCGAACCTCCCTTTGTTGTTAGTTTACACCGCGTCGATGCCGGAAGCGATCCTCGCCGTCTGGCGTGCGCCGGCCGCGGCCGCAAAGCCCGGCTGGTCGAAGAAATCGCGGCCGGGGATCGCATCGAGCAGGTCGCGCGTATAGGCCTGACGCGGCGCGGTGAAGACCTCTGCCGTAGTGCCTTCCTCGACGATGCGCCCCTTCTGCAGCACGATGACGCGGTCGGCGATCTCGGCCGCGATGCGCAAATCATGGGTGATGAAGATCATCGCAAGCCGCATCTCCTGGCGCAGTTCGGCGAGCAGCGCCAGCACCTGGGCCTGCACCGAGACGTCGAGCGCCGACACCGCCTCGTCGGCGATCAAGACCCGCGGCTTGAGCGCGAGCGCCCGCGCGATGCAGATGCGCTGGCGCTGGCCGCCCGAGAATTCGTGCGGGTAGCGATCCGCGGCGGTCTCCGACAGGCCGACCCGCACCAGCAGCTTCCGCGCCTGCGCCATCGCCTCGGCACGCGAGGTGCCATAGGCCATCGGACCGCGCGCGACGGCATCGCCGACCTTCTGGCGCGGATCGAGGCTGGCAAACGGATCCTGGAACACGATCTGAAGCCGCCGCCGCGCCTGGCGGAGCGCTTCACCACGCAACAGCCGGAGGTCGGCGCCGCCGAAACGAATGGCGCCGGCATCCGGTTCGGTCAGCCGCATGATCATGCGCCCCAGCGTCGACTTGCCGGAGCCGGATTCGCCGACGACGGCAAGCGTCTCGCCCTGGTGCAAGGTCAGCGAGATGCCGTCCGCGGCGACGACTTCGCGCGGCGGCTGCAACCAGCCGCGCTTGACCCGAAAGGTCTTCTGCAGGCCGACGACCTCCAGCAGCGGTTCGGGCCGCACGATTGTGTCATGGATGTCGGCGAGCCGCGCCTTCGGCACCGCGTCGATCAATTCGCGCGTGTAGGCGGCTTGCGGATTGCGCAGCACCTCACTGGCCGTGCCTTGCTCGACCACCTTGCCATGGCGCAGCACCACGACGCGGTCGGCGACATCGGCAACAACGCCGAAATCATGGGTGATCAGCAACACGCCCATGCCGCGCTCGCGCCGGAGATCGTCGATCAGGCGCAGGATCTGACGCTGGGTCGTGACATCGAGTGCGGTGGTCGGCTCATCCGCGATCAGCAGCGCGGGCCGGTTGGCCATCGCCATCGCGATCATCACGCGCTGGCGCTGACCGCCGGACAGCTCGAACGGATAGCTCTTCTCCAGCAGAAGCGGATTCGGCAGCCCGACCTGCGTCAGCAGCGTCTGCACCCGCTCGCGGACCTCCGCCATCGACGGCGTGGGCCGCTGGTGCGCCAGGATCATCTCCTCGATCTGCTTGCCGACCCGCTTGAGCGGATTGAGCGAGGACAACGGCTCCTGAAAGATCATTGCGGCATTGCCGCCGCGCAAATTCCTTAGCCCGCGACTGTCGAGCTTGGATGGATCCTGCCCCGCGACCATGACGGTGCCGGACACGATATCGACGCCCCGCGGCAACAGCTGCAGGACCGCATGGGCGATCATCGACTTGCCGGAGCCGGATTCGCCGACCAGACAGACCACCTCGTTGGGCTTGATCTCAAACGACACATTCTCGACCGCGAAGGGCCGATCGCCGCCCTTGGGAAGCGCGATCGAGAGATCCTTGACCGCAAGAACCGGGGCGTTGCTCTGCATAGCTTCGCTCATGACCGGCGCCTCGAGACGCGCGGGTTGAGGACATCGGACAGGCCTTCGCCGAACAGGTTGATCGCCAGCACGGTGACGAGGATGGCAAGCCCGGGAAACACGCTCATCCACCACGCATTGCGGATCGCGGTACGCCCCGCGCCGATCATGAAGCCCCACGACATCAAATTGGGGTCGCCGAGCCCCATGAAGGACAGCGCGCTTTCCAGCAGGATCGCGGTGGCGACCGTCAGTGACGTCACGACCAGGATCGGCGAGATCGCATTCGGCAGGATATGGCCGAGCACGATGCGCCAGGTGCGCTCGCCCTGGCACAGCGCCGCCTCGACGAATTCACGATGGCGCAGGCGCAGGAATTCCGCGCGCGTCAGCCGCGCCAGCGGCGGCCAGCTCACCGCCCCGATGGTCAGGATGATCGTGAGCAGCGACGGATTGAACGTTGCGACCAGCAGGATGGCGAGCACGAAGGCCGGAATGGTCTGGAACAATTCCGTCATCCGCATCAGCACCAGATCGACCTTGCCGCCGAAATAGCCCGAGATCGCACCGACCACGACGCCGATCGCCATCGCCGCGAGCGCCGATGCGATGCCGATCAGCAGCGAGACGCGCGCGCCATAGGCGACGCCGGCCGCGACATCGCGGCCGAGCGTATCGCCGCCGAGCCATAAGCCGTCCTCGCCGGGCGGCGTGAACGGCGCACCGACCATCTCCCAGGGTGAGACCGGAAACACGATCGGCGCGATGATCGCGATGACAACGACGACGAGCAGCAGGACAAGCCCGATCATACCGCTGGGATGACGCAGGAAAGCGCGCACCGTCTCCATCACGCCGCTCCCGTGGTCATGCGCGGATCGATCAGCCGGTAGGCCAGATCGGTCAGAAGGTTGAGCGCGATCACGACGATCGAGAGGATCAGGAAGATGCCGAGCAGGACGGGATAGTCGCGCTGCAGCAGGGCCTCGAAGGTCAGGCGGCCAAGGCCGGGCCAGGCAAACACCGTCTCGATGACGACGGCGCCGCCGACCAGCGCGCCGGCCTGCATGCCGGCGACGGTGACGACCGGCACCAGCGCATTGCGCAGCATGTGCCCGACGACGATACGCGTGCCGGACAGGCCTTTGGCGCGCGCCGTCTTGATGAAATCCTGTTGCGCGACCTCGATGATCGAGGATCGCATCAGCCGCGCATAGATCGCCAGATAGATCGCCGCCAGCGAGGTGACCGGCATGATCATGTGCTTCATGATGTCGAGCGCGTGCTCGATCGGTGAGAGCTGGACGTTGATGGTCTCATAGCCGAACGGCGGCAGCCAGCCGAGCGTCACCGAGAACACCAGCACCAGCATCAGCCCAAGCCAGAACACCGGCGTCGCATAGAGCACGAGCGAGAGCACGGTGAACACCGTATCGAGCACGCTGCCGGCCGCGAGCCCCGCCAGCGCGCCGAGCGCGGTGCCGATCAGGAGCGCGAGACAGAACGCCGTGACCGTCAACAGCAGCGTCGCTGGAAGCCGTTCGAGGATCAGATCGACGACGGGGCGGCGCTGCCGATAGGAATAGCCGAGATCGAGCCTGACGACGCGGCCGAGGTGGCTCACGAGCTGCACGAAATACGGCTTGTCGAGCCCGTACTCCTTGCGCAGATCGTCGAGCAGTTTTGGATCGGACGCGCCGGATTGCCCGGCCATCACCTGGGCCGGATCGCCGGGTGCGGCCCGCACCAGCACGAAGTTGAACGTCGCGATGACGAGGATCACGGCGACGAGCTGGGCGATGCGGCTGATCGCCTGGAGCCCGATCGCCGTTGCGCTCCCGAGCCGGGTCACGATTTGTAGACCGACCCGAAGGTTTCGTGCGAGCCGATGCCCGTCGTCACGATGTTCTTGAACGCCTTGTCGTAGATGATGGGATATTCGATCTCGAGCGTCCAGGCCACCGGCACATCCTCGACCAGGATCTGCTGCACCTTGCTGTAGAGCTCCTGGCGCTTGGCTTCGTCGAGCGTGATTGCGGCCTCGTCGAACAGTTTGTCGACCTCGGGATTCGAGTATCCTTGCGTGTTCGAGAACAGGATGCCCTTCTTGATGTTCGACGAAATATAGGTGCGCGCCACGCCGAGCGCGGGATCGCCGAGCTGGTAGAGCAGGTTCTGGGTCATCTCATAGTCCCAGTTGCCGACCTTCTCGGCCCAGCCCGCCATATCGGTGCCGACAAGCACGAGGTCGATGCCGACGCGTGCAAAGCTCTGACGGAAGAATTCGCCGGCGCGCTGATAGGACTCGCCATAGGGCGGCACGATGTACTTGATCTCGGCCCGCTTGCCGTTGGCGCCAGGCTTCAATCCCATCTCGTCGAGCAGCGCCTTGGCCTTGTCCACGGAGAACTCGTAGCGCTTCACGTTCGGATCGTAGAACCGCGTCTTCGACGAAATCGGGCCGGTCGCAACCTTGGCGTTGCCGAAGTACACGCGCTTGCTGAACGCCTCGCGATCGATCAGGTGCATCACCGCTTGCCGGAACCGCTTGTCGTTCATCGGCGCGATGCGGTTGTTCATTTCGAGCCACTGGTGCGGCGCGAAATACTCGTAGCCCTTGGTGGTGAATTCGAGGTTCTTCTGCGCCTTGAAACGCTGCACGTCGTAGAATTCGACGTCGGACCATTGCACGAGCTGCACGGTGCCGTTCTCGAGCGCGAGCGCGCGCGACGCCGCATCCGGAATCACGCGGTAGACGATCTCGTCGAGATAGGGCTCGTCCTTCAGATAGTAGCCGTCGTGGCGGACGAGGTGAACATGCGAGCCGCGCACCCATTCCTTCAGCTTGAAGGGGCCGGTGCCGATCGCCTTGTCGTTCTCCGGGTTCTTGCGATAGTCGGTGCCGTCGTAGATGTGCTTGGGCACGATCGGCGCGGACGTGCAGTCGAAGCAGCCGATGAAGGGCGCGAACGGCTGCTTCAGCTTGAACACGACGGTGAGCGGATCGGGCGCTTCGGCAGAGGCGACGCGGGCGAAGTTCTGCCGCGCGCGCGGATGGGTCTCCACCAGCAGCTTCATGCAGCTGAAGACCACGTCCTCCGAGGTCATCGGCTTGCCGTCGTGGAAGGTGATGCCGGGAAACAGCTTGAATGTGTAGGTCAGGCCGTCCGGCGAGACCTCCCAGGACTGCGCCATGCCGGGCATCGGCTTGAGGTCGGCGCCGTATTTCAGCAGGCCTTCATAGATCTTGCCGCCGAGTGTCAAGGTCGGCTGCTGCTGGTTCAGCGCGGTCACCAGAACCGGCGGCTCGGGCTGGATGATGGTGTTGAGCGTTCCACCGCGGGTCTGGCCCGCCGCCCGCGTGATGCCGAACGGGATGGCTGCACCGCAGGCTAGCATCGCCTTGGTGAATTCGCGTCTGTTCATCGGACCTCTCCGTCGCCGCGCGTCAGGCATTCGATTTCGGCGAATGTCGCGGGGTGGCGCATTGTTGCCAAACGCCGTATCCCGCGCTACCTGAATGGGGACAACAACCATCGCGATCGGGCCAACTGGCCCGGAAGATGCATGAGCACCCTGCGAAAACGACGATCGATCAGGAGCTCACGACACTTGAAAGTCGCAGCGCGACGAAATGACACCGCCGGCTTGCGCGTGTGCCGCAAGCAATCCGGTCCCGTAGCCGCCGCGCATTATGCCGGACAATTGCAACAGGTCGAACGGCCGCTCGCGGCTATGGCGGCCTCTTATCCGAACGAAAGCACGAGCGCGCGACACGCGCATCGGCGCGATCAATTCATCCTGCAGACCGCGGGCGTGACCTCGATGATGACCGAGCGCGGTCATTTCGTCGTTCCGCCCGGCCATGGCCTGTGGATTCCGGCCGGCGTCGCGCATCAATCGCGTGCATGGGGCGAGGTCGAGATCCAGACCATCTATGTCACGCCGGATCGCGTGCGGAATGCGCCGGCAACCTGCCGCCTGATCAGGGTCTCCGCGCTGGTCGAAGCGTTGATGGAAGAAGCGGTGCATATGCCGACCCGTTACGACCCGGAAGGGCGCGACGGCCGGCTGGTCGATTTCCTGCTCGATGAGATCGGCAGGATGCCTGAAGTGTCGTTGCATGTGCAGGTGCCGCCCGATCCGCGGCTCGCCGCGATCTGTGAAGCGGTGCTGGTCGATCCGAGCTCCGATCTCACGCTCGACCAATGGGCCGACCGCTGCCAGCTCAGCCGGCGGACCTTGACGCGGCTGTTCCGGCGCGAGACCGGACAGAGCTTTGCGGCCTGGCGCCAGCGGGTGCGGCTGCTCGAAGCGCTGGCGCGGCTCGGCGCCGGCGAAGCGGTCACCGGCGTCGCGCTCGACGTCGGCTATGACAGCCCGAGCGCGTTCGCCGCGATGTTCAAGCGCGAGCTCGGCGCCGCGCCGCGCCAGTATCTGCGCTGGGCCAATCCCGAAGTGGTGATGAGGTAGGCGAATTCGCGTCACGCACTCGCGGAACGCAAAACCCCTGCGGTCAACGGGAAAGACCGCAGGGGTTTGCAGGTGGATGGCGTGAGGCCAGCAAGGCTGGGTGTCACCCCAAGGACCGGCACGCGGATGAAAGCGATACCCGCCTCGTCATGCAAGCAAGTCTTTTAGGCAGGAGTGCGTCAACATTCGCAAGCAAGGCGCGCGAGAGGACGCGATCCTCGCGCGCGCGTTGCATGCGACCGTTTAGTCGTTGCGTGCGACCGCCGTCAGCTTGGTCATGTTGTGCAGCATGATCCGGCCGCGCTGCAGGTCGACGATGCCGTCCTTGCGCCAGGTCTGCAGCTGCCGGTTGACGCTCTCGCGCGCGGCGCCGACGAAGATGCCGAGCTGCTCCTGCGAGATGTGCACCTCGGAACCGAAATCCTCGGCCAGCGCGCACAGCCGGCGTGCGAGACGGACCGGCAATGGCTGCAGCACGGATTCTTCCATCCGCTCGCTCTGCCAGCGGATGCGCTGGCACAGCAATTCGATCAGGCGGACCGCGACCTTCGGCTCGCGCTCGAGGAAGCCCAGGAAATCCTCCCGCCGCAGGACGAACAATTCGGTGGGCTCGCCCGCGGTCGCATCCGCGGTGCGATCCTGACCGTCGAGGACAGCGACTTCGCCGAACAGGTCGCCGGATCCCATGAAGTTCAGTGTGAGCCGGCTGCCGTCGGAGGCGCCGGTTTCGATGCGTACCTGGCCGCGGCGGACCCCGAACAGGGCGTCGCCGGGATCGCCTTTCTGGAACAGCACCTCGCCGGTGGCGAGCTGCTGGGTGTGGCAGAGGCCCGAAAGCCGCGCCAATTCGTCCGCACCGAGATCGGCGAACATAGGGTTCATTTTCAGAATGACCGCAAATTCGGCCTGTTTGCTCATTGAATTGCCTTCCAAATCGATCCGAGCGGTCCCCTCCGCCCGGTTAGCAACAATCACCCTCATAAGAGTGTGTGAGAGGTCACATAAGTTCATGCTGGTAACGGATTATTTTTCGCCTCGTTGGAGCAAGGTCCCGTTTGCGGGATAATCTCATGCGATCGGCCGTGCCTTTCCACGGCGGAACCCTGTCTGCCCCGGCCTGGAATATCGAGATGAGAGCACTGAAATTCGCCGGGGCCGCCATCGCTGTCGTGATCGTGATCATCGCGCTGGTGGCCGCGGTCGGGATCCCGTCCTCGTTCCTCACATCGGCCATCACCGAGCGGGTCGAGCGGGAGACCGGCTACACACTCACCATCAATGGCAGCGCCAGGATTGGCCTCTGGCCGACCGTCAATCTGACGCTGAGCGACGTCGTGTTGCAGGACCCGCGGGAGCGCGAGGCCAACAACCGGTTCGCGGCTGATCGGGTCGAAGCCGAGATGACGCTGTCGAGCCTGTGGTCGGGCCAGCCCGACATCACCGACCTTGTGATCGTCAAGCCGGTGATCAATCTGCCGCTGCAGCGCGAGCGCACCCGCGATCACAATCCGCCGGCGAAGTCTTCCGCGTCCGACAGCGGCGGCCTCACGATCCGGCATGTCAGCGTCACCGGCGGCACCATCGTGTTCTCCAATGTGCGCGACCGGGTCGAGAATCGGATCGAGACGCTCAATGCTGATGCGACCATCGGCAACGACCGCAAGATCGTCGTCACGGGGAGTGCGAGCGCCAGTGACAAGCCGCTGAAGTTCGAGATCCGCGCGACCGCGCCGCAAGCGCCGCTTGAACGCCAAAACGTGCCGGCCGAGTTCAACATCGACGCACCCGGCCTGTTGCCCGCGGCGATCAAGGCGAATGCGGAAGTGCGCCTGAACGGCACGGTGGTGATGTTCAACGGCGTATCCGGCACGCTCGGCGATGGCGGCTTCACCGGCTGGGCCTCGGTCGACTTCGCCAGCAACAAGCCGCTGGTGAAGCTCGATCTCGACTTCCAGCGCATGACGATGGCGCCGATGCCGAGCCGGTCCGATGCGGCGCAGCCATTGGGCACCAACATTTGGAGCAACGCATCGATCGACCTCGGCGGGCTCAATTATGTCGACGCGCAGGCGCGCATCTCAACGGCGGAGCTCGTGATCGGCGACGGCCGCTTCGCACAGGCTGCGATCGATGCATCTGTTGACAGCGGCGTGCTGAAGGCCCGGCTCGGCAATCTCGGCGCCTATGAGGGCACCGCCAACGGCGACATCACGATCGACGCGAGGGCCGCTACTCCGACCTACGCGCTGCGGCTCGATCTCGCCGGCGTGCATGCGCTGCCGGTGCTGAAGAGCCTCGCCGAATTCGACAAACTCGACGGCAAGATGCAGGCGAAGATCGCGCTGACCTCGCAGGGCACCAGCGCGCGCGCGATCGTCGGCAATCTCGGCGGCACCGCGTTCGTCGTGTTCCAGGACGGCAAGATCCTTGGCCTCAACGTCGCGCAGATGATCCGCAACCTCACCACCGGTACCTTGTCGGGCTGGCAGCAGAGTGAGGCACTGTCGACCGATCTCAGCCAGCTCTCGGCCTCGTTCAAGCTCGACAAGGGCCAGGCCGTCACCACCGACCTCAATCTGATCGGCCCGCTGGTGAAGATGGGCGGGGTCGGCACCGTCGATCTCAACACCCGCCAGATCGGGTTCCGCGTCGAGCCGCAGCTCGTGATGACCACCGAAGGCCAGGGCCGCGTCGGCAATCCGGTCGGCCTCGGCATCCCCGTGATGATCGAGGGGCCCTGGGTGTCCCCGCGGATCTATCCGGAGATGCAGGGCATCCTCGACAATCCCGAGGCCGCCTATGCCAAGCTCAAGGAGATGGGCAAGGGCCTGTTCGGCGCGAATGGCCAGGGTCTGAACCAAGGCCTGAGCCAAGGCTTGAACGGGCTCAACAACCTCCTCAACGGCGTGCAGGGCAGCGGGACCGCCGCGCAGCCCGGCACCGGCCAGGCGCCAGCCGGCGTGGCCGCCGGCCAGAACAGCCCGCTCGGCGGGCAGCTCGGCGACACCATCGGGAACCTGCTGCAGCAGGGCCTCTCGACCCTCAATCAGGGCAACGCCTCCCGCCCGAGCCGCAGCTTGGCCCAGCCCACCCCGGACGCGCCGCCGGCCGCCGCACCACCACCGCCCGCCCCTCCGCCGGCCGACCCCGCCGAGCAGCATGACAATCCCG
Organism: Bradyrhizobium sp. AUGA SZCCT0105; assembly: GCF_018129565.1. Lineage (NCBI taxonomy): Bacteria > Pseudomonadati > Pseudomonadota > Alphaproteobacteria > Hyphomicrobiales > Nitrobacteraceae > Bradyrhizobium > Bradyrhizobium sp. AUGA SZCCT0105. The sequence goes on along the minus strand of NZ_JAFCMK010000004.1, from coordinate 26,353 downwards.
CGATGAGCGACGTGCTGCGGCAACTGTTCAACCGCTGAATATTCCCGGATATCCCCCGCCGGAATGCAGGGCTAACCATGCGACGGGAGGCCCCGCCTTGCCCCGCCGATCCGTGCTAAACAGCAGCGATACAGTGGCGCACCCGACTGATCGGAGGGGAACGGACGAGGCTGGATGAACGGGGCACCGGACAAGGGCAAGAACTGGTTCCTGCGCGGCGGCCTGTTCGCCAAATACGTCCTCGCGCTGGTCGGCCTCGTCGTGTTCGTGCTGGCGGTCAACGGCGCGCTAGAGACCTGGATCAGCTACCGCGGCATCAGGAGCACGCTGACCGACGCGATGAGCGAGAAGGCGGACGCCACCGCCAAGCACATCGAGCAGTCGATCGCCGATCTCGAACGGCAGATCTCCTGGGTGACCCGCGCCTCCTCCAACACGATCGAGCTGCGCCGCGCCGATTATGCCCAGCTGCTCGGCCAGGTGCCGGCGGTGAACCAGCTCACCCTGATCAACGGCCAGGGCCGCGAGGTGCTGCGGCTGTCGCGGCAGACCTATACGCTGAATTCCAACGCCGACTTCTCCCGCGACCTCCGCTTCACCGAGGCGATCGAGCGCGGCACCGCGTACGCGCCGGCGTACTTTCGCGACGAGCGGCCCTATATGTCGATCGGCGAGCAGCATTCCGGCTTCAACGCCGGCGTCACCGTGGCCGAGATCGACCTGCGTTTCCTTAACGACTATTTCGGCGATTCCCAGGTCGGCCGCACGGCCTACGCCTATCTCGTCGACGCCAAGGGTCGCGTGCTCGCGAGCTCGTCGAAGGGCCCCGAGGTCGGCAAGGACCTTGCCGCGCTGCCGCAGGTCGCCGCGGTACTGTCGCCGAGCGGCAGACGGATCGCGTCCGGCAAGGACGTCGATGGCAACACGGTGCTCACGACCGCAACCGCAGCGCCGGACCTCGGCTGGCACGTCTTCGTCGAGCAGCCGACCGCGCAAGCGCTCTCGCCGATCCGCGACCAGCTGGTGCGCATCGCGCTGCTGATTGCGCTCGGCCTCGTGGTCGCGATCATCGCCGGCACGATTCTGGCGCGGCGCATGCTGGTGCCGATCACCGCGCTGCGTACCGGCGCGCGCCGGCTCGGCGACGGCGACTTCGGCCACCGCATCGAGGTGAAGACCGCGGATGAGCTGGAGGAGCTCGCCGGGCAATTCAACAGCATGGCCTCGCAACTTGCCGAGACCTATTCTGGCCTCGAAGGCAAGGTGAAGGAGCGCACGCGGGATCTCGCGCAATCGATCAACGAGCTGAAGGTGCTGGAGGAGGTCGGCCGCGCGGTGGCGTCCTCGCTCGACCTCAACGCGGTGCTGCCGACGGTCGCCGCCCGCGCGCTCGAGATCACCCATGCCGACGCCGTGCTGATCTATGGCTACGACGCGACACAGCACACGTTCAACCTGACGCAATCGATCGGCATCGACGCCGAAGCCGAGGGCCATCATCGCGCGATCGACGCCGCGAACAGCCCGCTCGGCGAGGCCGCGACGAAGGGCGAGCCGCTGGCGTTTCCCGATCTCGCCACTAGAGCGTTTTCGAGCGAAGTGGATACCGGTTGGCGTGAAGAAAGCGCGTTAGAACAAGAATCCAGTGCCGATCATCCGCTGCGCGATGTCGTGGTCGGCGCCGGCTTCCACTCCGTGCTTGTGGTGCCGCTGGTCGACCAGCAGGGCGTGCTCGGCTCGCTGGTGGTGCTGCGCAAGGCGGCCGGCGATTTCCCCGCGAGCCTGATCGGCCTGATGAAGACTTTTGCGCACCAGGCGGTGCTGGCGATGCGCAATGCGCGGCTGTTCACTGAAGTGGACCAGAAGAGCCACGCGCTGGAGCAGGCCAACGCCACCGTGCGCGAGCAGGCCGACAAGCTCAGGCAGCAGACCGAAGAGCTCAAGGACTGGAACAAGTCGCTGGAGCAGCGGGTCGAGACCCAGCTCGGCGAGATCGAGCGCATCCGGCGGCTCGAGCGCTTCCTGGCGCCGCAGGTGGCGCAGCTGATCGCCTCCTCCGACAATCCGGAGGGCCTGCTCGACAGCCACCGGCGCGAAGTCACCGTCGTGTTCTGCGATCTGCGCGGCTTCACCGCCTTCACCGAGGCGACCGAGCCGGAAGAGGCGATGAACGTGCTGCGCGAATATCACGCCGCGCTCGGCAAGCTGATCTTCAAGTACGAGGGCACGCTCGACAAATATGCCGGCGACGGCGTGATGATCCTGTTCAACGCGCCGATCCAGCTCGCCGACCACACCGCGCGCGCCGTGCGGATGGCGGTGGAGATGCGCGACACGGTCGGCCCCTTGACCGAGAAGTGGCGCAACCGCGGGCATACCCTCGGCTTCGGCATCGGCATCGCGCTCGGCTACGCCACGCTCGGCCAGGTCGGCTTTGAGCAGCGGCTGGAATATGCCGCGATCGGCAGCGTCACCAACCTCGCCTCCCGCCTGTGCGGCGAGGCCAAGGCCGGCCAGATCGTGGTGAGCCGCCGCGTCTACGGCATGGTCGAGCCCCATGTCGAAGGCCGCGCCATCGACGACCTCGTGCTGAAGGGCTTTAATCACCCGATCCTCGCCGCGGAGATCCTGAGCTGGAAGGGCGAGCCGTCAGCGGAGGCGGCAGCGGAGTGATCCGCGCTTTCTCCATTCGCCCGTCCGAGCGGGAACCCGCTACCGCCCGAACCTTGCATTCGCGCGGAAAGTGTGTATATTGGGGCCATTCGATTAGCCGTTGCGCCTTGTTGAATGGTCAGAACGGCCCTCCTCCAAAGACATCGTCAGTTGAATGGATGGCGCGCGATTCTGCGCAACACATGCGCAGACGCGCATTTTGGAGAAGAGAAGATGGCGACAGGTACTGTGAAGTGGTTCAACGGCCAGAAGGGCTTTGGTTTCATCGAGCCGAGCGATGGCAGCAAGGATGTGTTCGTTCACATCAGCGCAGTCGAGCGTGCCGGTCTGACCGGCCTCGCTGAAGGCCAGAAGGTGTCGTTCGAGCTGAAGACCGACAAGATGCGCGGCAAGACCAGCGCCGAGAATCTTCAGATCGTCTGAGTTTCTTACTCGGGCATGATTTCCGCGCAAACGCGTTCCGCGTTTGTCGCGATCATGCCGGTTCGTCATTCCACGGATGTACTGGGATGACGTTGCGGCCCGCTCGATCCACCCGGATTGGGCGGGTTTTAGCATGTCTTGCTGCGCGTGATCCCAAAGCACGCTGCATCGCGCCGTTCCGTGCAACAGACGCGAAGCGTTCGCAGAGGGATGATGCCTTGGAGAGATTGCCGATGACCGCCAGGAAGCCCACGCCATCGCCCGCAAGCCTCGCCAGGGCCGACCGCCAGCGGCTGGCGGCCGAGGAAGGCGCGCGCGCCATCGCCGAAGTCGAACGCGACGGAGCCGCGATCCGCAAGAACATGGAGCGCCTGCGCGCGCTGCGCGAAGCGCGCGAGGCCAAAGCTGCCGCAGAGGCCGAGCTGGCGCCAGCACCCATCGCCAAGAAGAAAGCGCGCGTGAAGCGCATCGTGCGCTGACGTCGCGCTGTGGCGGCGCTGTTTTGATTGCGGCGACAGCCGACGAGCCGCCTTCTATCCCCCGTCGTTGCGAGCGAAGCGACGCAATCCATACTTCAGCTTGCGCGGAGCCATAGATCGCCGCGTCGCTATCGCTCCTCGCAATGACAGCCTCAATCCCGTCATCCTGAGGTGCGCGCTTCTTGCGCGCCTCGAAGGATGCACGGCCACCAGCCGGGCCGTTGCCCCTTCGAGACGCGCGCAAATGCGCGCTCCTCCAGCGACAACGGCAAAGCCGTTGCGCGGGGGTGACGGGGCTGCACCCAATCTAGTCCCGATCAACATTGTCAAACAGCAGATGGGATACGCGCTCGCGATCTCGCGGCGCGTTGCGCCCGAGGGATGCGATCAACTCACCTTCAATAATCGTGAGAGGGCGCAGGGAAGACCGGGCGCCGAGTTGGGGACGTCAAGGCAACTTCTGATATCCAGAACAATGTAAGCGGCTAGAAAGCAGCAACTGTGCGATGTTGCTTTCATTTCCGCGAACTCCCACGAGCCTCAAATCACCATCCAGTGAATCTGTTTGCCTCCGCAATCACGATCACGACCCCACCCGCCCCTCCCAGGAATAACCCATCCCCCACCTCGCTCGCGTCATGACGGGCGCGCGGAACTGCGCGTGCGTGAGAACAAGAACACGCGAGGCATGGGTTTGATGACAGGATTGGACGGGACGCACGAGGCGGCGGCGGTGGTGGCGTTGCACTGCTCGCTGGGGTCGGGGCGGCAATGGACGAAGCTTGCGGGCGCGCTCAGTGGCACGCCGTTCATGGCGCCGGATATTTCCGGCTATGGCGTCGCCGCCTGCGGGCGCGACTGGCCGCGGACGCTGGATGGCGAGATCGCGCGGCTCGAGCCCTGGCTCGCCAAGGCCACGGGGCCGATCCATCTGGTCGGGCATTCCTATGGCGGGGCGATCGCGTTTCGGCTGGCGACGGCATCGCGTTATGCGCAGCGCATCCGCAGCCTGACGCTGATCGAGCCGGTACTTCCGCGTTGCTCCGCGACGGCTCCGCCGACGTGCGGCTGTACGATCGCTTCGCGCGGATCGCGCAGGTGGTGTCGCAGGATATTTTCGACGGCGCGGCGCTGGAGGCGGTCGAGGCGTTCACCGCGTTCTGGGCCGGCTCCGGCCCGCGCGAGCAGTTCTCGCCGAGCGGGCGGCTGCGGATGATCGAGCAGGCCGACAAGCTGCCTTACGATTTCAACGCCGCGCTCGATCTCGACGGCGTGGCGGCGGCCGCGCGCGCCCTGCGGGTGCCGACGCTGCTGGTGTCGGGCGGGCTGTCGCCCTATGTGACGCAGCGCATTGTCGCAAAACTCGCCGCGATCATTGATGGCGCCGAGATGCGGCATCTGCCGGCGGCCGGCCACATGCTGCCGGTGACGCATGCCGAGCGGGTCAATCCGGAGATCCTGCGGCACATCTGGCGCGCCGAGGAGCTGGCGAAGCTGGAGCTCGCCGCGTGTGCCGGGCCAGCCGAGGCGGCTGCCGCCGCGGCGCAGCCGGCTGGCTCGGCCCGGCCGCATCTGGTATTCAGGAGGCCCTCATTTTGGGAATAGTTTGCCGATGATTTTGCGTCTCAAGCGATTGATGGGTTTCGCTTCCGCCTTCGCTCTTCGAGCTACGGCGGACAAGCCGCTCTACCCATCCTACGCAGCCGCGCTTGGCGTCTCAGTGCTGTTCATGCTCGCGGCCTCTCCCGCGCTCGCCGCGGGCGAGGCCGACGCGGCGCCGAAGGGCGCGGCGGTGACGGTGCTGAAGGCCTCGAAATTCTGCTTCGGCAACATCGTCGAGGTCTCCGGCATCGTGCTGCCGCGCGACGAGCAGCAGATCCGGCCCGATCGGTTCGGGCTGAAGGTGGCGGAGGTGAAGGCCGATCCCGGCGACACCGTCACCGCGGGCCAGGTGCTGGCGCGGCTGACCGACGGCACCAACGCGATCAACCTCACGGCGCCGGTGGCGGGCACGATCTCGGCGTCCTCGGCGATCGTCGGTGCGCCGGCCTCGGGCAAGGATGCGCTGTTCTCGATCATCGCCAGAAACGAATACGATCTGGTCGGCATGGTGCCGACCCGCGACATCGCCAAGCTGAAGACCGAGCAGACCGCGCGGCTGAAGATCATCGGCGCCGGCGAGATGGACGGCAAGGTGCGGACGATCGCGCCGACGATCGAGCCGAACAGCCAGCTCGGCCAGGTGTTCGTCGGCATCACCTCCAACAAGCGGCTGCTGGTGAATTCGTCCGGCCGCGCGCAGATCAAGACCGGGCAGAGCTGCGGCGTCGCGGTGCCGCTGACCGCGATCCTCTATTCCACCGCCGGCACCGTGGTGCAGGTGGTGCGCGGCGGCCGCGTCGAGACGCGGCGGGTCGAGATCGGATTGATGTCGGCCGGTCAGGTCGAGATCCGCGACGGCATCCAGGAAGGCGACATCGTCGTCGCCCGCGCCGGCGCGCTGCTGCGCGAGGGCGATCCGGTGCGGCCGGTGGGCGCGAGCGCGGACGCGAAGTAGGCGGCACTGTATCCACACCGTCGTCCCGGGCAAGCGAAGCGCGACCCGGGACGCATAACCACGAGTGCGCGAATAGGATTGCGCTGGGGCCACAGCGCGGAGCCACAATAACCGGTCGTGGTTATGGGTCCCTGCTTTCGCAGGGACGACGTGGGGAAAGAGTCGGGCTCAGCCGCCGAGTTTGATGTCTTCCAGTAGCGAGGACGACACGCTCGGCACCTGCTCGCCTTCGCTGGCGCGGGAGATCGCGACGCGGGTCTTGTTGAAGGCGGTCTCTGCCCCGGCCTGGGCGTTGAGGTTGTTGATGAGCTCGGAGACCAGGACGCTGTTGGGCGCTGAAGAATCGTCGGCGACCTTGCCCGGCGTCGTCGAGGTCAGCACGATCGTGTTCTCCGGCGGGCTGATCGGGGCGAGGCCGTGCGAGAAGGCACGGAAGCGGCGCTCATAGGGATTGCGGCGCGAGGCATCGAGCACCACGAGCTTTGCCTTGGCACCACGCTCCTTCATCGCATCGAGCACGGACTCGACGCTGACGCCGGTGCGCTTGACGTCGGCTTCCTTCCAGATCGTGGCATCGACCGGGATCATGTAGCTCTCACGGCCGACTTGCACGCCGTAGCCGCCGAAGAACAGCATCACGACGGTGTCGGGGCGGATCTTGGCCTTCATGCGCTCGACCGCGCGGAACATGTCGTCCCTGGTCGCGTCCTCGACCACGTCGACGTCAAAGCCCTCGCGGCGCAGCGCCGACGACAAAGTGCGGGCATCGTTGATCGGCTGGGCCAAAGGCGCCGCAGCGTCCGGATAATGGCCGTTGCCGATGATCAGCGCGAGGCGGGAGGAGCCGCCCGCAATGCTGCCGGTCTGCCCGGTGGTGACGGCGCCGGCGACAGTCTCCCTGGCAACATCCGGTGTCCGCTTGTTGAGCGCGGCGTGGGCGCCGATCGCCAGCGACACCGTGCCGGCCACCGCCACGCAGACGGCGATGGTGCGACGGGAAATATGAAGCTGCCTAAGGTTCATAACGTTCTAGTCCCAATCTCTATCCCGATGGCGTTCGAACGAAATCGCGCCAGTTAGTCGCGTCAGTGACGATCAGGTTTAATGGGGTTGAGGTGTGTGTGCCGTTGAATTCAGCTCAATTTGCGGCGCCGCAACAAACACTCCCTTAACCCGGCTGGACCGCCGGAGCAACCCGGTTTGCAGCATGCTGCCGCCCGGCACAGGCCATTGACGCCGTTAAGATCCCGTTACGTGACTTCGGTCACATTTGTATTTTGTAGGGATTCATGTAGCTTTCCAAAGGCTTGCGAGTTTGGGGGAGGACCGGAGGAAACACCGCCGGGGGCGGCGGCGTTAACCGGTTCCTTGAGAAAGGGATCCATGGGCCTTCACGAGATCGCGGGCGCGGTGTGCCGGGCGCTGACCGCCAAGAAAGACGGCCCGTCGCTTTACGACGTCTGCGACCCCGTGCTGCAGACCTATCGCGGCGGCGATGCCCATCTCGGGAAGTTCTATCGGACCGCGCTCGGCAATCCGCCGCTGCGCGCGCTGCTCCGCCGCACCGGCCTGCCGGCGCTGAACGACCCCGACCGCCTCGCGGGCCTGCGCGCCGCGCTGGTCCAGGCGCGCGACGCCGCGACGCCGGACTGGGCCGCGATCGGCGCCCCGGTCGCCGACCTGATGGACGGCATCGGCGTGCGCCACCCCGCCCCGCCGGCCGCGACCGCACCTCACCACCCGCCCGCGATGGCCGAGATCGACCACGTGATCCGCTTGACCGGCGCGCATCTGCTGCGCTCGTTCGGCAGATGCGGCTTCATCCCGACCTATGCCGCCTTCAACCTGATCGGCGACCCCGATATCGGCGGACGCGAGATGCTGATGGCGCTGACCGGGCTGAACGCCCGCGGCTATAAGAACTCGACCTTGCTATTCAGCCTGGCGCGGGTCTTCATCGCGCATTCGCCGGCGCGCGCGCTGATCAACCCGCCATGGCGCGGCATTGCCGAGCCGATGTGGGAGCCAGTGCAGATCCGCCACCGCTCGGCCTATTACGACGCGTTCTTCACTGAGGCGCTGCTCGGCTATGTCGAGACCGGGCTCGCATCACCGGATGAGGCGGGCGCGGCGCGGCGCGCGGTGGCCGAGATGGTGGACTTCTGCCTGAAGACCAGCGCCGAGGAGGTGCCCTCGCATGACGGCTCGGTCGTGAAGGTGATCACCGCGCTGGCGCCGGGGCGGCATCCGCGTTTCTCGCGCTTCTTCGCCCAGATCAAGCAGGACCTCGGCTTCGGCGTCTATGTGCCCGACTGCGACACCACCGCGTGCGCGTTCTCGGCCGCGACGCAAGCCGGCTCCGACGATCCGATCCTGCAGCAGCCGCTGCTGGATTTCTATCGCGGCTACCAGGTGCGCGCGGGCGCCAACGAGCCGCGCGTCACCGTGCCGCTCAACGACAACATCGACTATGAGGGCGGCGTCGTCACCTGGATCGACAATCTCGCCGGCGAGCGGCCCTATGGCAACGACCTCGATCCGACGCTGAACCTCGACATCCTCGAGGTCTCGTTCCGCAACCTCGCCCGCTGGCGGATCATCGAGACGCCGCAGCGGCTCGAGACGGTGCATCGCATCATCGCCTTCCAGAAGAATCTGGTCGAAAGCGGCGCGTTCAGGAATCCGCGCTCGCATATCTATTATCTTCCGGAGCTCTATTCGGCCTATTTCGGCCGCTGCTACGCCGCCTTCATCGCGCTGCCGCTGGCGGCGCAGCGCGTGATCGATCCCGGCAATGTGTTCGCGCTGATCCGCGCCCGCGTGCTCGGCTATGTTCAGGGCGAGCTGATTACGCATGAGATGAACCCGTTCGACGCCGCGCTCGCGCTGATGGCGCTGGCGCATCTTGGCGCCGAGGTCTCGACCTTCACGCCGGCGTTGCACTGCATCGTGCAGGGCCTCGGCGAGGGCGGCCGCAAGGGACCCTACAGGGCCTATGAATGGAATAAGATGAAGACGCCGACGCGGATCCTGGTCGGCGGCCCCGAGGTGACGTCGGCCTTCGTGCTGATGGCCCTGGCGCTAGCCAGGAAGCGAATGGTTGCGGTTTAGGATGGATAGAGCGAAGTCGCCCGGTTCACCCTCCCCTGGAGGGGGAGGGTCGCATCGCATCGCGCGAAGCAAGATGCGATACGGGTTGGGTGATCCCTCCACACGGGCACCGCTCCTGCGGAGAGACTGTCACCCCACCTCGGTTCGCATTGCGCTTCGCTTCATGCGAACCGATCCTCCCCCTCCAGGGGAGGATGACATCGCGGAGCGGGATGACGCGAAGTTGAAACTGGCGGAAACACAACACCACTGGCAGGGTTGCCCAATTGCCCGCACAATCCTCGCCGATCCTTTGGGCCCTGAACGCTGAACGAAAGACTGGCCGGAAACGCCGATGCTCAAGACGCTGCTCACTGCTGGCCTGCTGCTGTCGCTGCCGACGCTGGCTGTAGCCGCCGACATCACCGGCGTGCCGAAGATCCGCGACGGTGACCAGCTCATGATCGGCAGCGTCAAGATCCGGCTCGGCGGGATCGACGCGCCGTCGACCGACCAGCTCTGCCTCAACACCAAGGGTGAGCGCTGGACCTGCGGCGTCGCCGCGCGCGACGAGCTGATCAAGCATGCCGGCAACAAGAGCTGGACCTGCCACGCCCGTTCGGTCGATCGCCGCGGCCGCACCATTGCGCGCTGCGAGGTCGACGGCGAGGACATCCAGAAGTGGATGGTCAGCAATGGCTGGGCGCTGGCCTACACCCGCATCTCGCATGACTACGAACCCGACGAGAAAGCGGCGCGCGAGGCCAAGGCCGGGATGTGGCAGGGCGCATTCATCGCGCCGTGGGACTGGCGCGTGCGCAACAAGAAGACCACCGTGCTCGGCACCGTGAAGCCGCCGGAAGGCGCCCACGCGATCCTGCTCGCCTCCGCCTCCGGCCCGGTGGCGCCCTCGCCCGACTGCACCATCAAGGGCAACGTCAACCGCTCCGGCGAATGCATCTTTCACCAGCCGACCAGCCGCTGGTACGCCAAGATCGAGATGAAGATCAGCAAGGGCACGCGCTGGTTCTGCTCGGTCGAGGAAGCCGAAGCCGCCGGCTGCCGCGAAACGCGGCGCTAGAGCATGATCCGGAAAAGTGCGAAGCGGTTTTCCGATAAGATCGTGCTCAAACAAAGAGCTAAGGCGCGATGACGATTCAACCCAATCTCATCGCGCTTTAGGGCGCCACGCACTGATCCGGAAAGCGTGTGCCGTGACTGACGTCGAAATCAACCCGCCTGCGGCGCGCCGTCGCAAACGCGTGCGCTATCTACAGCTGCTGCTGTTCGTCCTGGTCACCTATCTGATCGCGGCCTATCTGGTGCTGCCGGCGCTGTGGACGCATTACGAGCACCAGAAGGGCCTCGCCAATCTGCCGATGGTGACCCGCACCGCGCAGGGCATTCCCGGCGACCCCATGAATGTCGGGCTGATCGGCGACACCAAGGACGTGGTCTGCGCGATGCACGAGGCCGGCTGGTTCCCGGCCGATCCGGTCACGCTGAAATCCTCGATCGAAATCGTAGGCAGCGTGCTGCTCGACCGTCCCTACAAGGATGCGCCGGTGAGCAACCTGTTCTATCTCGGCCGCCGCGAGGACCTCGCCTTCGAACGGCCGGTCGGCGCAAGCGCGGATCGCCGCAATCATGTCCGTTTCTGGCGGGTGCTCGATCAGGGTCAGGAGAAGCGCCCGGTGTGGCTTGGCGCTGCGACGCTCGACCGCAGTGTCGGCATCAGTAGCTACACCGGCGCAGTGACGCATCACATCGCGGCCGACCTCGACGCCGAACGCGCGCTGCTCGCGACCGACCTCGAATCCGCCGGCATGGTCACCGCGAAATACCAGGTCACCGGTATCGGCCCGACCTTCGACGGGCATAATGGCGGCGGCGACCTCTATTACACCGACGGTGAAATCTGGGTGATGCGGCTGGTCGAAGCCTGCCGCAAGAACGACGGCACCGTCGAGCAAATTCCAAGCCCCGCGGCGACCCAGTTCAAGGACCAGATCTGGCGCGCTGTGGTCGAGACCATCGATAAATAAGGCTGTGTCCCGCGCTTTTGGAAACGCTGGATTGCTTCGTCCGGCTCGCAATCGCGGCCGTGATGGCATATTCTCCACCCTTGACCCCTCAGACGCATGATTTGCGTAGCATTACCCAAAAGGAACAGGACGATGACCGTTCGCGCGGGCCGGGAATTTCTGGCCATCCCCGGGCCCACCACGATGCCTGATCAGGTGCTGCAGGCGATGCATCGCCCGGCGCTCGATATCTACTCCGCCGAGATGTTCGAACTAACCGAAAGCCTACTGCGCGATCTCTCGAAGCTGTTCGCCACCATGGGCAAATCCTACATCTACATCGCCAACGGCCACGGCGCCTGGGAGGCGACGCTGTCCAACGTGCTGTCGCGCGGCGACAAGGTGCTGGTGCTGGAGAGCGGGCGCTTTGCGATCGGCTGGGGCCAGGCCGCGGCCGCGATGGGCGCCGATGTCGAGGTGCTGAAGGGCGACTGGCGCCGCGCGATCCGCCCGGCGGAGGTCGAGGAGCGGCTGCGCCGCGACAAGGAACACAAGATCAAGGCGATCCTCGCCGTGCAGGTCGACACCGCGTCGGGCGCCTATAACGACATCGAGGCGATCGGCAAGGCGATCAAGGCCGCGGGCCATCCCGCATTGTTCATGGTCGACACCGTGGCCTCGCTCGGCTGCATGCCGTTCGAGATGGACAAATGGTATGTCGACGTCGCGATGTCCGGCTCGCAGAAGGGCCTGATGACGCCGCCCGGCCTCGGCTTCGTCGCCGCCAATGACCGCGCCTGGGATGCACACAAGAAGGCCGACCTGCGCACGCCGTATTGGGACTGGACCGAGCGCGAAGGCTCCGAGCACTACCGCAAATATGCCGGCACCGCGCCGGTGCATCTGCTGTTCGCGCTGCGCGAGGCGATCAACATGCTGCACGCCGAGGGCCTGGAGAATGCCTTCGAGCGGCACCGCCTGCTCGGCGAAGCCGTGCGCCGCGCCGTCGCCGTCTGGGGCGAGGGCCAGGTGCTCGGCTTCAACATCGCGGAGCCCGCCGAGCGCTCCAACACGGTGACGACCGTGACCGTGAAGGGCGCCGATCCCGCTGCGATCCAGCGCTATGCCAAGGAGAAATGCGGCGTCGTGCTCGGCACCGGCATCGGCGACCTGCAGGGCCAGGCCTTCCGCATCGCGCATATGGGCCACGTCAACGCGCCAATGATCCTCGGCACGCTCGGCGTCGTCGAGGTCGCGCTGACCGCGCTGAACATCCCGCACGGCAAGGCCGGCGCCGACGCCGCCATCCAGTGGCTCGGCGAGAACGTGAAGGCGTAGGAGCAGAAGGCCGCGGCTTGAGACCCGTCATCCTGAGGCGCTCGCGCAGCGAGCCTCGAAGGATGCACGGCCCTGCTGCGGCCGAAGGCTCTCGCCGCGGAAATAGCCGGGCCGTCGATCCTTCGAGGCTCACTTCGCTCGCACCTCAGGATGACGGAACGCGCGGTTCTCAGGCTGACGAAGCATCTGCGAGTATTCGCGCATTGACCGCGGCACAATTTGCCCCATCCTTGGTCCGCCGCTTCACGGACCATCGCCATGGGCATCTACGTCTACGTGCTTCGCTGCGCCGACAACTCGTTCTACGTCGGCAGCGCCACAGGTGACGATCTCGCGCCGCGCATCGAACAACACAATGCGGGTGCTTTTCCGGGATACACCTATAGGCGGCGGCCGGTCGTTCTCGTCTGGTCGGAATATTTCGATCGCATCACCGATGGCATCGCGGCAGAACGGCAGATCAAGGGCTGGGGCCGGGCGAAGAAGGAAGCGCTCGTCAAATCCGATTGGGAGACCGTCAGCCGCTTCGCGCGCCGTCGCGGCGGCGCGCCACGAGCTAAATCCGGAGCCGCCGATCCCTCCCCGTCATCCTGAGGTGCGAGCTCTTGCGAGCCTCGAAGGATCGACGGCCTCGCTGTGGCCACAAGGACTCTAGACGCGGAAATAGCCGGGCCGTCGATCCTTCGAGGCCCGCTCCGCTCGCGCCTCAGGATGACGGGACAGCGGCCATGCGATAACAGAAGGAAGGAGGTGCCACGACTTATTGAGAAGGCCCGCGCACTTTTCGTCGTCATCGTTTTCCGCTTTACTGCCGGCAACAGCCGGGCACGGATCCCTGCGACAGAACAAAATGGAGGGATCGCTTGGCATCGGTGGAACTGCGTGGCCTGGTCAAGCGGTTTGGATCGTTTGTCGCGGTTGATGACGTCTCGCTCACGATCGATCACGGCCAGCTGGTCTGTCTGCTCGGGCCGTCCGGCTGCGGCAAGACCACGACGCTGCGGCTGATCGCCGGGTTCCTCGAACCGTCCGGCGGCGAGATCCGCGTCGGCGACCGCGTGGTGTCATCGAAAGCGCGCACGCTGCCGCCCGAGCAGCGCAACATGTCGATGATCTTCCAGAGCTACGCGCTGTGGCCGCATATGACGGTGGCCGAGAACATCGTCTATGGCCTGCGCTTGCGCAAAATGGATCGCGACACCATCGCAAAAAAACTCGCCGCGATCCTGGCGACGACCAAGCTGGAGCCGCTGGCGCAGCGCTATCCGGGCGAGCTCTCCGGCGGCCAGCAGCAGCGCGTCGCGCTGGCACGCGCGCTGATCGTCGGCCCCGAGACGCTGCTGCTCGACGAGCCGCTGTCCAACCTCGACGCCAATCTGCGCGAGGAGATGCGGTTCGAAATCCGTCGCCTGCACGACGAATATCGCTACACCACCGTCTACGTCACCCACGATCAATCCGAGGCGATGACCACGGCCGACCTGATCGCGGTGATGAATGCCGGCAAGATCGACCAGCTTGGCAGCCCTGAGGACATCTATGCCCGGCCGGAATCCGAATTCGTCGCGCGCTTCATCGGCGCGGCCAACGTGATCAAAGGCACCGCGCGCGATGCGACCCATGTCGAGTTCGCCGGCGCTGTTCTCGCGGTGGTCGGCGCCAGGCTCACGGCCGGCCAGAGCGCGCCGGTCGCGATCCGCCAGCATGAAATTCAGCTCTCGACGCAAGCCCCCGCAGGCGCGCAGAACACGCTGAAGGCCATCGTGACGCGGCAGGTCTATCTCGGCATGAACCGCGACTACATGGTGGAAACCCCTGACGGCACCTCGCTGCGCGTGACCACGCCGACCGAGACCGCGGTCGAGAAGGGCAGCGAGGTCTGGCTGACACTGCCGCCCGAACGCTGCCGCGCCCTCAACCGATAACAAACAGAAAGCCGAGGGACGCGATGCGGAAACAAATCTCCAGACGCCACGTCCTGAAAGGCTCTGCGGCGCTCGCGCTCGGCAAGATATTCGCGTCGCCGGCGCGCGCCGCGGCTCCCGAGCCGGCCGCGATCACGCCCGACCTCGTCGCGGCCGCGACCAAAGAAGGCAAGCTCGTGTTCTATTCGTCGATGGACCTGCCGGTCGGCGAAAAGCTCGGCAAGGCGTTCGAGGCCGCCTATCCCGGCATCGCCGTGCAGATCGAGCGCTCCGGCTCGGAGCGGCTGTTCCAGCGCGTGGCGCAGGAATTCGATTCCAACATCCACGCCGCCGACGTCGTCAACAGCGCCGATGCCTCGCACTTTATCCCATGGAAGAAGAGCGGCTGGCTGATGCCGTTCGTGCCCGAGGACGTCGCCAGGCATTTTCCCGATGGATATCGCGATCCGGACGGCATGGCCGTGACCACGCGGCTGTGGCTGTCGTCGATCGCTTACAACACCAATCTGGTGAAGGCGGAGGATGCGCCGAAAAGCTTTGCCGACCTGCTCGATCCAAAGTGGATCGGCAAGATGGTGAAGGGCCATCCGGCCTATAGCGGCACCATCATGACCACCACGTTCCAGATCGTGCGCGAGCTCGGCTGGCCGTACCTGGAGAAGCTTTCGAAGCAGCGCGTGATGCAGGTGCAATCCTCGACCGATCCGCCGAAGAAGCTCTCGCTCGGCGAGCGCGCTGTCATGGCCGACGGCAATGAATACGGCATCGTGCTCCTGAAGGAAGCCGGACAGCCGGTCGAGCCGGTCTACCCGACCGAGGGCACGCCGACGATCTCGGGTCCGACCGGCATCTTCGCCGGCGCGCCGCATCCGAACGCGGCAAAGCTGTTCCAGGCCTGGCTGCACACCCGCGCGACCCAGCAATCCTTCGTCGACTTCACCGGCCAGTACTCGGTGCACGCGCAGGTGCAGCCGAAGGCCGGCCGGCGCAAGCTCGCCGACATCAAGCTGATGAAGGAGGACCCGGCGGGAGTCGAGGCGATGACCGAAGAGATCAAGACGCGCTATGCGCGGCTGTTTCGGGTTTGAGCGATGCCGAGCCGCAAACGTTTTCGTCATTCCGGGGCGCCGCAAAGCGGCGAGCCCGGAATCCATCAGGCCGCATGTGCTGGCGGTGCAATGGATTCCGGGCTCGCGCTGCGCGCGCCCTCAGGTGCGCAATTGCGCACCGCGAATGACGAGGGGAGATATCTCGCATGACTCTCACAACAACCTCCTCTGCCGCAAAACCCCGCATCGACTGGACACGCCCCGTGCTGTGGCTGTTCGCCGCGGTGCTCATCCTGTTGATCCTGCTGCCGCTGTCGTGGCTCGCGGTCTACGCCTTCACCGACAAGAATCGCCATCCGACGCTGCAGAACTTCGTCACGCTGTTCAGCAATCCCGATTTCCTCGATCCGCTGCTGACGACCGCGATCATCGCGACAACGTCGGCGCTGATCTGCTGCATCGTCGCGGCGCCGCTCAGCTGGCTGGTGTCGCGCACCGACATGCCGGGCCGGCAGACCATCCGCGCGCTGGTGACGGCCTCGTTCGTGACGCCGCCGCTCCTCGGCGCGGTCGCCTGGGAGTTGCTGGCGGCGCCGAATTCGGGGCTGCTCAACCAGCTCTACCGGCTGTTCGCCGGCGAGGATGCGGACGCGCTGTTCAACATCTATTCGATGACCGGGATCATCTTCGTAATCTCCTGCTACACGTTCCCGTTCGTGTTCGTGATGGTGGCCAATGCGCTCGACACCATGCCGGGCGAGCTGGAGGACGCCTCCGCGATCCTCGGCGGCAATGCCTGGACCACGGCGCGGCGAGTGACCATCCCGCTCGCGCTGCCCGCTTTGGTCGCAGGCGCGCTGATTGCCTTCCTGCAGGCGATGACGCTGTTCGGCTCACCGGCGATCCTGGCGCTGCCGGCCGGCTTCCACACCATGACGACCAAGATCTGGAGCCTGTTCCAGTATCCGCCAAAACTCGAGCTGGCCGCGGCCGCCGCGGTGCCGCTGCTGGTGCTGACCATCCTGCTGCTGCAGGGGCAGAAGGCGCTGCTCGGCCGCCGTGGCTATTCGGTGATCGGCGGCAAATATGGCGCGCCGCGCCGGGTCGAGTTGCGCGGCTGGCGCTGGGCCGCGCTCGGCTTTTGCCTTTTGGTGCTGCTGAATCCCGTGTTCCTGCCGTACCTCGCGCTGCTCAACGCCGCGTTCTCGCCCAACGCCACTACGCTGGTGACGCCGTCGACGCTGACCTTGCACAACATCGTCTTCGTGTTCACCGAGCTGTCGTCGACCCAGCTCGCGCTGAAGAACACCGTGATCCTGGGCACCGCGACCGCGACGATCGGCACCGTCCTCGCGCTGGTCATCGCCTATGTCACGACGCGGAAGGTGATCGCGGGCCACCGCGTGCTCGGCTTCCTCGCCACGGCGCCGGTCGCCGTTCCCGGCATCGTGCTCGGCGTCGGCCTGTTCCTGAGCTACACGCGGCCGCCCTTCGTGCTCTACGGCACGCTGTGGATCCTGCTGCTGGCGTTCCTCACCATCAATTTGCCGTCGGCCTATCAGCAATTGCAAGCGGCATTCACGACCATTCATCCCGAGCTCGAGGAAGCCAGCCGCATCCTCGGCGCGACGCGGTTGCAGGCGCTGCGCCAGATCACCGCGCCGCTGCTGCGCACCGGCGTGATCGCGACCTGGTGCTTCATCTTCATCGGCGTGATGCGGGAACTGTCGGCGGCGATCGTGCTGTTCACCTCGCAGACCAAGGTGCTGTCGGTCTTGATCTACGATCTCAACGAAGGCGGCGATCTCGCCGCGATCGCGGTGCTCGGCATCGCGATGCTGGTGATCACATTCGCTGTGGTGCTGGCGGTGAACCAGATCCCGATGTCCGGCGGCAACGCGGGCGCGAAGCTGCGGAACGGGTAGCAGCCTCCCGGCATCCTCGCGATGGGACGCGCAACGTGCCCATCTGGCAATCGCCACATTCATCCCGATATAAGGCGGAACCCCGCACCATGAGGATCGTGTGACCAAATCCGCCACCACAACACCGCCCCCTGTCGCGCCGCGCCGGCCGCATTCCTTCACCACCCACGGCATCACGGTGACGGACGACTATGCCTGGATCAAGGATCCGAAATGGCAGGAGGTGCTGCGCGATCCCTCGATCCTCGATCCTGACATCCGGAGCTATCTCGAAGCCGAGAACGGCTACACCGAGAGCCTGCTCGGCCACACCGATGCGTTGCAGAAGCGGCTGGTCAAGGAGATGCGCGGGCGGATCAAGGAGGATGATTCCAGCGTGCCGTCGCCGGACGGCCCGTTCGCCTATTTCCGCAAGTTCCGCGAAGGCGGCCAGCATGAATTGTACTGCCGCATGCCGCGCGACGGCGGTGACGCGCATGTCGTGCTCGACGGCGACGCGCTGGCGAAGGACCACGAATATTTCAAGTTCGGCGGCAGCCGGCATTCCAACGACCACCGCCTGCACGCCTGGAGCGCCGACACCAAGGGCTCCGAATATTTCTCGATCCGCGTGCGCGACTGGGCAACCGGCGGCGACCTCGACGACCTCGTCGAGGAGACCGACGGCGGCGTGGTGTGGGCCGCGGATTCCAGGAGCTTCTTCTACGTCAAGCTCGACGACAATCACCGCCCGATGCAGGTGTGGCGGCACAAGCTCGGCACCAAGCAGGCCGACGACCTCCTGATCTATGAGGAACAGGATTCCGGCTGGTTCACCCATCTGCACGAGAGCGCGAGCGGCCGCTTCTGCGTGATCGCGGGCGGCGATCACGAGACTTCGGAGCAGCGGCTGATCGATCTTTCCAATCCCGACGCGCCGCCGCGGCTGGTCGCGGCGCGCGAGGAAGGCGTGCAATATTCGATCGCCGACCGCGGCGACGAGCTCTTCATCCTGACCAATGCCGACGACGCGATCGACTTCAAGGTCGTCACCGCGCCGCTCGCCTCGCCCGGGCGCGCCAATTGGCGCGACCTGATCCCGTATCGCGATGGCGTCTATGTGCTGGATGTCGAGCTCTATGCCGGCCACATGGTGCGGCTGGAGCGCGCCAACGCGCTGCCGGCGATCATCATCCGCGACCTCAAGAGTGGCGACGAACACGCGATCGCGTTCGACGAGGCGGCCTATTCGCTCGACACCATGGGCGGCTACGAGTTCGAGACCACCAATCTGCGGTTCGCCTATTCGTCGATGACGACGCCGTCGGAGGTCTATGACTACGACATGGCGACGCGGACGCGGGTATTGCGCAAGCGGCAGGAGATTCCGTCCGGTCACAACCCGGCCGATTACGTCACCACGCGGATCATGGCGACCTCGCATGACGGCGCGCAGGTGCCGGTGTCGATCCTGCACCGCAAGGATTTCGTTCGTGACGGCAAGGCGCCGCTCTTGCTCTACGGCTACGGCTCCTACGGCATGGCGATGCCGGCGTCGTTTGCCGCCAACCGGCTGTCGCTGGTCGATCGCGGCTTCGTCTACGCGATCGCGCATATCCGCGGCGGCGCCGACAAGGGCTGGGGCTGGTATCTCGACGGTAAGCGCGAGAAGAAGACCAACACGTTCGACGATTTCGCCGCCGCCGGCCGCGCGCTGTGTGATGCGAAATACACGGGTGAAAAACGCATCGTCGGGCATGGCGGCTCGGCCGGCGGCATGCTGATGGGCGCGGTCGCCAACCGCGCCGGCGAGCTGTTTGCCGGCATCGTCGCCGAGGTGCCGTTCGTCGACGTGCTCAACACCATGCTCGACGACACCCTGCCGCTGACGCCGCCGGAATGGCCGGAATGGGGCAATCCGATCGAGAGCGAGAAGGATTTCCGCACCATCCTGTCCTATTCGCCGTACGACAATGTCGCGGCGAAGGACTATCCGGCGATCCTCGCGATGGGCGGGCTCACCGATCCTCGCGTGACTTACTGGGAGCCGGCGAAATGGATCGCACGGCTACGCGCCACCATGCGCGGCGGCGGCCCGGTGCTGCTGCGCACCAACATGGGCGCCGGCCACGGCGGCGCCTCCGGCCGCTTCAACCGCCTCGACGAGGTCGCAATCGTCTACGCGTTCGCGCTGTGGGCGGTCGGGATGGCGGACAAGGCGGAGGTGTAGCGAGTTCCCGCAGCCCGGATGAAGCGCAGCGAAATCCGGGGCGGTCACGCCGCATGCAAGAGTCCCGGATTGCGCTTCGCTCCATCCGGGCTACGGACGCCCCCGAGGCGACTGGAACCGGTTAGCTTGCCCGGTCCCATCCCCATCGTCGTCCTGGCGAAAGCCAGGACCCATACCGCGTGATCTATCGATGAAGCGCGGTGGTCGTACCACGGCGATGGATCACTGCCGGTCTTCGCCAAACTCCTCCCTGTGGTTATGGGTCCTGGCTTTCGCCAGGACGACAGCGGAGGGCGTGGAGCCGCTACCGCCCCTTCGCCTTCCGCCAGGCCGCGAAATCCTTCAGCGTCTGCTCGTCGGTCGCGGGATAGAGGCCGAAGATGCCGCGGCCGTTCTGGACCTGCTCGGTGACGAAATCCTCGAACGCGGTCATCTCGAAAGTCTCGTTCGCGATCTCGTCGGCGAGATGCGCCGGGATCACGATGACGCCGTCGCTGTCGCCAAGGATCACGTCGCCGGGGAACACCGGCGCGTCGCCGCAGCCGATCGGGACATTGATCTCGATCGCCTGATGCAGCGTCAGATTGGTCGGCGCACTCGGGCGATGATGAAAAGCCGGGAAGTCCAGCCGCGCGATCTCGGCCGAATCCCTGAAGCCGCCGTCGGTGACGACGCCGGCGCAGCCGCGCTTCATCAGCCGCGTCACCAGGATCGCGCCGGCCGACGCCGCGCGCGCATCCTTGCGGCTGTCCATCACCAGCACGCTGCCCGGCGGGCAATCCTCGATCGCCTTGCGCTGCGGATGCGCGCGGTCGCGGAACACGTCGATCGTGTTGAGATCCTCGCGCGCCGGCATGTAGCGCAGCGTGAAGGCCTCGCCGACCATGATCGGCTGATCCGGGCTCAGGGGATGAACATCCTGGATCATCTGGATGCGCAATCCGCGCTTGAACAGCGCGGTCGCAACGGTGGCGGTGGAAACGGATTTCAGCTTGTTGCGGGTGGTGTCGCTGAGTTTTGACATCGGTGCTCCCTTCGTCATTCCGGGGCGCGCAGAGCGCGAGCCCGGAATCCATCAGGCCGCATGCGCTTCGGAGAAATGGGTTCCGGGTTCACGCTGCGCGTGCCCCGGAACGACGGTCAGTAGATCGACGGCTCGCCCACCGGTCTACCAAAACCGGTTTCCAGGAAATCGAAGTCGCAGCCTTCATTGGCCTGCTTGATGTGTTTTGAGAACATCCAGCCATAGCCGCGCTCGAAGCGCTGCTCGGGCTGCTTCCATTCGGCGCGGCGTTTGGCCAGCTCCGCCTCCGGCACATCGAGATTGATGGTGCGCGCGGCGACGTCGAGCGTGATGCGGTCGCCGTTCCGCACCAGCGCCAGCGGGCCTCCGATGAAGGACTCCGGCGAGACGTGCAGGATGCAGGCGCCGTAGCTGGTGCCGCTCATCCGCGCATCCGACAGCCGCACCATGTCGCGCACGCCCTGCTTCACGAGCTTGGTCGGGATCGGCAGCATGCCCCACTCCGGCATCCCCGGGCCGCCCTGCGGGCCGGCGTTGCGCAGGATCAGCACGTGATCGGCCGTGACGTCGAGATCGGGGTCGTCGACTGCCTTCTTCATCGAGGGATAGTCGTCGAACACCAGCGCAGGTCCAGTGTGCTTGAGGAAGCGCGGATCGCAGGCGGACGGCTTGATGACGCAGCCGTCGGGCGCGAGATTGCCCTTCAACACCGCCAGCGCGCCCTCCTTGTAGATCGGGTTGTCGACGGTGCGGATGACATCATCATTATGAACCTCCGCGCCTTCGATGTTCTCGCCGAGCGTCTTGCCCGACACCGTCATGCAGTCGAGATGCAGATGCGGCTTGATGCGGTTCATCAGGCCGGGCAACCCGCCGGCATAGAAGAAATCCTCCATCAGATAGAGGTCGCCGCTCGGCCGCACATTGGCGATGACAGGCACCTTGCGGCTCGCGACTTCAAAATCGTCGAGCGAGATGTCCTGGCCGGCGCGGCGCGCCTGCGCAATCAGGTGAATGATGGCGTTGGTCGAACAGCCCATCGCCATCGCGACGGTGATCGCATTCTCGAACGCTTTTCGCGTCTGGATCTTCTGCGGCGTCAGATCCTCCCACACCATCTCGACGATGCGGCGGCCGGCTTCCGAGCTCATCCGGATATGGTTGGCGTCGGCCGCGGGGATCGACGATGCGCCGGGCAGCGTCATGCCGATGGCTTCTGCGATCGCGGTCATGGTCGAGGCCGTGCCCATGGTCATGCAGGTGCCATAGCTGCGGGCGATGCCGGCCTCCATGTCGACCCAGTCCTTGTCGGAGATCTTGCCGGCGCGGCGCTCGTCCCAGTATTTCCAGGCATCCGAGCCGGAGCCGAGCGTCTTGCCCTTCCAGTTGCCGCGCAGCATCGGCCCGGCCGGCAGATAGATCGCCGGCAGGTTCATGCTGGTGGCCCCTAGCAGCAGGCCGGGCGTGGTCTTGTCGCAGCCGCCCATCAGCACCACGCCGTCGACCGGATGGCCGCGCAGCAGCTCCTCGGCGTCCATCGCGAGCATGTTGCGGTAGAGCATGGTAGTCGGCTTCAGCAGCGATTCCGACAGCGACAGCGCCGGCAGCTCGAGCGGAAAGCCGCCGGCCATCAGCACGCCGCGCTTGACGTCATCGACCCGGCTCTTGAAGTGCATGTGGCAGGGCTGCGCGTCCGACCAGGTGTTGATGATCGCGATCACCGGCCGGTCGCGCCATTCCTCCGGCGCGTAGCCCATCTGCATCGCGCGCGAGCGATGGCCGAAGGCGCGCAAATCGTCGGGCGCAAACCAGCGCGCGCTGCGCAATTGATCCGGGGTCTTGTTCTTGTTGGTCATCTTGGATGCGCCATATGCTTCGATATTGCGTGTTACGATATCGCGTGTCTCGAGATTGCTCGCACACGCGCGGGTCTCGGCACGCATGCCCTGCGCCACGCATATACAGGATTTCCGGACGTCTCGTCCCGCGCGCGGCGCAGACGTGCCGTTCGCCGCCCGTGTGCCGGGCGTGCGCCGCACAAACCTGCGATGTACGAAATCGGAGCGTAGACCGGCCTTGGCCCGACCTTGGCTTACTTTTGCTGCGCCGTCATCACGATGCGGACGAGGTCGGCGGCGTTGCGCGCGCCGAGCTTCTTCATGATGTTGGCGCGGTGATCCTCGATCGTGCGCGGGCTGATCCCGAGGTGACGCCCGGCCTCCTTGTTGGAGGCGCCCGCGGTGAACTGCTCGAGCACCTCGCGTTCGCGGCGGGTCAGCGGCTCGCGGCCGGGAAAGTGCAGCGCGGCGATGCGCGATGCCGAGGTCTCGGCCTGGCGCCTGGTATAGGCGTCAATCGCCTCATTGAGGCGGCTGACGATCTCGTTGCCGCGGAACGGCTTCTCGATGAAATCGAGCGCGCCGTTCTTGATGGCGCTGACCGCCATCGTGATGTCGCCCTGGCCGGAGATCATGAAGATCGGCGCCGGATAGTCCTCGCCGTGCAGCTCCTTCAGGATATCGAGGCCGGATTTGCCGGGGATATGCACGTCGAGCAGGATGCAGGCCGGCGTCCGGCTGCGCGCCACCGCGAGCAGCGCAGCGCCGTCTGCAAAGCAAATCACCTTGTAGCCGGCGGTCGACAGGACCACGGACAGCGTCTCGCGAACGGCGGGGTCGTCGTCGACTACAAAGATTTCCCCGCGAGGAGCGCCATTCTCAACCATATGTCTCGTCCATCAGTGGTGAAGCGTGCTGCCCAGACTGCACAAGAAGTAACTCGACCATCTCGATCAATGGACCCGTATTTGTACGGGACGTCCGCTTAACGCACAAGTAGCACCGCGGTCCCTAAAAGTGGGGGCAGTGGAGAAACATGCATGGAAAATGCAGCGGCGGACGGCGTTGCGGTGTGCCTGGACGAGGGCAGCGATCCCTACAGCCTGATCGTGACGGACCTGGTCGCACTGATCGGCCATGTCCAGGCGAGCCTGCGGCTGATCGAGGCGGCGATTGCGCGCGAGGCATTTCTGGCCGAGCGGGATGCTGCCGCCGACATCTTCGTGCTTGACGACGTCACCCCGCGCTATGCCGTGGCGTCCACGGCCTTGAAGGCCTGCGACACCGACCTCGGCACGGCGCTCGATCGGCTGCGCGATCCAGAGGCACCGGCGCGTTTCCTGAACTGACCAGCCGGACCGGCCAGCGCCAAGTTCGGCGCCATCATGCGGATTGTGCCGACGACGCCCCAACCCTCGAGGCGGCGATCCGTTCCACATTCGGATTGGCGGCAGGCATCGACCATCCAGCCGGGTCAGGCCTTCTTGAGGTCAGGCCCTCGTTACGTCAGGCTCTGGCCCGCTCTTCGTCAGAGCCCGACCGCCGCTTGCTCGGCTTGCCCTTGAGGAAGCTGATATCCATTTCGGTACCGTTGACGCGGACCAGCTCGCAGCGGCGATAGGCGAGCCCGGTCGACGACAGCAGGAGGAAGAACTCCTTCAGGTTGAGCCCCTGAATGGAACCCTCGACGGTCAACGCCGCGTCATTGTCGGAGATGGCATTGAGCTGGCAGTCGCGCCGCCAGGTGCCGTCGATGGCCATGATGCAGACATCGACGCCCCGGCTGAACGTGACACGCTCAATGGATTTGCCGTCCTCCGTCATCGCTCAATATCCGACCGCCATGGCAGTCCGCGGCATCGCAAGCGCAGGCCGCACCCCGCTCGGCCGGTACAGGCCACGCCGCTCGGGAATCGGCTTGAACGTATCGGTCAGGCCGACCACGGTTTCGGCGGCGCCGAGCACCAGGAAGCCGTCGGCCTCCATCAACCGGGCGAGCCGGTTGAAGATGTTGATCTTGGTGTCCTGATCGAAATAGATCAGCACGTTGCGGCAGAAGATCACATCGAACGTGCCGAGCTGGGAGAAATCGTGCAGCAGATTGAGCTGACGGTGCTGCACCATCGCGCGCAACTCGGGATTGATCTGCCAGAGTTCTCCCGACTGCTTGAAATACTTCACCAGCATCTGGATAGGCAGCCCGCGCTGCACCTCGAACTGGCTGTAGATGCCGGCTTTCGACTTCTCCAGCACCTCCTGCGACAGGTCGGTCGCCGTGATCTCGACCCGCCATCCCGCCAGCGCTGCGCCCATCTCCTTGAGGCACATCGCCAGCGAATAGGGCTCCTGGCCGGTCGAGCCGGCGGCGCACCAGATCCGGACGCTGCGGCGCGCGGCGCGCGCCTTCAGGACCTCGGGCATGATGGTGTCGCGGAAATGATCGAACGGCACCTTGTCGCGGAAGAAGAACGTCTCGTTGGTGGTCATCGCCTCGACCACCTGGACGGTGTGCGTCGATGAGCCGGCCCTGATCTTGGCGATCAGGTCGGGAATGCCGGACAGACCGCATTTGCGGGCCAGCGGCAGCAGGCGGCTCTCGATCAGATATTGCTTGTCCGCGGACAGATCGAGACCGGAATGGTCCTTCAGGAGCTTACGCAGATACTCGTAGTCGGGGGGCGTCACGGGAGCCTCGCAAAGGCAAAGGGTGAAACTGGGTGGGTATTAGGCTTCGGCCGACGCATCGAGCGCCAGCAAACCCACTTCCTGGAATTTCGCGATCACGATGTCCTTGTCGAACGGCTTCATGATGTACTCGTTGGCGCCGGCATGCAGCGCCCGCGAGATGTGGTCGATGCCGTTCTCGGTGGTGCAGAACACCACCTTCGGCACATCGCCGCCGGGCATGCGGCGCAGTTGCACGAGGAATTCGAAGCCGTCCATGACCGGCATGTTCCAGTCGAGCAGCACCGCGTCCGGCAGCGCCTGCTTGCAGGCTTCGAGCGCGACCGCGCCGTCCTCGGCTTCGATGACGGTGAATTCCATTCCTTCGAGGATGCGGCGTGCGATTTTTCGCACCACACCGGAATCGTCGACGACAAGACATGTCTTCATATGTTGGCCTCCTTGTAGAGTCCGCCGTCTCCGCGGCGGAGCGTTACGCTGCAGCAAGTGTCTTGGGCACCAGTTCGAGCACGCGATCGACATCGAGGACGACCATGAGCTGGCCGTCGAGGCGGTGAACGCCGCCGGCGAGCCTGGCCATGCGGGGATCGAGGTTGACCGGATTGTCCTGGCGGCTGTCATCGGGCAGCCGCAACACCTCGCCGATCTGGTCGATCAGCAGGCCATAGGATTCGCCGCGCTGGTCGACGCCGACCGCCATCGGCGGCGTGCCGTCGTCGGCCTTGGGCAGGCCGAGCCGGGCGCGCATGTCGACCACGGTGACGATGCGGCCGCGCAGGTTGAGCACGCCGGCGATCTCGCTGGAGGCCAACGGCACCCGCGTCAGCCGCTCGGGCATGAACACGTCCTGCACCCGCGAGATCGGCAGGCCGAACAGCTGCCCGCCGATCACGGCCGTGACGTATTCGGCCATTGCGCCTTCACTGGTCTCGGTCTTGCTGCTCATCACTCAACCTTTTGTTTGAGCATGATCGGATCGGAAAACCGGTTCCCACTTTTCCGGATCACGCTCGCTTCCCTTAAGCCGCCCGGCGCAGTTCGGCGGTCTGCTCTTTCAGCGCCGCGATCAGCCCGGGACGATCAAACTTGGCGACATAGTCGTGGAAGCCGGCCT
>NZ_JAFCMK010000003.1:0-780079 GCF_018129565.1 Bradyrhizobium sp. AUGA SZCCT0105 | reverse complement strand
GGCGCCTTCCGCGGCAAGCGCAAGATTGCGGGCGGCCGAAAGCGCGTTCGTGACGCCCTTTATATGGCGGCC
The DNA here is from genome assembly GCF_018129565.1 of Bradyrhizobium sp. AUGA SZCCT0105. NCBI lineage: Bacteria > Pseudomonadati > Pseudomonadota > Alphaproteobacteria > Hyphomicrobiales > Nitrobacteraceae > Bradyrhizobium > Bradyrhizobium sp. AUGA SZCCT0105. The sequence goes on along the minus strand of NZ_JAFCMK010000003.1, from coordinate 780,007 downwards.
CTCAACGCAGTCCGCAGAGCCGATCCGTTCAAGGCCTTCTATGCACGACTGCGACAGGCCGGAAAACCAGCCAAACTCGCCCTCATCGCCGTCGCCAGGAAGCTGCTGACCGTCCTCAATGCCATGATGCGAAACCGAAAGCCGTACCTGCAGACCAAACCAACATAACAGTTGCCGGCTTTCGCCGGGACGACGTGTGGAAAGATTGCGCTCGCCTGACTCAGTCCTGCGTTTCGCTGAAGGTCGCGCGGAACGGATGGCCGGGATAGACGCCGACGATGCGGAATTCGCGCGAGAAGAATTTCAATTCCTCCAGCGCGAAGGCGAGTCCACGGTCGTCAGGATGACCGTCGACATCGGCATAGAATTGCGTGGCGAAGAAATTGCCGTCGACCATGTAGCTTTCGAGCTTGGTCATGTTGACGCCGTTGGTGGCGAAGCCGCCCATCGCCTTGTAGAGCGCGGCGGGCAAATTGCGCACCCGGAACACAAAACTGGTGACCAGCGGCCCGGAGCCCTGCGCGGCCCATTTGGCCTCGCGCGCCAGCACCACGAAACGGGTGGTGTTGTGGGCCTCGTCCTCGATGTCCTCGGCGAGAATGTCGAGGCCATAAATATCGGCGGCGAGGCGCGAGGCAATCGCCGCCACGCTCTTGTCGCCGCGCTCGGAAATATCGCGGGCGCTGCCGGCGGTGTCGCCGGCGACGATTGGCCGGACGCCGAGCTTGCGGATGATGCGCCGGCACTGGCCGAGCGCATGGACGTGGCTCTCCACGCTCTTGATGTCGGCGAGCCTGGTGCCCTTCACCGCCATCAGCTGGTGGCGGATCGGCAAGAACCATTCGCCGACGATGAACAGGCCCGAGGCGGGCAGCAGATGATGGATGTCGGCGACGCGGCCGGCGACCGAATTCTCGATCGGGATCATGCCGAGATCGGCCTCGCCCGAGGAAATCGCGGCCAGCGCATCCTCGAAGGTCGGGCAAGGCATCGGCTCGGCGTCGGGATAGGCCTCGGCGATCGCGATATGGGAATTGGCGCCAGGCTCACCCTGGAACGCGATTTTCAGCTTCTTGGTCATGGGTGGCCTTTTAGCAGCGGCTTAGGCTTTTGCCAGTATCCGCCGGGCGGTTTCGAGGTCGGCCGGAGTGTCGACGCCGCGGGGCACGGTGTCGACGATGGTGATGTCGATCCGCATCCCCGCCTCCAGCGCGCGCAGCTGCTCGAGCTTCTCCTGCTGCTCCAGCGGCGAGGGCGGCAGCCGCACGAACCGCTCCAAGGCGGCACGGCGGTAGGCATAGAGGCCGATATGGTGGTAGCGCGGTCCGTCACCATAAGGTGCCGTGGCGCGGGTGAAATAGAGCGCGCGCAGCCGGTTAGGGCCAATCGGCGAGCCGACCGCCTTGACGACGCTGGGGGCCCGATCCTCCTCCTCGGTATGGATGCGCGAGGCCAGCGTCGAGATGTCGACGGTGGGGTCGGCGAGCGGCGGCATCACGCTGCGGATCGTTTCAGGGGTGATGGTCGGGAAATCGCCCTGCAGATTGACCACGATCTCGGCAGCACCGTCCGGGTCGAGGATCGTCATCGCTTCATGGATCCTGTCCGAGCCGGAGGGATGGTCCGGGCGGGTCATCACCACCTCGCCGCCCGCAGCCTTCACTGCGGCTGCGATCTCGGGCGCGTCGGTTGCGACTGCGACCCGGCCGATCCCGGCCGCCTCGGCCCGTCGCAGCACATGGACGATCATCGGCGCGCCCGCGATATCGAGCAGCGGTTTGCCGGGGAGGCGCGTGGCGGCCATGCGGGCCGGAATCAGCACCAAGGTACGGGGTTGGGTCATTCGTGTCGGGGCCCGTCCGGCCTGCGGAAATTGGCGGGGAGGAGGTTGAATTCGGCGCGTTTATACGGGTTGCCAGAGCGCGGGCAAACCGATATCTCAACCCTGCTTGGGGCGGTGCGATAAGGCCGATTCCCAGGTCTTTCCCCGCGGCCGTATTCCGGCCTGAAGTCGACATTCAAGGCCCGGAGCCTGACCGAAATGGACTCCTTCGAACTCAACAAAATCCTCGGTGCGGTTCTCGGCACCTGCATCGTCGTCCTGGTGATGAGCTTTGCCGCCAGCGCGAAATTCGCGCCGAAGCTGCCGGAGAAGCCGGGTTTTGAGATCGCGGTGAAGGAAGAGTCCCATGGCGGTGGTGGCGAGGCCGCTGCGGCCGCCTCCGAGCCGATCGAGAAGCTGCTGCAGACGGCTTCCGCCGAGAAGGGCGCAGCCGCCGCCAAGAAGTGCCAGGCCTGCCATACCTTCGAGAAGGGCGGCCCCAACCGCGTCGGTCCGAACCTGTTCGGCATCGTCGGCGAGAAGAAGGGCGAGGGCCGTGGCTTCAATTTCTCGGCCGCGATGAAGGGCAAGGGCGGCGACTGGTCCTTCGACGACCTGAACAAGTTCCTGACCAACCCGAAGGGCTTCGTCCCCGGCACCGCGATGGGCTTCGCCGGCGTGCCGAAGGACAGCGAGCGCGCCGACATCATCGCCTATCTGAATTCGAACTCGGAGCACCCGGCTCCGCTCCCGACCGCTTCGAAGTAACGACTTGCTTCGCGCAAGCAGGCGAATGAAACGGCCAGGCACTGCCTGGCCGTTTTCGCATGGGGAATCCGCTGTCGCGGGGTTGTTATCGGGACGTTTCGCCGCACCGATATTGTTCCCGGGCCAATATCATGAGGAAAAAGCAACGTAATTTGTCGAACCGTTGCCTTATATTGGGTCCCATGTAACCGGGGCCGCAAGCAGGAAGACCGAATTTGGCGATCACCCGACGACACCTCCTTCAAGGCAGCGCACTGGCGGCACTCGCTCCGGCGCTCGGACTGAACTCCGGCCTGTCGGCGATCACGCCGGCACTCGCCGACGATGCCCCCAACGGGCTGAAATGGCGCCACGGCCTGTCCACCTACGGCGAAATCAAGTACCCGGCCGACTTCAAGCGTTACGATTACGTCAAGCCGGACGCGCCGAAGGGCGGCGTGGTTCGGCTGTTCCAGCCCGGCACCTATGACAGCTTCAACCTGGTCGTTGCGGGATTGAAGGGCACGGTCGCCGCGGCGGTCACCCGCATATACGACTCGCTGATGGAAGCCTCGCTCGACGAGCCCGATACCTATTACGGCGAGCTCGCCGAAGGCGCGGCCTTCCCCGACGATTTCTCTTACGTGATCTACCGCCTCCGTCCCGGGTCGCGTTGGCACGACGGCAAGCCGGTCACGCCTGAAGACGTGATCTTCTCCTTCGAGGCGCTGAAGGCGAACAGCCCGATGTTCAGCGCTTACTACCGGCATATCGCAAAGGCCGAGAAGATCGGCGATCGCGATGTCAAGTTCACCTTCGACAGCCCGGGCAACCGCGAGCTGCCGATGATCACCGGTCAGCTCGTCATCCTGCCCAAGCATTGGTGGGAGGGCACCGACGCGCAGGGCAAGAAGCGTGACATCACCGCGAGCACGCTGGAGCCGCCGCTTGGGTCGGGCCCCTACAAGATCAAGGAATTCGTTGCCGGACGATCGGTCGTGCTCGAGCGCGTCAAGGATTACTGGGGCAAGGACATTCCGATCGCGATCGGGCAGAACAATTTCGACGAGCTGCGCTACGAGTATTTCCGCGACGACACCGTCGCGCGCGAGGCGCTGAAGGCCGACCAGTTCGATTGGTACAACGAGCGCAGCGCCAAGGAATGGGCGTCGGCCTACGACGTTCCGCCGGTGCGCGAGAACCGGCTGCTCAAGGAGCTCTTCACCGTCCGCAATCAGGGCCGGATGCAGGGCTGGGTGTTCAACCTGAGGCGCCCGAAATTCGCGGACCCCAGGCTGCGCCGGGCCTTCAACTACGCGTTCGATTTCGAAGAGATGAACCGCGTGCTCTCGACCGGCGAGTACCATCGCGATTCAAGCTATTTCGACGGCATCCCCGATCTGATGGCGACCGGCCTGCCGGAAGGCAAGGAGCTCGAGCTGCTGGAGACGCTGCGTGACAAGGTGCCGCCGGAAGTCTTCACCACGCCCTACACGAACCCGGTCGGCGGCACACCGGAGAACGTCCGCGCCAATCTGCGCGAGGCGACGCGGCTGCTGAAGGAAGCCGGCTTCGAGATCCGCGATCGCAAGCTGGTCGATTCCTCGGGCCAGCCGTTTACGGTCGAGATCCTCGGCAACAGCGGCGATTCCGGCATGGAGCGGATCACGCTGTTCTACAAGCCGAGCCTGGAGCGCCTCGGCATCACCGTCAATCTGCGCGCCGTCGACACCGTGCAGTATCAGAACCGGGTACGCGATTTCGATTTCGAGATGGTCACCCAGGTGTGGGGCCAGTCGATCTCGCCCGGCAACGAACAGCGCGATAATTTCGGCTCGCAGGCCGCCGACCGGGCGGGCTCGAACAATCTTCCCGGCATCAAGAATCCGGCCGTCGATGCCATCATCGAGCGCATCATCTTCGCCAACAGCCGCGCCGATCAGATCGCCGCCGCCAAGGCGCTGGACCGGGTTCTACTCTGGAACTTCTATTGCGTTCCACACTTCAACTACGACAAGCAGCGCTATGTCTATTGGGATCGCTTCAGCCATCCCGATCCGCTGCCGAAATACGCGGTTTCAGGTTTCCCAAATCTTTGGTGGTACGACGCCGACAAGGCAGCCAAGCTCAAGCGTTCATAAGCTCAAGGATCCGCGCATGGCGCTATTCTCCCGTCGGCACGCACTCGGTCTCGGCATCGGCGCGTTGAGTGCTGCAGGCCTGCGGACTGCACCGGCAGTGGCCGACAACGGAGCCGAAATGCACGGCATGTCGGTGTTCGGCGACCTGAAATATCCCGCGGATTTCCAGATCTTCGACTACGTCAATCCGAAGGCGCCGAAGGGCGGCGCCTTCTCGGTGATTCCGTGGGTGCGCGCCTACAACCAGTCCTACTACACCTTCAACTCGCTAAACGCCTACGTCCTGAAGGGCGAGGGCGCGCAGGGCATGGACATGACGTTCGCGGCGCTGATGTCGCGCGCCAATGACGAGCCCGACGCGATGTACGGCTTTGCCGCGAAGTCGGTGCAGATCTCGCCCGACAAGCTGACCTACCGCTTCACCTTGCGCCCCGAAGCGCGCTTCCATGACGGCTCGAAGCTGACCGCGCAGGACGTCGCCTTCTCACTCAACACGCTGAAGGAAAAGGGGCACCCGCTGATCCAGGTGCAGCTCCGCGACTTCGTCAAGGCCGAGGCGCCCGATGACGCGACCGTGGTGGTGACCTTCGCGGCGGGTCGCGCACGCGACGTACCGCTCTATGTCGCGAGCCTGCCGATCTTCTCCAAGGCCTATTACGCGACGCGATCGTTCGAGGAATCGACACTCGATGCGCCGCTCGGCTCGGGGCCGTACAAGGTTGGCCGGTTCGAGGTCAACCGCTACGTCGAATACGACCGCGTCAAGGACTGGTGGGGCGCCGATCTTCCGGTCAATCGCGGCAGCTACAATTTCGACACCGTGCGCTACGAATTCTATCGCGACCGCGATGTGGCATTCGAGGGCTTTACCTCAAAGAGCTATCTGTTCCGCGAGGAGTTCACCGCGCGGGTCTGGGCGACGCGCTACGATTTTCCCGCGGTCAAGGACGGCCGGGTCAAGCGCGAGACGCTGCCCGACGACACGCCGTCCGGCGCGCAGGGCTGGTTCATCAACATGCGCCGCGACAAGTTCAAGGATTCTCGCGTACGCGAGGCGCTGATCTGCGCCTTCGACTTCGAGTGGACCAACAAGACCATCATGTACGATGCCTATGCGCGCACCGTCTCACCGTTCCAGAACTCGGACATGGTGGCGGAAGGTCCTCCCTCGCCGGAGGAGCTTGCGTTGCTCGAGCCGTTCCGCGGCCAGGTGCCGGACGAGGTGTTCGGTTTGCCGTTCGTGCCGCCGATGTCCGACGGCTCCGGTCAGGACCGTGCGCTGCTGCGCAAGGCGGTGCAGCTGCTCAACGAGGCCGGCTGTGTGGTCAAGGACGGCAAGCGCGTGCTGCCGAACGGCACGCCCATTACCATCGAATTCCTCAACGACGAGCCCTCGCTGCAACCGCACCACGGGCCATACATCAAGAATCTCGGCACGCTCGGCATCGATGCGACGTTCCGCCTGGTCGACGCGGTGCAGTACCGCGCCCGGGTGGAAGACTTCGACTTCGACATGACCATGCAGCGCTTCAGCTTCTCGGCGACGCCCGGCGACAGCATGCGGCCGTTCTTCTCCTCGCAGGCTGCGAAGACCAAGGGCTCCTACAATCTCGCAGGCATATCCAATCCCGCGATCGACGTGTTGATCGAGAAGATCATCAGCGCCAACAGCCGCCATGAGCTGACGATCGCCTGCCGCGCCTTCGACCGGGTGTTTCGCGCCGGCCGTTACTGGGTGCCGCAATGGTACCGCAACACGCATCCGATCGCCTACTGGGATCAGTTCGGCCATACCGAGAAGCTCGCCAAGTATACCCAGGGCGTCGGTGCGCCGGAGAATTGGTGGTACGACGCGGCCAAGGCCGCGAAGCTCGAGCAGGCGAAGTAGATGAGCGCCTATATCGCCCGACGTATCTTCCTGATGCTGCCGACACTGCTCGGCATCCTGTTCGTCTCCTTCGTGGTCGTGCAGTTTGCTCCCGGCGGTCCGGTCGAACGCGTCATCGCGCAGATCAACGGCGCCGACACCGGCGGCACCTCGCGCGTCTCGGGTGGCGGCGGCGATTTCGGCGCGCAGCGCGGCCAGGGCGCGGGGGCGGCCGGCGCCGTCAACTCGAAATATCGCGGCGCGCAGGGGCTCGATCCTGATTTCATCAAGAAACTCGAGGTGCAGTTCGGCTTCGACAAGCCGGCGCCGGAGCGGTTCGCGCTGATGGTCTGGAATTTCGCGCGGTTCGATTTCGGCGAGAGCTATTTCCGCAGTGTCAGCGTGCTCCAGCTGATCAAGGAGAAGCTGCCGGTCTCGATGTCGCTCGGCATCTGGATGACGCTGCTGACCTATCTGATCTCGATCCCGCTCGGCATCCGCAAGGCGGTGAAGGACGGGTCGCGGTTCGATACCTGGACCTCGGCCGTGATCATCGTCGGCTTTGCGATCCCGGGTTTCCTTTTCGCGATCCTTTTGATCGTGCTGTTCGCCGGCGGCTCGTTCCTCAACATCTTTCCGCTGCGCGGCCTCACCTCGGACGGCTGGTCGCAATTCCCCTGGTACTGGAAGATCATCGACTATTTCTGGCACCTGACGCTGCCGCTGGTGTCAATGGCGCTCGGCGCCTTCGCCACCATGACGCTGCTGACAAAGAACTCGTTCCTCGACGAGATCCGCAAGCAATATGTGATGACCGCGCGGGCCAAGGGCTGCAGCGAGCACCAGGTGCTGTACGGCCACATCTTCCGCAACGCCATGCTGATCGTGATTGCGGGCTTCCCGGGCGCGTTCATCCACGCCTTCTTCTCGGGCTCGCTGCTGATCGAGACCATCTTCTCGCTCGACGGGCTCGGCCTGCTCGGCTTCGAGAGCGTCCTGAACCGCGACTATCCGGTGGTGTTCGGAACGCTGTTCATCTTCTCGCTGGTCGGACTGGTGGTCAATCTGATCTCAGATCTTGCCTATATGTGGATCGATCCGCGGATCGACTTCGAGGCGCGGGAGGTCTGATGACGATGCTCGCGCCCCAACCGGTCGAGACCACGACGCAATCGCCGATGGGCGAGGCGGTGCCCGCCACCCGCCGCGGTTTTTCGCCGTCGCCGCTGAACAAGCGGCGCTGGCAGAACTTCAAGGCGAACCGTCGCGGCTACTGGTCGTTCTGGATCTTCCTCATCCTGTTCGTGGCGTCGCTGTTCGCCAATTTCATTGCCAACGACAAGCCGCTGGTCGTCAGATATGACGGCCGTCTCTACTGGCCGGTCGTATTCACCTACGCCGAGACGACTTTCGGCGGCGACTTCGAGACCGCGGCCGACTATCGCGATCCCTATCTGCAGAAGCAGATCGCCGCCAAGGGCGGCAGCATGATCTGGCCGCCGATCCGCTATTCCTACGACAGCCGCAACCTCGATCCGCCGACGGCGGTGCCGTCGAAGCCGACCTGGCTCCTGACCGAAAAGCAGTGCGCGGACGTGGTGAAGCGGAAGGGCCTGACCGGCTGCCGCGACCTCGAATACAACTGGCTCGGCACCGACGATCAGGGCCGCGACGTCGTCGCGCGGCTGATCTACGGCTTCCGCATCTCGGTCTTGTTCGGCCTGACGCTGACCATCCTGTCCTCGATCATCGGCGTTGCCGCCGGCGGCGTGCAGGGCTATTTCGGCGGCTGGATCGATCTCGGCTTCCAGCGCTTCATCGAGATCTGGACCGCGATCCCCTCGCTCTATCTGCTGCTGATCATCTCGGCGGTGCTGCCGCCGGGCTTCTTCATCCTGCTCGGCATCCTCCTGCTGTTCTCCTGGGTCTCGCTGGTCGGCCTGGTCCGGGCCGAATTCCTGCGCGGCCGCAACTTCGAATACATCCAGGCGGCGCGTGCGCTCGGCGTCTCCAACCGCGTGATCATGTTCCGCCATTTGCTGCCGAACGCGATGGTCGCGACCATGACGTTCCTGCCCTTCATCGTCTCGTCCTCGGTGATGACGCTGACGGCGCTGGATTTCCTCGGCTTCGGCTTGCCGCCCGGTTCACCCTCGCTTGGTGAATTGCTGTCGCAGGGCAAGGCCAATGTGCAGGCGCCGTGGCTCGGCCTCACCGGCTTCTTCTCCGTCGCGATCATGCTGTCTCTCCTGATCTTCATCGGCGAAGCCGCGCGCGACGCCTTCGATCCGCGCAAGACGTTCTCGAAGGGCTGACGCATGGACGCGACCAACCAGCCCCTGCTCGACGTCAGCGACCTCTCCGTCGCCTTCGGCCGCTCGCTTGCGGTCGATCGCGTCTCTTTCTCGATCAAGCGCGGCGAATGCACGGCGCTGGTCGGCGAGTCCGGCTCGGGAAAATCGGTCAGCGCGCTGTCGGTATTGAGGCTGCTGCCCTATCCGGCGGCGTCACATCCCTCCGGGGCGATCCGTTTCAAGGGCCGCGATCTCCTGGGATCGTCGGAACGCGAGATGCGCGGGATTCGTGGCAACGACATCTCGATCATCTTCCAGGAGCCGATGACCTCGCTCAATCCGCTCCACACCATCGAATCCCAGATCGGCGAGATCCTGTCGCTGCACAGCGGCATCAGCGGTGCGGCGGCGCGGGCGCGGACGCTGGAGTTGCTGGGCCAGGTCGGCATCCCCGAGCCGGAGACGCGGCTCAAGAGCTATCCGCATCAACTGTCCGGCGGCCAGCGCCAGCGCGTGATGATTGCGATGGCACTTGCCAACGAACCCGATCTCTTGATCGCGGACGAGCCGACCACCGCGCTCGACGTCACCGTGCAGGCGCAGATCCTGGCCTTGCTGGCCGAGATCCGCGCGCGGCTTGGCATGAGCCTGTTGTTTATCACCCACGATCTCGGCATCGTCCGCCGCATCGCCGACACCGTCTGCGTGATGAACAACGGCAAGATCGTCGAACAGGGCCCGGTCGAGCAGGTCTTCACCGCGCCGAAGCATGCCTATACGAAGGCGCTGCTGGCGGCCGAGCCGAAGCCCGACCCGGCGCCGCCGCAGCCGGATGCGCCGGTCGTGATGTCGGCGGACAATCTCAAGGTCTGGTTTCCGATCAAGCGCGGGCTGATGCGCTCGACCGTCGGCCACATCAAGGCCGTCGATGGCGTCAGCCTTGCGGTGCGCAAGGGCGAGACGCTCGGCGTCGTCGGCGAATCCGGCTCCGGCAAGACCACGCTCGGGCTGGCACTGCTCCGGCTGATTTCGTCCGATGGCCCGATCGTGTTCCTCGGCAAGGACATCCAGGGCCTGCGCTTCAAGCAGATGCTGCCGTTCCGCCGCGACATGCAGATCGTGTTCCAGGACCCGTTCGGCTCGCTCAGCCCGCGGATGTCGGTCGCCGACATCATCGCCGAGGGGCTCGAGGTGCACCAGAAACAGCTGTCGCGTGAGGAGCGCGAGGCGCGGGTGATCAAGGCTTTGAAAGATGTCGGGCTCGATCCGGACTGGCGCTTCCGCTATCCGCACGAATTCTCCGGCGGCCAGCGCCAGCGCATCTCGATCGCGCGCGCAGTCGTGCTGGAGCCGAACTTCGTCGTGCTGGACGAACCGACCAGTGCGCTCGACATGCTGCTCCAGGCCCAGATGGTCGATCTTCTGCGCGACTTGCAGCGCAAGCGCGACCTGACCTACATGTTCATCTCGCACGATCTGCGCGTGGTGGCCTCGCTCGCGAGCCATCTGATCGTGATGAAATCCGGCAAGGTCGAGGAGGAGGGGCCGGCCTCCGAGCTGTTCAAGAATCCGAAGAGCGACTACACCCGCGCGCTGTTCGCCGCCGCGTTCCGCATCGAAGCGGCCGGCGAGGGGACGGTGGCGACGTAGCCATTGCGCGTCATTCGGGTGCGCGCGAAGCGCGAGCCCGGAATCCATCGATCCGCACGTTCGGTGGATGAACGGATTCCGGGTTCGACGCTGCGCGTCGCCCGAAATGACAGGCTCAAAGCCGCTTAATTACCAGGACGTCGCTGCCGGCGGCCTTGATCCGCGCGATGGCGGCATGCGTGCTCTCCACCACCGTTGCCATGTGATGCGCGTTGGCGTGCACGATCGTCGTCGCATCGCGCACGATGGCGACATGGCCCTTCCAGAAGATCAGGTCGCCGCGCTGCAGATGTCTCGATTCCGCGGTCGTCAATTCGCGGCCGAGCCCGTCCTGCTGCATGTCGCTGTCGCGCGGGCAGCCGGTGCCGGCGGCGGTCAGCGCGATCTGGACCAGGCCGGAGCAATCGATGCCGAGGCTCGACTTGCCGCCCCAGAGATAGGGCGTGCCGACGAACTGCTCGGCGATTGCGACGAAATCCTGCGCCATCGTGTCGAGAGAGGCGAGATGCTGGCGTGGCAAATGCCAGCCCTCGCGGGTCACCGCGAAGGGACCGTCCTCGCGGGTGATTGCGAGCCTGGTCCCCATCGCCAGCGCCTCGACCGGCGGCAGCTTGATCGACGGTCCCGGAAACGCCAGCGTGCGCAGCGCCGTCACCTTGTGCGACGGCGCTGCGCCGGGCACCGTCAGCGCCGCCTCGGCAATCCAGCCGACATAGCCGTCATCGGCAAGCTGGCCCCAGGCCCAGCCTTCGCCGTTGCGGTCGTACACCGTGACGCATTCACCCCTGAGTGCCTGCGTCATCTGTTCGGCATCGGCCGCCGGCGCCCGCCGCAGCGGCGCGATGGCATCCCCGACCTCAAGCGTCTCGCCGTCGGCGAAGCGCGCCGCCTTCACCTTGCCCTCGAGATATTTTGCCGCGACGTCCTCGCGGGCCGGCGTCAGTCTGACATCATGCATAGCGCTGGCTCAGCAGTTTGTAGATCGCGCGCGCAGCCTGGCATTCGCCGCCTTCGGGGCGGCCGGGCTTCGCCGACGGTGTCCAGCCATAGATGTCGACATGCAGCCAGCTCCTGGCATGCTCGACGAAGCGCTGCAGGAACAGCGCGCAGGTGATCGAGCCGGCGAAACCGCCCGACGGCGCGTTGGTGATGTCGGCGGTCTTGGAGTCGAGCCAGGCATCGTAGGCCGGCCACAGCGGCATCCGCCACAACGGATCGTTCTCGCTCCTTGCAAACGCAGCAACGTCGCCGGCGAGCGCCTCGTCATTGGTGTAGAACGGCGGCAGATCCGGGCCGAGCGCCACGCGCGCGGCGCCGGTCAGCGTGCCGAGATCGACCAGCAGGTCCGGCGTCTCCTCGTCGGCCAGCGTCAGCGCATCGGCGAGCACCAGCCGCCCCTCGGCATCGGTGTTGCCGATCTCGACGGTGATGCCCTTGCGCGACTTGAAGATGTCGAGCGGACGGAACGCATTGCCGGCAACCGCGTTCTCGACCGCCGGGATCAGCACGCGCAGCCGCACCTTCAGCTTCGCGTCCATCACCATCTGCGCCAGCGCCAGCACGTTGGCGGCGCCGCCCATATCCTTCTTCATGATCAGCATGCCGCTCGACGGCTTGAGGTCGAGCCCGCCGGTGTCGAAGCAGACGCCTTTGCCGACCAGCGTCACCTTTGGATGCGCCGGATCGCCCCAGCTCAGATCGATCAGCCGCGGTGCGCGGGTCGACGCCATGCCGACGGCGTGGATCAGCGGGAAGTTCTGCGCGAGCTCGTCGCCATCGATGCAATTGAAGGCGGCGCCGAATCGCGTTGCGAGGTCGCGCGCCGCCTCGGCGAGCTCGGCCGGGCCCATGTCGTTGGATGGCGTGTTGATGAGGTCGCGCGCCAGCGCCGCGGCATCCGCCATCCGCGCGATCTCGGCCGTGTCGACGCCATCGGGCGGCACCAGGCGGACCTCGGGGGTCTTGTTCTTGCGATAGCGGCCGAAGCGGTAGCAGCCGAGCGCGAAGGCGAGCGTCGCAAGCCGCGTGTCATGCGGCGCATTGGCAAAGCGGTAGACGCCCGGCGGCAGCAGGCCGGGCAGGGCGCCGGCACGGAACGGATCGCGCGCCTTGTGGTCTGCATCCTCGAGGCCGAACAGCACCTGCGCGATGCCGCCATCAGCTGCCGGCAGCGCGAGCGCCTTGCCCGGCTTGGCCGCAAAGTCATTGGCCTCCGCGAACTGGCGCGCCGGCGCCGGCAACTCGCTGCGGATCGCATCCCATGTCGCCTTGCTGACGAAGGTGATCGGCGTGACGGCGGTCGTGGAGGCGGTCTCGAACACGGATGGCATGCGGCTCTCGGCTGTTCTGGCGTCGTTGCTGGTGACTAACACGCCTTTCGCGGTGGATGGTAGCGCGCCCGCGGTTGATGCGACCTGCGGGATTGGAACCGGCGCGCCGGTCGCCGGTGCCGCAGTTAACCAGACGTTAGGGTTAACAGTCTATTGCTGGCACGCTCGGCTCGATCCATTTGCCCGATTTTGTGAGTCACAGTGCCATGCGTCGACAGTCCATTTTGACCCGGCATCTTAGTTCCGCAGCCCTCGTGGCGGTCCTCGCCGCCGGGCTTGGCGGTTGCCAGACCATGTCAGACGTCACCGGATCGATCGCGTCCCGGTCCGATCCGGTGCCAGACGATCCGCGCCGCAATCTCGAGGTTTATGGCGAGCGCTACCGCAAGAATCCCAAGGATGTCGACGCCGCCATCGCTTACGGGCAGGCGCTGCGCATGACCGGACAGCGTTCGCAGGCCTGCGCCGTGCTGGAGCAGGCCACACTCGCCAGCCCCGGCAGCAAGCCGCTGCTCGCCGCCTATGGCCGCGCGCTCGCCGACAACGGTAATTCGCAGGCCGCATTCGACGTGCTGAGCCGCGCGCACAGTCCGGACAATCCGGACTGGCGGATCCTGTCGGTGCAGGGCACCACGCTCGACAAGTTGAACCGGCACGAGGAAGCGCGGCGCTACTACGCCAGTGCGCTTCGACTGGCCCCCGACGAGCCGTCGGTGCTGTCCAATCTCGGCCTGTCCTACATGCTGACCAAGGAATTGCCGAAGGCGGAGCAGACGCTGCGCCAGGCCTATGCCAGCGCCCGCGCCGACACCCGCATCCGGCAGAACCTTGCGCTCGTCGTCGGCCTGCAGGGCCGCTTCGCGGAGGCCGAGACCATCGTCAAGGCCGACCTGCCGGCCGATGAGGCGGCGGCCAACGTCGCCTATCTGCGCGACATGCTGAACCGCAAGGACGGTCCGCGGATTTCATCGCGCGCCGCACCTGTCGTCGCCAAGGACGATTAACGCTCGTTTATGGCGTCTGACAGCGAAGCGCTCGGCTTCGCTGTCCATATCTGCCCTAACGCGCACAAAAAGAAACGCCCGGCGTTTGCCGGGCGTCTTGGTAATGCGCTGCGGCGCGGCTCAATGCATCGTGGCGATCTTGATGTAGGACGGCCCGAGGATCACGATGAACAGGCAGGGCAGGAAGAACAGGATCATCGGCACGGTCAGCTTGGGCGGCAGCGCCGCCGCCTTCTTCTCGGCCTCGTTCATGCGCATGTCGCGATTTTCCTGCGCCATCACGCGCAGGCTCTGGCCGAGCGGCGTGCCGTAGCGTTCGGATTGCTGCAAGGCCATGCACACCGACTTCACGCCTTCGAGCCCGGTGCGGCGCGCCAGGTTCTCGTAGGCGGACTTGCGGTCCTGCAAATAGGACAGTTCCGCGGTCGTCAGCGCGAACTCCTCCGACAGCGCGATCGACTGCCCGGCGATCTCGTTGGCCACCTTCCGGAACGCGACCTCGACCGACATGCCCGACTCGATGCAGATCAGCAGCAGGTCGAGCGAATCCGGGAAAGCGCGCTTGATCTGGAGCTGGCGCTTGGAGATCGCGTTCTTCAGGAACAACATCGGCGCCTGCAGGCCGGCATAGGCCGCGCCGACGCAAATGCCGATCTTGAGCGTGAGCGACCAGTTCGCGCCCGCGATGAAGAACGTATAGACGATGGCGCCGAGCAGCAGCACGATCGGCGTCACCGCGCGGGCGAACAGGAAAGTGACGTAGGGGGCGTGGCCGCGATAGCCGGCCATCACGAGCTTATCGAGCGCCGCTTCCTGGGCGAGCCATTTCGTGAGGTTGAGATCATCCACCACCCGGGAGACCACCTGCTTCGGGGTCTGCCGCAGCGCCACCTTCTCGGTCTTGGCGAGACGCTCGCGCTCACGCTGCCGGAGACGCTCGCGCTCGCTGGCGACGGCCTTCATGCGCTTGTTGAGGTCGCCGCCGGCGAGCAGCGGCATCACCAGCGTGTAGACCGTCGCGCTTGCCGCGACGAAGGCAAGCAGCATGGTCATGAACCTGACGTCGTGGAGCTTGGCGACCAGAATATCAATCATGCTGCACCGTCAGAAATCGAAGTTGATCATCTTCTTCATCACCAGCACGCCCATCGACATCCAGACGACGCAGGCAACCAGCATGAGCTGGCCCATCGAGTTCGTCCACAGCAGGGCGATGTAGTCCGGCGTCGTGAGGAACACGAGGATCATCACGATCGGCGGCAGCGAGCCGATGATGGCGGCGGAAGCTTTCGCTTCCATCGACATCGCCTGGATCTTCTCGGCCATCTTCTTGCGGTCGCGCAGCACCCGCGACAGGTTGCCGAGCGCTTCCGACAGATTGCCGCCGGACTTCTGCTGGATCGCAATCACGATGCCGAAGAAGTTCGCTTCCGGCAGCGGCATGCGTTCGTAGAGCCGGGCGCAGGCCTCGCCGAGCGGCATGCCGATCGCCTGGGTCTCGATGATCGCAAGGAACTCGCTGCGCAGCGGCTCCGATGCGTCGTTGACGACCGCCTTGAGCGATTCGAACAGCGGCAGGCCGGCCTTGATGCCGCGCACGATGACGTCGACGGCGTCGGGCAGCGCTTTCAAAAAGGCTTTTTCCCGCCGCTTCTTCAAGAAGCCGAGCAGCCAGCGCGGCAGGCCGAGACCCATGGCAAAGCCGATGCCGGCCGCGCCGAGCAGGCCTCCGCCGACCATGAATGCCGCGCCGAACCCGAACAGGCCGAGGGCACCGGAGATCATCCAGAATTTCTGCTCGGACCACTCCAGTCCGGCCTGCGAGATGCGCACGCCGAGCGGGACTTTCTTGTCCTTTTGCCGACGCGCCTCGAGCTCCTTGAGCGATCCTTCGACCTGCTCGCGGCGGGAGCGCTGCGTGCGGTCCGTATTTCGAGTCGTCGACGGTTCGCTGCGCGCCACCGATGCGCGGCGCGACTCGGCCTTCTTTTCCCCCGAGAGGTAGGGATAGAGGAAGACCCAGGCGATGCCGCCCACGGTGGTGGCGGCGAGGAAGGCCAGGGCAAGGGTTTGCGTCTGCATCCTGCGTTCCCCTAGACCGGCGCCGGCGAGTCGGAGGCATCCAGCGCCGCCGCAAGCCGCTTCTCTTCATTGTAGTAGCGCGCACGCTCCCAGAAGCGCGGCCGGCCGATGCCGGTCGAGCGGTGCTTGCCGATGATCTTGCCGTTGGCATCTTCCCCGACCACGTCGTAGAGGAAGATATCCTGGGTGATGATAGTGTCGCCTTCCATGCCCATCACCTCGGTGATGTGGGTGATGCGGCGCGAACCGTCGCGCAGGCGCGCGGCCTGCACGATGATGTCGACCGAGGCGCAGATCATCTCGCGAATGGTGCGCGAGGGAAGCGAGAAGCCGCCCATGGTGATCATCGATTCGCAGCGCGACAGCGCTTCGCGAGGATTGTTGGCGTGCAGCGTGCCCATCGAGCCGTCATGGCCGGTGTTCATCGCCTGCAACAGATCGAACGCTTCGGGTCCGCGGACTTCGCCGACGATGATGCGCTCGGGGCGCATACGCAGGCAGTTGCGGACCAGTTCACGCATCGTGACCTGGCCCTCGCCCTCGATGTTCGGCGGCCGGGTTTCCAGCCGCACCACGTGCGGCTGCTGCAGCTGAAGTTCGGCGGCGTCTTCGCAGGTGATGATGCGCTCGTCGTGCTCGATATAGTTGGTCAGGCAGTTCAGCAGCGTGGTCTTGCCCGAGCCGGTGCCACCCGAGATGATCACGTTGCAGCGGACACGGCCGATGATCTGCAGGATGGTCGCCCCGTCCGGCGTGATCGCGCCGAACTTGACGAGCTGCTCCAGCGTCAGCTTGTCCTTCTTGAATTTACGAATGGTGAGCGCGGGCCCGTCGATCGCCAGCGGCGGCACGATGGCGTTGACGCGCGAGCCGTCGGCGAGGCGGGCGTCGCAGATCGGCGAGGATTCGTCGACGCGCCGGCCGACCTGGCTGACGATGCGCTGGCAGATGTTGAGCAGCTGCTGGTTGTCGCGAAAGCGGATGCCGGTGCGCTGGATCTTGCCGGCGACTTCGATGAACACGGTGCCGGCGCCGTTGACCATGATGTCGGCGATGTCGTCGCGCGACAATAGCGGCTCCAGCGGTCCGTAGCCGAGCACGTCGTTGCAGATGTCGTCGAGCAGCTCTTCCTGCTCGGCGATCGACATCACGATGTTCTTGATCGCGATGATCTCGTTGACGATGTCGCGGATTTCCTCGCGCGCCGACTCGCTGTCCAGCTTGGCGAGCTGGGCAAGGTCGATCGCCTCGATCAGGGCGCCGAAGATCGTCGCCTTGACCTGGTAGTAGTTGTCCGAGCGGCGGGCTTCGACGGCGGGAGCGGGCGGTGGCTTGGCAGGGGCCAGCGGCGGCGACGATATCGTCGGGGCGGCGGACTCGCGCGCCATCGGCGACGAGCCGGCAGGCTCCGGCGTCTGAAAGGCGGGCTTGGGTGCCCGCATATCCCCATCGTTTCCGCTACGCTTACCAAACACGACGTCTTGACTCCACGCGGACCACTATTTGGACCGCAGCTTTTCGAGCAGGGGCGACAGGAAGGACCCCCTCGGCTTCTTGGTCTCGCCGCGGCCTGTCAGCCGCTGCGCCATCTGCAGAAACATCTCGACTGCGCGGTGATTGGCCGAGATTTCCGCGATCATCTGGCCGTTGTTGGCGGCCGAACCGAAGATCTGCGGATCGAACGGGATGGCGGCGATCGGCGGGCTTTCGATCGCCTTGGCGAATTCGCCCGCCGCGATCTCCGGCCGCTTCGGCACGCCGACCTGGTTCAGGCAGTACAGCGGCGCGCGGTCGTTCGGCCGCGACGCCTTCAAGAGGTCGAACATGTTCTTGGCGTTGCGCAGGTTGGCGAGGTCGGGCGCCGCCACGATCAGGATGTCGTCGGCCGCGATCAGCGCGCGCTTGGTCCAGCCGGACCATTGGTGCGGCACGTCGAGCACGATGCAGGGCATCGTGGTGCGCAGCGTGTCGAAGATCGCATCGAACGCTTCGGCGCCGAAATCGTAGACCTTGTCGAGCGTGGCCGGCGCCGCCAGCAGGCTCAGATGGTCGGTGCATTTCGACAGCAGGCGGTCGACGAAGGCGGTATCGACGCGGTCCGGCGAAAACACCGCATCCGCGATGCCTTGCGCCGGGTCCTGGTTGTAGTTGAGGCCGGCGGTGCCGAATGCAAGGTCGAGATCGGCCACGACGGAATCCAGCGCCAGATCGCGGGCGATCGCCCAAGCGATATTGTGGGCGATCGTCGAGGCGCCGACGCCGCCCTTCGCGCCGACGACGGCGACGACGCGGCCGACTGCCTTGGCTTCCGGCGCCGAGAACAGGTTGCAGACCGCGCGCACCACGTCGATCGCATGAGCCGGCGCAATCACGTAGTCGCTGACGCCGCGGCGCACCAGCTCGCGATACAGCGTGACGTCGTTGACCCGGCCGATCACGACCACCCGCGTGCCGGCGTCGCACACCGTGGCGAGCTGGTCGAGCCCCGCCAGGATGTCGCTGCGGCCCTCGGTCTCGAGAATGATGACATTAGGCGTCGGCGCCGAGCGATAGGCCTCGATGGCAGCCGCCATGCCGCCCATCTGGATCTTGAGGTGGGCCTTGGCCAGCCGGCGATCCTCGCCCGCCGACTGTACGGCGGCAGCGGTCTCGACCGTCTCGCAGAACGCCTGGACCGAGACCCGCGGCGCCGGAGCAATATGGTCGTCCACGGCCTGCGGCGGGGCGTCCGTCTGCTCTTCGGAGTTTTGCTGCGCGTAGGTGATCATTTTCCTGTGTCGCTTAGCTTGGCCCTGTCGGACTCGGGATACGTCGTGGCGGTGGTGGTGCCCTTGCGATATTTGTCGAAGGCGATATTGCGGCGCGACGTGTAGGCAGGGGTCTCCGCGCGCGGCTGCACGAGGTCAGTCGGGTCTTCGACCATGGCTGCGAGGTTGCGCTGATTGGCGCAGCCGAAATTGTAGTATTGCTTGTTCTGGATGTAGGAACCGTTATGCATCGACGGGCCGAGATCTTCCGGCCAGATGCCGCACGGCCCGGCCTCCGCCTTCATCTTTGGATAGTTCACACGGATCGCAGGCATGAGGCGCGGATTCTCGGGATGGTATTTGCGCACGAGGATCCCGCGCGGCGGCACGCCGGCGGCGGCGAAGGTCGCCTGGATCTCGCGCAACGATTCCTGCGCGGGCCGGGCGTTCGGCGTGTCGGCGGGAACGTCGATGGTGACGGCGCCGGTGCCCTCGCGCATCCAGTCCTGCGCCATCCCCATCACCTCGGCGCGCTGCTCCGCGGTCAGGCCGCCGCGGCTGCGGCCGACGAAGACCACGATCGAGCGATCGGCCTCGGTCACGGCGATCGGGTGACGCTGGCGATAGTCGGCCGGCGAGTCCACCATCGCGAAACTGTTGTCGGCAGCGTGCTGGCAGGCGCCGAGCGTCATGGCAAGGCCGACGAGCACTCCGGCGAGACCGGCGGTGCGCTTGTAATCGGCGGATGTTCTGGGTGTGGTCTGTGTCATCGTCCGCCTCAGTCGGTAATAAAGCCGTAGGTGCCGCGGTAATTCCGCGCCGGCTCGGTGCGGCCAGGCACACCGTAGACGCGATTGATGCTGCCGAGCAGATCGGCCTGCGGATCGGACGCGTTGGCGAAGCCGTCATCCGGACGCGACAGGTCCTTCTGCGCCACGGCGCGAACGACATAGGGCGTCACCAGAACCATCAGTTCGGTCTGGTTGTTGACGAAGTCGCGGCTGCGGAACAGCGTGCCGAGCACGGGCAGCGACGCCAGCCCGGGAAGGCCGTTGATCGCCTGCTTGGTCTGGTCCTGGATCAGGCCGGCCATGGCCATCGAGCCGCCCGAGGGAATTTCCAGCGTGGTCTCGGCGCGGCGGGTCTTGATCGAAGGGATCGTCGTTCCACCCGCGCCGCCGGTCAGCGCGTTCTCGGTCGAGACTTCCGACACTTCCGTCATCACGCGCAGGCTGATGCGCCCTTCGGTCAGCACCACCGGCGTGAAGTTGAGCGAAATGCCGAATTTCTTGAAGCTGACGGTCTGGACGCAATTCCCGATCGCGCCCGTCGACGAGGTCTGACAGGTCACGCCGGTCGGAATTGGAAACTCGCCGCCCGAGATGAAGGTCGCCGATTCGCCCGATATCGCGGTCAGGTTCGGTTCGGCGAGCGTCCGCACGACACCGGCGCTTTCCATGGCGCGGATCGTCGCCGACACCGACGATCCGAACGATGTGGTGAGCGCGTTGCCGGCCACCAGCGGTGAGCTGTTCGCGGTGAACGGGTTGCTGTTGGCGAATTTGACCACGGTCGTGCCGTAGTTGAGGTTCGCGGTGAGGTCGATGCCGAGCTGCTTGATCAGGCTGCGCGAGACTTCGGCAACCGTGACCTTCAGCATCACCTGGTCGCGGCCGCGAACAGTGATCGAGTTTACGACCTTGTCGGGGCCGCCGACCAGCCGCGTAGCGATGTCGCCGGCCTGCTGTGCGTCGATCGGGCTCGCTGCGCTTCCGCTCAGCATTACGCCGTCGCCGACGCCCTCGATCTGGATATCGGAATTCGGCAGTGCTGCACGCAGCGCGGCGCGCACGCCGTTGAGGTCGCGCTTGACGGCGATGTCATAGGCCGCGATCTGCTGGCCGGCGGCGTCGAAGAACACGATGTTGGTCTGGCCGACGGTCGCGCCGATGATGTAGGCGCGTTGCGCCGAGCGAACCACGGCATTGGCGATCTTGGGATCGGCGACCAGCACGTCCTTGATGTCCCTGGGCAGGTCGATGACGATCGATTTGCCGACGCCGAGCGAGAGGAAGCGGGCATTCATCTGGCCGCCATCGGCCGATGCGGCGGGGGCAGGCGCGGCGCGGTAATCGCTCGCCACCACCGGTGTCAGCGCCGGATTGAGCGTGAGCGCCGCGACGGCCGAGAACGACAATGCGCGGACCATGAAGGCCCGCATCGTCCGTTGAGTTGCCCCGCCCTTCATCACGTGTGTCCTCATGGTCACTTCTGCATCGTCGCCTGGTTGGCAACGCCAAAGCGGATGACGTTGATCGTGTCACCGCGCCTCTGCCGGTTGTCGTCGGTCTTGGTTTCGGGCGCGTTGTTGTCGGCGATGCTGCGCAGCGCCAGCGACAGGACGCCGCTCTGGCGCGCGCGCGCCAGCGTCTCGGTCTGTTCGGGCTTCAGCTCCAGCGTCACCGTCTTGCCGATCAGTGCGTTGGTGCCGTCCTTTTCCTTCGGCGCCTGGTCGATCGCGAGCACGCGGACGTTGGTCAGGATCACCTCGGAGTTGACGATGTCGGCGCCGCTGCGGTCCGGATTCTTGTCCCGCTTCGACAGCAGGACGTCGACCCGGTCGTTCGGCAGGATGAAGCCGCCGGCGCCGGTCTCGGGCGAGATTTCGGTCGATACCGCCCGCATGCCGGTCGGCAGGATCGCGGCCATGAAGCCGCTGCCGTCGGCCTTGACGAGCTTCTGCTCGCGAATCGGTTCGCCCTGGATGAACGGGGCGCGCGCGATCGAACCGGTCACGTCCTTGATCGCTTCGGCGTTGCTGTCCCTGCGCATGAAGCTGGCGCTGGCGGTTGCCGCCGGCCAGGTCTGCCATTGCAAATCTTCGGGCTTCACGGCCTGGCCGAGGCCGATGTCGGTTTTCGCGACCAGGATGTCGACGGTGGGCAGCTGCGCGACCGGCGGAGCCGGCGCCGGCTTGTCGTCGCTTCCGCTCGCCAAATAGAGCGCCGCAAGGCCGGCGCAGCCTGCGATTGCCAGGACCAGAATGCGGGCCTTATCCATTACGCTTCACTTTCCACATGACGCCGCGACGCTGCCGCCGCCGTGATGGGAGTTGACCAGCTATTCGTCAAAGCATGGTTAATGAGGCGTATCTAAATCGCCTTAACGGGCGGTTACCGCTGCTTTCTCAGCGCATGGCGAAGTGCGCGAGATCGATCGTCTTGATCCAGTCCGTCTCGGGATAGATCAGCAGGGCGCCGAGGGCGAGTGCGATGCCGTAGGGAATTCCGGTCTGCTTGTCGTGCAGCCGGCTGAGCCAGGCCTGGTTCGCGAGCGCATAGGGCAACGGCCATTGCCGGAGCTGCAGCAGCAGCACCGTCAGCGCGCCGCCGAACAGCGACGCGAAGACCAGATAGGGGAGCAGATGCTCGAACCCGAACCACAGGCCGGCCGCGGCCGCGACCTTGGCGTCCCCGCCACCGACCCAGCCCATCGCAAACATGCCGAATGCCACCACCAGAACCAGCGCGCCCGCGCCGGCATGGTTGAGGATCTCGTGCACGCCCATCCCGGTCAGCGGCGCCAGGACGAAGAAGCCGGCCGCCAGCGCCAGCGAGATCCGGTTCGGGATCGTCATGGTCAGGAGATCGCTCGCCGCCGCAAAGGCCATCAGGGCCGGAAACAGCATCAAGCGTGCGATGTCGAGGATCATGGATTCATGCCGTCAAGCTGGAGCTGCGGTCGAGACCCGACGCTAGCGGCCAATGGTGAACAATCGGGAAAGGCCGGCCGTGGTCGCCATCAAGGCGCCGACGGCCGGTCCGCCAAATAGCAAAGGTCCCGGGGGTGCCGGGACCTTTGATGCGAGTTCCTGGGAACCGGATTACTTCAGCGAGCTGGCGACCGTGTTGAAGGTGCCCGAGAGCTTGGTGCCGACGCCGTTGACGGCAGCGATGATCGCGATGGCGATACCGGTGGCGATCAGGCCGTATTCGATGGCGGTCGCGCCCGATTCATCCTTCACGAAGCGCGAGACGAGGTTCTTCATAAATAGCTCCTGTGTACACGTGGCTGGTCGAACTAGGTTTGGTCTCGTCGGCGTTCTCAGCACCGTGACCATTGCGGCACCCTACGGTTCGACAATTTCGGCGCAGTTAATTTGATCGTATAAACACAGCGGGAACCCGCAGTTGTTGCGCACAGTAAATTTGGAATTAAGCGGTCCGCTAAGATTGCAGATTGTTGCCGGGGCCCGCTATCGGCACCTGTTCACGGCTCCTTAAGCGCACATCTATACCCATGGGGCTTCCGTCAGATGAGGCCGTCATGCCCAGCCTTCCCTTTGAAGTCATCGAGATGATCGGCCAGACGATGATGAAGGTGGTGCCGATCACGATCGCGCTGGCGCTGTTCTTCACGGTGCTCACTCATTTCTGGGCCTGCAATCCCGGCAAGCCGTGGTGGCAGAAGCGTGAGCTGGTCACCGACATCTGCTACTGGTTCTTCGTGCCGGTGTTCGCCCGCGTGCTGCGGATCGGTCTCCTGGTGGTGGGCGCAGCCGTGGTGTTCAACGTTCACGACGCCGACGATCTGATTGCGTTCTACGAGAACGGACATGGCCCTCTGGCGCAGCTTCCGCTCTGGCTGCAGTCCATTATCTTCCTCGTCGCCTCCGATTTCATGCTGTACTGGCTGCACCGGATGTTCCATGGCGGCGGCTTCTGGAAGTACCACGCCATTCATCACTCTTCCGAGGACCTTGAATGGATCTCGGCGGCACGCTTCCATCCGGTCAATCTTCTGATCGGCACGATCACTGTCGATGTGATCCTGCTGATGGCGGGCATCTCGCCGAACATCATGCTGTGGGTCGGCCCGGTCACCACTTTCCATTCGGCATTCGTGCACGCCAACCTTAACTGGACGCTCGGCCCGTTCAAATACGTGATCGCGACGCCGGTGTTTCACCGCTGGCATCACACCGGGCTCGAGGACGGCGGCGACACCAATTTCGCGGGCACGTTTCCGCTCTGGGATATTCTGTTCGGAACGTTCCGGATGCCCGAAGGCAAGCTTCCGGAAGATTACGGTGTCGATGCCGAGCAGGGCGTGCCGTCCGAGATCGGCGGACAGTTGGCCTATCCGTTCCGGCAATGACGCCGCCAGCCGGCCGGTGCGATCATGAGCGCTGAGACCGCGACCTTCCCGCGCGCGAAAACCTCCGTGTTCGCCGAGCTTCCAGCCTGGTTCTGGATGGCGTGCGGCGTCTATGCGCTGCTGCTGTTCGTCGGCGACAGGCTGCTCGCCGATTCCGACACCTACTGGCAGATTGCCGTCGGCCGCTGGATCCTCGACCATCGCACGCTGCCGTCTGTCGACATCTACTCGTTCACCAAGGCCGGTGAGCCGTGGGTGTCGTCGTCCTGGCTGGCGCAGGTTCTGTTCGCGAAGACCTATGACCTCGCCGGGTGGACCGGTCCGGCGGCGCTGGCGGCCGTCTGCGCCGCTGCCAGCTTCGCGCTGCTCACCGCCATCCTCAGCCGCGCGTTGCCGACGATCTACGCGAGCCTGATCGCCCTTGCGGCGCTGGTTCTGACCTGCGGGCACCTGCTGGCCCGTCCGCATGTGCTGGCGATGCCCATCATGATCGTCTGGGCGAACGGCCTGATGACCGCCAGCGAACGCCGCGAGGCGCCCTCGTTCTGGCTGCTGCCGCTGATCGCGCTGTGGGCCAATCTGCACGGCGGCTTCCTGTTTGGTTTGGTGCTGGCCGGCGCATTTGCGCTCGATGCGATGTGGAATGCCTTGCCGGCTCAAAGGTCGGCGCTGGCGCTGCGCTGGGGGGCGTTCGGCATCGGCGCACTGGCTGTGTGCTGCGTGACCCCTTATGGCTGGGGCTCGATCCTCGCCTCGCTCAGGATTCTCGGCCTCGGTGAATTGTTGCATCTCATCGCGGAGTGGAGGCCGGCGACGTTCGGCGAGATCGACCCGTTTGGACTATCGATCCTCGGCCTGCTCGGCGCTGCGCTCTATTGCGGGGCGAGGTTGCCGCTGCCGCGAATCATCCTGGTGCTGGGCTTGCTGCATATGGCGCTGTCCCATGTCAGAAATCTCGAGCTGCTCGCCCTGCTGCTGCCGCTGGCCGTGCTGACGCCGGTCGCCACCCAGTTCAGGCTGCGTGCCGCCAGCGCCGTCCGCCCGAGAGTTGCTCCGGCCGCAATCCTTATCGTCGGGCTTTGCGCGTGGACCGCAGTCGTTGCCGCGTGCCAGGTGATATCGCCACCGCCGATCTATTCGCCGGCTGCCGCCGTCGACGCGATGAAGGCGCACAACGTCAAGCGCGTGCTCAACGATCTGCAGTTCGGCGGCTACCTGATCTGGCGTCAGATGCCGGTGTTCATCGACGGGCGCGCCGAGCTCTACGGCGAGGCGTTCGGCATGAGCCTGGCCCGCGCGCTCCAGCTCAAGGACGTCAACGGTTTCCTCAATCTGCTCGCGACCCATGACATCGATGCGGTGATGCTCGATCCGACCACGCCGGCGTCCAAATTGCTGGATCACATCGGAGGATGGCAGCGCCTCTACGCCGATGAGCGCGTGGTCGTTCACGTCCGCGCCGCCAGTTGAAGCCGCCGCGGCTCTTAAGCTTGCCATCAGCGCACCGCTTCCCACCCAATGGCGGGACGAGGGGATCGGCGACCGGATAGTCCTCCGCGAGGTAGCGGACGGTTGGCCGATCTGCTCGGGAAGTCGTGACATCCGCGCAATTCGGCGGTCGATCTTTGCTCTTCCTAAATGAATTGCCGTCAGATTTGCCAGCGTCGGGCGCCGGTCCGCAGCGTATCGTCTTTGCCGGCCAGTTAACGTCCCGGGGTAGAGTATGTCGTTTCAGTCCCAGCGTATTCGCGCCGTCACGCGCATTGGTTTCATCTCGATGGCCGCAGCCATGCTGCTGGGGCCCGCACTCGCAACGGCAGCGCCGGATCCCGATCGGATCGCGGTCAACGTCGATCAGGCCAAGCTCGTCAGGCTGCCCGGCGGCATCGCCACGATCGTGGTCGGTAATCCCCTGATCGCCGACGTCACCCTGCAGAATGGCGGGGTTGTCGTGGTCACCGGCAAGGGTTATGGCGCGACCAATTTCATCGCACTCGACCGCTCCGGCCAGGTGCTGGTGGATCGCCAGATCCAGGTCGAAGGTCCGTCCGACCAGCTGGTCACCGTCTATCGCGGCATCGATCGCGAGACCTATAGCTGCATGCCGGTTTGTCAGCGCCGCATCACCCTCGGCGACGGCGACGCCTATTTCAAGACGACGATGGAACAGGCCGGTACGCTCAACAATCAGGCCTCCGGCTCGGGCGGCGGCGCGAAGCCGCAGAACTGACGTGCGTCCGCTCGGGCGCTTCACACGCCGGGGCCTTGGCCGCAGGCGGTTCGCCCGACATGCTTAATCAAGGCCTAACGGATCGGGTCGCTCGGTCTCGATCCGGCGAAATACTTCGACAATGACTCTTCGGTAGTTGTTGCCACCATGTTGATCCGGGGTCGTTGATGCCGCTGCCCGCTCATTCTTTTGCGCGCCTCCTCCGTCGCTTTCGCCGAAACCGCCGTGGTGTGACCGCGGTCGAATTCGCGTTGGTCGCGCCGCTGTTTTTCGCGTTGCTTTTTGCGATCATCGAAGTGGCACTGATCTTCTTTGCCAGCCAGGTGCTTGAGACGGCGACGCAGGATTCGTCCCGCTTCATCATGACCGGCCAGGCCCAGGGCGCGAGCTATACCCAGGCGCAGTTCAAGGCCTACGTCTGTGGCCGGGTCACCAATGCGCTGTTCGACTGCAACAACGGCATCTATGTCGACGTCCGCAGCTATCCGTCTGCGACAGGCTTCAGCAGCGTCAACATCACGCCGATCTCCGATCCTACCCAGGTGAAATGGTGTCCCGGCAAGGACGGCGACGTCGTGGTGGTCCGGCTGTTCTATCAATGGCAGCTGTTTGTCACCCAGCTCGGCTTCAACGCCTCGAATCTCCCCGGTGGCAAACGGCTCCTGATCGCGACCGCGACATTCAAGAACGAGCCATCCGGAACCGCAGGGACCACGTGCTCATGAGCAAGGTCGTGAAAACCCTGTCTGCGGCCTTGCTGCGCTCAGTTGCTGCTCTCGCGCGTGACCGCCGGGGCCTCGCCGCCGTCGAGTTCGCTTTCGTCATGCCG
This sequence comes from Bradyrhizobium sp. AUGA SZCCT0105, assembly GCF_018129565.1. Taxonomy (NCBI): domain Bacteria; kingdom Pseudomonadati; phylum Pseudomonadota; class Alphaproteobacteria; order Hyphomicrobiales; family Nitrobacteraceae; genus Bradyrhizobium; species Bradyrhizobium sp. AUGA SZCCT0105. The sequence goes on along the minus strand of NZ_JAFCMK010000003.1, from coordinate 753,107 downwards.
CTGATGCTGGTGATGTTCTTCGGCACCGTTGAATTTTCATCCGGTGTCGCGGTCGACCGCAAGGTAACGCTGATGGCGCGCGCCGCGTCAGATCTCACCTCGCAGGCGACGCAGGTGGTGGATACCGACCTGCAAAATTTCTTCAGCGCCAGCGTCGGCATCATGACGCCCTACGATCCGTCACCGACCAAGGTCACGCTGTCGGAAATCTACGTCGATAACTCCAACATCGCGCACATACAGTGGAGCAAGGCGGGGGTGATGAGTGCGGGTGCCACGCAGGCGACGCTGACGGCCTCGACGCGCAGCCAAGGTGACATCGTGACAAGCGTCGTTCCGTCGGCGCTGCTGGTTGCAGGCACCTATCTGATCTTCAGCGAAGTGAGCTACAAATACGTTCCGACGATCGGCTATGTGATGGCCAAGACCGGCATCAATCTCGCCGACGTTGCCTTCACGCGGCCGCGGCAGTCGGTTTGCGTGTTCTATGCCCCGACCTCCGCCACCATGCCGACGACCTGCTCGACTTACTAGAGCGCTTTCGGGCGAAGTGGCTACCGCTTCGCGTGAAGAAAATGCTCGACGCCGCGCTGCCATGGACGCGATCCAGACAAAAAGGGCCGCACCCGGAGGTGCGGCCCTTGATGCTTTGACGGCAATTTCCCGGAGCTTCGCGCTCCCGGAAATCGGCTTATCCAGCGGCGCGCAGATTGTCGGCCGAGGATTTGCCGGAACGGCGGTCAGCAACGATCTCGTAGGAGATCTTCTGGCCTTCACGCAGAGTGCCAAGGCCGGCGCGCTCGACTGCACTGATGTGCACGAACACGTCGTTCCCGCCTTCATCCGGCTGGATGAAGCCGTAGCCCTTGGTCGCGTTAAACCACTTCACGGTTCCCATGCTCACGTGGGTAGTCCCTTCTCAGATATACAAGTTCAAGACCCGCTTGTCGGCGGGGTGGTGAGATCGAATTTTTGGAAGGGTCGTCAGCGTCTGAACCGGCTGTACCGGTATTGGCTAATGTCGTCCGGCCGAAAATCGATGGGTAGGATATTATTCGATAGAAGGGCTCAAAACAATCCTGACGTGCGCGATTTTTTGGCCGGCGGAGCCGCCGGCCAATTGTTGCGCAGGACATCAGGACGTCATGCGCGCAGCAGTTGCAGTGCGCCTGTTATCGGCGGCGGAACTGGCCGCCGCGCTGCGCGCCGCCCCGCGGCGGACCGCCGGGTGCGCCACTCGGGCGTTCGTCCTTGTGCCGGAAAATCAGGCGACCCTTTTCGAGATCGTAGGGCGACATTTCGATCGTGACGCGGTCGCCGGCCAGCGTCTTGATGCGGTTTTTCTTCATCTTGCCGGCGGTGTAGGCGACGATCTCGTGTCCGGCATCGAGTTGCACCCGGTAGCGAGCGTCGGGGAGGATTTCGGTCACCAGTCCTTCGAACTGGATCAGCTCTTCCTTAGCCATATGTTTCTCCAGATCGAGCGACGACTAGTGCTTCGGTCGGTTGTTGCGGTTGGGTTGCGGATTCGGCCGGCTCTCGCGATGCAAGAAGGCGACGCCTTGGATGCCTTCGCTGTTGCCGGCCTGCGACGGACGCGGCGACTCGCCCCGGCTCGTCTGCGGCGCGCCATTATTACCACCTCCGCGGCGGCGGCGGCGAGGCCCTTTTGCACTCGGAGCGGGCTCATTCCCACGGACATTATGCGCGCGCGGCGCAGAGCGGCCGCCCCGATGCGGGTGGGGGGCCTGCGCCGGCGCGGCGGCCTCGCGGCTGCCCTGCGTGCGGCGGTCTTCCCGCGGCACGGTAATCCGGATGAGCCGCTCGATATCGCGCAGATAGCCCATCTCCTCGGCACCGGCGACCAGCGAGATCGCGATGCCGTCGGCGCCGGCCCGCGCGGTGCGGCCGATGCGGTGGACGTAGGTTTCCGGGATGTTGGGCAGGTCGAAGTTCACGACATGGCTGACGCCGTCGACGTCGATGCCGCGGGCGGCGATGTCGGTCGCCACCAGCGTGCGGATCTCGCCGGAGCGGAATGCCGCCAGCGTGCGCTCGCGGTGGTTCTGCGACTTGTTGCCGTGGATCGCATTGGCCTCGATGCCGGCCTTGGCAAGGCTCTTCACCACCTTGTCGGCGCCGTGCTTGGTGCGGGTAAACACCAGGGCACGATTGACCTGCTCCTGCTTCAGGAGCTGGGCGAGAACCGTCGGCTTGGCCGCGAAATCGACCTGGATCGCCCGCTGGGCGATGCGATCCACCGTCGAGGCCACCGGCGTCACCGCCACGCGGGCGGGGTCGCGCAGCATCGCCTCGGCGAGCTCGGCGATGTCCTTGGGCATGGTGGCCGAGAAGAACAGAGTCTGCCGCCGGATCGGCAACTTGGCGACGATTTTGCGGATGTCGTTGATGAAGCCCATGTCGAGCATGCGGTCGGCTTCATCGAGCACCAGGAACTCGACCTGGTTGAGCTTCAGCCCGTTGCTCTGCACGAGGTCGAGCAGACGGCCGGGGGTGGCGACCAGCACCTCGACGCCCTGCATCAGGGAACGGACCTGGCGGCCCATCGGCACGCCGCCGATGGCGAGGGTCGAGGACAGCCGGACGTGGCGGCCATAGGTGTTGAAGCTGTCGAGGATCTGCCCGGACAGTTCGCGGGTCGGCGAGAGCACCAGCACGCGGCAGCTCTTGGGCTGCGGGCGGATGCGGTTCTCGAGCAGCCGGTGCAGGATCGGCAGCGCGAAGGACGCGGTCTTGCCGGTTCCGGTCTGGGCGATGCCGACGACGTCGCGGCCGGCGAGTGCGAGCGGGATGGTCTGGGCTTGGATGGGGGTTGGCGTGAGATAGTTTTCTTCTCGAAGCGCGCGGGCGATGGGATCGGCGAGGCCGAAATCCTGAAAGGAGGTCAAAAGGTGGTTCTTTCCATAAAAGCCTTCATCGTCCCGGCCAGTATCGGCCGGAATCGCATGAAGGCATTCGGGGACACCCGCGTGTCTGGGGCGTCAAGCTGGGTTAGCTGAAAGGCGAGCCAGAAGCCGCTTGGGGCGGCTTGAACACGCAGCTCGCGAAGGCACCGCGATGTCGCGGGCATGGCGAGGATATGGACCAGGAACTGGGCGGTTTCAAGATGATATCGTCGGGATTGGTACGCCGAATGCGCCGAACCATCGCGCAAACTGTCACAAATCGGTGCCGGAAATTTAGCCAAGAAGGCAATTTTGCCTACAAAATAACCTGATTGCTCTTTCGGCAGTCAAGTTGACGGCTCAATGATTGGGCAATCGGTTTCCGTATTCGCCCGGAACTCATGAAATTATCCAGTTGGTTCATCGGCTTACGGTGTCCACACACCGTGGCACAGTTCTTGCGATTCCCTTAACCGCAGGCGGCCAAGCGGCCGTTCGCAAGCGTTCCACGCCTGCGTCAGGGAGACGACATTTCATGCTTACTCAGCTTACTCACAAAATAACGACGATGACCCGCCGCCGCGCGCTCGCGGCGACCGCCGGCCTGGTTTTGGGTCTGGCTGCGTCCTCGCCGTTCGCGCCCGCCCAAGCGGCCGACGACACCATCAAGATTGGTATTCTTCACTCGCTGTCGGGCACCATGGCCATCAGCGAAACCACGCTGAAGGACACGATCCTTTTCCTGATCGACGAGCAGAACAAGAAGGGCGGCGTACTCGGCAAGAAGCTCGAGGCCGTCGTGGTCGACCCCGCATCGAACTGGCCGCTGTTTGCCGAAAAGGCCCGCGAACTGATCACCAAGGACAAGGTTGCGGTCGTGTTCGGCTGCTGGACCTCGGTGTCGCGCAAGTCCGTGCTGCCGGTGTTCAAGGAGCTCAACAACATCCTGTTCTACCCGGTGCAGTATGAAGGCGAAGAGTCCGAGCGCAACGTGTTCTACACGGGTGCTGCGCCGAACCAGCAGGCGATCCCCGCCGTCGACTATCTGATGAAGGAAGAAAAGGTGAAGCGCTGGGTGCTGGCCGGCACCGACTACGTCTATCCGCGCACCACCAACAAGATCCTGGAAGCCTATCTGAAGTCGAAGGGCGTCGCCCAGGACGACATCATGATCAACTACACGCCGTTCGGTCACTCCGACTGGCAGACGATCGTGGCCGACATCAAGAAGTTCGGCTCGGCCGGCAAGAAGACCGCCGTGGTCTCCACCATCAACGGCGACGCCAACGTTCCGTTCTACAAGGAGCTCGGCAACCAGGGCATCAAGGCGACCGACATTCCGGTGGTCGCGTTCTCGGTCGGCGAAGAAGAGCTGGCCGGCATCGACACCAAGCCGCTGCTCGGCCATCTCGCCGCCTGGAACTACTTCGAGTCGATCAAGACCCCGGCGAACGAGAAGTTCATCAAGGAGTGGCAGGCCTACACCAAGAATCCGAAGCGCGTGACCAACGATCCGATGGAAGCGCACTACATCGGCTTCAACATGTGGGTGAAGGCGGTCGAGAAGGTGAAGTCGACCGATCCGGACAAGGTGATCGACGCGCTTCCCGGCACCGAGGCGCCGAACCTGACCGGCGGCACCTCGAAGATGCTGCCGAACCACCACATCACCAAGCCGGTGTTCATCGGCGAGATCAAGGGCAACGGCCAGTTCGACGTGGTCTGGAAGACCCCGGGCCTGGTGGCCGGCGATGCCTGGTCGAAGGAGCTCGAGGGCTCCAAGGACCTGATCGGCGATTGGGTCGGCAAGAAGTGCGGCAACTACAACACCAAGACCAACAAGTGCGGCGGCCAGGGCTCCTGAGCACCTGACTCGACAACGACACAAAACAACCTTCCAAAACCGGAGAAGGCGGCATTGTTCGCCGCCTTCTCCTCCACTCCTGCCGGGGTACTGACGTGTTTGCCAATTGTATTGATCGCTTTCGCACTTTGTTTCTCTCGATCCTGCTGCTGAGCTGCCTTGCTGTGCCGGCGCTGGCCGGCCCGTTCGAGGATTCGGTCGCCAAATTCGCCAATGACGAGTTCTCCGACACCGAGGCTGCGATCGGCGAGATCGCCGCATCTGGCAATGCGCTGGCTTCGCCCATCATCGCAGCGTTGCAGGACGGCCGGCTGTCGGCCGATCCCGACAGCAAGAAGGTCTTCATCACGCAGGCCGACGGCAAGATCGTCGACGCCGCGACCGGCGCGGCCGTCGACAAGCTGCCCGACAGCGCCGCCGCGGTTCGCCTCAACAACCGCCTGCGCCGCACCGTGGAGGCCGCGCTCGGCGGCCTGACGCTGCTGTCGCCGGATCCGGCCAAGCGGCTGGCGGCTGCGCAGTCGGTGTTCAAGAGCCACGAGGAGAACCTGCTGCCGACGGTGGAGGGCGCGCTCGCCAAGGAGAGCGTCAAGTCGATCAAGCAGGCTTTCGCCGAGGCGCGGGCTGCCGTCATCCTGTTCAAGCCGGATGCGTCCGACAACGACAAGCTCGACGCCGTCGCCGTAGTCAAGGCGCGCGGCGACCAGGAAGCGCTGGCGCTGCTCACCGGGCTCGGCGACCAGCCGCCGCCGGTCACCAAGGCGGCGGCTGCCGCGGTCACCTCGATCCAGAGCAATCTTGCGATGTGGTCGATGGTGCAGAATGCCTGGTACGGCCTGTCGCTCGGCTCGGTGCTGCTGCTCGCCGCGATCGGGCTTGCCATCACCTTCGGCGTGATGGGCGTGATCAACATGGCGCATGGCGAGATGGTGATGCTTGGCGCCTACACCACCTTCGTGGTGCAGGAGGTGATCCGCACCCGCTATCCCGCGCTGTTCGACTATTCGCTGCTGATCGCAGTGCCGCTCGCCTTCCTGGTCGCGGGCTTGATCGGCGTCGTGATCGAGCGCACGATCATCCGCTTCCTGTACGGCCGTCCGCTGGAGACGCTGCTCGCGACCTGGGGCCTGTCGCTGGTGCTGCAGCAGGCGGTGCGCACCGCGTTCGGCCCGACCAACCGCGAGGTCGGCAACCCCTCCTGGATGAGCGGCGCCTTCGAGCTCGGCCAGATCACCATCACCTATAACCGGCTCTGGATCCTCTGCTTCACGCTCGCGGTGTTCGCCATCCTGCTCGCGATGCTGCGCTACACCGCACTCGGCCTCGAGATGCGCGCGGTGACGCAGAACCGCCGCATGGCGGCCTCGATGGGGATCGCCACCTCGCGCGTCGACGCGCTGACCTTCGGCCTCGGCTCGGGGATTGCCGGCATTGCCGGCGTGGCCTTGTCGCAGATCGACAATGTCAGTCCGAATCTCGGGCAGAGCTACATCATCGACTCATTCATGGTCGTGGTGTTCGGCGGCGTCGGCAATCTCTGGGGCACGCTGGTCGGCGCCTTCACGCTCGGCATCGCCAACAAGTTCCTGGAGCCGGTGGCAGGTGCGGTGCTCGGCAAGATCGCGATCCTGGTGCTGATCATCCTGTTCATCCAGAAGCGGCCGCGCGGCCTGTTCGCGCTCAAGGGCCGGGCGGTGGAAGCATGACGCCGCATATCCTGACCCGCTCGCTCGACCGCGCCGCGACCGCGTTCGTCCTGCTCGTCGCCGCGGTCGGCGTGCTGATCCCGCTGTCGAACCTGCTGCTGCCGCAGGGCTCGATGTTCCAGGTACCGACCTATCTGGTGGCGCTGTGGGGCAAATATGTCTGCTACGCCATCCTCGCGCTCTCGATCGATCTGATCTGGGGCTATTGCGGCATCCTTTCGCTCGGCCACGGTGCGTTCTTCGCGCTCGGCGGCTACGCGATGGGCATGTACCTGATGCGGCAGATCGGCAGCCGCGGCGTCTACGGCAACCCGATCCTGCCCGACTTCATGGTGTTCCTGAACTGGGACAAGCTGCCCTGGTACTGGTACGGCTTCGACAAGTTCTGGGTTGCCGCGTTGATGGTGCTGCTGGTGCCGGGCCTGCTTGCCTTCTGCTTCGGCTGGCTCGCCTTCCGCTCGCGCGTCACCGGCGTCTATCTGTCGATCATCACGCAGGCGATGACCTATGCGCTGCTGCTGGCGTTCTTCCGTAACGATTTCGGCTTCGGCGGCAACAATGGCCTGACCGACTTCAAGGACATCCTCGGCTTCAACGTGCAGGCCGAAGGGACCCGTGCCGCGCTGTTCCTGCTGAGCTGCCTTGCGCTGATCATCGCCTTCCTGATCTGCCGCGCGATCGTGACCTCGAAGCTCGGCAAGGTCCTGATCGCGGTGCGCGACGCCGAAAGCCGGACCCGCTTCCTCGGCTATCGCGTCGAATCCTACAAGTTGTTCGTGTTCACGCTGTCGGCCTGCATGGCCGGCGTCGCTGGCGCGCTTTACGTGCCGCAGGTTGGTATCATCAATCCGAGCGAGTTCGCGCCCGGCAATTCGATCGAGGCGGTGATCTGGGTCGCGGTCGGCGGTCGCGGCACGCTGATCGGCGCCGCGCTCGGCGCCGTCGTGGTCAACTACGCCAAGACGTTCTTCACCTCGGGGCCGCTCGCGCCGTACTGGCTGTTCATGCTGGGCGCGCTGTTCATCCTGGTCACGCTGCTGTTGCCCAAGGGCATCGTCGGCACGTTCAATAGCTGGTGGGAGACGCGGCGCAGCGCGGCCCTTGCGGCCGACAAGGAAAGCGCCGCGCGCGAAGACGGCGTCGGCGCACCGAACCTGGCGGAGTAGGCAGATGAACGTCATGGATACCCGCGCCACTTCGGCCATGCTCTATCTCGACGGCGTGCACGTCTCGTTCGACGGTTTTCACGCCATCAACAATCTGTCGCTGACGCTCGCGCCCGGCGAGATGCGCGCGATCATCGGCCCGAACGGCGCCGGCAAGACCACGATGATGGACATCATCACCGGCAAGACCAAGCCGGACGAGGGCACCGTGTTGTTCGACGGCACCGTCGACCTGACCCGGCTCGACGAGACCCGCATCGCCGAGCTCGGCATCGGCCGCAAATTCCAGAAGCCGACGGTGTTCGAGAGCCAAACTGTGCAGGACAACCTGCTGCTCGCGCTCAATGTCGATCATTCCGTGCGTGGCACGCTGTTCTGGCGCGGCAGCAAGGCGGAGTCCGAGCGCATCGACAAGGTGCTGGAGACCATCCGCCTGACCGATGCGCGCAACCGCCTCGCCGGCAGCCTGTCGCACGGCCAGAAGCAGTGGCTCGAGATCGGCATGCTGCTGGCGCAGGATCCCAAGGTGCTGCTGGTCGACGAGCCGGTCGCCGGCATGACCGATGTCGAGACCCATTTGACCGCGGAGCTTCTGAAAGAGATCAACAAGAACCACACCATCATGGTGGTCGAGCACGACATGACCTTCGTGCGCGAGCTCGGCGTCAAGGTGACCTGCCTGCACGAAGGCACGGTGCTCGCCGAAGGTTCGATCGACCAGGTGTCGTCGAACGAGCGGGTGGTCGAAGTGTATCTGGGGCGCTAGGCGATGCTGAAGATCGACAACATCAACCTCTATTACGGCGCGGCGCAGGCGCTGCGCGGCGTGTCGCTGACCGCGGAGCCCGGCAAGGTCACCTGCGTGCTCGGCCGCAACGGCGTCGGCAAGACCTCGCTGCTGCGCGCCATGGTCGGCCAGTATCCGATCGCCTCCGGCGCGATCAATTTCGACGGCAAGGACATCACCGCGTTAAAGCCCTATGAGCGGGCGCGGTGCGGCATCGGCTTCGTGCCGCAGGGCCGCGAGATCTTCCCGCTGCTGACGGTGGAGGAAAACCTCAAGACCGGATTCGGCCCGCTGAAGCGCGAGGACCGCAACATCCCCGACGACGTGTTCTCGCTCTTCCCGGTGCTGCAGACCATGCTGGGCCGCCGCGGCGGCGACCTCTCCGGCGGCCAGCAGCAGCAGCTCGCGATCGGCCGCGCGCTGGTGATGCGGCCAAAGCTCCTGCTGCTCGACGAGCCGACTGAAGGCATCCAGCCCTCGATCATCAAGGACATCGGCCGCGCGATTTCCTATCTGCGCAACCTCGGCAACATCGCAATCGTGCTGGTCGAACAATATCTCGACTTTGCCTGCGAACTCGGCGACAGTTTTGCCGTGATGGACCGGGGTGCGGTAAAGTATGCCTGCGATCGCGCAAGCCTCGATCCCGCCGAGATCAGCCGCCAGATGGCGCTGTGAAGATGGTGTGACGCCGCCGCGCGCGGCGTGAGTCAAGGGAGCGTCGGGGGAATGCGGACCGGGATCGCAGGCGCGGCAGCGGCAACGTTTGCGGCAAACCGCGCCCAGGGCGCGGTCAGGTTCGGCGTGCATCGCAAGGATGGCGCCACCCGCCGCGGTGATCTCCATGAGTCAGGTTCGCTGCGCGTGCGTTTCCCGTCGCCGGAGGACGACGGCCTGTCGGCCATGTTCGTCAACACCGCCGGCGGCATTGCCGGCGGCGACCGCTTCGAGATTGCAATCGCAGCCGGCGAGGGCGCTCGCCTGACCCTGACCACGGCGGCCGCCGAAAAGGTCTATCGTGCACCGTTAGCGTTTTCGAGCGAAGTGGGTACCGGTTCGCGTGAAGAAAACGCGTCCAAACAAAATGGGGGCATGGAGCGATCCGACCGGATCGCACCATGCCCAGCGGCGGCGCGGCTCGATATCGCGCTGAAGGTCGCTGATGGCGCGCATCTCTCCTGGCTGCCGCAGGAGACCATCCTGTTCGACCGCGCCCGTATTCATCGCGGCTTCGACATCGATCTGGCCGAGGGCGCCTCGCTTTTGCTGTGCGAGATCGTGGTGTTCGGCCGTGCCGCGATGGGCGAGACCATGCGCCATGGCGAGTTCGTCGACCGCTGGCGGATGCGGCGCGGCGGCCGGCTGGTGTTTGCCGAGACCATCCGCCTCGACGGCGAGATCGGTGAGAAGCTGGCAAGGCCCGCGATTGCGGCGGGCGGCTGCGCGATCGGCACCGCGCTGATCGTGCCGGGTGACGAGGCGCTGATCGAGCGCATCCGCGAAGCGTCCGACAGCTTCGGCGGCGAGGTCGGCATCTCGGCCTGGAATGGCTTTGCAATGGCGCGCTTCTGTGCCCAAGATGCGGCCCGGTTGCGCGCCGACATGATGGCGGTGCTCGGCCGCGCCTCCTTAGTCCCGCTGCCGCGGCTGTGGCTCAACTAGACCTTTCAAGAACGATCAGAGTGCTCGCATGAATCTGTCTCCCCGCGAAAAGGACAAGCTGCTGGTATCGATGGCGGCCATGGTGGCGCGCCGCCGGCTTGAGCGTGGCGTCAAGCTGAACCATCCCGAGGCGATCGCGCTGATCACCGATTTCATCGTCGAGGGCGCGCGTGACGGCCGCACCGTCGCCGAGCTGATGCAGGCCGGCGCCAAGGTATTGACCCGCGCGCAGGTGATGGACGGCATCCCGGAGATGATCCACGACATCCAGGTCGAGGCGACATTCCCCGACGGCACCAAGCTCGTCACCGTGCACGAGCCGATCCGATAGGAGCGCGACATGATCCCCGGCGAACTCTTCATCAAGGACGGCGAGATCGAGCTCAATGCCGGCCGCAAGACCGTGACGCTGTCGGTCGCCAACACCGGCGACCGCCCGATCCAGGTCGGCTCGCACTATCATTTCTTCGAGACCAACCCGGCGCTGAAATTCGACCGTAAGAAAGCCCGCGGCATGCGCCTCGACATCGCCGCCGGCACCGCCGTCCGCTTCGAGCCCGGCCAGACCCGCGACGTCCACCTTGTGGCACTCGCCGGCAGGCGCGTGATCTACGGTTTTCGAGCCGAGGTGAAGGGGAAGTTGTAGGCCCGATGCTTCCCGCGCTACGCATGGTCTCCGAAGCTGCCGAGCTTGCTGCGCACCGTCACAACGGCATGGCGCGCAAGGGGCGGGGGAACGAGCCGTACATCAATCATCTGGCCGAGGTCGCGAACCTGCTGGCGCAGGTGACCGATGGTGCCGATGCCGAGCTGGTGGCGGCCGGCTGGCTGCACGACACCATCGAGGACACCGAGACCACGCGCGAGGAACTCGCGGAGAAATTCAGCGAACGCGTTGCCGCGCTGGTGGTCGAATGCACCGACGACATGAGCCTGCCAAAGGCCGTGCGCCGGCAAAAGCAGATCGAGGACGCTTCGCACAAGTCGCCCGGCGCAAAGCTGATCAAGACCGCCGACAAGGTCAGCAATATCGGCGCGCGGATCGTGCCGCATCCAAACAACGACGAGCGCGACGATCTCGCCGACTATGCGGCCTGGGCCGACAAGGTCGTTGCCGGTTGCCGGGGGATCAATCCGCGGCTCGACCGCATTTTCGACGACACCATTGCGCGCGCCAAGGCCGCGCTGGCTGAAACTGGGGGCTGATATGTCCGTGAAGATCAAGCGTTCCGTCTATGCCGACATGTTCGGGCCGACCACCGGCGACAAGGTGCGGCTGGCCGACACCGATTTGATCATCGAGGTCGAGAAGGACCTCACCACCTATGGCGAGGAGGTGAAGTTCGGCGGCGGCAAGGTGATCCGCGACGGCATGGGGCAGTCGCAGGTGACCAACGCGCAGGGCGCGGCCGACACCGTCATCACCAATGCGCTGATCGTCGATCACTGGGGCATCGTGAAGGCCGACGTCGCGATCAAGGAGGGCATGATCGCCGCGATCGGCAAGGCCGGCAATCCGGACATCCAGCCCAATGTGACCATCATCATCGGGCCCGGCACCGACGTGATCGCGGGCGAGGGCAAGATCCTCACCGCGGGCGGGTTCGACAGCCACATCCACTTCATCTGCCCGCAGCAGATCGAGCACGCGTTGATGAGTGGCGTCACCTCGATGTTAGGCGGCGGCACCGGCCCGTCGCACGGCACCTTCGCCACCACATGCACGCCCGGCCCGTGGCACATGGGACGGATGATCCAGTCGTTCGACGCCTTCCCGGTCAATCTCGGCATCTCGGGCAAGGGCAACGCGTCGCGTCCGGCGGCGCTGGTCGAAATGATCAAGGGCGGCGCCTGTGCGCTGAAGCTGCACGAGGACTGGGGCACCACGCCGTCGGCGATCGACACCTGCCTCTCAGTGGCTGACGATTACGACGTCCAGGTGATGCTGCATTCGGACACGCTGAACGAATCCGGCTTCGTCGAAGACACGGTCAAGGCGTTCAAGGGCCGCACCATCCATGCCTTCCACACCGAGGGCGCCGGCGGCGGCCACGCCCCCGACATTATCAAGATCGCCGGTCTGAAGAACGTGCTGCCGTCCTCGACCAATCCGACCCGGCCGTTCACGCGCAACACCATCGACGAGCATTTGGACATGCTGATGGTGTGCCACCACCTCGATCCGTCGATCGCCGAAGACCTCGCCTTCGCCGAAAGCCGCATCCGCAAGGAGACCATCGCCGCCGAGGACATCCTGCACGATCTCGGCGCGCTCTCGATGATGTCGTCGGACTCGCAGGCGATGGGCCGGCTTGGCGAGGTGATCATCCGCACCTGGCAGACCGCCGACAAGATGAAGAAGCAGCGCGGAGCGCTGCCGCAGGACAAGGGCAACGACAACGACAATTTCCGCGTCAGGCGCTACATCGCCAAATACACCATCAACCCGGCGATCGCGCATGGCGTGTCGAAGCTGATCGGTTCGGTGGAGAAGGGCAAGATGGCCGATCTGGTGCTGTGGTCGCCGGCGTTCTTCGGCGTCAAGCCGGACTGCATCATCAAGGGCGGCTCGATCGTGGCGGCGCCGATGGGCGATCCCAACGCATCGATCCCGACGCCGCAGCCGGTGCATTACCGGCCGATGTTCGCCGCCTTTGGCAAGGCGCTGACCGCGTCCTCGGTGGTGTTCACCTCGAAGGCTGCGGTCACCGGCGGCCTCGCCCGCAAGCTCGGGATCAGCAAGAAGCTCTACGCGGTGCAGAACACCCGCGGAAAGATCTCCAAGAAGAGCATGATCCACAACGATGCGACCCCGAAGATCGAGGTCGATCCGGAGACCTATGAGGTCCGCGCAGACGGCGAGCTCCTGACCTGCGCGCCGGTCGAGGTGCTGCCCATGGCACAGCGCTACTTTATGTTCTAAAACCACTCCCGGTAACTAGAGCGTTTTCGAGCGAAGTGGATTTCCGGTTCGCGGAAAGAAAACGCGTCAAGACAAGACCCAAGCCAGAACAGAAAACCGGGAGGAATTTCCGTGATTTACGTCGTTGCCACACTGACCATCAAGCCCGAGACCCGCGCCGAATTCATCGCTGCGGCGACGGCCTGCATCAAGGAAACCCGCAAGGAGCCCGGCAACATCGCCTACGATTTGCACGAGAGCGTCACCGACCACAGCAAGATGGTGTTCGTCGAGCAGTGGGAGAACGCCGAGGCGCTGGTGCCGCATCGCACCGCCGAGCACATGAAGACGTTCGGCCGCGTTGCGGTGAAGTGCATGGCCGCGCCGCCGAAGATCGAGGTGATCACGCCCGAGAAGGTCGACGTCCGCTAACAAGAACAAGAACGGGAGAAACACCATGATCTATGTCATCGCCACCACGCCGATGAAGCCCGAGAACAAGGACGACTTCATCAGGGGACACAAGGCGTGCATCGCCGAGACCCACAAGGAGAAGGGCTGCCTCTCCTACGAGGGCCATGTCAGCGTCAACGATCCCAATCTGTATGTGGTGGTCGAGCGCTGGGAAACCCGCGACGACCTGACCGCGCACAGCAAGGCGCCGCACATGAAGGTGTGGCGCGAATATTCCGCCGAAATGAAGACGGGCCCGACGGTGATCGAGATCATCAGCGACGCCAAGGTTCAGAAGCTCTGAGGCAATCGATGATCCGCGCAACCAAAGTCCTGGGACAGCATCGCTGGACAGAAGCGGCAGCCGACACCGTCGTGCTCGATTTCGACGACCGGCATCGGCGGCGGATGGCAATGACCGGGACGCGCGGGCTCGAATTCCTGCTCGATCTCGAGAATGCCGTCGCGCTGCGCGGCGGCGACGCAATGGTGCTGGAGGACGGCCGCCTCATCGAGGTGGTCGCTGCTCCAGAGCCGCTCGCGGAAATCCGCGGCAGCGATCCGCATCATCTGATCCGGGTCGCCTGGCATCTTGGCAATCGCCATCTCCCGACGCAGATCATGCCGAAGGGCCTGCGCATTCGCAGGGATCACGTGATCGAGGCGATGGTGAAGGGGTTAGGGGCCCGTGTCATCGAGATCGAGGCGCCGTTCGATCCCGAAGGGGGCGCCTATGCCGAGCATGCGCATGCCGACGATCACGCGCATGGTCACACCGGGCACGATCATGCCCATGGCGACGCGCACGATCATGGTCACGACCACGGTGATGGACAACACCATGACCATGGGCATGACCACGACCACCACCATCATCATGATGAGCATTGCGACCATGCCCATCATCACCACGACCACTCCCATGCTCATGACCACAAATGAGCCTGATCCCGCTGCGGTGCGCGGCGGGATGGCGGAGGACGAGGCGGCCGCGCTGTACCGGCTGATGACGTGGCTGTCGCCGTCCTTTCCGGTGGGGGCGTTCGCCTATTCCAGCGGCATCGAATGGGCGGTCGAGGCCGGCGACATCACCGATGCCGCGTCGCTGCGCGGCTGGCTCGCGGCGATGCTCACCGACGGCAGCGGCTTTTGCGACGCCGTGTTCCTTGCGCAGAGCCATCGCGCGGCGTCGCAGCCCGGTCATGCCGGGCTGAAGGAGATCGCTGAGCTCGCGGCCGCCTTCGTGCCGTCGCGCGAGCGGCAGCTCGAGACCACGACGCAAGGGCGCGCCTTCATCGAGATCGCCCGCGCAGCCTGGAATTCGTCCGGCCTCGACGCGATGATCGCGGCCTGCGGCGGGCCGATCGTGTACCCGGTCGCGGTCGGTATCGTCAGCGCTGCGCATGGCATCCGGCTGGCGCCGTCGCTGCATGCCTTCCTGCATGCCGTGCTCTCGAACTGGATTTCCGCAGGCAGCCGGCTGATCCCGCTCGGCCAGACCGACAGCCAGCGCGTGCTGGCCGATCTCGAGCCGGTCGTTGCCGCGACCGCGGCGCGGGCCAACGCAGCCTCGCTCGACGATCTCGGCAGCGCGACCTTTCGGGCCGACCTCGCTAGTCTGCGTCATGAGACACAGTACACGAGGCTGTTCCGGTCATGATGCGCGCTCCGCTGTCGTCCCGGCGAAGGCCGGGACCCATAACCACTGGCCTTCGTGGTTATGCAAGACTGCGGCCCCAGCCTCGCGCAACAATTGAATTCGGTGGCAATGGGTCCCGGCCCCCGTGCGCAATCGCGCACTAGGCCGGGACGACGATAACGGAGAGAGCGCCTCATGCCCACTTCTCATGGCCCGTTGCGCGTCGGCGTCGGCGGTCCGGTCGGCTCCGGCAAGACCGCGCTGATGGATCTGCTCTGCAAGTCGATGCGCGAACGTTACGACATTGCGGCGATCACCAACGACATCTACACCAAATGGGATGCCGAGTTTCTGGTGCGCTCCGGCTCGCTGACGCCGGACCGCATCGCCGGCGTCGAGACCGGCGGCTGCCCCCACACCGCGATCCGCGAGGACGCCTCGATGAACCTCGCTGCGGTCGCCGACATGCGGGCGAAATTCCCCGATCTCGACCTGGTCCTGATCGAATCCGGCGGCGACAATCTGGCGGCGACCTTCTCGCCGGAATTGGCGGATCTGACGATCTACGTCATCGACGTCGCCGCCGGCGACAAAATCCCCTCCAAGGGCGGCCCCGGCATCACGCGATCCGACCTTCTGGTGATCAACAAGATCGACCTCGCGCCCCATGTCGGTGCGTCGCTCGAGAAGATGGACACCGACGCCAGGCGGATGCGCGGCGAGCGGCCCTTCGTGATGACCAACCTGAAGAAGAGCGAGGGCCTCGACCGCATCATCAGCTTCATCGAGACCAAGGGTGGCCTTCGGTCGCAGGGCGCGGGCAAGGCGGCCGGCCGTTAATCATTGTGGCGGACCGTGGTGCGCTTCACCGTCACCCTGAGGTGCGAGCTGAGCGAGCCTCGAAGGGTGAACGGCCCCACTGTCCGGGCTGTTCACCCTTCGAGACGCGCTTCGCGCTCCTCAGGGTGACGGACGACGAGCGGGGAGCGCACTCCGCCGCAAAAAAGCTGCGCAATCGCCGGAACAATTTCCAACTTTGACGATTAGCAACCTTTGGTGCCGCCAAAGACCGCCGGATGGCGTCGTCGTTAATGTTGCCGACCGGCTCCTGTTGCGTACCGATGATCGCTATTCCATATTCCTTTGCGGCTGGCGTTCATCGCACCCTGATTTGTCGCCGCCCCCGCAGAAGCCAGATGCCTACCGTCCCCTTTCGCCACCCCCTGATTGCCGAGTAAGCGTGTGGTTCGACTGGGCTTCATCGTTGCATTGATTGCGCTGATCGGAGTTCTGCTCTCCGGTCTTGCCGCCTATCGGGTGCACGATCAGGAGCTCGCAATCGACGGTATCGCGCTGGCGCGGGCGATCGACGTCCATGCCAGCCTGGTGCAGGACCGCCTGACCGAGCGCGAGCTGCTGGCGCGGGTGGCCTCTGGACTGTTCCGGACCCCGTCGATGGTGAAGGCCAACATGCTGCAGCCGCTGCGCTCGGCGATCTACGCCTTCAAGACCGATTTCGTCGTCGCCGCCTGGATCGCGCGGCTCAAGCCGAACGAGCTGACCGCGGCCGAGGCGGAGCTGAAGGCCGCCGGCTTCACCAATCCCTCGATCCGCGATTTCGACGACCAGGCGCTCGACATCAAGGCGCTCGACAAGCCGATCAACGTGCTGATGGACGTCGAGCCGCGCAATCCGGAGACCCTGAGCATCCCGGGCCGTGCCTTCGACCGTCACTCGGTGGTCGGCCCGATGCTGGCCAAGGCGATGGAGAGTGCCAAGCCCGTGGCCTCGGACCCGGTGCCGCTGCTGCGGCAGAACGGTCCGGTCGGGGTCGTGCTCGCCGCGCCGGTGTTCCAGGAGGGTGGGTCCGAGCCGGCCGGCTTCATCACCTTTTCCTACGAGCTGTCGTCGCTGATGCTGACCAACGACGATTCCTCGCTGTTCGCGGTGGCGTTGAAGGACCCGCGCGATTCCAATGACGAGTTCACCGCCAACGAGCAGGGCATCGTCACCTCGCGCGCGGTGCGCCAGGACGGCCCGCTGCCGTCGATGGTCCGCACGGTGACGTTCGGCGGCCGGGACTGGTCGCTCGACTATTACGCCAAGAGCAACGCCACGGTACGTGCGCAGCAGACCGCGACCATCGTCGCGGCGATCGGCCTCGCGCTGACCGGCATTGTCTGCGGCCTGTTCGGCTATGTCGCCTACAACAATTTGCGCCTCAGCCGCGAGATCGAGGTCCGGATCGGCTTCGAGCGCCGGCTGACTGCGGTCATCGACGAGCTCAACCATCGGGTCAAGAACATCCTCGCGGTGATCCAGTCGATCGTGACCCGCACGCTGCGGCACGGCGCCGACATCGACGTCGCGCGCGAACTGTTGATCGGGCGCATCCACGCGATGTCGAATGTCGTCACGCTGCTCAGCGAGAGTCAGTGGCAGGGCGTCAAGCTGAAGGGCCTGTTCGAATCGCGCGCGATTCCGCATGCCGACCGGATCGCGGTGAACGGTCCCGACATCACCGTCAGCGCCCGCGCCGCGCAATCGCTGTCGCTGTTGTTTTTCGAACTCGCCTCGCACTCCGATGAAGGGCTGTCGCTGGTCGGCAAGCATCCGCACATCGTCGCCAACTGGGAAGTCGCCGGCGAGGATGCGGACTCGGTCTTCCATTTCCGCTGGGAGGAGTTCAACACCAGCCAGGCGACGCGGCGGGCCGACAGTGATTTCGGCCTGATCCTGCTCGACCGCGTCGCGCCGGAGGCGCTGGGCGGCGCCGCGAAGCGGTACTTCACCGACGTCTCCTATGTCTATGAGCTCACCGCGCCGATGGACACGGTGGTCGACATGACCGAGCGCGACCGCACCGAGCAGCTCTCCGCGCCGGTCCGTCCGGCGAAGAAGTAGAGCGCCCCACGAAGTAGATCGCCGTCGCCGCCTTAGGTTGAGTGGCTATGTTATTGCGCGGTTTGATCGAAACCAGGCGCGCCGAGCGACGCTCAAATGATCTGTGACGGAATCCGGCATCCGTAATAGACCGCAACCGAGCGTTAAAACTTCGTTGAACATGCTTGGGCATATACCGAGCAGGATACCGTCTGAGGACCCCGATGAGGCTTTGGGTCAGCCTGACCTTGCTCGCGGCAGTTTTGCCTGTCGGGCTGTCGCTTGCCTTGACCCCGGCGACGGCGCCGCGCGACCCTGCGACAATTCGTGCCAGCTATCGCCGGCCCGACGTGGTTCCCTTCCCGAGCAGCAATCCCTATTCGGAGGCGAAATCCGCGCTTGGGCAGATGCTGTTCTTCGATCCGCTGCTGTCGCGGTCCAAGACCCATTCCTGCGCGAGCTGCCACAAGCCGAGCCTGTCGTGGGCCGACGGCCTTCCGCGCGCCATCGGTGAGGATCCGAAAGGCTTGCCGATCCGTTCGCCGACGCTGATCGATGTGGCCTTCTTCGAGCCGCTGGGATGGGACGGCAAGTTCAAGGATCTCGAATCCGTTGCGTTCGGGCCGATTCTGAGCCCGATGAACCTCAACATGACCGAGCCGGAATTGACCGCGCGTCTCGCGGCGATCCCCGGCTATGTCGATGCATTCACCCACGCGTTCGGCGACGGCGCGATCACACGGCCGAGGATCGAGCAGTCGCTGGCGACCTTCGAGCGCTCCATCGTCGCAGGCGAAGCCCCGTTCGACCGCTGGATCAAGGGTGACGAGAGCGCGATCAGCGCAACGGCCCAGCGCGGCTTTGAGCTTTTCAACGGCAAGGGACGTTGTTCGTCCTGCCACAGCGGCCCATCCTTCTCCGACGGGTCCTTCCAGGATATCGGCACCGCCAAGGGCCACGACATCGGGCGCGGACGTTACTTTCCGACCTCGGCGAAGCTGAAATATGCGTTCAAGACCCCGACATTGCGCGACGTCGCGCGCCGTGCGCCCTACATGCACGACGGATCGGTCGCAACGCTGGAAGATGTCATCGAGCTCTACAACAAGGGCGGGATCGAGCGGCCGAGCCGGTCGCCCGACATCAAGCCGTTGTCTCTGACGGCAGGCGAGAAGAAGGACCTCATCGCCTTCCTGCAATCCCTGACCGCCACGGCCCCGCCGGTGGCGGGGATCCCGAAATTGCCGCGCTGAACGCAGCAGAGGGTTTGGAACGGGGGCTCGTCAGGCGAGGTGCGGTAGTGCGGCCCCAAGCAGGCCGAGGCCGACGATCAGGAACGCGCCCGCGCAGGTCTCGAGGGCCGCCGTGCGCGACGGGGACGATTTTGTCACATAGGCGAGGGCTGACCCCACCCCGATACTCACGACGCTCAACACTCCGAACATATAACCGGCCTCCCGATCCGATTTGTCCGGGTTTCACTACGACAGTTGAATTGAGCGCCCGTGCCGGAATTAGCTAAAATTCGATGGAACCGCCTGAAAAAGATGCAATGAGGGACGGGTTGGGGCCTGCCTGCCGCAATTAACCACAATGCAACCAGCGGATGTCCAGAGGCAGGCGCAAAGCGTAAAATTTGATATAAGTTAAACAAGTCCTTAAGCGTATGTGTGTGTGTGGGCGGTTGGTTCAATGTTTAATGGGCGGGAGCGAGATGCCGCGTCGGCTGTGCGCTCCTTTTTCGCCACGTGTCTTGCAGCGGTTTTGTTTTGCGTCGTAGCCGCGCGCAGTGCCGAGGCACATGTCAAATGGTTTTGCGCTTACGATGTCGCCGGTCAGCCCCGCGGACTCGAGAATGTCCTTTGCCTCGATTTTGAACTGCTGCTCGGTGTCGCCGTCTTCTGGCTGTTTGCGGGCTGCCTGATCGAGCCGACGTCGCTCGGCGATGCGACCATTCGCGTGCTGGACCGCATTACCGAGGCACTTCGGCTGCACACCGAACTGATGATGCGCGCGGTCTGCGCGTTCTTCTTCATCTCGATCTGGGCCGTGGGCGGGATCCTGCTGACCCCCGAGTTGAAGACGTCGTCACCGCTGGTGGGCGCGTTGCAGCTCGCCATCGCCGCCGGCATGCTGTCGCGGCGCACGCTGCCGCTGTCGGCCGTGGGGATGGCGATCCTGTTCGGCATCGGCGTTCGCGGTTACGGCGTCTTCCATCTCGCCGACTACCCGATTTTTCTTGGTGTTGCCGCCTATTTTGCGCTGATCGGGCTGAACAAGGATCTGTTCGGAATCCGGCCGATCGACGTGATGCGGTATGCCGCGGCCGTGACGCTGATGTGGGCCTCGATCGAAAAATGGGCCTATCCGGAATGGAGCTTTCCGCTCCTGATCGAGCATGCCGGGATGACCCTCGGCTTCGACAATGAGTTCTACATGCGCGCTGCGGGCATGGTGGAATTCACGCTCGCCTTTGCCCTGATCTGGACGCCGCTGATCCGGCGCTGCGCCGCCGCCGTGCTGGTTGGGATGTTCATCAGCGCGTGCTTCGAATTCGGCAAGATCGACACCATCGGACACTCGGCGATCATCGCCGTGCTGTTTGCGATTCTCGCCGACAACAAGGTGTTGCCGCGCGATCGTCGCGCGCCGTGGCTTGCCCCGGTCGCGCTCTGCGCCGCGCTGTCGCTGACGCTGTTCGTCTACTATTTCGGCCACGCCGCGATCTTCAAAACCTCGGTCCTGTAGATCGTTGATCCCCGAGGGGGGACTATTTGACGACGTGGACCGCGAGCTTCATCTTTGGATGAATGCCGCACAGCACGGTGTAGTCGCCGGGTACGGAAAATGTGACGTCGAACTTGCTGCCAGGCTGCTGGTCGCCCGAGTCGAAACTGAAGGTATCGGTGCTCAAATAAGCGTGATGCAGCAGTTCGCCGTCATCGTTAATGAATCGTAAAATCTCGCCGCGCTTGATTGATATCTCTGCGGGCTTGAATTCGCGATCCTTCTGCGAAATGACATAAGGCGCCGCACCCAGAGCGGCGCCGGCTAGCGCTCCCGTGACAATCGCGGCCACTAAAGGCACGCCTCCGGACCGGCCGAGGCGCAGGATGCGCAACAAGCCTGACTGCATGAGACCCCCGCTTGGAATTCCGACGCCGGCCAATCTAGCGTGCAAATGATGCGTCCCGCGTTTACCTGTAAGGGTGATTATCGCCAGCTGATCTTAACGATTTCAGCATGAGTTGCAGTCACTACTAAAGCAATTTTGAGCAGACAGTCATTTTTCCGCAAGCGCTGCGCGTTTCTGCGTAGCTTGAACAGCGAGCACTACGGCGAAACGCGGGTATGGATAGCCTATTGGGCAACCTCAAGGTAAAGAGCGGTGCAGCCTTTCGGCTCGCAACCGGCGGCCTGTCGCGTCTTGCCCTGACCACGGGTTCGATCCGTACCCAGATTCTGATTTTTTGCCTCGCGATGAGCGCCGTTGCCGTCGCGCTCGGCGGATACTCCATCCTTGGCATCCGCCATGCCGGCGATCTGGTGGCCAAGACGTTCGACGAATCCCTGATGTCGATCAATTACGCCCGCGCGGCCGGTGCGGACTTCGCCACAATGCGGGTCGCGTCGTCGCAGCGTCTGCTGACCACGGATCCGGAAATTCACGCCAGCCTCGACAGCCAGATTGAAAAGCTCGCCAAGACGCTCTCGGAAGACCTGACGATCGCCGCCGACCGCTCGCAGTCCTCGCGCGCCGCGCAAGCCGCGGCAAAGGTTCAGGAAGCCGCCGACGCCTGGATGGCGCTGCATCGCCGGGCGATCGGATCGTCGCTCGAGGGGAATTCGGCGGCTGATCCGCATGCATCGGGGACGACGGTCGGCGATGTCGATCGCTACTCCAAGATCGTCAGCCAGCAGGTCGAGCTCTTGGTCAACTACACCGCCGGCGACGGCTTTCTGTTCCGGCAAAAGGCGCTCTCGACGATCAAGCGGGATCTGCAGCTCAACGTCGCCGGGCTGACCGTCGCGCTGTTCCTGTCGGCGCTGTTCTCGTGGGTGTTGGCGCGCCGGATCATCGGGCCTGTCGCCATTGCATCGCGGGCCGCGCGGAGCATCGCCGGCGGCGACCTCGACGCGACCGTCCCCAAGGGCGGCACCGACGAACTCGGCACGCTGCTGACCGCCATGGAAACCATGCGCGACAACATCAGGCGGATGGTCGATCAGGAGGTCTCGCAACGCCGCTCCGCGCAGGCGCGGCTTTCCGATGCGCTCGAAACGTCGCACGAAGGCGTCGTGCTGCTCGATGCGGATGGCCAGATCGCGCTGGCCAATTCGCGCGCCAGCGAATTCATCCGTCTCTCGCCGCAGCTTCTGCGGTCGGATCGGCTCGATGCGCCCAGCCTGGCGCCGGCCGACAGTGACTTCGATGGTTTCGCGAGCGAGGCGCAGCTTTCCGACGGGCGCTGGCTGCGTGTCAGCCGCAGCGAGACGCAGGAGGGCGGCGTCGTTCTCGTTTACAGCGACATCTCCGCGTTGAAGCAGCAGAAGGCCGAGCTGCATGAAACCAATCTGCGGCTCGACGCGGCGCTCACGCACATGTCGCAAGGGCTGTGCCTGTACAACAGCGAGGCGCGGCTGCAGGTCGCCAACCGCAGGTTCTGCGAGATCTTCGATATTTCGCCGGAGCTCGTCGTTCCCGGAATGACCATGGAGGACGTGCTCGGCCTCAGCGTCGCCGCCGATAATCACGGTGACCAGACCGTCGCCGACCTGCTGGCGGAACGCGAGCGATCGATGGCCCAGCACGAGGGCAACTATCTGCAGCATCTCAGCGATGGACGGATCATTGCCATCGCGCAGCGGCCGACATCCGACGGCGGCTGGCTCGTCACCTGCGAGGATGTCACCGAACAGCAGCGGGCGGAGTCGCAGATCGCGTTCATGGCCCGGCACGATGCCTTGACCAGGCTGCCGAACCGGACGCTGCTGGCCGAACGGATCGAGCTGGCGGTCGCTCAGGTCGGCCGCGGATCCGGCTTCGCGGTGTTCTGCCTCGATCTCGATAATTTCAAGCAGGTCAACGATACGCTCGGGCATCCGGTCGGCGACGAACTGCTATGTGCGGTCGCCGACCGCCTCAACGCCTGCGTCCGCGAGGTCGACACCGTCGCGCGTTTGGGCGGCGACGAGTTCGCGGTCATTCAGTGTGGCGTCCAGGCCGGAGAGGAGGCCGAGCGCCTCGCTCGCCGCATCGTGGAATGCGTCGGCGCTCCGTACGAGCTGAACGGGCATCGTGTCGTGGTCGGATGCAGCGTCGGCATCTCGATGTCGCCGGTCGACGGCAGCACCGGAGAGAAGCTCCTGAAGAACGCCGACGTCGCACTGTACCGCGCCAAGATGGAAGGCCGGGGTACCTGGCGCTTCTTCGAGCCCGCGATGGACGCCAGCCTGCAGCGGCGCCGGGCGATCGAGCTCGATCTCCGCGAGGCGATGGCCAAGGACGAGTTCTCGTTGTACTACCAGCCGCTTTATGATCTCCATCTCGACCGCATCTGCGGCTTCGAGGCGCTGCTGCGCTGGCATCACCCGAAGCGGGGAATGGTGCCGCCGGACCAGTTCATCCCGATCGCGGAAGAGATCGGCCTGATCGGCCCGTTGGGAGAATGGGTACTCAATCGCGCCTGCGAGCAGGCCGTCACCTGGCCTACCGAGATGAAGCTCGCGGTCAACGTCTCGGCGGTCCAGTTTCGCGATCCCGACTTCATCGACGTCGCCGTCAACGCGCTTACGGCGTCAAAATTGTCGCCGCGCCGGCTGGAGCTCGAAATCACCGAATCCGTCTTCCTCGCGAACAGCAGCGAGACGCTTGCAACGCTGCACAAGCTGAAGGCGCTGGGACTGCGCATCGCGCTGGACGATTTCGGCACCGGCTATTCGTCGCTGAGCTATCTGCGCAGTTTTCCGTTCGACAAGCTCAAGATCGACAAATCCTTCGTGCGCGACTTGACCGCGACGCATGGATCGAAATCGATCGTGCGCGCCGTCATCAGCCTTGGCAGAAGCCTCGGCATGACCACGATCGCGGAAGGCATCGAGACCGTCGAGCAGCTGGACCACATGCGGGCCGAGGGCTGCAACGAGGCCCAGGGCTTCCTGTTCAGTCATCCGGTCCCGGTGACCGAGATCGCGGGCAAGATCCTCGAATTGAGAAACGGCTTCAAGCCGACTGCCGTCAAGCAGGCGATGGCGGGCTGATGGCGCGACCGTCGCGCAACGCGACGGAGATCGCGGACAACGCTCTAGTCTGACGATGGTCGATCGAGACGGGCGATGGTCTGCTCGATCCGGCGTGCGCGCGTGTCCGGCTTTTTGGCCTCGTTGATCGCCTCGACGTTTTCTCGCTGGTGCGTGTAGCTGAGCGCATCCTAGCGGGCTCGCGCAGCCGGGGTGAGCGCCTTGTCGAGGTCGGGCGGGATGTCGACAGTTCGCTTTTCGGCATCGAGCTCGAGCGCGACCTGTAATGTCTCGCCGCCCTTTAGCCCGGCCGCCTCGCGGTTGCTCTTTCGCAGGGGGAATGCGGGCCTGCCCGCCCATCGAGGCGATGGTGCTTCGATAGGTGTAGCCGTTCAGCGTGACGAGAACCGGAGCGCGAACCTTGCCGAAAACAACCTTCGGATCGAACGTCACCGGTATGAAGCAGGCGCCGCCCTCCAGGAGGATGGTGGTTTTAAACGTCTCCCTGGTCATGCTGCGCGATACCGTGATCGACCATCGCCGAATGAAAAAGGCGGCCCAGCGGGCCGCCCTTCCGTTCTAGCATCGCGCTTGTCTAGCCGCCATTGCCGCCGATCACGGCGCGCACGGTGTTGTCGGGGCCGAAATCCTCGGCGCTGTCGACATAGAGCAGCGCGGAGAGCTTCGATCGCGCGCGGTTGACGCGGCTCTTGATGGTGCCGACCGCACAGCCGCAGATCGCCGCGGCATCCTCGTAGGAAAAGCCGGAGGCACCAACCAGGATCAACGCCTCGCGCTGGTCCTGCGGCAGCTTTTCGAGCGCCGCGCGGAATTCCTCGAACTCCAGATGCGCCGTCTGCGACGGCTGGCTCTTCAGGGTCTTGGCATAATTGCCCTCGGCATCCTCCACCTCGCGCCGCCGCTTCCGGTAGTCGGAGCGAAACAGGTTGCGCAGGATCGTGAACAACCACGCGGGCAGGTTCGAGCCGGGCTGGAACGAGTCGATATTGGCGATCGCGCGCAGCAGGGTCTCCTGCACCAGATCGTCGGCGCGGTCACCATTACCGGACAGCGAGATCGCGAACGCGCGCAGGCTCGGGACCGACGCCAGGATGTCGTCGCGAAGTTCATTGGTGAGAGGCATTAGTCCCCTCCATTGTTCTTGTCAGTATCGCCCCCGGCCACAGCCGCCGCGGCAGCCTCGGGTCCGTCGAGTTTGCGGATCAGCTCCGCAAAGCGGTCGGGCACCCCCTGCCGCACCACGTCGTCGTACATGGCGCGAAGCTGGTGGCCGATTCTCGATTGAATCTCGGCGTTGAGACCGCCCTGCTTCTTTACTTCCTTCATGATGTGATCCACGCTTCCCCGGGAGTGAAGTCTCTGATTTTCAAGTCGATTCCTCGAAAAAAGAGGCTGGCCGCGTTGCCTCGTCGGTCAGGAGCTAATGCAAAGTTGCGCAGAAAGTTCCGGAAGCCTGGAACTATTTCGTGGAACTTTTTCGGCGCTCGCGCGTAGTCGGGCATGCAGGGGAACCTGGGGCGCCCCAAAATGGTACGCCGCCCCAGAGTACGGGCTTCAGGCCGGTTGGCCTCACGAACAAGGATGGAGTGGGAATGTCCCGATCACAGATCGTTGCCGAACATCTTCCGCTGCTGCGCCGTTATGCGCGCGCACTGACCGGAAACCAGGCGTCCGGGGACGCCTATGTCGGGGCCATGCTCGAGGCCCTGTTGCAGGACGGATCATTGCTGGACCAGAGCCACGGTCCGCGCGCCGGCCTGTTTCGGCTGTTCACCCAGATCTGGAATTCGGTGTCGGTGAACAACAACGACAATGCCGACGTGGCGACGCTCTCGCTGCCGCCGGAGCGCCGGCTCTCCAACATCACGCCGCTGCCTCGGCAGGCCTTCCTGCTGCTTTCGCTGGAAGGCTTCTCGGAGGAGGAGGTCGGCTACATTCTCGGCACCGATATTGCCGAGACGCGCAAGCTGACCGATGCCGCCGGCCGCGAGATGGCCGCCGAGATCGCCACCGATGTCCTGATCATCGAGGACGAGACCTTCATCGCCATGGACCTCGAGAGCCTGGTGAAGAATCTTGGCCACAACGTCATCGGCGTCGCGCGCACCCATTCCGATGCGGTGGCGCTCGCGAAGAACAAGAAGCCCGGCCTGATCCTCGCCGACATCCAGCTCGCCGACGGCTCGTCGGGCCTCGATGCGGTGAACGAGCTGCTGCGCACGTTCGAGGTGCCGGTGGTGTTCATCACGGCCTATCCCGAGCGCTTCCTGACCGGCGAACGGCCGGAGCCGGCGTTCCTGATCTCGAAGCCGTTCCAGCCGGCAATGGTGTCGGCGGTGGCGAGCCAGGCGCTGTTCTTCCAGCGCAACTCGCGCAACCGCACGCCGCGCGCGGCGTCGGCATGAGCTGAGTTTACGCAAGAGGGCAAAATGCAAGCCGGCGTACCGAAAGGTACGCCGGCTTTTTCTTTGAGAAGAATCGATGCGTGGCGGAGATCGACCAGGTCGCACGCTTAGGAACCGAGATTGTCGGAACGAGTTTATTTCGTTGTTCGGGCTTGGGCGGATCCGTTGTGTCGATATTTAGAACCCCTGCTATTTCGCGTGGCGAGGCCATCGAACGTCTTTTCATCGGCAGCAGCGAGCTCGCCGGATTGCTCCGGCATCTGGACTGGGCAGGCACATCGTTAGGCCCGCCCGAGGCATGGCCGGATAGCCTCAAAACCGCGGTGCGCATCATGCTCACCTCGCAGCAGCCGATCTGGATCGGTTGGGGCGACGAACTGACCTTCCTCTACAACGATCCGTACAAATCGATCATCGGTGGCAAGCATCCGCGCGCGCTCGGCGAGCCGACCCGCGTGGTCTGGCGCGAGATCTGGGATGACATTTCGCCGCTCCTCAACAAGGCGATGGGTGGGAGCGAGGGCACCTATGTCGAGGCCCAATTGCTGATCATGGAGCGCAACGGTTTCCCCGAAGAGACCTACTACACGTTCTCCTACAGCCCGATTCCCGATGCCGACGGTCTGCCCGCCGGAATCTTCTGCGCCAACACTGACGACACGCAGCGTGTGATCAGCGAACGCCAGCTCTCGCTCTTGCGCGAGCTTGCCAGCCGCGCGGCTGAGGCGCGAAGCGTCGGCGAGGCTTGCGAACGCAGCGCCGCGGCGCTTGCGACCGATCCTCAGGATTTGCCATTTGCGATGATCTATCTGATCGATTCGCAGGAGCAGGTTGCACGGCTGGCTGCAACCAGCGGCATTGATAGGCATCATATCGGGGTGAAGTCGCAGCTGGCGCTCGACGGCAGCGAAGTGTGGCCGATCGCCGAGGCGCATGCGGGCCGTGACGGCGCGCTAGTGCAGAACTTGAAAAGCCTGTTCGGTCTCGATTTTCCATCCGGTGGCTGGCGTCAGGCGCCGGGGCAGGCCGTCGTCCTTCCGGTACTTGCTGCCGGTGATGCAGTTGCCGGCTTCCTGATCGCAGGCCTCAATCCATTCCGCCTCTACGACGAACGCTACACGAGCTTCCTCGGATTAGTATCGGCGCAGATCGCCGCCGCAATCAACAATGCCCAGGCCTACGAGGAGGAGCGCCGCCGCGCCGAGGCGCTGGCCGAGATCGATCGCGCCAAGACCACCTTCTTCTCCAATGTCAGTCACGAATTCCGCACGCCGCTCACCTTGATGCTGAGCCCGCTGGAAGAACTGCTGTCCGAGGGGGCGGGCCACCTGCTTCCCGCGCAGCGCTCGCTGGCCGACATCGCTCACCGCAACGGACAGCGCTTGTTGAAGCTGGTCAACACTTTGCTTGATTTCGCGCGAATTGAGGCAGGCCGCGTTACCGCCAGCTTCGAGCCCGTCGACCTCGCAGGGCTGACGTCCGATCTCGCCTCGAACTTCCGCTCGGCGATCGAAAAGGCGGGCATGCGACTTGCAATCAGGAAAGAGCCACTGCCGGACCTCGTCTATGTCGATCGTGACATGTGGGAGAAGATCGTCCTCAATCTGCTGTCGAACGCGTTCAAGTTCACGTTCGACGGCGAGATCGCGGTCGCGGTCAAGGCGACGCCCGAGGGTGCCGAAGTCACCGTGAGCGATACGGGGACCGGCATTCCCGCATCGGCGCTGTCGCATGTGTTCGAGCGTTTCGAACGCGTCGAGAGCGCGCGCGGCCGCTCCTTTGAGGGCAGCGGCATCGGCTTGGCGCTGGTCCGTGAGTTGGTGAAGCAGCATGGCGGCCAAATTCGGGTCGAAAGCGAGGTCGATCGCGGCACCTCGTTCACCATCATGCTTCCGTTCGGGACGGATCATCTCCCCGCCGATCAGGTCAACACGACTGCGCCGGCGCCTCGGAGCAGCGCCCGTGCCCAGGCCTATCTCGACGAGGCGCTCGGATGGCTGGACGGGAGCGGCGCCGCCGACCGGCCTGATCCATCTTCGCCGGAGGATCTCGGCGTCGCCGCGCCGACCGCCTCCGGACGCCGGCAGCGCATTCTGCTTGCGGACGACAATGCCGACATGCGCGAATATGTGCGGCGGCTGCTCGAGCCGTTTTACGATGTCGAGGCGGTCGAGGACGGAAGAGCCGCGCTGGAGGCGGCATGGCGACGTCGCCCCGATCTTGTGCTGAGCGACATCATGATGCCGCGGCTCGACGGCATCAGCCTTCTCAATGCGCTTCGCGCGGACAAGGACATGAGGGGTTTGCCCGTCATTTTCCTGTCGGCGCGCGCCGGTGAAGAGGCCAAGGTCGAAGGCCTGCAAATCGGCGCCGATGACTATCTCGTCAAGCCGTTCAGCGCGCGCGAGCTGCTTGCGCGTGTTGCCGCCAATCTTGAGCTGTCGGCTACGCGGTCGGAGCGGGCGGTGCGCCTTGAAGAAGAGGCCCATGTGCTCGAGCTCTTGAACAAGGTAGGCAGCACGGTTGCGGGCGAACTCAATCTCGATCGCGCGGTTCAGATCGTCACCGATGCGGCGACCGAATTGACCGGCGCAGCGTTTGGCTCGTTCTTCTACAATGTGATCAACGACAGGGGCGAGAGCTGCATGCTCTATACCCTGTCCGGAGCGCCGCGCGAGGCGTTCTCCCGGTTTCCGATGCCGCGCAACACGGCGGTGTTCGCGCCGACCTTCAGCGGCGAGGCGATCGTGCGGTCCGCCGATATCCTGAATGATCCGCGCTACGGCAAGAACGACCCGCATTACGGGATGCCGCAAGGGCATCTGCCGGTGCGCAGTTATCTTGCTGCGCCCGTGGTGTCGCGTTCCGGCGAAGTACTGGGAGGTCTGTTTTTCGGTCATCCGGAGCCTGGCATTTTCGGCGAGCGTGCAGAGCGGCTGCTTGCCGGCATTGCCGCGCAGGCCGCAACCGCGATCGACACTGCGCGGCTGTTTCAGGCCGCCGAGCGCGAGGTCTCCGAGCGGCGCCGTGCCGAAGCCGCATTGCAGACCCTCAACACCACCCTGGAGCAGCGGGTCGTGGAAGAGGTTCAGGAGCGCACCAAGGCCGAAGAGCAGTTGCGCCAGATCCAGAAGATGGAAGCCGTAGGCCAGCTGACCGGCGGCATCGCCCACGACTTCAACAACATGCTGGCCGTGATCCTCGCGGGCCTCAATCTGATCCAGCGCAAGCTTGCCAAGGGGGAAAACGACGTCGGGCGATTCGTCGAAGCCGCCGTCGACGGCGCGCAGCGCGCCGCGGGCCTGACCCAGCGCCTGCTTGCGTTCTCCCGTCAGCAGCCGCTTGCGCCGGTGACGCTCGATGGCAACAAGATGATCTCCGGCATGGCCGACCTGTTGGCGCGCACGCTTGGCGAGACCATCAGTTTCGAGACCGTGCTGACAGCAGGGCTGTGGCGGGTTCGCGCCGACCCCGGCCAGCTCGAAAACGCTATCCTCAACCTCTGCGTCAATGGCCGCGACGCGATGCCGGGCGGCGGCAAGCTCACGCTGGAGACCGCCAACGCCTATGTCGATGAGGCCGCGGCGAGGGCGTATGCGATTCCGCCAGGTCAATACGTGATGACAGCGGTTGCCGATAACGGCAGCGGCATGAGCCAGGAGGTCATCACCAAGGCATTCGACCCGTTCTTCACCACCAAGGGCGTCGGGAAGGGCACCGGTCTCGGGCTCAGCCAGGTCTATGGCTTCGTGCGCCAGTCCGGTGGCCACGTGAAGATCTACTCGGAGGTCGGAGTCGGCACGACCGTCAAGATCTACCTGCCGCGGCACCGTGGCGATGACGGTCCAGATCCTGTCAGGCGCGCACCGATCGCCTCGTATCGCGGACAGAAGGACGAGGTCATTTTGGTGGTCGAGGATGAGGATCGCGTGCGTAGTCTCTCAGTCGAGGCGCTGCGCGAACTCGGTTACACCGTGGTCGACGCGGCCAGTCCTCGCGAAGCCTTGCGACTGCTGGACGACGGGCTTTCGGTGGCTTTGCTTTTCACCGACGTGGTTATGCCCAGCATGTCCGGCCACGAGCTCGCCGTGCGGGCGCGAGAACGAATTCCAAGCCTCAAGTTGCTTTACACCACCGGCTACACCCGCAACGCCATCGTCCACAACGGGATCCTCGATCCCGGCACCAACCTCCTGCCGAAGCCGTTCTCGATCGATGAACTGGCGACCAAGGTTCGCGAGGTCCTTGACGGGATCTAGCGACCAATCGTGCGCTTCCTTGTAGCTATTTGCGGACGACGCGGACCGGCATCGTGCTGAGCGCCCGCAGGCCCGAGCTGTCGCGGAAGGCAACGGGCCCCGCAATGTCGAATTGCTTCACGCGGCTGGCGAGCGCTGCGATCACGGCCTCCGCCTCCAGCCGCGCCACCATCTGCCCAACGCAGCCGTGGATGCCGACACCGAAGCCCATGTGTCCGGACAGCCGCCGTCTGACGTCGAACTGGTCGGGATGCTCCCAGCGCGTCGCGTCGCGGTTGGCGGAGGCGAGCAGCAGCAGCACCTTCTCGTGCTTGCCGATCGCAACGCCTGCAATTTCGGTGTCGTGCGGCGTGGTGCGGAACACGAACGGCGCCGGTGAATCGAAGCGCAGCGTCTCGTCGAACGCCGCGCGCGACAGCGAGGGGTCGGCTGCGAGCAATGCCCATTGCTCCGGATGGCGCGCGAGCGTGTACAGCGCCATGCCGATCGCGCTGATCGTGGTGTCGAGCCCGGCCGAGAGCAGCGAACGCACCAGCAGCGGAGCTTCCTCGGCGCTGATCTCGCCGGTGTCGGCCGCCTCGTAGACCCGCGCGCCAAAGCTGCCCGGCCGCAGCGCCTCGCGCTGACAGCGCGCCGCCACCCAGGGCAGCACGCGCGGCGCCTCTTTCATCAGGTCGCGGAAATAGTCGTTCTCGGGCCCGAAGCCGGCGAACACCATCGCGCCATAGGTCAAGAAGTTCTCACGGCCCTCCTGGTCGATGCCGAGCGCGTCGGGAAACACGCTGACCGGAAACACCTCCGCGATGTCCTTGATCGCATCGAACGAGCCGCGCTCGACCAACCCGTCGATCAGCCGCGTCGCCGTGGCCTTGAAATCATCCGCGAGCCGTCGCATCGCGCCGGGTGAGAGGATCCGCGCCAGCACCGCGCGGGTCCGCGTATGCAACGGCGGATCGGCTTCCAGCACGATGCTCGGCGGCCGCCACGGCGTTTCCTTGAAGTGGTTCGCAAGCCCGGCGCCGCCGGCGTTGCTGAAATTGACATGGTCGCCGAAGATCGTCTTGACCTCGGCAAAGCGCGGCACGGCCCAGATGTCATATCTGGTCAGGCGAACGACCGGCGCCGCGGCGCGCAGCTCCGCATAGGTGCCGTAGGGATCGGCCCGCGTCGCCGGGCTGAACGGATCGAAATCGCTGCGGACAATTTCGCCGGCGAGGGGGCTCGCAAGGGCGCTCATTGCATCCTCCCGTTTCATTGTCAGTTAATTGACCATAGTCAATTAACTGGGGTATGGCAAGGGGGAGCCTCGTTTCGATTCCATCGGAGCGGAAAAGGCTCTAGAGCGTTTTCGAGCGAAGTGGGTACCGGTTCGCGTGAAGAAAACGCGTCAACACAAGAAGCTAGAGCTTCGGTTCTGATTCAATCAGAACCGAAAGTGCTCTAGGAGACGGCAATGTCGATCGAGGAGCGATCCAGCAAGGGTGCGCGGCGCTTTCAGCGCAGGGCGCGTCAGGAGGCCGACAAGGAGGCGCTGAAGGCGCTGATCCTCGAGACCGCGCGCAAGGAGTTCGCCGCCGGCACGCTCGGGACGGTCTCGATCCAGAAGATCGCCGACGCGATCGGCTATTCGAAGGGCACCGTCCTCAAATATTATCCGACCAAGCTGCTGCTGCTGCTCGCGGTGAAGCAGCAGAATCTCGAGGCGGTTGCCGAACAGCTCGAACGGGTCCGCGCGCAGACCGCCGACAGCGATGCGCGGCTGCGGCGGGTGATGGAAACCTATCTCGACTACTGGGCCGACAATCCCGATCATTTCCGTTCGCTGTTCTCGATGTCCGGCACGGTCGAGGACCGCCGCTTTCCCGACGGCGTCTATTTCGGCGAGACCGAGATCGCGCGCCGCAGCTACGAATTGTTCGTGATCTCGGTGCGGGAATATCTTGCGGCGCAAGGCGCCGAGCCGGCGTCCGGCCTGCCGCCGCGGCTCGCAACTGCGCTGCTTGCGGCCGTGCACGGCGTGATCGCGCTCGCGCTCGGCACGCCGACCATGAAACTGCCCGACATGCGCGGCACCGGCCGTCTGCTGATCGCAAGCCTGATCGATGCCTGGACCAGCAAGCTTGCCGCCGCGCGGAAAAGCGAGGGCTGGCCGCGGGTCTCGATCGGCACCTTTGCCTGACGGAATGGTATCCGAAGGTACACGCCGACGCGGCATGCGCGCTGCGAAGTGGAATCGCGTGTCTCCGCCTGCTAAGCGCGGCCGATGGATAAGACGCAACGCGACCGAACGATCGGCTTTCTCTGCCTGGTGGTGACGGCGTTCGGCTGGGCCCTCAACTGGCCGCTGATGAAGCTGTTGCTGCAGCAATGGCCGCCGCTGTTCGCCCGCGGGCTGGCCGGCACCTGCGCGGCAGTGATCCTGGGCACGCTGGCGCTGGCCCGCGGCCAGTCGCTCGCGGTGCCGCGCGAGGCGCTCCCGCGGCTGCTGTTCGCCTCCTTCACCAACGTCTTCGCCTGGATGGGCTTTGGCACCATCGCGATGAAATTCGTCACGGTCGGCGAGGGGGCGCTCCTCGCCTACACCATGCCGATCTGGGCGATGCTGTTCGCCTGGCCGGTGCTGCACAGCCGCCCGACGCTGCGGGATCTGGCGGCGCTGGTGCTCGGCGTCGCCGGTGTCGCACTTTTGCTCGGCGGCAACGGCTTTGCGTTCAGTGCCGACAAGCTCACCGGCATCGCGCTTGCGCTCGCCTGCGCCATCCTGTTCGCGCTCGGCAACGTGCTGAACCGCAAGCCGCTGCCGATGCCGCCGCTCGCGGTGGTCGCCTGGCAGGTCGGCATCGGCTGTCTGGTGATGCTGCTGCTCGGCGTTCTGTTCGAGCACCCGAACTATGCCGCGATCACGCCGTTCGGCCTCGGCTGCTTCGCCTACATGACGTTGATGCCGATGGGTATCTGCTATCTCACCTGGTTCGAGACGCTGCGCCGCCTGCCGCCGACATCGGCGTCGACCGGCATGCTGCTGGTGCCGGTCATCGGCGTGATTTCGGCCGCGATCATCCTCCGCGAGGCCTTGGGGCTGCGTGAGATCGGCGCGATGGCGCTGACGCTTGGCGGCGTGATGCTGGCGCTGCAGCGGGCGTGAGAAGGCGACCGAGGGAACCGACGTTCACGCGACGCGTTCTCCTGAAAAGGGAGCTTGGCCATGCGCAAGGCGATCGCGCGGCTTGATGCGGAGCAGAAGGCGCAGCTGCTTTATCTCGCAGATCTCGGTACGGCGATGTTCACGTCGGCGCTTGTGGTCTGCACGCTGAAAGCGGTCGTGGACCTCTTCGTCGCCGGCTGAACCGTCGCATCAGCGCCAACGCGCCGTCACTCCTGCGGCGCCTCTCCTTGGGTGTGCCCATCCGGCCCCCGGTTAAACACCCCATACTCGCTCGACTTCACCCCGGCCCCTCCATCGACACCGTTGCCGGCCAGACCGAGCCTGAGCAACTCGCGCACTGCCGCGGCACGGGTCGGCATGCGGTGCCTGAAGCGGAAATCGTCGAGAGCCGATAATTCGTCGGGGGAAAGCATGACTTGAAGACGTTCAGCGCGAAGCTCATTCATCGCAAATCGCCCAGAATTAGTTAGTTGAGTAATTTGCTAAACGAACCAATTCGCGGCGGGTTCCACAGCTTGAGATAAAAACGTCGATTGAGTAAGTTAATCAAGCAAAATCAATAGCTTAGAAGAAAAATCAAGGGAACGATCCGGCTGCCTCTCCGTTGTCTGGCGGGAGTGACGCCATGACCAATCACGTCAAGCTGCCCCGCAAGCTATCCGAGGAGCCGGAAGCGCCGGAACCGCGGCGCCCGAGCCACGCACGGGTGATCGATCAACTGGACCGCTGGGCCAATAGTCCCGGTCTGCAACCGCCAAGGGTGAGTGATGCAGAAGACGATTCGGAAGCGGAAGCGATCTGAACCCCACACCTTCGAGCAGCGGCTCGAAGAGCATCGCGTGCGGCTCGAGCGCCAGCTCGCGGAATTGCCGCGCGGCGCCAAGCGCGAGCAGATTGCCGCGCGCATCGAGCAGCTGCGGACCGCCCTCGAGTTGAACACGATGCTGTCGATGAGCGAGTGAGCCAACACCGGCGCGGGACGCCCACTTGCTCCCGCTGCTCCGTTTGCCTACCATCCCTGCGTTGATGGGGATGGAGTCCCCCGATAACCGCCGCAAGGCTGATGACTCCTACCGGGCGCGACAGCGTCGGTAGGAGCATGCGCCACCGCCGATCCGCAGCGCGCGCCCCGCGAATGAGAAGGGGCAGAGCATGACGGGTCTTACTGGTTCACTCTCAATCGCATTGTCGCTGGTCGGGTCGATCTGGCTCGTTGGTGTCGTCGCCCTGCTGGTCGGCGCCCCGGGCGAGCTGGTCGCCGCGACCTTTGTTGTTGGGCTTGTGACAGGCGTCGCCGAGTGGCGCGGCATGATCCGGAAAAGTGGATGCCGGTTTTCCCAGCGACAAACGCGAAGCGTTTGCGCGGAGATCATGCCCAAACTTGAAGCAGAGCACGATGACAGGTCATCGTGCTCCGGAAAGGCAGAATCTTGAACGTTCAATTGTTGGCGGCGGTCGCGATCGGCGGTTCGCTGGGATCGGTCGCACGCTATCTGGTGGCGATCGGCGCGGGGCGCCTGGTCGGCACCGATTTTCCATGGGGCACGCTGGTGATCAATATCGTGGGCTCGTTCCTGATCGGCGTCTTCGCGGAGTCCTTTGCGCTGAGCTGGAATGTCAGCCAGGCGGTGCGGGTGTTTCTCACCGTCGGCATCTGCGGCGGCTTCACCACCTTCTCGACCTTCTCGCTCGATGCGATCGTGCTGATGCAGCGGGGCGAGCTATGGCCGGCCGCTGCCTACATCGCGGCCTCCGTTGCGCTCTCGATCCTCGCGCTGTTCGCCGGCCTGCTGCTGGTGCGGGCGTTCGCGGCTTGATCGCTTGAACGGCGGCTCGTCGTCCGGTTTGCGCGGGCGCCGTTCCAAAAAAGTGAAGGACCGGAGGTATCGTCTGCCGCCGGAATCCTTGGCGTGCCCGGGGCCAGCCGGTAGGATGGAACCCGGATTGTGGTCAGGGATCAAGGGAAAGACTGGGGAATGAAGCATGTCGACGTCGCGGTGATTGCTGCCACGCTGTGGCTGCTGGCGTCGATGGTGCTGGACATCCTGACGCCGAAGTCGATCACCGCACTGATGATCGCCGCCGCGCTTGCGCCGCCGTTCCTGATCGGGATCGGCATCCATTTCGCACGCGAATATTTCAAGGCGAAGCGGCGCAGCTACCGGCCGCCGCAATGGGACGAACGCTTCAGGAACTAAGCGGGGCAGGACTGCAAGAAGGGCTGCACCTGCCGCATTGAACTGCGCACATGGCTTGCTAAGGTTGCGCCATGACCGAGCATCTCCCCGATACGATCAGCCGCCTCTACACCGTAGCAGGCGAATATGTCGACAGCGACCATCCCGCCGTCGAGGCGTTCGCCCGCGCTGCCGTCCCCGCCGACGCCGGCGCCCGCGACATAGCGAGCCGGCTCTACACCGCGGTGCGCGACGGCATCCGCTACAACCCCTATGTCAGCATGCGTTCGCCCGAGAGCTACCGGGCCTCCAGCGTGCTCGCCGCCGGCAATGGCTACTGCGTCGGCAAGGCGGCGCTCTATGCCGCGGCCTGCCGGGTCCACGGCATCCCGGCCCGGCTCGGCTTCGCCGACGTCCGCAACCATCTCACCACCGAGAAGCTGCGCCAGAGCATGGGCTCGGACCTGTTCACCTGGCACGGCTTCACCGAAGTGTTCGTCGACGGCGCCTGGCGCAAGGCGACCCCGACCTTCAACGACACGCTGTGCGCCAAGCTCGGCGTCCAGCCGCTCGATTTCGACGGCCATTCAGATGCGCTGCTGCACCCCTTCGACGGCGCAGGGCGCGCCTACATGCAATATGTCAACGACCACGGCACCTATCACGACGTCCCCGCCAAATTCCTGATGCGCGAGATGGCGCGCGAATACGCCAACATGCAGGGCGAGGACATGTCCGGCCGCGACATGGAGCGCGAAGCGGCGGAGCAATAGCGCGGGCGTGCCGCGGCAAGCGGCGCGCTGACGGAAGCCGTCCTGGGTGAACGTGCGCCGGCTGAAGGGGCGGTGTCATGGATGCGGAACTGCCGAAAGGGTCAGTGAGCCGCCCGGTCACGGGCTGGGAGGACGCGGTCGCGCTGACCGGATTCATCCTGGTCGCGGTCGGGCAGGCCTCCAATCAGGTGCTGGCGCGCGGCCTGGCCGGCTCGGTGCCGCCGTTCTCGCTGGCCTTCTTCCGCTGGAGCATCATCGCCATCGGCCTCGCGCCGTTTGCGATCGCGGCCGTGAGGGATGGCAAGATCCCGCTGGCGCAGAATCTCTGGCCGATCCTCGCCGCGGGCTTCCTCGGCATGTTCCTGTGCGGCGGCCCGGTCTACATCGCCGGCATCACCACCACCGCGATCCATATCGCACTGATCTTCGCGCTGTCGCCGATCATGGTGCTGTTGATCTCGGCCGCGCTCGGCATCGAGCATATCGGTCCGCTGCAATGGCTCGGCACGGCGCTGGCGCTCGCCGGCGCGCTTTTGATCGTCTCGGGCGGCCATCTGGAAACGCTGATGCAATCGAGCGCGGCCTGGGGCGATCTCCTGGTGGTGTGCGCGATGCTCGGCTGGTCCGGCTACACGCTGGTGCAATCGCGCGTCGCGCCGCGCGCCTCGCTGCTGGCGCGGGTCAGCCTGTTCTCGGCGGCCGGCGCGCTGTGCTCGCTGCCGCCGGCGCTCCAGGAAATGTGGGCCACGCCGGCTGCGGTCTTCAACGCCCGGGCGTTCGAGGCCTATGTGTTCGCCGGTCTCGTGCCGGGCCTCGCCGCCTATGCCGGCTTCGCCTGGCTCGGCGCACGGTTCGGGTCGGTGCGGACGTCGCTCGTGCTCTATGTCGCGCCGATCGCGAGCGCACTGTTGTCCTGGATCATCCTTGGCGAGCCGCCGAAGCTGATCCACCTGGTTGGCGGCTTGCTGATCCTCGGCGGCGTCTGGGCGAGCCTGCGCAAATAGATCCAGCTCCTTCCGGGGTGCAACCTTTTCCAGCCTCGTGCGTTGAATCCAGCGTTGATTCAAGAACTTAGTTGGAGGTCGTATGAATCTTACTCCCCAGCAGCGCAAGGTTCGTAGCGAGCAGCGTCAGCAAGACGCATCGCAGGCGATGAAGGAGCACCTCGCCCACGAGAAGGCGTTCTACAACAACTTCCACCGCCTCAAGGCCGAGCGGCAGGCGCGTGAAGCCGCGGAATCACGGAAGCCATCCGCTGCAAAATAAGCGCAGTGAGCCACATCCATCGTCCGGATTGCACGGATCTGACAGACCGAGAAGGAGCCGAAGCGAGGGGGGCGGGCGCAAGCGAGTTCGCCCGAATGACGCGATGAAATCTCCAGGCTTATGGAGGACGTCAGATGTATTTTGCCGATAAGAAAACGGTCACTTGCAAATGCGGCGAGCCCTTGAGCGAATTGATGCTCGTCGACGACCAGACGACTGGAATCAAGTTTCACGTCGGTCGTTGCCTGTCCTGCCGTGAAGTGACGGTCGTTCGATCCCAGGACATGCCATCAAACGATAGTGCCTGATGCAGACGGTCCTCTCGCTTGGCGGAAGGACCGCTCCTTCAGCCCCGGGCTTCAATTGCGACGGCTGAGTGACAGGCCGGCTGACGCATCGTTCGCGGCACGGCCGAAAAAAGAGCAGGGCGCGACCGGCATCACCACGGTCGCGCCCTACGTCGCCGGTCAATGGGGCAGGGGGAATAACCGGCTCTTCCAATGACTCGCAGACCCCCGGACTCGTTCCGCGCGAATCAAAATTTTTTCGTACACGGTCAAGTGATGGCTGGACGCGAGAACCCCACAGGTTTCGCTCGCGTTGTGTCCGTGATCGCCAACGGGAATTTCCATGGGGCGAGGGACATCACCATGTCAAAGATTCAAAAGGGAATTTTCGCTGCGTTGGCGGCTGGATTGACGCTGGGCGCGGTCCAGCTGGCGTCCGGCCACGATCTCATTGGCGGACAGCAGGTCACCACCCAATTGGCGCCGGAGAGCGCGGTCAATCGCGCCGCCAAGACCGACCGTGCCGCGGTTCCGATGACCGGCTTGCCGAGCCGGACCGTCGCGCTGAGGGTTGATCGGCTTCCCGATACGTCGGTCCTGGTCCGTGTTCCCGTGGCGCGGGAAGAGGCCCGCAATCACCCCCTCGCAGCGCCGGCGCGTGCGCGGCCCGGCGACACCCGCAAGGTGGCCTGCGAGCCCGTGGTCAGCGTCCTGACCGAAGTGGCCAAGCTGCTGCAGCCCGGCCGCTGCGTGACCTGAGCAGGGGGCGCGCAGTCGGTCCAATATCGACGGCGTCATCGCCCGGCTTGACCGGGCGATCCAGTACGCCGCGGCCATCGGCTCAATCGCAATCGTCTCTGGAATACTGGATCGCCCGATCAAGCCGGGCGATGACATCGCTGGTTGCGGTTTGCACCTTGCCGGGCAACGCAGGCTATTCCGCTTCGTCCGGCTCGCTGCTGCCAGCGGCGCTGCGGCTTGCCATCAGGCCGAGCGCGAGGCCGCCGACCGCCAGGATCGGGATCAGCCGCTTCACGCCGATGGCTCGCACGATCTGCAGGCCGGTGGCGATCAGTGCGGGGTCGGCGAGCATTGTCGCCGCGGCCGATTTCGCAGCCTTGGCCGCTTTCTCCGCGCGGAGGCGCATCTCTCGCTTGCGCGCCATGTAAACGGCAATCGCGATCAGCGTGACGACGAGGAACACCGCGGCGCCGGACAGGCACGCTTCCACCGGACCATAGTGCTGCAGCACATAGACGAAGGCGGCGGCGCACAGGAACGCGATGGTGATGAACAACGCGATCGCGGCGGCGGCCGCGAGCGAGGTCAGCCGCAGCGCGCTGCCGGTGGACTGCTTGACGTCATCGATCAGCCGCTGAAGCATTGACCAGCCTTGTCCTGTAAAGCCCTGCTTTGAGCCTTGCCTTGAAAAGCGCGTCGACAAACGAGGCGGCGGCGCGCCAGCGCTGCCATCGCGTCCAGAACGGTGGTTTGCGCATGACCTAGCGCCGCCAAGTGACGCCGATCAAAAAGCCGAGGCCGAGCGCAAGGCCGACGGTCGCCAGCGGCCGCTGCGTGATCACCTCTTCCAGCGATTCCTCGATCGAGGATGCCGCATCCTGCGCCGCGCCCATCATCGCGCTGCCGCGCTCCGACATGTCGTCGAGCGTCGATTCCGCGTTGGCGCGCACATCCTTGTAGCGGCGGCGGGCCTGCTTGCCTGCGTTGTTGGCAAACGAGTTGAGCGCGTCGGTGATCTGTTCGGTGAGGGCTGCAATATCGTTCTTCACGGCAGTGACATCCTTTTCGAGGCGTTCGTAGGTCGCTTTGTCCGTCATGTTCTTGATCCCAAATGTGCTGTCCGTGCTCGACATCGAAAGCTCCCGGAGAACGTGCCTGTTCGGAGAAAAACGCTTCGCACCTCGCAAGGTTCCAGATGCGAAAGCGAGGTTAGTCCTCGGGCAGCTGCGGCGAATTGACCGGCATCAAATGCTCCTTGACGATCAACGCCACGATCAGCAGCGGCGACGACAGGAAGGCGCCCATCGGGCCCCACAGCCAGGTCCAGAATGCGAGCGCGAGAAAAACCGCGAGCGCATTCAGCGACAGCCTGCGGCCGACGATCGTCGGCGTCACGAAATGCCCTTCCATGAAGGTCACGACGGCAAAACACGCCGGCGCGAGCAGCCCGGCGCCGATGGTCGGCGAGGTGATGATGCCGACCACAACCAGCACCACGAACATCGCGACCGGCCCGATGATCGGAATAAAGTTCAGCGTCGCGGCGAGCGCGCCGAGCCCCGCCGGGTTCGGCATTCCCGTCGCCGCGCAGATCGCACCGGTGACGATGCCGATGCCGACATTGATCATCGTCACCGTCAGCAGATAATTGCCGAGATTGGTCTCGACCTCGTTGAGGATACGCAGCGTGCGCAATCGTGCCGCGCGGTCGCTGAAGGTCATCACCAGCCCGCGGCGCAGATCCTTCCAGCTTGCGATGAACAGGATCAGGGTCGCGATGAACAGCAGGAATTCGGCGAAGGTCGGCGACACGAATTCCAGCGTCGGCTGCACCCATTCGAATTTCGGCAGCTGGAGGTTGGCGAGCGTGTCGGGGGCGCCGACCATGCTCTGCAGCTCCCGCCACAGCGCAAGCGGCCGGTCGAACACATGCAGCTTCTCCTTCAGGATCGCGCCGAGCTCGGGCAGCCGCGAGCTCCATTCCATGACAGGCGAGGCGATCAGTCCGACCATGAAGGCGACGGCGGCGCCGACCGCGACCACGATCAGCATGGCGCCGAGCGCGCGCGGGATCCGGTAGCGCTCGAGCAGGCTCGCCGCCGGCGACAGCATGGTGCCGACGATGAAGGCCATGGTGATCGGAAGGAAGAAGGCCCGTGCGAGATAGAGCACCCCGACGATGACGATCACCAGCAGTGCGACCAGCGCGAAGGCGACGGCCTCGGCGCGGCTGATCATCGGCGGCGTTTCGGCTTTGCTGTCGGGGAGGGGCGTGCCTTCGGGCGCGTTGCCAAGCATACGTTCACCCGGAAAGGCGCGCACCAGACTCCTCCCGAACGGGGACAAATGAATTTCGCGTCAAATTACGCACGACAACGGCCGTGCCCGGCAAAGGTTCCATCGCGCGCTCGTGAGACGTGGCGGGTTGACAATCGCGGCTTTGCGACGATTCGCAGCGGAACTGTCTCACGGCTACGCGCGTTGGTTGGGCATCGCATCACCTTGATGCGCATCCCGTCCAGGGGCAGCACATGACACAGCAGTCTCTCTCCAGCCGCCGGCTTGCGTCGCGCGCCGCGCGCACCCTCGTCCGCACCTTTGCTTTCGCCAGCGTCCTGCTCGCGACGCCATTCATTGTCGCCAATTCGGCGAGCGCCCAAGTGCGCTCCTCTGCGCTGGGCTATGCGTCGACGCAGCCGGGCGCATTCCCCTCCGACGAGGTGATGAACGATCCCTCGACCGAGGACGGCGCGCTGCCGGAGCGGCTGCGCCGCACCACCGTAGCGCTCAACACATCAGAGCCGCCCGGCACCGTCATCATCGATACCGGCAACACCGCGCTGTATTACGTGCTCGGCGGCGGCCGGGCGATCCGTTACGGCGTCGGCGTCGGCCGCGAGGGATTCACCTGGGCGGGCACCCAGACCATCAGCCGCAAGGCCGAGTGGCCGGACTGGCATCCGCCGGCCGAGATGATCAAGCGCCAGCCCTATCTGCCGCGCTTCATGGCCGGCGGCCCCGGCAATCCGCTCGGCGCGCGCGCGATGTATCTCGGCTCCAGCGAGTATCGCATCCATGGCACCAACGATCCGTCGACGATCGGCAAGTTCGTGTCGTCGGGCTGCATCCGCCTGACCAACGAAGACGTCTCCGACCTGTTCAGCCGGGTCGATGTCGGCACCAAGGTGGTGGTGCTGCCGAAGAGCGCACCGCATCTTGCCGCGCGCGAGCTCGGCCCGAGCACGACGCAGATCTCGGTCCGGCCGGCGCCGATGCAGCCGCGCCCCGCGGTGATGACGCTGCCTTCCGGCCGTCAGGCGTTGAACATCCCGGCGACTTCCTCGTTGTACTGACTTCCTCGTTGTACTGAGGAGTGCCGTAGCGAGGGGTCGGCGATGGTGAAGCGATATTCCAGGCGGTGGGCGTTCGGGACGGCGGCATTGCTCGGCCTGTCCCTTGCGCCCGCGGCGCAAGCCCAGGATTTCTTCTCGCAACTGTTCGGCGGCTTCATGCAGGGCCGCCCGCCGGTGATCCGGATGCCGTTCGATGACGGCCCGGCGCCCGTGCCACGGGCCGAGCGGCGCGCGCGCTATGATGTCGGCCAGGCCTATTGCGTGCGCACCTGCGACGGCCGCTATTTCCCGCTGGCTGCGACCGGCAACCAGAGCAAGGCGGAAAGCTGCAACAGCTTCTGCCCGGCGAGCGCGACCGAAGTGGTCTATGGCGGCAACATCGACAACGCTGCAACCGACGACGGCAAGCCGTATTCCGAGCTGCCGAACGCATTTCGCTATCGCGACGAGATCGTTTCGGGCTGCACCTGCAACGGCAAGGACCCCGTCGGACTCGCCGCGGTGAAGATCGAGGACGATCCGACCTTGCGCAAGGGCGACATCGTCGCCGGCAAGGATGGGCTGATGTCGGTCGGCCGCCCGGACCGGCGCGGGGCATCTCTCAATTTCACGCCGGCGCCGGATCGCATCCGCGCCAAGTATCAGCGCGCGCCGGTGCTGGCGCGCGAGTAGCGCGGCTCATGCGAGACCGGCCACTTTCGGTTCCGTTGTCCGGAACCGGATTCCTCGTCGCACGTTAGCAACGGGCGAACAGCACATTCACTGATGCCATCAGGGGGCCTCGCATGCTCGTCGGCGTACTCG
The DNA here is from genome assembly GCF_018129565.1 of Bradyrhizobium sp. AUGA SZCCT0105. Lineage (NCBI taxonomy): Bacteria > Pseudomonadati > Pseudomonadota > Alphaproteobacteria > Hyphomicrobiales > Nitrobacteraceae > Bradyrhizobium > Bradyrhizobium sp. AUGA SZCCT0105. The sequence continues at coordinate 709,647 of NZ_JAFCMK010000003.1, read as the reverse complement.
TCACCTTCCTTGTCGTTATTCTCGTTCTTTATCTCATCAACATGCTGCCGCTCGACGGCCGCGCCAAGCAGATCGCGCGCGTCGTCGTCATCATCATCGGCATCGTCTCGCTGCTGAAATATTTGGCCGTGTTCTAGACTCGCAATTGCGAGCCACCGGGTCGCGCGAACGCGCGCCCGATGACAGGCTCCGCGAAGCAATCCATCTCACCGCGCGAGTGGAGCAATGGATTGCTTCGTCGCTTCACTCCTCGCAACAACGTCGATGCAGCACCATGAGGGTCTACAGTTCAGCCGCGAAACAAGGCGCATACCCTCGTCCACCACTGTCATCGCCCGGCTCGACCGGGCGATCCAGTACGCCGCGGCTCCTCGATTCAAGCACGGACGTCTCTGGAATACTGGATCACCCGCGCATGCTTTCGCGGGTGATGACGCTGCGAGGGGCGTCCGCAGGATTTCTGAATAATAGAAGAATATCGCTGATTTGCCCGACGAGTCAAGTTGCCGTATCCGCCGGCAGCCACCGGCTACTTTGCATGGGGTTGTTTTCGATATTTTGGCAATGCGCCCCTGCGGCGGCAGGCTATTGCATCGGCTCCTCTAGCGCCGCCTGTGGCGCCAACAAAAAAGCCCCGGCTCATCGCCGGGGCTTTTGCTTGTCGTTGGGACCTGCGGATCAACCCGCGGCCTTGGCCTCGCGGCGGCGTGCGGTGAGGATGTATTCGGTATAGCCGTTCGGCTGCGTACGTCCTTCGAACACGAGGTCGCAGGCCGCCTTGAAGGCGACGCCGTCGAACGCTGGCGCCATCGGCTTGTAGAGCGCATCGCCGGCGTTCTGCTTGTCGACGACGACAGCCATGCGCTTCAGCGATTCCATCACCTGATCCTTGGTGATGACGCCCTGATGCAGCCAGTTCGCCAGATGCTGGCTCGAGATGCGCAGCGTTGCGCGGTCTTCCATCAGGCCGACATCGTGGATGTCGGGCACCTTGGAGCAGCCGACGCCCTGGTCGATCCAGCGCACGACGTAGCCCAGGATGCCTTGGCAATTGTTGTCGATCTCCTGCTTCACATCGTCCGGCGCCCAGTTCGACTGCGACACCGGAATGGTGAGGATGTCGGAGAGTTTTGCACGCGGCCCGCCCTTGGCGAGCTCCTGCTGCCGGGCGATCACGTTGACCTGGTGATAGTGCAGGGCGTGCAGCGTGGCCGCGGTCGGCGACGGCACCCAGGCGGTGGTGGCGCCGGCCTGCGGATGGCCGATCTTCTGCGTTAGCATGTCGGCCATCTTGTCGGGCGCCGCCCACATGCCCTTGCCGATCTGGGCGTGGCCGGGCAGGCCGTCGATCAGGCCGTTGTCGACGTTCCAGTCCTCATAGGCCTTGATCCACGGCTGCGCCTTCATGTCGTTCTTGCGGATCATCGGACCCGCTTCCATCGAGGTGTGGATCTCGTCGCCGGTGCGGTCGAGGAAGCCGGTGTTGATGAACATGATGCGCTTGGAGGCGCGCTGGATGCAGGCCTTGAGGTTGACCGTGGTGCGGCGCTCCTCGTCCATGATGCCGACCTTCAGCGTGTTCTCCGGCAGGCCGAGCATCTTCTCGACCTCGGCGAACAGGTCGCAGGTCAGCGTCGCCTCGTCGGGGCCGTGCATCTTCGGCTTGACGATATAGGCCGAGCCGGTGCGGCTGTTCCTGACCTTGGAATTGCCCTTGAGGTCGTGGATCGCGAGCAGGCCGGCGACCGCGGCGTCCAGCAGGCCTTCGGGGATCTCCTCGCCCTTGGCGTCGAGCACCGCGTCGGTGAACATGTGGTGGCCGACATTGCGCATCAACAGCAGGCTGCGGCCGTGCAGCTTCAGCTCGCTGCCGTCGGGCTTCTTGTAGACGCGGTCGGCATTGAGCGAACGCGTCAGCGTCTTGCCGCCCTTGTCGAAATCGGCCGACAGCGTGCCGTTCATCAGGCCGAGCGTGTTGCGATAGACCAGCACCTTGTCCTCGGCGTCGACGGCGGCAACCGAGTCTTCCATGTCGAGAATGGTGGAGACCGCCGACTCCAGGATCATGTCGGCGACGCCGGCCGGATCATCCTTGCCGATGATGTTGCTGCGGTCGATCTTGACCTCGACATGCATGCCGTTGTTGACGAGCAGGATCGCCGAGGGCTGGGCGGCGTTGCCCAGATAGCCGGCGAACTGGGCGGCGTTCTTCAGCGCGGTCGAATTGCCGCTCTTCAGCTTGACCGAGAGCTGGCCCGCGATCACGCCGTAGGAGGTCACGTCGGTGTGGCTTCCGGTCGCGAGCGGCACAGCGGCATCGAGGAACGCCTTGGCCTTCGCGATCACCTTATCGCCGCGGGCCTTGTTGTAACCCTTGCCACTCTCGCTCGGATCATGCGGGATCGCGTCGGTGCCGTAGAAGGCATCGTACAGCGAACCCCAGCGCGCGTTGGCGGCGTTCAGCGCGTAGCGGGCGTTGGTCAGCGGCACCACGAGCTGCGGGCCGCAGATCTTGCCGATTTCCTCGTCGACATTTGACGTCTCGACCTTGTGGGTCGCGGGCTCGGGCAGCAGATAGCCGATGTCCTTGAGGAACGCGGTGTAGGCGTTGATGTCGAACGCCTTGCCCTTGTTGGCGCGATGCCAGTCGTCGATCTTGGCCTGCAGCGCGTCGCGGACCGCGAGCAGCTCGCGGTTCTTCGGGCCGAGCTTCTGGATGATGGCGGCGAGTCCTGCCCAGAACGCGTCAGGCGCGATCCCGGTTTTCGGCGTCGCCTCCTTGGCGATGAAATCGAACAGGACAGGGGCGATCTTCAATCCATGGGCATCGACACGAGTCATGATGGGCTTTCTCAAAGAAATGGGGCGTTTAGGGGCTGTTTTCGAAAGAAATCAGCAAAAAACGCGCCAACGGCGGCGTTCATGGCCCTTTTTGCCCTAAAGCCACGGCTCTGAGAAGGCCCCTTTCCCCCGGGCGCTGCACCGGCAGCCGCCGTGAATTTCTGAAGCCCGATCCAGTCTCGTAAGGACGCCGTTACGGCGCCCTGGTCCGTACCTTGGTGGCGATCAGCAATGCGGCGAGCAACAAGGGAATTGCGCCTGCCACGAACACGGCCGCCGCGCCCATCAAATCGAGCACCAGCCCGCCGCCGGCTGCGCCCATGGTGATGCCGAGGAAGATCGAGGCTACCGTGAGGCCAGTGCCGCTTTCGGTCTCATCGGGCACCATGCGGGTGATCCAGGTCGTCGTCGCCACCGGTACGCCGCTGAAGGCAAATCCCCAGAGTGCGACCAGCACCAGCGCGGGAATGACGTCCTTGCCGTAGACCGAGAGCAACAGACCGAGCACGCTGATCGCCAGCGGCATCGCGATCAGCGTAAGCTTGATTGCGCTCGGCCATCAGCCCGCTCGCGAAGGAGCCGACATAGTTGGCGACGCCGAAAGCGAGCAACGTCGCTGCGACGCCGGCCGCGCCAAGCCCGGTCACGCTTTCAAGGAAGGGACGGATATAGCCGAAATAGCCGAAGTGTCCGGTGAACACCAACGTAGCCGCGAAGATGCCGGCGCCGATCCCCGGCCGGGTCAGGATGTCGACCAGGGTGCCCAGTCCGGCTTCACCCTTCGGGGCCAGACGCGGCAAAGCCAGCGCCTGGACGACGAACACCGCTGCGCCCAATGCCGTCGCGAGCAGGAACACGACGCGCCAGCTCGCCACCTCGCCGAGATAGCTGCCGAGCGGAACGGCAATGATCATCGCGGCGGGAATGCCGCTCATCACGATCGACAAGGCCCGTGCAACCAGCGACGGCGGCACCAGCCTGATCGTCGTGGCTGCCGCCATCGCCCAAAAGCCGCCAATGGCAAGGCCAAGCACGATCCGCGCCGCCAGCAGGAACGTGATGCTCGGCGCCAGCGCCACCAGCAGGTTGGAGATGACCAGGAGAATCGAAAAGCTCAGCAGCACCGGCTTTCGATTGAAGCTGCGCGTCAGCCTCGGCGTGAACAACGCCCCGACCAGGCCGGCCAGCGAGGTCGCCGTCACGGCCTGACCGGCGAGGCCCGGGCTCACACCGAGATCGCGCGCCATCGGCGTCAACAGACCGGACGGCAGGAACTCCGCCGTCAGAAGTGCGGTGACACCCAGCATCATTGCGACGACAGCGCCCCAGGCGGGCTCAGGCGTGAGCGGCTCGTCACCAACCTTGAGAGCGATTTCGCCCGGCATCAGCGCAACGGCATCGGCACGTTGCTCGTGCGCCAGCCGGAAATCGAACCGATGCTGAAGGCCATGGAGCGGGAGACCTGCACGCCGCGGGCCGGCTCCGTCGGCGTGATGGCGCGGCTCGCCGATGTTCTCGCCGCGTCGATCGTGCGCGGCTGGGTCGAATGCGGCGGCACCAACGCCATGGGCTGGTTCGAGGCCTTGCGCGATCCGCGTCTTGGCCGCGCCATCGGTGCGCTGCATCGCGCTCCCGGCCGCAACTGGACTGTTGCTGAACTGGCGGCGGAGGCGGGTTGCTCGCGCTCGCTGTTCGCCGAGCGCTTCCAGTCGATGACCGGGCAGTCGCCGCTGCGCTACCTTGCCGAGCTGCGCATGCGCCTCGCGACACAGTGGATCGGGGACGAGCGCCAGCCGATCGATGTGATCGCCCAACGGCTGGGCTATGCGTCGCAGGCGGCCTTCAGCCGCGCGTTCAAGCGTATCACCGGGCAATCGCCGGGAATGGTGCGGCAACCGGCTGGAAGCCGCCGCGCGGCGGAATAGGCATCCACACCGCCGTCATGCCCCGCTTCAAGCGGGGCATCCAGTACGCCGCGGCCTCTCCGCTTGAGCACCGGCGTCTCTGGAATACTGGGTCGTCCGGTCGAGCCGGACGACGACAGGTGAGCAAGGTCAGATATTCGCCGCGAGGTCGGTCAGTTCGTCGAACAGGATGCCGGTCGTGGCCAGCATCCGCTCGATCGCGTCGGTGGCATCGCTGACCGAGCGGTTCGAGGTGTCGATGGTCAGTTCATTGCCGGTCGGCGGCTGGTAGTCGTTGGTGATGCCGGTAAAGGACGGCAATCCGCCCGAGCGCGCCTTGGCGTAGTGGCCTTTGGGATCGCGGGTCTCGCAGACCTCGGCAGGCGTGGCGACATAGACCTCGCGGAATGCGCTGTCGGCGATGCGGCGGGCTGCCGCGCGGTCGGCGGTCGACGGCGAGACCGCGGCGACGATGGCGATATGGCCGTTGCGCGCCAGATGGGTCGCGACCTCGGCGAGGCGGCGGATGTTTTCGGCGCGATCCTGCGGCGAGAAGCCGAGGTCGCTGTTCAGCCCGGCGCGGAAGGTGTCGCCATCGAGCAGGATTGGCGAGCCGCCATTGCCGAACAGGCGCCGTTCCAGCGCCCGCGCCAAGGTCGACTTGCCGGAGCCGGGCAGGCCGGTCAGCCAGATCACCGCGCCATTGTGATGGTAACGCGCCGAGCGCTCGTCCGGCCGCAGCGCGGATTCCACCGGCACGATGTCGATCGGCACCGCAGGCCGGCCAGCGTCGACCGACAGCACGAGGCCGCCGCCGGCGATGCGCCCGTTGACCTCGATCACGAGGCGGCCGGTGCGCGGATTGTCGGTGTAGGGATCGGTCGCAACCGGCTGCGCCAGCGAGATGTCGATCTCGCCGACATGGTTGCGCGCGATCGCGGTGTTCTCTTCGTTGGACAGCGCGCCGGGATCGATCGCCTTTTCGATCGCGACCACGGTGGCGCGGCTTTCCCTGGTGCCGAGCCGGATCAGGATCTGCTCGCCCTTGGTCAGCGGCTTGTCGTGCAGCCAGAAGATCCGCGCGCGGATGCGGCGGGTATCGCGCGGGCTCTGCCCGCTATGTCCGATGACGTCGCCGCGCTCGAGGAACAGCTCGCGGTCGAGCGTGATGCCGACCGAGCGCCCGGCGCCCTGCGGGCCGTGCACGGGCGTCACCGGCCAGCTCTCGACCGTCTTGATCTTCGCGATCTTGCCCGTGGGCATGATGACGATCTCGTCGCCGGCCTTCAGGCTGCCGGACTCGATGCGGCCCGCCACGATGCGGCGGTCGTCGAATTTGTAGATCGCCTGCACCGGCAGCCGCAGCGGCAGCTCCGCCAGCTGTGGTGCCGGCTCGAGCGCATCGAGCGCCTCGACCACGGTCGGGCCCTTGTACCATCCGATCCGCGGCGTGTGTTCGGCAACGCCGTCGCCATCGCGCGCGGAGATCGGGACCACCGCGGTCGGCGTCACGCCGAGACCGATCAGATGCGCGGAAATCTCGTCGCTGATCTCCTTGAAGCGATCGGCACTGAAATCGACCCGGTCCATCTTGTTGACGACGACCGCGACCTGCTTCACGCCGAGCAGATGCAGGAGATAGCCGTGCCGCCGCGTCTGCGAGCGGACGCCTTCAAGCGCGTCGATGATCAACACCGCGCCATCGGCCTGCGAGGCGCCGGTGATCATGTTGCGCAAGAACTCTGCATGGCCGGGCGCGTCGATCAGCACGACGTCGCGCGAGCGGGTGCGGAAGCGGATCTGGGTGGTGTCGATGGTGATGCCCTGGTCGCGCTCGGTCTGCAGCGCGTCGAGCAGGAACGACCATTCGAACGGCATGCCGCGCCGCGCGCTGACTGCCTTCAGCATCTCGAGCTTGCCGTCCGGCAGGCTGCCGGTCTCATGCAGCAGGCGGCCCACCAGGGTGGACTTGCCGTGGTCTACATGGCCGACGATGACGATGCGCACCTGGGGACGTGTGGTGCCGTTGGGGGTCGCCGAGATCGAGGCGGTGGGAAGAATCATGTTCATCAGAGCACTCACGCCAAACTGGGATCAGAGATAGCCGGCGACACGCAGTCGCTCGAACGCATCCTCGGTTTCGTGATCGAGCGCGCGGCCGGCGCGCTCCGGGATCTTGGTGTTCTCGAGCTCATCCAGGATTTCATCGATGCTGGATGCGGTCGAAGCCACCGGGTTGGTGATGTCCTGATCCCCCAGCGAGCGATAGCGCTTGCCGTCCTTGGCGAGATAGAGCGGGATGATCGGAATGCCTTCGCGCTTGGTGTAGGCCCAGATGTCGGCTTCGGTCCAATGCAGGATCGGATGGATGCGTAAGTGAGCGCCTTGCGGCGGCGAGGCGTTGAAGTGATCCCAGAATTCCGGCGGCTGGTCGCGCACGTCCCATTCGCCTTCGAGGCCGCGCGGCGAGAATACGCGCTCCTTGGCGCGCGTTGCTTCCTCGTCGCGGCGGATGCCGGCAATCAATCCGTCAAAGCCGTATTTAGTGAGCGCGAGCTTCAGGCCCTCGGTCTTGCGCGCGGCGGAGCGCGCGGCCGGCGGCAGGGTCGGGTCGACGCTGTCGATCGGCGGGCAGGGCTCGACGCGCAGGTCGAGATCCCATTCCTTTCCGAAGCGGTCGCGGAACGCATACATCTCCGGAAACTTCTTGCCGGTGTCGACGTGCAGCGCCGGGAAAGGGACGCGGCCGAAGAACGCCTTGCGCGCCAGCCAGATCATCACGTTGGAGTCTTTGCCGAGCGACCACAGCAGCGCGAGCTTCTTCAGCCGGGCGAACGCCTCGCGCAAAATATAGATGCTCTGGGCCTCCAGCTCATCGAGATGATCCATGGTCGGGGCGGCCTGATGGGCCGAAATTCCCGGCACGGAAGATGCTTTACCAAGCGCTACGGAGCGCGTTCCGGCGGCAGCGGATTCGTTGTCGAGAAGATGCATCTCTTGGCCTTGGCCTGTGGAGTTGAAAATTCTAAAGTTGCGCTGCAATAGAGAAGAAATAATTTTCTCTTTGCTGGGCTTGATCGAGAGATAAATAGAAAATAATTTCAGTCAACCCCCAAATTGGGGAAGCGAGTGTCTGATGCGATATCTGCCGGTGTTTCTGGATCTGCAAAGCGGCAAGGTGCTGCTCGTTGGAGCGGGCGAGCTCGTGCGCGCCAAGTTGCGGCTGCTCGCAGCTGCCGGCGCCGCGGTTCGCTGGTACGCGACCGACGGCGATCATGAGCTCGCCGGTATCGCGGCGGAGGACGCCGCGCGCATCGAGCGCGCCGAAGGCGATCCGCTCGCAGCCGATCTCTCCGATGTCATCGCCGTGCTCTGCGCCGGCGCAGGCGAGGTCGGTGTTGCGTTGTCGGTGCGCGCCAAGGCGATTGGCCTGCCGGTCAACGTGATGGACGACCTCGTGCACTCCACCTTCATCATGCCTGCGATCGTCGATCGCGGCGATGTCGTGGTCGCGGTCGGAACCGGCGGCACGTCGCCGGTCGTAGCGCGTCGCATCCGCGAGAAGATCGAGGCGGTGCTGCCGGCGCGGATCGGCGATCTCGCCGGCTTCATCGGCCGCTTCCGCAAACCGATGCATGCGCGGATTGAAGAATTTCCGCTGCGCCGCCGCTTCTGGGAGCGCATCGTCGACGGTCCGATCGGCGCGCTGGTGCTGGCCGGCCGCAACGACGAGGCCGAGCACGCGCTGAACGCGATCGGCGATCCCGCCGCATTCGCCGGCGCCGATACGGAAGGCAAGGCTGCAGGCCATGTGACACTGGTCGGCGCCGGTCCGGGCGATCCGGATCTGCTCACCGTGAAGGCGCTGCGCGCGCTGCAGGACGCCGACGTCGTGTTCTATGACGAATTGGTGTCACCAGAAATTCTCGACCGCATCCGGCGCGATGCCGCGCGGATTCCGGTCGGCCGCCGCATCGGCAAGCCCGGCATCGGCCAGGACGCCATCAACCGCCTGATGATCGAGGCGGCGCAGTCGGGCCAGCGTGCGGTGCGGCTGAAGGGCGGCGATCCCTTTGTGTTCGGCCGCGGCGGCGAGGAAATCGAGGCGCTGCGCGACGCCGGCGTCGCCTACTCCATTATTCCCGGCATCTCCGCCGGTCTCGGTGCGGCCGCGCAATTCGAGGTGCCGCTGACCTTCCGGCACGAGGCGCTGCGCATCACCTTCCTGACCGCGCACAAGGCGCGCGATGCCGAAGTCGTCGACTGGTCGGTGCTGACCGACACCAAGATGACCGTCGTTGTCTACATGGGCATGACCGCGGCGCCCGCGATCCGCGAGGGTATGCTCGCCGCGGGCCGCTCGCCGGAGACGCCGGTCGGTGTGTTCGCGCGCGTGACGCGGCCGGACGCCAAGGCCGCGGTCGGCACGCTGGCGCGGCTGCCCGAGCTGGTCAAACAGGTCGATGGCGGTCCTGCTGTCCTCATCATCGGCGACGTGGTCGCGCATTCCGCGCCCTGGAGCCGATCCAACGTCACCCAACTGTTCTCCAACCAGATGTTCTCCGAACTGCTGAAAGCTGCCGAATGACCTCTCCGCTCGAACAGAAGAAAATCAGGATCACAGGCCCCTCGATGGTGACCGCCAACCGGACCTGGGACGGTGCCGTGGTGTACCGAACCGCCAAGCAAGGCTGGTCCACCGAACTCTCCGACTCTGCGATCGTGACCACGTCTGACGAGGCCCGCGCGCTGCTGGCTGAAGCCACCGCCGACGACGTCGGCGCGGTCGGCCCCTATATCGCGCCGGTCGAGCTCAAGGACGGCGGCAAGGTCAAGCCGGGCAATCTCCGCGAACATATCCGCGCCAAGGGCGTCACCATCGATCTCCAGGTCCCCGCGTAAGGCGCGCCGGCGTAAGGCTCATCGAACATGTATGCTTATGACGAACTCGACCGCACGCTGATCAACGAGCGTGTTTCGGAATTCCGCGATCAGGTGAAGCGCCGCCTTTCCGGCGAGCTCACCGAAGACGAATTCAAGATCCTGCGCCTGCAGAACGGCGTGTATTTGCAGCTGCACGCCTACATGTTCCGCGTCGCGATCCCGTACGGCACGCTGTCGTCGAAGCAGCTGCGCCGGTTCGCCCATGTCGCGCGCCGCTACGACCGCGGCTATGGCCACTTCACCACGCGGCAGAACATCCAGTTCAACTGGATCAAGCTCGCCGAGCTGCCCGACGCGCTGGCCGATCTCGCCGAAGTCGGCATCCATGCGATGCAGACCTCCGGCAACAACATGCGCAACGTCACCTCGGACCAGTGGGCCGGCGTCGCGCCCGGCGAGATCGAGGATCCGCGGATCTGGTCGGAGCTGATCCGCCAGCACACCACGCTGCATCCGGAATTCTCGTTCCTGCCGCGCAAGTTCAAGATCGCGATCACTGCCGCCGAGCACGATCGCGCCGCCATCAAGATCCACGACATCGGCCTGCGCCTGCACAAGAATGCCGACGGCGAGACCGGCTTCGAGGTGCTGGTCGGCGGCGGCCTCGGCCGCACCCCGTTCATCGCCAAGACCATCAAGCCGTTCGTCTCCGGCCGCGATATCCTGAGCTACATCGAGGCGATCCTGCGCGTCTACAACCAGTACGGCCGCCGCGACAACATCTACAAGGCGCGCATCAAGATCCTGGTGCACGAGCTCGGTATCGAGAAGTTCGCCAAGGAAGTCGACGAGGAGTGGAAGGCGATGGGGGATGTCGGGCTGACGCTCGATCACACCGCCATCGAGGAGGTGCGCTCGCGCTTCTCCTACCCGGCCTACGAAAAGCTGCCGCACATGCCGGACGAGCTGAAGCAGGCCGCGCATGACAAGCTGTTCGAGCGCTGGCGCAAGAACTCGGTCTCGGCGCACAAGGTGCAGGGCTATTCGATCGTGACGCTGTCGCTGAAGCCGGTCGGTGGCCCGCCCGGCGACGCCACCGCCGAGCAGATGGACGCGGTCGCCGACCTCGCCGATAAATATTCGTTCGGCGAGATCCGCGTCGGCCACGAGCAGAACCTGGCGCTGCCGCACGTCGCCAAGCGCGACCTGCCGGCGCTGTTCAAGGCGCTCGACCGCCTCGGCCTCGCGACGCCGAACGTCAATTTGGTGACCGACATCATCGCCTGCCCGGGGCTGGATTACTGCTCGCTGGCCAATGCGCGCTCGATCCCGATCGCGCAGGAGCTGACGCGGCGTTTCGCCAACCACGACACCGCCGACCTGATCGGCCGGCTGCACATCAACATCTCCGGCTGCATCAATGCTTGCGGCCATCACCATGTCGGCCACATCGGCATTCTCGGAGTCGAGAAGAACGGTGAGGAGTTCTACCAGATCACGATCGGCGGCCGCGCCGACGAGAACGCGCAGTTGGGCACCTTGATCGGCCCGGCCGTTCCCTATGCGGAAGTCGCCGACGTGATCGAAGACATTGTCGAAGCCTATCTCGCGCTGCGCGACCGTCCCGAGGAATTGTTCGTCGATACGGTGAAGCGTCTGGGCGTCGAGCCTATCAGGGAGCGCGTCTATGCCACTCGTTAAGCAGGGAAGACTGACCACCGATCTGTTCGTGCATGTCGCCGACGGTGCCGAGCTGCCGGGCGACGGCGCGGTGCTGGTGACGGCCGAGCGCTTTCTCGCCGATCCGGAGGCGCTGCTGCGCCGCCCCGGCAAGCTGGGGGTGATCTGGCCGAACAACCGCAACCTCGACGAACTCGTGCGGCATCTCGATCGCCTCGCCTCGGTCGCGCTGGTGTTCCCGACCTTCCGCGACGGCCGCGCCTACAGCCAGGCCCGCCTGCTGCGCGAACGCTACGGCTATGACGGCGAGCTGCGCGCCACCGGGCAGATCCTGCGCGACCAGTTTGTGTTCATGACGCGCGCCGGCTTCGACGCCTTCGAGGTGAAGAAGGATGCTGACGCCGATGCGTTCGCCCAGACGATGAAGCGCTATTCGGTGTTCTATCAGCCGACCGGCGACGGCCGTGTCACCGCGCTCAACCGCCGCATGCAGCTGCGTCACTCGGAGAGCGCCGGCCAGTGAGCGCGCTTGTACCAGAGCTTGCAGCGGCGCCGGCCGCATTGCCCGCGGCCGATACGCTCGATCGCGCGCTGCGCAAAGCGTCGCCCGCCGAAGTGATCGCGGCCGCATTGCAGACGGTCGGCCGCGAGAGGCTGGCGCTGGTGTCGTCGTTCGGCACCGAGTCCGCCGCGCTGCTCAAGGTGATGGCGGACGTCGATCCGGCGATCCCGGTGGTCTTTCTCGACACCGGATGGCTGTTCGAGGAGACGCTGGCCTATCGTGATACGCTGATCAAGACGCTCGGCCTCACCGATGTGCGCTCGATCAAGCCCGACGAGCAGGCGCTGTCGCGTCTCGATCCGGACCGCGAATTGTGGTTTAGCGATCCCGACGCCTGCTGCCGCATCCGCAAGGTGGAGCCCCTGGCGCGCGCACTGAAGCCGTTCGCCGGCTGGATCAACGGCCGCAAGCGCTTCCAGGGCGGCGCCCGCGCCGACATCCCGGTCGTCGAGGACGACGGCGTCAGGCTGAAATTCAATCCGTTCGCCAACGTCTCGCGCGAGGAGATCGAGGCGATCTACACGCTCGGCAAGCTGCCGCCGCATCCACTTGTCGCATCGGGATATCAGTCGGTCGGGTGTATGCCATGCTCGAGCCGGGCAGCAGCCGGCGAGGATGCACGCGACGGCCGCTGGCGGGGCCGGGCCAAGACGGAATGCGGCATCCATACGATGAAGATGTCGTAGGGCACCGCGCCAGATCGCGATGGTTCATCGCGATTTGGCGACGTGACAAAGCCTTCGCGGTGCGGCGAGTTCGTAGCACAAGCGCGCTGCGCCGCTGAAAACAAAGAAAACCGGTTTCGTTGACTTAGGGCCACTTCACCGTGAGTTATGTCTTGCGTGTTCCCTGACATTCTCAGGTTGAATGGAGACAGAAATGATCCGTCGTATGCTGCCGCTGGTCGCGGGATTGTTGTGGGCGAGCTCGGCCTTCGCGGCCGACTATTCGCTGCTCAACGTGTCCTACGATCCGACGCGCGAGCTCTATGTCGATTTCAACAAGGCATTCGCCGCGGCCTATCAGAAGGAAACCGGCAAGAGCGTCGAGATCAAGCAGTCGCATGGCGGCTCGGGCTCGCAGGCGCGCTCGGTGATCGACGGATTGCAGGCCGATATCGTCACGCTGGCGCTGGCCTATGACATCGACGCGATCGCGGGCAAGGGTCTCATTGCCACCGACTGGCAGAAGCGGCTGCCGCTCAACGCCTCGCCCTATACCTCGACCATCGTGTTCCTGGTTCGCAAGGGCAATCCCAAGGGCATCAAGGATTGGGACGATTTGATCAAGCCCGGTGTTGCCGTGATCACGCCGAACCCGAAGACCTCGGGCGGCGCGCGCTGGAACTACCTCGCCGCCTGGGGCCATGCGCAGAAGAAGTTCGGTTCGGCCGACAAGGCGAAGAAGTTCGTCGCCGATCTCTATCAGAACGTGCCGGTGCTCGACACCGGTGCGCGCGGTTCGACCGTGACCTTCGTCGAGCGTGGTGTCGGCGACGTGCTGCTCGCGTGGGAGAACGAAGCGTTTCTGGCGCTGCGCGAATTCGGTCCGGACAAGTTCGAGATCGTGGCCCCGGCGCAGTCGATCCTGGCCGAGCCGCCGGTCGCCGTCGTCGACACGGTTGCCGACAAGAAGGGCACCCGCGCGGTCGCCGAAGCCTATCTGAAGTACTGGTACACCAAGGAAGGCCAGGAGATCGCCGCGCGCAACTCCTACCGGCCGCGCGATCCCGAGATCGCCAAGGAGTACGAAAAATCCTTCGCCAAGGTTGAACTTTTCACCATTGACGACATTTTTGGTGGTTGGACCAAGGCGCAGAAGGAACACTTCGCCGAGGGCGGCATCTTCGATCAGATCTACAAGAACTGATCGAGATTTCAGGGGGATATGTGAGCACAGCGGTTGCAAGGCGCAGTAGCCTGCCGGGGTTCGGTCTCACCATGGGACTGACCCTGACATGGCTCTCCGTTATCATCCTGATTCCGCTGGCCGCGCTGTTCCTCAAGACGTTCGAGCTCAGCCTCGATCAGTTCTGGGGCATCGTCACCAGCCGCCGCACCCTGAACGCCCTCAAGATTTCGTTCGGGCTTTCGTTTGCGGCCGCCTGCGTCAATCTGGTGATGGGCACCATCATCGTCTGGGCGCTGGTGCGCTACCGTTTTCCGGGCCGGCGGCTGTTCGACGCCATCGTCGACATTCCGTTTGCCTTGCCGACGGCGGTCGCAGGCGTGGCGCTGACGCAGCTGTTTGCCCAGAAGGGCTGGCTCGGCGCGCCGCTCGCCGAGCTCGGCATCAAGGTCGCGTTCACGCCAATCGGCATCTTTATCGCGATGGTCTTCATCGGCATTCCCTTCGTGGTGCGCACGGTGCAGCCGGTGCTGATCGATCTCGATCCCGAGATCGAGGAGGCGGCGGCGAGTCTCGGCGCCAATCGCTGGCACACGGTGTTTCGCGTCATCCTGCCGAGTTTGATTCCGGCGCTGCTCACCGGCTTTGCGCTCGCCTTTGCCCGCGCCATCGGTGAATACGGCTCGGTGATCTTCATCGCGGGCAACCTGCCCAACGTCTCCGAGATCGCGCCGCTCCTGATCGTGATCCGGCTGTCCGAATTCCGCTACGCCGATGCCACCGCGATCGCGGTGGTGATGCTGGTGGCCTCGTTCCTGATCATCTTCCTGATCAACCGGCTGCAGCGCTGGGCGCAAGCCCGCATTCCCGTGCATTGAGGTTCGAGATGTCGATGCAGACGGGATTGGCGACCTCGACCACACAGCTGCGGACCTACGCGCCCGCGACTGATGTCAGCGTTGCGGCCCCGGCGCCGCGGCTCGAGATCGCGCGGGCGGAGCCGGTCGCGGCGCGGCGCAACCCCCGCACCGAGCCGGGTCCGATCCGCCTCATCATCATCGCGCTGGCGATCGCCTTCCTCAGCATCTTCGTCGTGCTGCCGCTGGTCGTCGTGTTCGCCTCGGCCTTCTCGAAAGGCATCGTCGCCTATTTCGCGGCGCTGGCGGAGCCCGAGGCGCTCGCTGCGATCAAGCTGACGCTGCTGATCGCGGCGATCTCGGTCACGCTCAACCTCGTGTTCGGCGTGGTCGCGGCCTGGGCGATCTCGAAATTCGAATTCACCGGCAAGACCTTCCTGATCACGCTGATCGACCTGCCGTTCTCGGTCTCGCCGGTGATCTCGGGCCTGGTCTTCGTGCTGCTGTTCGGCGCACAGGGCTATTTCGGGACATGGCTGCAGGCGCGCAACGTCCACATCCTGTTCGCGGTGCCCGGCATCGCGCTGGCGACGATCTTCGTCACCTTTCCGTTCGTGGCGCGCGCGCTGATCCCGCTGATGCAGGAGCAGGGCACCCAGGAAGAGGAGGCGGCGATCTCGCTCGGTGCCTCCGGCCTGCAGACCTTCTTCCGCGTCACGCTGCCCAACATCAAATGGGGACTGCTCTACGGCGTCCTGCTCTGCAACGCGCGTGCGATGGGCGAGTTCGGCGCGGTGTCCGTCGTCTCCGGCCATATCCGCGGCGAGACCAACACGATGCCGCTGCTGGTCGAGATTCTCTACAACGAATATCAGTTCGTCGCGTCGTTCGCGATCGCGTCGCTGCTCGCGATGCTGGCGCTGATCACGCTGGTGGCGAAAACCGTTCTCGAGCGGCGGCTCGACGAGGCAGAGGTGCCCGATGGCGATTGAAGTCAAGAATATCGTAAAGAAGTTCGGCAGCTTTGCCGCGCTCGACAATGTCGATCTCAAGGTCGCCGACGGCGAGCTGCTGGCGCTGCTCGGCCCGTCCGGCTCCGGCAAGACGACGCTGCTGCGGATCATCGCAGGGCTGGATTGGCCTGACTCGGGTGAGGTCGCGATCGACGGCGAGAATGCGCTCTCGCGCGGCGCCAGCGAGCGTCAGGTCGGCTTCGTGTTCCAGCACTATGCGCTGTTCCGCCACATGACGGTGTTCGAGAACGTCGCGTTCGGCCTGCGCGTGCAGCCGCGCGCGATCCGCAAGGACGAGGCGACGATCCGCGCCCGCGTCAAGAACCTGCTCGATCTGGTGCAGCTCGACTGGCTTGCCAACCGCTATCCGAGCCAGTTGTCCGGCGGCCAGCGTCAGCGCATCGCGCTGGCGCGTGCGCTTGCGATCGAGCCACGAATCCTGCTGCTCGACGAGCCGTTCGGTGCGCTCGACGCCAAGGTGCGCAAGGAGCTCCGGCAGTGGCTGCGCTCGCTGCACAACGAGATCCATGTCACCTCGATCTTCGTCACCCACGACCAGGAGGAGGCGCTCGAAGTCGCCAACCGCGTCGTGGTCATGGACAAGGGCAAGATCGAGCAGATCGGCTCGCCCGGCGAGGTCTATGACAATCCGGCGACCGCCTTCGTGCACAGCTTCATCGGCGAATCCATCGTGCTGCCGGTCGATGTGGCTGGCGATGCCGTGCGGCTCGACGGCCGTCCCCTGAACATTCCGGCGCTGGGTGCGGCATCGGGCGCGGCAAAACTGTTCGTCCGCCGCCACGACATGGCGGTCGGCCCGGCGGGAACCGGGGCGCTGGAAGGCGCCATCCGGCATGTCCGTTCGTTCGGACCGATCCAGCGCGCCGAGGTGGCCCTCGCGGGGAGCGAGGGCAGGACCGTGATCGAGATCGACGCCCCCCGCGACCGTGAGCTGCAGGCCGGCGAAATCGTCTCGCTACAGCCCCGCCGCTACCGGATCTTTGCCGCCCAGGAGTAGGGCCCAGCCGGCGCACGCAAACCTCCCCTTGAAAAGGGGAGGTCGCTTTGCTCGCCAGAGCAAAGCGGGTGGGGATCCTCTCTCTCCACATCCAGCGTCGCCTGCGGCCGACCCACATCCGACCTTCCCCCTTTCAGGGGGAAGGAGAAGCGGACCGCTCGCTGGAGCTCCGTAGCCCGGATGGAGCGGAGCGAAATCCGGGGCTTCGTTCCTCGGATCGACTGTTCCCGGATTACGCTTCGCTTCATCCGGGCTACAGGCGCCGGAGATCGGTGGCTATTGATGGCCAAAAGTTAGCCGCTGTTCACCATTCAGCCACGGTTGGTATGCAACAACGACGGGCCAACCTTGGGGGTTTTCAGTAGTGAAACGGACGACGGTCGCCCTGTTCGGGCTTCTGGTGCTTGCCGGCTGCGGCACAGACACCAAAATCCCGGAAGAACCGGCCATGTATCTCAACATGGCGCAGCCCGGTGCCGTGCTGGACAGCCAGGCCGCCGCGATCATGTTTTCGCAGTACCGCCAGAACAATGGTCTCGGCACCGTCGTGGTCGATCCCGACCTGACGAGGCTCGCCGAGCAGCAGTCGCAGGCGATGGCCGCCCGCAACAAGATGGACCATGACGTGAAGGCCCCGCTCGGCAAGCGGCTGGAGGCCGGCGGCTACCCGGCGACGGTGGCGGTCGAGAACATCTCGGCCGGCTATCACACGCTCGCAGAGGCATTTTCGGGCTGGCGCGATTCACCGCCGCACAAGGCCAATATGCTCAAGAGCGGTGTCACAAAAATGGGCATCGCAGCGGTCTATGCTCCGAATACCAAATACAAGGTGTTCTGGACGCTCATTTTGGCGGCAACCTGAGCTCGATAAATTCCGCGTGATCTCCGCTCCATATCTCGTTGATTGACGCGGCTGCGAACAGCCGCCACGGTGCGCCCTTAAAGTCATTTCGAACCGAGCGGTTACGAATGGATACTTCGGATTCCGCGCCCGGCCCGACGCCGGCGCAAGCGCAGCGTGTGCTGGTGCTTCAGGGCGGCGGTGCGCTCGGCTCCTATCAGGCCGGCGCCTTTCAGGCGCTCTGTCACGCAGGCTTCGAGCCGGAATGGATCGCAGGCATCTCGATCGGCGCCATCAATGCCGCGATCATTGCCGGCAACGAGCCGGACATGCGCGTGCCGCGGCTGAAGGAATTCTGGGATATGGTGTCGGCGCCGGTGCCCTGGAATCCGGTCTCCAAGCATGAGCGCGCCCGCTCGCTGTTCAACGAGACCAGCGCCGCCATCATCGCGACCTTCGGCGTGCCCGGCTTCTTCACGCCGCGGATTCCGCCGGCGCCGCTGTGGCCGCCCGGCAGCTCGCAATCGCTGAGCTATTACGACACCGCGCCGCTGAAGAAGACGCTGGAACGGCTGGTCGACTTCGATCGCATCAACGATCTGAAGACGCGGCTATCGGTCGGCGCAGTCGGCGTCACCTCGGGCAACTTCCGCTATTTCGACAATTACGAGTTCAAGAAGCTCGGCAAGAAGATCGGCCCCGAGCACATCATGGCCTCCGGCGCGCTGCCGCCAGGCTTTCCCGCCGTCGTGATCGAGGGCGAGCATTACTGGGATGGCGGCATCGCCTCCAACACGCCGCTCGACTTCGTGCTCGATGAGGAGATCAGCCGCGATCTCCTGATCTTCCAGGTCGACCTGTTCAGCGCGCGCGGGCCGTTGCCGGAGACGCTGCTGGAGGCCGCCGAGCGCGAAAAGGATATCCGCTTTTCCAGCCGGACGCGGATGAACACCGACAAGAACAGGCAGGTCCACAACGCCCGCATGGCGGTGCGCGACCTGATCGGCAAGCTGCCCGATTACCTGAAGAACGATCCGTCGGTCGAACTGTTGCGCAAGGCCTCCAAGGAGAACACCGTCACGGTGGTTCACCTGATCTACAAGAGCAAGAATTACGAGAGCTCGTCGAAGGACTACGACTTCTCCCATGTTGCGATGGTCGAGCACTGGGGCGCAGGTGTCCGCGACGTGCATTTGTCGATGCGTCACAAAGAATGGCTAGAACGGCCACAGTCCGGCGAAACCATGGTGACTTACGACCTCACGGGGGACGAACCCACGCCCCCTGAAACGAAGTCCCCTGCAAGCAAATAGGAGCGAAGAACAATGGGTACGTTGACAGGCAAGACCGCCGTTGTGACCGGCTCGACCAGCGGCATCGGATTGGCTTATGCGCGCGCCTTCGCCGGCGCCGGCGCCAATATCGTGCTCAACGGCATGGGTGTGCCGGCCGACATCGAGAAGGAGCGTTCCGGCATCGAGACCGACTTCAAGGTCAAGGCGGCCTATTCGCCGGCCGACATGACCAAGCCGGCCGAGATCGCCGACATGATCGCGCTCGGTGAGAAGACCTTCGGTTCGGTCGACATCCTCGTCAACAATGCCGGCATCCAGTTCGTCTCGCCGATCGAGGAATTCCCGCCGGAGAAGTGGGAAGCGATCATCGCGATCAATCTGTCGTCGGCGTTCTATGGGATTCGCGCCGCGGTGCCCGGCATGAAGAAGCGCGGCTGGGGCCGCATCATCAACACGGCTTCGGCGCACTCGCTGGTCGCATCGCCGTTCAAGTCGGCCTATGTCTCGGCCAAGCACGGCATCGCCGGCCTCACCAAGACCGCCGCGCTCGAGCTCGCGCAGTTCAAGATCACCTGCAACTGCATCAGCCCGGGCTATGTCTGGACCCCGCTGGTCGAGCACCAGATTCCGGAGACCATGAAGGCGCGCAACATGACCAAGGAGCAGGTCATCAAGGACGTGCTGCTCGCCGCCCAGCCGACCAAGGAGTTCGTCACCTCGGAGCAGGTCGCCGCACTGGCGCTGTTCCTGTGCGGCGACGACGCCGCGCAGATCACCGGTGCCAATCTCTCGATCGACGGCGGCTGGACCGCGGAGTAGCGCGCGCGTCGCTGAGCTCGATGTTCGTCATGGCCGGGCTTGTCCCGGCCATCCACGTCTTTGGTGCCGATGGATTCTGAAGACATGGATGCCCGGGACGAGCCCGGGCATGACGCGGGGGAAGACCGAAGCTATTTCCCGAACGCCAGCACGTGCAGCCCGAGGCGCGAGCGCACCACGTAGAACAACAGGATGGTCTCGAAGACCAGCGACAGCGAGGTCGAGGCGGCGGCGCCCATGCCGCCAAAGCGCGGCACCAGCGTCATGCAGAGCCCGACATTCATGAAGAACGACACGGCATAGGCGGTCGCGCAGATGCTCTGGTGGCCGAGCATGTTCAACAACCGCTCCACCGGCCCGATCGCCGAGCGCACCACGAGCCCGATCGCGGCGACGAACATGATGCTGTAGCCGTCGACGAATTTGGGGCCGAACAGCCACAGCAGCGGCTTGCCGAAGGCGAGCAGGGCGATGGTCGCGAGCAACGAGGGCCAGAACGTCCAGCTGATGGCGTGTGCGACATAGGCCGACAGCCGCTCCTTGTCGCCGAGCGCGTTGTATTCGGCGAAGCGGTGCGCCGTCGTTGCCGACATCGCGTAGTGCACGAACGACACCAGCGCCAGCGTCTTCACCACGGCGAAGTAGATGCCGACCTCCTCGGAGGAGCGGAATTGCTGCAGCATCAGCACGTCGGTGTAGCCGAGCAAGAGATAGAAGCTCTCGACCAGCATGATCGGCAGCGAGATCGCGAACCAGCCCCTGACGTCGTAGGTCTTCTCGCCCGGCCCGAGATGGGCTTTGAGGCGGCGGTTCAGCACGATCATCTGGCCGATCGCCGCGATGTACACGGCCGCAGCACTCGCGATCATCGCCGCGGTCCCGCCGAGATTGAGGCCGAGCGCCAGCGCGCCGGCGGTCAGCGCGATGATCAGTCCCTGCCGCACGATGAACTGCGGCATCAGGCCGAGCTGCATCCAGTCATGCGCGCGCGAGATGCCGTCCTGGGTGTTGGCAACCACGAAGGGCGGCAAGGTCAGGCAGCCGATATAGAGCGGCACCACCGCGTTGGGATCGATCCAGGGCGAGGCGAGGTGGATCACGCCGGCGAGCAGCAGCGCCACCGTGCTCGACGCGGCAAGCACCACCCAGCGGCCGCCGGAGAGGAAGCCGCGCAGCGCGGCGAGGTCGCCGCGCGCGCGATATTCCGGGATGATCTTCTGCGAGGACGGCGCGATGCCGAAATCCATCGTGCTGCCGAGCAGCAGCACCCAGGTCCAGACATAGACATAGATGCCGTAGTCCGAGCCGCTCATCCAGCGCGCCAGCAGGATCTGCGCAAGATAGGCGATGGCGGCACTGACGACGCGGATGACGAAGATCATGCCGGCGAGGCGCTTGGTGACCGAAGCCTCCTTGGTGCCGCCGAGCAGGCGCGCGGCGAGGCCGCGCAGGCGTGCGGCCGGGCCCGATGGCACGGAGGTTGCGGATTGTGTCTCCATCACAGCCAAGGCGGAAAATTCCTAAAGCGCCGCAAGCCGGCAATGGCCCCGATCTATCAACGAAACGTTAAGATTGGGTTGGGTGACGGATGTTCCCATCTTGCGTCATCCCGGCGAAAGCCGGGATCCATAACCACAGGGAACAGTTGGTGCACACAGCTTGATCCCCAGCGTGCCTCAGACTGCAGCCGCGGAGTATGGGTCCCGGCTCCCGTGTGCAATTGTGCACCAAGCAGGAACGACGCCGCGCCGTCAGTTCAAATTGATATTGAATTCGTAGCTTTTGTCGCCGCCGACCAGCGTCAGCTTCAGCGCGGCGCCGTCCGCTTTGGCACCCGGCGGCAACCCGTCGAGCTCGAACGAGAAGCGCTTCACGCCTGGCGGCGCGTGCTCGACGAGCTTGGGCACGGGGAGCGCCCAGTCGGGCGTCGGGCCCTCGACGAACAGGCTGAGGTCCTTGGTTTCGGGCGCGGCGACATCGACCAGCACGTTGTTGCCGTCGCGCTTGACGTCGCGGATCGTGACCGGGGTGGGGTCGCCGATATTGGCGGGCTTCGGCACCGCATTGAGCGCCTCCGACAGCGCGGCGTCCTCGGTCGAGGCGACGCTGGCGAACGCGAGCTCGGCCTTCGCCTCCACCGGCACGCACAGCTTCTCGCACACCGCGTAGTTGATGTCGGCGCGCAGCACCAGCGGCTTGTCCGGATTTTTCGCCACGATGCGCAGCGGCAGCACCACCTGGTGCTTGTAGCCGAGCGAGGTACCTCCGGCGCCGTCGTCGAACTGGCGCGGCGCCGGCCACATCACCGTGACCGCATCGACATTGTCCGACCTGGAGAAATCGAATCGCGGCGGCACGCCGGAATCGCCTGGCGTGCGCCAGTAGGTTTTCCAGCCATCCTGCAACTGGAAGGCGATGCCGCCGAGCAGCACCGCGCCGCTGCGCGATCCCGCCAGCAGCCTGACCGCCGAATGCGTGTCCTGCTGCCACGGCGAGGCGTCGTCGGCGCGAACCTCCATTGCCACGGATGCGACGGAAAACAAGGCGGTGACGGCAAATGCGGCACGCATGGGAACTGTGACGACCATGAGACGTCTTTACCTGCAACTTTCGTTGCAAACCATTGAATTGCTTGTGATGCATCGCCGCACTGCGGCCGAAGGTTGATTGACAGAACGGCGACCCAATATCAGGATGCCAAATCAGCAGGAAAGGCCTTTGCGGATGCGCCCTGAAGGCAAAACAGGCAAGACTCGCAAGACCGCCGCCGGCAGAAGCCCGGCCGTCGGTCCCCATGCCACCGAAGATGGCTATCTCGATGGCCAGATGCTGATCGCGATGCCTGTGATGAACGACCCGCGCTTCGAACGCTCCGTGATCTACATGTGCGCGCATTCCTCCGAGGGGGCGATGGGGATCATCGTCAACCGGCCGGCCGGCAGCATCGATTTCCCGGGGCTGCTGGTGCAGCTCGACATCATCGAGAAGTCGGACCAGATCACGCTGCCGGAAAACGCCGAGATGATGAAGGTGATGAAGGGCGGCCCGGTCGACACCGGCCGCGGCTTCGTGCTGCATTCCAGCGACTTCTACATCCAGGATGCGACGCTGAATATCGACGACGGCATCTCGCTCACCGCGACCGTCGACATCCTCAAGGCGATCGCCAAGGGCTCCGGTCCCAAGCACGCGATCCTCGCGCTGGGCTATGCCGGCTGGGCGCCGGGCCAGCTCGAGAACGAGATCCAGCACAATGGCTGGCTGCATTGCGACGCCGATCCGGAGCTGATCTTCGGCACCGATGTCGACGAGAAATATGCACGCGCCCTGCGCAAGATCGGCATCGAGGCCGGCATGCTGTCGAACGACGCCGGCCACGCGTAGGTTGGCACGAGCGTAGCCACGATCTCTCCACGTTTTCGGTGTCGTCCCCGCGAAAGCAGGGACCCATAACCACAGGGCGTACGGATGGAGCGCGCTGGGGCCACAGCCTTCGCCATCACATGCATTCGTGGTTATGGGTCCGGGTCGCGCTTCGCTTGCCCGG
Organism: Bradyrhizobium sp. AUGA SZCCT0105; assembly: GCF_018129565.1. Classification (NCBI taxonomy): domain Bacteria; kingdom Pseudomonadati; phylum Pseudomonadota; class Alphaproteobacteria; order Hyphomicrobiales; family Nitrobacteraceae; genus Bradyrhizobium; species Bradyrhizobium sp. AUGA SZCCT0105. The sequence continues at coordinate 686,538 of NZ_JAFCMK010000003.1, read as the reverse complement.
GACGACGGCTGTGGGGTTGGCCACGCCAGCGGTGAGTTTGGCTATGACGGCTATAGGGTTGGCTACGATGGCGGAGCCCGCTACTCCGCCGCCTCCTGCGCCACCGTCGGCTGGGTGCCGGCGACCGTGGCGCGGCGCATGTCGCGGGGCTGCGACTGGTCGTAGCGGCGCACGCGGTGCACGGTCTGGCGGTTGTCCCACATCACGAGGTCATGCACCGTCCATTTGTGCACATAGACGAACTCCGGCTGCGTGGCGTGCTCGGTGAGATCGCGCAGCAGCAGCCGCGCCTCCGGCATGCTCATGCCCCTGATGGCGCCGGCATGCGAGGACAAATACAGCGACTTGCGGCCGTGCACCGGATGGGTGCGCACCAGGCGCTGCAGCACCGGCTTGAACATCTCCTTTTCCTCGTCGGTGTAGTCGAGGAAGCCGAGCGAGCCGCGCGAATACATCAGCGAGTGCTCGCAGATCATGTCGTCGATCTCGGCCTTGGTCTCGTCGTCGAGCGCGTCATAGGCGGCGCGCATGTCGGCGAACTCGGTGTTGCCGCCCTTCGGATTGACCACGCGCGCCGACAGCAGCGAGAATTTCGCCGGGATCGGCCGGAACGAGCTGTCGGAGTGCCACAGGCAGTTGCCGAGATTGAACAGGTGGGTGCGGTGATCCTTCGGCAGCGGCTTGCCGTCCTTGCCGAGATTGGAGACATCGTTGAGCCCGGAGGAGAGGCGGTAGTCTTCCTTCTTCGTCACCGTGCCGCCGCGCGCGTTCTCGCGCTCGCCGAAGTTCAGCGCGAACGCCATCTGCTGTTCGTCTGATATGTCCTGGCCGTGGAAGATGAGTACGGCGTATTTGTCCATGCCGGCCTCGATGTCGATCGCTTCCTGCTTCGTCAGCGGCTTGCGCAGATCGACGCCGGAGACGTCGCCGACGAAATGCTTGTGAAGCTGCCGGATCAGGACCGTCATTGGCGCATCTCCCCGTCTCTCGCGGGCGGTTGTCCCGCTTCGTTTGACGAGAAGGCTACTCCCGGCGCGCGCCCTGTCAACGCTTCGCGGCCAGACGCGGGTCAGGCATTCCGCGCCATCAACCCGCCGTCGACGGGAATCACCGCGCCAGTCAGGAAGGATGCCGCGGGCAGGCAAAGGCTCAGCGTCATGTGCGCGACCTCTTCCGGATCGCCGTAACGGCCGAGCGCGGTGCGGCGCTTGGCGTAGATCGTCTTGTGCTCTTCGGAGATGCGGTCGGTGATGGCGGTGCGGATCGGGCCCGGGCAGATACAGTTCACGGTGATGCCTTCGCGTCCCAGCTCCACCGCGAGCGAGCGGGTCAGGCTGGTGACGCCGCCCTTGGCCGCGGAGTAGGGGCTGTGCAGCCCGGTCGCGCCGAGCGCCTCGGTCGAGGCGATGTTGACGATGCGCGGCGAGCGCGACTTGCGCAGGTACGGCAGTGCGGCGCGGATGATGCGCGGATGCGCCGTCAGCATCACCGCGATGCCCTTGGCCCAGGCGTCCTCGTACCCGGGATCGTCGATCGCCACGCGCACCGAGATGCCGGCATTGTTGACGATGATGTCGAGCCCGCCGAAATGCGCGGCGACGTCGTTGACGACCCTGGCAATGGCGTCGCGATCGCTGACGTCGAGCGCCCAGGCCTTTGCCGAGCCGCCGCTTGCGGCGATCTCCTTCGCCACTGCCTGTGTGCCCTCTTCGGTGAGATCGGTGACCGCGACATTGGCGCCTTCATCGGCGAACACGCGCGCGGTGGCGCGGCCCATGCCGCTGGCGGCACCGGTGACGAGAACGGTGAGGCCCTTCACCGAGCGGCTGAGCTGTTTGAATTCGGACATGACGGATTCTCGCGAGATGAAATTTGGCGCGTTGTGAGACCGGCAACGCTGGCACCGATCCGCAAAGACGTCAAACCGCTGATCCGCTATCGCCGCGCGCGCAGCGCGTTAACGCAAGTTCTGCGTTGGCTTTTCGAAAAGGATCATGCTCAATCAAGAAAACAGCACGGGAGAGGAACGCGATGAACGAGCTCGATTTCGGCGGCAAGCAAGTACTGGTGATCGGCGGCTCCAGCGGCATCGGCAACGGCATCGCGCAGGCCTTCCGCGCCAAGGGCGCGCGCGTGAGTGTGTACGGCACCCGCGCGCAGGCGAGCGATTACTCCGCAGAAGAAGGCTCGCATCTCGATGGCCTTGCCTATGCGCAGCTCGACGTCAGCAATCCGCAGGCGATCGAAAGCCTCACGCCGTCGTTCGATCGGCTCGACGTGCTGGTGCTGGCGCAGGGCGCGGTGATTTACCGCCGCGGGGAATTCCAGATGGACGGCTTCCGCAAGGTGATGGAAGTCAATTTGATGAGCCTGATGGCCTGCGCCACCAAATTCCACGCCATGCTGAGCGCCGCCAAGGGATCGCTGATCATCGTGAGCTCGACCGCGGCCTATCATTCCACCATGGGCAATCCGGCCTACAACGCCTCGAAGACCGGCGCGGTTGGTCTGACCCGCACGCTCGGCGAGGCCTGGGCCGAGAACGGCATCCGCGTCAACGGCATCGCGCCGGGCCTCGTCGACACCAAGATGACCAAGGCGACGACGGCGAATCCAAAGCGGCTCGAAGGCGCGCTCGATCGCATTCCGCTGAAGCGTCTCGGCACGCCCGCCGACATGGCCGGCGCCGCGCTGTTCCTGGCCTCGCCGCTCGCCTCTTACGTCGTCGGCCAGACCATCATCGTCGATGGCGGGCTCATTCTTTAGCTCCAGGAACTTGTGCGAGGTTCCGCGGTTGGCCTCCTGACAGTTTCAGGGAGCACGTTATGGACAAGGATCGGATTTTAGGAACGGCGAAGGAATTCGCAGGCAAGGCCGAGGGCGCCGTCGGCGATGCGGCCGGCGACGCACAGACCCAGGCGTCGGGCCGCGCGCGCGAGGCCGCAGGCGCGGTGCAAGATCTCTACGGCCAGGCCAAGGACGCGGCGCGCGACGCCGCCGACACCGCGGTGAACTACGCCAAGGATGCTTATGAGAACCGCGGCGAGACCGTTCGCAGCGGCCAGAGGGCGATGGCGCAAACGGTGCAGGACAATCCGCTCGGTTCGCTCCTGATTGCCGGCGGCATCGGTTTTGCGCTGGCGCTGTTGATGACGCGCCAGCCGCGCCGCCCGCCGGCACGCTGGCGCTACTACGGTTGAGCGCCGTTACTTCGTAGGGCGGGTTAGCGGTAGCGTAACCCGCCGTTTCTCCACGCATGCGATATCGGCGGATTACGCCTTCGGCTAATCCGCCCTACAAATTCCGCCTACTGCCAGGGATTCCCCGGCACCGCGGCACGCTGTCCGACATTGCGCGGCGGGCGCGGTGGCGGTGCGACCAGCGGGCGCTGCTGCTGCGGCGCGCCGAATCCGAAGATGTCACGCAGCCAGGGCTGCGTCTGCGGCTGCTGTTGCGGCTGGGCCTGGGCCGGACGGAACACGCGCCTTGGCGGCTTCGGCGCGGTGATGATCGAGCCGTCCGGCGCGATCGCTGTGGTCGAGGGCGGCGGATTCGCAGGGCCACCCGCCGGGGCGGCCGGCGTGGTCGCGGCAACCGGCACGTCGCCCTTGGCCTGCTCGCGCCCCATCTCGCGGCGCGGCCAAGCGAAATCATCGGCCCGGCCGGCCGGCGGCGCCAGCGCTTCGCCCTTCACCAGCGTGCGCGCGGCGAGCGCGTCGACCGCGGCAGGCCGCGATCCGGGGCCGCCGAGCAATTGATCGGTACCGACCGTGGAGGCGACCAGCGGCAGCACGGGGCCGGCCAGCGGCCGCGGCGCGGGCTTGCCGGGCTCGGTGCTGGTCTCGGGCGTTGCCGGTTCGCTCGGCAGCGCGATCGGGCCGGTGCGCACCGCGAGCAGGCGGGTCACCTCGCGCTCGACATAATGCGCGAGCTTGCGCGCGCCGGCCTTGGTGAAGAACACGCCGTCATCGGAACGCAGCTTGCGCGGCTGGCCTTCGAAGTCCGGGCCCTTCGGCATGAAGCGGCCGGCCTCGTCGACAAAGCCGTCCCAGACGTCGACATAGGTGATGCCGGCCTTGCCGGCGCCGTCGCGATAGAGCGCGTCGAGGAACAGCATGTCCGACGTGCCCTTCTGGCCGCGGATCGCGGGCAGGCCGACCCACAGCACCGGCACGCCCTTGCTCTTCAGCACGTTGATCAGTTCCTCGATCTTCTTGCCGTAGAGCTCGACCCAGCGGTCGTCGCGGAAGTCATAGAGGCCATTGGGCGAGCGCGCGGTCTTTTCCGGCGCGGCCTGTGAGTCCGTGTCGGCGTCATCGGCTGGCAGCTCGGCATCGGCCGGCTTGCTGTCCGCCTTGCTATCGGTCTTGCCGTCAGTCTTGCCATCAGTCTTGGCGGCGGCATCGGGCTTGGCGTCCGGCTTGGCGCGCGCGTCTTTCTTCTCGTCCTTCTTGTCGACCTTCTTCTCCGCGACCGGTTCGCGGATCGCGGTGCGGTCGTTGAGGCCGAGCATCACGACAATGGCGTCGGGGTTCTCGGTGGCGAGAATGCCCTTGGCGGCCGCCGCCCAATCCGCCGGATCGCCCTTGGGCTGATAGCGGATCAGGCCGGAGACCGTCTTGTGCTTGCGGATCACGCCCATGTCGGGCTGGTCGGAATAGGCATCTTCCAGGCCATAGGCGAGCCAGTCGGCCATCGCGTCGCCGATCACGAGCACGTTGCGCTCGGCCGCGGCTTCGCGCTTCGCCGGCGGCGGAGCGCGCGAGAAATCCTCGCGCGGCCGCTGCGGCTGTGATGATTGCGGCTGCTGCTGGAATGGCGCGAAGAAATCGCCCCCGAACCAACCGCCACCGCCACCGCCGCCGTGCTGCGGCGGAGCGCGGCGCTGCGGTTGCGGCGGTCCGCCACCGAAGCCGGGGAAGCCGAAGAACTGCGCCGAGGCGGGCTCGGCAATGCCGATCAACAGCGCAAGCGCCACCGTCAGCGCGACCAGCGGACCGGCTTCGGTGAATATGCGCAGGAAGGATTTCGGCTTCGCCATCGAGTTCGTCGCAATGATCAGGAAGTACGTGAGCATATTAGCGGAATCGGGCCGCAAGCGGGCAGCTTTTCCACCATAAATCGGGTGCCCCCGGCCGCCGTCAAGGCGCCGGGCAAATATCGGAATTCACGGTTAGTTTTGGGGGAGGAGCACGTACCTCGTCATTCCGGGTTCGCTTGGCGCCCCGGAACGACATCGTTGAGCTGTTGTAGCCCGGATGGAGCGCAGCGTAATCCGGGACCAGACGAGCCGCATGGCGAGAACCCCGGATTTCGCTGCGCTTCATCCGGGCTACGGGCAGCCTGTGACCTCGACCCTACCGCCCCCGCAGCCGCTCCAGCACCTCTGATGTGGCGAAACCGTCGGCCGGCGCCCCGATCGACACCTGGAAGCCGCGCAGCGCCTCGCGGGTCTGGCCGCCGAACTGGCCGTCGGGCGTGCCTTTGTAGAAGCCGCGCTGGGCGAGCAGCTGCTGCAATTCCAGCCGTTCGGCGCGCGACAGCACCCGTTCCTGGCGCGGCCAGGGCTGCACGAAGGGCTGGCCGCCGCGCAGGCGATCGGCGAAATGGCCGATGGCGAGCGCATAGGCTTCGGCCGGGTTGTACTTCATGATCACCCGGAAATTCTGCAGCATCAGGAAGCCCGGACCTTCGACACCGGCGGGCGCCAGCAGATAGGCCTTGTCGGACGGCCGCGGAAACGGCTGGCCGCCCGGCCGCTTGACGCCGAGTTGCTCCCATTGCGACAGCGGCATCGCCTTGGCGCGGTCGGCCAGCATGTAGTTCAGGCCCTGCGGCAGCACCACCTCGTAGCCCCAGCTCGCGCCGGTCTGCCAGCCGTCCTTCTTCAGATTGTTGGCGGTCGAGGCGATCAGGTCGCTCGGATCGTCGACGACGTCGCGGCGGCCATCGCCATCGCCGTCGACAGCGTAGCGCTTGAACGCGGTCGGCATGAATTGGGTCGGGCCGAACGCGCCGGCCCAGGAGCCGCGCATTTGTTCGGGCCTGAGATCGCCGCGGTTGAGAATTTCCAGCGCCGACAGGAACTCGTCCTTGAAATAGGCCTGGCGGCGGCCGATGCAGGCGAGCGTCGCGGTCGACTGCACCACGCTGCGGTCGCCCATCTGGGTCGAGTAGTTCGACTCGATGCCCCAGATCGCTGCGATGATGTAGCGATCGACGCCATACGCCTTCTCGGTCGCGTCGAACTGCGGCTTGTACTTCACAAGGATCTCGCGGCCCCTGGCGAGCCTGGTGTCGCTGACGAGAATGTCCAGATAGTCCCAGATCGCCTTGGTGAATTCCGGCTGCGAATCCAGCAAATCCATGATGCGCAGGTCGGGCTGCAGGCCCGCGGTGAAGCGCTCGAAATTTTGCTGGGTGATGTTGCGCCGCGCGGCATCCGGCCACATCGCCGCGACGCAGTTCGGGAAGTCGGATGCGGCCTGGCGGATCGCGGCAGCCGTCATCAAAGGATGGCCGGAGGCGCCGTCTTCTCCGCTCCAGGGCGGCGCTGCGCCGTCCTGTCCGGTTGCGGCCTGCGGCGGCGTCGCGGCGTTCGGAGAGAAGATGCTGTCGATCAGGTTGGTCAGGCCGTTGCCGGCCGATTGGGCTTGCGTCGCGCCCGGCAGCAGCAGGGCCAGCGCGATCAGGCTCGCGCTGCAAAGCCTGGTCCTTGATGTTCCGGTCGCGCGCATATGTCGTGTGCCTGTCAAAATCGTGCCGTCCCAGAAGGCCCCGTCACGGTTTCCAATAGCTTAACAAAGGGCAGCATTTTGGGCGTGACGAAATCGCGCGCGATGGTTTGACCGGGACAAATTGTCCGGCGGCGTCAACCGGCTTTGGCCTGTTCTCTGAGATCGGCCAAGACAGCTTCGGCGTTTTCGAAGCAATCGCCGCCCGGCGGCGTGGCTTCGATCCGGGCGATCACGGCCTCGAGCCCGGCCTGGGTTTCAGCCAATCGGCGCTGCAAGGCTGCGACCTCGACCACCTTGGCCTTGAGCGCGGCCACCAGTCTGTCGCGGCTCCAGTCTCCCTTGCCGTGCGGCGGCAGCAGGTTCCGGATCTCGTCGAGCGAAAATCCAGCCTGCTGGGCCATCACGATGATCTCGAGGACCTGCCTGGTTCCGCGCGAATACTGCCGATAGCCATTCAAGCCGCGATCGATCGACCCGATCAGGCCCTCTCGCTCATAGAAGCGGATGCGCGACGGCGCCAGGCCAGACTCCCGAGCCAGTTCCCCGATCTTCACTGCCGTGCTCCTCGCTGCTTGACCTTAAAGTTTACTTTAAGGTTAGGGTGCGTGCAGATCAACAAGGAACTCGATTAAGGAACCTGGCTCATGTCGCCGTTCAATTCCCTCACTCTGCCCAACGGAAGCACCGTTCCCAACCGCATCGCCAAGGCGGCGATGGAGGAGAACATGGCTGATGCCGGGCATCTCCCGTCCGCCGAACTGCTGCGCCTCTATCAGGCCTGGGCCGAGGGCGGCGCCGGTCTCATCATCACCGGCAATGTCATGATCGATCGCCGCGCCATGACCGGACCGGGTGGCGTCGTGCTGGAGGACGGCACGCCGCTTGAGGCGTTCCGAAACTGGGCCCGGATTGGCCGGGCCAGGGGCGCGCAAATCTGGCTGCAGCTCAGTCATCCGGGGCGGCAGATGATGAAAAACATGGGCCAGCAGACCCTGGCGCCCTCGGCGGTGGCGCTCGATCTCGGCAAGCATTCGAATCTGTTTGCGATGCCGAGGGCGATGACCGAGCACGACATCGACGAGGTGATCGCGCGCTTCGTCACCGCCGCGAAACTCGCAGAGCAGGCCGGCTTCTCCGGCGTGCAGATCCATGCGGCGCATGGCTATCTGATCAGCCAGTTCCTGTCGCCCTTGAGCAACCGGCGCACCGACCGCTGGGGCGGCTCGCTGCAAAACAGGGCGCGTCTCTTGATCGAAACCGTCAAGGCCGTCCGCGCCGCGGTGTCGCCGGGCTTCTCGGTCGCGGTCAAATTGAACTCGGCCGATTTCCAGCGCGGCGGCTTCGATGCAGCCGATGCGAAGACGGTCGTCGAGATGCTGAATGAATTGCCCGTGGATCTGGTGGAACTGTCGGGCGGCAGCTACGAGGCGCCGGCGATGCAAGGCGATGCACGCGACGGCCGCACGCTGGCGCGCGAGGCCTATTTCCTCGACTTCGCGCGCGATATCGCAGGGGTCGCCAGGATGCCGGTCATGGTCACCGGCGGCATTCGCCGCATCGGCGTCGTGCAGCAGGTGCTCGACAGCGGCGTCGCCATCGCGGGTATCGCCACCGCGCTTGCGATCAGGCCGGATTTGCCGAGCGCGTGGCGCGGCGGCGAAGATCTGCGGCCAGAAGTCGCGCCCATCCGCTGGAAGAGCAAGCCGATGGCGTCGCTTGCCGCCATGGCCGTCGTGAAATTCCAGCTGCGGCGGTTGAGCCGGGGCCGCACGGCCAATCCGAACGTTTCGCCGTTGAAGGCGTTGGTTCTCGCCCAGTTGCGCACCGCGTCGCTCACCCGCAAATATCGCCGCTGGATCGCGTCATCGGCCGCCGCAACGGCTGCGTCTCGCGGCACGTCGGTTTTGTCACGCGCGAACGCGCGGGCCGTCGGGATGCCTCGGTAGGCCGGCTATTCGGGTCGGAAATACTCGGATGGACAAGGCGGATTGGTGCGCATCACACATCCGCCTTTGTTCTCGGCTGCAAAACGGGTACCAAGGAGCGATTAGATTCCGCGCCGCCGTCCCACCCGTTTCAAGGCTCCCGATAAATCCCATGAAGATCCGCAAAGCCGTATTTCCCGTCGCCGGTCTCGGCACCCGCGTGCTGCCTGCCACCAAGGCAATGCCGAAGGAGATGCTGACGATCGTCGACAAGCCTCTGATCCAGTACGTGGTGGATGAGGCCCGTGAGGCCGGCATCGAGCACTTCGTGTTCGTCACCGGCCGCAACAAAGGCGTCATCGAGGATCACTTCGACCGCATGTTCGAGCTCGACACCACGCTCGCGCAACGCGGCAAGAAGACCGAGCAGGACATCCTGGCGCAGAACCAGCCTGAAGCCGGCGCGATGAGCTTCACCCGGCAGCAATCGCCGCTCGGGCTCGGCCACGCGGTGTGGTGCGCGCGCGACATCGTCGGCAACGAGCCGTTCGCGGTGGTGTTGCCGGACGAGCTGGTGCTGAACACGCCGGGCTGCCTGAAGCAGATGATCGACGCCGCCAACAAGCTCGGCGACAAGTCGAACGTGATCGCGGTCGAGGCGGTGCCCGACGAGCTCACCCATCAATACGGCATCTGCGGCGTCGGAAAACGCACCGGCAACATCTTCGAGGTCGACGGCATGGTCGAGAAGCCGCCGCAGGGCACCGCGCCGTCCAACCTGTCGATCACCGGGCGCTACATCCTGCAGCCGGAAATCTTCAATATCCTGGCCACGCAGGAGCGCGGCGCCGGCGGCGAGATCCAGCTCACCGACGCGATGATCGGGCTTGCCAAGACGCAGAAGTTCTACGGCGTCGAGTTCGAGGGCGAGCGCCACGATTGCGGCTCCAAGCCCGGCTTCCTCCGCGCCAACATCGCCTTCGGCCTCAAGCGCCCCGAGCTGCGCGACGGCCTGATCGCCGAGATGAAGAAGTATCTGGAGAAGTAGGGGCGCTGCCTCATCTCGTCATTCGCCGCGAGAATGCGGAGGTCGATTCACAGACCGCGCAACGTATTCGATGTCGTCCCTGCGAAAGCAGGGACCCACACTCCGCAGCAGGCGTAGTGAATGGAACACGTCGTCCAGAATTGCTCAACAATGAACATTCGTGGTTATGGGTCCCTGCTTTCGCAGGGACGACAGCTGTAAGTATGGCGCGACGTGTGCGTCAAACACGGACGGCATCGTCTCCGCCGCACCCCGACCCAATCACGCCACCTTCCTTCGCCCCGCCCGTTTCATTGGCTCTTTCGCGCCATCACCCTTCGGTGCGCGAAGCTCGCGAGCGGCGAGGCTGACCACCTCGGCGATCTGCTGCAGCTGCGCGGCGAGCGGAGAGGTCTTGCGCCAGACCATGCCGATGGTGCGCGAGGGCTGCGGGTTCTTGAAGCGCGAGACGGTGACGGGCGCGGAGCGCGTCTCGACCGTCACCGCCATCTCGGGGATCAGGGTGACGCCGATGCCGGCGCCGACCATCTGCACCAGCGTCGACAGCGAGCTCGCATCCAGCACCTCGCGCGGCGGCGAGGATTGCATGTTGCAGAACGACAGCGCCTGGTCGCGGAAGCAATGGCCTTCCTCGAGCAGCAACAGCCGCATCTCGCGCAGCATCTCGGCGCTCGGCACCGGCGTCTTGGCGTCCTCGCCCGGCCGCACCAGCAGGAAATTCTCGGAGAACAGCGCGACCTCGGTCAGCGACGGTTCATGCACCGGCAGCGCCACGATCGCGGTGTCGAGCCGGCCCTCGGCGACTTCCTTGATCAGCTTCGGCGTCAGCGTCTCGCGGACATGGATGTCGAGCTCGGGATGCAGCCGCGCCAGGGTCTCGATCACCCGCGGCAGCAGATATGGCGCAATGGTTGGGATCATTCCGACGCGCAGCCGCCCGGCGAGCTTGTCGCGCGAGGCGCGCGCGAAGTCGCCGAGCTCGTCGACCGAGCGCAGGATGTCGCGCACGCGATGCAGCAGGTCCTCGCCGAAGGTCGTCAGGGTGACCTGCCGGGCATTGCGTTCGATCAGCACGCCGCCGACCGCACGTTCCAACTCGCGGATCTGCATCGACAGCGCCGGCTGCGACACCGCGCAGGCATCCGCGGCGCGCCCGAAATGCCCGTGCTGCGCCAGCGCATCGAAATACCTCAGTTGCCGGAGTGTGACATTTATCATCAGATTATCTTATCGACGCGATCACTAAAGTCAATTTCACCTGATGGATTGGGGCGCGTAGAATCATTCTTGGAAGAGCTCCAGCGCATTCCAGAATCCATCACCTCGGAGAAGAAACATGGACGCAAAAACCGACGACGGCGCGGGCAAATGCCCATTCACGGGCGGGCCCCGCGGGCACGCGAATCGCGACTGGTGGCCGGAGACGCTCGACGTTCAGGTGCTGCATCACAATTCCAACCTGTCCGATCCGATGGGCAAGGGCTTCGACTACGCCAAGGAATTCAAGTCCCTCGATCTCAACGCCGTGATCAAGGACCTCACGGCCCTGATGACGACGTCGCAGGAATGGTGGCCAGCCGACTTCGGCCATTACGGTGGCCTGATGATCCGCATGGCCTGGCACTCGGCGGGAACCTATCGCATCACCGACGGCCGCGGCGGCGCCGGTGCCGGTCAGCAGCGTTTCGCCCCGCTCAACAGCTGGCCTGACAACGCCAACCTCGACAAGGCGCGCCGGCTGCTGTGGCCGATCAAGCAGAAATATGGCCGCAAGATCTCCTGGGCCGACCTGATGGTCCTCGCCGGCAACGTCGCGCTGGAATCGATGGGCTTCAAGACGTTCGGGTTTGCCGGCGGCCGCGCCGACGTGTGGGAGCCGGAAGAGCTGTACTGGGGTCCGGAAGGCACCTGGCTCGGCGACGAGCGCTACAGCGGCGAGCGCCAGCTCTCCGAGCCGCTCGGCGCGGTGCAGATGGGCCTGATCTACGTCAACCCGGAAGGCCCGAACGGCAATCCGGACCCGGTTGCCGCCGCGAAGGACATCCGCGAGACGTTCTTCCGCATGGCGATGAACGACGAGGAGACGGTTGCGCTGATCGCCGGTGGCCACACCTTCGGCAAGACCCACGGTGCGGGCGATCCGTCGTTGGTCGGTCCGGAGCCGGAAGGTGGCGCGATCGAGGATCAGGGCTTGGGGTGGAAGAGCAAGTTCGGCACCGGCGTCGGCGCTGACGCGATCACCGGCGGTCCCGAGGTGACCTGGACCCAGACCCCGACCAGGTGGAGCAACCACTTCTTCGAGAACCTGTTCAAGTACGAATGGGAGCTGACGAAGAGCCCGGCGGGTGCGAAACAGTGGAAGGCAAAGGGCGCGGACGCCGTGATTCCGGACGCGTTCGATTCGTCGAAGAAGCATGTCCCGACCATGCTGACCACCGACCTGTCGCTGCGCTTCGATCCGGCCTACGAGAAGATCTCGCGCCGGTTCTATGAGCATCCGGATCAGTTCGCGGACGCCTTCGCCCGCGCCTGGTTCAAGCTCACGCACCGCGACATGGGTCCGATCGCGCGCTACCTCGGCCCGCTGGTGCCGAAGGAGACGTTGATCTGGCAGGATCCGGTGCCGGCGCTCGATCACGCTGTGATCGACGACAAGGATATCGAGGCGCTCAAGGCGAAGATAACAGCCTCGGGTCTCTCGGTCTCCGAACTGGTGTCGACTGCCTGGGCTTCGGCCTCCACGTTCCGCGGCTCCGACAAGCGCGGCGGCGCCAACGGCGCGCGCATCCGTCTTGCTCCGCAGAAGGACTGGGATGTCAACGAGCCGGCCCAGCTCAAGGGTGTGCTGTCCAAGCTCGAAGCCATCCAGAAAGAGTTCGGCAAGAAGGTCTCGCTCGCCGATCTGATCGTGCTTGGCGGCGCGGCTGCGATCGAGAAGGCGGCGAAGGACGGCGGCACCATTGTGAAGGTCCCCTTCACGCCGGGCCGCACCGATGCGACGCAGGATCAGACCGACGTCGAATCGTTCGCTCCGCTCGAGCCGCGGGCTGACGGCTTCCGCAACTACATCAGCGGCAAGCATCAGTTCCTGCAGCCCGAGGAGGCATTGGTCGACCGTGCGCAGCTCCTGCGGCTGACCGGACCGGAATTGACGGTCCTCGTCGGCGGCCTGCGCGTGCTCGGCGCCAATGCCAAGAAGTCGAAGCACGGCGTCTTCACCGGCAAGCCGGGGACGCTGACCAACGACTTCTTCCTCAACCTGCTCGACATGGGCACGGTGTGGAGCGATGCCGGCCAGGGCGTCTATGAGGGCCGCGACCGCAAGACCAAGGCGGTGAAGTGGACCGGCACCCGCGTCGACCTGATCTTCGGCTCGCACTCGCAGCTGCGCGCGTTCGCCGAAGTCTACGGCTCGTCGGATGCCAAGGAGCAGTTCGTGAACGACTTCGTCGCGGCCTGGGCCAAGGTGATGAACGCCGATCGCTTCGACCTCGCGAAGTAAGCGACCGGTACGCAACGGCAATCAGGGCGGCGCTTCGGCGCCGCCCTGTTTCATTTCGGGGACGCAATTTGGAAGACGAAAGGCTTTCCGCAGCTTTGCTCAGTCGTGCAGCTTCATGTCCCGGATCATCTCCTCGAACTCCGCCTGCGTCGGAATCGCCGGTGGCGATTGCGCCGCGCTGCTCATCACGATGGGAGCATCGCACTGCAAGGCCCCGCGCGAAGGTTCGAAGATCGCGGTCAGGCTCGCCCAGCACACCAGGAGAGCCACGATCCAGTCCAGTACATTGGATGCCATCATCGCAGCACCAGCATCAGCATTTCCATGCGCTGATGGTGCAGCCTGTGCGACGCTTGCGCAATTCGGAAGCTACGAAACGTGACTTCGGCGTGGCCGAGCGAAGTACCGAAGGCTGGACGCTATCCGGTCCGCGCCCGACGCCCCTCGATCGGATAGGCGGGATCGTTGAAGCCCGGCGTCGAGGGATGGCCGGCGACGACGAGGCGGTCGATCAGGGCTTCGTCCTCGGCGGTGAAGCGATAATCGAGCGCGCGGATGTAATCGTCCCATTGCGCTTCGGTGCGCGGTCCCGCAATGACCGCGCTGACGAACGACGAGTTCAGCACCCACGACACGGCGAACCGTCCGGCGGTGATGCCGTGGCTCTCGGCGTGGCACTTGATTTCCTGCGCGAGCTGCAGCGATTCCGGCCGCCACTCGGTCTGCATCATGCGCTTGTCGTTGCGGCCGGCGCGCGTGTCGGCAGGTGGCGCGGCATCGGGTGCGTATTTGCCGGTCAGCACGCCGCGCGCCAGCGGGCTGTAGGGCACGATGCCGAGGCCGTAATAGGCGCAGGCCGGGAAATGCTCGACCTCCGGCATCCGGTTCATCGCATTGTAATAGGGCTGGCTCGCGACGGGACGGTCGATGCCGAGCCGGTCGCAGATGTTGCAGATCTCGGCGACGCGCCAGGCGCGGTAGTTGGAGACGCCGAAATAGCGCACCTTGCCGGCGCGGATCAGGTCGCCCATCGCGCGCACCGTCTCGTCGAGCGGCGTCGCGTGGTCTTCCTTGTGCAGGTAGTAGACGTCGATGTAGTCGGTGCCGAGCCGCTTCAGGCTTTCGTCTGCGGCCTGGAGCACCCAGCGCCGCGACAGCCCGCCATGGTTGGGATCGTCGCCGATCGGATTGGCGAGCTTGGTCGCGAGCACCCAGTTCGACCGGCTGTTCGAGATCGCGCGTCCCACGACCTCCTCGGACTTGCCGCCATTATAGGCGTCGGCGCTGTCGATGAAGTTGATGCCGGCCTCGCGCGCCTTGGCCACGATCCGCGACGAGGTCGCTTCGTCGGTCGGCCCGCCGAACATCATGGTGCCCAAGCAGATCGGCGAAATCTTCAGGCCGCTGCGGCCGAGCTGGCGATATTGCATCGATCGTTCCTCCGGGTCATTCCGGGATGCCCCAAAGGACCAGACCCGGCACATCGGGATTCCGGGCTCGATGCTGCGCATCGCCCCGGAATGACAGGATCAACTCTCGTTCTTCAGGATCTTGAACACACCATTGGCCATCGCGATGCAGCGCTTGTCGACGGTCACCTCGGCCGTGATGAAGATCAGGCTGCGGGTCGAGCGTACCACGCGCGGCCGCGTCGTCAGGATCTCGCCGATCTTGCCGGCCTCGACGAAATGGGTGTCGAGCTGCACCGTCGCAAGCGTCGGCTTGCCCGAGACGAAGCGCGCGGCCATGCCGCAGGCGCGGTCGGCGAAGGTCATGATCACGCCGCCCTGCACCAGGCCGCGACGGTTGTGGTGCTTGTCCTCGGTGATCAGCGCGAGTTCGAGCGCACCGTCCTTCAATCGCTCCCACAACGGGCCGATCAGCGTCAGGAAACCCGTGGTGTCGGCGATCTTCCAGCCGTCGGATTTGAGTTTGTCCGCGGCTTTGGCCGTCATGAGGAGGGATCCCTTGCTTGCAAATGTTTGATCGCAGGAGGCATGTCGTTGCGCTCATTTCATCAAACGCTGTTGTGTTGTAGTCAAGCTCCATGGCCCGCACATTTGACGATGCCACCCGGCGGAATATCGCAGAGCTCTGCGCCGCATTCGCGCGCCTCGCGCCGGCGGATGCGGCACCGACGCTGAAGCGCGCGGCGGTCGCGATCGCGCTGACCGAAGGTGATGACGGCGACGGCACCGCCTTCCTGCTGACCCGCCGCAGCGCGCGCCTGCGCGCCCATAGCGCGCAATGGGCGCTGCCGGGTGGACGCTGCGACGCCGGCGAAACGCAGCCCCAGGCCGCGCTGCGCGAGCTGCACGAGGAGCTTGGGCTGGCGCTGTCCGAACGCGATGTGCTCGGCATGCTCGACGACTATCCGACGCGGTCCGGCTATCTGATCACGCCGGTCGTGGTCTGGGCCGGTGCGCATGCGGCGATCGCGCCGAACCCGGATGAGGTTGCGTCCGTCCATCGCATCGGCCTCGATGCGGTCGAGCCCGACGATGCGTTCACCTTCGTCACGATTCCCGAAAGCTCGCGGCGCGTGATCCGCTTCCGGCTCGGTGGCCAACAGATTCATGCGCCGACCGCCGCGCTGATCTATCAGTTCCGTGAGGTGCTCGCCGGCCGCAACACCCGCGTCGCCGATCTCGAGCAGCCGGTGTTCGCATGGAAGTAGGCCGCAACGATGCGGCTATTTGTGACGCCGTTTGCGGGCGTTCATCTTCATTACCTTCTCTTGCGCAACAGGCGGATGCGTTGCGCTCTCGGGTTCCGGCGGCGCCCGCGACACATTCTCGTAACAGGAGAACCGTGAGCGCGTATCCGGAAACGACCCGCAATCCGGACGCTGGGCGCGCGCAGGTGCGGCAAGCGTCAACGCGGCGGCGAGCCAGAGTGCCATTCTCATCGCAATCTCCACGGCGTTTCACCGGAGAACACCGCATTGTGGCGAAAATTCTGGACCTGATCGCGGCATCCGGCCGCTTGCGCTCCGGACATTTCCGGGCTGACTTCGCGGCGGCGCTTGCTACAACGAGGCCATGCGCCCGCAATTGATTCGCCTCGTTCCTGGATTTGTCGCGCTCGCGCTCGCCGCCAGCGCGCCGTCTGTATTGGCCGGCGAGGCCGATACGTTGCCGCCGTCCGTCGCCAATGCGATGGCGCAGGCCTCACCGCAGGCGATCATGGAATATCGCCGCAAGCTGGAGGAATATCAGGCGGCGCGCGATGCCTTCGAGCAGGACGCCAGCGCCTATTGGAGCGCGATCGCCGACAAGCGGCGTGGCCGCAACGCCAAGCGCCGCGACCGCGTGCAGATTTCGCTGGACGATTACGTGCTGCAGCAGCCGCCGGTCTATGAGGGCCCCAAGCGGCCGGTCAACCCGGCGCCGGAAGAAGAGGGCGGCAAGCCGCCGCGTCCGCCCAAAACCATTCCGGTGGTCTCGGATCTGGTGAGGGCGGCGGCCGAACAGTTCCAGTTCACGCCGCAGCGGCCGTCGAGCGAGGTCGAGTTCAAGCGCGCCTATGCCCGCTACGCGCGAGCGGCGGGGCTGACGCCGGAGCAGGCGGTGCGGGTCTATTCGTTCGAGACCGGCGGCACCGGCAATTACGACGTGCAGGCCGGCATCGAGCACGGCGGCAAGCGCGCCATCTCCACCGCGATGGGCTACAACCAGCTGCTCACCACCAACACCGTCGAGCTCCTGGCCGAGCAGGGCCATGAATTCGTGCGGGATCTGACCGCGCGGGTGGCGGCGACACAGGGGCCGGCACGCAAGGCGATGGAGCACAAGCTCGCGGTGCTGAAGAAGATGGTTGCGTTCACGCTGACCGTGCCCGACGACTGGTCGGCGCATCAGCGCCTGGCCGATACGCCGCAGGGCTGGGCGTGTCACGCCATGGTGCTCGACATCGATATCGGCCCGATGCTGCAGACCCACAAGCTGCTGACCTCGGTGATCTTCGCGCGCAACAAGGGCTACACCAGGCCGCTGACCGCGGCCGAGCTCGAGATGATGAACCTGACCGGCGACGGCACCGGGCTCGACATGGTGACCATGCCGCAGGCGATGCGCGAGCAGGTGCCGACCACGAATTTCTTCCAGCGCTCCGGCTACGAACGCAATCCGGTCGCGATCCGTCACAACACCGTGGCCAAGCTGCTCGCCATCACCAACGAGCGAATGGATTCCAACAGCAACAAGCCCGGCGCGAGGGAATTGGCCGCGGCGTTCTGAGGTCTACCGAAGACATCAGAGCATTGTCGGTTCTGATTGAATCAGAACCGAAGCTCTAGACCTTCTCTCGACGCGTTTTCTTCACGTGAACCGGCGTCCACTTCGCTCGAAAACGCTCTAATTCGAGCCGAACATGAACTTGCCGTCGCCCTCGAGATAGGGCCCGGAGCGCATGTAGAGCTGGCCGTTGTGGCCGATGAAGAACAGCGTCCCCTTCGGCACCTTCTTGGCGCCCTTCAGCAGTGTGTTGGCATTGCTGGTCCCCATCTTGTAGGCCCAGGTCTTGCCGTCCTTGTCATAGGCGTAGCCCATGTCGGTCTTCAGCTCCCAGGGAGCAGCCTCCTGCGCGAATGCGCATGTCGTCAGCGCCGCAAGCGCCGCAGTCGCAATAAAGGTCTTGGTCAAAAAATGCGTCATGATCCACCTCCGGCCGAGAAAAACGGCGTCGTCCCCACGTTCTTGAACAAATCACGAACGGCATTTGCGCGTCAATACGACAATCGGCGCGACCGCTATCGTCCATCAGCGACTTTGTGATTTCCCGCATCAAGCTTGGCGACTATCTTCGCGTTACCGTTTACAAACGCTTCGATTGCCGGAAACACTACCTGGGGATGATCGGGATGAACCACGTCATGAAGATCGGTATCGGTGTCGCTCTGTCGTTCATGGCGCTGGCGTCAGTCGCGCAGGCGGACCAGTTCAAGCTCTCCAACAACCAGCGGATCTCCTGCAGCCGCGGCCTGTCGGCCGGCAAGCTCAACACGTCGACCTGTAAGTCCTATGCCTATCTGTTCAACGCCAAGACCTCCGAATATTTCCGCTGCCAGGTCTCGCTGGCGCTGACGCGGGACAACAAGGAAGTCATCAACGTGCAGGCCGACGGCGGCTGCACCAAGAAGCCGCGCATCTTCGAGACCGATGGCAATTACACGTTCGACGCCACCGAGACCGAGCCGCCGAACACCAATTCGTTCTTCGGTCCGGGCGGCTATGCGATCTGGGCAAGCGATACCAACACCCAGAAGATCCGCGGCTGCATCACCATCTCGTCCGGTCTCGGCTCCGACATCTCGAAATGCCTCGACATGACGTTTCAGTGACGGCTGTGCGTGATGCGCAAGCTGCGCCCGGCCCCGCTGTGCCGCTCCTGGCTGTTTCTCGAAGGCGCCAACGAGGCGGTCCTGCAAGGCGCGGCCGCCAGCGGCGCCGACGTGCTGATCCACGAGCTCGAGGACTTCACCCCGCCGCCGCTGCGCCCGAAGGCGCGGGCGCTGGCGGCCGAGCTCTACGCGGCCTGGCGCAACCACGGCGTGGTGGTCGCGGTCCGCGTCAATCCGTTGGACCAGGACGGCATGGACGATCTTGCCGCCGTGATGCGCGGCCATCCTGACATCGTCGCGCTGCCGAAGGTCGCCGAGCCGCACCATGTCGCAAGACTCGACGAGGCGGTGACACGGTTCGAGCGCGACTATGGCATCGCCGAGGGATCAACGTCGCTGTTGCCGAACATCGAGTTTGCGCGCGGCCTGGTGCAGACCGGCGCCATCGCCGGCGCGAGCCGGCGCACCATCGGCTGCCTGATGGCCTCCGAGGACCTCGCCGCCGATCTTGGTGCCGAGCGCGGCAGCGATGGCCTGGAGCTCGCTTATGCGCGCCAGCGCTTCATCGTCGAATGTCGCGCCGCCAATGTCGTCGCGGTCGATTGTCCCTACACCTGGAGCGACGCTGCGGGCGTCGAACGCGACACGATCTGGGCCCGACGGCTGGGTTACAGCGCAAAGAGCCTGGTCGATCCAGCACATGCCGCCATCGTCAACGGCGTGCTCACGCCGAGCGAGGATGAGTTGCGCCAGGCGGGCAGGATCGTAGCTGCCTTCGAAGCGGCGCGGGCACAGGGCCTCGGGCGCGTCGAACTTGACGGCTTGTTGCTGGAAGTCCCGACCTATTCCAACGCAAAGCGCCTGATCGCGCGCGGCGAGGCGCTGCGCGCGATCGATCACAACGCTCAAGCCTGACCGGAGGCCATGCCTCAGGACGCCGGCTGTTTCTCCGAGAAGTGCATGCGCGAGCGGGCGAACTTCTTGACGCCCATCGGCTTGCCGAACAGGTAGCCCTGGACCTGATCGAAATCCATCTCGTGCGCGGCAAGAAAGTCCGCGCGCGTCTCGACCCCCTGCGCAATAACCTGCGCGCCGGCGTCGTGTGCGAGCTCGACGATACGCCGGCACACTGTCTGCTTGAGGCGCTGATCCGCGCATCCAGTGACGTATTGATGGTCGACCTTCAGCTGGACGAACGGAAAGTTCGGCAATCCCAGCAAGGATGGCCAGTTCGCGCCGACATTGTCGATCGAGATGCCGATATTGTGCAGGCGAACGCGCCGGGCGACATCGATCGCCAAATCGAGATTGTCGACCACCTCGGCGCTGTCGATCTCGATCAGCAGGCCGGCGAAGGCGGCATGATCCGGAATCCGGTAACAAAGCTCGCGCACCGCAGCATCGTCGGCGAGAAACGAGATCGGCAGGTTGATCGAGAGATCGACCGGTCCGATCTGTTCGAGCAGATAGCGCCAGTCTTCGATGGCGCGCGCGATCACGAACTCGGACAGCGCATGAAAATGCGGATCGCTTTCGTCGGGGATGAAGTAGGCAGGCGGCACGACGCCCCATGCGGGATGGCGCATCCGGATCAGCGCCTCGGCGCCGCTCGGAACCAATGTCCGGAGATGAATTTTCTGCTGATACCACAGCTCAAGCCAGCCGGCCTTCAGCGCTTCGGGCACATCCACTGCCGGGCTCGGTGCGGGCTCGAGCGGCATCAATGACGCAAGACTGTCACGAAGGGTTCCGGCGCTGAACGGGGTGGAGAGGGCCGGCAGCATGGCGATACCGTACTCATCGCCGATCTGCCGGACCGCTTTCACGATGATGGAGTCCGGTTGGCCGATGACAAGGACCTTGCCGCCGTAGTCCTTTCTCACCAAAGTCTCGAGAATTTTACTGACTTCGATGCCGTCCACGGACACGCCGAGCACCAGAAGATCGGGCCGTTCCGCGTCCAGCACGGTGTCGAGTTCCAGGGCCTGGCCGCATTCGCTGGTGATGAAGCCGAGGTCTTCCAGCGCCTCTGCGAGGAAGGTCCGAAGGTGTTTTTTGCTGTCCGCAATGCATGCGCGTGGGGTCAGCTTGCGATGTCCGAACCAGCCGGCTCGCGTTTGTCCGATGTGACTGATGTGGTTCATGCCCCGCCTTATCCGTAATTACCCCGGCCTGACTCGTACATCCATGAGCGGCGGCAATCATGGAAATTTCTGGTTCATACATTGATTGGTTCGCTAACCTTAAAGGATTCAATTCGACTCAAATGATCCCGGAATCGCCACGTCTTGTCGCGGTTACAGGCGCAACAAATGCGTCATCTGGCGTTCATGAGAGCAATTGTGTCTGACTTTGCACCGCACCGGAAACATTGCGCGCGTGTGTCATCGCGAGACGACGTTAATGACTGTGGTGTCGGGTCGATGCCGATGCGGAATTGCACCATTGTCGGACATCAAATCGAGTTGCCGCCGCGCGCCAACCGCGAATCAGGTCATCCGTTCTGCGATGCCAATGCAGTCCTGCGTGATGTCGTCGTTGCCGTTCGCAACGTCTCCGGCATCAACGCGCAGTAGCCGATCAGCCCGGCACAAGCGACGGCCGCAAGGAACAGAAATGCGGCGCTGTAGCCCGCGTGGACGATGACGAAGCCGCCACAACAAAGATCGGCTCGCGGTCCCAGGCGTCGACCTTGCGTCCGACCAGCATCGTGACCGGCACCGTCACCAGCTGCGCCGCAATGATGCAGGTCGACATCAGCAACGTCCCGAGGTTGCGATTGACCGATGCGAGCTTCTGTCCGACCAATGGCAGCATCGCCGCATTGGCAAAATGACAGATCACGGTCGAGACCGAGAAGATCAACAGCGGCTTGCAGGTCAGCCGCACGCGAAAGCCGGATCGCCGGTCATGTAACGTGCCACGATCCCGGCGATCGCCGCGATCGACATCACCGACCCGATCGAGGCCTCGTCCCACCTCCGTTCGGTCAGAAGGTAGATCGCCAGATAAGGGCCGAGCCCGTCCCGCACGTCGGCGAGGAAGAAGTTCAACGCGTCAAGCGCGCGCTCAACGGGCGTCCCGGACGGCTGCAAGTGATACCTCGCGGCGAGATTGCGCATCTCAACCCGGCGGCGCGCGCAGAGTTCCCGTGCAGGTAAAGTGGTGCTGCTATCAGGGATTTCGGCCCTGCATGCGTCATTTGGATGGGTTGACCCGGCAGGGGCGTGCGGCCAATTTCCGGCCCGGCTTAGGGGAGAATAATACTCATGAATTCAAGGTTGACGGCTGCCGCGATCGTGGCCGCCAGTGTTTTGTCCGCGCCTGTCGCACAGGCCCAGCAGTTCATTAACGTGCTCACCGGCGGCACCTCGGGCGTCTACTATCCGCTCGGCGTCGCGATCGGGAAGATCTACGGCGACAAGATCCCCGATGTGAAGACCCAGGTGCAGGCGACCAAGGCCTCGGTGGAGAACCTTGTGCTGCTGCAGCAGGGCAGGGGCGAGATCGCCTTCACGCTCGGCGATTCGCTGAAGGCCGCCTGGGAAGGCGACGCCGAGGCCGGCTTCAAGAACAAGCTCGACAAGCTGCGCACCATCGGTGCGATCTATCCGAACTATATCCAGATCGTCGCCACCGCCGAAAGCGGCATCAAGACGCTCGCCGATCTCAAGGGCAAGAGCCTGTCGGTCGGCGCGCCGAAATCCGGCACCGAGCTCAACTCGCGCGCGATCCTCGCGGCCGCCGGCATGAGCTACAAGGATCTCGGCAAGGTCGAGTATCTGCCGTTCGCCGAATCGGTCGACCTGATGAAGAACCGCCAGCTCAACGCCACGC
Organism: Bradyrhizobium sp. AUGA SZCCT0105; assembly: GCF_018129565.1. Taxonomy (NCBI): domain Bacteria; kingdom Pseudomonadati; phylum Pseudomonadota; class Alphaproteobacteria; order Hyphomicrobiales; family Nitrobacteraceae; genus Bradyrhizobium; species Bradyrhizobium sp. AUGA SZCCT0105. Next base: position 664,148 of record NZ_JAFCMK010000003.1, on the reverse strand, counting down.
TGCAGTCCGCCGGCCTCGGCGTCGCCTCGCTGAAGGACCTCTCGACCTCCAGCGACATCACCGTGGTCGCCGTGCCGAAGGAGACCGTCGACAAGATCGGCCCGCCCTTCGTCTCCGTGATCATTCCGGCCAACACCTATACCGGCCAGGACAAGGACGTGCCGACCGCTGCCGTTGTGAACTACCTCGTCACCTCGAGCGCGGTGTCGGACGATCTGGCCTATCAGATGACCAAGCTGATCTACGAATCGCTGCCGGAGCTCGCCAATGCCCACGCCGCGGGCAAGGAGATCAAGCTGGCGGCCGCCGCGACCGGCAGCCCGGTGCCGCTGCATCCCGGCGCGATCCGCTATTACAAGGAAAAGGGCCTGATCAAGTAGGAGAGGGCCGGACTAACCACCGTCATTGCGAGGAGCAAAGCGACGAAGCAATCCATCTCTCAACGCGCCGAGGGATGGATTGCTTCGCTTCGCTCGCAATGACGGCGGCCCGATTTTTCCCGGTTTCGGGACAGAAGCCAGGTGGCTATAAGCGTCGCGGGCACGGCGGGGGACTAATCATATGCAGCAGCAGGTTGCGGGCGAGCAGCCCATCAAGGTTGAGTTCGACAATTTCGAACATGGTTTTCCGGAAGGTTTCGGTCCGGGCGCCTGGGGGCATCTGGCCTATGCCATCGGTCTCGCCTTTGCGGTGTTCCAGCTCTATGTCGCGGCCTTCAATTATTTGCCGAGCCAGGTGGTGCGCGGCGTCCATGTCGGCTTCCTGATCCTCCTGACCTTCGGCCTGATCGGCAATTTCACCGCGAAAACCGATTTCGGCCGTGCGGTGAGCTGGATCGTCGGCGCCGCCGGCTTCCTGTGCGGGCTCTATCAGTGGATCTTCTATGCCGACCTGATCGCCCGTGACGGCGATCCGACCAACATGGACCTTGCAGTCGGCACGCTGCTCGCGATCCTGATCTTCGAGGGCACGCGGCGGCTAATGGGAGCGGCGCTGCCGCTGATGTGCGGCGCCTGTCTGCTCTACTGGTTCTTCGGACAATATCTGCCGTCGCCGTTCAACCATCGCGGCTATGACTTCGACCAGATCGTCACCCATCTCTCATTCGGCACCGAAGGCTTCTATGGTGTGCCGATCTATGTCTCGGCAACCTACATCTTCCTGTTCATCCTGTTCGGCTCATTCCTGGAACGTGCCGGCATGATCCAGCTGTTCACCGACGTCTCGCTCGGCCTGTTCGGCCGCACCCGCGGCGGACCGGCCAAGGTCGCGGTGTTCGCCTCGGGCATGATGGGCACGATCTCAGGCTCCGGCGTCGCCAACGTCGTCACCGTCGGCCAGTTCACGATTCCCTTGATGATCAAGTTCGGCTATCGCCGCGCGTTCGCCGCCGGTGTCGAGGCCACCGCCTCGATGGGCGGCCAGATCATGCCGCCGGTGATGGGCGCGGTCGCCTTCATCATGGCCGAGACGCTTGGCGTTCCCTATTCGGAGATCGTCAAGGCCGCCGTGATTCCGGCGATCCTGTATTTCGCCTCGGCGTTCTGGATGGTGCATCTGGAAGCCGGCAAGCATGGCCTCGTCGGCATGAAGCGCTCCGAGATCCCGAGCGCCTGGAAGGCGCTGGTCGCCCGCTGGTATCTCGTCTTGCCGCTCGCGGCGCTGGTCTACATGCTGTTCGAGGGCTTCACGCCGCTCTATGCCGGCAGTATGGGGCTCGCGTTGACGGTCGCGCTGATCCTCGGCGCCAGCATCACGCTCGGCTTCTCCAACACCGTCGTGCGCTACATCTTCTGGATCGGCCTCGCGCTGGTGGTTGCCGCGGTCTCGCGCCACGGGCTCGAGATCGTTCCGGTCGCCAGCGTCGTCGCAGGATTGATCGTGATCGCGGCGATCACCCGCGGTGGCCGCGCCACGCTCCGAGCCTGCCGTGACTCGCTCGCCGACAGCGCCAAGTCGGCGCTGACCGTCGGCATGGCCTGCGCCATCGTCGGCACCATCATCGGCATGATGACGCAGACCGGCGTCGGCACCATCTTCGGCAGCTGGATCATCGGGCTCGGCGCCAAGAGCCTGTTCCTGGCGCTGATCATGACCATGCTGCTGTCGATCCTGCTCGGCACCGGCATCCCGACGATCCCGACCTACATCATCACCGCGGCGCTCGCCGCACCTGCGCTGGCCAAGCTCGGCGTGCCGCTGATCGCAAGCCACATGTTTGCGTTCTACTACGGCATCATGGCCGACCTCTCGCCGCCGGTCGCGCTGGCGGCACTGGCGGCGGCACCGATCGCCAAGGAGAATCCGGACAAGATCGGCTGGGAGGCGATGCGGATCGCGCTTGCCGGCTACGTCATTCCCTTCATCTTCGTCTATTCGCCGGCGCTGATGCTGCAAGGCAATGATCCGACGGCTGCGCAACTCGGGTTCTATGGGGCGGTGGCGCTGGCGACCTTCAAGGCGCTGGTGGCGATCGGGTTGTTCGGCATCGTCGCGATCGGCTTCCTGTTTACGCGGCTGACCTTGATCGAGATCGTGGTCGCCTTCGGCGCCGCGCTCTGCCTGCTCGGCGATTTCCAGTTCTCGGACACGGCGGGATTCACGCTCGCGGCCGCTGTCGTGCTTTGGCAATGGCGGCAGCGTCCGCGCAACGCGGTGGCGGCGGCTTGAGCCTCTGCCTTGCATCCGCGGGTGTCGTGAAGACGCTGTCGATCGCAGCCTTCACGCTGGCCTGGACGCATTCGATCGAGAAGACCGCCTGGCAGGAAGACTGGCTGGTCACGCCGGCCGGCCTGACGCTGCAGCAGGCGCGCATCAAGGGCACTGGCGCCGGCATGGAGCCGCCGCCGGAAGCGCGCCTCACTGGCGGTTGGTTTGAATGGTCGCCGCCGCCGGTGCCCAGGCCCGAGGTCGTGCTAGGCAATTCCGGCGCCGCAGGTGAATGGCACCTGTGCAATGCGGGAAGCTGCCAGACGCTATCGGAGATTTTCGGACATCCGATCGGTGCTAATGTCACGACGATGAGTGTGTGTCGCGATCCGTAGCCCGGATGGAGCGAAGCGTAATCCGGGGCCAGTGTTCCCGGATTTCGCTTCGCTCCATCCGGGCTACAATGACAACAACAAACGGGAGAACGAACGATGGATCGGCTCAAGGGCAAGGTTGCGATGGTGGTCGGCGCGGGCTCGATCGGGCCCGGCTGGGGCAATGGCAAGGCGACCGCCGTCACCTTCGCGCGCGAGGGCGCCAGCGTGTTCTGCGTCGATCGCAACGGTGCGGCGGCCGAGGAGACGGTCAAGATCATCACCGGCGAAGGCGGCAAGGCGGCCGCATTCACCGCCGATGTCTCGCGCGCCAGCGAGGTCGAGGCGATGATCGCGGCCTGCCTCAAGACCTATGGCCGCATCGACGTGCTCGACAACAATGTCGGCATCGCTGAGGTCGGCAGCGTGGTGGAAGTCGCGGAAGCCGACTGGGACCGCGTCTTCGCGGTCAACCTCAAGAGCGCCTATCTCTCGATGAAGCACGTCATTCCGGTCATGATCAAGCAGGGCGGCGGCTCGATCATCAACATCTCGTCGATCGCCTCGATCCGCCATGTCGGCATTTCCTATGTCAGCTACAATGCGAGCAAGGCGGCGATGAACCAGATGACGCGCTCGACCGCGGTCGAGTTCGCCTCCAAGCATGTGCGCGTCAACGCGATCCTGCCGGGATTGATGAAGACGCCGATGGTCGAACATTCGGCGGGGCTGGCGCAGAGCTACGCCAAGGGCGATGTGGAGGCGATGTGGCGCGCCCGCGACGCGCAGGTGCCGATGGGGCACATGGGCGACGCCTGGGACGTCGCCAATGCCGCGCTGTTCCTGGCGTCGGACGAATCGAAATATGTCACCGGCATCGAGCTCGTGGTCGACGGCGGCATCACCTCGAAGTCGGGTGCTTGAGAGGTCGCTGAAGGAACTACGCCTCGACGCTGAGCTCGGCGCGGTCGAGCTCCTCCTCGACCAGATGGAATGCGTCGTCGCCGATGGTCTCGGTGTGGCGCAGATTGAGCAGCGCCTGACGCGCGGCCGCGATGGCGCGGCGGCGTATCGGATCCGACGGGAGCTCGCGTGAGGTCAGGCCACCGTCGGGGTCGTTCTCGGCATGCATGAGCACGGCGCGATATTCGAGCCGGAGGATCTCGGCTTCTTCCGACGGGTCGGCGTCGATTTCCTCGAGCGCTGCGCGAAAGACCACGCCGCGGGCATGGGCCGCCTCGCGCCCGACTGGATCGTCGTCATCGAAATTCAACGCCAGGATCAGCGGCCGCAGGGTCAGCCCCTGGATCACGAGCGAACCCAGCACCACGGCAAACGCCGTCAGCAGGATCAGATCGCGATATGGAAAATACTCGGGCAGCGCGAACGCGGCCGCCAGCGTAACGATGCCGCGCATGCCGCACCACGACACGATGAAGCCGCGCTTCAGGGTCGGCACTGCCTCCACCACATGGGTGGGCAGCCAATTGCGCGCCTTCAGCGTGCGCAGCAGCGCGCCGTAGGGCATCACCCAGAGGATGCGGGCAAGGATCACGACGGCGAGGATCGCGGCGGCAAAGCTGCAATATTTCCAGCGCACCTCGTCGTCGAGCTCCGACCAGATCGGGCGCAATTGCAGGCCGATCAGCATGAAGGCGAGCACGTTGAGCACGAACACGACGGTCTCCCACACCGCATAGGACGACACGCGCAGCCGCGCCGAGGTGCGGGCCGGCGCGGTGCGGGCGATGGTGATCGCATAGGCGATGATGGTGAGGATACCGGACAGCCCGAGGTGCTCGGCGACGATCCACACCATGAAGGTGCCGCCGAATTGCGTGATGATCGCGCTCGGCGCCTCGGTGATGCGGCGGGTGATCATCATCCATACCCGTGCGAACAGGTATCCGGCGGCGAGGCTGCCGACCAGCGCGACCGTGATCGACGGCACGAATTCGCGGATCTTCATGTGCTCGGCGGCGACCAGGCCGACCGCGACGCGATAGATCAACAGCGAAGTGGCATCGTTGAGCAGGCTTTCGCCTTCGAGGATCTTCTGGATCCGGTAGGGCAGGTTGACCTGGCGCAGGATCGCGGTGGCCGCGGCCGCGTCGGGCGGGGCCACGATGGCACCGAGCGCGATCGCGACCGGCCAGGGCATGTCCGGGCGCAGCCAGTGCGCGACCACGGCGACCGCGGCCGTGGTGACGCCGACCGCGACCACCACCAGCGTCGAGACCGGCAGCCAGTTGTTGCGGAGATCGCGCAGCGAGGTGTCGTAGGCGGCATCGAGCAGCACTGGTGCCACGAACAGCGCCAGCGCCAGTTTCGGTTCCAGGGCCCAGGTCGGCGCCCATGGCAGCAGGGTCAGCAGCACGCCGCCGAGCGCAAGAAAGGTCGGGTAGGGCACCTTGATCCGCCGCGCCAGCGCCGACAGCGCTACCGCTGCGAGCAGCAGGCCAATGATCCATTCGAATGTCAGCACGCGAACCCCCAAGTACGGCCCCAAGTGCAGCCGATCGTCGCAATTGACGTATAATCCAGCGTGTGGTTTTGCGGCAAATGGCGCGCTGCCGGACATCAGAGGTCGGTGGTGCGGGCGCGGGAGAGGGATGTCTTGTCGGCGATCGGGATGCGACGCAACTCTGCGAATCTTGCCTTCAATCTGGCTCTGGCGCTGCTGTGCGCTTGCCTGTCAGGCGCGCTGACATCAGGCGTTGCGCGCGCGGCCAGCAGCGAGCCCGGCAAGGATGTGCAGGCCGATGCCGGACCCTGCATCGCTGCGGCTGCGGCAACGGATGACGACAAGACCGTCGATGCCTGCGGCGCGCTGATCGACAATGAGAAGGCGGCCAAGCCGGATCGAATCAGGGCGCTGATGGCGCGCGCGAGCGCCTATGACCGCAAGCAGATGATCGACCGCGCGATCGCGGATTATGACACCGTGCTCCGGCTCGATCCATCGCTTGCCGACGCCCACAATGCGCGCGGCGAGCTGTGGCGCCGCAAGGGTGACCGGCCGAAGGCGATCATGGATTTCGGCGCCGCCGTCAAGCTCAACCCCGATCACGCCGCCGCCAAGGCCAACTACAAGTCGTTGTCGCTGGAGCTCGAGAGGATCGGCGCCATGATGGCGGTGGCAGGCAAGCCGAGCTTCGATTGCCGAAAGGCGCGCCGGCCGGTGGAGAAGGCGATCTGCGCCAATCCCGCGCTCGCCGATCTCGATCGCGAGATCGGCGCATCGACTTTCCGCACGGTGCGCGAGGCGCAGGACCCGCGCCAGGCGCGCGAGCTGCAGCGCGCGCAGGATCAGTTCGTCGCCCGCCGCAACGCGGAATTCGGCAAGCCGGACTATGACCTGCAAAAGGCGATGCGCGAGCGGTTGCGGCAGATCAACGGGGTCGACGGCTACTAGTGCTAACGTCGGTAAGTTTACGGCTTGAATTATCGGTCGCGCCCATGACAATGACCGCCAAAGAGAGCCAACCATCCATATCCGTCATGCTCGACACGACGATGGAGGCGAGGGAGAAGCGCAATGAACGTCCAGCAGCAGAGCCGGTATCATGAGGTGTATGCCCGCTCGCTTCGAGACCCCGAGGGTTTTTGGGCGGAAGCGGCGCGCGAGATCGACTGGATCGAGCCGGCGAAGAAAGTCTTCGATCCGTCCATGGGCGCCTATGGACGCTGGTTCGCCGGCGCCGTGGTCAACACCTGCTACAATGCGCTGGATCGCCATGTCGCCGGCGGCCGCGCCGGCCAGGTCGCGCTGATCCACGATTCCCCGCTCACCAACTCGATCACCAAATTCACCTATTCCGAGCTTCTGACGGAGGTGCAGACGCTGGCCGCGGTCATGCAGGATTTCGGCGTGGCCAAGGGCGATCGCGTCATCCTCTATATGCCGATGGTGCCGGAGGCTGTCGTCGCGATGCTCGCCTGCGCGCGGATCGGCGCGGTGCACAGCGTGGTGTTCGGCGGCTTCGCGGCCAAGGAGCTCGCGACCCGCATCGACGACGCCAAGCCGAAGCTGATCTTCTCGGCGAGCTGTGGCATCGAGCCCGGGCGTATCGTGCAGTACAAGCCGCTGCTCGACGAAGCGATCCGCCTCGCCGGCGCCAAGCCCGACACCTGCATCATCCTGCAGCGGCCGCAGCAGGCCTGCGAGCTCACCGCGGGCCGCGACCACGACTGGGCGACGCTGCGCCGCGCTGCGTTCGACGCCGGCAAGGCCGCGCCCTGCGTGCCGGTCGCCGCGACCGATCCGCTCTACATCCTCTACACGTCGGGCACGACCGGAATCCCGAAGGGCGTGGTGCGCGACAATGGCGGGCACCTGGTGGCGCTGAAATGGTCGATGCACAATCTCTACGGCGTGAAGCCCGGCGAGATCTGGTGGTGCGGCTCCGACATCGGCTGGGTGGTTGGCCACTCCTACATCGTCTATGGCCCGCTGATCCACGGCGCGACCACGATCATGTATGAGGGCAAGCCGGTCGGTACGCCGGATGCCGGCGCGTTCTGGCGCGTGATCAGCGAGCACAAGGCGGTCGCCTTCTTCACGGCGCCGACCGCATTCCGTGCGATCAAGAAGGAAGACCCCGAGGGCAAGCTGCTGAGGAGCTACGACCTGTCGCGCTTCCGCACGCTGTTCCTCGCCGGTGAGCGCGCCGATCCGCCGACGGTGGAGTGGGCGGAGCAGCAGCTCAAGGTGCCGGTGATCGATCACTGGTGGCAGACCGAGACCGGCTGGTGCATTGCCGGCAATCCGGTGGGGCTCGGCCAGTTGCCGGTCAAGCACGGCTCGCCGACGGTGCCGATGCCGGGCTATCAGGTCGACATCGTCGACGAGGCGGCGAAGCCGGTGCCCGCGGGCACCATGGGCTCGATCGTGATCAAGCTGCCGATGCCGCCGGCCTGCCTGCCGACGCTGTGGCAGCAGGACGATCGCTTCAGGGACGCCTATCTCTCGGAATTCCCCGGCTACTACAAGACCTCGGACGCCGGCTATAAGGATGGGGACGGCTATGTCTGGGTGATGGGCCGCACCGACGACATCATCAATGTCGCCGGCCACCGGCTCTCCACCGGCGGCATGGAGGAGATTCTCGCCTCGCATCCCGATGTCGCCGAATGCGCGGTGCTCGGCGTCAAGGATGCGATCAAGGGCGAGGTGCCGTGCGGCTTCCTGGTGCTGAAGGCCGGCGTCACCAAGACACCGGATCAGGTCGAGAAGGAGGTCGTGGCGCTGGTGCGCGAGAAGCTCGGGCCGGTCGCCGCGTTCAAGCTCGCGATCACCGTGGCGCGGCTGCCGAAGACCCGCTCCGGTAAGATCCTGCGTGGCACCATCAAGAAGATCGCCGACGACGAGCCCTGGACCATGCCCGCGACGATCGAGGATCCCAAGGTGCTCGACGAAATCGGCGAGGCGCTGAAGGGCAAGGCGTAGCTCTTGTCGCCTCGCCCCGCTTGCGGGGAGAGGCCGGATCGCATGGTAATGCGATCCGGGTGAGGGGGAGTCTCCGCACACTCGCTGCATTCATCTTGTGGAGGCGGCCCCTCACCCCAACCCTCTCCCCGCAAGGGCGGGGCGAGGGAGCGCTGGCACTTCCCGCGCCTGAGGGCGCCACGCGCGGAACAAGACCTGCGCATTCGGAAGCAAAATGGCCATGATTTTGATGGATTGCCGGGTCATCCCGGCCTTCCCTGTCATACGCCACGAGATACGGACCACCGGATGCGATCCATTTCCGCACGCGCGCCTCTCGCTTTGCTGCTCGCACTGCCGCTGCTGGCAGGCTGCCTTGAGCGCGGCCGATCACCGATCGCGGAGAGCATGGGCGACGACGATCAGTACTGCCAGGCTGGCGGCAAGGTCGCGGTCGGCTCGCCCGAATATGTCGCATGCCGCAAGGATCGCGACGTCCAGCGCCAGAATGCCGAAGCCCGCACCGATCGGCGGCAGCGCGATCTCGGCGAATACATGATGAACAATCCGGACCGCCACTAGGGCCCCGGTCCGATGAATCGGAACGGGGCCCTAGATTCTTGCTTTGACGCGTTTTCTTCACGCGAACCGGTATCCACTTCGCTCGAAAACGCTCTAGGCGCCATGGTCACCGCCCGTCCGGTGAGGTATGCGTGGTCGGCCGCCGGACCGAATTCCGTCAAGATATCGGCTCGCCGCATGCGATCACGAGCGGCTGTTTTGGATGAGACCTGGTCCTGTGCTTGTGGAAGGCGAGCTCGCGTTGGAGCGTGACAGGATCGGAGAGCTCGACGGGCTGCGCGCGATCGCGCTGCTGATCGTCGTCATCTGGCACTATTTCGGCGCGCCGGACGGTCCGCAGGGCTGGCCGTGGAAACTGCTGCATGTCGGCCGCTTCGGCGTCGACCTGTTCTTCATTCTGTCCGGCTATCTCATCACGGATATTCTGCTGCGCCACCGGGCGGCCGAACGGTATTACTCAGCCTTCTACGGCAGGCGCGCGTTTCGCATCTGGCCGCTCTACTACCTGATGTGCGGTTGCGCGGCGGTCGGGTGGTATTTTTCGCTAAGCCCTGATCTGTTCGACACCAGGGGCGTGCCCGGCTGGCTGTACCTGTTCGGCTTGCAGAACTTCGGCATGGCCAAGGCGCAGACCGACGGCGCTTTCTGGCTGGCCGTAACCTGGTCGCTCGCGATCGAGGAGCAGTTTTATCTGCTGTTTCCGTTGCTGGTGCGGAACATCCCGACCGAGCGGCTGTTCGCGATCCTGCTCGTGCCGATCCTGATCTGCCCGATCGGGCGCCTGATCGATAGCGCGCTGCCGGACGCTTACGGCTGGTACGTGCTGCCGCAATTCAGGATCGATTCGCTTGCGATCGGCGCGCTGATCGCCTGGTGGCGCCTCTATCGCAAGCCGGATGCCGAGGTCTCCAGACGCGTCGCCGCCATCCTCAAATGGTCGAGCATGTCGCTTCCCCTGCTGTGGCTGTTCGGGTGGAAGCGCTGGTCGGTGGCGTTCTCGCATACGCAGGTCGAGATCTTCTTCGGTTCTCTGCTGTTCGTCGTTCTGGAAAATCGCGGCTCGCCAAAACTCGCACTGCTGCGCAATTCGGTCGCGAACTTCTTCGCCAAGACGTCCTACGCGGCGTATCTCACCCACCACGTCATCGTGTACCTGCTGTTCGCCGTACTGCATCAACCGAGAACGGTCGAGAGCCTCGCCGGCCTCTCGCTGACCTTCAGCGCGCTCGCGCTGACGTTCGCCCTGTGCGCCCTGAGTTATCGTTATTTCGAACGTCCGCTGCTCGACTTCGCCCACCGGCGCTTCTCGTTCGGGTAAGCGAAGGCGGGCCGCCGGCGCGTCGCTTGCGGGATCAAGGCTCCGCATGCCCCAAACAAAAACGCGGCGGGTTGCCCTGCCGCGTTTCGTAGTCCGGTCCTCGAGAAACGCAGCCGGCGGCTACTCCTCGTCGTCGGCCTTCTTGCCGCCGATCGTCTTCAGCTTGGCGAACACGGCATCGACATTGAGATCGTCGTGCCGCTCGATCGGCTGATCGTCCAGCTCGTCCTTGCGCGTGGTCTCGGAGGCCGGCAGCAGCGTGGCGCCGCCGTAGACGGTCGTGGTCGGCTTCTCCTTGGCGGCGCGCTGCACCTCGAAATCGAGCTCGATCTGCGAGCACAGGCCGAGCGTCACCGGGTCCATCGGGGTCAGGGTCGAGGCGTTCCAGTGGGTGCGGTCGCGCACGCTGGCGATCGTGGTCTTGGTCGTGCCGACCAGACGCATGATCTGGGCGTCCTTCAGCTCGGGGTGGTTGCGCACCAGCCAGAGGATCGCGCTCGGCCGCTCATGGCGGCGCGACACCGGGGTGTAGCGCGGGCCCTTCTTCTTGGCGGCGGTCGGCAGCACCACCTTGCTCTCCTGGAGCCTGAGGCGGTAATTCTGGTCCCGCTCGCCGCGCTCGATCTCCTCGCGGGTCAGCTGGCCGTTGGAAATCGGGTCCATGCCCTTGATGCCCTGGGCGGCGTCGCCGTCGGCGATGGCACGCACCTCCAGGGGGTGCATTTTGGTGAAATCGGCCACCTGATCGAACGTCAGGGCGGTATTATCGACCAACCACACGGCAGTCGCCTTCGGCATCAGCGGTGCGTTGCTCATGGCAAATCTCCTTTGTGCTTCGCCCACCTCTGTAGAGGCGAAGCTGGTAGTCATCGGCGATGACGGGAATTATAGGGCCTATATAAGCCCTCCGGGGGGAATGGCGCAATGGGCCAGCAAAATCGCCTTGACAGCGCCCGAAAGCAGTCCCAAGTCCTTATCCTAACTGGCCGTTCCCCGCCCGCCGGCGAGGGGTGATTCGGTCCCGAGATTGCCCCGAGACAGCCTGATGTCAGCGAAAAAACCCGATCTTAGAATCGTGCTTTGTTCCCCCCGCGGCTTTTGCGCCGGGGTGGTCCGCGCCATCGATACGGTCGAACGCGCGCTCACTATTTATGGTGCCCCGGTCTATGTCCGGCACGAAATCGTCCATAACAAGTATGTGGTCGACAGCCTGAAGACCAAAGGTGCCATTTTCGTCGAGGAATTGGCCGAAATCCCCGACGATACCAATGCGCCGGTGGTGTTTTCGGCCCATGGCGTTCCCAAGTCGGTTCCGGCCGAGGCCAAATCCCGCAATTTCTTCTCGCTGGACGCGACCTGCCCGCTGGTGACCAAGGTCCACCGCGAAGCGGCGATCCATTTCAAGCGCGGCCGCGAGATCCTCCTGATCGGGCACTCCCATCACCCCGAGGTGGTCGGCACCCTGGGCCAGCTCCCGGTCGGCGCCGTGACCCTGATCGAGACCGCCGAGGATGCAAAGACCTTCGTCCCGAAGGACCCCAACAACCTCGCTTTCGTGACCCAGACCACGCTGTCGATCGACGACACCGCGGAGATCGTGGCGTTGCTCAAGCAGCGCTTCCCGAACGTCAACGGTCCGCACAAGGAAGACATCTGCTACGCCACCACCAACCGCCAGCTGGCGGTCAAGAAGGTGGCGCCGGTTGTCGATGCCCTGATCGTGGTCGGCGCGCCGAACTCGTCGAACTCGCAGCGCCTGCGCGAGGTCGCCGAGCGCGAGGGCTGCCCCATTGCCGTGCTTGCACAACGTGCCAGCGACATCGACTGGAGCAGGTTCGAAGGCATCACGAGCCTCGGCATCACCGCGGGCGCCTCGGCGCCGGAAGTGATCGTCGAGGAGATCATGGGCGCCTTCGCCGAGCGCTTCGAGCTTCACGTGGAGACGGTCTCGGCCGCGGAAGAGAACGAGTTCTTCCCGCTGCCGCGTTCGCTGCGGCCCGACGCTGCCGCCGCGGAATAGACCATATGGCGGTCTACACCGACGTTGCCGCCGAAGACCTCGCGGAATTCCTCAAGAGCTACGACATCGGCGAATTGCTCTCCTACAAGGGCATCGCCGAGGGCGTCGAGAATTCGAACTTCCTGCTGCACACCAGCCAGGGCGCCTACATCCTCACGCTCTATGAGAAGCGCGTGGCGGAGGACGACCTGCCGTATTTCCTGTCGCTGATGGCGCATCTCGCTGCGCGCGGGGTATCGTGCCCGCAGCCGGCGCGCAACCGCAAGGGCGAGGTCTATAGCCGGCTCGCCGGCCGGCCGGCGGCGGTCATCAACTTCCTCGAAGGCGTGTGGCCGCGGCGGCCGAACGTGGCTCATTGCTCCGGCGTCGGCGCGGCGCTGGCCAAGATGCATCTGGCCGGCCGCGACTTTCCGCTGGTCCGCAACAATCCGCTGTCGGTCTCCGGCTGGCGGCCGCTGTTCGATCTTGCCGCGGCGCGGGCCGACAGCGTGCAGCCGGGTCTGCACGACTTCATCGCGCGCGAGCTCGATCATCTCGAAGCCGCGTGGCCGGCGGACCTTCCGGTCGGCGTGATCCATGCCGACCTGTTTCCCGACAACGTCTTCTTCCTCGGCGACAAGCTCTCGGGCCTGATCGACTTCCCGTTCGCCTGCAACGACATCCTGGCCTACGACGTCGCGATCTGCCTCAACGCCTGGTGCTTCGAGCCGGATCATTCCTTCAACGTCACCAAGGCGCGCGCGCTGCTCAATGCCTATAACCGCGAGCGGCAATTGTCGGCGGCGGAGGAGGCCGCGCTGCCGCTGCTCGCGCGTGGCGCCGCGCTCCGTTTCCTGCTGACGCGCCTGGTCGATTTCCTCAACGTGCCCGCGGGTGCGCTGGTGCAGCCGAAGGACCCGCTGGAATACGTCCGCAAGCTGCGCTTCCACCAGAACGTCGCTGCGATCAACGACTACGGCATCACGCCGGCGGGATGCGTGGCGTGAGCGACAAGCCGCATGTAATTGTCTTTACCGATGGTGCCTGCTCCGGAAACCCCGGACCGGGCGGCTGGGGCGCGATCCTCAGATTCGGCGACGTCGAGAAGGAATTGAAGGGCGGCGAGGCGCACACCACCAACAACCGCATGGAGCTGATGGCGGCGATCTCGGCACTGGAAGCCCTGAAGAAGCCCTGCGTGGTCGACCTCACCACCGACAGCCAGTACGTCCGCCAGGGCATCACCGGATGGATTCACGGCTGGAAGCGCAATGGCTGGCGCACGGCCGACAAGAAGCCGGTGAAGAATGTCGAGCTGTGGCAGCGCCTCGACGCCGCGCTGAAGCCGCACGAGGTGCGCTGGCACTGGATCAAGGGCCATGCCGGCCACGCCGAGAACGAACGCGCCGACGAGCTGGCGCGCGAAGGCGTGGCGATGGCAAGGTTGAAGGGGTAGGCGCAACGGTCGCGCCGCGTATCGGCTGCGTAGGATGGGTAGAGCGAAGCGAAACCCATCACTCGCCCCGCGCGGCACGAAGCCGATGCGTTTCGCTGCGCTCTACCCATCCTACGGACCAGCGATCCCGGCTACCCCCATTCCCACAACTGTCATCGCCCGCGAAAGCGGGTGATCCAGTATTCCAGAGACATCGGCAATTGAAACGTGAGGCCGCGGCGTACTGGATCGCCCGGTCGAGCCGGGCGATGATAGCCAGTTGCGGCGAAAGCGTCAGCTCAGAGCTGCCCGAGCAGCGTGTCGCCGCCGGAGACCTCGACCTTGCCCGGAGCCGGCTCCTTGTTGAGCTTCTTCACCACGCCGTCCTCGACCAGCATCGAGTAGCGGTGGGAGCGGATGCCGAGGCCGTTGCCGGAGGCGTCGAGCTCCATGCCGATCGCCTTGGCGAAGTCGGCATTGCCGTCGGCCAGGAAGACGGCTTCGTCGCGCTGGTCGGTGTCGCGCTTCCAGGCGTTCATCACGAAGGCGTCGTTGACCGAGACGATCGCGATGGTGTCGACGCCCTTGTTCTTCATGGCATAGGCGTTGAGGAAGATGCTCGGCAGATGCATCTTGTGGCAGGTGCCGGTGTAGGCGCCGGGCACCGCGAACAGGGCGACCTTCTTGCCCTTGAAAATGTCGTCGGTGGTTTTGACCTGCGGACCCTCGGCGGTCATTACGCGAAACTTGGCTTCCGGCAGCTTATCGCCAACATTGATCGTCATCGTTGTTCTCCCTCGGTGAAGCGGAATTGTCTTAAACCCGGCGGTTGGACCGCACAATACGGCCTGCTGCAGGAACGGCAATGCCGAAGCGCAGTCACCGTTCCGTCATCAGCCGGAAAACCCCCGGCGTCGAGAAAGGCCTGCTCTTCCGCGGTGGTTTCCCGACCCAGCACGCGGTTACGGTGCGGGAAGCGGCCGAACCGGCGGATGATGTCGGCGTGATCCTCGGCATATTTCAGATTGTCGGGATGGCAATCATATTGCCGGAACAGCGTCACGCAGCGCTGCTGGTCGTCGAGGTCCTCCGAATGCTCGAAAGGCAGGTAGAGGAATTCGCGCAGCACCGGGTCGGTCCGCGCATCGACGCCGCGGTCGATGGCGCGCCTTGCCACGTCGCGCGCCAGCGCGTCACTTGAAAAGGTGCTGGCGTCGCCTCGAAACAGGTTTCGCGGAAACTGGTCGAGCACGATGGTCAGCGCCAGCGCGCCCTCGTCGCTCGCCTCCCATGACGACAACTCGCCGGCAGCCGCCTTCTGCCAGGTGGCAAGGAAGCGGCTGCGGATTTCGGCATCGAAGGTGTCGTCGTGCGTGTACCAGTGGTCACGGCCGGCTTCTCGCCAGAACGCGATGACGTCGGCGGGCGTCGCGATGCGAGCGTCAGTCATGTCCGTCCAACGCCCGCTTGCTCGTCCTTACGCCGCGGCCTTCTTCTCGTCGCGCAGCTCGCGGCGCAGGATCTTGCCGACATTGGTCTTCGGCAGGTCGGCCCTGAACTCGATCTGCTTCGGCACTTTGTAGGCGGTGAGCTGGGTGGCGGCGAACTTGATGATGTCCTCGGCGGTGACGCTCGGGTCCTTCTTGACCACGAAGGCCTTCACCGCCTCGCCGGACTTCGCGTCGGGGACGCCGATCACGGCGCATTCGAGCACGCCCGGATGGCTCGCCAGCACTTCCTCGATCTCGTTCGGATAGACGTTGAAGCCCGAGACCAGGATCATGTCCTTCTTGCGGTCGACGATCTTGGTATAGCCCTTCTCGTCCATCACGCCGATGTCGCCGGTGCGGAAATAGCCATCCGCCGTCATCACCTTGGCGGTCTCGTCAGGCCTGTTCCAGTACCCCGACATCACCTGCGGGCCCTTGGCGCAGATTTCGCCGGCTTCGCCGAGCGGCAGTTCATTGCCGTCGTCGTCGCGGATCGAGAGCCAGGTCGAGGGGACCGGAAGGCCGATCGTCCCGGAGAACTCTGTGATCGTCGCGGGATTGCATGTCAGGGTCGGCGAGGTTTCCGACAGCCCATAGCCTTCCGACAACGAGATTCCCGTGACTTTCAGCCATTTCTCCGCGACCGGCTTTTGCGTCGCCATGCCGCCGCCATTGGCGATCTTTAGCTTGGAGAAATCCAGTTTGTCGAAGCCTGGCGTGTTCAACAGGCCATTATAGAGCGTGTTGACTGCCGGAAAAAAGCTGACCTGATATTTCGCCAGCTCCTTGATGAAGCCGGCCATGTCGCGCGGATTGGGGATCAACAGATTGGTGCCGCCGGAGCGCACGCCCAGCAGGTAGCACGCGGTCAGGGCGAAGATGTGATAAAGCGGCAGCGCGCAGACGATCACCATCTGGTCGACGATCGGTGGCTTCTTCAGCGCCGGCTGCAGCCAGGCGTCATTCTGCAGCACGTTGGCGAGCACGTTCTGGTGGATCAGCGTGGCGCCCTTGGAAACGCCCGTGGTGCCGCCGGTGTATTGCAGGAAGGCGACGTCCTGGCGCGTCAGCACCGGCTTGTTGAGCTTCATGCCGCGGCCGGCCGACAGCGCCTCGTTGAAGCTGACCGCACCCGGGATCGACCAGGCCGGCACCATCTTCTTCACCCGGCGCACCACCAGGTTGACGATGACGCCCTTGAAGCCGAGCAGGTCGCCCATGCTGCCGACGATCACCTGCTTCACCGCGGTGTTAGGCAGCACCTTCTGCACGGTGGTGGCGAAGTTCTCCAGCACGATGATCGCTTCCGCGCCGGAATCCTTGAGCTGATGCTCGAGCTCGCGCGGGGTGTAGAGCGGATTGACGTTGACCACGGCATAGCCGGCACGCAGCACGGCGGCGGTCGCTATGGGATATTGCAGCACGTTCGGCATCATCAGCGCGACGCGTGCGCCCTTCTGCAGGCCCTTGCTCTGCAGGTAGGCGCCGAGCGCCGTCGACATCTCGTCGAGCTCGCGATAGGTGATCGCCTTGTCCATGCAGATGAACGCCTTGCGATCGGCGAACTTCTTGAAGCTCTCTTCCAGCAATTCGACCAGCGACGAATATTGCGTGACGTCGATATCGGCGGGCACGCCGGCCGGATAATGCTTGAGCCAGATGCGCTCCATAATGGCTATTCCCTCTCATATAAATTTGGCTGATGTCCCGGATTGCTTCCGGGTTTTCCGACCCTTGACCGTGTCTTGGCCGCGTTATTTCAGGCAGTATTGAGCGATGCCGCGGCCAATGGCAAGCCGCTGCGCGCTATCGACGCATTGGGAGATCGGAGGGGGTGGCGCTCTGCTAGCCTGCCGGCTTGGCGTCGGCCTTCGGCTTCTCGGCCTTGGGCTTCGCAGCAGGCTTTGCCGCCGCCGCCGGCTTGCCGGCAGGCTTTGCAGCGGCAGGCTTGTCCGCGGCGGGCTTCGCAGCTGCGGCATCCGGCTTGGCGTTGGCGTGACGTACCGGCTTGGCCGCCGGCTTGTTGTCCGACTTGGAGGCGCTCTTGCTGTCACCCTTGGCGTCATCAGCCGAATCGGACTTCTTGCCGGCGACACGGGTGTGCTTGCCCTTGGCGCGCTTGGCCGGCTGCAGCTTCTCGGTGTCGGCGTCGACCGCGGCGATCAATGCAGCGCCGGTCTTGGTCGGTCCCGTATAAACCACGACCGGTTCGGACGCCGCCGCCGGCTGCGCCAGCAGGTCGGCCGGTTTTGTCGGCATCGCGGCCTGCAGGCCCGAGGCGAAGAAGCTCACGCCGCTGTCGCCGTTGGTGCTCGCGCCGGCGCTGGCCACGGTGTCTTCTCCGTCCTCGTCGCTGGCGGGTCGCTTGTGCTTGGCACCGCACATCTCCTCGCGCAGGTTCGGCGGGGTGGAATCGATCGGCACCAGATTGTCGACGGTGCCGAGCGAGGGCCGCAGCCACGCCAGCCCGTTATTGGCAAAGCCGCGATCCAAAAGCTGCGCGGCGCGGATCGCGCGCATGCGGCCCGAGGAGGCGCCGAGCACCACGGCGATCAGCCGCTTGCCGTCGCGCGTCGCCGACGCCACGAGATTGTAGCCGGAGGCGCAGATGAAGCCGGTCTTGAAGCCGTCGGCGCCGGGATAGCGGCCGATCAGCTTGTTGAAGTTCTGAGTGATGCGGCGGCCGAAGCGGATCGACGGGATGTGGACGAAATACTCGTATTCCGGCAGGTCGCGGATGATGGCGCGGGCGAGGATCGCCATATCGCGCGCCGAGGTGATCTGGCCGTCGGCGGGTAGGCCGTTCGGGTTGACGTAGCTCGTTTGCGTCATGCCGAGCTTTTGCGCGGTCTGGTTCATTTCGCCGGCAAAGCCGTCGATCGAGCCGCCGATGCCCTCGGCCAGCACCACGGCCATGTCGTTGGCCGACTTCACCAGCATCATCTTGAGCGCGTTGTCGACGGTGACCTGGGTGCCGGGCCGAAGGCCCATCTTCGAGGGCGACTGCGATGACGCGGTCGGCGACACCGTGAGCAGCGTGTCGAGCGACACCCGGCCATCCTTGACCGCCTTCAGCGTTACATAGGCGGTCATCAACTTGCTGAGCGAGGCCGGATACCACGGCATCGTCGCATTGTCGGCCTGCAGCACCTTCCCGGTATCGGCCTCGACGACCAGCAGCGCCTCGGCCTGCGCGATCTGCGGCGTTGCGATGGCGAGCATCGCGACGGCCAAAATCCATTTCAACGACGGGCGCAGCGGGCGAGGAAAATACACGACGGTTCCGGTCCTTTGAGACCCGCCTTCGAGAAGGAGGTCTTGCGATGTGACGTACGGGTTTCAAGCGTGTCCGGCGCCGCATTGCGGCGATGCAAACCTATACCGGCTTGCCAGCTGAGAACAGAGGCCGGCCAATTATATCGTGGACGAAATCGGCTGAATTTCGGCAGCCGCCTCAGTTGGAAAGGGGAGAATTATGGTGCCTCGATGCCGGCGCGCGCCTGGTCCTGGACCATGAACTGGGCCCGCGCGAGTTCGGCAAAACGCCCGCCTTTCGCCACCAGTTCATCGAAAGTTCCGCTTTCGATCACCCGTCCCTGGTCGAACAACAGGATGCGGGTGGCGTAGCGGATGGTCGAGAGACGATGCGCGATCACGAAGGTGGTGCGGCCCTTCATCACTTCGTCGAGAGCAGCATTCACCTTGGCTTCGGTGACGGCGTCGAGCGCGCTGGTTGCCTCGTCGAGGATCAGGATCGGCGGATCCTTGAGCAGCGCACGCGCAATCGATAGCCGCTGCCGCTCGCCGCCGGACAGCATGCGGCCACGCTCGCCGGCATGGGTGTCGAACTTCTTCTCGCTGCGCTCGATGAAATCCAGCGCCTGTGCGCGCGCCGCGGCGATGCGCAGCTCCTCATCGGTCGCATCGGGCTTGCCGACGCGCAGATTGTCGGCGAGCGAGCGGTTGAACAGCAGCGCCTCCTGGAACACCACGCCGATGTTCCGCCGCAGCGCGGTCAGCTTCAGAGCACGTATGTCCATACCGTCGATCTCGATGATGCCGGATTGCGGATCGAACGCCCGATGCAGCAGCGCGATCGCGGTGGATTTGCCGGCGCCGGTCGAGCCGACCAGCGCGATGGTCTGGCCGGGCAATGCGGTGAAGGTGAGGTCCTCGATCGCCGGCCGCTTGCCGTCATAGGAGAACGAGACGTCGTTGAACTCGACCAGCCCGGACAGCCGGCCGGGATCGACCGCGCCCGGACGGTCGCGCACCGCCGGCACCGCATCGAGCACGTCGAAGAATTCCTGCAGGCGCGGCGCTTCCATGAACACATTGTTGATGAAGCTGACCACCTGCTCGAGCTTCTGGATCAGCATGGTGGCGAACGAGACGAACATCACGATCTCGCCGACCGTGGTGAGGCCCTCGTTGTGGAGCGCGATGCCGACCGTGAAGATCGCAAGCACCGTGATGGTGGTCGAGGCGCGCGTGATCACGGTGACCAGCGCCCACCATGACAGCACCGGCATCTGCACCGCGAGCAGCTTGTCGGCGACGTAGCGCAGGCCCTGCACCTCGGAATCGATCCGCACGAAGCTCTGCACCAGCGCGACATTGCCGAGCGCGTCGGAGGCGCGCGCCGAAAGGTCGCTGTAATAGGCCTCGACCTCGCTCTGCATGCCGTAGGTCTTGCGCACCACCAGCGTGGTCAGCACGGTGAACACGACACAGAGCGCGAACAGCAGGATCGCCAGCCGCCAGTTGATGTAGAGCGCGAGCGGCAGCAGCACGATCAGCGATATGATGGCGGCGAAATGCTCGCGGAAGAAGCCGAGCCAGAGCCGCCACAGCGCATCGGTGCCGTTCAGCATCACCTTCATCAGCCGTCCGGAATGGGTGCCGGAGTGGAAGGTCAGCGGCAGCTGCAGGATGTGCTCGAAATAATCCGTCAGCACGGCCTGGCGCTGGCGGTGTGCGAGCCGGTCGGCCTGCAACGCGACGATCGCGCTGCAGCCGATCGTGAACAGGCCGAACGCCGCCCAGGCCGCGAGCAGCGGCCAAGCCGAGGAGGTCGCAAACAGCCCGGTGACCGGCCGGCCCGACAGCACGTCGACGATCTTGCCGAACAGCACCGGCTCGGCGAATTGCGCAGCGGCGAGCAGCATGTTGGCGGCGGCCAGGATCCAGCCGAGCCGCGCCTCCTTGCCGAGCAGTTCGAGGACGCGGGTATAGAGGCGAAGCATGGACATGCCGGCGGGACTCGTCAGCGGTGGGCGCCCGGTCAGGCGGGACGCAATCTAATCAGGGTTCGGGATGCAGGGCTAGCGGGCGATGACGCATCGCGCTCCGCGCTTTGCCGGGCATGACGACTGCGCAGAGGGGCGACTTTCAATTCACCAGCCGGCCATCGATCGGCGGCAGGAATTGGTCGTCGAAGATGTCGGCAGCGTGCGGCCGCTTCTGGAATTTGAAGTCCTCCGCGAGCTGGTCGAGCGATCGCTCGAAGCGCTCCGCCTCGATGCCGCCGAGGCCGTCGCGCTTCACCTCGCCGGTCAGGATGTTGTCGCGGATGATGGCGCCCAGCCGCTCGAGCTCCAGGTCGCGCGAACCGCCATCCATCCGGCTCACCACCTCGCTCGCCGCGCGGGCCGGGTCCTTGACCGCGAGGTTGGTGCCGCCGATCACCGCGCGCACGAAGCCTTTCACCGCGTCCGGCTTCGCCGCCGCAAGCCGCGGGCTGACGATCACGGCAAAGCCATAGGCTTCGCAGCCATAGTCGGCGAAGCGCAGCACCGCGAGATCGTCGGCGGGCACGCCGCGATCGCGCAGATTGATTGCCGAGAGATAGGAGAAGCCGGTTACGGCATCGATTTGGCCTGCGGAAAGCATCGGCTCGCGCACCGCCGCGCTGATCGTGCTCTGCTTCACGCTCGCGAGCTTGATGCCGTTCTGCTTGGCGACCGCGGGCCACAGCCGGATCGAAAGATCGCCCTCGGCGACGCCGAGGTTCTTGCCCTGGATGTCGGTCAGCGCCTTGATGCCCCGGCTCTTGCGGGCAATGATCGCATAAGGCGCCTGGTTGAACAGCACGAACACCGCCTTGACGGGGGCAGCACCTGGCTTGTCGCGAAAGCGGATCAGCGAGTTGATGTCGACGAGGGCGAAATCGCTTGAGCCGTCGGCGACGCGCGCGATGGCGTCCGCCGAACTGGTGGCGACGTTGGTGCCGACCGCAAGGCCCTCGGCGCTGAACAGGCCGCCTGCCGACGCCATCACGAATGGGGCCGCGGCCGCATCAAGCGGACGGTCGAGCGTGAACTGGATGGTGAGCGGCTGCGGCGCATCGCCGGCGCGCAGCGGTGTGACGGCCGGCCACACGCCGCCCGAAAGGCCGATCATGCCGGCCAGTATCCAGCGGAGAACGGTGGTCCGACTTACCTGCATCATGACATCCGGGAGGCGAGACAAAGTGCCGCGCCGGCTGCGCCTGCTTCATGACATCGAATGCGCCAGGGCAGGGTGCAATTCAAGCATCAATTTCAAGCGTTATTTGTTCAAGCGTTATTTGCCAGCATCCTGCCCCAGGCAAGGTGAACGGCCGATGACTGCCTCGATTTCACCTCAGGTTGTTCAGCTTGCATTCGGTTTGGGGAACCTAATCTAGAGGCAGTGGTTAGCTCACCAGGGCCCGTCGGGCCGGCTTCCATAAAGGATGACTACAATGTTTGCGCGAAAGGGTGTTTTTTCGTCCATTGGCCGCGCAGCCACATTGGCAACGGTTGCCGTGGTGGCGTTGACGGCCGTTGAGCCGACGATGGCGTTCGCAGGCTCTGCTCCGGCGGGCAAGGCGGCCGCCGTGACCACATCGCACGGCACGAGCGACGTGACCGACATCAGCGCGCGCCGTCGCTACTATCGTGGCGGAGGCGGTGGTGCGGCCGCTGCGGCTGTGTTCGCCGGGATCGTCGGCACGGGTCTGGCGATCGCCGCAACCCAGAACCGTCGCGACTATTACGACTCCTATGGCTACGACAGCGGCCCGGGCTACTACGGTGGTCCCGCCTATTATGGTGGTGGCCCGGCCTATTACGGCGGCGGACCGTATTATGGTTATCACGGCTATTACGGGCACCGCTCGGCACTGCCCTATACGCCGTACTGACACCGTCGTCGGTTCTCAGAACTGTCACAAAGGATCGGATCCACCGGCTGCGAGGCCGGTGGATTTTTCGTTGTCGGCTCGCCCGTTAACACGCTGGCGACGCGTTTCGACTAGGCTCGTAGGATGAGTGATTCGATCGAGCGGCTTTACCAGGCGGTGATCGTGGCCAAGGATCTTGATCCGGCTACGTCGCGCACGGCACGGCTGTTCCAGCGCGGGCCGGCCAAGATGGCCAAGAAGCTCGCCGAGGAAGCGGTCGAGGTCGTGATCGACGCCGTCAGCGGCAAGCCGGACGCCGTCGTCCGCGAGAGCGCGGACCTGCTCTACAATCTCACCGTTCTGTGGGCATCGGCCGGCGTGAAGCCGGGGGATGTGTGGCGCGAGATGGAGCGGCGCGAGCGGCTGCTCGGGATCGCCGAGAAGCTGCCGAAGTCGCCAGTTAAGCTGCCCAAGACCGCGCCCGTTCCGGTGGTTCGGCGTCGAATTGTCGCGCTGGAGAACCGGCTGCGCAAACGGCAGTCGTAAATCAACCAAATTCGATCCATTCCCGGCATGGACAAATCCGCTCCATGATGGTTCATCGCGCCCATGTTGAAACGGATTTACGACTGGTGCGTCGCGGCGGCCGACAAGCCCTACGCACTCTGGATTCTCGCGGCCGTCGCCTTCGCCGAGAGCTCCTTCTTCCCGATCCCTCCTGACATCATGCTGTTGCCGATGTCGTTGGCGCGGCCGAAGCGGGCCTGGTGGTTCGCGGCCGTCTGCACCGTCGCGTCGGTCGCCGGCGGCGTGCTCGGCTACGCGATCGGCGCGCTGCTCTACGACTCGCTCGGACAATGGCTGATCCATCTCTATGGCCTCTCCGACAAGGTCGACGCGTTCCGCGCCTCCTATGCCGAATGGGGTGCCGTGATCATCCTCGTGAAGGGGCTGACGCCGATCCCCTACAAGCTCGTGACGATCACGTCGGGCTTTGCCGGCTACAACATCTGGCTGTTCATCCTGTGCTCGATCGTCGCACGCGGCGGCCGCTTCTTCTTTGTCGCGGTGCTGCTCAACCGCTATGGCGATGTCATCCGCGCCGAGCTCGAGAAGCGGCTCGGCCTGTGGGTCGCGATCGGCGCGATCGTGCTGGTGCTGGGCTTTGTTGTCGCATTCAAGCTGATCTGACCAAAGTTCTAGCTGTTCGCGTCTTTGCTCGCGGACAGCTTCGGACTACGGTCGCTGCGTTGGCTGATGGAATCGACGACCGGTGAACCTCGCGAGACTCAATCCCGCCAAGGCATGCGTTGCGATGGCGGGCCTTGCGCTGTCGATGGCGCTGGCTGCGACCGACAGCGCACGGGCGCAGACTGCGCCGCCCGCACTCGGCGTGCAGTCGCCGGCGCAGCAGCCTGCTGAGTCTCCGCAGCAACAACAGATCGAGCTGCCGCCGGCGCCGGTCGAGCGCGAGAATCCCGGGCTGATCAACGAAATCGGAAAGCTGTTCGAGAAGTCGAAGTCGGCGCTGCCGTCGTTGAAGAGCCCCGGCGAGACCATTAACGATCTGTCGAACATCGCGCGCCCCTCGACGATGGTGACCGGGCGTGCGGCCTGCGTGGTGGCCTCGAACGGCGCGCCGGACTGCAAGATCGGCGCCGACCGGCTGTGCCAGAGCAAGGGGTTCAAGGAAGGCAAGAGCATCGATACCGACGCCTCCGAGAAATGCTCGCCGCTGGTCTATCTGCCGGGCCACAAGCGCGGGCCGAACGACTGCAAGACGGAGAATTTCGTGACACGGGCGGTCTGCCAATAAAGGTGGTCGAAACCGCGTCTGGGATGCCAGATGTGCCCGAGAACACGGCATTTGGATGAGGTTTTGTCATCCTTTTTGCAGCGCCGTAACGCAATACTTGACACTGGAAAGATTGCCTTGTTGGTATGACGATCAGCATTCGAGACCAACCAACTTGAGGATCCGCCGCCAATGTCCATGCCTGCTCTGTTCAAGGGCCGCCTGTCTCTTCCCGTGATCGGGGCACCGCTGTTCATCATCTCGGTGCCCGACCTCGTCATCGCCCAGTGCAAGGCCGGCGTGGTCGGCTCGTTTCCGTCACTGAACGCGCGGCCGCCGGAACTGCTCGACGAATGGCTGTACCGGATCAAGGAAGAGCTTGCCGCCTACGACAAGGCGCATCCGGAACGGCCCTCAGCGCCGTTCGCGGTGAACCAGATCGTGCACAAGTCGAACAATCGGCTCGATCACGACATGGCGCTTTGCGAGAAGCACAAGGTGCCGATGATCATCTCCTCGCTCGGCGCGCGCGAGGAGCTGAACCAGGCCGTCCACGGCTGGGGCGGCATCGTGTTCCACGACGTGATCAACCAGAAGTTCGCGCACAAGGCGATCGAGAAGGGCGCCGACGGCCTGATCCTGGTCGCGGCCGGCGCCGGCGGTCATGCCGGCACGCTGTCGCCGTTCCCGTTCGTTTCGGAGACGCGGCAGTGGTTCGACGGGCCGATCGCGCTGTCGGGCACCATCGCCAATGGCCGCGCCATTCGCGCAGCGCGCATCATCGGCGCCGACTTCGCCTATATCGGCTCCGCCTTCATCGCGACCAAAGAGGCGAATGCGGTCGAGGGCTACAAGAGCATGATCACCAATTCGTCCGCCGAGGACATCGTCTACTCCAATCTGTTCACCGGCGTGCACGGCAACTACCTGAAGCCGTCGATCGTCGCCGCCGGCATGGATCCGGAAAACCTGCCGACCTCCGATCCCTCGAAGATGAGCTTCGGCACTGACTCGTCGGGCGAGCGCGCCAAGCCGAAGGCCTGGAAGGAGATCTGGGGCTCCGGCCAGGGCGTCGGCAGCATCTCCAAGGTGGTGCCCGCGGCCGAACTGATCGCCCGCTTCAAGAAAGAATATGACGAAGCAGTCGATCCGGCGCTTGGTTGATGGAGCCGATCTTTCGCGTTGACGGCGACCGCGTCGTCACCAGTCCGGATGCCGCGGGTCCATGGGACCCGCGGATGCAGCACGGGTCCGCGCCGGCCGCGCTGGTGGTGTGGGCCGCAGAAGCCATCCCGACGCCGGCGCCGATGCGGATCGCGCGGGTCACGATCGACCTGATGCGTCCGGTGCCGGTGGCGCCGCTGACGGTCTCGAGCGAGATCCTGCGCGACGGCCGCAAGATCCAGCTCTGCGGCGTCAGGCTGCTCGCCGACGGCGTTCTCGTCGTCTCGGCCACCGTGCTCAAGATCAAGCAGCAGGCGGCCGAGCTGCCGCCGGATGTCGCGGCCCTTCCGGTCGATCTGCCGGGCCCCGATGAAAGTATCGTCGAGCCGGGCAACCTCGCGAACAGTCCGTTCGTGAAGAACATCTCGATGCGCGCCGCGCGCGGCCGCTTCGGCGTGCTGGGCCCGGGCGCGATCTGGTTCCGCGTCAACCAGCCGCTGATCGCAGGCGTCGCCGTTTCGCAGGCGATGCGTGCAGTGGTCGCCTCGGATTTCTCCAACGGCGTTTCGCCGACACTCGATTTCAGCCAGTGGACCTTCATCAACGCCGATCTCACCGTGAGTCTGGCGCGCGAGCCGGTCGGCGACTGGGTCCTGCTCGACAGCGAGTCCTGGATCGGGCCTGACGGCGCAGGGCTTGCGATGTCGCGGCTCGCCGACCAGCGCGGCTATTTCGGCCGTACCGTCCAGAGCCTCGTGATCGAGCGGCGCTAGCGCCGGGCCGGTTCAGCCGCCACAATGGAGAGAAGGGCAGCCCGCAGCGGCCGCCCCTGTGCAAAAATACCCCTGCGCGTCCGGAACGGTTGGCGGCACCAACGAGTTTTGGTCTCGTTAGGGGGTGTCATGACGCGCATCGATCTCGCCGCCGGTTTCCTGGCCAAGGCCGTCCGGCGGCCCCGTGCGTTGCGGGTGGCCGGTATCGGCGCTCCGGAGCGGCCCGGAGCCACGCGGTGAAGCCCGGCCCGTCCTCGGAACGCGCGGTCATCCTCGCCGCGAGCGAGCGGGACGCCGTCAAGACTGCCCACCTGATCAAGGAAGCCGGCTACTACGCCAACATCTGCGGCGACCTCGCCGAGTTCGAGCACCAGGTCGCAAGCGGGGCGGGCCTTGCCATTATTGCCGATGAGGCGATCAGGACCGCCGACCTTGTCGGCCTGACGCGCTGGCTGAACGAGCAGCCGTCATGGTCGGATTTTCCCATCGTGCTGATGAGCGAGAAGGGCGGGCCCGAGCGCAATCCCGAAGCGGCGCGGCTCGGCCGCGCGCTCGGCAATGTCACCTTCATCGAGCGGCCGTTCCATCCAACCACGCTGGTGAGCCTGGTCGCCGCGGCGGTGCGCGGCCGCCGCCGCCAGTACCAGACCCGCCAGATACTGGAAGACCTGACTGAGAGCGAAGACCTGTTGCAGACCGCGCTCGATGCCGGCCATCTCGGCGCGCTCGAACTTCATCTGCCGGATTTCGAGCTCGAGGCGTCGCCGACCTGCAAGACATTCTTCGGGCGCAAGCCTCGCGGCCCCTTCACCTATCAGGATCTGCTCGAAGCGGTGCATCCCGATGACCGCGCCCGCCGCAGCGAAATTGTCGAGCAAACGCTGCGCACCGGCGCGGATTACCGGATCGAGTATCGCAACATCTGGCCCGACGGCACCCAGCACTGGGTCGATGTCCGCGCCCGCGCGGTGCGCCGGCCCGACGGCAGCATCCGATCGCTGGTCGGGGTCTGCTCCGACATCACCGCGCGCAAGACCGCGGAGATCGAGCGCGAAGCGCTGCTGACACAGCTCGCCGCGGAGCGCACCGCGCTTGCCGAGCTCACCGCGACGCTGGAGCAGCGGGTCGAACAGCGCACCG
Organism: Bradyrhizobium sp. AUGA SZCCT0105; assembly: GCF_018129565.1. NCBI lineage: Bacteria > Pseudomonadati > Pseudomonadota > Alphaproteobacteria > Hyphomicrobiales > Nitrobacteraceae > Bradyrhizobium > Bradyrhizobium sp. AUGA SZCCT0105. The sequence goes on along the minus strand of NZ_JAFCMK010000003.1, from coordinate 636,857 downwards.
CCGACCTGATGAAGGAGGTCGCCGCGCGCGAGAGGGCGCAGGAACAGCTCCGCCATGCGCAGAAGATGGAGGCGATCGGCCAGCTTACCGGCGGCGTCGCGCACGACTTCAACAATCTGCTGATGGCCGTGATGGGCAATCTCGATCTGCTGCGCAAGCGGATGCCGGAGGACCCGCGCCTGCGCCGGCTGGTCGATGGCGCGTTGCAGGGTGCCGAGCGCGGTGCCTCGCTGACGCAGCGGCTATTGGCATTCGCACGGCAGCAGGATCTGCGCGCGGTGCCGGTCGATCTCGGCGCGCTGGTGCGCGATATGAGCGAATTGCTCGAGCGCTCGCTCGGGCCGCGCATCACGCTGCGGCTCGACATCCCGGACGGACTGCCGGCGGCCTGCGTCGATACCAACCAGCTCGAGCTTGCGGTGCTCAACCTTGCGATCAACGCGCGCGATGCGATGCCGGATGGCGGCGTGATCGAAATCCGCCTCGCGGCCTGGCAGGCCAAAAACGATCCCGCGCTGCAGCCGGGCAATTACCTGAAGCTGTCGGTGGTCGACAGCGGCAGCGGCATGTCGCCGGACGTGCTGAAGCGGGCGATCGAGCCGTTCTTCTCGTCAAAGCCGGTGGGCAAGGGGACCGGGCTCGGCCTGTCGATGGTGCATGGGCTCGCGGTGCAGCTCGGCGGCGAGTTGCAACTTTCAAGCGCGGTCGGCAAGGGCACCACGGCGGTGCTGGTACTGCCGGTCGCGACTGCCGTGCCGGCGGTGGAGAGCCCAGCGCCTGCGGCGCAGCAGGTCAAGCGCTCGGCGGTGATCCTGCTGGTCGACGACGATCCGCTGATCGCGATGTCGACCATGGAGATGCTGGAGGACCTCGGCCATCGCGTGATCGGCGCCAGTTCCGGACCGCACGCGCTCGATATCCTCAGGAGCGACCAGGAGATCGACCTGATGATGACCGATCACGTGATGCCGGGCATGACCGGCATCGAACTCGCCGCGGCCTCGCGCGAGTTGCGCCCGCATCTCGTCGTCCTGCTCGCCACCGGCTATGCCGAACTGCCCGACGGCACCCAAGTCGACCTGCCGCGGCTGGCCAAGCCCTACCACCAGGATCAGCTGCGCGAGCGGCTCGATCAGCTGCTGGGGCAGGGGGGCGGTCAGCTCGCTCCTGTCGCAAATCCCAGCGCTCTCTCACCGTCACCCTGAGGAGCCGCGAAGCGGCGTCTCGAAGGGCGTCGGCCCGGCTGCCGCCGCGATGGGCCGAGACGCGCGCTGAGATATCTCGGCCGTTCATCCTTCGAGACGCGCGCTGTGCTCGCTCCTCAGGATGACGGGCTTCAGTTCGGCGAACGTCACCCCACCATGCGGTCGCGGCCGGACCAGAAGCGCGCCTTCAGCACCTTCTTGTCGACCTTGCCGACGCCGGTCATCGGCAGCTCCTTGACGAACTGGATCTGCTTCGGCGCGTGCGCCGAGCCCTTCTTTGCCTTCACGAGGCTGATCAGCTCGTCGGCGTCGGGCACAGCGCCCTCGCGCGCCACCACGACGGCGGTGACGGCCTCGCCCCATTTGTCGTCGGGCACGCCGACCACCGCGACCATCGCGACGTCGGCGTGCTGCGACAGCACATCCTCGACTTCGCGTGGAAAGATGTTGAAGCCGCCGGAGACGATCATGTCCTTCTTGCGGTCGAGGATGAACATGTAGCCGCGCTCGTCCTTGCGGGCGATGTCGCCGGTGTGCAGCCAGCCGCTCTTCAGGGTCTCCGCCGTGATGTCGGGCCGCTTCCAGTATTCGGCCATCACATGCGTGGCGCGCACGCAGATCTCGCCGGCCTCGCCGGTCGCGACCTCCTGGTCGTCCTGATCGAGGATCTTCACCTGGCAGGCGGTGATCGGGAAGCCGCAGGACAGGAACAGCTCCGGCGTCTTCGGGTCATGGTCCGCCTTGCGCAGCACCGAGACCGGATAGCATTCGGTCTGGCCATAGAGCTGCGAGAATACCGGGCCGATCCGCTCGATGCCTTCGACCAGCCGGCTCGGAGACATCGCGGAGGCGCCGTAGAGCAACAGCTCGAGCGAGGAGAGGTCGGTTTTGGGCAGCGCTGGATGATCCAGCATCACATAGATCATGGTCGGCACGAACAGCGTGAAGTTGATCTTCTCGCGCTCGATGGTCTTGAACACGGCTTCCGGATCGAACCCCTTCAGCATGTGCACGGTGCCGCCGCGCATCAGCGTCGGCAGCACCTTGGTGCCGGCGACATGGCTGATCGGCGCCACCGTCAGGTAGCGCGGCGTCTCCGGAATCTCGAAGTCGGCGAGGATGGCGGCGGCGAAGCCGCCATATTCGCGGTGATAGCGCAGCGCGCCCTTGGATTTGCCGGTCGTGCCGCCGGTGTAGTTCAGGGTCGAGATGTCGTCCTCGCGGGCGAAGTTTTTCGCGGTCGCGCTGCCGGCATTCTCGACCACCTGCACCAGGTCGGCGCCGTAATCTGCCGGGCCGAGCGTGAACACGGTCTTCAGGCCGGCGGCCTTCGCGGCGAGCTCGCCGCCACGATCGCGAAACGTGATGCCGTCGACGATCAGCATCTCGGCTTCGGAGTCCTCGATCTGGAACAGCTGGTCGTCGAGCGAGCCGAGCGGGTGCAGCCAGGTGATCGCGAGCCGCGACAATTGCGCGGCGACGCCGGCGCACCAGCTGTCGGCGCGGTTGGCGGTGAGCAGCGCGACGCGGGTGCCCGGCGCAAAGCCGAGCCGCATGAACACGCTCTGCATCCGTCCGATCAGGTCGGTCGCGCCCTGATAGCTGAGCGAACCGCCCGGCCAGGCGAAGGCCGTGCGTGACGGGTAGCGCGCCAGCGCCCGCAAGGTCTGCTCGCACACCGCCGGAAATGCATAGAGCGGATTGCTCATCTCGTTGTCCCTCCTGCCTTTGTCTTTGGCTTCTCTCGTGCCAATGTTGGCGATAACGCTAACACAATGATGCAGGGAAGAAACAACTTGTCCGCTGATCCTCTCGCGCGTTTTCGCAATCGCCTTCGGTTGCCGCTGATCGCAGCGCCGATGTTTCTGGTGTCGGGCGTCGAGCTGGTGGTAGCTGCCTGCCGCAATGGCGTGATCGGCTCGTTTCCGACGGTGAATTGCCGTGAGACGGAACAGCTCGATGCATGGCTCGGCGACATCGAACGCCGCTTGCAGGCACACGCCGATGCAAGCGGCACGACGGCGGCGCCGATCTGCCCGAACCTGATCGTGCATCGCTCCAACACGCGGCTGGCGCAGGATCTCGCGGTGCTGCTGCGGCACAAGCCCGAGCTTGTGATCACCTCGGTCGGCTCCCCGGCGCCGGTGCTCGCACCCCTGCACGATGCCGGCGCGCTGGTGTTCGCCGACGTCGCCTCGATCCGCCATGCCGAGCGCGCGGTCGCGGCTGGCGCCGACGGGCTGGTGCTGCTCACCGCGGGCGCCGGCGGGCAGACCGGCTGGCTCAATCCGTTCGTGTTCGTCCGTGCGGTGCGCGCATTCTTCGACGGCCCGATCGTGCTGGCCGGCGGCATCAGCGACGGCCACGCGCTGCGCGCCGCGGAGGCGCTTGGCTGCGATCTCGCCTACATGGGTACCAAGTTCATCGCGACGCGCGAGAGCATGGCGGACGCGAGGTACAAGCAGATGCTGGTCGACTCTAGCGCTGATGACATCTTGCTCACGACGGCCTTCACGGGCCTGCAGACCAACATGCTGCGGCCCTCGATCGAGGCCGCCGGTCTCGATCCCGACGACCTGCCGGCGCGCGGCGCGATCGATATCGGCAAGGACATCGACATCGGCGCCCGTGAAAGCCGCCCCAAACGCTGGCGCGACATCTGGAGCGGCGGTCATTCCACCTCAGGGGTGACCGGGGTGCTCGCGGTCGATGATCTCTTGGCCCAGACGATCGCGGAGTACGAGGTGGCGAGCGCGCGGGTGCGGCTCGTCTGACCGATCAAGTCCCGCCTGTCCGCTTAACGCGGCATTAACCATGCCAGTCCCAACTATGCACCAGGGATGGTCCGCCAGCCGCGGCTGGCCGCCCGGCAGTTGTGGGAATGCGACATGGCTTTTGAGGCGCTCTTCGCCAGGGATTCGGCCAAGACCCCGGCATCGCTCGACGATCTCCGGACCCGCGTGTTCTACGCCCTGCAGCGGCATCCGCTGTGCCGTCAGGTCGAATTCGACATCGTCAGCACGCCGCGCACCCGCCGCACCAACTGGACGGTTAGCCTGCACTCGGTCCAGCCCGGTGCCCTCTGGACGGCACATGAGATCGTGGCCGACATCCAGGAAGCCTATGAGCTTGACGCCGCGGCCTGATTTTCGGGCCGTTTCGGGACGATTTCACCTATTTGGCGCTGTCACGGCACGGTAACGCCGCATTTCTCGCGCAGTTTGCGGCAACACCGGCCGGGAATGGAGTAGTTTTTGACCAGAGCCATCACCCTCGCCGCGCTGACCTGCTTCCTCCTCGCCGGCGCCGCGATAACAGCCATTTTGGGCCGTGACAGCCTGCCCGCGGCGCAGGCCGACATTGGTCCGGTCGCCAATCGCGCCAGCAAGCAGGACAAGCTTGCGGTCACGACGCTCGCGACGGCCGCCTTCGAGGCGCCGCGGCCGGCCGAGCCTCCCGCCAGTCCGTCACCGCTCCTGCTGCGGGCGCAAGCCGCGATCCCGGGCGCGACCGATATTGTGCGCCAGGCCTATGCCTCCGCCGAGCCTGCCGATATCGGCCTGCCGAAGATCAATGACCCCGTCGATGCGGCCCAGCCGCAGATCGCCGAGCCCGCCGCACCGGCGCCGGCCGCCCCCGCCGCGCTGCCGAAGCCCAAGGCGGCCGCCAAGCCGGCGCCGCAGAAGACCTACGCCCTGCTCAGCGATGCGCAGATCGCCGGCATCAAGGATCGGCTCAAGCTGTCGTCATCGCAGGAGTATTACTGGCCGGCGGTCGAGACTGCGCTGCGCGCCGTCGCGCGCAAGATCCACGCCAAGCGCCAGGGCGATCCCGCATCGGGAACCATGCCGATCGATCCCGACTCCGAGGAAGTCCAGCAGCTGAAGTCGGCGGCGATGCCGCTGCTGTTCCAGCTCCGCGAGGATCAGAAGAACGAGGTCCGCTCGCTGGCGCGCCTGATCGGCCTCGAACGCGTCGCTTCGATGATCTGAGCGCAAGGGTCGGCCGCGCCGACCTGCTGTCGGCGCGTTCTAGTGGGCTTCCAGCGGACGCAGCTTGTCCACCTTGCCCTGGGTTTCGACCAGCAGTTGCTTCATGAAGTCCTTGTTGCGCTTGAGCCATGGCTCCAGCGTCTGCCGTACATCGCCCGGCGACTTCTTCTCGATGGCCTGCGCAAGCCGGGTCTGAAACGTCCCCCAATCCTTGAACATCTCCTTCAAGAGAGAATCGTCGGAGATGTTGATCGTCGACTTGATATCGCCGACGGTCTCGAGCTCGCGCATGTTGCCCTGTCGCAGGATCGAATCGAGGTTTTCCAGGCATTCGTGGTAGCGCTGCAGCAGATCGTCCCATCGCTTGGCGCTGAAGTCATCGTCCAGGTTCTCGACCGCGTTGTACAGCGGCTCGAGAAACGACCATCGGAAGCGCCGCGCCAGTCGCAGCAGGATTGAGAGGAAGACGATGTCCTTCGGCATGTTCTGCGCGACCATCAGTCTTGGATCCTCGCTGAATGGCGGCATCGGCACGAAGATGATGACGACCGAGAACGGCGTGTTGTCGAGATATTCGAGCCGGGCGATGACCGGTTGATACAGCTTCAAATCGCGGAAGATCGGACTGAGGACCTGCTCGCGGTTTCGCCGGCTGGCAATGTCCACGTCGGAGAACGAGTTCGCGACGTAGCTCGTCAACTCGTCGAGCCAGGCGCCACTGTCATACCGGTTTTGTGCGCTGAGCAGGTCGTCCCAGTCGAGATCAGCCGCGTCGGGGCCGGACAGCAGCGTGGTGGTGGCGGGATCCGCCTCCAGCCTGGCATCCGTCAGGAATCCGCGCGCACGGTCTGACGGCGGCAATGCCTTCAGCGCATCGGCCTTCTGCCGGAACGACAATTCGTCGCTGAACACGATGCGAAGCCGCAGACGAAACAGCTCTTCCGGGCGGGTGATCTGCATGAACTGCGCGTGCAGGTCCTTCACCGCCTCGTTGAAGTCGCGGGCGTGATTGGCGTTCAGTTTCGGCCGCAGCGGCACGGCACCGAAGGTCGGCCGCACGAACAGATCTTCGAGAAACCGCCGGACCTCGTCCTCGCCGATCCCGTAAAACTCGTTCTCTGCCAGCATCGGAAACGAGGGTGAGCTATCGACCGAGAACCACAGCACCTTTGACATGAGCTTCAGCGCGCGTTTGTAGCCATCGAACTGGGCGATCTCGGACGCGCACCACGTCCAATTGTGCTCGGCATTGGTGTGAATGAAGATCAGGCAGTCGGCCTTGGCCGTGTTGTCGATCATCCATTGCCGCCATTCCGTGCCTCCGGGAATTTCCTCGCACACGAAGCATTCCACCGAACGCTGACCGTCCAGGCTGCTGAGATATTCGAGCCGCGCCTTCAACAGGCGCGCGAGAAATCTGTCTTCGGCGCGATGGCTGATAAAGACCGAGAAATCATTTGGCATGGCAAAATCCGATCTGCATGAACTTGATGCGACGGCTGGCCGTGTCTCATCGGCCGAATGCCGCGGCTGCACGTCCTGCCGCGGACAGAATGATAGCTCGTCTCTGAAATCTGCGATCGCCGGGCGCGAAAAAGAAAAACCGCCAGCCAGTGATGTATCTCACTATACCTTAGGGTGTGCCATGTGCAAGATACCTAGGGAACCGGCGCGCGATGCTTGTCGTGCTCCGATGCGGACTGGCTAAAATTTTTCGAAACTCAGCTGATGTGTCGATTTGAATGCATCGCTTCATTTCATGGCCTGGCGCCGTTCGCGCCTGGACGCACGACCAATTGAGCCTTCGGCCGTGATCGGTCGGCCGTATCGAGATCAGCAAAAGTCATAGTCGGGGGGCAATTATGCCGAAGACCAAGCAGCAGCATCTTGATCGTGAAGCCGGACCGAAGCGGATACTGGCGCTCGACGGTGGCGGCATTCGCGGCGTTCTGACGCTCGAATATCTGGCCGTGATTGAGACGCAGTTGCGCGAGCGGTACAAGAACAACGACCTGCTGCTGTGCGACTATTTCGATCTGATCGGCGGTACCTCGACGGGATCGATCATCGCGGCCGGGCTCGCCTGCGGCATGACGGTGGACGCCCTGAAGAAGCTCTATCGCTCGATCGGCACGGACATCTTTCAGGAATCGTTCTGGCGGCGGGGGCTGCTGGCGCCGAAATTCAATTCCGACGCCTTGCAGCGCGCGCTCGATGCGCAGCTCGGCGCCGACACCGTGATCGGCGGCGATCGCATCCGCACCGGCTTGATGATCATGACCAAGCGGCTCGATACCGGCAGTCCCTGGCCGCTGCACAATCATCCGGACGCGGTCTTTGCCAAGCAGGACGGCGCGTTGCGGCTGACCCAGGTGGTGCGCGCCAGCACCGCGGCGCCAACCTATTTCAAACCGGAGGAGATCACGATCTCGGCGCGCGACGGTCACACAGTCAACGGCGCCTTCGTCGACGGCGGCGTGAGCCCGTTCAACGATCCGGCTCTGCAACTCCTGATGCTCGCGGCACTCCACGGCCACGGCTTTCGCTGGCATACCGGCAAGGACAAGCTGCTGCTGATCTCGGCGGGTACCGGCGTATTCAGGTCGACCTACCCGACGGAGCAGATCCTCCACATGCCGGCGGCGGAGCAGGGTGTGCGCTCGCTGCAATCGCTCATGGACGATTGCAGCCGGCACAATCACGGCATGCTGCAATGGCTCACCAATTGCCTGACGCCGTGGCCGATCGATCGCGCGGTGACGGATATGATAGCGGACAGCGAGAACGGGCCGCAACTCGCGACCTATGCGCGCTACAACGTGCTGCTGGAAGCGGCTTGGCTGAAGGAGAAGCTCCGCATCGATCAGACGCCGGACGCGCTTGCGAAGGTCGCCGCAATGGACGACCCGAAGAACATGGACGAACTCGCCGGGATCGGACAGCTCGCTGCGAAGGAGCAGGTCAGGCCGGAACATTTCCCACAGGCCTTCGATCTCACGTGATGCCGCGCGCAACGCGCGTCACGACACGCGGATCCCGACTTCGACAAGGAATTTGGCTTCAGTTAAGTTCGTCACCTGGACACAATGATCCAATCATGAGTCGAGGTGCCGCGATGGCCACGGAACAAGACGCCAAGTCACCGAACACGGTGGTTCTCTTCAGCGGTCACATGATCGATGCGCCAGATCGAAAAACGCCACGCTTTCCCCCGGACAAGGAGCCCGCGGCCGCCGCTGCGATTGCCGACGCACTTGCGAAGATCGGTGTCACCAAAGGTGATCTCGCCATTTGCGGCGGCGCCTGCGGCGGCGACCTGTTGTTTGCGGAAGCCGCCCTCGCGCAGGGCATGCGGCTTGAAATCTATATTCCATTCGATGAACCGACGTTCCTTGCCGGCTCGGTCGATTTCGCCGGCGGCAACTGGCGCGCGCGCTATTTCGCGGCGAAATCGAAGGCTACGCTACACGTCATGCCCGACGAACTGGGGCCGCTGCCGGCCGGCGAGAACGCCTACGAGCGCGACAATCAATGGATGCTGGAGCGGGCCGCCCGGTTTGGCGACAAGAAGCTCGCCTTTGTCTGCCTGTGGAACGGCGAAGGCGGCGATGGACCCGGCGGCGCCAAGCACCTGATGGATGAGGCGGGGCGCAAGACGACGTGGGTTTACTGGCTGGATACGAGAAAATTATGGGACTAGGAGATTTCGAAAATGCCGTCGTGTTTCATGATCATGCCTTACGGTCGCAAACCGACCCAGGCCGACCCCAAGTTTGGTCCGGCCGAGATCGATTTCAACGCGCTGTGGGATCGCGCCTACGTACCCGCCATCAAGGCACTCGGTTATCAGCCGGTGCGTGCCGACCAGGACACCAGCGCATTGATCGTCAGTGAAATGCTGGAACGGATCTACTTCGCCGATCTCGTCCTGGCCGACATGACAATTCCGAACGGCAATGTCTATTATGAGGTCGGTATCCGCCACGCGTCACAGAAGACAGGATGCGTGCTGCTTGCGGCCGACTGGTCCAAGCAATTGTTCGATGTGGTGCAGATGCGAACCGTCCGTTATCCGCTGCCCGAAGGCGAGATCACCGAAGCGACCGCCGCCGCCATCCAGGCCGCGATCAAGGAGCCCATCAAGGCGCTTGCTGACGGGATTTCGCCGATGCACCAGTCGATTCCGGGCTATCCGGACAAGGTCGATCCGCGCAAGGCGATGACGATGCGGAGCCAGCTCGCCGAGCAAGCCGCGTTTCAGACCAAGATACGCGCGGTGCGCGCGGCGCCCACGGATCAGCGCATGGCACGGGCCCAAGCGCTGATCGCGACCGAGGGAAATTCGCCCGCCACTTATGCAAAGGCGCTCGCTTTGTTGCTGATGCTGCGCGACTGCGTCAATGATGCCGCCGACTGGAACATCGTGCTGGATTTCATCGGCAAGCTTCCCGACCGCTTCTCCAACGAGCCTGAAGTGCAGGAGAATCGCGCATTTGCCGCGGCCCAGGCCGGCGACGACATCCAGGCCATTGCCGAGATCCAGACATTGATTGATTTCGCGGGACCGACGCCGGAGCGGCTCGGTTTGATGGGTGGCCGCCACAAACGCCTCGCCAGAGCCGCACCAGCCGGCTCTCCCGAACGCAAGCAGGAGCTAGAGAAAGCGATCGACTGCTATCAGCAGGGTATGGAGCTCGACCTTAACGCCTACTATTGCTCCAGCAATCTACCTCGACTCTATCGCAGGCGGGGAAGCGCAGGCGATGAGGAGCGCGCGCAATCGGCACTGCGGCTGGTGATCGCCGCGTGCGAGCGGGCGAGGCGGATGCAGATCGCCGACGAATGGCTGCGCCCGACGCTGCTCGCCGCGGCCTTCGATCTCGGCGAGCCCGACAAGGCAGATGAACTTGCAGACGCCGTCATTGCCGAGGGCCCTGCCAGTTGGAAGGTGAATGCCGTGCTGGGAGATCTCGAAGACACCGTGGCGCATGTTGACGACGCCGCAAAGCGCGCACGGTTGTCCGCCATCATCGACAAGATCAAGACGGCTTAACCGCGCGCTTCTTGCATTCGGCGTCAGCCCAGCCGCATCGACAGCTCGACGTCTTCGCCGAACGGCACCGACAAATAGCCGCTCGCCGGCGAGCGCACCCGTGCCAGATAGTCGGGGCTGTGGTCGGCATTGTCGGCGACGACGAAGGCGCCCGGCTTCAGGCGGCGCTCCACGAGATCGAGGATGTCGGGGTAGAGCGCCTTGGCGCCGTCGAGCAGCACGAGGTCGATCGTATCGGGCAGATCGGCGCGCAATGTCTTGAGCGCATCGCCCTCGCGGATCTCGACCAGGTCGTCGAGGCCGCCGGCGGCGAGATTGTCCCGGGCGCGCGCCACCTTGGACGGCTCGAATTCGGATGTGATCAGCCGGCCGCCGCCATTGTCGCGCAGTGCGGCGGCGAGGTGCAGCGTCGAGATGCCGAACGAGGTACCGAACTCGACGATGTTCCGCGCCCGTGCGCCGCGCGCCAGCATGTAGAGCAGCGCACCGGTCTCGCGCGAGACCGCGAGCGGCACGTTGTTGAAGCGGCTGTAGAGCGTGCGGTAGTCGGTCCTGCTGCGCATCAGGCGCGCCTGCTCCTCGTCGGAAAGGTCGGCCACCGCGCGCCGGGTTTCTTCCCTCGCGGCGGAGGCTTGCGCGAACAGGCGGTCGAGCAGGCCCGCGAGCTCAGGTGAAATGAGGATGGTCATGTCGGTCTCCGGTCAAAAGCGGCGCATCCTTGCGCCCCGCCAGAAATACGAATAATTAGTCGCATTCGCTAATCGCATTCCCCAGGGCGTTCATGACCGGACGACGAAGCTCTTCAATTTCCTCGCGAAAGCAGCCGCAACAGGCCCGCTCGGCCGAGCTCGTCGCGGCGATCCTCGATGCTGCTGTTCAGGTTTTGACGAAGGAGGGCGCGCAGCGTTTCACCACGGCACGGGTGGCCGAGCGGGCCGGTGTCAGCGTCGGCTCGCTGTACCAGTATTTTCCGAACAAGGCGTCGATCCTGTTCCGGCTGCAGAGCGATGAGTGGCGACAGAACTCCAGCCTGCTGCGCAGCATTCTCGCCGATCGCACGCGGCCACCATTGGAGCGGTTGCGCTCGCTGGTGCACGCCTTCATCCGCTCCGAATGCGAGGAAGCGGCGGTGCGCGTCGCGCTGAACGATGCCGCGCCGCTTTATCGTGATGCGCCCGAAGCCCGCGAGGCGCGCGCATCGGGCGAGCGTATCGTCGAGGTCTTCATGCGCGAGACATTGCCGAAGGCGTCGGACGCCGTGCGTGCGATGGCAGGCGATCTCATCTCGACGACGATGAGCACGGTCGGCAAGAATTTTTCGGAGGGCCCGCGAAGCCAGGCCGAGATCGAGAGCTACGCCGATGCTATGGCCGATATGTTCTGCGCGTATCTGAAGAGTCTCGGAAAGCGCTGAACCGGGATGCTCATAAGTAACGCTTGGCAGCCAGCAGGAATCCGAGAACGCCGCCGGTCACAGCGAAAACCGTCACGGCATTGCAGATGCTGACATAAGCGGCCGACCAGCAGGAAACGGCCGTGGAAGCAGCTGCGACTTTCTTCGGTTTCTGAGGCAAGCCAATGCATTCCTGAAAAAAGGCGCCGCCACCAGGTCAACGCAGGTGACGGCGCCCGTCTGAGGGCTTCAGGGCGAAACCCCGCCTCAGCGTAAATCGCGATGATGAACGGTTCGTATATCGCGTCGAGGTTCCCTAAAACGAAGCGTAAGCGTTTCGGAACGCGATGGCGCCTGCCAATGAGCGCGGCCGCGTGCGCACGGCATGTCCATCGTTACCGCTCTGGACGATCCACTGGCCGTTCTCGTGGCCCACGATCTTGCCGACGTGGTGACGCCAGACGACGATCGCGCCGACCGAAGGGCCGCCTGCATTGCTGCCGTATCGCGCCCAGGAGCGCGCGAGATTGTATTGCGGGCCCGGGTCGCTGCCGACTTGGGTGCGCATGAACCACCCGCACCACGCAGCGGGGCGACCGGAATGGGCATGGTGTCGATGATGGTGATGACGGCCGCGAGCTTCAGCAGCAGATGAAGCGAAGGCCAAAAGCACGGCGACAGCCGCGAGAGTTTTACGCATTACAAAGTCCTCTTGTTGTTGGCAGACCATCCTGATTGTGAGAGGGGCGCAGCGATGATCTGCGATTTGGTTGCGAAGCGACCGCATCGGTCAGGCGACGCAAAACAGAGGCGGGGACATGGCCCGCACGGGCCTTTAAGAAACGGGCTATGGCCAAAATATGGCAGCCAAATCCCGTCTGGCGGCACAGACATGGCCGGCATGTTCTGCGCGTATCTGAAGAGCCTCACGAAGCGCTGATACGGGCAGAATTGCTCCGAGAGCATGTTCGTAGGTACCGCGTCGCGCGGAACCGGGTTAACAGAAGCGCCCGGCGGCAGACGGAGCTCCGCTTCGCTCAGAAGCCGCCGTCCGGACAGGAGGGCCAGTTCGCTGGCATGCAATCGTGAATCTTGAGCAGCGGCTGAACGAACTCAACATCGAGCTGCCGATGTCGGCGGCGGCCGGCGGCGCCTATGCGCCGGTCGTGATCCATGGCGACACGATCTATGTCAGCGGTCAGCTTCCGCGCGACGGCGACAAGGTGCATGTCGTCGGCCAGGTTGGCCGCGATGTCACACTGGAGGAAGCCAAGCGGGGTGCACGGCTGGCGCTGATCCGCGGATTGGCCGCGATCAAGGCGCATATGGGGTCGCTCGACAATGTCACGCAGATCCTGAAGCTCACCGTGTTCGTGCACAGCGCCGCGGATTTTAGCGGTCAGACGGCAGTCGCTGACGGCGCGTCGGAGCTGATCATGGAGCTGTTCGGTCCGGAACGGGGACTGCACACCAGGACGAGCGTTGGCGTCGCGCAGCTTCCGCGCAACGCATCGATCGAAGTCGAGTTGATCGCAGCGCTGGCGCGCTAGAGCATGATCCGGAAAAGTGCGAAGCGGTTTTCCGAAAAGATCATGCTCAAACGACAAGCTAAAGCGCGATGACGATTCAACTCAATCTCATCGCGCTTTAGGCCGAAGCGCGTCTTCATCTTCCCATGCCAATTTCGCGGAGCACCTCAGCCAAAAGCTGCACGCTTACGCGTCTGTGTGTTGACGGCTGCCGAGCTTCGGGACGACATTGATGCCAACAAGCAACGAGCTCGTAGGCATCTGGTCTAAGTTCCCGGAGAGGACACCATGTCGAAACGCAGCGAAAAGCGCCGCGCAGGCGCGCTCGACCCCGGCCGCCGAAATTTCCTGAAGGGTGCAACCGTCGCCGGTGCGGCGGCGCTGGCTGCCCCCGCCGCCGCCAATACCGCAATGTCAGGCATTGCCGAACAGCGTCCCAAGGAAGCGCTCAAGGCGGCGCTCCCCGGCCCGAGGCTCGCGGCTGCGGACGCGCTGCCGCCGCCGGCCGATCCGGTCAATCAGACCTCGAGCGGCGGCGACTTCATGGTCGACGTGCTCAAGACGCTCGACATCGATTACCTCGCGATGAACTGCGCCTCGAGCTTCCGCGGACTGCATGAGGCCATCATCAATCATGGCGGCAACAAGAAGCCCGAGATCATCACCTGTCCGCATGAAGAGATCGCGGTGCATATGGGCCAGGGCTACGCCAAGATCGAGGGCAAGCCGCTCGCCATGATCTGCCACGGCGTGGTCGGCCTGCAGCATGCATCGATGGCGATGTACAACGCGTGGTGCGACCGCGTCCCCGTCATCGTGATGGGCGGCAACATCATGGAAGCCGACAAGCGCGCGCCGGGCGCCGAATGGCCGCATTCGGCGATCGACCCCGCGGCGCTGACCCGCGACTTCGTCAAGTGGGACGACCAGCCGGCCTCGCTGCAGCATTTCGCGGAATCGGCGCTGCGCGCCTACAAGATATCAACCACGCCGCCGATGGCGCCGGTCATGCTGTCGCTCGACCAGGAGCTGCAGGAAAACCCGATTCCGAATCGCGACCGCCTGCGCATCCCGAAATTCACCCCGGCGCTGCCGCCGCGAGGCGACGACGCAGCGCTGGCCGAACTCGCCAAGATGCTGGTCGCGGCGGACAATCCGGTGATCCTGTGCGACCGGATGGCGCGCACGTCCGCCGGCATGCCGCGCCTGGTGGAGCTTGCGGAAACCCTGCAATGCGCCGTGATCGACAATTTCGGGCGGATGAATTTCCCCTCGCGCCATCCGCTGAACCAGTCGTTCCGCCGCTCCATCCTGTCGCAGGCCGACCTGATCCTGGCGCTGGAGGTCAACGACATCTGGGGCTCGCTCAGCGATTTCCATGATCGCATCGTGCGGACGTCTGAGCCGCGCTACAAGAAGACCGCCAGGATCGTCACGCTCGGCACCCGCGGTCTTTACATGAAGGCCAACTACCAGGACCTCGGCCGCTATCAGGAGGTCGATCTCGACATCGCCGGTGACGCCGAGGCGAGCCTGCCGGCGCTGACCGAGCAGGTCAAACGCCGGATCGACGAGGGACGCAAGGCCGCGTTCGACGCACGCGGCAAGAAGCTTGCGGCAACCAAGCTCGCCACCGTCGAGCAGGCGAAGCTTGACGCCACGATAGGCTGGGACGCGAGCCCGATCACCACGGCGCGGCTGTGCGCCGAGCTCTACAGCCAGATCAAGGATGAGGACTGGTCGCTTGTCGGCACTTCGATCGGCCTGTCATGGCCGCATCGGCTGTGGAATTTCACCAAGCCGTACCAATGGAACGGCGGCTCCGGCGGCGGCGGTGTCGGTTACACCCTGCCGGCTTCGCTCGGGGCTGCGCTCGCCAACAAGCGGCACGGACGGTTGACGGTTGCGATCGGCGGCGACGGCGACTTCATGTTCGTGCCGTCGACGCTCTGGACCGCCGCGCATCATCAGATCCCGATGCTCTATATCGTGCACAACAACCGCGCCTATCATCAGGAATACATGTTTCTGCAGGCGATGGCCGCGCGCCATGGCCGCGGCATCACCAACGCCGATATCGGGACCACGATCAAGGATCCCCTCGTCGACTATGCGACCGTCGCCAAGGGGTTCGGCGTCTATGGCGAGGGACCGATCAGCGATCCGAATGCGCTGGCGCCGGCGCTGAAGCGCGCCATCGCCATGGTCAAGAGCGGCCAGCCGGCGCTGCTCGACGTCGTGATGGATCAGCGGTGAAGCGGAGATGGCGATGATGAAGATTTCCGTGAGGCGTCTTGCCGCCGTCGCCGCGATCGCGGGGGCTTTCGCGTTCGGCAGCGTCGTTGCATCGCGCGCCGAGGACGCGCCGGCAGGCGATGCCGTCAATGGCAAGCGGCTCTATCTTGCCGACGGCTGCTTCGAATGCCATGGCCGCGCCGGGCAGGGCGGCCGCTTCAACTACCTGACGCCGGCGCTGGCGCAGATTGCGCTGCCCGTGGAATCCTTCATCGCCTTCCTGCGCGAGGCACCGAACGACATGCCGTCATTCTCCGCCGATGTGCTCTCTGACAAGGATGCCGCCGACATCCACGCCTATCTGAGCTCGCTGCCGGGACCGAAGGCGGCCAAGGATATTCCGCCGATCCTGAACCAGTGAGGCAGTTCGCGAAGCGCCGGACTGTTCCGTCGTCGCTCTCGCGCGCTTTCGCTTCGCCGGAGAGCTTTGCGCTTGCAGCCCATGCGTGGCGACGCCACGCGAAGCAATACACGCTTGTTGATCAGGCCTCGCGATTGGCTGTGTGTGGGCGTTGGCCATCGCTCGTTTCGGTTGGCGTAGGGCGACGCGGATAGTGCCTTCGTCGTTGCGCTGAACGTTCAGTAAAATGATCCACTAAACACTAAGCCGAGTTCAGCGCTGGGTGTTATCCGCTATCGGCGTTGGTGCACTGCAGCGATTCTACCGCTGGCTATAGCGTAGCGGCCCATTCCTCACAGCTCGCAAGAAACCCGCTTGACGGGTTCGTGAATTTAGTAATACGTTTAGTATTACAAAAACGATAAACATCGCGCATCGAGCTGATGCGTGGGAGGAGCCCCGCCATCCGGACCCCGCGTTTGGACGCGTTCAGTCTCGCTCTCCATCATCGCTCATCAACTCGGTTTTCGAAGTCTCGGCGTCAATCCGGCAGGGACGCGCCGGGCGAGTTAGGTGCTTCAACGATAGGGAGGAAATGGATATGCGAAGATTGGGATGGTTACGCAGTACGGTGGCGTCCGCGGTCGTTGCTGCCGCAGCACTTGGGGGTCTCGGCGGCGGGCAAGCCGCAGCACAAGGCAAGCAGCTCACGCTGTGCTGGGCGGCATGGGACCCGGCCAACGCGCTGGTCGAGCTGGGCAAGGACTTCACCAAGCAATCCGGCATCGAGATGAAGTACGAGTTCGTCCCCTGGACGAGCTATGCCGATCGCTTCCTCAACGAGCTCAACTCGCACGGCAAGCTCTGCGACCTGATCATCGGCGACAGCCAATGGATCGGCGGCGCCGCCGAGAACAAGTGGTACGTCAAGCTCAACGACTTCTTCGACAAAGAGAAGATCTCGATGGACGATTTCGTCCCGGCGACCGTCGTCGGCTACTCGCAGTGGCCGAAGAACACGCCGAACTACTGGGCGCTGCCGGCCATGGCCGATGCGGTGGGCTGGACCTACCGCAAGGACTGGTTCTCGCGGCCCGAGATTCAATCCGCGTTCAAGGCCAAGTACGGCCGCGATCTGGCACCGCCGAAGACCTACGACGAGCTGAAGCAGATCGGCGAGTTCTTCCAGGGCCGCGAGATCGACGGCAAGAAGGTCTATGGCGCCTACATCTTCACCGAGCGCGGCTCGGAAGGCATCACGATGGGCGTGACCAACGTGCTCTACAATTACGGCTTCGCCTACGATAATCCGAAGAAGGCGTACCAGATGCAGGGCATCGTCAATTCCGCCGACGCCGCCAAGGGGCTCGAGTTCTACAAGGAGCTCTACAAGTGCTGCACGGCGCCGGGCATGACCAACGCCTACATGCAGGAAGGACTCGACGCCTTCAAGTCCGGCCAGGTCGCGATGCAGATGAACTGGTTCGCGTTCTTCCCCGGCCTCTACAAGGATCCGAATGTCGGCGGCGACAAGATCGGCTTCTTCGTCAATCCGGCTGGTCCCAAGGGGCATTTCACGCAACTCGGCGGGCAGGGCATCTCGGTGGTGGCAACCTCCGACCACAAGGACGACGCGCTCGCCTATATCAAATGGTTCGCGCAGCCCGCCGTGCAGCAGAAATGGTGGCAGATCGGCGGTTACTCGGCGCTCAAGGCGGTGGTCGACGCGCCCGACTTCCCGAAGAGCGCGGCGTTCGCGCCGCAATTCCTGGAGTCGATGGGTATCGTGAAGGACTTCTGGGCCGAGCCGTCCTACGCGCAGCTGCTGCTCGACATGCAGAAGCGGGTGCATGACTACGTCGTCGCCGACAAGGGCACGTCACAGCAGGCGCTCGATCTCCTGGTCAAGGACTGGACCAAGGTGTTCAAGGAGCAAGGCAAGGAAGTCGCCTCGCAATAGCACCCGCCTGCACTTCACCTGAACAGGATTCCCCGAGGGCCGCCTCGGGGAATCCGAACCGGCCCAGGCCAGCTGATGGACACGATGACGACGATCCTCCAACCCGATCATGCTACGATCCCAGGCGTGAGCAAGCCTGTAAAATCCCGCGCCGCCCGGCGCGTCCGCGGCCTGTCGGACCGGGCCATCGCCTGGCTGTTCGTCGCGCCGACGATTGCGCTGCTGCTCGCGATCAACATCTTTCCGCTGATCTGGATGATCCGGCTCTCCTTCACCAACCTCAACCTCAGCATGTCCTATCTGCCGCTGCGGTTCGTTGGCCTCGACAATTTCAGGGACATCCTCAGCGACGAGGACGTCTGGTTCCGGCTGCAGACCACGGCGCAGTTCGTAATCTCGTCGGTGGCGTTGCAGGTGGTCATAGGCTTCGGCCTGGCGCTCCTGATCAACCGTCAGTTTCGCGGCCACAGCTTCTGGACCACGATCATCCTGCTGCCGATGATGCTGTCGCCGGCGGTGGTCGGCAATTTCTGGACGCTCCTGCTGCAGCCGCAGATCGGGCCGTTCAATTATCTGATCAGTCTGTTCACCGGCGTGCCGCCGAGCTCGTTCAGCATGACCGGGCAGGTGTCGTTGGCGCCGTGGACCATCGTGCTGGTCGATACCTGGATGTGGGCGCCCTACGTCATGCTGATCTGCCTCGCCGGGCTGCGCTCGATCCCCGATTACATCTATGAGGCCGCCGAAGTCGATCGCGCCTCGGCATGGCGGCAGTTCTGGTCGATCACGCTGCCGATGACGGTACCGTTCCTGATGCTCGCGGTGCTGTTCCGCGCGATCGAGAACTTCAAGATGTTCGACATGGTCAACCTCCTGACCTCGGGCGGGCCGGGCTCGACCACCGAGCTGGTGTCGATCTCGCTGAAGCGCGCAGCGTTCGAGAAGTGGCGCACCGGCTATTCCTCGGCGCTCGCCATCATCCTGTTCGTGACCGTGTTCGGCGCAGCCAACATCTACGTCAAGACGCTCAACAAGGTGAAGCAACGATGACCGCTGCCGCCACCAAATCCACCGCGCATTCCATCGTCGAGGCCTCGCCGCGCACCAAGGCGTTGGCCGGCGGCCTCGTCATCCTCTATGCCGTGATCACGATCCTGCCGCTGCTGTGGATCGTCGCCACCGCCTTCAAGTCGCAGAGCGACGCCATCGCCTATCCGCCCAAGGTGATCTTCGAGCCGACCCTCGAAGGCTATGTGAACCTGTTCACGGTGCGGACGCGGCAGACGCCGGATTTCATCGCCAAGCTGCCGCCGCCGGAGACCTGGTACGACAAGCTGGTACGCAAGCGGGACATGGTGATCGCCGGACCGTCCAAGGTCGTGCCGCGCTTCGTCAACTCGCTGATCATCGGCTTCGGCTCGACCTTCCTCGCGGTTTTCCTCGGCACGCTCGCGGCCTACGCGTTCTCGCGCTTCCGCATTCCGCTGGCGGACGATCTGCTGTTCTTCATCCTCTCCACGCGCATGATGCCGCCGGTCGCGGTGGCGATCCCGATCTATCTGATGTACCGGCAACTCAATCTGACCGACACGCGGCTCGGCATGATCCTGCTCTACACCGCGGTGAACGTCTCGCTCGCGGTCTGGCTGCTCAAGGGTTTCATCGACGAGATCCCGCGCGAGTATGAGGAGGCGGCGCTGGTCGACGGCTATACCCGGCTGCAGGCGCTGCGCAAGGTGGTGCTGCCGCAGGCCGTCACGGGAATTGCGGCGACCGCGATCTTCTGCCTGATCTTCTCCTGGAACGAGTACGCCTTCGCGGTGCTGCTCACCAGCGGCGAGGCGCAGACCATGCCGCCTTTCATCCCCTTCATCATCGGCGAGGGTGGACAGGATTGGCCGGCGGTTGCCGCCGCGACCACGCTGTTCGTCGTACCGATCGTCATGTTCACCGTGCTGTTGCGCAAGCATCTGCTGCGCGGCATCACCTTCGGAGCGGTGCGCAAATGAACGGGTCTGCGGTTGCCAAGAATAGCGCAACTCGGGGTGGCGTAGGTCGCTGGTTCCGTCGCGGGCCGTGGGAAACGGTCGCGATGACCCTGATCGGAGGCGGCATCGTCATGCTGGTGCAGCCCTGGTCGATCGATCTCTACAGCTACTCGTTCGTGACGATCCTGGCCGGCACCGTCGGCTTCGTCATCGTCAGCCACTTTCCGGAATAGCGCCATGGCACAGATCCGCATCGAAAACCTGCGCAAGTCGTTCGATCAGTTCACCGCGGTGGAAGGCTCGACCTTCACGATCGACGATGGCACGTTCTTCGCGATGCTCGGGCCCTCCGGCTGCGGCAAGACCACCACCTTGCGCATGATTGCCGGCCTCGAGCTGCCGACCGAAGGCAAGATCCTGCTCGATGGCGAGGACGTCACGTTCCACCGTGCGGCCGCACGCGATATCGCCTTCGTGTTTCAGCTGTTTGCGCTCTATCCGCACATGAATGTCGGAGAGAACATCGGCTTCCCTCTGAAGTGCCAGGGCATGGGCCGGCGCGAGGTCCGCGAGCGGGTGCAGGAGACCGCACGGATGTTGCGGATCGAGCATCTGCTGTCGAGCAAGACCTCGAAGCTCTCGGGCGGCGACCGGCAGCGCGTCGCGCTCGGGCGTGCCATGGTGCGGCGTCCGAAGGCGTTCCTGATGGACGAGCCGCTGGGTGCGCTCGACGCCGAGTTTCGTCATCTAATGTGCGGCGAGCTGCGCGACCTGCACGATCGCATCAAGGCGACCACAGTCTATGTCACCCACGACCAGCTCGAGGCGATGTCGATGGCCGACCAGATCGCCGTCATGAACAAGGGCCGTGTCGAGCAGATCGGTACGCCGCAGGAGGTCTACGACCGGCCCGCGAGCATGTTCGTCGCCGATTTCATCGGCTCGCCGCCGATGAACTTCCTGCGCTTCGAGGGCGGCTTGCGATCCGGCGATCGCGCGGTCAGCTTCCACGACACCAGGCTTGCGGTGCCAGAAATTCGCGAGGACCGCGCCAGCGCGCCGCTGGCGCTCGGCGTCCGTCCGGAGCATATCCGCTTCGCCGACGCGGGCGCCGTTCGCGGCGAGGTGTTCGGCGCGGAATATCTCGGCACCACCCAGATCGTCACCGTCGACACGGCATATGGCCGGGTCGCGGCGCGGCTGCCTTCAAGTGCATCGGTGCAGATCGGCGAGGCCATCGGTCTCGAATTCAATGCCGAGCGGCTGGCGCTGTTCGACATCGGCAGCGGCCGTGCGATCCGGACCGCGAGCGCGGAGGGTGTGCGCCATGGCTGACGTCACCCTGCGCAACGTCAATAAGCGCTTCGGCGCGATCGAAGCCGTCCGGGATCTTTCGCTGACGGTGAACGACGGCGAATTCCTGGTCCTGCTCGGACCGAGCGGCGCCGGCAAGACCACGACGCTGCGGCTGATCACCGGACTGGAGAGCCCTGATACGGGCTCCGTCATGATCGACGGCCGCGACGTGACGCATGATCCGCCCGGCTCGCGGGACATCGCCTTCGTGTTCCAGCAATATTCGCTGTATCCGCATCTCACGGTCTACGACAATCTGGCGTTTCCGCTGCGCTCTCCCGCGCGGCGGGTCGCGGAGCCGATCATCCGCAAGCGCGTCGAACAGACCGCGGAGCTGCTGCATATCGCAAGCAAGCTGAACAACCGCGCCACCCGCCTCTCCGGTGGCGAGATGCAGCGCGTGGCGATCGGCCGGGCCCTGGTCCGCGATCCCTCGATCTATCTGATGGACGAGCCGCTGTCCTCGCTAGACGCAAAACTCCGTGCTGAGCTTCGCCTCGAACTCAAGCGGATCCAGATCGAGCTCGGCGCGACCATCCTCTACGTCACCCACGATCAGGTCGAGGCGATGACGATGGCCTCGCGGATCGGCGTGATCAGGGACGGCCAGTTGCTTCAGCTCGGCACGCCCCGGGAGATCTACGAGAGCCCGTCCAGCAGCTACGTCGCCTCGCGGCTCGGTACGCCTCAGATCAACTTCCTGCCGGCTCGCCTGCTCTCCGATGTCGCGGTGCCGGCCGGAACCGAGACGGTCGGCATTCGCACCGAGCATCTTCAGCTCGCCGCGCGCAATGGCGGGCAGATGGTCGGCCGGGTGCATCGGGTCGAGCACCTCGGCGAGCAGAATCATGTTCATCTGGACTATAAGGGCGAAACGCTGGTGACGCTGGCGGATCCGCATCAGCCGCTGCAGGCCGGCCAGGAGGTCGACTTGCATCTGGTGCATCCGTTGTGTTTCGACCGCGCGGGGCAGCGCATTGCCGTGGCGGGTCATTAGAGGGGCGAGAGGATCGAGGAGATGTCGGTGCCATCAGAGACATTCAAGTCGTTGGTCAAGGCGGCCGCAGAGCAGGTCATCGCCAGTGCGCCAGAGCTGACGAGCCTGGATCAGGCGATCGGCGACGGCGACCACGGGACAAACATGAAGCGTGGTTGCGAAGCCGTGCTCGGCAAGCTCGATGCGATCTCGGCGCAGCCGCTCGACGAAGCGCTGAAGATGATCGGCAAGACCCTGGTGATGACCGTCGGCGGCGCCTCCGGGCCGCTCTATGGCAGCTTCTTTCTTGCCGCCGGCGAGGCGCTGTCGCACGACAAGCACCTGCCCGAGGATCTCGCCGATGTGTTCGGCAGCGCCGTGAACGCAGTGAGCGCGCGTGGCCGCTCGCAGGTCGGCGAGAAGACGATGCTGGATGTGCTGGTTCCCGTGCTCGAGACGTTGAAGACGGCGGCCGGCCAGCCGGATCTGATCGCGCGAGTGCGCACCACCGCGACCGAGGCGGTCGAACGGACGGCGCCGATGCAGGCCACCAAGGGACGCGCCTCGTTCCTCGGCGCGCGCAGCGTCGGGCATGTCGATCCCGGCGCACGGTCGAGCTGCGTGCTGGTGCAGGCGGTGTGCGCGGGCCTGGAGGCACGGGCATGACCGACACCGTGGGAATCGTGATCGTCTCGCACTCCAGCGACATCGCCAAGGGAACCGCCGACATGGTGCGGCAGATGGTCGGCAGTGAGGTCAAGGTGGCGTTCTGCGGCGGCAATCCCGACGGCGGATTGGGCACCAGCGTGCCGCTGATCATCGACGCTATCAATGACGCCTGGTCTCCGAAGGGTGTCGCGGTGCTGGTCGATCTCGGCGGCGCCGAGACCAACAGCGAAATGGCGGTGGAGATGCTGGAGCCTGCGCGGCGCGATCTCGTTGTCGTCTGCAACGCACCGATCGTCGAAGGCGCCGTGATGGCGGCGACCGAGGCGGCGGGCGGCAGCTCGCTGGCCCAGGTCAAGGCCGTGGCCGAGGAACTCTCTGCCGATTGAGATGTCGGCGAAGCGATGATGGATGATGAGTATGCTTGATAAAGCGGACGGACAGATCTTCACCGGCAATGTGCGGCTGGTGCATGCGGTGGGCATGCACGCGCGCCCGGCAGTCAAGCTGACCAAGCTCGCCAAGAAATTCCAGGCGCAGATCTCGGTGCGGGTCGCGGGTGCACCCGAGTGGATCAATGCCAAGAGCGTGGCCAAGATCATGGCGATGCGCGCCGCGCACGGCAGCACGATCGAGATCAAGGCATCCGGCAGCGACGCCGAGGCCGCCGTCGCGGCCCTGGTCGACCTGGTTGCCAGCGATTTTCCGGATGGAGCGGGCTAGCATGCAGGGCGGCGCTGCAGGATCGGCTTACCGCGGCAGGACCGCCTCGATCGGCTTTGCCCACGGTCCGCTGGTCCGCGTCGATGCGGGCGCGGGCGGCGAGCGGGTGGCCGGCACGCTGGTCGAGGAGGCGTTCGCCTTGCGCAAGGCGATCGATCTCGCAAGCGGGCAGATCGCTGATCTTGCCGCCAGCGCCGGCGGCGAAGCCGCGCAGATCCTCGAATTCCAGGTCGCGTTGCTCGAGGATGAGGATCTGATCGAGGCGATCTTCGCGTCGATCGGCGAGGGGCGTCCGGCCGACGTCGCATGGCGCTCGACGCTCGATGAGCAGATCGCGGAGTACAATTCGGCGGCGGATGAGTATCTGCAGGCCCGTTCGTCGGACCTTGCGGACCTGCGCGACCGCGTGGTCCACATCCTGCGCGGCGACGAAGGCGAGCCGCTGAAGATCCCGAGCGGAGGCGTCGTCTGTGCCGACGACCTGCCGCCCTCGCGCTTCCTGGAGATCGACTGGTCCGGCGGCGGCGGCCTGGCGTTGCTGCATGGCAGTCCGACCAGCCACGTCGCGATGCTGGCGCGTGCGCGCGGCATCCCGATGGTCGTGCAACTCGGTGCTATTCCGAATGCCGGCGTCACGGCGCTGCTCGACGGCGAAGGCGCGACGCTGGAGCTCGATCCCAGCGCCGAGCAGGTGCGGATCTTCGAGAAGCGGCGCGAGAGCCATCGCAAGAGCAGGGCATCCGCGCGCGCGATCCTGCGGCGGCCGACGGCCTCGTGGCGCGGCGAACACATCAAGCTCCTGATCAATATCCAGCGCGTCGACGACCTCGATGATGCGGATGCGCAATATGCCGACGGCATCGGCCTGATGCGGACCGAATTCCTGCTCGCCGGGCGGAGCGACCTGCCGGATGAGGAGACCCAATTCCAGGCCTATGACGCGGTATTGCGCTGGGCCGGAGCGCGGCCGGTCACGATCCGCACGTTCGATGCCGGCGGCGACAAGCCGGTGCCCGGCTTTACATTCGACGGCGAAGCCAACCCGTTCCTCGGCGTGCGCGGCTTGCGGCTTTGCCTGGCCCGGCCCGAGATTTTTGCCGTCCAGCTCCGTGCGCTGGCACGCGCCGCGGTGCGCGGAAATCTCAAGGTCATGTTCCCGATGGTGACGTCGGCGGACGAGCTCGAGGCGGGACGGAAGCTGTTCGCCGACATCGTGCAGCGCTTGCAGGCGGACGGCATTGCCGCGATGCTCCCGGAGCTTGGAATCATGGTCGAGGTTCCGGCGGCGGCCCTGGCGGTCTCGAGCTTCAAGGCGTCGTTCTTCTCGATCGGCTCGAACGATCTCGCGCAATATGTGCTGGCCTGCGATCGTTCCAACGGAGCTCTCGCCCCCCTGATGGACCCCTTGCATCCCGCAGTGCTCGAACTGATCGCGCGGACCGCCGAGCACGGCCGCCGCGCCGGCATCGGCG
Source organism: Bradyrhizobium sp. AUGA SZCCT0105 (assembly GCF_018129565.1). Taxonomy (NCBI): domain Bacteria; kingdom Pseudomonadati; phylum Pseudomonadota; class Alphaproteobacteria; order Hyphomicrobiales; family Nitrobacteraceae; genus Bradyrhizobium; species Bradyrhizobium sp. AUGA SZCCT0105. The sequence goes on along the minus strand of NZ_JAFCMK010000003.1, from coordinate 611,909 downwards.
TCAGCCTGTGCGGCGACATGGCGGGTGATCCGCGCTGTGTTCCCGCGCTTCTGAACTGCGGCCTGCGCGAATTGTCCGTGAACGCATCGGCGCTGGCGCAGATCAAGCAGACCATCGACCGGCTGAGCAGCGGAGGCAGCGTTGGCTGACACGGCGGCCGATGAAGCGCCCGAAGCCGGCGCGGTCGCGGCCTACAAGCGCATCTTCAAGGAGGTGCTGGAGAGCCGCCCGTCCGGCATGCGGCTGCGCCTCGCCCATGCCATGGGCAAGAACCGCAGCTTCGTCAGCCAGATCAGTAACCCGGCCTATCCGGTGCCGATCCCGGTGCAGCATCTTAACACGATCTTCGATGTCTGCCACTTTCCGCCGCAGGCGAAGACCGCCTTCTTGCGCGCCTATGCGCGTGCGCATCCGCGCCGCGTCGGCCGGCTGAGCGAAGGCTCGCACGAGCGGACGCTGACATTGCATCTGCCGGATCTCGGCAGCGCCAAGCGCAATGCCGAGCTCGACGCGCTGCTGCAGGAATTCACGCGGCGCCTGATCGGTATCATGCGGGAAAAATAGGCGAAAACGCCAACCAAAGCGTTTTCGAGCGAAGTGGCTACCGGTTCGCGTGAAGAAAACGCGTCAAAACAACAACCTGGAGCTTCGTTCCGATTGATCGGAACGAAGCTTTGGACGAAGCGGGGAGGAGACCATGAAGAAGTTCATCAATGCCGTCGACAATGTGCTCGGCGAAAGCCTCGACGGCTTTGCCGCTGCGCATGCCGATCTGGTCGTGCTGGGCGCCGAGCGCAAATTCGTGCGTCGCCGCGAGTTGAACGGCAAGAAGGTCGCGCTGGTCTCGGGCGGCGGCAGCGGGCATGAGCCGCTGCATGCCGGTTTCGTCGGCTACGGCATGCTCGATGCGGCCTGTCCCGGACAGGTGTTCACCTCGCCAACGCCGGACCAGATCGTCGAAGCCGCGCATGCAGTCGCGGGCGATGCCGGCGTGCTGTTCATCGTCAAGAACTATGCGGGCGACCGCATGAACTTCGAGATGGCGGCCGAGATCGCCGAAGGCCGCACCGCCACCATCGTGACCGACGACGATGTCGCGGTGGAGAAATCGACCTACAGCATCGGCCGCCGCGGCGTCGCCGGCACATTGATCGTCGAGAAGATCGTCGGCGCCGCCGCCGAGAAGGGCGCCGATCTCAAGACCTGCGTGGCGCTCGGCGAGCGTGTCAACGCGCGGACGCGTTCGATGGGCGTGGCGCTGACCAGCTGCACGGTCCCGGCCGCGGGCACGCCGACCTTCACGCTCGGCGAGGACGAGATGGAGATGGGCGTCGGCATCCACGGCGAGCCGGGCCGTCGCCGCGTCAAGCTCGCGGAGGCCGACGCGATCGCATCGGAAATGACGACCGCCATTGCGGACGATCTCGCAGCGCCCGCCGGCTCCGAGGCGCTGCTGCTGGTCAACGGCTTCGGCGGCACACCAACGATCGAGCTCTATCTGATGTACAACGCCGCGCGCCGCATGCTCGAGCAGCGCGGCTTGCGCATCGCGCGCTCGCTGGTGGGCAGCTACGTCACCTCGCTGGATATGGCCGGCTGCTCGCTGACCGTGAGCCTGCTCGATGCCGAGACGTCGGCGCTGTGGGACGCCCCGGTGCGCACGGCCGCATTGAAATGGTGATCGCCGCTGCTGTCGGCCGCAGGTATGTCGGCGCAGCTCAAAAGGACTGATATTGGAATCCGCGGGCCCATACCCGAAATGAGGCCGTCCGTCTTCGCTCTCGCGTCGCTCGAGCTTCGCCGGACACGCTTCGCCCTTGCAGTCTTGGCGCGGCTGCGCCACGCGAAGCCCGCAAGGGCGAAGCGTGGTGCCCCTGGCCGGAATCGAACCAGCACTCCTTGCGGAACTCGATTTTGAGTCGAGCGCGTCTACCAGTTCCGCCACAGGGGCATTCGCGGTGGTCCAGACCGAGACGGGCCCAGGGTCGCGAAGCGCGGCGGACTATAGCGGGCGGCCCGTCACGGTCAACCCGCGCGGATGTGATTGTCCCGCGCCTCGACAGCGGTATTTTCACGCGATACGACCCGGGCTGAGCATGGAGCAGGGGCCATGACCCTGCCGAACGATGCTCGCAGGAGGACTGCCGTGACGCTCGCCACCGCCCATCCGTCGGATGCTTCCGCCAGCGGCAATCCGGCGCTGACCTCGGCCCTGGCGATTGCCGTGATCGCGGCGGCGACGCTGGCCGGCGCCTGGTTCTTCCAGCTGGTGCTGGAGATCATGCCCTGTCCGCTCTGCCTCGAGCAGCGCTATGCCTATTACCTCGCGGTCCCGCTCGGCGCCGTGGTGGCGCTCGCGGCCGCCCGTCGCGCGGCGCGTCCGGTGCTGATCGCGGGCCTTGTGATCCTCGGCCTCGCCGCGCTCGCCAATGCCGGGCTCGGCGCCTATCACGCCGGGGTCGAATGGGGGTTTTGGCAGGGACCGACCGACTGCACCGGCCCGATGGTGGATTTCGGCAAGGCCGGCTCGCTGCTGGATCAGCTCGACAAGGTGAAGGTGGTCCGCTGCGACGAGGTGCAGTGGCGCTTCCTCGGCATCTCGCTTGCCGGCTACAACGTGCTGATCTCGCTGCTGATGGCCGCGGTCGCCGGCTGGGGCGTGGCGAAGGCAGCCAAGGTCTGACTGAGTGGGCTGATTTACAGGCCTTGTCTCAATCGATCTATTTCTTCTTCCCCGGCGTGAAGCTCGGCTGTCCGCCCTTCAGGCTGGGAGCCGCGGCGATCACCTTGATCTTCTCCTTCTTGGGCTTCTTGACCTCGCGGTTGCCGTGTCGCTCGCCTTTGGACATGTCGGTCTCCCTCTGTTTATCGAGATCATCGACTCGGTCAGAGCCTGCTTCCGGAGCAGTCCCGAACGTCGACGTGGATTTGCTTTGCCGGAAGTGATGGTGATCGACCGTAGGCCGATCGCACCCGAATAGCGAGCGCCAAAGCGGTTTGCGGCGCCCTGCGGCAACAACGCGCAGCATGCTGTGAGGAGCGGTCTTTGCCCCTCGTTCGGCGAGAAAGCCAGGAACACCAGGAAAACCAACAAGAAAGCATTGGCTATTGCCGCCGAAGCGGCGCATGCTGCCAACGGGGCCACGCACCGGCGCAAGGCGTTTCGCAAAAGGCTGGCCCATGACCATGCGCTCCCGACGTGAAGTCGTCACCTTCCAGCATCCATTCCGGATCAGAGGCATCGATCGTGAATTGCCCGCAGGCGCCTATGAGGTCATTACCGACGAAGAGGCGATCGAAGGGCTCTCGTTCGCGGTGTTCCGCCGTGTCGCCACGATGATCATCGTCCCGGCACAAGGCTCGCGCGGATTGACGACGGAGATGGTGTCGATCGGCTCGGTCGATCTGGCGGACGCCCAGCGTATCGACGCGAGCGCATCCAATGGCTGACGAACCGCTCGACCTCGATCGCCGTCGCGGTATGGCAGCCCAGAAAGCCACCGATATCCGCCGTGCGCTGGCGGAAATCGAGACCCATGCGAGGGATCTGCGCGAACGGCAGGTCTCGCTCGAAACCGGACTGCTGGCGGTACCCGCGACGTCGTGGCCGGAGGTGGCCGCCAAGGCGCGCTACGTTCTGAACCTGTACGCCGCGAGCCTGCCGCCGGAGGATACAAGGCATCGCGATCTGGTCACGGCAATTCTCGAGGACTTTGTCCGGCTCACCGAGCCGCGATGAACCAGAACCACTTCGCGGCTTTGAAGGAGCTGGTCACATGACGCTTACCCAGGGTCGCTTCATCAGCTACGAATACGACCGGATGGTCGTGCTGTTTTCGATGCATGACGACGAGAAGGAGATCCATTGCGCGATCTCGACCTCCGCCATGGATGAATTGGAAGGCGGGGCGCTCGGGCGCGCGGGCCACCGCGAGACTCAATTCATGCGGCTGCGCGAGCGCATCGAGGCCTGCGCCGATGGCAAGTACCAGGCGAAGGAGTTCGAGGGGGCGCCGCCCCGGATCATCCTGCGCAGCATCGATTTCCGGAAGCCAAGGTAGAGGATTCCCTGTGCGAAGGTCCTGACGCGCGTGTCAGGTGTTACAAGGTGGAGGCTATCCCGCCGTCACCGTTCCGATCATGCGCGACAGACGAGCTCATGCTGATCATCGTGCACCGCGTCCCCGTCGAGTTGTTGCTGTTGGCCAATGAGACGTTGTTGCGCCTCAAGAGCCGACGCAATCTCGTCGCCACGCTGATGAGCGAGCAGCGCCCGAGATATACCATCTCCGAAATCCATGGTGCGAGCAGCCGGCTGACCGCGCTATGGCGCGCAGTGGCCAGAGAGCGGCTCGAGGAATGGAGCGAAGCACAGCCCGATTCGGTCTATGCCCGGATCACCGGGCCGTTGTGGCACGCTGCAGCCGTCGCGAAACTGCAAATGGACCGGGACGAGGAGCTATGGTTCGATCCCGGCGAACTGACAGCGTTGGCGCGATCGTTTCGCGATCAGCCGGAGCAGTCGACGGCCGAGGCATGATCGGGATTGGAACTGCAGGGTAGGTAGAGCCAACGGGTCCGCGCAAAGCGCGGCCCGATGACAGGCTCAGCGAAACCCACCACGCTGCCACGGTTAAGGTCCGTCCGCCTCTCAATCCGTCATGCTGAGGAGGCCGCGCTTGCGGCCGTCTCGAAGCATGCACGGCCCACCAGCCGGGCCGTTCATCCTTCGAGGCTCGCCCCGCTCGCACCTCCAGCGAAAAAGGCGAAGCCTTTGCGCGGGGGTGACGGAATTAGCAGGTGAGCCTTGGCCTAATCGTCGACGTCGTCCTGCGGCCGTCCGAACAGATGGATGATGCCCGGCGTCGAGATGGTGACGAACAGGAAGCGCGACAGATGATGCGCGCCGACGAAGATCGGGTCGATGTGCAGCGTCAGCGCCAGCGCCAGCATCGCGTCCATCGCGCCGGGCGCGAAGGCGACCACGACGTCGGCAAGCCGCACATGGGTGGTGAAGCCGATCACCGCGACGAACACGGCGGAGATTGCGATCGCGATCGCGAATGAGCCGAGCCCGGCATTGACGTGGCTCAGCAGGGTCGAGGTCTTCATCCGCGCAAACCGGGTGCCGATCAGCGCGCCGATGCCAACCAGCGCGATGTTGCGCAGCCAGGGCGGCAGGCCGCCATCGACCAGGCCTGAGCCGTGCAGCAGGCTGGAGGCGAGCATCGCGCCGAACATCCAGCTGGCGGGGAATTTGATCCAGCGCAGCAGCAGCGAGACGCCGATCGATCCGGCGACCAGGGCGAGGAGGCCGAACGGCGAGGCGACCGTCGTCGGCAATGGCGGCGGCGCCGCGTGAGTCACGCCGGTCAGCGCCAGCACCAGCGGCAGGGCCGCGGTCAGGATGATGACGCGCATGGTCTGCACCACGGCGATCGCCGCGACGTCGGCGCCTTTTTCCGCGGCGAGGATCGTGATCTGCGAGAGCGCGCCCGGGCTGCCGGCGAGGAAGGCCGAGGTCTGGTCCCAACCATGGATGCGCTGCAGATAGACGCTCGAGCCGAAGGTCGAGCAGAACGTCGCCAGCGCCAGCAGGGCGATGGTGAGCGGATAGGAGCTCATATGCTGCAGCAATTGCTGCGACATCAGCGAGCCCAGCGAGATGCCGAGCAGCAGCAGCACCGATTGCGTCAGCACCGGCGGCACCGCGAGCGGCCGTCCAGCCAATGCTGCGATCGCGACCGCGCACATCGCACCCGAGATCAGACCGCCCGGCAATCCCGCCCATAAAAACAGCAGGCCGCCGCCGGCGCCGATGACGAGAGTCTCGAGCCCGTTCAGAACTATGCTGCGGTCGGGAATGGCGGTCGCCATCGAAGCGCGGATCAGGGTCACGCCGCCTTATGGCAAATTCGCAACCACGGGACAATTGCATCTCGTGATTGCAGCATTGCGCCCCGGCTCGCCCGACGCACAGGTTTTCACCCTCCCCGGCGGGGAGGGTGAAGGATGTCAGATACGTCTACGCGTTACTTCGCGGCCGGCGCGGCGGCGGCACCGCCCGCCTTCTTGCACTCGGAGCGGAATTTCTTGCGCTCCTTGCCGTGCAGGCCCTTGGCGTCGGCCTCCTTCGAGCATTCCAGCGACTCGGCGGTGCGCGGCTTGGCTTCCTTGGCCATCTTGCCGTCGGCCTTCGGAGCGGCCTCCTTGGCGGCGGGGGCGGCGGTTTGCGCGAAAGCTCCGCCCATCAGCAGCAGGGAGGCAAGGGCGGTTGCGGTCGCGAGCGCGGAAATCTTCTTCATGGGGCACCTCGTGAGGGAAGGAGCCGAAACGTTGCGCGGCGATCATGAACCGTGGATGAATATGCGGTGGTCCAGCCGCCACAATATTTTAACGGCCAAGGGCGTCCGCACGTTGTCGCAAGTCGGGGTTGCGCTAGGATAATGGTCTTACGCCAATGCCCCCCAGGGGAAACCCCACGGGAAACCAGGGATGACGGGAGACCAGGGATGACCATTCAGACCAGATTGTTGTGTGTGATTGCGGTGTCGGGCTTTGCAGCCTTTGCGGCGAGCGCGCCGGCGCAGGCCCTGACCGCGCAGGAATGCAGCGCCAAGTACCAGGCGGCCAAGACGGCCGGCACCCTCAGCGGCCAGAAGTGGAATGATTTCCGCAAGGCGCAATGCGGCGCCGACGCGACCCCGGCCGCGACGCCCGCCGCTCCACCGCCCGCTGCCGCCGCGCCTGCTCCGGCCGCGCCGAAGGAAGCCAAGCGGGAAGCCGCTCCCGCCGCGGCACCGGCCGCACCGGCAGGGCCCGCCGTGTTTCCGAACGCGGTCGATCCCAAATACGCCAAGGAGTCCGAAGGCAAGCAGCGCATGCACACCTGCGTTGACCAGTACAATGCCAACAAGACCACGGGCGGCAATGGCGGCCTGAAGTGGATCCAGAAGGGCGGCGGCTATTACAGCGAGTGCAACAAGCGCCTGAAGGGCGCCTGAGCCGGCTGAAGCGAGTTTGACGGGCGGCCGGCGTAAGTCGGCCGCTTTTCTTTCGGCTGAAGCGCTACGGGCTTTCCGTGAGCAGCTTGTCCGCCGATTGCACCAGCAGTTGCGCGCGCTTGCGCGGGCCGTGTTCGAGAAACAAGAGGCTCTGGCCGAAGATGAAGCAGTAGAACAGGAAGGCCTGCGCATCGGCTTCGTCGGCCGGGAGCCCGGTGGCGCGATAGAGCTGGCCGACATTCTTCAGCCGCGCGGCATCGACGCTCGCGGCGGCGGTGGCCGCGGCTTCGTCGGTGCGCGCCCATTGCCGGATCGCGAGCTCCACCGCCATCGCCTCGGTGTTCATGCGCTCCGAATAGAGCGTGATGATCGCCTTCAGCCGCTCACGCGCGCTGGCGCCGTCGAGCGCGGTCTGCTTCTCGATCGCGGCGATGCGGCCGTCGCGCCAGCGCGTCAGCATCGCCTCGAGCAGCGCGGCGCGATCCCTGAAGCGGCGGTAGAAGCCGCCCTTGGTGACGCCCAGATTCTTCGCCAGCACCTCGACCCGCACGCCGTCGACGCCGGTATGCGCGAGTTCGGCAAAGCCGGCCGCGACCCAGACGTCGCCCTTGCTTTCAGTCATGTGATCTCCGCGGAGCGGTCACGATACGGTGCCGTATTGCTAGCCCGCTTCGTGCCTGATACGCTACCGTATCGGAACGCAAAGGAGGGAAGCATGGAGGGCGAGGCGACCTATCGCGGCACGGTCTATCCCTGGCATTGCGACCACATCGGCCACATGAACGTCATGTGGTATGTCGGCAAGTTCGACGAAGCGAGCTGGAATATGTTCGCGCGGCTCGGGCTGACGCCGAGCTATCTGCGCGAGTCCGGCCGCGGCATGGCCGCCGTGCAGCAGAACATCTCCTACCAGCGCGAACTGCTTGCCGGCGACCTCGTCGAGGTCAAGAGCCGGCTGGTCGAGTTCCGCGACAGGTCGGTCCGCATCCTGCATGAGATGCGCAACGCGGAGACCGGCGACATCGCCGCGACCTGCGAGATCGCGGCCGTGCATATCGATCGCGCCGCGCGCAAATCGGCGCCGTTCGCGCCGGCGATCCGCTACGCCGCGATGCCGCACCTCGTGCCGTCAGAACCCGTGACTGCGTGACCGCCATGCCCCGCTTTGAGCCGAAGAATCCCGACTTCCGCGCGGTTGCCACCGCCACATTCGCGCGCCAGCGCGCAATGCAGACGCTTGGTATCTCGATCGCGCGCATGGAGCCGGGCGAGGTCGATCTCGCGATGCCCTATGCGCCGGAGTTCTGCCAGCAGAACGGATTCGTGCATGCCGGAATCATCACCGCGGGGCTCGACAATGCCTGCGGGATCGCCGCCTTCACGCTGATGCCCGAAGGCTCCGACATCCTCACGGTGGAGTTCAAGACTAACCTGCTGGCGCCGGCCCGCGGCGAGCGGTTCGTGTTCCGCGGCGTCGTGGTCAAGCCAGGCCGCACGCTGACGGTCTGCGATGGCCGCGCCTATGCGGTGCAGGACGGCATCGAGACGCTGGTCGCGACCATGAGCGGCACGCTGATGGCGCTGGCGCGGTGGGCGTCGCCAACGACGAGCGGAGCTTTATCCCCGTCACCCTGAGGTGCGAGCGGAGCGAGCCTCGAAGGGTCGACGGCCCCCGCTCTCGCCAGCGGAGAAGCAATGCGCGGAAACATCTGGGCCGTGCATCCTTCGAGGCGCGCAAGCGCGCGCACCTCAGGATGACGGGCCTGTGAAGTCGGCGTGCCTAGTATCTGCGCATCCTCCTGAGATCGCCGCATTGACAACCTTTCCCCACACCGACCTGATACGCGGATGCTTCGCGTGAGCGCCTTGTCATGATCGCCAGCCTCAGCCTGATCCTGCTCTGTCAGTTGGTCGGCGAGGTTGCCGTGCGGGCGCTGGCCGTGCCGGTGCCGGGACCGGTGGTCGGGCTGGTGCTGCTGCTGTTGCTGCTTCTGGCGCGCGACCGCTTTCCGGTGCTCGCGCGCGGGCCGCTCGGCAATGACGGGGTCGAGAGCGCGAGCCGCGGCATGCTTGCCAATCTTTCGCTGCTGTTCATTCCGGCCGGCGTCGGCGTGGTGCAGAAGCTCGACCTGCTCGCCGAGCACGGCATCGCGATCCTGGTGATCCTCGCGGTCTCGGTCATCGTCACGCTGCTGGCGACGGTCGCGACCTTCGTCGCGGCGACCAGTATGTTTGCGCGCGAGGAGGAGAACCCGTGAGCGACAATCCGTTTTCGCTCTGGGTCTATCTCTCGCAGTCGCCGCTGCTCTGGCTGACGGTGACGCTATTGACCTATGCCGCGACCGATGCGGTGTCGTTGAAGACAAGGCGTCATCCGCTCGCCAATCCCGTGCTGCATTCGCTGTGGATCATCGGCGCGTTCCTGCTGCTGACCGGGACCTCCTACACCACCTATTTTGCCGGGGCGCAGTTCGTGCACTTCCTGCTCGGGCCGGCGACGGTGGCACTCGCGGTGCCGCTCTACGAGAACCGCAGGCGGGTCGCGGCCGCGGTCCTGCCGATGCTGGTCGCGCTCGCGGTCGGCTCGCTCACCGCGATCGTCTCGGTGGTGCTGCTGGCGCGGGCCTTCGGCCTGCCGCGTGACATCATCCTGTCGCTGGCGCCCAAATCAGTCACGGCCGGGGTCGCGATGGGCATCAGCGAGTCCCTGCATGCCGATCCCTCGCTGACGGCGGTCTCCGTGATCCTCACCGGCATCATGGGGGCGATCATCGTCACGCCCTTGATGAACTTCACCGGCATCACCGACTTCCGTGGCCGCGGCTTTGCCGCGGGCATCGCCGCCCATGGCATCGGCACCGCGCGCGCCTTCCAGGTCGACGAGGTCGCAGGCGTCTTCGCCGGGATCGCGATGAGCCTGAATGCGCTGGTCACCTCGCTGCTGGTGCCGCTGGCCGTGACTTATCTGCTGCGCTGACATTCGGCTGCAGGGCAGTTTTGTGCTATTGCTATGGCGCCACGCAGCAAATCCTTCTAGGGTTGCGGCCTCAAACGCGAGTCTGTTCCCCTTGATCTTCTCCGCAACTCAGAGCGTGCTTGGGCTGGCATCCGGCATGCTGGTCGGTTTTTCGCTGGGCCTGGTCGGCGGCGGCGGGTCGATCCTTGCCGTGCCGCTGATGGTCTATGTGGTCGGGGTGCCCCAGCCGCATGTCGCGATCGGCACCTCGGCGATTGCGGTCGCCGCCAACGCCGCGATCAACCTCTCCAACCACGCCCGCGGCGGCACCGTGATCTGGTCCTGCGCACTGGTGTTCGCGCTGTCAGGCATGTTCGGCGCTTTCGGCGGCTCGATCCTCGGCAAGATGCTGGACGGGCAGAAGCTGCTGGCGCTGTTCTCGATCGTGATGCTGGTGATCGCGGGCCTGATGCTGAAGACCCGCGCGCGGGTCGGGCTGACCGACGTCAAGATCTCGATGGCCAACACGCCCGCGATCGTAGGTCTCGGGCTTGTGACGGGAACCATGTCCGGCTTCTTCGGCATCGGCGGCGGCTTCCTGATCGTGCCGGCCTTGATGCTGGCGACCGGGATGCCGATCATGAACGCGGTCAGTTCGTCGCTGGTGGCGGTTACCGCCTTCGGCGTGACCACGGCCTTGAGCTATGCGTGGTCCGGGCTGGTGTCGTGGGGCCTGGCGGGGCTATTCGTCGCCGGCGGCATCGCGGGCGGCCTGCTGGGCACACGGAGCGCCCGGCACCTGTCGGAACGGCGCGGCGCCCTCAATATCGTGTTTGCGACTGTGATTATCGTCGTGGCGATCTATATGCTGCTGCGTAACATCAATGTGTCCTGAACGTAGAAGGGCGAGGAGCCCTTCCGGAAACGAGCTATGAACCATCTGACGAAATCACCCCTCGACAACGCAGGCGCCACCCGCCGCGGCGCGCTCGGCTTCATCAGTGCCGGCATTGCGCTGCTGGCCGCCAGAGGCGCGCGCGCCGAGGACGACAATGTCCTGACCGAGGAACAGGTGCTGCGCGATCCGGATATTCCGGTGATTGGCAATCCCAAGGGCGACATCACGATCGTCGAATGGTTCGACTACAACTGCCCGTATTGCCGCAAGCTCGCGCCGGAGCTCCGCCAGGTGGTGCAGGACGACGGCAAGGTTCGCCTGGTGCTGAAGGATTGGCCGATCCTCGGGCCGGTGTCGAAGGTCGCGGCGCGGATGGCGCTGGCGGCGAAGTACCAGGACAAGTTCGAAGCCGCGCATGAGGCGATGATTTCGGTCAATTCGCGCATTACCGAGCCACGCATTGCCGAGCTGCTGTCGGGCGCCGGCCTCGACATGGACCGCTTGAAGAAGGATCTCGACGCCAACGCCAAGGCGATCGACGCAGTTTTGGCGCGCAACAACGAGCAGGCGCAGGCATTCGGCTTCAACGGCACGCCGTCATTCATCGTCGGCAAGTATCGCGTGCCGGGCGTGCTCAGCATCGATCAGTTCGAGCAGGTGATCGCGGACGCCCGCAAGGCCAACATGGGCCGGAAGACCGAGCAGAACTAAACCCCCTGGCGTTCACTCACGCGGAGCCCTTGCGCTTGGCATAGGCGCGCCGCGCGCGCTCGCGATTGCCGCACACTTCGCTCGAGCACCATCTGCGAGTCCGGTTCGGGCTCTCGTCGACAAAGAACCAGCCGCAGCCGTCAGCCTCGCAGCATCCGATGCGGCTCGCGTCGTCGGACGCCAGCAGGGCCGTCAGCGACCACAGCACCGGCCACAACGGCTCCGTCACGTCGGTCCCCGCCAGCGCATGGCGATAGCCTCGATCCTGCCGCACAAGGTCGGGCTGCCGGGGAGCCGCCGACAGCATCCGATTGACGAGACGGAGGTCCACGCTGCGGCCACCGCGGAGCGCGTCGGAAATCGCCCAGATGTCGCGACGCAAATCATGCGCCTTCTGCATCGCGGCCACGGCAGCGCTGCTCGCCGAATGCGCTTTCAGCTTCCTGATTGCCGCGAGCGGCAAGGTCCCGCGGCGTTCGCTCCAGGACAATAGCGCAGGGTAATCCGGGATCAGCTCCTGTGGATCGTTCGACGTCCGCCAGTCGAGCGTGTTCGCGAAGTCGAGGCAGACCCGTCCGCCGAAGAACTGTGTCGCTGCCCGCGCGGGATCCCTTGACATCACGGCCTCTCACCAAGTTTAATCTAACGGTCATGACCATTACAAGCGCCCAGCCGTCTCGACGCCTCCCAACGATGACGGCCGCCGGATTCAGGCGGGGCCTGGTTGCGGCCTTGCCGTTCCTGCTCAGCAACTGCGCCGCCGGCCTCGTGATGGGACTGACCTACAAGGGGCTTGGGCTGGGGGCGCCGCACGCGATTCTGTTCAGCCTGCTCGTCTACTCCGCCACCGCCCAGGCGATCACGCTGAGCATGTGGGCAAGCCCACTGCCGGTTGCCGCCATGGTCGTTGCCTGCATCGCCACCAATTCTCGGTACTTACTGATGGGCGCCCACCTGCGCCAGCTGTTTGGCGCATTCGCCCCCCGGAAGATCCTGCTGAGCCTGTTTCTGCTCGCGGATGCGTCGTGGCTGATGACGAGTTCGGATGCAGACCGCAACGGACCCGATGCCGGCTATCTGTTCGGATCGAGCATCCCGATGGCGATCGGCTGGGTCGGCGGCACCGCACTTGCCTATGCCGCCCCGCTCGCAACCAACGGACCGCTGAGGCTCGCCGCCGCACTGCTGCCGACGATGTTCATTGCGACCCTGCTTCCCAGCCAGTGGAAGAACGCGACGTCTCCGCGGCCGTGGCTGACCTCAGCGGTCGTCGCGCTCCTGGTCAGCCGATTCGTGGATCCGAGCTGGTCCATGCTGATCGGGGGCGGATGCGGCACCGTCGTCAGCATGATGGAGCGGACCGATGCGTGACCTGATGAAGAACCTGGACGTTCTCGGCGTGATCTTGATCCTCGGGCTGACATGCTATGCCATGCGCGCCGGTGGATACGTCCTCGCCGCGTCGATGCGCGACGACGGCATCGCCGCCCGGTTTCTCCGGCTCGCGCCCGGCAATCTGTTCATCGCATTCATCGTTGGCGGCTGCCTGTCCGGCGGGCTGGCAGGTCTCGTCGGAACGATGGTCGCGCTCGTGACGATGGCCGTCACGGCGAGGGAATGGGCCGCGTTAGGTGCCGGCTTCGGTGCGGCCTTGGCGGCGTCTACGATCGGGCTGTGACGTCAGCGGTTACTTCGACGCGATCTTGTCCCACTGCTCGCGGGTGCGCGTTTTCAGCAGGTTCCAGTCATGGGCTGCAACATCCCAATTCACGATGGTGCGGGTATCCTGCGCCACTTCGCCATTGGCGACGCTCGACGTCCGCATCGAATCGTAGACGTAGACGCCGCAAACCAGCAGCAGCGCGCCCAAAATCATGCCGAAAAACGTCCGCATCGCTCAATCCCTCCAGTGTCGGTGGAATAACGTCGCGAGGTTCGCTGTGGTTCCGGCGATCGATCAACTGCGCGCGAACACCCGCATCACATAGTCGATGAACACGCGCACGCGTGGCGACAGTTGGCGGTTGCGCGGATAGAGCAGCGATACCGGCACCGACGGCGGCGGGCATTGCTGCAGCACCGGGATCAGCGTGCCGTTGGCGAGGTCGGTTTCGGCATGGAAACGTGGCACCTGCACGAGGCCGAGGCCGAGCCTGGCGCTTGCGAGATAACTTTCGGGGCCGGTCACCGACATCGGCGCGGGCAACGGAAATTGTTTGAGCGCGCCGTCGATCACGAACTCCATCGGGCGCAAGCGGCCGGTCGTCAGCGAGCGAATCCCGATCATGCGATGGCCGTCGAGCGCGAGCGGATCGGTCGGCATGCCGAAGTGCGCAAAATAGTCCGGCGTGGCGCAGGTCAATCGCTCCAGCATCGTGACCTGCCGCGCGATCATGTCGCTGTCGGGCAATCGGCCGAAGCGCAGCACGCAGTCGACGCCTTCGCGGATCAGATCGACCCAGCGATCGCTTTCGCTCATATTGATTTCGATATCGGGATATTGGGCGAGGAAGCCCGGCAGGTTCGGCAGCAGGAAGTGCCGCGCCAGGGTGCCCTGCACTTCGAGCCGCAGCAGGCCCTTCGGCCGCGCTCCGCCGAACGCGCCCTCGGCGTCTTCGAGGTCGGCGATCAGCGATAGACAACGGCGGTAATGCGCCTCGCCGTCGAGTGTCGGGCGCACCGTGCGCGTCGTGCGCTCGAGCAGCCGCACGCCGAGCCGCGCCTCCAGCCCCTTCACCGCGTCCGTCACTGTCGAACGGGGCAAAGCGAGATCGTCGGCGGCCAGCGAAAAACTGCGCCGCTCGACCACCCGGGTGAACACGCGCATCGCGTCGAAGCGGTCCATTTATTATCCGAAAATTGCGAATAGCGATGCCGTAAGATGCATGATTATCCGGTTGATGCCAAGGCCTAGTGTCCTCCCATCGAACGCGGCCTTTGCCGCCAACCTGATGGGAGACTGAAAATGACCAACCAAACCAACAAGGTAGCTCTGGTGACGGGTGCCTCGCGCGGGATCGGTGCGGCGGTTGCCGAGCGCCTCGCCAAGGACGGCTTCACCGTCGTCATCAACTACTCCGGCGACGCCAAGCCGGGCCAGGCGGTGGCCGACCGGATCGAGGCCGCCGGCGGCCGGGCGCTGACGGCGAAGGCCGATGTCAGCGACGCCAATGCGGTGCGCGGCCTGTTCGACGCGGCGGAAGCGGCGTTCGGCGGCGTCGATGTGCTGGTCAACAATGCCGGCATCATGAAGCTCGGCAAGATTGCCGACAGCGACGATGCGGCCTTCGACCAGCAGGTCGCGGTCAACCTGAAGGGCAGCTTCAACACCATGCGCGAGGCGGCACGCCGGCTGCGCAACGGCGGACGCATCGTCAATTTCTCGACCAGCGTCGTCGGCACCAAGCTGGAGACCTACGGCATCTATGTCGCGACCAAGGCCGCGATCGAGTCATTGACCGCGATCCTGTCCAAGGAATTGCGCGGCCGCGGCATCACCGTGAATGCGGTCGCGCCCGGCCCGACCGCGACCGATCTGTTCCTCAACGGCAAGTCGGACGAACTGATCGATCGCTTCGCCAAGATGGTCCCGCTGGAGCGGCTCGGCACGCCTGACGACATCGCGAACGCCGTGTCGTTCCTCGTCGGTCCCGACGGCTCCTGGATCAACGGCCAGACCCTGCGCGCCAATGGCGGCCTGGTCTGACGTCCCAACACTTCAACCCAGCTCTCATTCAACCCGCCATCACAAGGATACGTGTCATGAAACAGGTCATCGTCATCACCGGCGCTTCCAGCGGCTTCGGCCGCCTCACCGCCAACGCGCTCGCCAGGGCCGGCCACACCGTCTACGCCTCGATGCGCCACACCACCGGCCGCAACGCCGCCGCGGTCGCCGACATCGAGGAGTTCGCCCGCGACAACAAGGTCGATCTGCGCTCGCTCGAACTCGACGTCGGCTCGCAGGCGTCGGTCGATAAAGCCATCGCCCAGATCGTCGCCGAGGAGGGCCGCCTCGACGTCGTCATCCACAATGCCGGCCACATGGTGTTCGGGCCGGCGGAGGCTTTCACGCCCGAGCAGCTTGCCGAGCTCTACGACGTCAACGTGCTCTCGACCCAGCGCGTCAATCGCGTAGCGCTGCCGCAGCTGCGCAAGCAGGGCAGGGGACTCGTGGTCTGGGTATCGAGCTCTAGCTCGGCCGGCGGCACGCCGCCCTATCTCGCGCCGTATTTCGCGGCGAAGGCCGGCATGGATGCGATGGCCGTGATCTATGCCCGCGAGCTCACGCGCTGGGGCATCGAGACCTCGATCATCGTGCCCGGCGCCTTCACCGGCGGCACCAACCACTTCGCGCATTCCGGCCGCCCCGCCGACCAGGCGCGCGTCGCAGAATATGAAGCCGGTCCCTATGCTGGCTTCGGCGAAGAGATCATGAAGGCGTTTTCGGCGATCGTGCCCGAGGATGCCGACGCCGGCTCGGTTGCCGACGCGATCGTCAACGTCGTCGACACGCCGTTCGGCAAGCGGCCGTTCCGCGTCCATATCGATCCGACCCAGGATGGTGCCGAGGTCGCCTTCGGCGTGATCGACCGCGTCCGCAACGAGATGCTGCACCGGGTCGGCCTCTCCGACCTCCTCAAGCCGCGGGTGAATGAGTAGTTCGGCACGCGCTCTGTCCACGTCAACGATAAGGATAGTGCCACGCGCATCATCCGTCCCCGTCATCCTGAGGTGCGAGCCTTGCGGCGCACTTGCGCCGCTGGGCGAGCCTCGAAGGGTGCACGGCCTCGATGCAGCCGCGGGGCCGTCGACCCTTCGAGACGCGCTTCGCGCTCCTCAGGGTGACGGGGAGAGAAGTCCCTGTGACGGGGGCATACTTCAAGTGCCGTCAGTTCGTTCACCGTTCAGCCACCGAAAAATCTCCGCATTGATCTCGCGCGGATAGGTGTGGCTGAGATCGTCGATCTCGCGATAGATCACCCTGGCGCCGGCAGCCGACAGCAAGCCTTGCGTCTGCCGCGCGGTCTGCACCGGGAACATCCAGTCGAGCCGGCCATGGGTGATGAAGATCGGCAAACCGCGCAGCCGCTCGGCATCGGCCATCTCGGCCATCAGCGGATGGAAAGTCGCGGCCACCGGCGCCAGATGCGTGAAGCGCGAGGCGCCGTCGAGCCCGCTCACATAGCTGAACGTGCCGCCGTCGCTCATGCCGGTCAGCAGCATGCGGGTTTCGTCGATGCGCCAGCGCGCGCGCACCTGGTCGATGATGCGGTTGAGGTTCGGCGTATCGGTGTCGTCGCCCATCAGCGCCCAGGTCTGGCCGGTTGCAGTCGGCGCCACCAGGATGGCGCCGCGGCTGCGCGCATCGCGCAACCAGCTCCACAGGAAACCGCGGCCGTTGCCGCTGCCGCCATGCAGCGCCATCACCAGCGGCCAGGTGCGATCAGGCGTGTAATACTCAGGCACATACATCGAGAAGCCGCCGCGGCTGCCCGGTTCGTTGCGCTCGTGGAAGATGCCGGTGTCGGAGTTGGGCGCCGCCGCGAGCTTCGCCTGCAGGTCGGCGTCCTCGCGCAAGTCGGGCGCGATAAAGAAGCCGCTGACCGGGGGCAGCTCGGTCAGCGGATAGAGCGCCTCCTGTGCGCGCGGCAGATAGCGCAGCGCGCGGAACACGCTGACCAGATCGCCTTCGCCATTCTGCACCGCGCGCAGGCCCGCATAGCCGGCCAGTGCCGGTTCGATCGCAGCTTCCAGTGCGGTCTGGATGTGCGCGAATTTCTCCGGCCAATCGGCAAGCCGCGGCCGCACCGCCTGCAGGGCCTTCTCGGGCTCGCCCGCGATCTGCATCACGCGATCGAAGTCCGGTGGGTTGAGGTTGCGCGCGACAAAGGACAGCGATTCCAGCGTCTGCAACAGCGGCGGCAGCACGGCCACGATGTCGTCAACCACGGCCTCGCTCATCGTGCTGCCTCTTTTCTGTCTCTTAATGCAGCCGCGGCGCCTTCAACAGCTTCATGCGGTCGATCGAGGTCAGCGTCACGTCGAAGGTGACGCCCTCGTGGTAGATGGTCAACGGCACGTCGACGCCGGCCGCGCCGAGCGACCAGAGCTTGCGGTAGAAGCCGGTCTGGCTCGTCACCTTGTCGCCGTCGACCGCGAGGACCACGTCCCCGGTCTTCAATTCGGCGCGCGCCGCCGGTCCCTTGCTGGCGACGCCGACCACCACGAGGCGGTTGTCGATCTCGGTCGTGTACATGCCGAGCCACGGCCGCGCCGGCCTGTCGACGCGGCCGAATTTGCGCAGGTCGCCGAGCACCGGATTGAGCAGATCGATCGGCACGATCATGTTGACATGCTCGGCGCGGCCCGAGCGTTCGCGTTCGAGCTGCAGCGAGCCGATGCCGATCAGCTCGCCGGCATTGTTGATCAGTCCGGTGCCGCCCCAGTTCGGATGCGACGGATAGGTGAAGATCGCCTCGTCGAGCAGATATTCCCAGTAGCCGGCGAACTCCTGCTTCGCCGCGATCTGGCTCGCGACCGAGCGCGTGCGGCCGCCGGCGCCGCCGAGTACGACATTGTCGCCGACCTGCGTCGCCGCCGACGAGCCGATCGGCAGCGGCTTGATGTCGAGCTGTCCCAGCGCCTGCACCAGGCCGAAGCCGGATTCGAAATCGAAGCCGAGTGCGTGGCCCTCGACCGCGCGGCCGTCGCCGAGATGCAGCCACACCGTGGCGGCTTCGGTGATCAGATAACCGATCGTCAGCACCAGCCCGTCGTCGATCAAGACGCCGTTGCCGGCGCGCTCGGTGCCGAGCGTCTCGGCGCTGAAGGCGTCAGGCGGAATGATCGAATGCAGCCCGATCACGCTCGTCAGCGCACGATCGAGGTCGTAGCGGTAATCTTCGGGGCGGGGCTGAAAGGCCGCCGGCACTTTCCATTCGGTGGTGGAGGGCATCAAGGATCTCCTGGCGTGCAGGGCGCTGGAACCTCATGGTAGTCCGAGGTTCTGCCGGCAGGGAAGATGGAATGATATACCTTGCGCGGCGGCCTGCACAGCTCATCTGGCATGCAGAGCTGCCCCTCGCAAGATGAACTGAACCTAGTCGCTTTTTGCTGCCGCGCGCGCCGGCATGATGCGGAAGGCGCGATCCTCCTTGATCCACGCGGCGCGCTCGTCGCGCAGCATGGTGCGGCGAACCTTTCCGGAATCATCGCGCGGCGCGGTGCCGACCCGCTCGAAACTTTCCGGATGTTTGTAGCGGCTGAGCCGGTCCTTCAGGAAGTCGCCCATGCCGTCGGCGATCTTCTGCGCATCGGCGCTGTCGGCGAGTTCGAGGATCGCATGCACGCGCTGGCCGAATTCCGGATCGGGCAATCCGACCACGACGCAGGAGCGCACCTCGGGATGTTCGCTGACCGCGGCCTCGACCTCGGCCGGATAGATGTTGGCGCCGCCGCGCAGCACCATGTCGGCGAGCCGGTCGCCGAGATAGAGATAGCCTTCCTCGTCGAGCCGGCCGATATCGCCGAGCGATTCCCAACCATCAGGTCGGCGCTTCGGCGATGCGCCGAGATAGTGATAGGTGGAGCCGGCGCCGTCATTGGGCAGGAAGTAGATCTCACCGGTCTCGCCCGGCGCGACGTCGTTGCCGTCCTCACCGATGATGCGCAAGCGCGCGGTCTCGCCGATCTTGCCGACCGAGCCCTTGTGCGCCATCCATTCGACGCCCGAGATCACGCAGGCGCCCTGCCGCTCCGTGCCGCCATAGAGCTCCCAGACCCGCTCCGGCCCGAGCCATTCGATCCACTTCTCCTTCAGCCAGGGCGGCATCGGCGCCGCCATATGAAACACGATTTGCAGGCTGGAGACGTCGTAGCGGTTGCGCACCTCCTCGGGCAGCGCCCAGATCCGGTGCATCATGGTCGGCACGAAGTTGACCCATTGCACGCGCTCGCGCGCGATCAGCCGCAGCGTCTCCTCGGCGTCGAACTTCACCATGCCGGTCAGCCGTCCGCCGCCGAACAGCGCCGCGTGCGACAAGATGAACGGCGCGTTGTGATAGAGCGGGCCCGGGTTGAGCACCGACGCATCATGTGGCATGCCGAGCAGCAGCGGTGTCGTGATTTCGATCACTGCGGGGTTGTGATCGAGGATCACCTTCGGCCGCCCGGTCGAGCCGCCGCTCGTCATCGCCTTCCAGTAGCGCGCGACCGGTGCATCGAGCGGCTCCTCGGAAAATCCTTCCGGCACGAATTCCACCGGCAGCGAATTCGGCGCATTCCAGTCGGCCTCGCCGCCGACCACCAGTGACGGTTTCAGGATCGCGAGCACCGCGGCGGCCTCGCCGCGCGGCAGCCGCCATGACAGCGAGGTCGGCGTCGCGCCGCATTTCCACACCGCGAAAGTGGTCTCGAAGAACGCGTTGCTGTTGGGCAGCCCGATCGCGACGAAGTCGCCGGGCTTGACGCCCTTGGCGGCAAACGCGCGCGCCCGCGCATTGGCGCGGCGCTCGAGCTCGAGCCAGGTCAGCGTATCGGCGCCGTGACTGACGGCGATCGCGTCGGCGCGCTTGCGTTCGGCATACCAGCGCGGCACGTCGGCGAGGGGGATCAGCATGGGGCGTTTCCGGAAGACAGAGGCGGCTTGAAGCGCTCTTGTTGCAGGGATGTGGCCAGCGCCACGGCCGCTACTTCACCAACTATGCGGTCCCCGTGTCAAGCCAACGACTGCCCATGCGGCCGGTATCCCGCTGATGGAGTTGCGGAATCCTCGTTCGATAAAAGCCGGGGCAAGATTCCGGTAAAGTTCAAGCGATCGCGCTAAGCCGGACTTTACGGGGCGACGGCATTGTGGCCCCTGCGATTGTGTGCCGGGCGCGTCGATCGACGTGCGCGGCCTCCAATGTTTTTCAAGGACCAATGTCTTCAAGGACGACGACGATGGCGAGCAATGGAGCACGGATCAAAATCAGTCGCGAGCCGCGGCGCCAGCTCAACAATCGTGCGGCGTGGATCACGGTGGATGACGGCGTAACCGAGAATGCCTGTGCTGTGGTCGACATCTCGCCCGGCGGCGCCAAGATCACGACCGAGGTCGAGTTCGACGTGAAGGATCGCCTTGCGCTGACGCTGCTCGCCGATCACGCCAAGCGCTACCCTTGCGAAGTGGTCTGGCGTCGCGGCAAGACCTACGGGCTCAAATTCGTCACCGCCGATGCCGAGCCGGACGAACCGGCCGCCGAGCCGGCCGGCGCGATCTAGCGCTGCGCCTCAGCGCCCCTGCGCGCTGTTGGCATTGCCGGTCGTGTTCGCCGAACCGCCGGGAGCGGCCGGCGCCGCACTGAAATTGCCGCCGGAGGACGGTGCATAGCGCTGACCGCTCTGGGCTGGAAGCGCAGTGCCGCCGACGCCGCCCGACGAAGCGGCGCGATCTCCGGGCCTCGGCGGGGGTGGGGAGCCCCCCGTGCTTTGCGCGAGAAGCTGGGCCGGGGCGAGGGTGAGGCCGGCGGCGAGGATGATGGCGAATTTGTTTCTGAACATGGGGTTAGTCCGGATGGTGCGGTGAGGCTCGCGCGGTGGCGAGGTCCGCCAAGCCGCTCGATTGCGTCTGCAATAACGTAAGCGGTGCTGGTCCCGTTCCCAGAGGCTTCCGCCAAATCGCGAAGCAAATATCCGTGTGGTGGATGCGGGCGCCGCGTCGGCTCCGCTAGCCCCGATAGCGCAGTGCATCGACCAACAGCGCGAACGCCGGCGAGGATTGCCGACGGCTCGGGTAATAGAGGTGATAGCCGGGAAACGGCGCGCACCAGTCGTCGAGCACCTGGACCAGTTGGCCCTTGTCCAATTGCGCCTGCACCTGATCCTCGGCGACATAGGCAAGCCCGAGCCCGGCCAGCGCCGCCTTGATCCGCAGCGCGGTGCTGTTGAACACCAATTGTCCGTCGACGCGGACCTTGATCGGGCGTCCGCGCTTCTCGAATTCCCAGGCATAGATGCCGCCAAAGGTCGGCAAGCGGATGTTGATGCAGGCGTGCTGGGTCAGGTCCTGCGGCCGCTTCGGACGGTCGCGCCGCTTGAAGTAGGACGGCGCCCCGACCACCACCATGCGGAAATCCGGCGCGATCCGCACCGCGATCATGTCCTTCGCCAGCTGCTCGCCGAGGCGAACGCCGGCGTCAAAGCGTTCCGCGACGATGTTGGCAAGCCCGTTGTCGACGGTCAGCTCCACCTTGATGTCGGGATAGCGCGGCAGGAACTTTTCCAGCGCCGGCCACAGGATGGTCTCGGCCGCGTGCTCGCCGGCGTTGATGCGGATGGTGCCGGCCGGCTTCTCGCGCAGTGCGTTGAGCGCGGCAAGTTCGGCCTCGATCTCCTCGAAGCGCGGTCCGACACCTTGCAGCAGCCGCTCGCCGGCCTCGGTCGGCGCGACGCTGCGGGTGGTGCGGGTCAGGAGCCGCACGCCCAGCCGTTCCTCCAGCGCGCGCATGGTGTGGCTGAGCGCCGATTGCGACACGCCGAGCTGCGCCGCCGCGCGGGTGAAGCTGCGCTCGCGCGCCACCGCGAGGAAGGCGATCAGGTCATTGACGTCATGCCGCGGCATTGATGAATCCTGCTCATAAGTCCATCCCGATTTTTACGTCTAATGGGACGCCTGTGCACGTCCTAAATCCCGCAGCGGCAGGTTCCAGTCCTTTGATGCGGAGAGACATCATGCAGAAGCGTAAACTCGGTAACAGCAATCTGGAGGTATCGGCGATCGGCCTGGGCTGCATGGGCCTGAGCTTCGCCTATGGCCCGGCGGTCGAGAAGGCCGCAGGCATCGCGCTGCTGCGCGGCGCCGTCGAGCGCGGCGTCACCTTCTTCGATACCGCGGAGGTCTACGGTCCCTTCGTCAACGAGGAGCTGGTCGGCGAGGCGCTGGCGCCGGTCCGCAACGACGTGGTGATCGCCACTAAGTTCGGCTTCGATATCGGCTCCATGGCCGAGCGCCACCGCTCGCTGAACAGCCGGCCCGAGCACATCAAGGCGGTCGCGGACGCTTCGCTGAAGCGGCTGAACATCGATGTGATTGATCTGTTCTATCAGCATCGGGTCGATCCCGCGGTGCCGATCGAGGATGTCGCCGGTGCCGTGAAGGACCTGATCGCCGCCGGCAAGGTCCGCCATTTCGGCCTGTCGGAGGCCGGCGTGCAGACCATCCGCCGTGCCCACGCGGTGCAGAAGGTCACGGCATTGCAGAGCGAATATTCGCTGTGGGAGCGCGGGCCGGAAGCGGAGATCCTGCCGGTGCTGCAAGAGCTCGGCATCGGCTTCGTGCCGTACAGTCCGCTCGGCCGCGGTTTTCTCACGGGGGCGATCAGCGCGTCGACGACGTTCGCCAGCGACGACTTCCGCAACCTCGTGCCGCGTTTTTCGCCGGAAGCCCGCCGCGCCAATCAGGCGCTGGTCGATCAGCTCGGCCGCATCGCGGCCGGCAAGGGCGCAACGCCGGCCCAGATCGCACTGGCCTGGCTGTTGGCGCAAAAGCCGTGGATCGTGCCGATCCCGGGCACCACGAAGCTCAATCGGCTCGAGGAAAACATCGGCGCCGCGCGGATCGAATTGAGCTCCGCTGATCTCGCCGACATCGGCAAGGCCGTCGCCGCCGTCGAGGTGCAGGGCGCGCGCTATCCGGAGCAATTGCTCGGGATGGTTGGACGCTGAGTCGAGCCACACATTCAGTGTCGTCCCAGGCTTGACCCGGGACCCATAACCACAAATGGCAATTGTTGTGCGACGCTGGGGCCACAGCCCTCTTCAACACCACAACCCTGTGGTTATGGGTCCCTGCTTTCGCAGGGACGACGATTGTGGAAGCAGGCCCCGCCACACACTCGATGTCGTCCTGGCGAAAGCGGAGCGCGAAGGCGTGTGCCACCTAGCGTTCCGTCAGCTTCAGCTCGATGCGGCGGTTGCGCTTGTAGGCGTCTTCGGTCTGCGCGGTGTCGAGCGGCTGGAATTCGGCGAAGCCGGCGGCGACCAGGCGCTGCGCCGGCACGCCGAGCGACACCAGATATTGCACCACCGAGATCGCGCGCGCGGAGGACAACTCCCAGTTCGACTTGAACAGCGGGCTGTTGATCGGCCGCACGTCGGTGTGGCCGTCGACCCGCAGCACCCAGGCGATTTCGGGGGGGATCTGCTTGTCGAGATCGATCAGCGCATTCGCCACGGTGTCGAGCTCGGTCTTGCCTTCAGGCAGCAGCGTTGCCTGGCCGGTATCGAAGAACACTTCGGACTGGAACACGAAGCGGTCGCCGACGATGCGGATATCGGGACGGTTGCCGAGGATGGCGCGTAGCCGGCCGAAGAATTCCGAGCGGTATTTCGACAATTCCTGCACCCGCTGCGCCAGCGCGACGTTGAGGCGCGAGCCGAGATCGGCGATCCGGCTCTGCGATTCCTTGTCGCGCTTCTCGGAGGCGTCGAGCGCCTCCTCGAGCGCCGCGAGCTGGCGGCGCAGCGCGCTGATCTGTTGGTTCAGCACCTCGATCTGCGCCAGCGCGCGCGACGACACGCTCTTCTCGGACTCCAGCGCCTTGTTGAGTTCGTTGGCGCGACCCTGCGCGTCATTGCCGGAATTGGCGAGCCCCTCATAGAGCCCCTTCATGCGGTCGCGCTCGCCCTCGGCAGAGGCGAGGCCGGCGCGCAGCTGCGACACCTGGTCGTCGAGCGTCAGCTTGGAGAGCTTCTCCAGCGACAACAGGTCGTTGAGCTGGGCGATCTTGGCGTTGAGCTGCTCCAGCGCCTTGTCCTTGCCGGTGACCTCCTGCGACAGGAAGAACTGCACGACGAGGAACACCGACAACAGGAACACGATCGACAGCACCAGCGTCGACAGTGCGTCGACAAAGCCTGGCCAGTAGTTGAAGCCGGATTCGCTGCGGCGCGAGCGGGCGAGGGCCATTCGGTTTCCCTTTATCTGTTGCCGTCAGTCCTGCGGCGCGTGGCAGACGGCTTCGATATTGTGACCGTCGGGATCGAGGACGAACGCGCCGTAGTAGTTTGCATGATAGTGCGGTCGAATTCCGGGGCGCCCGTTGTCCCGGCCGCCGGCCTTGATCGCGTCGTCATAGAAGCGATCGACGGTGGCACGATCGTTTGCCGTGAAGGCAATGTGGGCGCCGGTCTGCGGTGTAGCGCGCCGACCGATCCAGAAGAAAGCTTTTGGACGCACGCCATAGCCTGCAAACTCTGCACCCTCGGCATACAGGCGGGTGATGCCGAGAGGACGCAAGGCCGCATCGTAGAAGGTCTTGGACCGCTCGATATCGCTGATGCCGATGGTCACGTGGTCCAGCACGTTGGCCTCCGTGGCTCAGCTCTTTTCGGGCTGGCGGGCGAGGCGCTCGAGCAGCCGCTTGATCTCGCGGTTCTGCTCGCCCTGGCCGTCGGCCCATTCGCGGATCATCTGCTGCTCGGTGCGCATATGTGCAACCAGCCCCTGGATCGCCTCGGCAAGATTGGCCATCGCGGCCGTGGTGCTGCGGCCGCCGCCGCCGGCACCACCTTCCTCGAAGGTCGCACGCAGCCGGTCGATCGCGCCCTGCAGGTCGGCACCGCCGGCGCCGACACCGTCGCCGGAAATGCCGCGCACGGTGGTGGCGAGCCAGTCCTCGAGGTCGGTGTAGAAGCGGTTCTGGGCCTGGCTCGATTGCAGGTCGAGGAAGCCGAGGATCAGCGAGCCGGCGAGGCCGAACAGCGAGGACGAAAACGAGATGCCCATGCCGCCGAGCGGCGCGGCGAGGCCCTCCTTCAGCGTATCGAACAGCGCGCCGGCGTCGCCGCCGACCTTGAGCCCGTCGATCACCTTGCCGACCGAGCCGACCGTCTCGATCAGGCCCCAAAAGGTGCCGAGCAGGCCGAGGAACACCAGCAGGCCGGTCATGTAGCGCGAGATGTCGCGGGCTTCATCCAGGCGGGTTGCGATCGAATCGAGCAGATGCCGCATGGTCTGCTGCGAGATCGACATCCGGCCGGTGCGCTCGCCGCCGAGGATCGCGGCCATTGGGGCAAGCAGGGTCGGGCGGCGCTCGATCGCAAGGCCGGGATCGGCGATGCGGAAATTATTGACCCAGGCAACTTCGGGATAGAGCCGGATCACCTGGCGGAACGCCAGGATGACGCCGATCAGCAGCACGGCGCCGATCAGGGCGTTCAGCCCGGGATTGGCGAAGAAGGCGGTGACGATCTGCTTGTAGAGCACCACTCCGACCAGGCCGCAGAGCACCAGGAACACCAGCATCCGCACCAGGAAGATCCTGGGCGAGGACAGCTTGCTCAGTTCGATCTCCATCTCGGAGCGGGAAGGGGGCATTGCCGGGTCATCCGTTCGCGAAGGCCGCATCTGCCAGCAATATGGCACAGCGGCGGAGTGAGGAAAGCCGAATCCAAGGGCGGATGGCAGAACCTTGGGTTGAGACCGGGCGGAGTGTTGCCGCTTTGCGCAGCATTCCGGCGCTTCGGCGCATCAGCCTGTTCGGGAGGTGCCAATCCCGCGCGCGGGTCGCGAGACGAACTCGGGTTGCACGCATCGCTGGGCGAGGCGCGCCACGATCGGCGATTCGCGCGCCGCGCATTACGACTTTGCAATCTGCGGCATTCCCGCACAGGGAAAAGGCGCGTTCCCGCTCACGCAGTCCTTAACGCATTCCCACAGCCTGCGATGGAACCCGCTCACAATGCAGTGACCTGATAAAACTTGCCGCGAAATCAGAGCGATAGCGTTCTGTGACAATGAGCCGCCAAGAAACGCATTGCGTCGCAGCAACGAGATTTTATTTTCATTGCAGCAACGCGAGCGCTGTCGCCGTGACACCGCCGTTCGTTTGTTCAAACCTCTCAGGGGCAATCATCTCAATGTCTGGACTTCGCGCGCAATCGGCATGCATTGCTCTGATGCTGGCCGTGACGGCGCCACTGCTTGCTGGCTGCGACGAACCGAATTCGGCAACCGCCGCCGTACAAGCACCCGAGCCGGACGTCAGTGTCGTCACTGTGAAGCAGCAGGCGCGCGCGATGGTGCGCGAGCTGCCGGGCCGCATCGCGCCGACCCGCGTCTCCGAGGTGCGCCCGCGCGTCTCGGGCATCGTCGTCAACCGCATGTTCCATCAGGGCAGCGAGGTGAAGGTCGGCGATCCGCTGTACCAGATCGATCCGCGCCCGTTCGAGGTCGAATTGCAGTCGACCGAGGCGGCGCTGGCGCGCGCCAAGGCGGTGCTGGAGCAGACCTCGCTGCAGGCCCGCCGTATCGCCACTCTCACCAACCAGCGCGCGACCTCGGAGGCCGAGAACGAGAAGGCGATCGCCAACCTGAAGCAGGCCGAAGCCGACGTGCAGGGCCGCGAGGCCGACGTCGCGCGTGCCAAGCTCAATCTGGATTACGCCACCATTCGCGCGCCGATCGACGGCATCATCGGTGCTGCGGTCATCAGCGAAGGCGCGCTCGTCGTGCAGAACGACGCCGCGAGCCTTGCGACCATCCAGCAGCTCGATCCGATCTATGCCGACTTCCAGCAGTCGGTCACCGAGATGAACCAGCTGCGTCGCGCCTTCGAGAGCGGCGATCTCGACCGCATCGAGGCCGACGCGATGAAGGTGCGTCTCGTGCTCGACGACGGCTCGATCTATCCGCTGCCGGGCAAGCTGCTGTTCTCCGACGCCAAGGTCGACGCCCATACCGGGCAGGTCACCCTGCGCGGTGAGTTCCCGAATCCGAATCGAGTCCTGCTGCCGGGCATGTATGTCCGCGTGCAGATCGAGCAGGGCATCGACACCGATGCGATCGCCGTGCCGCAGCAGGCGATCCAGCGCAATGGCGGCGGCGGCAGCGAGGTGTTCGTCGTCAAGGACGACAATCATGTCGCGGTGCAGCCGGTGCGCACCGGCTCGCTGCAGGGCGGTTCCTGGTTCGTGACCGAAGGCCTCAAGGCCGGCGACAAGGTCGTCGTCGAGGGTTTCCAGAAATTCGCCGCCGGCGACAAGGTTCGGCCGCTGGCCTGGCGTGACATCGACGCTGCTGCGGCACCGGATTCGCAGCAGACCGCGCACGCGGTGAAGTGATCCGATATGCCCAACTTCTTCATCGACAGGCCGATCTTCGCCTGGGTCGTCGCGCTATTCATCTGTCTGGTCGGCGCGATCTCGATTCCGCTCCTCGCGGTCGCGCAGTACCCGATCATCGCGCCGCCCTCGATCTCGATCTCGACGAGCTATCCCGGCGCGTCGCCTGAAAACCTCTACAACAGCGTCACGCGGCTGATCGAGGAGGAGCTCAACGGCGCCGCCAACATCCTGAACTTCGAATCGACGTCCGACTCGCTCGGCCAGGTCGAGATTATCGCCAATTTCAAGCCGGGCACCGACACCAGCCAGGCCTCGGTCGAGGTGCAGAACCGCCTCAAGCGCGTCGAGGCGCGGTTGCCGCGCGCCGTGATCCAGCAGGGCATCCTGGTCGAGGAGGCCTCGTCCGCCGTGCTGCAGATCATCACGCTGAACTCGACTGACGGCTCGCTGGATGAAGTCGGCCTCGGCGACTTCATGATCCGCAACGTGCTGGGCGAGGTGCGCCGCATTCCGGGCGTCGGCCGCGCTACGCTGTATTCGACCGAGCGGTCCTTGCGCATCTGGATCGATCCGGCCAAGCTGGTCGGCTACGGCCTGTCCGCCGACGACGTCAACAAGGCGATCACGGCGCAGAACGCCCAGGTCGCCTCCGGCAGCATCGGCGCCGAGCCGAGCACCGACACGCAGAAGATCTCCGCGCAGGTCCTGGTGAAGGGCCAGCTCTCCTCGCCCGACGAGTTCGGCGCGATCATCCTGCGCGCCAATCCCGACGGCTCGACGGTCCGCCTGCGCGACGTCGCGCGGATCGAGATCGGCGGCCTCAGCTACCAGTTCAACACCCGCCTCGACGGCAAGCCGACCGCCGGCCTCTCGGTGCTGCTGTCGCCGAAGGGCAATGCGCTGGCGACCGCGAGCGCGGTCGAAGCCAAGATGAAGGAGCTGTCGCGCTTCTTCCCGGCCAATATCTCCTACGAGATTCCCTACAACATCACGCCCGTCGTGAAGGCCTCGATCGAGAAGGTCCTGATGACGCTGGTCGAGGCGGTGGTGCTGGTGTTCATCGTGATGTTCCTGTTCCTGCAGAACATCCGCTACACCATCATTCCGACCATCGTGGTTCCGGTGGCGCTGCTGGGCGCCTGCGCCACGCTGATGATCGCGGGCTTCTCGATCAACATGCTGACCATGTTCGGCATGGTGCTGGCGGTCGGCATCCTGGTCGACGACGCCATCGTCGTGGTCGAGAACGTCGAGCGCATCATGGCCGAAGAGGGCCTGCCGCCGAAGGAAGCCACCAAGAAGGCGATGTCGCAAATCACCGGCGCCATCATCGGCATCACGCTGGTGCTGATGGCGGTGTTCGTGCCGATGGCGTTCTTCCCGGGCTCGGTCGGCATCATCTATCGCCAGTTCTCGGTCACCATGGTGGCGGCGATCGCGTTCTCGGCGCTGCTCGCGCTGTCGCTGACGCCGGCGCTGTGCGCGACCTTGCTCAAGCCGGTCGAGAAAGGTCACGGCCATGCCCGCAAGGGCGTGTTCGGCGCCTTCAATCGCGTGCTCGACCGAAGCCGAGCCGGCTATGTCACCACCGTGCAGGCCGGGCTGAAGCGCACCGGTCGCCTGATGCTGATCTATCTCGTGCTGTTTGCCGGCGTCGCCTATGGCTTCGTGCGGCTGCCCGGTGGCTTCCTGCCGGTCGACGATCAGGGCTTCATCACGACCGACGTGCAGACGCCGTCGGAGTCGTCTTATGCGCGGACCGAAGCTGCGGTCGAGCAGGTCGAGAAGTACCTGAAGAATCGCGCCGGCATCGAGAACGTCACGTTCCTCACCGGCTTCAGCTTCCTCGGCCAGGGCATGAACACTGCACAGGCCTTCATCACGCTGAAGGACTGGTCGGAGCGCGGCGCGAAGGATTCCGCCGCCGCCATCGTTGCCGATATCAACCGCGACCTGTCGTCGACGATCCGCGATGCCAGGATCTCGGCGCTGCAGCCGCCGCCGATCGACAACCTCGGCAATTCCTCGGGCTTCTCGTTCCGCCTGCAGGACCGCGGCCAGAAGGGCTATGCTGCGTTGATCGCGGCGTCCGACCGCCTGATCGCGGAGGCCAATGCCAGTCCTGTGCTGCAGAAGGTCTATGTCGAAGGCCTGCCGCCGGCGCCGCAGGTCAATCTGATGATCGACCGCGAGAAGGCCGGCGCGTTCGGCCTCACCTTCGAGGACATCAACAACACGATCTCGACCAACCTCGGCTCGAACTACATCAACGACTTCCCGAACCGCGGGCGCATGCAGCGCGTCATCGTGCAGGCCGACAAGACCAGCCGCATGAACGCGGACGACATCCTCAATTACAATGTGAAGAACAGCCGCGG
This sequence comes from Bradyrhizobium sp. AUGA SZCCT0105, assembly GCF_018129565.1. Classification (NCBI taxonomy): domain Bacteria; kingdom Pseudomonadati; phylum Pseudomonadota; class Alphaproteobacteria; order Hyphomicrobiales; family Nitrobacteraceae; genus Bradyrhizobium; species Bradyrhizobium sp. AUGA SZCCT0105. Next base: position 581,855 of record NZ_JAFCMK010000003.1, on the reverse strand, counting down.
CCAGCTGGTGCCGTTCTCGGCCTTCGCCACCATCGAATGGTCGAAGGGGCCCACTCAAATCGCGGGCTTCAACTATTATCCGGCGGTGCGTATCTCCGGCGAGGCGAAGCCCGGCTTCACTTCGGGTGATGCGATCGCGGAGATGGAGCGGCTTGCCGACAAGTTGCCGCGCGGCTTCGGCTATGAGTGGACCGGCCAGTCGTTGCAGGAGAAGCTGTCGGGCTCGCAGGCGCCGTTCCTGCTCGCGCTGTCGGTGCTGGTGGTGTTCCTGCTGCTGGCCGCGCTCTATGAGAGCTGGACTATTCCGCTCGCGGTGCTGCTCACGATCCCGCTCGGCATTCTCGGCGCCGTGGTGGCCGCGACGATGCGCGGGCTGTCGAACGATGTCTACTTCACCGTCGGCCTGATCACCATCATCGGTCTCGCCGCCAAGGACGCGATCCTGATCATCGAGTTCGCCAAGGACCTGCGCGCGCAGGGCAAGCCGCTGGTCGAGGCGACCATCGAGGCGTGCAGCTTGCGCTTCCGCCCGATCCTGATGACCGGTCTCGCCTTCGTTTGCGGCGTGCTGCCGATGTCGATCGCCACCGGCGCCGGCGGCGCCAGCCAGCAGGCGCTCGGCACCTCGGTGATGGGCGGCATGATCGCCGTCGTGATCCTGGCACTGCTCTTGGTGCCGGTGTTCTTCGTCAGCGTGCAGCGCGTGCTGGCGGGAGATCGCGAGAAGGCCCCCGCGAACGCCGAGGTCTATGGCCCGCCCGCGCCGGCCAGGATTGGTCATTGATGTCCGAGATCGGGGGCGCCTTGCTTTCGCAGGCCGGCCAATCCAGATTGCATCTCTGGATTGAACGGGGGGCGTGGAGGCAACCCGGGAATTGAGGGCATGTGATGCGGCCGACCGATATTGCGATCTCGAATTATCGCTCCATTCGGCGGCTCACCATGCCCATTCAGCCGCTGTCGGTCTTCGTCGGCGAGAACGGCGTCGGCAAATCCAATCTCTACAAGTCCCTGTCGCTGCTGCGCGACGCGGCGACCGGCCGGATCACGCGCACCATCGCCGATGAAGGTGGATTGAACTCGGTCGGCTGGTCCGGCATCCGCAGGCGGGGCGAGGATGGACGGCTGCGCCTGGAGGTCAAATTCGATCACGTCAAATACGCGATCGAGCTCGGACATCCCGGCCCGCTCGAGGCGGCATTTCCCGGCGAGCCGATGATCAAGTCCGAACGCATCGAGGCGATCCACGGCAAGCGAAAAGTCCTGATGATGGAGCGGACCAATTCGCACGTGAGTGTCCGCGGCGAGAGCGGCGCCTGGAGCGAGCACAAGGATGCGGTGCTGCCGTCGGAAACCGCGCTCGCGGATTTCCTCGACGGCAGGGCGTGCCCCGAGATCGACCTGATCCGAAGCGCGCTGCAGAGCTGGCGCTTCTACCACGATTTTCGCACCGATCCGGCATCGCCGATCCGAAAGCCGTGTCTGGCGATCACGACGCCGTCGCTGAGCGCCGATGGCAGCGATCTGCCTGCCGCTTTGGCAACGCTCAGCGCGATCAGGCAGGATGCGGTCGACTTGCAGGATGCGATCGAGGATGCGTTCCCGGGCGCCGAGCTCCGGGCATGGGCGGAAAACGGGCGGTGCGAGTTCGAGCTGCAGCAGGCGGACGTGCCACGTCCGTTCAAGGCGCACGAGCTATCCGACGGCACGCTGAAATATATTTGCCTGCTCGCCGTGTTCATGGGCTATCGGCTGCCGCCGTTCATCGCGCTGAACGAACCCGAAACCAGCCTGCATCCATCGCTGCTGGCGCCGTTGGCGAGGCTGATCGCCAAGGCGTCGCGCCGCGCCGACATCTGGATCGTCACCCATTCGGAACATCTGATGGAGGCGCTGCGAACCGAGAGCGCGGTCCCGCTTCGCCGGGTGATCAAGGCAAAGGGCGCCACCACCATCGAGGGCCTGACCCTCGGCGGTGAATTTCGTGACGGCGAAGACGACGAAGATGACGACGACGACGACTAGATTGCGCTGTCGCGTTACTGCCCGAGCGGCTTGAGGATCTTGATCAGCTCGCCGTGCACGAACTCGTTGCCGCAGACGACGTGGCCGGTTTGCAGCGGGTCGTCACTGCCCTGGATGCCGGAGACGGTGCCGCCGGCTTCGCGGACCATCAGCAGGCCCGCTGCGACGTCCCAGGATTGCAGATTGCGTTCCCAATAGCCGTCGAGGCGGCCGGCGGCGACGAAGGCGAGGTCGAGCGAGGCGGCGCCGAAGCGGCGGAAGCCTGCGACCTTGCTCTGCAACGCTGCCATCTCCTGCAGCGCCAGCTGGTGATTGCCGCGGCCGATATGCGGCAGGCCGCAGGCGACCACGCATTCGTTGAGCTGGCGGCGGCCGGCGACGCGCAGCCGCTGGTCGTTGAGGAACGCGCCCTTGCCGCGCTCGGCGATGTAGAGCTCGTCATTGGCGGGATTGTAGATCACGCCGGCGATGATCGTGTCTTCGCGCTGAAGCCCGATCGAGATCGCGAATTGCGGGATGCCGTGCAGGAAGTTGGTGGTGCCGTCCAAGGGATCGACGATCCAGGTGTGGCTCTTGTCGCCACCTTCGCGCTTGCCGCCTTCCTCGCCGAGGAACCCGTAACCGGGCCGGGCCTTTTCGAGGTCGGTGTAGAGCATCTCCTCGGCGCGCTTGTCGGCGAGCGAGACGAAGTTCGCCGGCCCCTTCAGCGACACCTGGAGGTGTTCGATCTCGCCGAGGTCGCGCTTGAGGCTGCGGCCGGCGCGGCGCGCGGCCTTGACCATGACATTGATGAGGGCGGAGTAGAGCATGATGAACGGTTTCTTTGCGATTGTGCTGGAGGGCCGGCCCAAACGTGGTCCCGTCATCCTGAGGAGCGGGGAACGCGCGTCTCGAAGGATGAACGGCCACCAGCCGGGCCGTTCATCCTTCGAGGCTCGCTCCGCTCGCACCTCAGGATGACGGGGCGGGAGGGGAACTGCCTTGGATTGCCGGACTGGGTGCCCTCTGGAGGCCGCCCCGTCAAGGCGTCATTTGACGTTGTTTCCGATCCATTTTCGCGCGGCTGCTTCGCCCTTGGCGCGGTCTTCCTGGCTCATATCGGCGAGGATGTCGTCGAGATCGGGGTCGCCCTTGCCGGCCGTCTTGGCGACCGTGTGCCATTTCAGCGCCTCGACCTTGTCCACCGGGGCGCCGGCGCCGGTCGCCAGCACGTGGGCGAGGCGGTTTTGCGCGATCGCGCTGTTCTGCCGGGCCGCCTTGCGCAGCATCGCCACTGCCGCCGGCACGTTCCGCGGCGTGCCGGCCCCGTTGTAGAGCGCGATGGCATATTCGACCTCGGCATCGACATTGTCGGCCAGCGACGCGGCCTGCAGCAGCCGGGCCGCCTTTTCGAGGTCCTTCGGCACGCCGGTGCCTTCCTTGTAGAAGGTCGCGAGCGCGTATTGCGCCTCGGGGCTGCCGGCGTCCGCGGCCATCCGCAACAGTTCGGCGGAGCGCTTGAGGTCCTGCGGCAGGGTCTGGCCGTCGAGATAGAGCAGCGCGAGGTTATAGGCCGCCTTCGGCTCGCCGAGCTTGGCCGACGAGGCCAGCAGCTTGACCGCGGAATCCTTGTCCACCGTGCCGCCACGGCCCGCGATCCGCATCATCGCGAGCGCGAACATCGCCTCACGATCGCCGGCATCGGATGCGCGCTTGTACCAATCGTCCGCCTTGACGTAGTCGCGCTTGACGCCGAGCCCGTTGGCATAGAGCTCGCCCAGCATCGTCATTGCCTTGGCATCGTTGCTGTTCTGCGCGCGCACCATCGCCAGATCGAATGCGGTCTTGTACATGCCGCGCTGATAGGCGCCGTAGACGAGATCGACATTGGGATCATCAGGCGTCGGGGTCGGCGAGGGCGTCGGGGTGGCCGTTGGTGTGGCGGCGGGCTTCGGCGCGGGCTTCTTCGCGGCGGGCGCATGCACCTTCGGCTTCTCTTTCGGCGCCTCCTTCTTCGCGGGCGGCGGCGTCTGTGCCGGCGGCGTGATCGAGAGCTGCGCCATCGCACCGCTCGCCAGCATCATGCAGCCGAGCGCAACACCTATCGGACGCAGGCGGTTCATTCCGGCGTCATCCCTCGGCCTTGGCCTGGCCCAACGTGCCGGCATGCGCCTCTGCAATCGCTGCGCCGATCTCGGCGAGTGCCGCCTTGGCGCCGCGCGGATCGGACCAGAGGAGGTCTCCGACCAGCACGAAATCCGCGCCGGCCGCGGCGAATGCCTCGGCTTCCTCGCGCGAGGTCGCAAAGCCGACGCAGGGCGGCTCGAACAATTCGTCCCACCATTCCAGCCGCTCGGCGATCGCCTCAAGCGAGGGCCGCTGTCCGTTGGCGTCGGGCTCGCCGAACAGCACATAATCGGCACCGGCTTCGCCCGCGGCCATGGAATCGTGGCGCGTCGCGAGCCCGCCGACGCCTGCGATGCGGTCGGGTTTCAGCGAGGGCATCGCCTCTTCCATCGCGGCGACGCCGGTCAGATGCGCGCCGTCGGCGCCGGCGCGGGCCACGATGTCGGGATGGCCGTCGATCAGCAGTGCCGCGCCCGCGTTCTGGATCGCAGGCGCCAGCGCCTTGATGGTGGAGATCATGCTGCGCGGATCGGTCTCGCGTAGCCGCACCAAGACGGCCGCGACGTCGGCCGCTGCGAGCAGGTCGGCAAGCTCGGCCGCTAGCCGCGCGGGCTCGTCGACCGGCGGGGTTGCCAGGTAGAGGCGCGGCGCCGGCCGCGGCGGAACGGGCTTGGTCGCCAACTATGCCGCCTGTTTCTCGAGGCCGGCTTCCCAATTGCCGGTGCTCGCGAGCCCGTTCATCCGGGCGCGATGCGAGAACGCGCGCTGGCCCGCCGGGACGTTGTCGGGCTTGCCGGACCACGCCTTTTGCGGCGCCGCCTGCAGCGCACGGCCATAGGAGAAGGTCAGCCGCCAGGGCAGGTGGCCGATCTTGTTCATGGCGTCGAGATGCGCGGTCGCCTCCTCGTCGCTCTGTCCGCCGGAGAGGAAAGCGATGCCCGGCACCGCGGCCGGCACGCAACTCTTGAGCAGGCGGATGGTCTTCTCGGCGACTTCCTGCACCGACGCCTGCTTCGGGCATTTCTTGCCCGAGATCGCCATGTTGGGCTTCAGGATCATGCCTTCCAGCGCGACGCGCTGCACCCGCAATTCCTGGAAGGTGCGGTTCAGCACGCGCTGCGTCACCTCATAGCAGCGGTCGATGTCGTGATCGCCGTCCATCAGCACCTCAGGCTCGACGATCGGGACGATCTGCGCGGCCTGGCACAGCGCCGCGTAGCGCGCCAGCGCGTGCGCATTGACGCGGACTGCGGTCTGGGTCGGGATTCGCGGCCCGATATCGATCACGGCGCGCCATTTCGCAAAGCGCGCACCGCGCTCGTAATATTTCTTCAAGCGCTCGGCGAGCTTGTCGAGACCGACGGTGACGAGTTCGCCCGGGCAGTTCGGCAGCGCCTGGGTGCCTTCATCGACCTTGATGCCAGGGATTGCGCCGGCCTGTTCGATCAGCTTGACCAGCGGCGTACCATCCTTGGCATTCTGCCAGATCGTCTCGTCGTAGAGGATGACGCCGGAGATGTACTTGCTCATCGCATCCTGCGAGCGGAACAGCATCTCGCGGTAGTCGCGGCGACTGTCTTCGGTCGAATCGACCTTGATGGCGTCGAAACGCTTCTTGATGGTGCCGGAGGATTCGTCGGCGGCGAGGATGCCCTTGCCCGGGGTGACCATGGCGAGTGCAATTTTGTTGAGGTCAGCGAGGTTCATCGGGGGCGTCCTCCGGAGCCATTGCCTTTGCAAACCAAAATAGGCGGTTCTCGGGCAAATGCCTAGAAAACGTTCGTCGCGGCCGATGTTTGTCGCAGCCGGCGATCAAGCTCCGGGACACCGTTTCCAACTGCGTCAGAGCCGGTGTCCCGCCTTAATGATTCAGGCGAGAAGTTGTCAGGCGATCTCTCAGGCGACCTTGTCAGGCGACTTTGGGATCGAGCGCGCCCGAAGCGTAGCGCTTGGCCATTTCCGCCGTGGTCAGCACCTTCTTGATCTTGCTGGCCTGGCCCGCGGTATTGAACTCCTGCAGGCGCTGCTTGCACAGCTTGGTCATCGCCTCCATCGCGGGCTTCAGGTACTTGCGCGGATCGAACTCTTCCGGATTGTCCTTCAGCACCTTGCGGATCTGGCCGGTCATCGCCATCCGGTTGTCGGTGTCGATGTTGATCTTGCGCACGCCGTTCTTGATGCCGCGCTGAATCTCGGCGACCGGCACGCCCCAGGTCGGCTTCATCTCGCCGCCATTGGCGTTGATGATCTCCTGCAGCTCCTGCGGCACCGACGAGGAGCCGTGCATCACGAGATGCGTGTTCGGCAGCTTGCGATGGATTTCCTCGATCACGTTCATGGCGAGGATGTCGCCGTCGGGCTTGCGGGTGAACTTGTAGGCGCCGTGCGAGGTGCCCATCGCGATCGCCAGCGCGTCGACCTTGGTTTCCTTGACGAACTTCACGGCCTCGTCGGGATTGGTCAGCAGCTGGTCATGCGACAGCTTGCCCTCGGCGCCGTGGCCGTCTTCCTTGTCGCCCATGCCGGTCTCGAGTGAGCCGAGCACGCCGAGCTCGCCCTCCACCGAGATGCCGCCGAGATGGGCCATGCCGGTCACGGTCCTCGTGACGCCGACATTGTAGTCCCAGTCGCCGGGGGTCTTGCCGTCGGCCTTCAGCGAGCCGTCCATCATGACGGAGGTGAAGCCGGCCTGGATCGCGGTCATGCAGGTGGCGGGCTCGTTGCCGTGGTCGAGATGCACGCAGACCGGGATCTGCGGGTAGATCTCGGTGACGGCGTCCATCATGTGCTTGAGCATGACGTCGTTGGCGTAGGACCGCGCGCCGCGCGAGGCCTGGATGATGACGGGTGCGTCGACCTCGGAGGCCGCGGCCATGATCGCCAGCGCCTGCTCCATGTTGTTGATGTTGAAGGCAGGTACGCCGTAATCATGCTCGGCCGCGTGATCGAGCAGTTGCCGCAATGTTATGCGAGCCATTCCATTTCTCCCTGTAATGCGCGTTCGCGGATTGACCTAAATCAACGGTTTTTCAAAACTTCGACGCCCGGCAGCGGCTTGCCTTCCATCCATTCAAGAAACGCGCCGCCCGCGGTCGAGACGTAGGAAAAATCACCGGCGACGCCCGCCTGGTTGAGCGCCGCGACGGTATCGCCGCCGCCGGCGACCGAGACCAGCTTTTTGGCCCGGGTGCGCTCGGCGGCATGCTTGGCCGACACCACGGTGCCGCGGTCGAACGGCGTCAATTCGAAGGCGCCGAGCGGTCCGTTCCAGACCAGCGTCGCGGCGTCGTCGATCGCGGCATGGATGCGCGCGATCGATTGCGGGCCGACGTCCAGGATCATGCCGTCGGCCGGGATCGCGTCGAGGCCATAGGCATGCGACGGCGCGTTGGCGGCGAACTGGTTGGCGACGACCGCGTCAACGGGCAGGATGATCGCGCAATTGGCCGCATTGGCCTTCTCCATGATCCGCAGCGCGGTCGCGGCGAGGTCCTTTTCGGCGAGCGACTTGCCGACGGCGATGCCCTGCGCGTGCAGGAAGGTGTTGGCCATGCCGCCGCCGATCACCAGCGCATCGACCTTGCTCACGAGGTTTTCCAATAGATCGATCTTGGTCGAGACCTTGGCGCCGCCGATGATCGCGATCACGGGCTTGGTCGGGGCTTCCAGCGCCTTGCCGAGTGCGTCGAGCTCGGCCTGCATGGTGCGGCCGGCATAGGCTGGCAGCTTGTGGCCGAGGCCTTCGGTCGAGGCGTGGGCGCGGTGTGCGGCGGAAAAGGCGTCGTTGACCCAGATGTCGCCGAGCTTGGCGAGTTCAGCGACGAAGCCCGCGTCGTTCTTTTCCTCTTCCTTGTGGAAGCGGGTGTTCTCCAGGCAGAGGATGTCGCCGTCGTTGAGGGCCGCAACCGCCTTGGCCGCGGGCTCGCCGATGCAATCCTCGGCGAAGGCGACCGGGCGCTTGATTACCTTCGACAGCGCCTCGGCGACCGGCTTCAGCGACTCCTTGGGATCGCGGCCCTTGGGCCGGCCGAAATGGGCGAGCAGGATCACCTTGCCGCCCTTGTCGGAGATCTCGGTGATGGTGGGAGCAACGCGCTCGAGCCGGGTGGCGTCGGTGACGCGGCCGCCTTCCATGGGAACGTTGAGGTCGACGCGCAGCAGCACGCGCTTGCCCTTCACGTTGACGTCGTCGAGGGTGCGGAACGATTTGGTCATGGGCGTTTCCTGTGCGGCCGGACACAGCCGTCCAGTGGACGGCGTCGCTTTCGCTTGCCGATGTCGCGGCCGTTGAGGTCGCGAATGCGGGGGCAAACACGCAGATGCCCGGCGCTCGGCCGGGCATCACGAACAGTCGAATTTAGATCAGCTTGCCGATCGCAACGGCGGTGTCCGCCATGCGGTTCGAGAAGCCCCACTCATTGTCGTACCAGGCCATCACGCGCACCAGCGTGCCGTTCTGCACCTTGGTCTGGTCCATGTGGAAGGTGGCCGAGTGCGGATCGTGGTTGAAGTCGATCGAGACGTTCGGCGCGGTGGTGAAGCCGAGGATGCCCTTGAGTTGCTGCTCGGAGGCGCGCTTCATCGCCTCGTTGATTTCCTTGGCGTCGGTGGCACGCTTGGCGACGATCTTCAGATCGATCACCGAGACGTTCGGGGTCGGCACGCGGATCGAGACGCCGTCGAGCTTGCCCTTCAGTTCCGGCAGCACCAGGCCGATAGCTTTCGCGGCACCGGTCGAGGTCGGGATCATCGACATCGCCGCGGCGCGACCGCGATAGAGATCCTTGTGCAGGGTGTCGAGCGTCGGCTGGTCGCCGGTATAGGCGTGGATCGTGGTCATGAAGCCGGTCTCGATGCCGACCGTCTCGTTCAACACCTTGGCAACCGGCGCGAGGCAGTTGGTGGTGCAGGAGCCGTTGGAGACGACGAGCTGATCCTTGTTCAGCGTGTCGTGGTTGACGCCGTAGACGATGGTGGCGTCAGCGCCATCGGCCGGGGCCGAGACCAGCACGCGCTTGGCGCCGGCGGTGAGGTGCGCAGAGGCCTTGTCCTTGGCGGTGAAGATGCCGGTGCATTCCAGCGCGATGTCGACGCCGAGGGCCTTCCACGGCAGCTTGGAGGGATCGCGCTCGGCCGAGACCTTGATCTTGTTGTCGCCGACGCTGATCGAGTCGCCGTCGACGGTCACGGTGCCCGGGAAGCGGCCGTGCACGGAATCGAAGCGCAGCAGGTGCGCGTTGGTCTCGACCGGGCCGAGGTCGTTGATACCGACCACCTCGATGTCCTTGCGGCCGGACTCGGCGATGGCGCGCAACACATTGCGGCCGATACGCCCAAACCCGTTGATCGCGACGCGGATTGCCATGCTGTGTCTCCTCTAAAAGCTGCTGCCGGCCCCGCGGGAGGTGTCCCACGAGGGTTTTACGGCGGAACGCCCGGTTCAGCCGGACGCGAGCGGAAAAGATGGAGCTTTGGTAATCCTTTTTCGCGGCAAGCTCAACCTTTGACCGGCGGTCTCAGGCCAGCGTCAGACGCGCTTCAGGGCAGCGTTAACGACGGCCTCCGCAGTAATGCCGAAATGCGGGAAAAGGTCCTTCGCCGGGGCACTGGCGCCGAAACCGTGCATGCCGACGAATTCGCCGTCGCGGCCGATCACGGCATCCCAGCCCCAGCGCACCGCGGCCTCGATCGCGATCTTGACCGGGGCGTTGCCGATCACGGCATTTTGCCGCTCGGCGGGCTGCGCCAGCAGCAATTCCAGCGACGGGACCGAGACCACCCGCGTCGCGATGCCGCGCCCGGCGAGCTGCTTCTGCGCCTCGACCGCGATCTGGACCTCGGAACCGGAGGCGAACAATGACACTTTTGCGTCACCCTGCGCCGAGACCAGCTCGTAGGCGCCGTGGCTGCACGGATTGTCGTTCGGCGCCGTGGTGCGGAGCTGCGGCAGGTTCTGGCGGGTCAGCGCCAGCACGGTCGGCCCGTCGATCCGGTTGAGCGCCAGTTCCCAGCACTCGGCGGTCTCGACCGCGTCGCAGGGACGGAACACGCGCATGTTGGGCATCGCGCGCAGCGCGGAGAGATGCTCGACCGGCTGGTGCGTCGGGCCGTCCTCGCCGAGGCCGATCGAATCGTGGGTCATCACATAGACCACGCCAGTGCCCATCAGCGCCGACAGCCGCATCGCACCGCGCGCATAGTCGGTGAACACCAGGAAGGTGGCGCCGTTCGGCGCGAAGCCGCCATGCAGGAAGATGCCGTTGAGGCACGCCGCCATGCCGTGCTCGCGGATGCCGTAATGGATGAAGCGGCCCTTCGGGGTCTTGGCGGCGAACCCCACTGCCGACTTCGCCTTGTTGTTGTTGGAGCCGGTGAGGTCGGCGGAGCCGGCCACGAATTCCATCGGCATCGCGGCGGCGATCACTTCGATCGCGGCTTCCGACGACTTGCGGGTCGCGACGTTGAGCGGATTTTCCAGCAGGCCCTTCTTGAAGGCGCGCAGCCCCTTGGCGAGCGATTGCGGCCGTTCGTGACGCAGGCGGCGCTCGAACTCGGCGCGCTTGCGGTTGCCGAGCTGCGCGAACTGCTCGTCCCACGCCTTGTGCTCGGCGGCGCCGCGGGCGCCCGCCTCACGCCAGGCCTTCAGCACGTCGTCGGGCACCGAGAACGGCTCGAGCGAGATGCCGAGCTTCTCCTTGGCGCCCTTGAGCTCGGCGGCGCCGAGCGCCTCGCCATGCGCCTTGGCGGTGCCGGCCCTGGTCGGTGCGCCGAAGCCGATCGTGGTCTTGCAGGCGATCATCGAAGGCTTGCTGGATTTCTGCGCACGGGTGATCGCAGCGGCGATCGCCTGCGGATCATGGCCATCGATCAATTCGGCGGCCCAGCCGGCGGACTTGAAGCGCTTCACCTGGTCGACGGAATCGGAGATCGAGGTCGGGCCGTCGATCGAGATGCCGTTGTCGTCGTACAGCACGATCATCTTGTTGAGGCGCCAGTGGCCGGCCAGCGCGATCGCCTCCTGCGAGATGCCTTCCATCAGGTCGCCGTCGGAGGCGAGCACATAGGTGTGGTGGTTGACGATCTTCTTGCCGAACTCTGCGGCGAGCATCTTCTCGGCGAGCGCCATGCCGACTGCGGTGGCAATGCCCTGGCCGAGCGGGCCGGTGGTGGTCTCGATGCCTTTGGTGTGGAAGTTCTCCGGGTGTCCCGGCGTCAGCGATCCGAGCTGGCGGAAATGCTTGAGCTGGTCGAGCGTCATGTCCTTGTTGCCGGTCAGGTACAGCAACGCATAGAGCAGCATCGAGCCGTGGCCGGCCGACAGCACGAAGCGGTCGCGATCGGGCCACGCCGTGTCGCCGGCATCGAATTTCAGGAATTTGGTGAACAGGACGGTCGCGATGTCGGCGGCGCCCATCGGCAGGCCGGGATGGCCGGAATTCGCCTTCTCGACGGCGTCCATGGCAAGGCCACGGATCGCATTGGCCATACGGGTGTGATCGACCTGCGTCATGATGAAAAGTCCGCCTGGAATGAGGAGCTGAATGCTGGACGCATCGGGGCGGGCAGCCGCGATACGCGCGTGGATGGCCTTACGGGTTGGAGGGTGGATTAGCACCTCAATTCCGCAAGTCCAAGGCGATGAAACGCCCCAAAACGGGGAAAAGTTGCTCAAAATGGCCCAATTTCATTGAACGGTGCATAGTTTGGCGCCGCCGTTGCACTCGGCTCGCTTGCCACGTAAATTTCGTCCGCTAACCGCTTGCCGAACCGCCAGTTTTGCCGTGCGGCAGGCTTGTTTCCGGCAGGCTACTCCAGCCGACCAATTTGAAGGGTCCACACCGCGTGTCATGAGTGATCGTCTCGCCAACGGCTCTGGCAATACCGAGGCACCGCTCGCCGATATCGATGCTGCGACAAAGCGGCTGATGGCAGCGCTCGATGCGCTGGAGAGCTCGGTGGAGCGGCGCCGCGAGGCCGACCGCGACGAAAACGAATTGGCGAGCCGGATCCAGGCGCTCGGCGCCGATCGCTCCAGGCTTGCCGACGAACTCGACGGATCGCTGGTGAAGACGCGCAAGCTCGAGCGCGTCAATCGCGACATCGCAGAAAAGCTCGATGCAGCGATCGGCACCATTCGCGCCGTGCTCGAGGGCGGAGAAGGCAGATGAGCCACATCAACGTCACCATCAACGGCCGGCAATACCGGATGGCCTGCGAGGAGGGCCAGGAGGTGCGGCTCCTGAAGCTCGCAGAAAACCTCCAGCAGCGCGTCGAGTCGCTGCGCGGCAAGTTCGGCGAGATCGGCGATGCGCGGCTCACCGTGATGGCGGCGCTCACCGCCTGCGACGAACTGGTCGATGCGGGTGCACGCATCCGCAGCCTCGAGGAAGAGGTCGAGCAGCTACGCAATGCCCGCACAGCCGCCACCGACCGCGCCCGCGCGACCCAGACCGCGGTCTCCAACGCGCTCAACGCCGCCGCCGAGCGGATCGAGCGCACCACGCAGGTGCTCAACCGCACCATCGGCGGCGGCATCGCGATCGGCTGAAGTTCGCGGCAGCTTCACCTGCGGGCCGGACTGAAATGATCGGACGCCACCGGATGCGATCTATTTGCCCGCATCGGCCAACGATCGTTTGCCGGACCGAATGATTGGCACATGGCGCGTTAGCGCTCCGGCCGCACCGCGACCCGATATGTCGACGTGATATGGGCGCAAGGGTCTGGTTCGCCGTCGCAAGTCAGCCAGCATTCGAGATAATGCAGGCGGCGGCCGCGGCGCACGATGCGCGCCTCCGCGATCAGATCCGAAGCCCTGGCTGGCCGCAGGAAGGTGATGTTGAAGCCTGCCATCACCGGGATAACGTTGGCTCCGAGGGCCGCCAGGACGCAGCCGTACATCGTGGTGTCGGCAAGGCCCATCACCGTCGGTCCCGAAAACACGCCGCCGCTGCCGTCTTGCCACAACTCGGCTCCCATGAACGCCTGCCGATACGGAAGCCGGACGCGGATCGCGTTCGGTCCGACGTTCTCGACGATCTCGCCGTGGTGGTCGATGCTCGGCAGGTTTCGGATGATCGCCCGCCGCACTTGCTCGGCATCCAGCAGAGGCTCAATGGAGCGTGCCGTCTCGTGTTCACGCATGGTGCTCTCCGGGAGAGATTCTGAACTGCGTCTGGGGTCGGAAGTCCCTGGGGCCGCCGCGCCAACCTGCGCTTGTCCAAGCCGAATAACAATGTTATTCATTAGGAACGATGTTACAAAACCGGCAAGGAGTCAATGTCTGCCGCTGCGCAAACCTATCAGGCGACCCTCGACCTTCATCGTCGTCGCGTGATCGTTGACGCCGCGCGTCGTGTATTTGAGGCCAGCGGCCTCGAAGGCGCGTCGATCAGGGCGATCGCGCAAATGGCCGGGTGCACGACCGGCGCGATCTACCCGCTGTTTCGATCGAAGGAGGAAGTATTCGCGGCGGTGCTGGGTGAATCGTTGTTGGCAGTCACTGAAGAAGTCAGGGCAGCGATGGACGGCATCGCTGTTCCCGCGAAATCCCTTCGACGCGGCACCCTTGCAATATACAAATATTACGACGCGCATCCGTCCGAGCTGACGCTGTCGCTCGTGCTGTTCAATGGGGAGCGCAAGAAGAAGCTCGGGTCCGGATTGGACGAGGCCCTCAAGCGGCAACTGGACGCTCTGCTCGCTCTGCTCGCGGAGCAGGTCCGCAAGGCCACCGCGAAGCCGTTTCTGCCGATGGTCCGGATCGAGGCCACCGCGCTCATCACGCATCTGGTCGGGCTGCTCGTGCTCAAGCACGGGGGAAGGATCGATGTGCTCGGCAACAACGCGCCGGTTCTGCTGGCGCACTACACCAAGAACATGGTTGCGCGGCTGAGCGGCAGAGGCTGATTGAGGGGCCAGCTCGGTCGGCGATCGGGCGGCGGGGCCGGCTTTGGCTCGCCCGCTTCCCCTGGCGCCGCGACGGAGCGCACGCCAGGCACCGGATGTTTTGCACTCCGGCGGAAGCCGAGCACGGCGCCGGCGCCTGATTTGCGGAAGTCCGCCCCTTGTTTGCGGAAGTCCGCCCCTTGCCGCTGGCGGAACCGCGACTTCGTCGCTACATTGGCCCTGCGAAGCTGCGTCGTGCGTCAGGAGCCATATATCCCCGGGGCCTTATCGATCCTTTAGGGAACTGTCCCTGGCCGGGTCCGTGGACCCGGACATATGGTGCCCACCTACTTTCGTAGGGAACTCCGGGATCGAGCGCTCCAACGGCCTCTGCGGCTTCGCACTGATTTTTGCTGTTGCCTTGTCGTCGCGCTGCGGCGGTTTGATTAGCAGTTTCCCCGCAATGGGTCTCGTCATCGGCTCGCCCGCTGGCAGGCTCCTCGCGGGGTGTCCAGTACGCCGCGGCCTGGTCAAACGAATGCTAGCGTTTCTGAGTGCCGGCTCGTTCGCGTTTTGCGGACGATGACAGCGGAAGATGGATCATGCACGCAGCTCCATCGAAGGCCGAGCTTCGGGCGCTTGCCCTCGCCAAGCGCGACGCGCTGAGCGATGAGCAGCGCGCGGCGGCCGCCGAAGCCCTCGCCAAGCGCGGCGCGCCGTTCGAGATCACGCAAGGCATGATCGTCTCGGGCTATGCGCCGATCCGCAGCGAGCTCGATCCGGCGCCGCTGATGAAGAAGCTTGCCGAAAAGGGTGCGCGGCTTGCGCTGCCCTGCATCAATGCGCGCGGCCAGTCGCTGACCTTCCGCAGCTGGTCGCCGCAAGACCGGCTGATGCTCGGGCCGCTCGGCATTCCCGAGCCGTCGCCGGCCGCCGCCGAGGTGCATCCCGACGTGATGCTGGTGCCACTCGCGGCATTCGACCGGCTCGGCCACCGCATCGGCTATGGCGCCGGCTATTACGACTATACCTTTGCACATCTGCGCAAGGCCAAGCATGTGATCGGGGTCGGGATCGCCTTTGCTGCACAGGAAACCAAGGCCATTCCGGCGCTGTCGCACGACGTCCCGCTCGATTATGTGCTAACGGAGCGCAAGACGTTCGATTTCCGGAGTAGCTAGCCTTGCGTATTCTGTTCGTTGGTGACGTCGTAGGCAGGACCGGCCGCACCGCCATATCAGACCACCTTCCCGGCATGATCAAGGACTGGTCGCTCGATCTCGTCGTCGTCAACGGCGAGAACGCCGCCGGCGGCTTCGGGATCACCGAGGCGATCTATCAGGAGCTGCTGGATGCCGGCGCCGATGCGATCACGCTCGGCAACCACGCCTGGAATCAGAAAGAGGCGCTGGTCTTCATCGAGCGCGCGCCGCGCCTGATCCGGCCGCTGAATTTCCCGCGCCATTCGCCGGGACGCGGCGCCACGCTGGTCGACACCAAGAGCGGCAAGCGCGCGTTGATCCTCAACGCGATCGGCCGCGTCTTCATGGAGCCGTCCTCGAACGATCCGTTCAGCGCGATCGAGCGCGAACTCGAGGCCTGCCCGTTGCGCGAGGGCTGTGACGCCATCGTGCTCGATTTCCATGCCGAGGCGACCTCCGAGAAGCAGGGCGTCGGCTTCTTCTGCGACGGCCGCATCAGCCTCGTGGTCGGGACCCATACCCATGTGCCGACCGCCGATCATCAGGTGCTGCCCGGCGGCACCGCCTATATGAGCGATGCAGGGATGACCGGCGACTATGATTCGGTGATCGGCATGCAGAAGGAGGAGCCGCTGCAGCGCTTCCTCACCGGCATTCCCTCCGGTCGTTTCGAGCCGGCCGGAGGCGTTGCGACGCTGAGCGGCGTCGCGGTCGAGACCGACGATGCGACCGGGCTTGCGGTGAGGGTCGCGCCGGTGCGCGCCGGCGGGCGGCTCGAGCCCGCGGTGCCGAGCTTCTGGACGTAGCGTGTAGCCCGGATGAAGCGAAGCGAAATCCGGGGGCCCTCGCAAGTTGAGAGACTGCTCCCGGATTGCGCTTCGCTCCATCCGGGCTACGCGTATCCGTATCCGTCATTGCGAGCGAAGCGAAGCAATCCACAGTTTCGGCATGCGCAGAGCGATGGATTGCTTCGTCGCTATCGCTCCTCGCAATGACGACTTGCCGTCAGCCCTGCCGAAAACCCATCCGGAACGCGCCCCAGTGGCGGCCGTTCACGAAGATCGGCGACGACACGTCCTTCATCAGCACGAAATTACCGCCGCCCATGTCGCGGCGATAGGTCTGTAGCAGGAACGGCTTGGTATTGGCCGCGACCTTGCTCACCGCGCGGTCGTTGAACAGCCGGCGGTTGCGGCAATTGGCGTTGTTCCACACCGGGTCCGGTCCCTGCGGCAGCCGGTAGTTCGGATTGTGGGTCGGCAGATAGCCGCTCCGCGCCCAGGCGACGCAGAACACGATGCGCGGATCGCTCTTCTGGATCGGGTCCTGGATCGCAGGCAGCACGCGGTCGGTGAAGCTGACATAGTCGGTCAGATATTGCTTCGGATTGGTGCCCGCGATCTCGCGATAATTCTCGTCCATCAATTGCGCAAGCGTGATCTCGCCGCCTGCGACGGCCTTCTCGAACAGCTCCGAGACCTGTTTCGCGGTGTCGATCACGACGCGGATCAGCGGCGCATCGCTGGTCTCGACGCCGCTGTCGGCGATGGTCACGATCAGGCTCTCGGACAGCTCGAGCAGCTTCGCGACGCGGCCGTCGGCGTGCTTGAGGTCGCGCGAGGAGAGATCGACGCCCTTGGCGAGTTCGTTCAGCTCCGCGATCACGGTGTCGCAGTGACCGAGATTGGAGGTCGCGGCGCGCGCCACGCTGCCGATCTCGGCGCCGACGGATGAGAAGCCCTCCTGCACGCGCATGATGATGCCGGAGATTTGCCGGGCGCCTTCGCCGGCGCTCTTGGCGCGCAGCGAGGCGTCGCTGCTCTCGCCGATCAGGCTGCCGATCTGGCCGTCGAGATCGCGCACGGTGTCGGAAATCTGATGCGTCGCCTGGCGGGTCGCCTCGGCAAGGTTCTTCACCTCGCTCGCGACCACGGCAAAGCCGCGGCCGGCATTGCCGGCACGCGCGGCCTCGATCGTGGCGTTGAGCGCCAGCAGATTGGTCTGCTTGGCGATCGCCTCGATCGAACCGGAGACCTTGGCGACCTGGCTCAGCGCGGAGCCGACCGCGGCGAGCCGCGCCTCGATCCGTCCGACCGCCGCGACGAGCTCCGCGATATGGCTGACCGCCGTCTCAACCGCGTTGCGCGATTCCGCGATCTGGCCGACCGCGGCGGATGCGGTCGTCTGCACCGCCTGCGATGCATTGGCGATGTCGTGATTGGCCGAGACCATGATCTCGGCGGTCTCCTGCAAATGATGGAACCGCTCCGACTGGTTGGTAACGCGGTTCGCGACCTCCTGGACGTTGCCGGCGATGTCGGCAAGCTCGACCCCGAGGCCGCCGATGCGGTCGGCAAGCTGGTCGACCAGCCGTTCGGCCAGCGTCCGGTTCGATGACGTATCCAGCACTGCAAGCTGCGCCGCCGACATGTGTTTCCTCCGTTACAGCAGCCCGTCGCGCCGCCGCAGCATTCCCCATTCCAGTCTAAAGCTTGATTCGGTCCGCCGGTCTTGCCTGAGCGTGCACTGCGTAGCCCGGATGCGGCGCAGTGCGTGTCGCCGCGTAGCCCGGATGCAGCGAAGCGCAATCCGGGGTTCTCGTCCGACGGTACATTGGTCCCGGATTACGCTTCGCTGCATCCGGGCTACCTGAGCGTTCAAAGCTTGTACGCGGTGCGGAACGCGCCCCAGTGCCGGCCCCGCACGCGGATCGGCACGTCGATCTCGCGCATCATCACGGTGGTGCCGTTGCCCATGTCACGCGCGTAGCTTTGAACCAGATAGGCGCGCTCATTATGCGCGGCGGCGAGGCCCGCGGGATCGTTGAAGATACGGCGATTGCGGCAATTGGCGGTGTTGTAGGCCACGTCGCCCGGCCGCTGCGGCTGCGAGTAGATCTTGTTATGGACCGGCAGGTAGCCGTTCCGGTCGACCGTCGCGCAGAACGCCAGGCGCTTGTCCTTGGCGAGGAACGCCTCGAGCAGAGCGGGCAGCGCGCGATCCGCCCAATCCAGCATCCTGGTGCGATACTGCACCGGGTTGGTGCCTGCGATCTCGACATAGTCGGTGTCGAACATGTCAGCGATCGTGATCGCGCCGCTTGCCAGTCCGTCCTCGAAGAGCTTGCTCAGCGTGCGACCCGCTTCCATCGCCCGGGTGACGAGTTCGGCGTTCTCCTCGTGGATCGCCCACATCCGGTCTTCGATCTTCTCGCGCAGCGCGGCGGACGCCGCCTCGAAGCGCGCCTGGCTGCCTGCCTTGGAGCGGTCGCCGATCCTGATCCGGCAGCCGCCGACGTCCTGCAAGGTAGCGGTCAGCGTCTCATGGGTCGGCAGCTTCTCGGCATCGGGCCCGCCGATCAGGATGCCGTCCATCGCGATCTCGTAGACCGGCGCGGTGATCATGCCGCGCGCGGTCGTGATCTCGATTGTGAGACTGCAGGGCAGGCGCTCGTTCTTGCGCGGATCGCCGCGCTCGTCCTGGCGCAGCAGCACCGCGCAGCGCGCCTTCAGCTTCTGGGCGAAGCCGGTCACCGCCTTGCCGGCCTTGGCGACATTGTCGCCATGCGCGGCAGCTTCGCGCGTTGCCGAGTCGATCTCGCCGGCGCTGGTGCCGACCGAGACGATGAAGTGGGAGGCGGAGGCCGCGTTCTGGCCCATCTCGCCGGTGATCTGGTTCTGCTCGGCGACCGCGCCGTTGACGTTCTCGAACACCGGCCGGATTTTTTCGATCGCCTGCGAGATGCGGTGGACGGCGTCCGCCGATCCGGTGGCGTCCTTCTGCAACGCCTCGATCTTGCGCGTGATCTCTTCGGTTGCGCTCTGGGTCTGCACTGCGAGCGCCTTGACCTCGGTGGCGACCACCGCGAAGCCCTTGCCGGCCGCGCCGGCGCGCGCCGCCTCGATGGTCGAGTTGAGCGCCAGCAGCGTGGTCTGCCGCGCGATCTGCGCGATCAGGTTGACGACATTGCCGATCGCGGCCGAGGATTCGCGCAGGCGATCGACATTGGCGGTGGCCTCGCGCGCCGCGGCCGCGGCATCGTCGGCGAGCTGGCTCGCGCTGCGCACCTGCGCGCCGATGCCTTGGGCGGAATGGGTGAACCGGTCGGCGGCCTCCGAGAACGTCGTCGCGGTGCTCTGCGCATCGCTGCTGCGGCCGGTCAGCGCGTCGGTGCGGGCGCGGATGGTCGCGAGCTTGGCGGCCGTCGCCTCGGCGCCGTCGGCCACCGAGCCTGCGGCGCGCTCAAGCTGGCGGATCATCGCGCCGAGCTCGAGTTCCAGCAATTCCAGGATCTCCCTGGACGAATCCTTGGCCGAATCAGTCTCGGTCGAGGCTTCAGCCGCGGCAGCCGCGGTTGGAACCTGCTGCGCGGCCGGCTCCGGCACTTGCTTTCGAAACAAACCGAACGCCATGGGGGCTCTGTGGGGCTGTTGGAAGTTGCCTTGGAAAGTTGCGGCGGGACGGGGCGATCCTCGCATCCGGGCATGAAATCATGGTTAACAAGTGCCTCATATTCCGGCTTGCGGTAGTATTCCCGGACCAGATGGCCCCCGCCGACCTTTGATTTTGACCGCCAGGGGCCTATAAGGCCGCGTTTTCCACCCCTGTTCAGACCCTACGCTCGAAGAGACGTCGCATGGCCGGCCATTCCCAATTCAAGAACATCATGCACCGCAAGGGCCGGCAGGATGCCCAGAGGTCGAAGCTTTTCGGCAAACTGGCCCGCGAAATCACCGTGGCGGCCAAGCTCGGCACCCCGGACCCGGCGATGAACCCGCGGCTGCGCGCCGCCGTGGTCGCCGCCCGCGCCGAGAACATGCCCAAGGACAATATCGACCGCGCCATCAAGAAGGCCCTTGGCAATGAGGGCGAGAACTATGACGAGATCCGCTACGAGGGCTATGGCCCCGGCGGCGTCGCCGTGATCGTCGAGGCACTGACCGACAACCGCAACCGCGCCGCCTCCGACATCCGCTCCTTCTTTACCAAGTCGGGCGGCAATCTCGGCGAAACCGGTTCGGTCGCCTTCATGTTCGATCACACCGGCATCATCGAATACGACGCCAAGGTCGCCTCCGACGACGCCATGCTGGACGCCGCGATCGAGGCCGGCGCCGACGACGTGGTCTCCAGCGAAGCCGGTCACGAGGTCTACGCCTCGCAGGAAACCTTCCGCGAGGTCGCAAAGGCGCTGGAAACGAAGTTCGGCGAGCCGCGCAAGGCGGCGCTGACCTGGAAGCCGCAGAACACCGTCGCGGTCGACGACGAGACCGGCGAAAAGCTGTTGAAGCTGATGGACCTGCTCAACGAGCACGACGACGTGCAGAACGTGTACGCCAATTTCGAGGTGTCCGACGCGCTGCTCGCGAAGATGGGCGGTTAAGAGCCTCGCTCATCGCCCCAAACTCCGCTGTCATCGCCCGACTTGATCGGGCGATCCAGTATTCCAGAGACCGTCGTTTGATCCGAGAGGCCGCAGCGCACTGGATCCCCGCTTTCGCGGGGATGACGAGCCAGGGCTGGATGACAAGCACGTTGCGATGCCACGCCGAGCAGGGGACGAACCTCCGTTTGTGTTTCGTTCTCCCGGCTCAGGCGGTATCACTACCCCATGACATCGCAGCCGATTCGCTCTCCCGTCCGCATCATCGGTATCGATCCGGGTCTCCGCCGCACCGGCTGGGGCGTGATCGAGACCGAGGGCAACCGTCTGGTCTATGTCGCCTGCGGTTCGGTCGAGCCGCCGGACGATCTGCCGCTGGCGAGCCGGCTGCTTGCGATCCATGAGGGACTCGCCGCGGTGCTCGGCGACTACCGACCGGCGGAGGCCGCGGTCGAGCAGACCTTCGTCAACAAGGACGGCGTTGCCACGCTGAAACTCGGCCAGGCCCGCGGCGTCGCCATGCTGGCGCCCGCAATGTTCGGTATCTCGGTCGCCGAGTACGCGCCGAACCAGGTCAAGAAGACCGTGGTCGGCGCCGGACATGCCGAGAAGAACCAGATCCAGGTGATGCTGAAGATCCTGCTGCCGAAAGCCGAGCCGCCGTCCGCCGACGCCGCCGACGCGCTCGCGGTCGCGATCACCCACGCCCATCACCGCCAGAGCACCGCGCTGCGCCTCAGGGTGGCGAACCTATGATCGGCAAGCTGAAGGGCCTGATCGATTCCTATGGCGAGGATTACGTGATCCTCGATGTCGGCGGCGTCGGTTATCAGGTGCATTGCGCGAGCCGCACGCTGCAGGCGCTGCCACAGCCGGGCGGCGCCGCCGTGCTCTCGATCGAGACCTATGTCCGCGAGGATCAAATAAAACTGTTCGGTTTCCGCTCGGATATCGAGCGCGAGTGGTTTCGCCTGTTGCAGACAGTGCAGGGCGTCGGCGCCAAGGTTGCGCTCGCGGTGCTCAGCACGTTGCCGCCGACCGATCTCGCCAATGCCATCGCGCTGCGCGACAAGGCGGCGGTGGCGCGCACGCCGGGCGTCGGACCCAAAGTGGCCGAGCGCATCGTCAGCGAATTGAAGGACAAGGCGCCGGGCTTTGCCGATGTCGATCCCGCGGTGGTGCAGCTCTCGGGCGCGATCGACAACAACCGTGCGCCGCGCCCGGTCACCGACGCGATCTCCGCGCTGGTCAATCTCGGCTACGGCCAGCCGCAGGCCGCCGCCGCGATCGCGGCCGCCTCGCGCAGCGCCGGTGAGAAGGCCGAGACCGCGCAACTGATCCGGCTGGGGCTTAAGGAATTGTCGAAGTGAGCGTTGCGCAAGGCTCCGCCGGATTCAACGTTGCACGGCTCGGTTATGTCACGGTCGCGATTTTTATAGGAACCTTCATCACCGGGACTGCTGCCATGCTTGGTCTGTCAGTTTCGGCATGCTTCCTAAGTCATGTCATTCGATGTTTTTCGTTTTCTCGGGACTTTGCTGGGTTCTTTATCAATATGATCCAACTATGGTCCTTTCCCGCGCTCATCGTCGGCCTTTTGGTAGCGGTCATCGCCGAGATTCGTGGTTTGGTCACCTGGTGGAATATTCTTCCGGTCGTGGTGCTGGTTTGCACTGCTGAGTTTGTTCTGTCGAAGTTCAGCGATGCTGCTTTGCTCTTTCTGGCCCACGGTCTGGTGCTATTTGTCGGAGTTCAACTGTCTCGTGTGACCAGCAGGTTGGTTGGAAAATATCGTATATGAACACGCCCTCGCGCATCGTCACGCCCGAACGCCGCTCCGACGATGTCGGCGACACCGCGCTGCGTCCGCAGTCGCTGACGGAGTTCGTCGGCCAAGCCCAGGCGCGCAAGAATCTCTCGATCTTCATCGAGGCGGCGAAGAAGCGCGGCGAGGCGCTCGATCACGTGCTGTTCGTCGGTCCCCCGGGCCTCGGTAAGACCACGCTGGCGCAGATCGTCGCGCGCGAGCTCGGTGTCGGCTTCCGTGCCACCTCCGGCCCGGTCATCGCCAAGGCCGGCGACCTTGCGGCGCTGCTCACCAATCTGGAAGAGCGTGACGTGCTGTTCATCGACGAGATCCATCGCCTGAGCCCGGCGGTCGAGGAAGTGCTCTATCCCGCGATGGAGGATTTCCAGCTCGATCTGATCATCGGCGAAGGCCCCGCGGCGCGCTCGGTGAAGATCGAGCTGTCGAAATTCACTCTCGTCGGCGCGACGACGCGCGCGGGCCTGCTCACCAATCCGCTGCGCGATCGCTTCGGCATTCCGATCCGGCTCAATTTCTACACCGTGGAAGAGCTCGAGAAGATCGTCACCCGCGGCGCCCGCGTGCTGAACATCGGCATGAGCCCTGATGGCGCCAACGAGATCGCGCGCCGCGCCCGCGGCACGCCGCGCATCGCCGGCCGCCTCTTGCGCCGCGTGCGCGACTTTGCCTCCGCAGCGGATGCCGACGCCATCGATCGCGGCATCGCCGACCGTGCGCTGAGCGCGCTCGAGGTCGACAGCGCAGGCCTCGATGCGATGGACCGGCGCTATCTCACCACCATCGCCTTGAACTATGGCGGCGGTCCGGTCGGTGTCGAGACCATGGCGGCCGCGCTATCCGAGCCACGCGATGCGATCGAGGACATCATCGAGCCCTATCTGATCCAGTGCGGCTATTTGCAGCGCACCCCGCGCGGAAGACTGCTCACCTCACATGCCTTTCGCCATCTCGGTCTTGCCGAGCCGAACCGCGATCCCTCGCAGTTCGGCCTGTTCGGCGGCAATGGCGATGAAGACTGAGCCTCCTCGCTCTCGAAGACGTGAACAGACGTGTTGACGCAGCGCATCGCGCTGCACGGTAACCTTGCCCGCTAACCATTGCGACGTCTCTGCAGGCCGTCTGCACAAACGCGGCCCAATTTCGCTCCAATCAAAGGGCCTATCATGGACCAGGCATCACCGATCAAGCGTCCATGATTTCACGTCGACATTTTCTGCGCACCGCCGGCGGATTGACCGCTGCCACCGCTTCGACCGCGGCCTATGGCTTGAGCGAGCCGGTCGTCCGCCTCACGCTGACGCGCTACGATCTGTCGCCGCGGCAATGGCCTTCGGACTTTCCGCTCAAGATCGCCGCGATCGCCGACATTCACGCCTGCGATCCATGGATGTCGCTCGATCGCATCGCTGAGATCGTCGAGCGGACCAACGCGCTGAACCCCGACATCATCGTGCTGCTCGGCGACTATGTCGCGGGGCTGCGCCACGTCACCCGCTTCATTCCGGCCTCGGAGTGGGCCGCGGTGCTGAAAGACCTGAAGGCGCCGCTCGGCGTCCATGCCGTGCTCGGCAACCACGATTACTGGGAAGACAAGACGGTGCAGCGCCTGGGGCAGGGCACGCCCGTCGCGCGCCGTGCGCTGGAGCGCGCCGGCATCCCGGTCTACGAGAACGATGCGGTGCGGCTCACCAAGGATAACCGCCCGTTCTGGCTCGCCGGTCTCGGCGACCAGCTCGCCTATCTGCCGGCGCGGCGCTATCGCGAGGTCCGGCGCATCGGCGTCGACGATCTCAACGCGACGCTCGAAAAAGTCACCGACGACGCGCCGGTGATCCTGCTCGCGCACGAGCCTGACGTGGCGCTCCGCATGCCCTCGCGCGTCGCGCTGCAGCTGTCCGGCCACACCCATGGCGGCCAGATCCGGCTGCTCGGCTGGTCGCCGGCGGTGCCGGTGAAGCGCGGCATGCGGCTCGCCTATGGTCATTTCAAGCTGAAATGCGACGTCGTCGTCTCCGGCGGTCTTGGCTGCAGCATCATGCCGTTCCGCCTCGGCGTGCCACCCGAGATCGTGCAGGTCACGCTCGGTGCAAAGGGGCCGGTGGTGTCCTGATCGCGCTTGCGTGATCGGGCAATTTGCGCAAAACGATTGTTCTCACGAGGGCAATCGAGGGGCTGCAATTGACCTTACCCCATATCGACGGTGCGATCCGCGATGGCCGACACCATATGCAGGTCCGTGTCTACTACGAAGACACCGATTTTTCCGGCATCGTTTACCACGCCAATTACCTGCGCTTCATGGAGCGCGGCCGCACCAATCATCTCCGATTGATGGGCGCCGAGCAGAACGCGCTGTTCGAGGAGGCGCAGGAGGAGACCGGCGGCTTCGCGTTCGTGGTGCGCTCGATGACGCTGGACTTCCTCAAGCCCGCGCGGATGGACGACATGCTCGACGTCGTGACCTGGCCGATCGCGGTGAAGGGCGCCTCCATCATGCTCGCGCAGGAGGTCAGGCGCGGCGATGACGTGCTTGTGAAGGCGCAGGTGCGCGTCGCCTTCGTCAGTCAGGGCCGGGCACAGCCGATTCCGAAGTCCATCCGTGCGTTGATGAAGGCCGATCTGGCCTAGCTATCGGGCGATAGGAAACGCCCCATCGACTCTGCGCGGCGTGGCGATAGATTTGTGTGCGACCAACCAACCGCGAGGGATCGCCGATGTCACGCCCGCCGCTGCCGCCCTTTACCCGCGAGACCGCCGCGCAGAAGGCGCGCATGGCGGAAGATGCCTGGAATTCGCGCGACCCGGTTCGGGTTGCCGGCGCCTATACCGAGGACAGCCGTTGGCGCAATCGCGCAGAGGTGTTTGCCGGCCGCGAGGCGATCGTGGCCTTCCTGACCCGCAAATGGGAAAAGGAGCGGGAGTATCGCCTGATCAAGGATCTCTGGGCGTTCGACGGCAACCGCATCGCGGTGCGCTTCCAGTATGAATGGCACGATGCCGGCGGCAACTGGTTTCGCTCCTACGGCAACGAGCAGTG
This sequence comes from Bradyrhizobium sp. AUGA SZCCT0105, assembly GCF_018129565.1. Lineage (NCBI taxonomy): Bacteria > Pseudomonadati > Pseudomonadota > Alphaproteobacteria > Hyphomicrobiales > Nitrobacteraceae > Bradyrhizobium > Bradyrhizobium sp. AUGA SZCCT0105. The sequence goes on along the minus strand of NZ_JAFCMK010000003.1, from coordinate 556,386 downwards.
GGAGTTCGACGAGCATGGCCTGATGCGCCGCCGTGAGGCCTCGATCAACGACATCGCGATTGCGGAGAAGGACCGCCGCTTCCACTGGCCCGCGCCGGGCCCGCGTCCGGCCGATGTGCCCGGGTTGGGGCAGGAGCCGTTCTAGTCTGGCGGCAACAGTTGGGCCGTCGTGCTTCGAGGCTCGCTGCGCTCGCACCTCAGCATGACGGTGACAGACTCTCGCGCCTGGCTCGAGTTACCTCCGTCATCCTGAGGTGCGAGCGTAGCGAGCCTCGAAGGATGAACGGCCCCCGTTCGGGAGCCGCCACCTTGCGCGCTAATCCTTACGCCGCCGCCTTGTGCCGGGCGATCTCGGCCTTGTAGAGCTCGAACTCTTCCGCGACCGCCTTGGCAACCGACGGCCTCGTGCGCAGGCGCTCGTAGTAGGCCTTCAGCGCGGGCCATTTCGCGAGCTCGATCGGAGGCGTCGCCATGGTCCAGTTGATGACCGTGACGAGATAGGCGTCGGCGACGCTGAAATGATCCAGCAAATACTCGCGGCCCTTCAGGTGGTCCTCGACATAGTCGAGCCGCGAGACGTATTTCTCCAGCGCGTAGGACTTGGCGTCCGGCGGCGCCTTCTTGTCGAGCAGCGGCAGGAACAGGCCCTTGTGCAACTCGGTGCCGATGAAGCACAGCCATTGATGCAGCTTTGAGCGCTCGGCGTTCGACGCGGGGCCGAGGCCGGCGCGCGGGAACTGGTCAGCGACATATTGCAGGATCGCGGCGTTCTCGGTCAGCACCACGCCGTCGTCGGTGCGCAGCGTCGGCACGAGGCCGAGCGGGTTGACCTTGTTGAAGTCGGAGCCGTCGTTGCGTACCTGCTTGGTCTTCGGATCGACCTCGAGATAGTTGGCCGGCTGGCCCGCTTCATAGAGCGCGACGCGGGTCGCCATCGAGCAGGCGAGCGGCGAGAAATAAAGGTCCATAGGTGCCTCCTTGGGGCGTCTGGCGCGGATGTCCCGGCCGTTGTTGATTTTTGTACTGTCTTGGATAATATTGAAGGCGTCAAGGAATTAAATGCGAAATGGTACAAAAAAGTAAGAGGCCGCCATCTGCTGCCAAAATCGAGGGGCCCGTCGCACCGAAGCGGCGGGGGCGGCCGCGCGCCTATGAGCCCGAGGTCGCGCTCGGCAAGGCGCTCGATCTGTTCCGCCGCGACGGCTTCGCCGCGACCTCGCTCGATGATCTGAGTGCTGCGACCGGCATGAACCGGCCGAGCCTCTATGGCGCGTTCGGCGACAAGCGCGAGCTCTATATCAAGAGCTACCAGCGCTACCGCGACGACGCGCGCGCGGCGATGGTCGACATCTTCCGTGCCGAAGCGCCGCTGCGCGAGCGGCTGGAGCGCATCTATCGCATTGCGCTCGACATCTATCTCTCCGGCGAGTCCGGCCCGCGCGGCTGCTTCACGGTGATGACCGCAGCATCCGAGGCGGTGTCGGATCCTGGTATCCGCACTATGGTGGTGGAGGGACTGACCGAGCTCGACAAGGCGTTCGGCATCTGCTTCCGCGATGCCAAGGAGCGCGGCGAACTGCCTGAAGGCGCCGATCCGGCGGCACTGGCGCATCTTGCCTCCGCCACCATCCACACCATTGCGATCCGTGCCCGCGCCCGCGTGCCGCGCAAGGAGCTCGAGGCGATCGTGAAGGGCGCCCTCGACGTGCTGTGCGCGGCCAAATAGAGGCGGCGAAGTTTCTTCGGCAGCAAATGTCGGGCGCTGTTTTTCCCGCCCGTCTTCCGTAAGATCTCTCAACCTACGGAAGTGGAATATCATGGGAAAAGTCAGGACTTCGGCATTCTCGGTCTCGATCGACGGATTTGGCGCGGCACCGCGTCAGAGCCTCGAAAATCCATTCGGCGAAGGCGGCATGGTGTTGCCCGGCTGGTTCCTCCAGACGCGAACATTTCGCCAGACCTTCGGCCAGGACGGCGGCAGCACCGGGCTCGATGACGAGATCGCGCGCAAAGCGATGGAAAATATCGGTGCCTGGATTCTGGGCCGCAACATGTTCGGCCCGATCCGCGGGCCGTGGCCGGATCATGCCTGGAAGGGCTGGTGGGGCGCCAATCCGCCGTATCACACGCCGGTGTTCGTGCTGACCCATCACGCGCGGCCTGACATCGAGATGGAAGGCGGCACCACGTTTCATTTCGTGACCGACGGCATTCACGCCGCGCTCGAGCGGGCGCGCGCCGTTGCGGGGGACAAGGACATCCGGGTCGGCGGCGGCGTGTCGCTGGTGCGCCAATTCCTTCAGGCACGCCTGCTCGACGAGGTGCAACTGGCGCTGTCGCCGGTGCTGCTCGGGGCCGGCGAGAATCTGTTCGCTGGCATTGATCTGCCCGCGCTCGGCTATGCCGTCGTCTCGCATGTCGCGAGCACGAACGCCACCCACGTCACCTTCGCGCGCAAGACATCCTGAACGGTTCACACCTGCGTCAACGGCCAAAAATTGGCCGTTGACGCGACCGCCGTTCGGTCGTATTTAACCCATAGGTTATTTAACCGATGAGCTAAGTGCATGCCGATCGATCCCCTCAGTTCGACCTTCGCGGCGCTGGCCGATCCGACCCGGCGCGCGATCCTGGCGCGGCTCGCGCTGGGTGAGACCTCGGTGATGGAGCTGGCAAAGCCGTTCGACATGAGCCTGCCGGCGATCTCCAAGCACCTGAAGGTGCTGGAGCATGCCGGGTTGATCTCGCGCGGGCGCGAGGCGCAGTGGCGCCCGTGCCGCATCGCCCCCGACTCGTTCAAGCAGGTCGATGGCTGGCTCGGGAATTTCCGCCGCTTCTGGGACGAGAGCTTCAACCGCCTCGACGGCCTGCTCGAGGAGATGAAGGCGGAGGAGGCCGCGAAGGCCCCACCGCGCAGCAACCGTAAAGTCAGAGTAAAGAAGGAGAAGCAACGTGGACGCACGCGTGGATAAGACGCTGAGGATCACCACCCCGTCGGATTTCGAGTTCGCCATGACGCGCCAGTTCGACGCGCCGCGGCGCTTCGTGTTCGACGCCATGACGAAGCCCGAATACGTCGTGCGTTGGCTCGGCTACGAGCAGCTCGCAATGCCGGTGTGCGAGATCGACCTGCGCGTCGGCGGCGCCTATCGGTTCGTGTTCCGGTCGTCCGACGGCATCGAGCACATCCTCACCGGCACCTATCGCGAAGTGGTGCGCCCGGAGCGGCTGGCATTCGGCGAGATCTTTGCGATGCCGGGCTTCACCAGCGACGAATATCTGGTCACCTCGACCTTCGTCGAGGAAGCCGGAACGACCACGCTGACGACCACCATTCGCCATCCCACCAAGGAGGCGCGTGACGGTCATCTCAATTCCGGCATCGACAAGGGCGTCGAGCCCGCCTACGACCGGCTCGCGGAGATTGTTGCCGAGATGGGCTGAGGCTGCGGCCTCTCCACTTGTCGTCCCGGCCGAGTGCGCGCTTGCGCACGGAGCCGGGACCCATAACCACAGGACATCGTTGTTGTGCAGGATGGTTCCCCGCGCGTGCCCTGGTGAGGGGCCGCGGAGTATGGGTCCCGGCCTTCGCCGGGACGACACCGAATTTAGTACCCCCGCTTGCGATCGACGAGATTTTCGAGCGCGCCGCCTTGCTCGAAGCGCGCGATCTGCTGCGCGACGTATTTCGAGATCTCGTCGGCGTCGGTGTCGGCGGCGTTGTGTGGGGTCAGCACCACCTTCGGGTGGCTCCAGAACGGGCTGTCTTGCGGCAGCGGCTCGGTCTCGAAGACGTCGAGCGAGGCCGCGCCCAGCGTGCCGTCGTCGAGCGCGCGCAGGATGTCTTCCTCGTTCTGCAAGCCGCCGCGGCCGGCATTGATGATGACGGGCGCGCCGAGCGGGCTGCTACGATTGAGCTTCGCGAACACGTCGCGGTTCAGCACGTGGCGGGTATCCGGCGTCAGCGGAAGCAGGCAGACCAGGATGTTGGTTTCGCGCAGGAACGCTTCCAGCCCTTCGGTGCCATGGTGGCAGGCGACACCGTCGATCCGCTTCTCGCTGCGGCTCCAGCCGACGACGCGGAAGCCGAGTGCGCGGAGCGCTTGCGCCGAGGCCGCGCCGAGCGTGCCGAGCCCCATCACGCCGACGGTGATCGCGCTTGCGGCCCATTGATAGTCCGGGGCCCAGCGCTTCGCTCGCTGCGACTCCCGCAGGTAAAGCTCCTGGCGGTGATGCATCAGCACATGCAGCACGACATATTCGGTCATGCGGTCGGTGAGGTCGCCGACCGCGACCCGCACCAGTGGCACATCGGGCAGCGAACGGTCGGCCATCAGCGCGTCGACGCCGGCGCCGAGATTGAAGATGACGCGGAGGTTCTTGAACGCCGCGAGCTCGCCCGGCTTCGGCTTCCACACCGCGGCATAGTGCACCTCGGCGGGATCGAGCGCGCCGTCCGGCAGCAGCACCACGGGGCGGTCCGGGCAGACCGTGTCGAACCGCGCCTTCCAGCGCGCCGACGACCAGTTTTCCGAGCCGCCATTGATCAGCAGCGCCAGTGCGCCCTTACCCATCTGGATACCTCCAATTTCAATGTGATATGTATCACAGAGCGAGCCTGGCCCGCTCCCTAGTCTCCTGCCATCAACCGGGGAGAACTTCCATGCGCAAGCTGATCCTGATCGCGGCTTTCATCGCAGCCACCGCCGCCACCGCTCACGCCGGCCAGAGCCGCGGCCTCGTGCTCGCAAACGCCGATGCACCCGCGCAGGCGCAACCGGCCGTTGCGCCGGCGCAGGCCGAGACCCAGCCGGCGCCGTCGCAGGCGCAGCCGGCGGAGCCTTCGAGGCAGCAAGCCTCCCGGCCAACGAACAGGAGCCACGCCAACCGCCGGGAGAGCGAAGAAGCCAAGGCGCGCCGGATCGCCGCCCGCTACGGCGTCTACTGGTAGTCGCACCATGAACGTCGTGGTGACGGCATGACGCGCCATCGCCGTGGCCCAAGACGTAGTCAGTCGCGGCGCGCCATGAACGTCGGCCAAATCCATCGCCGATATCCGGAACTTAAATTTCTTTCGCTCCGCCTGTCGGCAGCGGGCATAATCGTTCGTTCTTGCAATGAACGGAGATGCCTTTTCGATGCTGTACGCCATCCTCTGCTATCATGACGAAGACATGGTCGGTTCCTGGAGCAAGGAACACGACGCCTCGGTCATGCAGAAATTGTCGGTCGTGCAGGACAAGCTCGCCAAGCAGGGCCGGCTCGGTCCGGTGGCGCGGCTGCTGCCGACCACCGCGGCAACCACGCTGCGCAAGGAAAACCCGCCGCTGGTGCTCGACGGCCCGTTTGCCGAAACCAAGGAGCAACTGCTGGGCTTCTATCTGGTCGAGGGCAAGAACCTCGACGAGGTGCTCGACATCGCGCGCGACCTCGGCGAGGCCAATCCCGGCGGCACCTATGAGATCCGCCCGGTCGGCTATTTCACTCCGGGGAGCGCAAAGGCGTGAGCATGACCGACACCGCCTGGATCGATGCCGCGCTGACGTCGGCGCGTCCCCAGGCGGTTGGCGCACTGCTGCGCTACTTCCGCAATCTCGATACCGCCGAGGAGGCCTTCCAGAACGCCTGCCTGCGGGCGCTGAAGAGCTGGCCGCAGAACGGCCCGCCGCGCGATCCGGCGGCGTGGCTGATCATGGTCGGCCGCAATGTCGCGATCGACGACATCCGGCGCGGCAAGAAGCAGGAGCCGTTGCCCGACGATGACCAGGCGATCTCCGACCTCGGCGATGCCGAGGAAGAGCTCGCCGAGCGCCTCGACGGTTCGCATTACCGCGACGATATCCTGCGGCTCTTGTTCATCTGCTGCCACAAGGACCTGCCGGCGACGCAGCAGATCGCGCTCGCGCTGCGCATCGTCTCCGGCCTGTCGGTGAAGCAGATCGCGCGCGCCTTCCTGGTCTCGGAGGCGGCGATGGAGCAGCGCATCACGCGGGCCAAGACGCGCGTCGCCGACGCCAATGTGCCGTTCGAGACACCGGGCGCGGTCGAGCGCAGCGAGCGGCTCGTCTCGGTCGCCGCGATGATCTATTTGATCTTCAACGAGGGCTATTCGGCGAGCGGCGATACCGCTCAAATCCGCTCGCCGCTGTGCGAGGAGGCGATCCGGCTGGCCCGCCTGCTGCTGCGGCTGTTCCAGAGCGAGCCGGAGATCATGGGGTTGACCGCGCTGTTGCTGTTGCAGCACGCCCGCGCCGCCGCGAGGTTCGACGCCGACGGCCAGGTCATCCTGCTCGACGACCAGGACCGCAGCCTGTGGAACCAGAAGCTGATCGCCGAAGGCCTCGCGCTGATCGACAAGGCGATGCGCCATCGCCGCAGCGGGCCCTATCAGGTGCAGGCCGCGATCGCCGCACTCCACGCCCGCGCGGAAAAGCCCGAGGATACCGACTGGACCCAGATCGACCTGCTCTATGGCGCGCTCGAGATCATGCAGCCATCGCCGGTGATCACGCTCAACCGGGCTGTTGCGGTCTCCAAGGTGAAGGGGCCTGAAGCCGCGCTCGAGATGATCGAGCCCTTAGCGCCGCGGCTCTCCAATTACTTCCATTATTTCGGCGTGCGCGGCGCCTTCCTGATGCAGCTCGGCCGCAACGAGGAGGCCCGCGTCACCTTCGACCGCGCCATCGCGCTCGCCAACACCACCGCCGAAGCCGCCCATATCCGTATGCATATCGACCGCCTGATGCGCGACAGCCAGCCGCGCAATGTGAAGGCGAAGTAGTCCCCCAACATTGTGCTCGTCATGCCCGGCCTTGTGCCGGGCATCCGCGTCTTTGGATGCCGCGAAGAAGGAAGACGTGGATGGCCGGGACGAGCCTGGCCATGACGAATCTCAAAAATCTTCACCGTCCTTGTCGGCCCCGTTCCCCGTCGTTCGTCATGAAGGCAGAGCATCACCAAGCGTTACGGAGCCCGCCATGCCGACGATCGTCGACACCGAAGTCTCAAAGCCCGCCCGCATCACCGGCCGCGTCGTGAGCGGCGTGGTTATCCTTTTCCTGCTGTTCGATGGCGCGATCAAGCTGTTGCCATTGCCTGTCGTCACCGAGACCATGGACAAGATGGGCTTTGGTGCGAGCGACACGCTGGCGCGCAGCCTCGGCATCATCACCATCGTCTGCACGCTGCTGTACTCGGTGCCGCCGACCTCGATCCTCGGCGCCATCCTGCTCACCGGCTATCTCGGCGGCGCGATCGCGTCCCATGTGCGGATCGGCAGCCCGCTGTTCAGCCACACGCTGTTCGGGCTCTATCTCGGCCTGATGGTGTGGGGCGGGCTCTATCTGCGCGACGGCAATCTGCGCGCGCTGCTTCCGTTCCGCCGCTGAGCTATCCTCTTCATTCATCTACCTGGAGACCATCATGTTCGAGACCATTGCCATCATCGCTGTCATCCTCGCGGTCGCGATCGCCGTCATCCTCGTCCTCGCGGCGACCAAGCCGAGCACATTCCGCGTCACGCGTGCGACCAGCATCAATGCGCCGGCGGAACGGATCTTTCCATTGATCGACGATTTCCGGCAGTGGACGGTCTGGTCACCCTACGAGAACCGGGATCCGGCCATGAAGCGCACCTATGACGGCGCCGGGCGCGGGCAGGGGGCGGTCTATGCCTGGGACGGCAACAAGAATGTCGGCACCGGCCGCATGGAGATCCTGCAATCGTCCGCGCCGTCGAAGATCGTCATCAAGCTCGACTTCCTCAAGCCGTTCGAGGGCCACAACACCGCCGAGTTCACAATGCTGCCGCAGGGAGATGCGACCAGCGTCACATGGACCATGTATGGTCCGGCCGTCTTCATGTCGAAAGTGATGCAGGTGTTCATGAACCTGGATCACATGATCGGCAAGGATTTCGAGGCCGGTCTCGCCAATCTGAAGAAGCTGACTGAAAAATAGCGAGCGTTTTCGAGCGAAGTGGTTTCCGGTTCGCGTGAAGAAAACGCGTCAAAACGAGAATCTAGCCCAGGGAGCATGTGATGCAGGTCAACCCCTATCTCTCCTACGACGGCAATTGCGGCGCCGCGCTGAACTTCTACCAGAAGGTTCTCGGTGCGCGGATCGAGGAAACCTATCCTTACGGCGAGGGCAATCCGGAGATGCAGACGCCGCCCGGCTGGAAGGACAAGATCATGCACGCCAGGGTCTCGATCGACGGCGAGATCATCATGGCCTCCGACGCCCCGCCCGGCCACTTCCAGAAGCCGCAGGGGTTTCACGTCTCGCTGCAGGTCGAGGATCCCAGGGAGGCCGAGAGCCGCTTCAAGGCGCTGTCCGAAGGCGGCACGGTCACCATGCCGTTCGGCAAGACCTTCTTCTCCAACGGCTTCGGCATGTGCGTCGATCAGTTCGGCATCCCCTGGATGGTGAACTGCCCGCAGCAGATGTAGGCCGCACGCCCGGTCGGGACCGTCATCCTGAGGTGGCCGCTTTTTCAGCGGTCCTCGAAGGATCGACGGCCCGGCTGTTGCGACTGCGGGCTGAGCCATCCGGGCCGTGCATCGTTCGAGGCTCGCCCAGCGGCGCAATTGCGCCGCAAGGCTCGCACCTCAGCGATGACGGGTTTGGGATCGCAGCGTGGGCATGGCGTCGACGTGCCTTTGCCCACATTACAAGCTGCAATTCTCACCTGCACCGCGGATAGATCGCCGCGAGCTCGCGGCCGCGCAGCAGCAGCAGGCGTGAGGTCAGGCCGCCGCGGCGCACGATCCAGCCGCGCACCGGCGCCGGATAGGCCTCCAGCACCGCCTCGGATGCTTCCGGCTCCGCATAGGTTCGGCCGCGCCGGTCGATCGAACGCGCGGCGTGGAAGCCGAGCACGGCGCGCCGCGTCACGCAGATGCGGTCGCCCGGCACCATCGAGAGCACCAGCGTGCAGGCCGACAGGCACGGCCCGTCGATCACCACGCGCTCACCTGACTCGCGCACCTTGTCGAACAGTTCGATAAACGGGCCGACCTGCCCGCCGGGGCTGGCGAGGATGCGGACGTCGGCCTGCGCGCAGCCAATCGTTGCGCAGAGGGCTGCCGCCGCGACAAACATTTTCATCAGCGCAATCCCTGCCGACGATGCGGTCGAGGTCCCGCCGCATCCGAAGCCGCAAGGCTCGCGCCCGAATGGGGCATCGTCAAGACCGATGCCCCATTCGCGATGACAGGCGGGCTCAGGCTGCCCGGTTCTTGAGCGCGCCCACGATCGCCGTGAGCACTGCGCCGGCGACGCCGCCGCCGGCGACCTGTCCGATGATGCTGCCGATGTCAGGCGTCGCGCCGGAATTGGCGAGCAGCGGAATCAGCATACCCAGAAGCTGTCCGCCCGCGCCGCCGCCGATGGCGCCCGCGATGGTGTTTCCGAGCGTGCCGAGATCGATGTTCTTGGCCGCTCCGGCGGCGACATTGCCGCCGACGGCTCCGCTGATGACTTGAATGATCAGATTGATGAGGACTCCCGACATGACGCGATTTCTCCCCGGTATCTGGTTCAGCATGGCTGAGGCGCCGAATGGCGTCCCACCGGCGCAGACGTTAGGCCTGCGGCGCGCAGAGGTCATGCTGCGCACGCGAAGATTGCGGCCCATGCGGGCGGTATGCACCGGCTTTTTGGGGATTGGTTCGGCTAACCTGCAGCTTTAGCCCGCGCCGGAGACGCCGGCCTCGGCAAAGGTCGCCATGCCGCCATGACAGGCGAGCGCCGCGCGCAGCAGCAGGATCGCAACCCCTGCGCCGGAGGCTTCGCCGAGCCGCATCTCGAGATCGAGCAGGGGCGCGAGCTGCAGTTCGCGCAGCAGCTGGCGATGGCCGAGCTCGGCCGAGACATGCCCGGCGCGGCAATGCGCGAGGCTATCAGGCGCAAGCCGCGCCAGCGGCAGCACCGCCGATGTCGCGACGAAGCCGTCGAGCAGCACCGGGATCGATCTTGCCCGCGCTGCCAGCACGGCGCCCGCGATGGCCGCGAGCTCGCGGCCGCCGAGCGCGACTGCGACTGCGAGCGGATCGTCGAGCAGGCTGCGATGCAGCTTCAGCGCGGTATCGATCACGGTGCGCTTGCGCAGCAGGCCGGCATCATCGACGCCGGTGCCGCGGCCGGCCCAGCGCGCGCCGCGCCCGCCCATCAATGCCGCGCACAGCGTGGCGGCGACCGTGGTGTTGGCGATGCCCATCTCGCCGACGACGAGCAAATCGCATCGCTCCGGCACCGTGCGCCAGCCGGTGTCGAAGGCGACGAGGAAATCGGCGCCGTCCATCGCCGTCGCCATCGTGAAATCGCGGGTCGGACGTGCGAGCTCGAGCGGCTCGACGCGCAGCTCGGCCCCGGCAAGCCTGGCGATCTGGTTGATCGCGGCACCCCCCGCGGCGAAATTCGCCACCATCTGCGCGGTGACTTCAGAGGGAAAGGCAGAGACGCCGCGCTCGGCGATGCCGTGATTGCCGGCGAACACGGCGATCGTGACCTGGTCGAGCCGGGGGATCTCGCGCCGCTGCCAGCGCGCGAGCCAGATCGCGACCTCTTCCAGCCGGCCGAGGCTGCCCGGCGGCTTGGTCAGGTTCTGCTGGCGCAGGGTAGCCGCCGCGGCGCTCGCCGCGTCGCCTTCGGGCAGGTCGCGACAAAAGCTGCGGATGTCGTCTAGAGTACTGAACTGCATGCGATTCCCTCGTCGAGCGGGCCGCAAACTAAAGCATGATCCGGAAAAGTGTGAAGCGGTTTTCCGACAAGATCATGCTCAAACAAGAAGCTAAAGCGCGATGAGATTCAGCCCGATCTCATCGCGCTTTAGTTCAATTTTCAGGCCTCCACCATGAATCAATGGCTCGACGATCTCAGGACCGCCATCGCCTTTCTGACCCGGCTGCCGATGCCGCATCCGGACGGGGCGCGGCCGGAGGGCTTTGCCCGGGCGCAGCGGCTGTTCCCCCTGGTCGGGGCCGGCATCGGGGCCGCGATCGGCCTGTTCTGTCTGCTGCTGCGGACGATCGGCGTGCCGGACCTCGCCGCGGCGGCGCTGGCGCTCGGCGCCGGCGCGCTGTTGACCGGCGCACTGCATGAGGACGGGCTCGCCGATCTCGCCGACGGGTTCGGCGGCGGCCGCGATCCAGCGGCCAAGCTCGAGATCATGCGCGACAGCCGGCTCGGCACCTATGGCGCGCTGGCGCTGGTGGTGAGCTTTGCCACCAGGCTTGCGGCGCTGGCGGCACTTCCCAACGGCATGGTGGTGCAGTGCCTGATCGCCGCGCATGCGCTCGGCCGCGGCGTGTTGCCGTGGATCGCGATCAGCCTGCCCTACGCGCGCAAGGATGGGCTCGCTGCCAATGCCGGCCGGCCCGATGGCACGATTGCAGTGGTCGCAGCCGGCATCGCGCTGGTGATCGCACTCCTCGCTCTGCCCTTCGGCAGCGCGCTGCTGGCGGCGATCGCGGCCGGCGCGAGCGCGTTGATCATGGCGCTGCTGGCAACGCGGCAGATCGGCGGCCAGACCGGCGACGTGCTTGGCGGGGCAGAGCAGGTTGCGGAGACCGCGATCCTGGTGTTGCTCGCAGCGCGCCTCAGTTAGAACTTTTCGAGCGAAGCGGATACCGGTTCGCGTGAAGATGATGCGACCCCACGCAACAGCCGGCGCGAAATTCAGCTATGGGCCAGAACTGGAAGCCGCGCAGATCGAGGCGTTGTTGCGGGACAAGACATCGATGAGCATTGCATCGACCATCACCATTCGTCGTAGAGCCACTCCCTGGGGATTGGAGGCCGCGCTCTTGCATACGGGGGCTGAGACGTCCGCTCGGGCTTGCGCACGCCAGGAGTCGGCGGCGTCGGAAGCGGTAACGGCTTCGGTTCGGAGACCTTCGCTAGCGTCCGTTTCATTTCTTCCTGGCTCGCCTTGAGTTCCTCAATGGCTTTGGAGCTCGCGCGGGCCATCTGTTGCTGGTCCGCCTTGAGCTGCTCGATACTTCGCTCCACATTTTCGAGGTTGCGGGCGATCGTTTGCAGCAGCTGCGCCTGGTCGGGAAGAGCTGTATTGGCTGCCGGCGCGGCGTCCTGCGGCGGTGCGGTCTGAACCGGGGGCGTCGCTTGGGGTGGAGCAGCGTCTGCCGCTGCGACCTGAACGGTGGGTGCAGCGGGCTGCGCCGCAAGCGGCGGATTATCCGGGGGCAATGATGGAGTTGAAGCGAGCTGAGGCACCCAACGGGCGACAACCTGCTTGGCTCCTCTACCATACGACGATTGCAAAGCCAGTGCAGCAACAAAGATACATGCTGCCAGCGACAAGCCGGCGAGAGCACGGAACCCCGGCATTCGGCGCGGCGATAGCGAGCGAGGTCCGGAAGAGGTAGGGCCAGGCTCGGAAGCGGCAGGGTTGGGTCCGACCGAAGGCGGGGCAGGTTGCGCCGGAGCTGGGGACGCGGCATCGCGCTCCATTCTTGCAAGCTGTTCACTCAAGCGCGCGAGCTCTTCATTGGCGCGCGTGATCTGCTTGTGGGTTTCTGCGAGTCTTTCGTCGGCGCGCGTGGCCAAGCCATCGTTCGATTCGACTGGGTTCGGGGTGGGGGTGGAGTTCACTGGCGCTTCCCTTTCCATCCAATGTCACCCAAGCGTGCCGACTCGGTTATCCGTTAGGGTCGATCAGCCCCCAGCACTCCCGTCAGTCTTGTCCAAAAAATGGCCGGATGATAGCGGGCTTGAGGTCTCGTGATAATGGAGGGGGACCAGCTCGTGCCGAGCACGCTAACGCATTTCCGCCTTGCCCGATAAATCAGGTATCAACTGGTCAGAATGGAAGGGCTCCTGCAGCGATGAACCGCGAAACGCATCTCTGGCTGATCCGCCACGCGCCGGTCGACGGTCCGCACGGCGTGATCCATGCGCCGGATGCGCCCGCGGACCTCGGCGATGTCGCGGCCTTTGCAGCGTTGCAGGCGATGCTGCCGGTTGACGCTGTCGCGGTCTGCAGTCCGGCGCGGCGCACAAGTGAGACCGCAGCAAAACTGGGCCTTGCGGCAACGGAAGACGACGCCTTTCGCGAGCAGGATTTTGGCGACTGGACCGGCCGGCGCCACAGCGAGATCGAGGCCGAACTCGGTGCGGCGGCCTATCGCGCATTCTGGCAATCGCCGGGGACCAACCGGCCGCCGCGCGGTGAAAGCTTCGCCGATCAGATCGCGCGGGCGCGGGCAGGGCTGGCGCGCCTGCCGGCCGGCGACGTCGTGCTGGTCGTGCACTCCGGCACCATCCGCGCGATCCTCGCAATCGCGCTCGAGCTGGCGCCGGAATTGGCGCTGCGCTTCGTCATCGATCCGCTGTCGCTGACCCGGATCGACCGGCTTGAGAATGCCTGGCGTGTTGTTGCAGTGAACCTGCCGCCGCTACCAACCCCGTCATCCTGAGGTGCGAGCTCTTGCGAGCCTCGAAGGATGCACGGCCACCAGCCGGGCCGTCGACCCTTCGAGGGCCGCTGAAGAAGCGGCCACCTCAGGGTGACGGTGAAAGAGCGAGGCTGCTTCTACAAAAGTGCCTCACCCATTCCGCCGCTGGCCGCGCAGGGTCGGCAGGCCGATGCCGGCGGCATCGAAGCCGCCGTCGACGGCGAGGATCTGGCCGGTGATGTAGCTGGCGCGATCCGAGCACAGGAAGAAGATCGCTTCCGCCAGCTCCTCTTCCAGCCCATAGCGGTTGAGCGGGATCGCGTCGTGGTAGTCGGCGCGGATCTCCGGCGTGTGCACGGCCTTGGCCATCGCGGTCTCGACCGGCCCGGGCGCGACGCCGTTGACGCGGATGCCGAGCGAGGCGAGCTCGACCGCGAGCTGCTTGGTGAGATGCGCGAGGCCGGCCTTGCTGGTGCCGTAGGCCGAGCGCAGCGTCGAGGCGCGCACCGCCGAGATCGAGGTGATGTTGACGATCGCGCCGCCGCCATGCTCGCGCATCACAGGCGCGGCCGCCTTGGTGCACAGGAACGGGCCGGTGAGGTTGACCGCCATGATCCGGTTCCAGTCGGCGTCGGAAGTCTCCAGTACCGGCGTGAACACGGCGATGCCGGCGTTGTTGACGAGCGCATCGAGCCGGCCGAAGCGGTCCGTGATCGCCGCGATCGCTTTGGTTACACCGGCGGCATCCGATACGTCGCAGGTCAGCGCCAGCGTGGTGTCGGGCTGCTTCAATGCCGCGACCGCGGCGCGCAGCAATTCACCCTCGATGTCGAGCAGCGCGACGCGCCAGCCGTTGGCGAGAAAGCGTTTCGCTGCGGCGAGCCCGATGCCGCGCGCGGCGCCGGTCACGAGTGCGACTTTGGGGGAAGCGGAATTCATCGGATGGTCCATCGGTTCGGGCAGCAAGTCCCGACCGTCTGCGACCTTTGTCCGGTGATGTCAACCGGACCTGTTTCCCGTCACCCTGAGGTGCGAGCGCAGCGAGCCTCGAAGGGTGCACGGCCACCGGCCGGGCCGTGCATCCTTCGAGCCTCGCCCAGCGCCGTAAGCGCGCCGCTGAGCTCGCACCTCATCAGGATGACGGGGACAAGTTTGAGTGGATCATGAGAGAACGGCTATTCCATTCTGCTCTTGACCACGATGTAGGTTGCTTCATCCTGCAGATGTGACAATGACGAGATCATCGCGATGGGCATCTACGTCTACATGCTTCGCTGTGCTGACAACTCGTTCTATGTCGGCAGTGCCACCGGCGATGATCTTGCGCCTCGGATCGATCAGCACAACGCCGGCGCTTATCCCGGCTACACATTCACCCGGCGACCAGTTGTGCTCGTCTGGTCGGAGCATTTCGATCGCATCACACGGACGGCATCGCGGCGGAGCGCCAGATCAAGGGTTGGGGCCGCGGGAAGAAGGAAGCTTTGCTGCGATCGGACTGGACGACCATCAGCCAGTTGTCGCGCCGACGTGGCGGCGCCGCGCGCGGTGATTCTCTCCCCGTCATCCTGAGGAGCCGCGAAGCGGCGTCTCGAAGGATGCACGGCCCCCAGCCCGGGCCGCGCACCCTTCGAGGCTCGCTCCGCTCGCACCTCAGGGTGACGGGGAGAAAGTCATCGCACCGCAACCTAAGCCGCGAGCTCGGCGGAGGCGCGCTGCATATTGGTCGACATGTCCTGCGTCACGATGCTCTGCTCCTCGACCGCGGCGGCGGTGGAGGTGATGTATTCGTTGACGCCGGCGATCGCTGCCTTGATCTCGGACAGCGAGGTGACCACTTCGGCGGCGATCGAGTTCAGCGCATCGATCTCAGAGGAGATCGTGTCGGTCGCCTGCTTGGCCTGGTTGGCGAGGCTCTTCACCTCGGAGGCCACCACCGCGAAGCCGCGTCCGGCTTCGCCCGCTCGGGCCGATTCGATCGTGGCGTTGAGCGCGAGCAGGTTGATCTGCCCGGTGATGCTCGAGATCATCTCGACGATGCCGCTCATCGCCTGAGCTGCGGCATTGAGCTTCTGAGCCTGTCCGTCGGCGGCCTCGACGCGGCCGGTGGCGACCGCGGCGTTCTGCTTCGACTTGGTCATGGTCTCCGAGATCTCGCGGATCGAGGCGCTCATCTCCTCGCTGCCGGCGGCGACCGCCTCGATCAGGCCGCGGGCGCTGTCGGCCTTCTTGCGGCCGATCGCCTGCGCGGTGATGTCGGTGGCGTATTTCACCACCTTGTAGGGCTTGCCGTTGAGATCGAGGATCGGGTTGTAGGAAGCCTGGATCCAGATCTCGCGGCCGCCCTTGGCGATGCGCTTGTATTCGGCGGCCTGGAACTCGCCGCGGTTCAGCGCTCCCCAGAACTCGCGGTAGCCCGCCGAGTTCGCCTCGACCGGCTCGACGAACATGCTGTGATGCTTGCCCTGAATCTCGGCGAGCAGATAACCCATCGCTGCAAGGAAGTTCGGGTTCGCGGTACGGATGGTGCCGTCCATGTTGAACTCGATCACGGCTTGCGACTTGCCGATCGCGTCGATCTGGCCGTCATTATCGGCGGCCTTCAGCTTCTGCTGCGTGACGTCGGTCGCGAACTTGACGACCTTGAACGGTTTGCCGCGGTCGTCGAGGATCGGATTGTAGCTGGCGAGGATCCAGATCTCCTTGGCGCCCTTGGCGAGGCGCTTGAACTCGCCGGTCTCGAGCTCGCCGCGGTTCAGCCGCGCCCAGAACTCGCGATAGGCCGGGCTGTCGCGGTCGGCCGGCGGCATGAACATGCTGTGATGCTTGCCCTGGATCTCGGCGAGCGAGTAACCCATCGCGCCGAGGAAGTTCTCGTTGGCATTGACGATGGTGCCGTCCATGTTGAACTCGATCACCGCCTGCGCGCGGCCGATCGCGGCGATCTTGCCGGCGTCTTCCATGCTGTGGATCTTCTGCGCGGTGATGTCGGTGGCGAACTTGATGACGCCGACCGGCTTGCCGTTCTTGTCCAGGATCGGATTGTAGGAGGCCTGGATCCAGACCTCGCGGCCGCCCTTGGCAATGCGCTTGTACTGCGCGCCCTGGAATTCGCCGCGGTTCAGGCTCGCCCAGAACGCGCGATAGTCGTGGCTGTCGCGATACGCCGGCTCGACGAACATGCTGTGGTGCTTGCCCCTGATCTCGTCGAGCGAGTAGCCCATCGCGTTCAGGAAGTTTTCGTTGGCGGTGACGATGGTGCCGTCGAGCTTGAACTCGATCACCGCCTGCGATTTGCCGATCGCTGCGGCTTGCGCCAGCGCACTGTCGATGTTTGCCTTGTTGCTGAAACTGAACATCAGGGCTCCGTGAAGTTTCAAATGAAACGGGATGGGAAATTGGATCGACGCAACTCACGGAAAGGTTGCAGCGAGCCGTTTAGCATCGGTAAAGCCTGCGGCCTGGCACGGACTGCATAACGCAGCGCGGCGCGCGCGCATCTATCTCAGTTTGCGAAGCAATTTTTTGATCTGCACGCTATCATTCATAGTCGGGATGCGATGTTCACCGTAATCTTACGGATGAAAATTGGTGACAACTTTTGTCTGATGCAGATGATCGCAACGCGTCCACTTCAGCAACGCTGATAGACCTATTACGAGCGTTGATATTGCCGACTGCTTCACGGATCGATTCAGCACCGCGATTCGCGTGCTCAACGAATGCGAGTCGCGTCGATGCCCGCTCGCGGCGCCGGGCGACGGGCAAAATAATTTCCGCACGAGATGTCGGCAGAGCGGTTTCCGGTTCGTCCTCCGGGTACTGGTTCCACGATGGAGTTCTAATGTCGCTCACACTGCATTACCACCCGCTGTCGTCGTTCTGCTGGAAGGCGCTGGTCGCACTTTACGAGAACGGCGCGCCGTTCACGCCGAACATGGTCAATCTCGGCGATCCCACCGAGCGCGCGGCGCTGCTCGCGCTGTCGCCGATCGGCCGCTTTCCTGTCCTTCACGACGAGGCGCGCGGCGAGGCGGTGCCTGAATCGAGCATCGTTATCGAATATCTCGACCGGCACTATCCCGGCACCGTCAAGTTGATTCCTGACGACCCGGAGCTTGCGTTGCAGACCCGGCTGCGCGACCGCTTCCTCGATCTCTACGTCCATCTGCCGTTGCAGAAGATCGTCGGCGACCGGCTGCGTCCGGCGGACAGCAAGGATCCGCGTGGCGTCGCCGAAGCGCGGGCGCAGCTCCGCACCTCCTATGCGATCCTCGACCAGCAGCTCGCGCAAGGCGGCTGGATGATGGGTGAGCAGGTTTCGCTGGCCGACTGCGCCGCCGCGCCGGCGCTGTTCTACGGCAACAAGGTCGAGCCGATCGGGGAGGGCCACCCGCATCTGGCGGCCTATCTCGAGCGGCTGATGGCGCGGCCGTCCTTCGCGCGCGTCCTCAAGGAAGCCGAGCCCTATTTCGGCATGTTCCCCAAGGAAGACTGAAAAGGAAACCTGAAAAAGGGAACCTGAGGTCCGATCAGGACCCCGAAAATAAATGCGGCGCGATGTCGTTTTCGCGCCGCCCCGTTCGTCTTCTCCCTGAAGCCCGGGTTCTGGAGCGCCGGTCGCGCCGAGGGGCCCGGGCGACATCTGTGTGGAGACGACATGGCTGCAGCTGGCAACAGGGCCGAGATCATCCGCGGGATCTTCGCCGCCTATCTCGCCAATGACCGCGCGAGCGTCGAGGCCGCGTTCGCGGAGGATTTCCGCTTCTCGACGCCCTATGGCGAGAACATCGACAAGCCGCGCTATTTCGCCGAGTGCTGGCGCGACTCTGGCTGGATCGGCCGTCACGAGATCGAGCGCATCATGGTCGATGGCGTTGAGGCCTACGTCACCTATCGCTGCGTCGCCCGCGACGGCAAGAGCTTCCGCAACACCGAGTTCTTCGTGTTCGACGGCGACAAGGTGTCGCGCATTGACGTCTATTTCGGTCCGTCGCATCAGGACGGCGAACTGGTCAGGCAGGATCGATAAGGCAGCGCCGGTGATATCGCTCGCGCGATCGTCGCAGGCGAGCCCGAATTCTGCGAAGGAAACCTGGAAAATGTCCATTGCGAGTGAAAGCAGCGGCCTGTCGCAGGCACGGCTTGGACGCATGCGCGAAGTGCTGGCACGCCATGTCGATGGTGGCGACGTTCCAGGCCTCGTGGCGCTGGTCAGCCGCCGCGGCGAGATCCATGCAGATGTGCTTGGCCGCATGGCGATGGACGGGCCGCCGATGCAGCGCGACACCATCTTCCGCATCGCCTCGATGACCAAGCCGGTGACGGCGGTCGCCGCAATGATCCTGGTCGAGGAATGCCGGCTCAAGCTCGATGATCCCATCGATCGCTGGCTGCCCGAGCTCGCCGATCGCCGTGTGTTGCGCACTATCGAATCCGAGATCCACGACACGGTGCCGGCCAAGCGCGCGATCACGCTGCGCGACCTTCTCACCTTCCGTCTCGGGCTCGGCATGATCCCGGTGTTTCCGGCGCGCTATCCGATCCAGATGGCGATCGCGGATGCCGGCTTTGCGCCCGGGCCGGTGTTTCCGTCGTTTCCGCCGGACGAATTGCTGCGCCGCTACGGCACGCTGCCGCTGGCCTATCAGCCCGGTGAACGCTGGCTCTACGACGCGGGGAGCCAGATCCTCGGCGTCCTGATCGCGCGTGTCGCAGGAACCTCGTTCGCCGGCTTCCTGGAAGAGCGGATCTTCGGGCCGCTCGGCATGAACGATACGGCTTTCCATGTGCCGCAACATAAGTTGTCGCGATTTGCGACGTGCTATGGCGGCGATCCTGCGACCGGCACGCTGAAAGTGTTCGACCAACCTGCGACCGGCAAATTCGCGGCGCCGCCGGTGTTCGAGAACGGCAGCGCCGGGCTGGTGTCGACCGCGGATGATTTCAACGCCTTCGCGCAGATGTTGCTCAATGGCGGACGGCTCGGTACCGAGCGCATTCTGTCGCGTCCCTCAGTGGAGCTGATGACTTCGAACCAGATCACGCCGGAACAGAAACTTGGCTCCGAGTTCTTGCTCGGTCCGTGCGGCTGGGGCTTCGGGCTGTCGGTGTTCACCGCGCGCGACGATCTCTGCCATGTGCCGGGCCGCTACGGCTGGGACGGCGGCTATGGCACCTCCTGGTATTCCGACCCGCGCGAAACGATGACCGGAATCCTGCTGACCCAGCGCATGATGGATTCGCCGCAGCCGCCCGCGGTGTTCGCCGATTTCTGGACGCTCGCCTATCAGGCGATCGATGACTAGCCTGGAGTGCGCGTCAATGACCTCGAGAATAATTTCAAACGCCGTGTCGGAATCGCAGACTCAGCATCGTCGTTCAATCGAGCGCCGGTGCTGAGATCGGCTCAGAGACAACGGAGCAGGACGATGAAGTTCATGGTGATAGTGAAGGCGAACAAGGATACCGAGGCCGGCGTGATGCCGAGCACCGAGCTGCTCGCCGCGATGGGCAAGTTCAACGAGGAGATGGTCAAGGCCGGCGTGATGCAGGCCGGCGAGGGCCTGCATCCGACCAACAAGGGCGCGCGCGTCAAATATGCCGGCGGGCAGAGCACCGTGAGCCACGGACCGTTCAGCCCGACCGGCGATCTTGTCTGCGGCTTCTGGCTGATCGAGACCAGGTCGCTCGATGAAGCGATCGACTGGATGAAGCGCGCGCCGTTCGGCGGCGGCTCCGAGATCGAGATCCGCCAGGTGTTTGCCGCGGAGGATTTCGGCGAGGCGCTGACGCCCGAGTTGCGCGAGCAGGGAGAGCGCCTGCGTGCGCAGGCCGGAAGGAAGTAATGACTTCGTCATGCCGGGCTTGCGCGTCCAAATCGGCTGTTGCCGACTTGGACAAATACCAAGCGCCGAATTCGGGTAAACTCGAATTCGGACGGCGCATTCCTGAAATGACGGGGATGAGAACTCCACGTGATTCAACTAGCAAGAAAGTCCGACCAATGCGTTTCATGATGCTGATGATCCCGCTCGGCTACGAGTCCGCGCCGGCCAAGCTCGAGCTCGACCCGGAACGGGTCGCCGCGATGATGCGATACAATCAGGCGCTGAAGGACGCCGGCGTGCTGATCACGCTGGAAGGCCTGCATCCGCCGGCCTCAGGCGCGCGCGTCAAGTTCGACACCGGCCTGCCGGTGGTGATCGACGGTCCGTTCACCGAGGCCAAGGAAGTGATCGGCGGCTTCTGGATGATCGAGGTCGCCTCGCGCGCCGAAGCGATCGCATGGGCGAAGCAGTGCCCGGCCTCCGCCAACGAGATGATCGAGATCCGCCAGGTGCAGGAGATGGCGGATTTCTCCGAGGAAGTGCAGCAGGCGGCCGCGACCTTCGAACATCCGCAGGGCGGCTGGGGCAAGGCGCTGCGCTGAATTTCAAACGAAACGCGATGCCGCCGCAAAAGCGGCATCGCGTCCCCAACTGATTGTCAAACCACAACGGAGAAGCACGATGAGCAATGACACCTTCCTCGCGGTCTATCTCGGCGGCGGCAAATCCGGTTCGCGCATGGCAGCCTGGAACGCGCTGCCGGAGGCCGAACGGCGTGCCAAGGAGCAGCAGGGCATGGCCGCCTGGGGCGCCTGGGTCGAGAAGCACCACGACGTGATCGTCGAGATGGGCGGGCCGCTCGGCAAGACCAAGCATGTCGGCGCCGGGGGCACCGCCGACATCGCCAATCTGATGACCGGCTTCACCGTGGTGCGCGCGCCCACCCATGAGGCGGCGGCAAAGCTGTTCGAGAACCACCCGCACTTTTCGATCTTCCCCGGCGAGGCCGTGGAGATCATGCCGGTGCTGCCGATCCCGGGGCGATAGTCCCCGGGGCGCTGGAGCGCCAAGCTCACCGTACCTCTCCCGCTTCCCGCGGGAGAGGGCTCCGTTCCGGAGAACGAGCGTCGGCTTGTTCGATCTACCGACAAGCTGCGTGCATTGATCCGCCCGACATCGCCCTCAAATCATGCCGGCCCAAGCAAATCTGAAAAACCGGGTGGAGGTCTCGCGCCATGGCGAAGCTCGTCTTCGGATTGAACCAGTCGCTCGACGGCTATGTCGATCATCAGGTCATGCTGCCGGACACCGGGCTGTTTCGTCACTTCATCGAGCAGGTGCGCGGCGTGACCGGCATGATGTACGGCCGCCGCATGTACGAGGTCATGCGCTATTGGGACGAAGACCTCCCTGACTGGGATGCGGAGGAGCGCGACTATGCGGCAGCGTGGCGGAGCCGGCCAAAGTGGGTCGTGTCGCGCTCGCTGAAGTCGGTCGGACCCAACGCGACGCTCGTCGAGGGGGACCTCGCGGCGGCGGTGCGCGGGCTGAAGGCCCGGCTCGACGGCGAGATCGAAGTCGCCGGACCGGAGCTGGCGGGGAACCTGACCGAGCTCGGCCTGATTGACGAGTATCGAATCTACCTCCGGCCCATCGTGCTTGGTCGCGGCAAGCCGTTCTTTGCCGGCCCACGCGCGCCGCTCCGCCTCGTGGCAAGCGATCGGCTGGGCGAGAACACGCTCAGGTTGATCTACGTCCCCGCCTAGACCCGCAATGCGCCTGACGGCTTGGCGAGGCAGTCCTCGACGCCGTTCGGCCAGCCGGTCCGTTAATCTTGATGAACCGCCGGCCTGGCCGCTAGTGACCTTTACCACCGGCTCATGTAAAAGCCGTTCACATGAGCTGGCGCAAGGACCAAGGCCGCGCCGAGCGCGGCTATCATCACGGCAATCTCAAAGAGGCGTTGCTGCAGGCAGCCCTCGACCTGATCTCGAAGAAGGGGCCGGCCGGCTTCACCTTCGCCGATGCCGCGCGCATGGCCGGCGTCAGCCCCGCCGCGCCCTACCGCCACTTCCGCGACCGTGACGAGCTGATCGCCAGCATTGCGCAGCGCGGCTTCGAGCAGTTCGAGGCGCTCTTGACGCAGGCCTGGGACGACGGTCGCCCCGACACCGTCTCGGCGTTCGAGCGGGTCGGCAAGGCCTATCTCGCCTTCGCGCGCGAGGAGCCCGCGTTCTACTCCGCGATGTTCGAATCCGGCCTGCCGGTCGATTCCAATCCGACCTTGATGGCGGCAAGCGAACGCGCGTTCGCGATCATCCGCGCCGCCGCCGAGCGGCTCGCGGCGCTGGCGCCGCCCGGCACACCGCGCCCGCCGGCGATGATGATGGCGCTGCATATCTGGTCGATGTCGCACGGCGTCGCCTCGCTGTTCGGCCGCGGCGATGCCGCGCGGCGCAAGCTGCCGATGTCGCCGGAGGATCTGCTCGAGGCCGAAGTGCTGATCTATCTGCGCGGCCTTGGCTTCCTCACCGATCGCAGGCCGGGAACCGCGGCAGCCGACGAAGAGCCGGCCGGCGACAGATCCGGCCCGTGGGGCAAACCGAAATAAGGTTCAACGACCAAGCCAAAAATAATCCGAGGGGTGCGTCATCTGCTCTGCTTGACTTTCCCAAGGGCTCGGCTATCTATGTAAATGTTATTTACATTCACAACGGCGTGATTGCCGTGATGGAGAAGGAAATGGCCTACACCGCAGATGTCAATCGCTGGCGCGGCCCCGTCGAAGAGCCCTACCGTCCACACTTCTACGCGACGCCGTGGCATCCCCTGAAGATCGCCGGGATCATCCTCGGCTTCATGATCTGGTGGCCGATCGGCCTCGCCCTTCTCTTTTTCACACTCGGGAGCAGAAAAATGGCCTGTTGGAGTCACTACGATCAGGATCGCTGGGCGAACAAGATGGAGCGCATGCAGGACAAGATGGAGCGGATGAAGAGCCGCATGGAGCGCCGCGGCTTCCCGTTCGGCGGCTTCGGCCCGCCCACCAGCGGCAACCGCGCCTTCGACGAGTACCGCCAGGACACGCTGCGCCGGCTCGAGGAAGAGCAGGTCGAGTTCAAGAACTTCCTCGATCGCCTGCGCCACGCCAAGGACAAGGAAGAGTTCGACGCCTTCATGGCGCAGCACAAGACCCGTCCGACCCCGCCGAACGATCAGCCGCCCCAAGGCTAACTTTGAAGGCTGGCTGATCCCGCGAGGCAAGCACTGAGCCTTCAGGCGATGTGCCCCCATAACACCTGATGGCCCCGAGCCGCCCGTTTGCGACAAGCAAGCGGGCGGTTTGCATTGTGCGGCTGCTGTGCCCACTCTATCGTCCTGAAGCGGGGCGATGAGGTGAAGTAATGGCGGCTTTTGCTACGGCGAGTCCTGGCGATCTCTGGCTTGCGATCCGGCGCGAAGCGGAAGCTGCCGTTGTCGCCGATCGCTTTCTCGAGGCGTCGGCTGCCTTCATCCTTGATCAGGGCGATCTCGGCGGTGCGCTCGCCTTCCTGATCGGCCGGGCTATCTGCCGCGCGGAAGCCGATCGCGTGCAGTTCATGCGGACCGCCCGCGAAGCGTTCGCGGCCGAGCCTGCGCTGGTCGATGCCGCGGCCACCGATCTGGTGTCGATCGTGCGCCGCGACCCGGCGATCACGGGCTTGTTGCCGCCGTTCTTGAACTTCAAGGGCTACGTCGCGCTGCAAGCCTGGCGGGTGTCGAACTGGCTGTGGCGCCACGATCGCCCCGACCTTTCGCTGTTGATGCAGAGTGCGGCGGCGGACCAGTTGCAGATCAGCATTCACCCGTCGGCCCGGATCGGAACGGCGGTTTTCCTCGATCACGGCACCGGCATCATCATCGGCGCGTTGGCTTCCGTCGGCGACGAGGTCACGATCCTGCAGAACGTCACCATCGCGCGGCATCAGGATGACCCGCGCCACGCACCGACGATCGGCCGCGGCGTGCTGCTCAGCGCCGGCGCAACGGTGATCGGAAACCTTTCTGTCGGCGACTTCGCCAAGGTCGGCGCCGGTGCGCTGGTGACGTCGGATGTGCCGGCCGGCTGCACCGCCGTCGGCGTCCCCGCGCGGCTGACCAATTGCGCCGAGGCGGGTGCGCCTGGAGCATGATCCGGAAAAGTGGCCCCTCGCGTCGTCACGCCGGCACGAGCATATCGGCGAGTTGCGTAAAACTGTCCGCGTGGAGGTCGATCCAGGATTCCGGCGCGACGTCGACCTTCGCCGCCGGCCCGAACTCCAGCGGACGGGCGACGAACGCAGTGCGCATGCCGAAGGCGCCGGCCGCCTTCAGGTCGTATTTGTGGCAGGCGACCATCAGGATCTTGTCGGCGGGATAACCGAGGTAGTCGACGGCGAGCTGATACACCGCGGGTGATGGCTTGTAGCTGCGTGCAAGCTCCGCGGTCAGCACGGCGTCGAATGGCAGCTTGGCATGCTTGACCACCGCCACCACGGCGGCCATGCCGGCATTTGACAAGGTCGAGGTCACGAACCGGCTGCGCAGGCGTGCAAGGCCTTCGACACTGTCGGGCCACGCGTCGAGCTTGCTCCACACCGTGTTCAGTTCGTCGCGCTCGTCGCTGGAGAAGGCCTCCGAGAGGCCGTGGCGATCGAGCAGCACATCCAGCGCCTCGCGATAGATGCGGTCGACCCGAATCCAAGGGCGCTTGCCGGCGATCACGTCGTCGAGCGCGGCACGATAAAGATCGCGCCATTCGCTCGAGAGTTTGGCCCAGTCGAGCGCAAGCCCCTTCGCGGTATTGACGGCCTGCCCCGCACGCAGGATCGGCTGATAGAAGTCGACGCATGTGCCCTGGACGTCGAAGGCGATGGCGCGGATCTCATCGCGCCATGGCGCGGCGCCCGCCGGCTGTATCCCCGTCATCGCGGCCATGATCGATAGTCCTCCAGCGGTCATGAAGTGTCGTCTGGTCAGATCAGGTAGCACGGTTCGTTCCCCGGTTGCGGTATCAGATAGAGGCGCACCTTCGTGAGGTGAGCACCCTGATCAGACTCCCTCTCCCCCTGTGGGAGAGGGTGGGGTGAGGGGTGGCCCCGGGAGCGATCCGAGAAGTAAGCGAAGTTCAGTCAACTTGCTCGCCGGATCGTATGCAGTCCTCGTCACTAATTATCAGCGGAGCAAGCGGTACCCCTCCCCCGCAAGGGGGAGGGAGCCCCACCAGCGTGCTCGCCTCACTGTGTGATGCGGCTCGCTAACGCCCCCTCACACATTCGATCCATGGATCGCGTCGATCACGGCGTCGGTCACTTCCTTGGTCGTCGCCTTGCCGCCGACATCGGGCGTCAGCACGCCGGCCGCGCACACCCTCTCGACCGCGGCCATCAGGCGCGCGGCCGCGTCCTTTTCGCCGAGATGCTCCAGCATCTGCGCGCCGGTCCAGAAGGTCGCGACCGGGTTGGCGATACCCTTGCCAGTGATGTCGAAGGCCGAGCCGTGGATCGGCTCGAACATCGAGGGGAAGCGGCGCTGCGGATCGATATTGCCGGTCGGCGCGACGCCGAGGCTGCCGGCCAGGGCACCGGCGAGATCCGACAGAATGTCGGCGTGCAGGTTGGTCGCCACGATGGTGTCGAGGCTCTTCGGATGCAGCGTCATCCGCACCGTCATGGCGTCGACCAGCATCTTGTCCCAGGCCACGTCGGGGAACTCCTTCGCCACCTCGGCCGCGATCTCGTCCCACATCACCATGCCGTGGCGCTGCGCGTTCGACTTGGTCACCACGGTGAGGAATTTGCGCGGCCGCGACTGCGCGAGCTGGAACGCGTAGCGCATGATCCGCGTCACGCCGACGCGGGTAAAGACAGCGACCTCGGTGCCGACCTCTTCCGGCAGCCCCTTGTGCGCACGTCCGCCCATCCCGGCATATTCGCCTTCGGAGTTCTCGCGCACGATCACCCAGTCGAGATCGCCGACGCCGACATTGCGCAGCGGCGAAGCGACACCGGGCAGGATTTTTGTCGGCCGCACATTGGCGTACTGGTCAAAGCCCTGGCAGATCGGCAACCGAAGGCCCCACAGCGTGATGTGATCGGGCACGTCGGGCGCGCCGACCGCGCCGAAATAGATCGCGTCGAAATTCCTGAGATCGGCCAGCCCGTCGGCCGGCATCATCACGCCGTGCTTCTTGTAATAGTCCGAGCCCCAGTCGAAGGTCTTGACGTTGAAGCTGATGTCGCCGCTGCGCTTGGCCAGTGCCTGAAGCACGCGGACACCCGCCGAGATCACTTCGGGGCCGATGCCGTCGGCGGGAATGGCGGCGATGGAATGGGTACGCATGGGTTGTCTCCGGATGAATGGTTAGCGGGTTCGCACGGGATTGGGTTGTGGTTCGGCCGGCGCGGGCGCGCTCTGCGCGCGCGACAGCAGCAGCGTGAGCACGGCTGACAGCACCAGCAGGCCAGCGACGAAATAGAGACCGCCCTCGAAACTGCCGGTGCGCTCCTTGATCCAGCCGATCATCGCGGGGCCGACGAAGCCGCCGAGATTGCCGATCGAGTTGATGGTGGCGATGCCGGCCGCGGCGGCCGAGCCCGACAGGAACATGGTCGGCATGCTCCACAGCGGCGGCTTCGACGAAGAGATGCCGATATTGACCAAGGTCAGCGCCGCGATCACGGCGGCGAGGCCGGTCCATAGCCCGGCAAGCGCGAGGCCCGCCGCCGCGATCAGGCAGGCGATCACGACGTGCCAGCTGCGTTCGCCGGTGCGGTCGGAATGCCGCGCCCACAGGATCATCGCGATCACGGCGATGGTTGCCGGCACCGCGTTGAGGAAGCCGACCTGCAGAGACGACAGGCCGAACGCCTTGATGATCTGCGGCGCCCAAACGCCAAGTGTGTAGAGCCCGGCCGAAGTGCCGAAATAGACCAGCGCCAGCGCCAGCACGCGCGGATCGGCGAGCCCGCGCCAGATGCTGTGGCTCGCGGTCGAAGCCTTGCCGTCGTTCTCCGCCTTCATGGTCTTGACCAGCCAGGCGCGTTCGTCGTCGGCAAGCCATCTGGCCTGCTCCGGCCGGTCGGTCAGGAAGCCGAGCACGACGAAGCCGAGCAGCACGGCAGGCACCGCCTCCAGCACGAACAGCCATTGCCAGCCCTTGAAGCCGAACAGGCCGTCCATCTCCAGCAACGCGCCCGACACCGGCGAGCCGAGCACGGTCGAGAGCGGCGCGGCGGCCATGAACAGCGCGGTGACGGCGGCGCGCTGCCGCGCCGGGAACCAGTAGGAGAGGTAGAGGATGATGCCGGGGAAGAAGCCGGCCTCCGCGGCGCCGAGCAGGAAGCGCAGCACGTAGAAGCTGGTCGCGCCCTGCACCAGCGCCATCGCCGCCGAGACCAGGCCCCAGGTGATCATCACCCGCGCGATCCAGATCCGCGCGCCGATCTTGTGCAGGATGATGTTGGAGGGCACCTCGAACAGGAAGTAGCCCCAGAAGAAGATACCGGCGCCGAAGCCATAGACCGTCGGCGACAGGCCGATGTCCTTGTTCATCGTGAGCGACGCGAAGCCGATATTGACGCGGTCGATGAAGGCCACGAAGTACAGCAGCATGATGAACGGCACGATGCGCAGTGAGATCTTGCGCAACACGCGCGTGCCAAGCTCGCTTTCCATGGGCTTCCTCAGAGTTCGTGTTGTTGGTTGGGACGGCGCATTTCGCCGCGCCATTGGGAAGCCTAGAGGCGCGCGCCCTTCCGATTCAATCCGCGCCGGTTTATACAAAAAAATGATATAATCGCTGCCGTCGCCCGTCATTGCGAGGAGCGAAGCGACGAAGCAATCCATCCTTCCACGCGTGCGGAGAGATGGATTGCTTCGCTTGCGCTCGCAATGACGGCGGGTGAGAAGGAAACCCATCTTGGAACTGCACCAGCTTCGCTGCTTCGTGGCGGCTGCCGAGGAACTGCATTTCGGCCGCGCCGCGCAGCGCCTGCAGATGATGCCGTCGGCGCTCGGCCGCCACATCAAGCTGCTGGAGGAGGATCTCGGGGTGCGGCTGTTCGCGCGCACCACGCGCGCGGTGTCGTTGACCGAGGACGGCTCTGTGCTGCTGCGCGAGGGACGCGCGCTGCTCGGCCGCGCCGAGGCGATCGAGGACGGCTTTCGCCGCCGGCTGCGCAAGCCGCAGGCGCGGCGCTTCCGGATCGGCGCGATCGACAGCGCCGCGGCCGGCCTGCTGCCGCCGCTGCTGCGCGACCTCCGTGCCGCCCATCCGGAGGTTGCCGTGCAACTGCTTGAGGAGAAGACCATCCGGCTGCTGCCGAAGCTGTTGTCGGGCGCGCTCGATCTCGCTTTCGTGCGCCCGCCGGAGCGGCCCGACCGGCGCATCGAGTTTGTTCCGCTACTGCAGGAGACCGCCGTGGTGGCGCTGTCGCACAAGCATAAGCTGGCGCGGCGCAAGCAGATCGTACTGCCTGATATCGCCGATCAGCCCTTGATCGTGCCGGAGCGCCGCTCGCGGCCGCACAGCCACGATCTCACGACAAAACTGTTCGACGAGGCCGGGCTGACGCCGCGCATCCAGGAGATCGCCGACGAGAAGCAGACCATCGTCAACATGGTTGCAGCAAGGCTCGGCGTCGCCATCGTGCCGCGCTGGACCGCGCGGATGGCGATCCCGGGCGTGCGCTTTGTGCCGCTGCGCCTAAAACGCGGCAGCAGCACCGGCCGCCTGCCGCTCGCTGCCGCCTGGCTGAAAGGCTCCCGCGATCCGGTCCGCGACCAGGTGCTCGCGGTGCTGGAGGCGAGGTTGAAGAGTTACGCGCGGGAGGCTTGACGACGCTTGGTAGCCGTGGCCCGCTTCGCTGCAACAACCATCACTTCTACGCAGGCGCAGCAGATGATACGATGGGCCAACGCGATCTCGGCTCAAGCCGAGAGCGTGTCTGTCCTTCGGAGAATTTGCAAAGCAACTGTCGTACTAGCCTGCTAGCGATTCCGTCGCGGCTGCCAGTGCGCTTCCCGCGCCGGAAGTCGCCCGACGCTTCGCCGGCATTCCTTGACCGGAGGGATCATGCTCCGCATCGTCACGTGTCTGACGCTATTGATTTCCCTTCATGCGGCCGCGGCGCAAGACAGGGCGCCGGGCGGTTCATCGCAGCCCTATTTTGGGGGCTCCACAGCGCCGCCGACCGATCTGCCATCCGGGATCGGCAACTATTGCATCTACGAAAACCTCATCTTCTCGATCGGCTCGCCCATGTGCATTGGCAAGACGAGCTACGTATGTGCTCCCGCGATAAACGAAGCGGAGCTCAGTCAGCGGGCGTATTGGTCAGCAAGACCAGCTGACCCAAAACTGACCGCGCCGGTGTGCCAGTAGATTAGTTTCCCGTCTCCCTTGAATCGAGAACCATCCTCATCGTCGTCCCGGCCTAGTGCGCAATTGCGTACGGGGGCCGGGACGACAGCGGAATTTGAGACGTGCAGATGTGCCTCGCAACTTGCGCCACGCACTCGGTGTCGTCCTGGCGAAGGCCAGGACCCATTACCCCAGGTCTCGATTGTTGTGCGACGTTGGGGCCGCGAGCGTATTCATCACCGAATGCGGTGGTAATGGGTCCTGGCTTTCGCCAGGACGACGAACGGAGAGGCTCCCGCCGAGACGACGAACTTGAGACAGATCGCGCCGCGATGGCTCTTCGCCTAGCTCACATAGACGAGGCTATAAACATACGACTTCGTCCGCTTCCGGCTCACCCAGTCGCCTTCCGGTGGGTGATCGCCCTGATCGGCCGGCAACACGTTCCAGGGGCGGCCGGTGCAGGTTTGGCTCTGAGGGGCCCGGGCCAACCTGCTCCAGCCCGGCCGGTGCTCGATCCAGAAATCCCGATCCTGGTGCTGGTAGCCGACGGTTCCATCGGGGCGGGTGTTCCGGACAACGCTGTAGACGAGGGCGTCATCCTGCCGGCGCAGCTCGAATCTCTCCCGGTTTTGCGGAGCGGCCATGAGTTCCTCGTTGGTAGACTCGCGTTATGTTATAATATAACAGTTTGGCCATGGCGCATACGCACTCCCACGACGACCACCACCATCACGGCCACAGCCATCCCCACGGGCACAGCCATGGCCCCTCGGCGCATCCGGCCCAGGCCGCGCCCTGGTCGATCCTGCGCATGCCCGTGCCGGCCCGGCTGGGCGCGGCGCTCGCGGTCTCGGCCTGCCTGTGGGCCGTCGTCTGGCTGGCGATGAGGTGACCATGAGTGCGCTTGTCACCTTCCGCGACGTCACGCTCGGCTATGACCGCCACCCGGCGGTGCATCATCTCAATGGCGCGGTCGAGGCGGGCGCGCTGCTCGCGGTGATCGGCCCGAACGGCGCCGGCAAGTCGACGCTGCTGCGCGGCATCGCCGGCGTGCTGAAGCCGCTGTCGGGCGTGATCGATCTCGACGGCCTCGACCACCGCGACATCGCCTATCTGCCGCAGTCCGCCGACATCGACCGTACGTTTCCGATCTCGGTGTTCGATTTCGTCGGCACCGGGCTGTGGCGCTCGACCGGCTTCTTCGGCGGCATCGGCAAGGGCGCGCGCGACAAGATTTTGGCGGCGCTCGCCGCCGTCGGCCTCAACGGCTTCGAGAACCGCCCGATCGGCACGCTGTCCGGCGGCCAGATGCAGCGCATGCTGTTCGCGCGTGTGCTGCTGCAGGACGCCCGCCTGATCGTGCTCGACGAACCGTTCAATGCCATCGATGCCAAGACCACCGCCGATCTCCTGACGCTGGTGAAACGCTGGAACGGCGAGGGGCGCACGGTGCTGGCGGCGCTGCACGACCTCGACATGGTGCGCAACAATTTCCCGGAAACGCTGCTGTTGGCGCGCGGCCCGGTGGAATGGGGCCCGACCGCGGAGACGCTGACCGCGGACAATCTGACGGTCGCGATGCGGATGTGCGAGGCGTTCGACGACAGTGCCGCGGCGTGCGCCGCCGATCCGCGCTCACGGGCCGCCTGACGCCGATGCTGACTGACGCGCTGATCACGCCCTTCACCGAATTCGAGTTCATGCGCCGCGCGCTCGCCGCGGTGATCGCGCTGTCGCTCGGCGGTGCGCCGATCGGCGTATTCCTGATGCTGCGGCGGATGAGCCTGGTCGGCGACGCCATGGCGCATGCGATCCTGCCGGGCGCTGCGATCGGTTTCCTGCTGTCCGGGCTCAATCTGTTCGCGATGACGACCGGCGGCCTGATTGCCGGCTTTGCGGTGGCGCTGCTCGCCGGCCTCGTCGCCCGCACCACGGAGCTGAAGGAAGACGCCTCACTTGCGACCTTCTATCTGGTCTCGCTCGCGCTCGGTGTCACCATCGTCTCCATCAAGGGCACCAATATCGACCTGCTGCACGTGCTGTTCGGCAATATCCTGGCGATGGACGACCAGACCCTGCTGGTGATCGCGTTCAACGCCACCATCACGCTGCTGGTGCTCGCGGTGATCTATCGTCCGCTGGTGATCGAATGCGTCGATCCGGTATTCCTGCGCACCGTGAGCCGGGCCGGCGCGCCGGCGCATCTCGCCTTCCTGGCGCTGGTCGTGGTCAACCTCGTCAACGGCTTCCACGCGCTCGGCACGCTGCTCGGCGTCGGGCTGATGATCCTGCCTGCCGGCATCGCGCGGTTCTGGTCGCGCGACATCACCACCATGATCTGCATCGCGGTCGCGAGCGCGATTGTTTCGGGCTATGCCGGGCTGGTGCTGTCGTACCAGACCCGGATTCCCTCCGGCCCCGCGATCATCCTGGTTGCGGCCGGGCTCTATATCGTGTCGCTGCTGTTCGGCAATGTCAGCGGCCTGGTGCGGCAGCTGTTCCCCGGCCGCCATCTCGAGGCGTGAGGACGATGCGGCGATTGTTCGGGTTGATCGGTCTGGCGCTGCTGCTGGCGAGCGGCGCGGCGCGCGCCGAAGAGCGCATCAACGTCGTTGCGAGCTTCTCGATCCTCGCCGACATGGTGCGCAATGTCGGCGGCAACAGCGTCGATGTGGTGGCGCTGGTCGGGCCCGACGGCGACGCGCATGTTTATGCACCGACGCCGGCGGATGCCAAGAAGGTTGCCGACGCCAGGCTGCTGGTCATCAACGGCCTCGGCTTCGAGGGCTGGCTGCCGCGGCTGCTGCAAGCTTCCGGCAGCAAGGCGCCGGTTGTGGTGGCAACCAAGGGGATCATGCCGCGCAAGATGGGCGGCCATGACGATCCGCATGCCTGGCAATCGGTGGCCAATGCGAAGATCTACGTCGTCAATATTCGCGACGGGCTGATCGCCGCGGCGCCTGACCAGGCAGCCGCCATCAAGGCCAATGCCGACGCCTATCTGGCCAAGCTCGAGGCGCTCGACCGCGAGGTGCACGAGGCGGTGGCGAGAATACCGGACGCGCGGCGCAAGGTGATCTCGACCCACGACGCCTTCGGTTATTTCGCTGATGCCTACGGAATCACGTTTTTCTCGCCGCTCAGCGTCTCGACCGATTCCGAGCCCAGCGCACGCGATATCGCCGCCATCATCGCCCAGATCAAGGTCGCGAAAATTCCGGCAGTTTTTCTCGAAAACATCAGCGATCCCCGCCTGATCGAGCGGATCGCGGCCGAGACCGGGGCCAAGGTCGGCGGGACCCTGTATTCGGACAGTTTGACGGCCGAAAAGGGCCAAGCACCCACTTACATTGATATGGTCAGGCACAATATAAAGGCCCTGACCAGCGCGCTCGCCAACTAGGGGCAGGGGCCTCCCTGCCTGGATTGAGCGCGGCCCCAATTCGGAGTTGTTATGGCTGAAGCTTCGCAGAAAATTCCAGTGACCGTGCTGACGGGCTATCTCGGCGCCGGCAAGACCACGCTGCTGAACCGCATCCTGTCGGAAAACCACGGCAAGAAGTACGCCGTCATCGTCAACGAATTCGGCGAGATCGGCATCGACAACGACCTCATCATCGGCGCCGATGAGGAAGTGTTCGAGATGAACAATGGCTGCGTCTGCTGCACGGTGCGCGGCGACCTCGTCCGCATCATGGACGGGTTGATGAAGCGCAAGGGCAAGTTCGACGCCATCATCGTCGAGACCACCGGCCTTGCCGATCCGGCGCCGGTCGCGCAGACCTTCTTCGTCGACGAGGACGTGCAGAAGAACGCCCGGCTCGATGCGGTGGTGACCGTCGCTGATGCCAAGTGGCTGAGCGATCGCCTCAAGGACGCGCCGGAAGCCAAGAACCAGATCGCGTTCGCCGACGTCATCGTGCTGAACAAGACCGACCTGGTCTCGAAGGCGGAGCTCGCCGAAGTCGAGGCCCGCATCCGCGGCATCAATCCGTACGCAAAGCTGCATCGCACCGAGCGTTGCCAGGTCGGGATCGCCGACGTGCTGGAGCGCGGCGCGTTCGACCTCGACCGCATCCTTGAGATCGAGCCCGATTTCCTCGAGGCCGGCGACGGTCACGACCATGATCATCACCATCACGACCACGGTCATGACCATGATCACCATCACCACGATCACGGCCATGGCGGGCTGAAGCACTATCACGACGAGGACATGCAATCGCTGTCGCTGCGCTCGGAGAAGCCGCTCGATCCGACCAAGTTCATGCCCTGGCTGCAGAACCTCGTCGCCACCGAAGGCCAGAAGATCCTGCGCTCGAAGGGCATCCTCGCCTTCACCGGCGATGACGACCGCTACGTGTTCCAGGGCGTCCACATGATGCTGGAGGGCGATCATCAGCGGAAGTGGAAGGACGGCGAGAAGCGTGAAAGCCGCGTCGTGTTCATCGGTCGCGAATTGCCGGAGCAGGCGATCCGCGACGGCTTCGAGCAGTGCATCACCACGTGATGAAAGAGTTCGATCCGGGCGAGGCCCCTTCTTCCATCGTTTCGATCACCGACCGCGTCAAGCCGCTTCCGCTCGGCGCGGCGGTCGGCTCAGTGCATTTTCTCGGCGACCGCGCGTTCTTCGTCGGCGCCGAGGAGAGCGTCGCGATCGCGACCGCCGACGGCGAGATCACGCGGACCGAGACTCATTTCGGCGCCATCCTGTGCGCGGCCTCCGACGGCAAGCGGCTCGTCACCGGCGGTGACGACGGCAAGCTGATCGCGATCGACGCCAAGGGTGAGACCTCGACCATTGCGACCGACGCCAAGCGGCGCTGGATCGATAATGTCGCGCTGCACAGCGACGGCACCGTGGCGTGGTCGGCGGGCAAGACCGCCTTCGTGCGCAATCCCAAGGGCGAAGAGAAAACCTTCGAGGTGCCGTCGACCGTCGGCGGGCTGGCGTTCGCGCCGAAGGGCCTGCGGCTTGCGATCGCGCACTACAACGGCGTGACCTTGTGGTTTCCCAACATGGCCGCCAATCCGGAATTCCTGGAATGGGCCGGCTCGCATCTCGCGGTCTCTTTCAGCCCGGACAACAAGTTTCTTGTCACGGCGATGCACGAGGCCGCGATGCATGGCTGGCGGCTCGCCGATAACCGGCACATGCGGATGAGCGGCTATCCCGGCCGCGTGCGCTCGATGTCGTGGAGCGCCGGCGGCAAGGGGCTCGCGACCTCGGGCGCCGATACCGTGATCGTCTGGCCGTTCACGAGCAAGGACGGGCCGATGGGCAAGGAGCCGGCGATGCTGACGCCGATGCCGGCGCGGGTCGCGGTGGTCGCCTGTCATCCGAAGAACGACATCATGGCGGTCGGCTATGCCGATGGCACCGTGCTGATGGTCCGGCTCGAGGACGGTGCCGAGATCCTGGTGCGTCGGAATGCCGGTGCCGCGGTGTCCGCGCTGGGGTGGAATGCCAAGGGCACGCTGCTCGCCTACGGCACGGAAGATGGTGACGCGGGCATCCTGGAAATGTAAGAGATCGCTGCATCGTTTTCGGGCGAGGAAGAATCGGCAGCGTCATGCGATTTCTCACCACATTCCAGCTCGCCGACTTCATCGACACGCTGGTCAGCCTGACGACAGCTTTCGTGCTCGGTACACTGATCGGGGCCGAACGGCAGTACCGGCAGCGCACCGCGGGGTTGCGCACCAATGTGCTCGTCGCGGTCGGTGCGGCCGCCTTCGTCGACCTCGCGATGCATCTGGCCGGCGCTGATGGCGCGGTGCGGGTGATCGCTTATGTGGTGTCGGGGATCGGCTTCCTCGGCGCCGGCGTCATCATGAAGCAGGGCATGGACGTGCGCGGGCTCAACACCGCGGCGACGCTGTGGGCCTCGGCCGCGGTCGGCTCCTGCGCCGGCGCGGACCTGGTGGCGCAGGCGGCGGCGTTGACCGTGTTCGTGATCGCCGGCAACACGCTGCTGCGTCCGCTGGTCAATGCCATCAACCGCATCCCGCTGAACGAGAAGGCCTCGGAGGCAACCTACTACTTCAAGCTCGTGGTGACCCCCGAGGCGCTGCCCGCCATGCGCGACCGCCTGGTGGAGAAGCTCGAGGCCGCGAACTATCCGGTCGCCGATGTCAACGTGGTCGAGGCCGGCGACGACTTCCTCGAGATCGTGGCGGAGCTGGTCTCGACCGCGGTCGACCCCAACGAGCTGAATGCCGTTGTGGTCGACTTGCAGCATCAGCCCGGCGTGCGGCACGTAACCTGGGAAATCAGCACCACGGATTGAGGCGAGGTTCCCGCAGGCGCTGCTCGGGAACCATGCGGTGGCCGGATCGTTGACCTCGCTGACAATCGCGGGTGAACGACATGGCTGCGGATCGGACCAGGCTGCGGAACGACGTGCTGATCGCCGCCACACTGGTGGTGGCGGGCGTTGCGATCGCGGTGCTGTCGCTGCACGCGATCAACGCTGCCCCGCAAGAGATGGCGCAGGCGACCCAGCCGCTACAGACGACGCCGCCCGCCGAGTCAAAACCCGGCGGCGAGCGGCCGACCACGCCGGCACCGGAGCCTGCGCGTCCCGACGCTGAGGCGCAGAAGGCCGGCGCCAGGCCGGCGCTGCCGCCGGCGCCCGCCGAGAAAATCGCGCCGCCGATCGAGAAGAAATAGCCGCGTTCGGCCGGCGCATTGTGACGCGCATTTGACTGATGCTGCCGATTATACGGTCTCGCCTCCGCCCTCCGCGCCCGCCATAATCTGCCGGCACACCAACGACAGATGGGGCACTTCATGAAGATCGAGGACGTCCGGCGCACCGCCTATTCGATGCCGCTCACCAACCCGTCGTTTCCGCCGGGGCCATATCGGTTCTTCGACCGCGAATATTTCATCATCACCTACAAGACCGACCCCGAAGCGCTGGCGGCCGTGGTGCCGGAGCCGCTCGAGGTCGCCGAGCCTGTCGTGAAGTACGAATTCATCCGCATGCCGGACTCGACCGGCTTCGGCGACTACACCGAGACCGGGCAGGTGATCCCGGTCCGGTTCAAGGGCGAGCTCGGAGCCTATACCCACGCGATGTATCTCGACGACGAGGCCCCGATCGCCGGCGGCCGTGAGCTGTGGGGATTTCCGAAGAAGCTGGCGCGGCCCAAGATCGCGGTCGAGAGCGACGTGCTGGTCGGCTCGCTGCATTACGGCTCGGTGCTCTGCGCCTCCGCCACGATGGGCTACAAGTACCACAAGGTCGATCACGACACGGTCTTGAACGCGATGAAGGCGCCGAACTTCATCCTGAAGATCATTCCGCATGTCGACGGCACGCCGCGGATCTGCGAGCTGGTGCGCTTCCATCTCGACGACATCACCTTGAAGGAGGCCTGGACCGGCCCCGCCGCGCTCGGCCTGTTTCCGCACGCGCTGTGCGACGTCGCCCGCCTACCGGTGCGCGAAGTGGTCTCGGCGCTGCACTACAAGGCGGATTTGACGCTGGGCCTCG
This sequence comes from Bradyrhizobium sp. AUGA SZCCT0105, assembly GCF_018129565.1. Taxonomy (NCBI): domain Bacteria; kingdom Pseudomonadati; phylum Pseudomonadota; class Alphaproteobacteria; order Hyphomicrobiales; family Nitrobacteraceae; genus Bradyrhizobium; species Bradyrhizobium sp. AUGA SZCCT0105. Next base: position 519,254 of record NZ_JAFCMK010000003.1, on the reverse strand, counting down.
GCTCGGTCGCGTTCGACTACATGGCGAAGTGAGCCGCTGTCATTCCCGGTGCGCAATTGCGCACCGGTGGGCTTGGCCCTTCGGGCCAGCCCGGAATGACGAGAGCCAGCCGATCTCGCCGGCTACTGTGCATGGGGTTGTTTTCGAGATTTGGCCGGAAGGCCTCTCAGCGCACCAGGACGTTCTTGAACTGCCAGGGATCGCTGGTGTCGATGTCTTCCGGGAACAGTCCCGGACGATCCGTCAGCGGGGTCCAGTCGGTGTAGAAACCCTTCACCGGGCCGAGATACGGCAGCTGGATTTCCAGCAGGCGGTCGAAGTCCATCTCGTCGGCTTCGACGATGCCCTCGTTCGGGTTCTCCAGCGCCCACACCATGCCGCCGAGCACGGCCGACGTCACCTGCAGGCCGGTCGCGTTCTGGTAGGGCGCGAGCTTGCGGGTCTCTTCGATCGAGAGCTGCGAGCCGTACCAGTAGGCATTGTTGTCGTGGCCGAACAGCAGCACGCCGAGTTCGTCGATGCCGTCGACGATTTCGTTCTCGTCGAGGATGTGGTGCTTCTCCTGCATCTTCGCGGCGCGGCCGAACATTTCATGCAGCGACAGCACGGCATCGTCGGCCGGATGATAGGCATAGTGGCAGGTCGGCCGATAGATCGCCTTGCCCGATGCGTCATGCACCGTGAAGTAATCGGCGATCGAGATCGACTCGTTGTGGGTGACGAGGAAGCCATACTGTGCGCCGCGGGTCGGGCACCAGGTCCGCACGCGCGTGTTGGCGCCGGGCTGCATCAGATAGATCGCGGCGCCGCAGCCGGCTTCGTGGGTATGCGCATTCTCGGGCATCCATTTTTCATGGGTGCCCCAACCGAGTTCGGACGGCTGCACGCCTTCGGACAGGAAACCTTCCACCGACCAGGTGTTGACGAAGACATCCGGCTCCTTCGGCGACTTGGAGCGCTGGGTGTCGCGTTCGGCGATGTGGATACCCTTGATGCCGGCCTGCCGCATCAAGTCCGCCCATTCAGCCTTGGTCTTCGGCTTGGGGGCATTGAGCTTCAGATCAGCGGCGACGTTGAGCAGCGCCTGCTTGACGAAGAAGGAGACCATGCCGGGATTGGCGCCACAGCAGGAGACCGCCGTCGTCGAGCCCGCCGGGCGCGCCTTCTTGGCGGCCAGCGTCACTTCACGAAGCGCGTAGTTGGAGCGCGCTTCCGGGCCCTTCGAAGCATCGAAATAGAAGCCGAGCCAGGGCTCGTTGACGGTGTCGATATAGAGAGCACCGAGCTCGTTGCAGAGCTCCATGATGTCGGTCGAGCCGGTATCGACCGAGAGATTGACGCAGAAGCCCTGGCCGCCGCCTTCAGTGAGCAGCGGGGTCAGCAAGTCGCGATAATTGTCTTTGGTCACGGCCTGCTGGATGAATTTGACATTCTGCTTCTCGCAATGGGCCTTGCGGCCTTCATCCTTGGGATCGATCACCGTGATGCGCGACTTGTCGTAATCGAGATGCCGCTCGATCATCGGCAGCGTGCCTTTGCCGATCGAGCCGAAGCCGATCATGACAATGGGGCCGGTGATTTTCGCGTAGATCTGCGAGGAGGGGCTCATCATTTTCTCCAGGAGAGCGCCGAGCGGCGGGTAGGGTGGATCAGGGGTTGCGTCGCTTTGCGGTGACTTCGATCTCGACCTTCATCTCGGGCCTGTAGAGCCCCGCGACGATCAGCAGCGTCGCGGCAGGTCGGATCTCGCCGAGCACCTCGCCGCAGACCGCGAAATGGGTATCCGCGTCACTGACGTCAGTGAGGTAGTAGGTCGCGCGGACGATGTCGGCCATCGCGAAGCCACCCTCCTTGAGGGCAGCCTCGATGGTCTTGAAGCAGTTCCGTGACTGGCTCGTGACATCATCAGGCATGGTCATGGTGGTGTAGTCGTAGCCGGTGGTTCCGGCGACGAAGGCGAAATCGCCGTCGATCACGGCACGGCTGTAACCCGCGGTCTTCTCGAACGGCGAGCCGGTGGAAATCAAGCGGCGGGACATGTCGGACCTCGGCTGAGAATGGCTTTGCGCGGGGTTTACGGGCATTTTTGGCGCCCGCGCAACCCCTTCTATTCTGGGCCTTGCGGCCGGCGCTAGTGGGACTGCTGCGTGGTGTCCGGCGGCGACGGCGGCGCGCCGGTCCAGCGCCGGATCAGGATGTCCCGGACGATCATGACCGAGATCAGGACCAGCATGACCGTGGTGACGAGGCCGCGCCAACGCGGGCGTGCGCCATCGATTGCGGGAAGGTTCTCTGCCATGGCGCCCGCCTTACGCCGCGTGCGGCACGGCGAGCGGTGCCTTCCGGTTGCGGGTTGCCTTGCTCTTGGGCAGCGGTGCGCCGGTCGGCGTGATCATGCCCCAGGCGCCGTCCAGCGCGCCCTCGACCAGCTCGAGGCCGAGCAGCCGCTCGCGCTCGAATGCGCCGGGCAAGGACAATTCGCCGGTCCTGGCAGCGGTGAAGCCATAGCGGGCGTAATAGGGCGCATCGCCAAGCAGGATGACGGCGCCGTGGCCACGGGCCTTCGCCACGGCCAGCGCGCGCTGCATCAGCGCGGCGCCGACGCCGAGGCCGCGGCAGTCGTCGTCGACAGCCAGCGGCCCCAGCATCAGCGCGCTGCGGCCCCCCGCGCTGACGTGCCACAGCCGCACGGTTCCAACCAGCCGGCCGTCCTGGCGCACGGCCGCAAGGCTCAGGCCTTGGGCGGGCGCGCGTCCGTCGCGCAGGCGCTGGCAGGTGCGGGCATGGCGGTTCTCGCCAAAGCAGGCATCCAGCAGCGCTTCGCGCGCGACGACGTCCGAAGCCCGCTCCGCACGGATCGCGAACGGAGCGGCATTTCGGATGAGGGCAACGGGGGTGTTCCGTTTCGCAGTCATGGCACGTCAGTCCCCGCTTGCAACGGCATGTCGCACGCCGCGCAAGCGTCGTTCAGAAAAATCAAAAATGATCGGGAAGGAGCCGGCGGGGCCGGCTCCCGGTTTATCAGGCCTCGAAAAGGAGGCGGCTTAGATGTGGTAGGTCTTCAGCGGCGGAATGCCGTTGAACGCCACCGACGAGTAGGTCGACGTATAGGCGCCGGTGCCTTCGATCAGCAGCTTGTCGCCGATCTCGAGCGTTACCGGGAGCGGATATGGCAGCTTCTCGTACAGCACGTCGGCGCTATCGCAGGTCGGGCCCGCGAGCACGCACGGCGTCATGTCCGCGCCGTCATGCGGGGTGCGGATTGCGTAGCGGATCGACTCGTCCATCGTCTCGGCGAGACCGCCGAACTTGCCGATGTCGAGATAGACCCAGCGCACCTCGTCCTCGTCGCTCTTCTTCGAGATCAGAACGACTTCGGTCTCGATGATGCCCGCATTGCCGACCATGCCGCGGCCCGGCTCGATGATCGTCTCCGGGATCTGGTTGCCGAAATGCTTGCGCAGCGCGCGGAAGATCGACCGACCATACTGCAGGACCGGCGGAACGTCCTTGAGGTACTTGGTCGGGAAGCCACCGCCCATGTTGACCATGGTGAGGTTGATGCCGCGCTCGGCGCAGTCACGGAACACGGTCGAGGCCATCGCGAGCGCGCGGTCCCACGCCTTTACCTTGCGCTGCTGCGAGCCGACATGGAACGAGATGCCGCACGGCTCCAGCCCGAGGCGCTTGGCGTGGTCGAGCACGTCGACCGCCATCTCCGGATCGCAGCCGAACTTGCGCGACAGCGGCCACTCGGCGCCGGCGCAATCATAGAGGATGCGGCAGAACACCTTCGCGCCGGGAGCGGCGCGGGAGATCTTCTCGACCTCGGCGGCGCAGTCGACGGCGAACAGGCGAATGCCGAGCGCGAAGGCACGCGCGATGTCGCGCTCCTTCTTGATCGTGTTGCCATAGGAGATGCGGTCCGGCGTCGCACCGGCAGCCAGCGCCATCTCGATTTCCGCAACGGTCGCGGTGTCGAAGCAGGAGCCGAGCGAGGCGAGCAGCGACAGCACTTCGGGCGCCGGGTTGGCCTTGACAGCGTAGAACACGCGGCTGTCCGGCAGCACCTTCGCGAAGGTCTGGTAATTGTCGCGCACGACCTCGAGGTCGACGACGAGGCACGGCTCGGTGTCGAGACCTTCGCTGCGGCGGTGACGCAGGAATTCCTGGATACGTTCGGTCATGGCACTCTCCAACGGCCCCAGCGACGGGATCCGCATCAACGTGACGTCGGATAAGAGTGCTCTGGCTGCATTGCGCGATGGAGGCGCAACGAAAGCCAAAAGACTCAAACCAGACTGTGCTGCCGTGGATTGGTTGGGAGAGTTTCCCGCCCGCACACCTGGCAATGAAGGACAAGCCTTTTCAGTAGCCCGCGCCGGCGTTGGACTGCCGGTAGAGACCAAAAAAGCCCGATCCGTCGTTGCTTTAAGTCGCGTCCCCCGTTGAGAGCGGGGTGCGCCGGTTCGCCTCCGGCTGCCAGTCACGGTTGCAAAGAGTGGTGAGACCTTCAACGGCATCCCTGGAGAGGGAGGCTGGCCGCCTCGTGTCCTGACGGACGTAAGCGACCCTCGGTTCTTCCACCCCTTGGCGGCTGTCCGGCCTCTTGTCCGGATACCTACCGACTGACACACGACCACAGGCACGTGCGAAATTGGGCAAGGCAGGAAATAAGTCTTTTGAATTCGCTTCGCAAGAATTTTTTTGCGATAGCGACAAATTTCCCTAACGCGTGCTTGCGATCTCGCGCGCAGCAGGCGTTGAAGATGAACGGCTGTTAAGAATGACTAACGAAGCGTGTGTGCGTTTAAGCCCTGTGCCGCAGCGCTTTCTCGAATCGCTTCAGCTCACGCGCGACGCGTGAACGGCTCGACGCGTTGAGCTGCGCGGATGAAGGCGATCATGATCAGGACGCCGATGCCGAACAGCACGGCCTGCAGGATGTGCGCGCCGAAATCACCGAGCCCGAGCGCGATCGCGAGCGCCCAGCCGCCGGCGAAGGCCGCGCCGAACACTTCCGCGCCGATCAGGATCGCCGCCGAAATCACGGTGATGACGCTCGGCCAGAGGATCCGGCTGGTGCCTGCGGTGGAGGGCTGCATGGTCATGGAATAGGTCCTGTTCAGGGGGCGCAATCTCTCCGAAAAGTGCCCATCTATCAAGCGCAAAAGGCCCAAAAATGCCGTATCGCGTGATATAGATTGGGCCGCATTTTCAAGGCGGAAAACGGGATATTCGATGTCAGAAACCAGCGCAGACGCTCACGCCAACCCCCTCTTGAAGGCATGGCAGACGCCGCTCGAGACGCCGCCCTTCGCCGAGATCAAGCCGGAGCATTTCCTCCCTGCCTTCGAGCAGGCCTTCGCCGACCATTCGGCCGAAGTGGCTGCGATTACCCATGATCCGGCGCTGCCCGACTTCGACAACACCATCACGGCGCTGGAGCGCTCCGGCAAGCTGCTGTCGAAGGTCTCGGCGGTGTTCTACGACCTGGTCTCGGCCCATTCGAGCCCTGCGATCCTGGAGATCGACAAGGAGGTGTCGCCCCGAATGGCGCGGCACTGGAATCCGATCATGATGAACGCTGTGCTGTTTGGCCGCATCGCCATGCTGCACGAGAAGCGCGCCTCGCTCGGCCTGACCGGCGAGCAGATGCGGCTCCTGGAGCGCACCTACACCCGCTTCCACCGCTCGGGCGCCGGGCTCGACGACGCCGCCAAGGCCCGCATGGCCGAGATCAACGAGCGCCTCGCCCAGCTCGGCACCTCGTTCAGCCATCATCTGCTCGGCGACGAGCAGGAGTGGTTCATGGAGCTCGGCGAGGGTGACCGCGCCGGCCTCTCCGACACATATGTGGCGGCCGCCAAGGCTGCGGCGGAAGAGCGCGGCAAGCCCGGCAAGGCGATTGTGACGCTGTCGCGCTCCTCGGTCGAACCGTTCCTGCAGAGCTCGTCGCGGCGCGACCTGCGCGAGAAGGTCTACAAGGCCTTCACCGCCCGCGGCGACAATGGCAACGCCAACGACAACAACGCGACCATCGTGGAGATCCTCAGCCTCCGTGAGGAGACGGCGAAGATCCTGGGCTTCCCGACCTACGCCGCCTACCGCCTCGAGGATTCCATGGCGAAGACGCCGGAGGCGGTGCGCGGCCTGCTGGAGCGGGTCTGGAAGCCGGCGCGGGCGCGGGCACTCGCCGACCGCGATGCGCTGCAGGCGCTGATCACTGAAGAGGGCGGCAATTTCACCCTGGCGGCCTGGGACTGGCGCTACTACGCCGAGAAGCTGCGCCAGGCCAAAGCCAATTTCGACGATTCCGCGATCAAGCCTTATCTGGTGCTCGACCACATGATCGAGGCCGCCTTCGACTGCGCCACCCGCCTGTTCGGCGTCACCTTCGCCGAGCGCAAGGACGTGCCGGTCTGGCACCCGGACGTCCGGGTGTGGGAGGTCAAGGGCCGCGACGGTCAGCACAAGGCGCTGTTCTATGGCGACTACTTCGCGCGGCCTTCGAAGCGCTCCGGCGCCTGGATGACCTCGCTGCGCGACCAGCAGAAGCTCGACGGCGACGTCGCGCCGCTGGTCATCAACGTCTGCAACTTCGCCAAGGGCGCCGACGGCGCGCCGTCGCTGCTGTCGCCGGACGACGCGCGGACCCTGTTCCACGAGTTCGGCCATGGCCTGCACGGCATGCTCTCGGACGTGACCTATCCGTCGCTGTCGGGGACGTCCGTTTTCACCGACTTCGTCGAGCTGCCCTCGCAGCTCTACGAGCACTGGCAGGAGCGGCCGGAGGTGCTGCAGCGCTTCGCCCGCCACTACCAGACCGGGGAGGCGCTGCCGGACGACCTGCTCAAGCGCTTCCTCGCCGCGCGCAAGTTCAACCAGGGCTTTGCCACCGTGGAGTTCGTCTCCTCGGCGCTGGTCGATCTCGAATTCCACACCCAGCCGGCGGCGGCGAGCCGCGACGTCCGCGCCTTCGAGCAGAAGGAGTTGGAGAAGATCGGCATGCCCGCCGAAATCTCGCTGCGGCACCGGCCGACCCAGTTCGGCCACATCTTCTCCGGCGATCACTATGCGTCCGGCTACTACAGCTACATGTGGTCGGAGGTGATGGACGCCGACGCGTTCGGCGCCTTCGAGGAGGCCGGCGACATCTTCGATCCGGCGACCGCCAAGCGGCTGCATGACGACATCTATTCCTCGGGCGGCTCGCGCGATCCGGAGGAGGCCTATGTCGCCTTCCGCGGCCGCGAGCCCGAGCCGGACGCGCTGCTGCGCCGTCGCGGCCTGCTCGAGACGCCTGAGGCGGCCTGAAGGTGCCGTCTCTGAACCGCCTGATCGCCGGGCTCGCGGTTGCGGTGTCCGTCGTGCTCGGCACGGCGGCCGCCGAGGCTCATCCGCATGTCTGGATCGTGGCCAAAAGCGAGCTGATCTACGCGCCCGACGGCACCATCACGGGGGTCCGCCACGCCTGGACCTTCGACGACATGTTCTCGACCTATGCGCTACAGGGCATCGAGACCAAGGTGAAGGGCGCCTACAGCCGCGAGGAACTGGCACCGCTGGCGCAGACCAATGTCGAGTCGCTGAAGGAATACGCCTACTTCACCTTCGCCAAGGGTGACGGCAAGAAGCAGAAGTTCACCGAGCCGGTCGACTACTTCCTCGAATACAAGGATTCGGCGCTGACCCTGCACTTCACCCTGCCGGTGAAGACGCCGTTCAAGGCCAGGCAGCTGTCGCTCGAAGTGTTCGACCCAACCTACTTCATCGACTTCCAGTTCGCTGAGAAGGAGCCGGTCAAGCTGGTCGGCGCCGCTGTAGACTGCAAGATGCAGTTCGAGCGGCCGAACGACGGCACCGCCGCCGCGCAGAAGCTCGGCGAGCAGAACTTTCTCGACGGGAGTGCCGGCAATTTCGCGATGATGTTCGCCAACAAAATCTCGGTGGATTGCCCATGACGCCAATCGCCTCCCGCGTGATGCGTGGCTTGGCCGTGTCCGCTGCCGTGCTGGCGACGTTCGCGGTGCTGGATGGCGCGGTTCATGCGCTGCTGGCGCAAAATCCGTTCGGCGCGCCGCGCGCGGCGGAGCCGCAGGGCGGGATCGTGGGCTGGCTCTTGGCAAAACAGTCGGAGTTCTACCGCGAGATCTCGGCGACGATCCGCGCCGCGAAATCCGATGGCTCGGCGGTCTGGACGCTGCTTGCGATCTCCTTTGCCTACGGGATCTTCCATGCCGCCGGCCCCGGCCACGGCAAGGCGGTGATCTCGTCCTACATGGTCGCCAATCGCGAGACCGCGCGGCGCGGCATCGTGCTGTCGTTCGCCTCGGCGCTGATGCAGTCGCTGGTCGCGGTCGCCATCGTCGGAATTTGCGCCTGGCTGCTCAACGCGACGGCGAAGACCATGTGCGGGGCGGAGAAGGCGATCGAGATCGCGAGCTACGCGCTGATCGCGGCGTTCGGCGCCCGGCTCGTCTGGGTCAAGGGCGGCGGCTTCCTCCGCGCGCTCAAGCTGCCGCGCCCGGCGCTGGCGCTGGCCGGCGCGCATCGGCACGATCACGACCACCATGAACACGATCACCACGACCATGGCCATGAGCATCATCATCGTCACGCGCATGACGATCATGGCCATCATCATGATCACGGCCACGATCACGGGCATGACGCGCAGCACGTCCATGACGAGCATTGCGGCCATTCGCACGGGCCGACGCCGGCCGAACTCGCCGGTCCCGGCGGCTGGCGGCGCGGTTTAGGTGCGATCCTCACGGTCGGGATCCGGCCGTGCTCGGGCGCGATCCTGGTGCTGGTGTTCGCGCTGGCGCAGGGCCTGTTCTGGGCCGGCATTGCCGCGACCTTCGTGATGGGGCTCGGCACCGCCATCACGGTGGCGGCGATCGCGCTGGTCGCGGTATCGGCGCGCGGCGTGGCCGAGCGGCTGAGCGGCACGCGCGACGGCGGCGGCATGGTGATCATGCGCGGCCTGGAATTTGCTGCCGCTGCGCTCGTGCTGCTGTTCGGGCTCGGGCTGCTGTTCGGCTATGTCGCGGCCGAGCGGGCGACGTGTTTGTGAGGTGACTTGTCTTACCCTCCCCTGGAGGGGGAGGGTCGCTACGCATGAAGCGCAGCGAAATGCGTAGCGGGGTGGGGTGACGGTCTTCCCGCGCCCGACAGCGTCCGAGTGGAGAGATCACCCCACCCCGGTTCGCCCCTCGCTTCGCTCGATGCGAACCGACCCTCCCCCTCCAGGGGAGGGTGAGCGAGCTCAACTCGTCAGGTACCCCCTGATCGCCGGCAGGAGGAAGATCGCGATGTTGATCGCAAAGCCGATGCTCCAGAGGATCGAGCGCAGCGTCGGGCGGTTGCCGATATAGGTGAAGACGTAGGCGATCCGTACGATCAGGAACAGCACCGCGAGCTCGTCGATCAGCCGCAGCGGCCCGACGCGGAATTCGGCGAGCAGCACGGCGAAGGCGAAGAACGGGAAGGCCTCGATGCCGTTCTGGTGGGCGCCGAGCGCGCGCGAGCGGATCGGGTCGTCGTAGAAATCCGGATCGCGCGGTTTCGAATTGTCGAAGCCGCGGATGCCGGCCCATTTCACCGATACGATCGTCAGCAGCGAGAGCAGCAGCGTCCCGAAGACACACCATTCGGCGATCGTCATGGTTCCTCCCCATTCACGGGACGGGAACGTAACCAACCGGCACTCGGCTTGACAAGGTCGGAGCAACGCGCGAAGCCCAAAGCCCCCAAGCGAAGGACTTGAGACGCAACGCCATCATGAGCACGGTCATCCCCTTCGAGAGCGCGAAGCCTGCCGCGGTGCCGAAGCCGGAGCGCGTCGGCGTGCTCCTGGTCAATCTCGGCACGCCGGATACGGCCGATGCCGCGGGCGTGCGGGTCTATCTGAGGGAATTCCTGTCCGATCCGCGGGTGATCGAGAACCAGGGCCTGCTCTGGAAGCTGATCCTCAACGGCATCATCCTGCGCGTCCGCCCGGCCCGCAAGGCGCGCGACTATCTGAAGATCTGGAACACCGCGAAGAACGAGTCGCCGCTGAAGACCATCACGCGCTCGCAGGCCGAAAAGCTCGCGGAGGCGATCGCCGATCACGATCACGTCGTGGTCGACTGGGCGATGCGCTATGGCAATCCGTCGATCAAGGAGCGCATCGAGGCGCTGGCGGCGCAAGGCTGCAACCGGCTGCTGCTGGTGCCGCTCTATCCGCAATATTCCGCGGCGACGTCGGCGACGGTCTGCGACGAGGCGTTTCGCGTGCTGGCCGGCATGCGCGCGCAGCCGATCCTGCGGGTGACGCCGCCCTATTACGATGATCCTGACTACATCGAGGCGCTCGCGGTCTCGATCATTGACCATCTCGCGACGCTGTCGTTCCAGCCCGAGATCATCCTCGCGTCGTTCCACGGCATGCCGAAGGCATATGTCGACAAGGGCGATCCCTATCAGGCGCAGTGCATCGCCACGACCAATGCGCTGCGCAAGCGGCTCGGGCTCGATGCCAACAGGCTGATCCTCACCTTCCAGTCGCGCTTCGGCAATGCCGAGTGGCTGCAGCCCTATACCGACAAGACGGTCGAGAAGCTGGCCAGGGACGGCGTGCGGCGAATTGCCGTGGTGACGCCCGGCTTCTCCGCCGACTGCCTGGAGACGCTGGAGGAGATCGCGCAGGAGAATGCCGAGATCTTCCGGCACAATGGCGGCGAGCAGTTCGCGGCCATCCCCTGCCTCAACGACAGCGACGGCGGCATGGACGTGATCCGCCAGCTCGTGCTGCGCGAGCTCCAGGGCTGGATCTAGCAAGGCTTGATCCGAGCACGCTGGATCTGATTGTTAACGATCCGTGACAGCGGACACAGTGGTTCGTTCAGCCTTGCTGCATCTGGCGTTCAGCTTGCGTGCATCTGGCAGTCCGACAGCCGCTTCCTATGTGCTAGAGAGAACAACAGCCGGCTGAACCGGCGGAGCGGTCCTGCCGACCAATGCACGACCGTGCCTGGCGACGGTCTCGCGGGACACGCGGTGCCTTGGAGGACTTTATGACTGGCTTCGACATTTTCGCGATCGCGCTTGTTCTTCTCGTCATCGTCACGCTGTTCGCCGGGATCAAGACCGTCCCGCAGGGCTATGACTGGACCATCGAGCGGTTCGGCAAATACACCCGCACGCTGTCGCCCGGCCTCAATCTGATTGTGCCGTATTTCGATCGCATCGGGCGCAAGATGAACATGATGGAGCAGGTGATCAACATCCCCGAGCAGGAGGTGATCACCAAGGACAACGCCACCGTGACGGTGGACGGCGTCGCGTTCTTCCAGGTGTTCGATGCAGCGAAGGCGAGCTACGAGGTCGCCAATCTCAACCAGGCGATTATCGTGCTGACCATGACCAACATCCGCTCGGTGATGGGCTCGATGGATCTCGACCAGGTGCTTTCGCATCGCGACGAGATCAACGAGCGGCTGCTGCGTGTGGTCGACGCCGCGGTGTCGCCCTGGGGCCTCAAGGTCAATCGAATCGAGATCAAGGACATCGTGCCGCCGGCCGACCTCGTCGAGGCGATGGGCCGGCAGATGAAGGCCGAGCGCGTCAAGCGCGCCGACATTTTGCAGGCGGAAGGCCAGCGGCAGTCCGAGATCCTGCGCGCCGAGGGCGCCAAGCAGGGCCAGATCCTGCAGGCCGAAGGCCGCAAGGAGGCTGCGTTCCGCGACGCCGAGGCGCGCGAGCGCTCCGCCGAAGCCGAGGCGAGAGCCACCCAGATGGTCAGCGATGCCATCGCCAAGGGCGACGTCGCCGCGCTGAACTATTTCATCGCCGATAAATACATCAAGGCGTTCGGGCAATTGGCCGATTCGCCGAACCAGAAAGTGCTGATGCTGCCGATCGAGGCGACCAGCATCCTGGGCTCGCTCGCCGGCATCGGCGAGATCGCCAAGGCCACCTTCGGCGAGAGTGCCGCATCCGCCGCGGCCGCCGCACGGCGCGGCTCGGTGCCGTCGGCCGGTCCGACGCCGCCCCCGCCGGTGCCGCCGCAGCGGTAAGGGCGTGACAATGATTGCTTCGGCGCATTCCGTTCACCTCTCCCCTTGTGGGAGAGGCAAAGGCCGCCTTTGGCGGCCGTACTTGAGAACGCCGAAGCGAAACTTCGGCTACGTTGCATCGCTAGATGCAATCCGGGTGAGGGGTCTCTCTCCGCGGAGAGATTGTCACCCCTCACCCCAACCCCTCTCCCACAAGGGGAGAGGGGCTTCAGACCGTTGAGAGGTCACGTCATGGCCGAGATGTTTTCGTCATTGGGTACCTGGAACTGGCTGATCTTCGGCTTCATCCTTATGGCGCTGGAGCTCGCGGCGCCCGGCGTCTTCCTGTTCTGGCTCGGGCTCGCGGCGCTGCTGGTCGGGCTGCTGTCGTTCGTCTTCACGCCGTCCTGGCAGACGCAGCTCCTGATGTTCGCGGTGTTCGCCGCGCTGGCAGTGCCGGCGTGGCGGCATTTTGCCAAAGGCGCGACCGAGGCGAGCAAGACCAATCCGTTCCTCAACCGCCGCAACGAAGCCTTGGTCGGCCGCGAATTCACCCTGGAGAAGCCGATCATCGATGGCGCTGGCACTGTGCGGATCGACGACACGGTCTGGCGCGTCGCCGGCCCCGATGCGCCGGCCGGCAGCCGGGTGAAGGTGGTCCGCGCCGACGGCGCGAGCCTGACGGTGGCGGCGGTCTAGCTTTGTCGGGTGACGCTCTTGTTTGTCACCTCTCCCCGCTTGCGGGGAGAGGTCGACGCGCTCTTGCGCGGCGGGTGAGGGGGTACAGGTCTCAACTATCGGCTCGCTCGCGGAGGGAGCCGCTCACCCCAACCCTCTCCCCGTAAGAACGGGGAGAGGGAGAGAATTAGCGCTTGCTCCAGCGCTCGGCGAAGCGACTGAGCGGCGTGAAGGTTTGGAACAGCTCCCGGCCGAGCGCTGTGAGGCCGTAACCATCATCCGTCAGCTCGACGAACCCGGCCTCGCGCAGCTCGGTCAACCGCGTCTGCAGGATCGTCGGTGACGCCTCGTCGCAGGCGGTACGCAGCGCGCGCGAGGTCAGTGCGCCTTCCCGCAGCTCCCAGACGATGCGCAAGGTCCAGCGCCGCCCCAACAGATCGAGCAGCGCCATGATCGGGCGGCCGGTCCGTGAACCGCGGACGCCGGATTTCGTGGCTGGAACCTGCTTCGCCATGTCGCGAACCTCTCCTGAATCTCGCTTGCGTTGTTCGCTACAGATATTGTAGCGTGATGCTACAGTAAATGTAGCAATGAGATCGGCCCATGTCACGCATCGCACCGCTCGATCCGCCCTATGCGGCGGATGTTCAACAGCAATTCGATCGCATCATGCGCGGCAAGCCGCCGCTGGTGCTGTTCCGCATGATGGCGGGGCACCCGCGCGCCTGGGAGAAGTTTCGCGGCGGCAGCCTGCTCGACCGCGGGCCGCTGCCGTTGCGGGAGCGCGAGATCGTGATCGACCGCACCTGCGCGCTCAATGCCTGCGAATATGAATGGGGCGTGCATGTCACCGCGTTCGGCGCCGCCGCCGGGCTGTCGGAGCAGCAGGTCCACGCCACCGTGCACGGTGCGGCCGATGCCGGCTGCTGGTCCCCGGCCGAACAGGCGTTGATCGCCGCGGTCGACGCGCTGCATGCGCGGGCAACGTTGAGCGACGCGGAATTCGCCGCGCTGTCGGCGCATTATGATGACGATCAGGTGCTGGAGATCATCCTGCTGTGCGGCTTCTACCGCACGGTCTCCTATCTCGCCAACGCGCTGGCGCTGCCGCTGGAGCCGACCGCGGCGCGGTTTCCAAAGTGAGATGCGTAGGGTGGGTTAGCGAAGCGTAACCCATCATTTGCGCGGCGGTGGGAGAAGAGGTGGGTTACGCCTTCGGCTAACCCACCCTACGGACCGTGACTCTTACGCCACGCCGGCGCGCAGCAGATCGTGCAGATGGATGATGCCGACCGGCTTCTTCGCGTCGGTCACGATCAGCGTCGTGATCTTCGAGGCGTTGAGCAGTTCCAGCGCTTCGCCGGCCAGCGTGTCGCGGCTGATCGTCTTCGGGGTCTTGGTCATGACCTCGTCGACCGACAGCGTCAAAAGCTCGGGGCGCGTCAGCTGCCGGCGCAGATCGCCGTCGGTGACGATGCCGGCGAGATGGCCGTGGCGGTCGACGATGCCGACGCAGCCAAAGCCCTTCGAGGTCATCTCGACCAGCGCGTCCGACATCCTGGTGCCGAGCGGCTTCAGCGGCAGCGCGTCGCCGCTATGCATCAGGTCGCGGGCATATTTCAGCAGCGCGCCGAGCTTGCCGCCCGGATGCAGCACGCTGAAATCGGTCGAGGTGAAGCCGCGGCCTTCGAGCAGCGCGATCGCCAGCGCATCGCCGAGCGCCAGCATCATCAGCGAGGACGTGGTCGGCGCGAGATTGTGCGGACAGGCCTCGCGGGCCTTCGGCATGGTGAGCTGCACGTCGGCCGCCTTGCTCAGCGTCGAATCCTTGTCGGCGGTCATCGCAATCAGCGGAATGCCGAAGCGCGCGGCATAGGCGATCAGATTGCGCATCTCCGGCTGCTCGCCGGACCATGACAGCGCCAGGATCGCGTCGTCGGCGGTGATCATGCCGAGATCGCCGTGGCTGGCTTCGGCGGTGTGCACGAAGAACGCCGGCGTGCCGGTGGAGGCGAAGGTCGCGGCGATCTTGCGGCCGATATGGCCCGACTTGCCGAGCCCGGTCACGATCAGCCGCCCCTTGGCCTTGCGGATCAGCTCGGCCGCCGCCGTGAACGCCGCGCCGAGGTCGGACTTGAGTGCCGCAGAGAGCGCAGCGACGCCGCTTGCTTCGGCATCGAGGGTGCGGAGCGCCGACTGAATGGCGCCGTCATCGGGGCCGGATGATTTGGTCATCAGCGGTTTCGGTTTGGCCATTTCGTATTCCAGGGGAGGGGTTTTGCACCCGGGCGTCTCCCTTAGCACGTTCGATTCCGCGATGCGACGCGCGGCGTCGGATCCTCAACGGCTCATTAACCATAATTGTTTTAACTCCATTAACGACGTTTTTCGCCGCCAGGCGGGATGCGTACGTCAAGTGCATGGATTCGTTGGAGTATTTCCATCGTGTGGCGGCGGCCAGCAAGCGGCCCAAATCGGCGTGGACACTTCGTTCGCGTGGTTTTGCCATGCCTTTTGCTGACTTCTGCGCTGACAGCGACCACCGGGCTTGCCAACGCCCAGACCGTGACGCCGGATCTGTTCAGCCCGAACCGGCAGAGCCAGGTGATCACCCAGGATTCGCCGCTGCGCAGGACCGCGGCCGATGCCACGGATCCGCTCAACGGCTTGCGGCTGCCCGACGCCGATCCCGGCCGACGTGCCTCGTCGTCGTCGACATCAACCTCGGACCGTGTCGGACAGGTCCCGACCTACGGTCTTCCTGCCGCCAACGGCGCCGCGACATCGGGCTATGACTCGCTCAATCGGAAGCGCCTGAAGCCGAAATATTATCCGGGCCAGGCCAAGCCGAAGCCGCCGCCTGGACCCGGCTCGCCGGCGCCGACGCCTCAGCCGTTGACCGCGGCCGGGCAGTTGCGGCTGTCGATCCCGCCGTCGGAGACCGCCAGCAAGCCGCCGCTGCCGCCGGCGATGGCCGGCACCATCGTCGGCCAGCCGGCGCGCAGGCGGCTCAAGATCGACGACGATCCGTTCGGCGCGGTCGGCGACTACGCCGGCTCGTTCATGGTCAAGACCGCGGTCGAGGTGATGGCCGGCTACGACACCAATCCGGGCCGTTTGAATTCGCCGCAGGGCAAGGCGTTCTACATGGTCGCGCCGGAATTCGTCGCGATGTCGGACTGGGAGCGCCACGCCGTCGTCGCCGATTTGCGCGGCTCGTTCACCGGCTACGGCTCCCAGCTCACGCCGATTGACGGCACGCCGCTGTCGGCGCCGCTCGACGTCGACCGTCCGAGCTTCACCGGCCATATCGACGGCCGTCTCGATGTGTCGAGGGACACGCACCTGACGGCGCAGGCCCGCTTGCTGGTTTCGACCGACAATCCCGGCAGCCCGAACGTGCAGGCCGGCCTCGCCAAATATCCGCTCTACTCTACGGTCGGCGGCACCTTCGGCATCGACCAGCATTTCAACCGCATGCAGGTCTCGCTCGGCGCCACCGTCGACCGCACCGACTACCAATGGTCGAAGCTGACCGACGGCACCTCGTCGTCGAACGACGACCGCAACTTCTCCCAATACGGCGGCATCGGCCGCGTCAGCTATGAGCTCAATCCGGCGGTGAAGCCCTTCATCGAGGTGCAGGGCGACAGCCGCGTCCACGATCTCTTCCTCGACCGCGCCGGTTACGCGCGCGATTCATCCGGCGGCTATGCAAAGGCCGGCACCTCGTTCGAGTTCACGCGGCTGTTGTTCGGCGAGGTCTCGATCGGCTACGCGATGCGCGATTACGCCGACACGCGGCTCAACCGGCTCGAAGGGCTGCTCACCACGGCTTCGCTGACCTGGACCGCGACGCCGCTGACCACGGCGAAATTCTATTCCGACACCCAGCTCGGCGAGACCACGCTGCCCGGCACCTCCGGCGTGCTGTCGCGCACCTACACCGTCGAGGTCGATCACGACTTCCGCCGCTGGCTGACCGCGATCGGCAAATTCACCTACGGCACGCTCGAGTACAAGGGCGACAACCGCAACGACACCATCTACTCGGTGTCCGCCGACCTGATCTACAAGATGACCCGCAGCCTCTGGATAAAGGGCACGGTACGCCGCGACTGGCTGGATTCGAACCTCGCGGGACAGAACTCGGCATCGACGGTGGTGATGCTGGGCGTGCGGGTGCAGAACTAGCTGATTTCGCTTCCGGTGCAGTGTCACATCCAGCCGGCAGCGCGCAGCAGCTCGGGCACGTTATCGAGCGCGCTGGCCGTTGCGTTCGGCACATAGTCCGGCAGGGGCTGGCGCCCCGTGCCACGATCGATCCAGATGGTCCGAAAGCCGAGTTCGCGAGCTGCCGCGAGGTCGAGATGCGGGCTGGCGCAGATATGCAGGATCCCGTCCTTGCCGACACCGATGGCGTTCCAGGCGTGTTGGAAGATCCGTGCGGACGGCTTGTAGGCTTCGGCCTGCTCGGCGGTGATGACGCGATCGATATGGCCGCCGAGTTGCGCGACGTTGCCGGCGATGATCGCATCATCGGTGTTGGAGATGATCGCAAGCTTCAAGCCCGCTGCCTTGAGGCGGCCCAGCGTCTCGACCACCTCCGGGAAAGGAGGCATCGCACTGATCGACGATGTCAAAATCTCCGCGTGATTCGTTTCGAAGGGGAGCGCCAGCTCCGCCATCGTCAGGCGCAACGCTTCGGCACTGACGTCCTTGAAAGACATGTGCGGGCGCTGCTGCTCCAGCCGATGCTCATGGCGGTCGTGGATCGCGATGAGCTCATTCGGATCGACCGATCCTCCGCTGCGGGAAAGGATGCCGCGAACCGCAGCAGCCAGGCCTTCGTCCCATTGGATCAGCGTCCCGTAGCAATCGAAGGTCAGCCATTCCGGCCGCGGTCCTGCCAGCATCGTCCCAATTCCTCGCCATGCGCGGCGATCCTGACAGGTGGGACGGGCATGGTGAAATTAATTCAACCAATGATCTCGATTAAGAATGCAAATGGTATATCCAGCAGACGTCTCTGGGAATACTGGATCGCCCGCTTTCGCGGGCGATGACAGCTGAATTTGGTGAGATGCAGTCCGGCGTGACGGCCGAAACGCTTACCCCGGCAGGTCGGTCTTCCCCATCAGGAAGCTGTCGATCGAGCGCGCGCACTGGCGGCCTTCGCGGATCGCCCAGACCACGAGCGACTGGCCGCGGCGCATGTCGCCGGCGGAGAAGATTTTCGCGCGCGAGGTTTTATAGTCCTGCAGGGAGGCGCGGACGTTGCCGCGCTGGTCGAGCTCGATGCCGAGCGTCTTGAGCAGGCCCTCGTGCACCGGATGCACGAAGCCCATCGCCAGCAGCACCAGCTCGGCGTCGAGCGTGAACTCGGTGCCGGGTAGCGGCTTGAACTTGTCGTCGACCTTGACGCAATGCAGCTTGGTGACCTTGCCGTCCTTGCCCTCGAACTTCGTGGTCAGCACGGCGTATTCGCGCACTGCGCCTTCGGCCTGGCTCGACGAGGTCCGCATCTTCAGCGGCCAGTTCGGCCAGGTCACGCCCTTGTTCTCGTGCTCGGGCGGCGCCGGCATGATCTCGAGCTGGGTCACGGACTTCGCGCCTTGCCGGAACGAGGTGCCGATGCAGTCCGAACCGGTGTCGCCGCCGCCGATCACGACGACATGCTTGCCGCCGGCCAGGATGTCGGCGGTGCCGTTCAGCGGCTCGCCGGAAACGCGGCGGTTCTGCTGCGGCAGGAAATCCATCGCGAAGTGGATGCCGGCGAGGTCGCGGCCCGGGATCGGCAGGTCGCGCGGGGCTTCCGCGCCGCCGGTCAGCGCCACCGCGTCATACTGCTTGGCGAGCTCCTGCGGATCGATCGCGCCGGGCGTCGAGCCGCCCACCGCCTTGCCGTAGTGGAAGGTGACGCCCTCGGCTTCCATCTGCGCCACGCGGCGGTCGATGACGTCCTTCTCCATCTTGAAGTCGGGAATGCCGTAGCGCAGCAGGCCGCCGGCCTTGGCGAACTTCTCGTAGACATGCACCTCGTGGCCGGCGCGCGCGAGCTGCTGCGCGGCGGCCATGCCGGCGGGGCCCGAGCCGATCACGGCGACCTTCTTGCCGGTCTTCTGCGCAGCTATCTCCGGCTTCAGCCAGCCATTGTCCCAGGCGCGGTCGACGATCGCGCATTCGATGGTCTTGATGGTGACCGGGTTGTCGTCGATGTTGAGCGTGCAGGACGCCTCGCACGGCGCCGGGCAGATGCGGCCGGTGAACTCGGGGAAATTGTTGGTCGAGTGCAGGTTGCGCGAGGCCTCTTCCCAGTTGCCCTGATAGACGAGGTCGTTGAAATCGGGGATCTGGTTGTTGACCGGGCAGCCCGGCGTGCCCGGCGCGGTCGAGCCGGTGCCGTGGCAATAGGGGATGCCGCAATTCATGCAGCGCGCGGCCTGGTCGCGCGTGTCCTTCTCGCTCAGCGGAATGACGAACTCGTTGAAGTTCTTGAGCCGCTCGGCGACCGGCTCGTACTTGCGGTCATGCCGCTCGATCTCGAGAAAACCTGTAATCTTACCCATTGAAACCCGATGCCCCTGCATCTCAGTTGTCCGTCATTCCGGGCTGCGCCGCGAGGCGCAGACCCGGAGGCCTCGAAGCGGTCTGGCGAGATTCCGGGCCGTGCCAATGGCGCGCCCCGGAATGACGCCCGGTGATACTACGCGCCGATCGCGATCTTCGGCTCGGCGTCGGCGTTGGCCTTCATTTCCTTCAGCGCGCGGCGGTACTCCACCGGCATCACCTTGCGGAATTTCGGCAGCCAGCTCTTCCAGTCGGCGAGGATCTCGGCCGCTTTCTTCGAAGAGGTCAGCTTGGCGTGACGCGTGATCAGGACGTGCAGCCGCTCCACGTCGGAGTCGAGCAGGTTCTGGAACACGTCGACCCGGCCATGCGCCTCGAGATCGCCGGAGTGGTGGTAGGTGTCGGCGTTGATCATCTCCTCCGACAGCACCGGCTCCAGCTCGACCATCGAAAGATTGCAGAGCTTGTTGAAGTCGCCGCTCTCGTCCAGCACATAGGCGATGCCGCCGGACATGCCGGCCGCGAAGTTGCGCCCGGTCTTGCCGAGCACCACCACGATGCCGCCGGTCATGTATTCGCAGCAGTGATCGCCGGCGCCTTCGACGACCGCGACCGCGCCGGAGTTACGCACCGCGAAGCGCTCGCCGGCGATGCCGCGGAAGTAGCACTCGCCCGCGATCGCGCCGTACATCACGGTGTTGCCGACGATGATCGATTCCTCCGGCACGATGCCGGAGTTCTTCGGCGGCTTGACGATGATGCAGCCGCCCGAGAGGCCCTTGCCGACATAGTCGTTGCCTTCACCCTCGAGCTCGAAGGTGACGCCCTTAGCGAGCCAGGCGCCGAACGCCTGTCCAGCCGTGCCCTTCAGGCCGACATGGATGGTGTCGAGCGGCAGGCCGGCATGGCCGTAGATCTTGGCCACCGCGCCAGACAGCATCGCGCCGGCGGAGCGGTCGGTGTTGTTGATCTCTTCCTCGATCTTGACCGGCGCGCCGCGATCGAGCGCGGCCTGCGCCTGCTCGATCAGCCGGCGGTCGAGCACGGCTTCCAGATGGTGGTTCTGGCTTTCCGAGTGATAGATCGTCTGGCCCTTCTCCTCCTTCTGCCGCACGAACAGCTTGGAGAAATCGAGACCCTTGGCCTTCCAGTGCGAGACCAGCGCGGTCTGGTCCAGCATCTGGACCTGGCCGACCATCTCGTCGAACGTCTTGTAGCCGAGCTGCGCCATGATCTCGCGCACTTCCTCGGCGACGAAGAAGAAGTAGTTGATGACGTGCTCGGGTTGGCCGGTGAAGCGCTTGCGAAGCACCGGATCCTGGGTCGCAACGCCGACCGGGCAGGTGTTGAGATGGCACTTGCGCATCATGATGCAGCCCGCCGCGATCAACGGCGCGGTGGCGAAGCCGAACTCGTCGGACCCGAGCAGCGCGCCGATCACGACGTCACGGCCGGTGCGGAAACCGCCGTCGACCTGGACCGCGATACGGCTGCGCAGGCGCTGGCGCACCAGCGTCTGATGGGTTTCGGCAAGGCCGATCTCCCAGGGCGAGCCGGCATGCTTGATCGAGGTCAGGGGTGAGGCACCGGTGCCGCCCTCGAAGCCCGCGATGGTCACATGGTCGGCGCGCGCCTTGGCGACGCCGGCGGCAACCGTGCCGACACCGACCTCGGACACCAGCTTCACCGAGACATGGCCGTCGGGATTGACGTTCTTGAGATCGTAGATCAGCTGGGCGAGATCTTCGATCGAGTAGATGTCGTGGTGCGGCGGCGGCGAGATCAGGCCGACGCCCGGCGTCGAATGCCGCACGCGGGCGATCGTCGCGTCGACCTTGTGGCCGGGCAACTGGCCGCCTTCGCCGGGCTTGGCACCCTGCGCCATCTTGATCTGCATCATGTCGGAGTTGACGAGGTATTCCGTCGTCACGCCGAACCGGCCCGAGGCGACCTGCTTGATCGCCGAGCGCATTGAATCGCCATTGGGCAGCGGCTTGAAGCGGTCGGACTCCTCGCCGCCTTCGCCGGTGTTCGACTTGCCGCCGATCCGGTTCATCGCGATCGCCAGCGTGGTGTGCGCCTCGCGCGAGATCGAGCCGAACGACATCGCGCCGGTCGAGAACCGCTTGACGATGTCCTTGGCGGGCTCGACGTCCTCGAGCTTGATCGGCTTGCGCTTGTCGTCCTCGGCGCTCTTGATCCGGAACAGGCCGCGCAGCGTCAACAGACGCTCCGACTGCTCGTTGAGGATCTTGGCGAACGCCCGGTAGCGCTCCAGCGAGTTGCCGCGCACGGCATGCTGCAGCGTCGAGACCGATTCAGCGGTCCAGGCATGGTCCTCGCCGCGGGTGCGGTAGGCATACTCGCCGCCGACGTCGAGCGCGCTCTTGTAGATCTGGCCGTCACCGAACGCATCGGTGTGGCGCCGCACGGTCTCCTCGGCGATCTCGCCGAGGCCGACGCCCTCGATCCTTGTGTGCGTGCCGGCGAAATACTTGGCGACGAAGTCCGCCTTGAGGCCGACCGCGTCGAAGATCTGCGCGCCGCAATAGGACTGATAGGTCGAGATGCCCATCTTGGACATCACCTTGAGCAGGCCCTTGCCGATCGACTTGATGTAGCGCTTGACGATCTCGTAGTCGTCGAGCGCGCCGGGCAGCCGGTCCTTCATCGCGAGGATGGTTTCGAACGCGAGATAGGGGTTGATCGCTTCGGCGCCATAGCCGGCGAGGCAGGCGAAGTGATGCACTTCGCGCGGCTCACCGGATTCCACGACGAGGCCGACCGAGGTGCGCAGGCCGGTGCGGATCAGATGATGATGCACGGCTGCGCAGGCCAAGAGCGACGGGATCGGAATCCGGTCGGTGCCGGTCATGCGGTCCGACAGGATGATGATGTTGATGCCCTCGCGCACCGCGCCCTCGGCGCGGGCGCAGAGCTCGTCGAGCACCTGCTCCATGCCCGCCGCGCCGAAGCCGGCGTGGAAGGTGGTGTCGAGCGTGCGCGACTTGAAGTGGGTCTCGGGAACGTCGGAGATCGAGCGGATCTTCTCGAGATCGGCATCGGTCAGGATCGGCTGCCGCACTTCGAGGCGCTGGGTCGAGGCGACGCCCTGGAGGTCGAACAGGTTCGGCCGCGGCCCGATGATCGAGACGAGGCTCATCACGATCTCTTCGCGGATCGGGTCGATCGGCGGGTTGGTGACCTGCGCGAAGTTCTGCTTGAAGTAGGTGAACAGCTGCTTCGGCTTGTCCGACAGCGCCGAAATCGGCGTGTCGTTGCCCATCGAGCCGGCTGCCTCCTCACCGGTGGCCGCCATCGGCGTCATCAGGATCGTGATGTCTTCCTGGCTGTAGCCGAACGCCTGCTGGCGATCGAGCAGCGGCAGGTTGGAGCGCACGCCCTTGGCCGGCGCATCCGGCAGCTCCTCGAGCTGGATCTGGGTGCGGTGCAGCCAGTCATTGTAGGGATGGCTCTTGGCGAGGTCGGCCTTGATCTCGTCGTCGGGAATCAGGCGGCCCTGCTCGAGGTCGACGAGCAGCATCTTGCCGGGCTGCAGCCGCCACTTGGTGACGATCTGGTCCTCCGGAATCTTCAGCACGCCCATTTCGGACGCCATCACGATGCGGTCGTCCTTGGTGACGAGATAGCGCGCCGGGCGCAGGCCGTTGCGGTCGAGCGTGGCGCCGATCTTGCGGCCGTCGGTGAAGGCGATCGCGGCCGGGCCGTCCCACGGCTCCATCAGCGCGGCGTGATATTCGTAGAAGGCGCGGCGCTGCTCATCCATCAAGGGATTGCCGGCCCACGCTTCCGGAATCATCATCATCACGGCGTGCGGCAACGAGTAACCGCCCTGCACCAGGAATTCGAGCGCGTTGTCGAAGCAGGCGGTGTCGCTCTGGCCTTCATAGGAGATCGGCCACAGACGGCTGATGTCCTTGCCGTAGAGCTCCGAATGCACGGAGGCCTGCCGCGCCGCCATCCAGTTGACGTTGCCGCGCAGCGTGTTGATTTCGCCGTTATGGGCGATCATCCGGTAGGGATGCGCCAGCGACCAGGTCGGGAAGGTGTTGGTCGAGAAGCGCTGATGCACCAGCGCCAGCGCGCTGTCGAAATCCGCTTCATGCAGGTCGGGATAGTACTTGCCGAGCTGGTCGGCGAGGAACATGCCCTTGTAGATCACGGTGCGGCACGACAGCGAGCACGGATAATAGCCCGCCATGCCGCGGTCGCGGCGCTGATAGATCGCCTGCGAGATCGACTTGCGCAGGATGTAGAGCCGACGCTCGAAATCGTCCTCGGTCTTGACCGCATTGTTGCGGCCGATGAAGACCTGCATGTGATAGGGCTCGGTCGGCTTCACCGTGACGCCGAGCGACGAGTTGTCCGACGGCACGTCGCGCCAGCCGAGCAGCTTGAAGCCCTCGTTCTTGATCTCGTCGGCGATGATGCTCTTGATCACGTTCCGCCACGCGGCATCGCGCGGCATGAACAGCGCGCCGATGGCGTATTCGCCGGGCTTCGGCAGCTTGAAGCCGAGCTCGGAGGTCTTGCGCGCGAAGAAGGCGTGCGGAATCTGCACCAGGATGCCGGCGCCGTCACCGGCGCGCGGGTCGGCGCCGACGGCGCCGCGATGCTCGAGGTTGCACAGAATGCTCAGCGCATCGGAGACGATCTGATGCGACTTCTGGCCCTTGATGTTGGCGATGAAGCCGACGCCGCAGGAGTCCTTTTCCAGGCTCAGGTCGTACAGGCCTTCGGCCTGTGGGCGCCAGGTGTGAAGCTCGGGGGTGTGCGGTCCATAGGACGCATCATGCGCGGCATCGACGGCTTTCGAGTCCGCGGTCGCCGACAGCATGCCTGTCACGATGGTTTCGCGCTCGAATTCCGACCCGCTCATGTGTCCTCTCCCTCTCGTAAGGGGCCTCACCGTATTTGGCGCACCTTGGACGTTGCGGCACCCACCGGGCCACCGCTCGTCCGCCGCGAGCCGCATTTTCCTAAATTCAGGCGACGGGCGTTTCAACGTCCCCTAGAGGACGGCCCTGCCTGCAGCATTCTCGGAGCCCGGGGCGCCGAGGTTTCGTTGCAATCCCTATGCCGGAATGGCCTCGAAATTGAGACAGCTTTGCTGTCCTAACCTCGACCTTGCCAAATTTTTGTCTATCACACAAGCGCGAGGAAGTCCTCGCCCGCATGCTTGGATCGGAGAGCTCGGTGGGCCCGCCGCGCCCCTGATTCGAAGCAAACACGCCGTGATCTGGCCCAAGGAGGGACCAAGGACCGCCGGAATTCAAACCGAAATTTTGCCCGGCAAGCCGGCAAGAGAGCGGGAAGCTCCTCAAGGCGGGCCAGACAGGAGTTACGGCGATGAAGTTGTTCACAGGTTCGATTGCAGCCGCCGCGCTCGCATTCAGCGCAGCCTCGGCCCAGGCGCAGCTGGTGACGTCCGTCCGGATTGGCAGCCCGTCTTTCGTCAGGGTATCCGACATGGGCGGTCCCTACGCCGCCATGCCCGAGGTTCCGCCGCCGCCGCGCTTCGGCCGCGTCCCGAGCCTGCTGCCGCCGGTCGAAGTCTACACCGTGCTGCGCGAAAACGGCTACCTGCCGCTCGGCGCGCCCCAGCAGCGCGGCTTCGTCTACACGATCTCGGTGATCGACCAGGGCGGCGACGACGGCCGGCTGGTGATCGACGCCCGCGACGGGCACATCGTCCGCTTCACCCCGGCCTACCGGCTCGGCGACAACTTCGAGGAGGAGATGAGCGAGACCTACGGCCCGGTCGGTCCAATGCCGCGGGCGATCCAGGCGAGGGTGCCGCGGCCGCCGCTCCCGATCCCGCATGTCGCCAGCCGTGTGCCGGTGCCGAAGCGGAGCCCGCTCGCGGCCAGGGCAGCGCCCGGTCCGGCGCCGGCTTCTGCCCCGGCGGCGGCCCAGGCTCCCGCGCCGGCGGCTCAGGCGGCCGTCGCCCCGACGGCTGCGCCACAGCCTGCGCCGACCCAGGCAGCTGCACCCGAGCCGGCCGCTGCGGCGCCCAAGCCGGCCGAAGCCCAGGCGGCCGCGCCGCAGGCCGTTCAGCAAGCCGAAGCTCCGACCGTCGGTCAGGCCGCTCCACCGCCGCCGGCGCCCGCGATCCTGCCGACCCAGGCGATGCCGAAGGTGCAGGGTCTGGAGTGACGGCGTAGCCCGGATGGAGCGCAGCGTAATCCGGGAAGGTCCCGCCGCGGCGAACAACCCCGGATTTCGCTGCGCTTCATCCGGGCTACGGCTTATCCGGGTTACGGCACCGACAGAAAAAACGCCCCGGTTTCCCGGGGCGTTTTCGCGTTCAGCCAATATCTGCCGACGCGGGATCTGTCGCTTAGGCCGCGACCTTGCTGGCCGAGCCGTCAACCACCTGCGGGGCCTTCTCGCTGCCGCCGATCGGAATGCTGCGGGGCTTCTTGGCCTCGGGAATCTCGCGGACGAGATCGACGTGGAGCAGGCCGTTCTCGAGCGAAGCGTTCTTCACCTGCACGAAGTCGGCAAGTTGGAAGACGCGCTCGAAGGCGCGGGAGGCGATGCCGCGATAGAGCACTTCGGCGCTGTTGCCGGAATTCTCGTTGGCGGATTTTTCGCCCTTGATCGTCAGCGTGTTTTCCTTCGCGACGATCGAAAGCTCGGCCTGCGAGAAGCCGGAGACCGCAACGCTGATCCGGTAAGCATTCTCGCCGGTGCGCTCGATGTTGTAGGGGGGATAGCCGGGGCTGCCGTCCGAGGTCACCTGATCGAGCAGGCTGAAGAGGCGGTCGAAGCCGACGGTGGAACGATAGAACGGAGTGAGGTCGTAGCTACGCATAGGGTAGTCCTCCAATGAGCGACTGTTTCAGTTACCCGCCCGCCATCGGGCCGGGCTTAGATGTGTGCAGCCTGATGTTCCGGTTCCGAAACACTGGTAGCGGCCTGCACTGAGGTGATATGGGAGGGGTCACGTCGCGTTCAAGAGGCGGAAACCGCGTCGCTTTTCGGCGCTGGCGTCCTTGATCTCCACCCTGTCCCTCCACTCCGGTCTCCTGCATGACGCTCGTCTCGATCCCCGCCAATCCGGTTCCGGACGACGTTGTCAGTGGCACCATCAAGACACCTGACGGGGCCGAGCTGCGCTTTGCGCGCTGGGCGCCGCCGCCCGGCCGCAAGGGCACGGTCTGCGTGTTCGGCGGGCGCGGCGAGATGATCGAGAAATATTTCGAGACCGTGCGCGACCTGCGCGACCGCGGCTTTGCGGTGGCGATGATCGACTGGCGCGGGCAAGGGCATTCGTCGCGGCGGCTGCGTGATCCGCGCAAGGGTTACGTGCGCGACTTCGCCGACTACGAGGTCGACGTCGAGGCTTTCGTGCAGCAGGTGGTGCTGCCGGATTGCCCGCCGCCCTATTTCGCGCTGGCGCATTCGATGGGCGGCGCGGTCATGCTGCGGGTCGCGCATGCCGGCAAGCGCTGGTTCGACCGCATGGTGCTGTCGGCGCCGATGATCGACCTGCCGCGCCGGCGCGTGTCGTTGTTTCCGAGCGCGCTGCTCCGGATCATGCGGCTGGCCGGGCAGGGCGGCCGCTACATTCCGGGCGGGAGCGACGAACTGGTCGGCCTCGCGCCCTTCATTGGTAATCCCGTCACCAGCGACCCGGTGCGCCATGCCCGCAACGCGGCGATCCTGGAAGAAGACCCGACGCTCGGCATCGCGGCACCGACGATCGCCTGGGCCGACACTGCGTTCACCGCGATGCGCACCTTCCGCGGCATGTCGTACCCGACCGAAATCCGCCAGCCGATCCTGATGCTGGCGGCGAGCAATGACGAGGTGGTGTCGACGGCGGCGATCGAGGAGTTCGCCTACCATCTGCGCGCCGGCTCGCATCTCGTGATCGCCGGCTCCAAGCACGAGATCCTGCAGGAGCAGGATCGCTACCGCGGGCAATTCTGGGCGGCGTTCGACGCTTTCGTGCCCGGCACGCCGCTGTTCAAGTGAACCATAGCGTTTTCGAGCGAAGTGGATACCGGTTCGCGTGAAGAAAACGCGTCAAAAAGAAATCTAGCCCTGCAGCAGCGCGACGATCCGGTCGGGAAAGCGCTTTTCCACGAACAAGGTCCTGACCTCGGCGACGCTGAGATAGCGGTCCTTGCCTTCGCCCTTGCCCATGATGTCGAGCAGCACCGGCCACTCGCCGAGCATCAGCAGCGGATAGTAGCAGTGCAGGATCGCGTAGGACGGCGGATGCTCGTCCTTGGCGCGCTGGAAGTTTGCCGCCATGAAGGTCTTGATCTCGGAGGCCGACAGCCCGCGTTCGACGCTGCCGTCGGGGGCCTTGTGGTCCGTGCCGAAGGTGGCGAGCCGCGCGATCTCGTCCTCATGCACGACGGCATGCTGGTCGAGGATGCGCGAGCCGGCGCCGTGCTTGTCGAGCGGGCCATTGCGCAATTCGTCGAGGATGGCGCCCTGCAGCAGGCTGCGAATCTGGCTGAAGGGGCCGATGCCGTTGGCCATCTGCGCGACCATGAAGATCTTGGCGCCGGCGCTGAGCGCCGGAAGGCCGGTCTTGCCGGTGGCGCGGTCGATGGTTTCGGTCAGCTTCGGCAGCGGCACGATATGGCCGCCGACATAGTCGCCGGCGACCAGCGCACGCAGGAACGGGCAGGGATTGTCAGGAGAAACCTGCGGGGCGGGTGCCGCGCTTGCAGCCGTATCGGACATCAAACCACATCCTGAAAAGATTCAGCTTAAAAAGCATCCATTACCGGTGGATGAATTCGCTCAGGAATCAGCGGCGAATTTCGAATTGGATGCAACCAGAGCGAGTTTGCCGAACGGGAGCCCGGCTTTCAAGAGCCCATCGCGATAGAGCGCGATGTCGGCCGGGTTCTTCCAGTGGAAATTGCGCAAATGACGTTCGACCGTGAGATCGGGATGGCTGGCGAGCAGCGCCTCGGCCGCCTGCGCGGCTTCGTCGGCGCGGCCGAGCTGGGCGAGCGCGGCGCTGCGTACCGCGAGGCACTGCAGATGGTTCGGGTTGAGATACAGCCCTTCGCGCGACCATGACAGCGAGGCGTCATATTGCCCGAGCAGATAATGACTGAACGCGTTCAGCGCGGCCCATTGGTAGCGCGGGTCGCTGTTGCCGCGCTGAACCGCCGTCGAGAACAGATCGACCGCCTTGCGATGATCGCCGATCACCATATGGCAGATTCCAAGCACGCCGCGGGCGCCCATGTCGTAGGGATTGAGCTCGATCGCCCGCTTGATGGCGTCCATCGCGGCTTCGTAGTGGCCCTGCATCGCATGCAGATAGGCCAGCAGCGAAAATGCGAACGAGGAGCGCGGGTCGAGCCGGACGCTGCTCTCGGCCAGGCTGACCGACGAGGCCCACAATTCGCGCGTGCTCGGAATCCAGCCGAACTGGATACTCTGGATCTGGATCAGCGCGAGATAGGCGCGCGCGATCGACAGCGCGGGGTCGAGCTCGATCGCCTCCTTGAACAGCGCGATCGCGGTTTCGCAATCGTCCTTGGTCTGGTGATAGTAGTGCGAAAGACCTTTCAGGAAGCGGTCCCACGCGGTCAGCTCGGCGTTCGGCGAGCGCGCCGGCGCCGAGGCCTCGGCACGGTAGATCTCCTGGGCCACCGCGGCGGAGAGGTTCGCGGTGATCTCGTCCTGCATCGCGAACAGGTCGCCCATGTCGCGGTCGTAGCGGCCGGTCCACAGCTGCTCGCCCTTCTCGGGCGCGATCAGCTCGGCGGAAACGCGGATCTTGTTGCCGGCGCGGCGCACCGAGCCCTGGATCAGATAGGTCGCGTCGATTTCGCGCGCGATCAGGCGGGTCGAGACGTTCTTGCCCTTGTAGGCGAAGGTCGAGTTGCGGCTCAGCACGCGGTAGAAGGATTGCAGCGACAGCGCGTGGATCAGATCCTCGGTCAGGCCGTCAGAGAAATATTCGTCGGCGCCGCCGCTCAGATTGTCGAACGGCAGCACACCGACGATCGCGGTCCGGTATTGCCCCGGCAGATGCGGGCCGTCGTCGGGAACCTGCTCCTGCTTGTCGGAGCCGGCCGGCGCCCAGGTCCAGACATGGACCGGCTCGGTGATGTTCTTGAAGCGGTGCGGGCCGGCATCGACCAGGCTGACGGCAAGCCGCCGCCCTGACTCGGTGCGGGCCTTGTCCGACACCGCAATGCCGCCCGGCACGGCGACGGTCTCGAGGCGGACGGCGATGTTGACGTCGTCACCGAACACCTCGTCCTCGTCGGCCATGACGTCGCCCATGTGGACACCCATCCGGAAGTGCATGGCGCGGTCGGCCGGCAGATGTTCGTTGCGCTCGGCCATCAGGGTCTGCATCGCGACGGCAGCCTCGATCGCGCCGATGATGCTCGGAAATTCCAGCAGGAAGCCGTCGCCGGTGTTTTTGACGATTCGGCCGCCATGGTTGAGGATGATCGGGTAAATCGCGCTGCGGTGCGCCTTGAACGAGGCATGCGTCCCCGCCTCGTCGACACCCATCATGCGGGAATAGCCGGCGATATCAGCGCAAAGAATGGCAGCGAGCCGTCTTTCCATATCTCCTGTGCCCTGGAATTGGCCACTTAGCCGAGGTGACCGAATCCGATACTTACAAGACAGGCCGGGTCCGGCGGAAGCGCGGTTTACGGGCACCTATAATGCATCGTAGCAGGAATTGGCATGCGACCAACGGATCGTACAGTCCGTTTCTCTACTGAATTCGTGTGTCGCTGGGATGGCGCAGGTTGGCTGACTGTCCTTTCGGGTTCGTTACTTACAGAGGTTAATGTGGCCGAGATGCTGGGAATTCACGAGCTTTGGCTGTTTGTCCTGTCCGGGCTGCTGCTCAACGTCACGCCGGGGCCGGATACCGCTTATATCATAGGGCGCACGATTCAGCACGGATGGCGCGGCGGAGCCGCTGCGGCGATCGGTATCAGCTGCGGCTGCCTTGTCCATGTGCTGGGCGCGGCGATCGGGCTGTCGGCGCTGCTGATGGCGTCGTCGACCGCGTTCCTGGCCGTCAAGCTGATCGGCGCGGCCTATCTGGTGCTGACCGGCCTGCAGATGCTGCTGTCGCGCGCCAAGCCGATCGCTGACATCGCTGGACAGGGCGGCGAGACATCGATCTCGCGCGTGTTCTGGCAGGGGGCGCTGACCAACATCCTCAACCCCAAGGTGGCGCTGTTCTTCCTGGCATTCCTGCCGCAATTCGTGGCGGCGGACTCAGCCCACAAGACGCTCGCCTTCCTGGTGCTCGGGCTGATCTTCATCACCGGCGGCACGCTGTGGTGTCTTGGCCTCGCGGCCTTTGCGGCACGGGCTGCCAGCCGCATCCGGCAATCGACCGGCGTGATCGCCTGGATCAACCGCTCGCTCGGCGCGCTCTTCATCTATCTCGGCGTCCGCGTCGCCATGCTGGAGGCGCGCTAGCCGTCACTTGAGCGTTTTCGAGCGAAGTGGCTGCCGGTTCGCGTGAAGAAAACGCGTCAAACAAGAATCTCTAGCCGTGGATCTTGAGCAGCGCGCTGCCGGCCAGATAGATGCCGAGCAGGATCATCGAGATCAGGAACCAGCGGCGAAAGACGTCCGGCTGCATCCGTGTGCGGACCGCCTGGCCGATGAACATGCCGGTGAACGACGCCACCATCGCCACCGCGCCCGGCAGCGCGGTGGCCGCGGTCAGCAGGCCCGAAGCGGTGAGATTGAAGGCGAGTGCGATGGTCGCGGTGGTGAAGAAGACGCCGAGCGCCTGCACCAGCTCGTCCTTGTCCATGCCGATCGCCTGCATGAACGGCATCGAGGGAATGACCTGGACGCCGGTTGCCGCCGAGATCAGCCCGGTGATGACGCCGACGATGCCACCGACCCATTTCTCGTGGCGCCGCGCGACCTTGAAGTTGAATCTGCTCAGGCCGACGATCGCGTAGATCACCAGCAGTGCGCCGAGCACGACGGTGCCGTAGGCTGCGTACGGCCCGGTCAACAGTCCGGCATTGATCCAGATTCCAACGACGGTGCCGAGCATCAGCGGCCACAGCCGCTTGAGGATGTCGCGTAGATAGGGGCCGACGAAGGTCTGCCAGATGTTGGTGACGATCGCCGGCACGATCACGATCGCAATCGCCTGACCTGGTGCCATCGTGGTTGCCAGCAGTCCCATCGCGACCGTCGGCAGACCGAGGCCGAGTGTGCCCTTGACGAAGCCGGCGAGCAGGAAGGCGAAAGCGATGAAGATCAGGAGATGGTCGACCATGGCTGCACATTGACCGATCGACGCGACCGGCACAATCTGGAGGTTACGGAGTTAGCCTTCGGATCACCCGAAGGGCGGGGCGGGAAACGTCATGCGGTTCGACCTGATCGACTTGCAATTGTTCATCGCGGTTTCGGATGCACGCAGCATCACCCAGGGCGCGGCGCGAGCAAACCTTGCGCTAGCCTCGGCCAGCGAGCGGATCAAGGGGCTCGAGGAGGCGCTCGGCGTTGCGCTGCTCAAGCGCGGCCGCCGCGGCGTCGAACTGACGGCGGCGGGCGAGAGCCTGCTCGGTCACGCGCGGATCGTGATGCATAATGTCGAGGCCTTGCAGAGTGATCTCGCCGCCTATGCCAGCGGCGTCCGCGCCAACGTGCTGCTGCTCGCCAACACCTCGGGCCTGTCGGAGCATCTGCCGCGGGCGCTGGCAGCGTTCCTGCACGAACATCCCGATATCAGCGTCGACGTCGAGGAGCGCGAGAGCACCGACATCGCGACTGCGATCGCCAGCGGCGCCGCCGATCTCGGTTTCGCCGCCGAACACGCGCTGCCTGACAGCGTCGAGCGTTTCCTGTTCAGCGAGGACCGCCTGATGCTGGTTGCATCGCGCCGCAGTGATCTCGGCGGCCGCCGCCAGATCGACTTCCAGGAGGTGGTCGGCCGCGATTTCGTCGGCCTCACGGCGACGTCCGCGCTGCAGGTCCATATTTCGCGGCACGCGGCAAAACTTGGTGCGCGGCTGCGCTTCCGCGCCCGCCTGCGCGGCTTCGACGCCATCTGCCAGATGGTTGCCGCCGATGTCGGCATCGCGGTGATTCCGGAAACCGCGGCGCGGCGCTGCGCGGCGGCGATGCCGATCACAACGATCAGGATCCGCGACGCCTGGGCCAACCGCCGGCTGACGATCTGCGCACGCAGCTTCAAGGCGCTGCCGCGCGCGGCCAAGCAGCTGGTGGAATATTTGCGGGCCGAAGCGCAACGCTGACGAAGCCGAGGAGAGTGCAATGCTCAGGGTCTGGGGACGGCGCAGTTCGTTCAACGTGCAGAAGGTGATGTGGCTGATCGGCGAGCTCGATCTGGCGCACGAGCACATCGATGCCGGCGGCGCATTCGGCGGGCTCGATGCGCCGGCGTTCCGCGCGATGAACCCGCATGGCCGCGTGCCCGTCGTCCGGGATGACGACGCGATCGTCTGGGAGTCCCACGCCATCCTGCGCTACCTCGCCGCGCGCTATGGCAACGGCCGCTTCTGGTCCGACGATCCAATTGTCCGGGCGCGGGTCGATGGCTGGATGGACTGGTCGCAAACCGCGCTGCAGCCGGATTTTCTCGGCGGCGTGTTCTGGGGATTTTTCCGCACACCCGACAGCCAGCGCGACTGGTCAGCGATTCACAAGGCGCTCGCCCGCTGCGAGCAGCATTTTGCCAAGCTCGAACGCCTGCTCGAAGCCACGCCGTTCCTGCTCGGAGAGACGCTGTCGCTCGCGGACATCACCTCGGGAACCTCGCTCTATCGCTATTTCGAACTCGAGATCGCCCGCCCGCCGCTGCCAGCAGTCGAGCGCTGGTATCAGAGGCTGCAGCAGCGCCCGCCGTTTCGTAAGCACGTCATGCTTCCGTTCGAGGAACTGCGCGGCCGGCTCGACTATTAATCTACTTCGTCGTCACCACGCCGGCGTCCTGGATCACCTTTGCCCATCTCTTGATGTCGGCGGCGATGAAGTCGCGGAAATGCTCCGGCGTGTCGCCGACCAGCGTCAGGCCTTGCTCGGCGAGTTTTGCTTTGACCGTCGGATCGGCCATCGCTTCGGTGGCGATCTGGTTCAGCCTGATGACGATCGCCGGCGGCGTTCCGGCGGGGGCGACCATGCCGTACCAGTTCTCGATGATCAGGTCGGGCATGCCGGCTTCCGCCGTGGTCGGCACGTCCGGCGCGGTCGGGGCGCGCTCGCGGCCGCCGAGCGCGATCGGCCGCAGCGTGCCCGCCTTGATCTGCGGCAGGATCACCGGCAGGTCGAGGAAGGTCATCTGCACCTGCTGACCCAACAGATCGTTCACCGCCGGCGCCGCGCCGCGATAGGGCACGTGCACGATGTCGATCTTCGCCGTCAGCTTGAACAATTCGCACGCCAGATGCGGCAGGCTGCCGGGGCCGGAGGAGGCGAAGTTGAGCTTGCCCGGCTGCGTCTTGGCGAGCGCGACCAGTTCGCTCATGTTCTTTGCCGGTACGTCGGTGGCGACAACCAGCATCTCCGGCACGGTCGCGACCAGCGTGATTGGCGCAAGATCCGTCAGCGTGTCGTAGGCGACCTTCTCCATGCTCGGGCTGATCGCCAGCGCGCCGGCGCTCGCGATCGCAACCGTGTAGCCGTCGGGGGCGGCCTTCGCGACCGCATCGGTACCGAGCACGCCGCCCTGGCCGGCGCGGTTGTCGACGATGATCGGCTGCTTCGCCAGTTCCGAGATCTTCTGCCCGATCACCCGAGCGATGATGTCGTTCGGCCCGCCGGGCGGGAACGGCACGATCAGCCGGATCGGCTTGGTCGGGAATTGCAGGGCGCTGGCGGTGACGGGCGCGAGAAGCAGGAGAATGGCTGCCAGCAGCCTGCCGCACATCGTCATGTCGCCCGTCCCTGACTTTTCTCGTTGCCGTCAGGATGGGCGTAGATCAATCGCCCGGCAACTCAAGAAATCAGGCGGAGCAAGGATCAGGCGTTGAGCAGCTTCATCGCGGCTTCGTGCACGCGCGGGTCACCGGCTGCGATGATGCGGCCGCCGCCTTGTGCCGGCTTGCCGTCCCAGGTGGTGACGACGCCACCGGCGCCGGTGACGATCGGGATCAGGCCAGCAATGTCGTAGGGTTTCAGCTCGGTCTCGACCACGAGGTCGAGATGGCCGGCCGCGAGCATGCAATAGGAGTAACAGTCGCCGCCGTAGCGCGACAGGCGCGCCGCGTGCTCGACGCGGCCGAAGCGGGCGCGGTCATCCGGATTCATCAGCAGCGGGCTCGTGGTGAAGACGGTCGCTTCCTTCAGCGAGGCGCAGCGCCGCACCGAGAGCCGCCGCGCGCCCGACGGACCGGCGTAATTCGCCGAGCCGTTGTCGCCAGAGAAGCGCTCGCCGATATAGGGCTGGTGCATCATGCCGAATACCGGCGTACCTTTGTGCAGCAGCGCGATCAGCGTGCCCCAGATCGGAAAGCCGGCGATGAACGACTTGGTGCCGTCGATCGGATCGAGCACCCAGACATAGTCGGCGTCCTGGCGCTCATTGCCGAACTCCTCGCCGACGATGCCGTGCTGGGGGAAGTTCGCCTTGATCAGCCGCCGCATCACGGCTTCCGCGGCCCGGTCGGCCTCGGTGACCGGATCGAAATCGCTCGAGCTCTTGTTGTCGACCGAGAGCGAGGTGCGGAAGAAGGGCAGGATGGTTTCGCCGGATGCGGTCGCAAGGCGGCCGATGAAGGCGGTAAAGTCGATGACCGTCACGGCATGTCCCTGAAATGCGCAAACGACGCGATAGATACCGGATGTGCTCTTGCCTAGCTCAATCCCAGGCGGCGCGCACGATTAACGGAGTGTTATCCCAGCCTGGATGACCCGGTTCCGGACTTTCGATTTGGCTTCGATTCGAAAGTCTCCCTGGCTTTGGGCCGGATCACGAAGTTGCGAGTTCTGGTATACAAGCTATGCGCTGAACGCTGTCCGAACGCGATTTCTCGTGTAAACTATTGATATTCAACATCTTAATTTGGCCACCTGGTCGTGTTGCAGTTTCGCCAGACTTACCAACATTACAGAAGAAATGTTTCGAAAGTTCTTGCGTTTTGTGCAGCGCGGTCGCATATTGTTGCGGTGCGGTAGCGCCTCGCGCTATCGCTGCCCTCCTTGGGCGTTTCCTCCCTAGACTTGGGCCGCTTGTTCATTCAAGCGGCCCTTTTTTCTTTGGGCCGTCATTTCCGCGAGCGAACTGGGAATCCAATTCGGCGCCTACCGCGTCGCCAATTTGAATTCTTGGTTCATGACTTCATCGGTACCACGGGTGGCCGACGAAGGATTTACTCCGCTGCCGCCTGGAACGGGCCGAGATCCCCGAACGGAATTTTCGCGAGCGCATCCGCGAGCGACGCAAAGTCGGCCGTCACCTGGGCGAAGCGCGGTCCGCGCTCGCGTTGGCGCTCATCCATATAGACCGCGCGGTTGAGCTCGATCTGCACGGTGTGCAGGCCGCTCGCCGGGTTGCCGTAATGCTCGGTGATGAAGCCGCCGGCATAGGGCTTGTTGCGGCCGACCGAATAGCCGAGCGAGCCCATCATCTCCTCGACCAGGTCGGGCAGCAGCGGCGCGCAGCTCGTGCCGTAGCGGTCGCCGATCACGACGTCGGGCCGGCGCGGCTCGTCGCGCGATACCCCGACCGACGGCATCGAATGGCAATCGACCAAAATCACGGCACCGAACGCCTGGTGCGCCTTGTTGATCAGCCGGCGCAGTGCGCGGTGATAGGGCTTGTAGAGCACCTCGATCCGCCGCAGCGCCTCGTCGACGTCGAGCCGCTCGCGGTAGATCTCCTGCCCGTCGCCGACCACGCGCGGGATGGTGCCGAGGCCGCCGGCCACCCGCATCGAGCGCGTGTTGGCAAAGCTCGGCAGCCGCCCGGTGAACATGCGCGGGTCGAGCTCATAGGGCTCGCGGTTCACGTCGACATAGGAACGCGGGAAGTTGACCCGGATGATCGGAAAGCCGCGATCGCTCAATCCGGCGATCAACTCGTCCATGAAGGAGTCTTCAGAGCGGCGCAGCGACGCCACATCGATTCGCGACGCCTCGAGGAACTCGGCCGGGTAGACCGAGCCCGAATGTGGGGAATTGAAGATGATCGGCGCGCGCCAGGCCTGCGGCTCAACGATCTCGAACGGGGGCGACAACTCGCCAGCAAATTCGGTCATTCCCTTGGCGCCGTCCCTTGCGTCCGCCTCGCCCCGCAAGAACTGATTCTGCCGGAAAAGCGGAGATTTATGGGCGGGCATTGTCGGTAATCGCGATCATTCTGCCAAGTGAAAAGAGTGTGGCGCGGGCTGGAACGCGTCTTAAAGGCGGGAAATGCCACACGAGGTTGATTCGATGCGTGGTTCGGTCCACAAATGGCTGGCGCGCATTTGCCGCTGGCTTGACGCAAATTTCACCCGAAATTTACCGTCTGTCGGGCTTACTGTTCGGACTGCTCCTCAAGCCGGATTCGACGATCCCTGCCATGCCGAAAATTCTTCTCGCCGAAGACGACACCGATATGCGCCGCTTTCTGGTCAAGGCACTGGAAAATGCGGGTTTCAAGGTCTCGCCGCACGACAACGGCATGTCGGCCTATCAGCGGCTGCGTGAGGAGCCGTTCGAAATGCTGCTCACCGACATCGTGATGCCCGAGATGGACGGCATCGAGCTGGCGCGCCGTGCCTCGGAACTCGATCCCGATATCAAGATCATGTTCATCACCGGCTTTGCCGCGGTGGCCCTCAATTCCGATTCGGAGGCGCCGAAAAACGCCAAGGTGCTGTCCAAGCCCGTGCACCTCAGGGAATTGGTTAGCGAAGTGAATAAGTTGCTGGCGGCCTGATTCGCCAAAAAACCTTCACTTTGTATCCTTGCCTGCCCCGCCGCCGTCCGTTATAGGGACCCGATCCAAACACGGCTTTGGGTGCGTAGCTCAGCGGGAGAGCACTACCTTGACATGGTAGGGGTCACAGGTTCGATCCCTGTCGCACCCACCACGCTTCGCCCTGACGGGCTTCGCGTGGCACAGCCACGCGGAGACCTTCAGGTCGAAGCGTGTCCGGCGTAGCTTGAACGAAGTGAAAGCGAAGTCGGACTGTCACCGCGAGCAAGCTTATTCTATCGATGCGTAGCGAGAGAAGGATGCCGCGCCGAAGCCCAAAGGGCGAAGGCGGGCCTTTGGCCGCGAGCTACGGCTCGGCAAGCCACGCCATGATGGCGGGCTTCTGATTCAACCTGTCAAACAGCTCGTTCAGTGTCATGCCCGCGCATGCGCCGCCGTTAGGTCCGTCATCCTGAGGAGCCGCGAAGCGGCGTCTCGAAGGATCGACGGCCACCAGTGGGGCCGTGCATCCTTCGAGGCTCGCTGCGCTCGCACCTCAGGATGACGGGATAAGCGTCACGCGCAACAGCGTTTAGAATATGAGAACGCATTCTCGCGACATGATTTGCCCGAGCTTTGCATCTCGTCTCGCCATCTCTCTTGAAGAGGGCCTAGGGAAAGCCGGCTGCCGATCGCACCCACAAGACCGGTCAGTGCTGCAGGTTCCTGCCGCTCCAGGGTGAGGGCCGCGCCGGCGCGGCCGCGGCACCGACCAGCGGACGTCGATTCCAGTCCAGCACGGAGTCGCTGTGCAACTGCTCGACGACCCAGAGGAAATAAACCGAGGCGGGAATGCCGATCAGGTCGAACACGAGCATCGATCCGCTGCCGTGAGTCGTCGCGTCAATGAGATGGATCAGCGCGCAGGAGAAGAAGACGCCCGCCAATGCGGCCCCCGACAGCGACCACACACCGGTCGCCAGATAGCGGCGCACCTGATGGTCAGCCAGATACCAGCCGACCAGGCCGTAGGTCACGGTGACGAACACATTGGCGTAGAACGTCGCGGAGGCGACGTCGATCCAGGTGCTCGGCATCGTCGCGCGCGCGGCGAGATCGGCCGACGTGCAAAGGAACGGGATGTTTGCGCCGGGCTGGGCCATCGCCCAGGCCGCCAGCCAGCCTGCCGTGATGGCGAAGCCGCCGACCAGCAACATCGCGCGATGCGGCGAGAGGGCGATCAATCGCTCGCCCTGGCCACCCAATATCGTCTCGAACCGCAGGAACACAAATGTCAAACCTGCCGGCAGCCCGAGCAGGGTGACGGCGAGCATCGACCAGGACACGCTTTCGCCCTGCAGCACCTGGAAGCCATGCACCAGATGATGCGGGCCGCAGCTTGCCGCCATCATCGAAAATCCGATGCCGAAGCGGGACCAGCCCCGGTAACGATGCAGGCTGACCGTTTCCCAGGCCGACAATACGCCGAGGCCCGCGTAAGCCAGCCCGATCGCCAGATTGCTGAGACCGATGACGAGATACATCATCGCGAGACCGTCGCCTTGGTGCCCATGGGAGCCCCGATGTGATCAAGGAATTCGTCGATGAAATAATGATGGCCGCGCCGTACCGGTCCTTCCACGGGCTGCGCGGCGTGCAGCGCGCGTCCCGAACTTGGATGCCAGAGTGCCCTGGTCAGCATCGGCGCGATCTGTTCGGCGGCAACCGGCCGCGAAAAGAAATAGCCCTGGGCAACGTCGCAACCCATGCGGAGCAGCATTGCGGCCTGCTCACTCCGTTCGACGCCCTCGGCGATGGTGTGCTTGCCCATCGCGTAGGCCAGGCTCAGGATCGACGATACGATCGCCGTATCGCCGGGCTCGCTGCTGAGACCGTCGATGAAGCTGCGGTCGATCTTCAGGACCTCGGCCGGCATGTCGCGCAGGCGCGACAGCGACGAGTGCTCAGTGCCGAAATCGTCGATCGCGACGAACACGCCGAGCTGCCGGATCTGGTCGAGTACCTGGACGACCTCCTCCGGGGCGCTCATCATGACGCTTTCGGTGATTTCGAGACACAGGGCGGTCGGATCGACATTGGTGCTGGCGAGAACCTGGCGGAGCTCCTGGATGAAGGTCGGCTCCGCGATCTCGCGCGGCGACACGTTCACGGTCATGGCGAGCGGGCAGCCCGGCATCAGCCTCGTCCACTCGGCGAGCTGGCGACAGGATTCCTGCAACACCTGCCGTCCGATCTTGACGATGAGCCCGCATTCCTCGGCCACAGGGATGAAGTCGGCGGGCGAGATGATGCCACGCTCGGGATGTCGCCAGCGCACCAGCGCCTCGACGCCGACGACGCGTCCATCTTTCAGGCGGACCTGCGGCTGATACTCCACGAACAGCTGCGATTCCCGCAGCGCCGCCCGCAAATCGGATTCGATTTGAACACGCTTCTCGGCGCGGGCATGCAGCTCGTCGTTGAACTCGGCCAATCGCGCACGGCCACGGACCTTTGCCGCGTAGAGCGCGGTGTCCGCCTCGCCAAGCAATTGTTCGGCGGACTTCGTGCCGGGCTTGCAGTGCGCGAGCCCCACGCTTGCCGATACCACGACTTCCTTGCCAGAGAGCAGGATCGGCTCCGCCAGCGCTGCAAGAATCCGCCTGCCGAGTTCAGCTCCGGAAGAGGCCGAGGCGCGCGGATGGAGAACGACCATCTCGTCGCCGCCGAACCGGCTCGCAGTATCTTCCGGTCCGAGACAGCTTAGGATGCGCCGGGCCATTTCGGACAACACCTCGTCGCCGCTGCTATGGCCGAGTGAATCGTTGACGAGCTTGAAGTTGTCGAGATCGACGAACAGAACCGCGATCCGCGCGCCGTCATCGGCCTCGCGCGCCAGTTCAAGATCCAGCCGCTCGAGCAGCAGACTGCGCGTCGGAAGTCCGGTCAGCTGGTCATGCGCGGCCGTGTGCATCAGGCGTGCAATGACGCCGCGCAGGCGCTCGACTTCCGGGTTTGTTCCAACCGATGGAACGGCGGGATCACGCTCAACGCCCGAATGCTGTTCCCTGAATGCAGTCCCGAGTCGTATTGGGATATTCGGCCGCAGCCCAGCCATTCCCGTCCCCACTATCACTATAATATCCGGTGACGGTAGGCAGTTTGGAGTTTGCAAAAGGTTGCGTGAAGGCTGCCCGCGACTTTTGCCCGATAACGATTTGCAAGATGGTTACAAATCTACGACAGGCGCGCCGCCCATTTGTTGCGACTTTCGTCGAGGGCCAAATTACCGCCGTGCCGACCCATGGCTATTCGGAACGGGCGCCGGGGCGCGGCACGCCTCCCGGTGAGAACCCCTGTGCTGCCGCGGGCCATCGAAGGCGGCTTGGACGATAGACTTGTGCGGTCGGGCAAATCGGTGATCGGCATCTCGACGATCACGGCGCCCCGGGGCAATAAAGGGCGCGGAACACAGGTTGCACAGGGCTCCTGGCGCGATCACGGAAGGTCGAAGGAGGCATCGCAGTGCTCGATCATATCCTGAAGTTCATGACGCTCGGGACCATCATCGTCGGCATCACCGCGATCTACACGGCGCTGCACACCAACAACCGGCGGCTGGGAGCCGACATCTTCCTGAGATATTCCGAGCGCATATCCGATTTGCGGCGTCGCCTGCCGACGGCGGCGTTCCATGACGAGGGCGCCGGCGGCACCATTGAGATGACGCCGGACGAGCGCCGAATTGTGCACGAAGTCATCTTCTCGATCTTTGAGCTCTACGAGCTCAAGGTGCATGGCTTCGTTCCGCCGGGAATCTGGAAGATCAGGGAGCCCGACATCGAACGGGTGCTCTCGCTACCGGTCTTCCAGCAGGAGTTGGCGGTCGTGCAAGGCAGGTTTGCGAAGCATCCGCGCTTTGCGGCATGGCTCGACCGGATCGGGCAAGGCAACGCATAGCGGGGCGGCGCGCGATCGAGGAACGCAGGCTGCGTCGCTGGTGTTGCAGGTGCCGGCGATCAGGTTCGCTCCGCCGGCATCGCGGGCGTGTTCACCGACGAATATGATGAGCCATTGTTACTTTCGTCATCTCGACGTTCGTATGAAAATGCCGCAGCGTGCCGCAACATGTGCGCCTCGTGCGGCGCGCGTGTTCCGTTCCCATCGATCGCATTCGCGTCGCACGTGGTGGAATGCCGCATGATTAGGCAAGCGTCTTCAGGCGCGGTCGACGCGAATCCCGCGCGCGGCATTCGCGATGTGTCATGTACCGTGCTTAAGTTGCTGCGCTCTCGCGACGTTCATTTCGTCTCAGCGCGAAGATCGAGAATACTTTCTGAAGTCCCTGCGATGATGCGTTGCCCGATCGCATCGCACGAACGCAATTTTGGATTTCTTCAAGGCGCGCGTTGTCGCCGCTCTGGTTCTCGCACAAATTGTTCTTTAGACCAGTCAGGCCGAGTCGGTGACGGAGCTTCCGGGCCGGAATCCGGCAGCGAAGCGACAATGATGAACGCCATGTGTGAGCACGACTGCTGCAGGACCCATCGGCCCTATCAGGAGCGGCCGGTGTAAGCGGGTGATGTCCGCATCCAAAGATGCTGCTTCCTTGTCCGCCAGAAATTCGCCTGCCCGCCAGAGGCCGGCGACGCAACCTTGGGAATGCGCCCCCGTTGAGACGACGTTCGTCGTTTGCGACAACGGGGCACGGAATGACATGCCAGAAGACGACAATGCGCCGGCGAGTGCCGCCAAGCTCCTCGAACAAGTTCCCCTGCCACGCGAGCCCCGGAACATCAGGGACATAATCCCGTCGGTACCGCGGTTCTTCACGACACGGCTCTATCCGCCGTCGGAGCAGTTCGAGGTCTGGAAGACGCGCATGGCCTCGCTGGTCGATGTGGCGCCGTCGGAAGGCCATAGCCCTGCGCAGGGATTCGAGGTGGAGTATCTGACCTGCAACATGGCCGACGTCATCTTCACGTCAGGACGCGTTGCCGCTCAAACATTCGCGCGTGCCGTCGAGCCGTCGCAGGGCGCGCCGGTCGATATCTGGTGGCTGTTCCGGGTGCGCTCCGGCGAGGCCCGCTTCGAAACCGCAGAGCGGCGGGTTCACGCCGGGCCAGGCGCGATGTTCCTGATCTCGCTCGACGACGATTTCCGCGGCAGCATCACCGACTATGATGGCCTGGTGCTGGCTTTGCCGCGCCGGTCATTCGCGGATGTGGCCGATCAGCTTAACGACGCCTGCAACATTCTCCTCTCGGGCAATCTGATCGAACTGCTGTCCGACTATCTCGACAGACTCGAAACGCGCCTGGTCCTGATGTCGCCGGAGGAACTGCGGCAGGCCGGGCGAGCGACCGCGCAGATGATCGCCGCATGCATTCAGCTGTCTTCGGACCGGCTGGAGCAGGCACGCGGCGCAATCGAATCGGTGCTGTTCGAGCGTGCACGTCTTTATATAGAGACGCATCTCGGCGACTTCGATCTGACGCCGGATCGCATTGCGCAGCAATTGCGGATCTCGCGCTCTGCCCTCTACCGTGCATTCGAGAGCGTCGGCGGCGTCGCCGGATATATCCTGCGCAAGCGGCTGCGTGCAGCACACGCCGAACTGGTCGCATCGACCGACAGGCAGGTGCAGGAGATCGCCTATCGTCACGGCTTCAAGCTGGCATCGGATTTCACGCGCGCGTTTCGCCGCGAGTTCGGCGCCAGTCCGCGCGAGATGCGTGAACGCGTGCGCCGCAGATCAACTGCCGGTTGAAGATTTGCAGATTACCCCACGGTGCATCGAGCAAATCATTCAACTTGTGAGACGATCTGCGCGCTATTTGGACGGACTGCTGAGTGACGTTGTCAAATATGTGTCTATCATTTTTGATATGACGACTCGGGGCACATTGATGGGGCAGTCGAGCGGGCGCTGGGTGGCAAGATGCGCTCGTTGAGTTCGACACATCGTTGGCCAGGACGGGAAGGCAGGCGTGCGTTGCGCTGTCTTCATTTCGTCACATGCGGTCCCAAAGGACGCGCATGTCGGCACAGTCCGCGGCATGGCACCCCCGACGTCTGGACAAGATGTCACGAAGGGGTCGCACCATGGTTGTCGCACACAACTCGTCCGAATCGCTGAAGCGTCAAGGCCGCACCGGTTTCGTCCGGAGCTGGGTCGCATCGGGCGATGCGGGTAGCCGTTCGTTGCGGCGGCGGCTGTTGGCGGTGCTGCGTCAGGCGCATCGCAAGCTCGGCGTGAAGCGTGATCGGCTGGGGCTTGGTTCGCTCGGCGCTGGCGGGCTTACGTCAAGGATGGCAACAACGCTCGGTGCACTCGCGATCGCAATCGCCGCGACCTCGACCGCGAGCGCCCAGAACTACAACGCCGGCAGCGGCAGCGTCGCGACGGGCACCCAGGCGACGGCGATCGGCACGAACGCCTCTGCGGCTGCGGGGGCAGGGAATCCCACGGCCGTTGGGGCGGGCGCGAAGGCAAATGTTACGGGAGGGGGGTCTCCCATTGCCATCGGCACGAACGCGAATGCGAGCGGAACCGGGGGCGTCACGGCGCTTCCCGGTGGCGGCACGAGTTTTGAGGCGGTTGCCATCGGCAACGCGGCCGTTGCCACGGGGCAGGGTAGTTCGAGCCTTGGCCCCAGTGCGAGCGCGACTGGGAACTGGGCCACCTCCATCGGCTTGCTCGCCAATGCATCAGGGTATCAGGCGACGGCGGTCGGTGTTCAGGCTGCTGCGTCAGGACAATACACGGTCGCGCTCGGGCGGAGTGCGCAGGCGTCGGGCACTGGCGGCGCGATGGCGCTGGGCGCCGGCACGATCTCGAGCGGCGTCAATTCGGTCGCGCTCGGCGTCAACGCCAATGCCACCGCAGCCGGCTCAAGCGCCTTGGGCACCTTCGCCAGTGCCAC
Source organism: Bradyrhizobium sp. AUGA SZCCT0105 (assembly GCF_018129565.1). Taxonomy (NCBI): domain Bacteria; kingdom Pseudomonadati; phylum Pseudomonadota; class Alphaproteobacteria; order Hyphomicrobiales; family Nitrobacteraceae; genus Bradyrhizobium; species Bradyrhizobium sp. AUGA SZCCT0105. Next base: position 475,158 of record NZ_JAFCMK010000003.1, on the reverse strand, counting down.
CGGAGGCAACGCCAGTGCGGTCGGCGTCAGCTCCACGGCGAGCGGCAACTTTTCATGGGCCGGAGGCTGGTCGGCCGTTGCCTCGGCGGACAGCGCGACTGCCGTCGGCAAGCAGGCGGTCGCGTCGGGAATCAACTCATTCGCCGGAGGTAGCTCCGCCAACGCAGCCGGGGATTTCGCCGTGGCTGTGGGCAATCAGGCGCAGGCGCTGAGCACCGGGGGCTCGGTCGCAATTGGATCGGGCGCAATCGTCAACAGTGCAGCGACGGGCGGCATCGCGCTCGGCAACAATGCGGCATCCGCCGGCATCAGTTCGATCGCGACCGGCGTTGGGGCCAGTGCCGCCGGCACAAGTTCGCTGGCGATCGGCACTACCTCAAATGCGAGTGCCGCCGCCAGCACTGCGGTTGGCAACACAGCCGTTGCCAGCGGCCAAAACTCCTCCTCATTCGGATCTGCAGCGAACGCGACAGGAGACAATTCTCTCGCGGCCGGCGTCAGCGCCAGCGCCAGCGGAGTAACCAGTACCGCGCTCGGCATCGGCGCCAAGGCATCGGCCACGAGCGCCATCGCTGTCGGTAACAATGCCGCGGCCAGTTCCGCCAACGCGGTGGCCGTGGGCACCAATGCGGTGGCGACCGGCGGCCAGGCCGTCTCGATCGGCGCGAACAATACCGCCTTTGGCAACGGTGCGGTGGCGATCGGCGATCCCAGCTATGCGAGCGGCACCGGCGCCTTCACCGGCGGCGCGAACAACATCGCCAACAGTGACGGCACGGCGAGCGCCACCGCCGCCAACCAGGCCAACGGCGCGGTTGCGATCGGCAACAACAACAAGGCGATCGGGCAGGGCTCCGTGGCGCTCGGCAATGGCTCCACCGCGGGCGCCGCCGGTCTTGTCGGCAATGTCGCACTGGGCAACGGCGCAACCGCAGCGGCAAAATCCGGCGATGTCGCGCTCGGCTCCGGCAGCGTCACGGCTGCCGCGGTCGGCACCGCCAACACCGTGATCAACGGCACCACCTACAGCTTTGCCGGCACCACGCCGGCCTCGACGGTCAGCGTCGGCGCGGTCGGCGCGGAGCGCACCATCACCAATGTCGCGGCGGGGCGGCTCAGTAACTCTTCGACGGACGCGGTCAACGGCTCGCAGCTGTTTGCCACCAACCAGGCGATCGAAAGCATCAACACCGGCGGCGGCATCAAGTATTTCCACGCCAATTCGACGCTGGCCGATTCCTCCGCGGTGGGGACCAACTCGGTTGCGGTCGGCCCGGTGTCGACCGCGACCGGCACCAACGCGATCTCGGTTGGTAACGCCTCGGCCGCCAGCGCCGACAATGCGATCGCCGCCGGCTACCAATCTACTGCATCGGCGCTCGACTCAGTGGCGTTGGGATACATCTCCAAGGCGACAGGCCAGTTCAGCACCGCGATCGGACCCAATGCCCAGGCCTCGGCCACGTCCAGCACCGCGATCGGCCAGAACTCGGCGGCCGCCGGTGTTCAGGCATCCGCGCTCGGTGTCAATGCGAATGCCGGCGTCGCGAATGCCCTCGCGCTCGGCGCCAATGCCAATGCCTCGAACGCAAATGCGGTCGCGCTCGGCTCCGGCAGCGTCACGACCGCAGCAGTCGGTACACCCAACACCGTGATCAACGGCACCACCTACAGCTTCGCCGGCACGACGCCGGGCTCGACCGTCAGCGTCGGCGCGGTCGGCGCCGAGCGCACCATCACCAATGTCGCCGCCGGGCGGCTCAACAATGGGTCGACGGATGCGGTCAATGGGTCGCAGCTGTTTGCGACCAACCAGGCCGTCGACGGCCTCGCCAGCACCGTCAACAACATCAACACCGGCGGCGGCATCAAGTATTTCCATGCCAATTCGACATTGGCCGATTCGTCTCCGGTCGGGACCAATTCGGTTGCGATCGGCCCGGTGTCGACTGCCACCGGCGCCGGCTCGGTGTCGATCGGCAATGGCGCGACCGCCGCGAATGCCAACGATATCGCGCTCGGCTCGGGCAGCCAGACCACCACGGCTGTCGGTACGCCCAACACGGTGATCAACGGCACCACCTACAGCTTTGCCGGCACGACGCCGCTCTCAACCGTCAGCGTCGGCGCGGTTGGCGCCGAGCGCACCATCACCAATGTCGCCGCCGGGCGGCTCAACAACGGGTCGACGGATGCGGTCAATGGGTCGCAGCTGTTTGCGACCAACCAGGCCGTCGACGGCCTCGCCACCACCGTCAACAACATCAACACCGGCGGCGGCATCAAGTATTTCCACGCCAATTCGACGCTGGCCGACTCGTCGGCCGCCGGAACGAATTCGGTCGCGATCGGACCGGTGTCGACTGCGACCGGCAGCGGCTCGGTGTCGATCGGCAACGGCGCGACCGCTGCGAATGCCAACGATATCGCGCTCGGCTCGGGCAGCCAGACCACTACGGCGGTCGGCACGTCAGGCATCACCATCGGCACCACCGCCTACAGCTTCGCCGGCACGACGCCGCTCTCGACTGTCAGCGTCGGCTCGGTCGGCAGCGAACGCACCATCACCAACGTCGCGGCGGGACGGATCAGCAACGGATCGACCGATGCGATCAACGGTTCGCAGCTGTTTGCCGCCACCTCGGCGATCGACAGCCTGTCGACCATCGTCAGCAACGGCCTGACGCATTATTACAGCGTCAACGACGGTGGCACCCAGCTGGCGAACTACACCAACAACGGTGCGACCGGTGCGAATTCGATGGCCGCCGGCATCGCCGCGTCGGCAACCGCCGCCAATTCCACCGCGCTCGGCTTCAACACCCAGGCCACGGTCGCCGGCGGCGTCGCGATCGGCTCGGGTTCGATCTCCAACCGCGCGCTCGCGCCGGCTTCCGGCACGATCGGCGGCACCATCATCCCCTACAACACAACCGATCTCGCGCTGCTCGGCGCGGTGTCGGTCGGCAATGCGACGAGCTATCGCCAGATCACCAATGTGGCCGACGGCACCCAGTCGAGCGACGCCGTCACCGTGCGGCAGCTGACCGGTGCACTGTCGTCGTTCGCGACCACGACGACGAAATACTTCCACGCCAATTCGACGCTCGCCGACTCGCTCGCGGTCGGTAACAACTCGGTCGCGGTGGGGCCGCAGACCGTGGTCAATGGCGACAACGGCATCGGCATGGGGTTTGGCGCGACCGTGCAGCAGACTGCGCCCGGCGGCATCGCGATCGGCCAGAATTCGGTATCCAACTTCGCCGACTCGATCGCGTTCGGAACCAATGCGCAGGCCAGCGGCATCCAGTCCGTCTCGATCGGCGCCGGGTCCCAGACGACCAACCCGACCAGCGTCGCGCTCGGCCCGAATGCCAAGGCGACGGCACAGGCCGGCGACGTCGCGCTCGGCGCCAATTCGACCACACAGACGGTGGTCGCGACCAAGAACACCACGATCGGCGGTACGACCTACGCCTTCGCCGGCACGGCGCCGACCTCGACCGTCAGCGTCGGCAGCGCCGGGGCGGAACGCACCGTCACCAACGTCGCCGCGGGTCAGATCAGCGCGACCTCGACGGACGCGATCAACGGCTCGCAGCTCTGGGCCACCAACACCTCGCTCGACGCTCTCTATACGACGGTCAACAACATCTCGACCGGCAGCGGCGGCATCAAGTATTTCCACGCCAACTCCACCGCGGCGGATTCGTCCGCCACCGGCGCGGAGAGCGTCGCGATCGGACCGCAATCGGTCGCAAGCGGCGCGAACGCAGTGTCGATGGGCAACGGCTCGGCCGCATCGGGCGCTAACTCGGTGGCGATCGGCGCCGGCGCCAAGGCGACTTCGGCCAATTCGCTGGCGCTCGGCGCGAACTCGACCACAACGGCCAATCTGAGCGATGCGGCCTATACGCCCGTCGTCGGCAAGAGCGTCGCGGGGGTTGCGACCGGCGAAGTGTCGGTCGGCTCGGCCGGGGCTGAACGCCGCGTCACCAATGTTGCCGCGGGCTCGGCTGCGACCGATGCGGTCAATGTCAGCCAGTTGCAGGCGGTTTCCAGCGGCTCGATCCGCTACGACACCGATGCCTCCGGCAACACCACCAACAAGGTGACGCTGAACAGCGGCAGCAGCGGGCCGGTCACCATCAGCAACGTGGCGGCAGGTGTCGCCGGCACCGACGCGGTCAACGTCAACCAGCTCAACAGCGCATTCCAGCAGCTGAACGGCCAGATCGGCGAGGTGCGGCAGGACGCCTGGCGTGCGGCCGCGATCGGCATGGCCGCAGCATCGCTGCGCTATGACGACCGGCCCGGCAAGATCAGCGCATCGGCCGGCGGCGGCGTCTGGCGCAGCCAGGGCGCGCTCGCCTTCGGCATCGGCTACACCAGCGAGAACGGCCGGCTGCGCACCAACGCGGCGGCGACCACCGCCGGCAGCGAGTGGGGCGTCAGCGCCGGCGTGAGCCTGACGCTCAATTGACCCTGGCGTCGACGAGGCGGCTGGCGTGGCTGGCTTTGGCCATCTGGCTCGGCGCGGCGGCGGGCGCAAGCGCGCAGGGCGCGCCGCCACCCGCCTATGCCGTGAAGCCATCGGACGTCGTGGTGCCGGAAGGCGAGACGCTCGGCGAGTTCAGGCGGATGATCCAGCCGTTCAAGAACTGGACCTTGATCTGCGACGAGAGCCTGAAATCGAAGCGCCGCGTCTGCAACGTCACGCAATCGATCGTCAACGCGCAGGGCGCGGTTGCCTTCAACTGGTCGCTGATTGCGACCGCCGACGGCAAGCCGCTGATGGCGATGCGGATTCCCGCGGTCGCCGGGGTCGGCGCGCAGATCGAGCTCGCGATGGGCGACAGTCCGGACCGCATCGTTGCGCAGACCGATCGCTGCGACGCCAATTTCTGCTTTGCCACGATCGCTATCGGCAATGTGCTGAGGCGGCACATCCGCGCGGCGACGCCGTGCCTGGTGTCGTATCCGCTGCCGCAAGGCGGGCCGGTCGTGCTGGAGGCGCCGCTCGACGGCCTGTCCGGTGTGCTGGCGAAGCTGAAATGACCCGAGAGCGTTTTCGAGCGAAGTGGATGCCGGTTCGCGCGAGGAAAACGCGTCAAAACCAAAATCCGGAGCCCTGTTCCGATTCAATCGGAACGGAAGAGGCTCCCGGAGAGGCATGCGGACCCGGCATTCGGAGATCCGCATCGAGCTGCAGGACGAGAAGATGAAAACGCCGATGCGACTGAAGACCCCCATCCTGATTTCCGCGGCGGTCGTCGTGGCGGCGCTCAGTGCGGCCGGCGTCGTGGGATATGCCCAGCAGCCTACTCAGGCGCAGCCGATGCCGCTGCAGCAAGGGACATCAGCGCCGGCCAAGAAGCCTGCTGCCGCTGCGAAGCCGCAGCCGCACAAACAGCGTCCGCAGGAGGCGCAGACGCCATCGGCGGCGGCGGCATCCGTTCCGCCGCAGCAGGCGGGGCAGCAGCCGACGGTGTTCGACGAGCATGCGCGGCAGGGCAACGTCGCGACCTGCGCCAATCTGTTCGGGTTGCTCGGCCGCGGTCTCGCGACGAACTCCAACTACACCGCGCAGTCGCAGTGGGACGCCAAGGCCGGCAATTCGCATTCGGTGCAGTCGCTGGTTGCGCTCGCGCCAATCCAGGCGCCCCAGGGCAGCGCTGCCCAGCGTGCCGCCGGCATCGTGTTTGCCGCGCCGGTCGGGTCGTCCTGCGAAGGCAATCTGGTGCGGGTGACGCCAAGCGCGGAGAGCTGCCCGACGGTTGCCGCGGAGCTCGCCAAGCTCAACGGGCAGAACGGCACGCTTGGAGACCTCGCGACGATCGCGCTGCCGAACGGCGCGCAGGTGGTGCTGATTCCGTTCGGCAACGCCTGCGTCGCGGTAACTGCGCTCCGGGTCGCCGGATAACGCACCGCTCTCGCATACGCGGCCCGATCAGAGAACGTAGCCGCCGTCGATGGTGATGCTGGTGCCCGTGATCAGGCTGGCGCCGTTGCCTGCCAGAAAGCTGACCGCCGATGCGATGTCATCCGGACTGTTCAGGCGGCGCAACGGAATCCTCTCCTTCAGCCAATCGGCCATGCCGGCGGTCATGTCCGTGGCCGTCGGTCCCGGCTGCAGATTGTTGACCGTGATTTGCCGCGGGGCCAGGTCGAGTGCTGCGGTCTTCACGAGTGAAGCGACCGCCGCCTTCGTCATCGCATAGGCGCTGCCGCCGGCGGCGCCGGTCCTGATGGCCGTGTTGCTTCCGATCGTGATGATCCGCCCGCCGTCACGCATGGCGGCAGTGGAGGCCTGCATCGCCAGGAACACGCCACGAATGTTCACATTGAGCAGCAGATCGAGATCGTCGGGATTGAATGACTCGAGCGATCCGAGACGAAGCACGCCCGCATTGATGACCACGACATCAAGCAGTCCGAGTTGATCGGTGGCCTCCGCCACGGCGCGCCGGATCGCGGCGGGATCGCCGCTGTCGGCGTGGATCGCGACTGCCTTGCCTCCGGCCCCGGAAATCCCATCGCACACCTCGCGTGCCTTGTCGGGCCTGCTCACATAGGTGAGGGCGACCGAGAACCTCTCCTCTGCAAGGCGCTTGGCAATCGCGGCGCCGATCCCCCGCGAGCCACCGAATATGAGTGCGGTACGTGGTCTCTCCGATGCTGTGTAGGTCATTTCGGTATCTCCTGGTTATTGGAATGTTCATTCCAGAATAGGCCACAAAAATCATTCGAGTGCGCGCAGCGCCAACTGTCCGAGTGATCGCAATCGCCGGTGGCCGGCGCCGCCGCGGGCGGCGACCCTGATCCCCGCAAAGGATGCGTAGAGGAATTCGGTCGCGCTGGACGGGTCGATTTCGGCCGCCACGTCGCCCTGCGCCTGAGCCTCACGGATTCGCGCCACGATGGCCTTGGTCAGCGCGCGTCCAGAGCTCTCTCGAACCGCAGCAAGCTCCGGCTTACCGGTACCGAATTCGCAGATTGAATTGACGCCCAGACACGCCTCCGCCGCGGCATCCACCACGCGCTCGACCATGGCGCGAAGACCATCGAGCGCGCGCTGCTCGCTTGCCAGGGCTGACAAATGGGCCTCCGTCTCCCGGGCGGCATAGCGCTGCACCGCGGCGAGATACAGCTGCCACTTGTCGCCGAACGTGTCGTAAAGGCTTTGCCGGCCGATGCCGAGTGTCCGTACCAGCATCTCCGCCGACGTGCCCTCATAGCCGTGCTCGCGGAATACGCCGATCGCGGCATCAAGCGCCTGTTCCGCAATGAATTCCTTCGGTCTTGCCATTGCTTCGAAATGACGGATTTGGAATGATCAGTCAAGAATGGCTGACATCACGGTCGCGTGCGCCATCCTCCGGAGCTGCCCGCTAACATCTTGGCGATCAGCCATCAAAGGGCTGGATTTCCGGCTCCGGATCGTCAATTCTGATTTGGAACTTACCATCCGTGCCAAACGCGGAGGAGATGTCCCATGGAGGAAGCGCGTCCGGAGCGGTTTGTCCGCAAGGTCGGCGGTGAGCTGGTGTCGTCCGTCATCGCGCGGTCGGAGCCGATCAGGGTCGAGCTACTCAGCCGGACCTCGCGGCCCCGCATGAACTGGCACTTCCGCCAGCCCGAGCTGACGTTGTTCTGGTTCCGCAATGGCTGCTCGCGGTTGCAGGCCACGATCAACGGCCGTCCGGTCGAATATGAGTTCTCCAGGGCAGCCAATCTCGCGCTGTTTCCCGCCGGTACCGAGATCGAGGGGGAGTGGTCGGTCGGGCCGGCGTTCGACTATGTCGTCGTCTTCGTCGACCCGAAATTCGTGCAGAGCCGTCTCAATGGCCTGATCGAAACGCCGGCGATCGCGTTCGGCCATGACCAGCTCTGTCGCGGTCTCGCCGAACTTTGCCAGGAAGCGACCACGCCGGACAATCTGTTCGATCTGTTCGCCGAAGGCTGGGCCAGCCAGGCGCTGGCCCACATGGCGCGGCTGTCGCGCGGCGCGGAACCGGCGAAGGCGTTAAGCCGTGGCGGACTGCCGGCGCTCAAGCTGCGGAGGATCGAGGAATTCGTCCGGGCCAATCTTGGCGAGACGATCTCGTTGTCGGCACTGTCAGATGTTGCCGGCCTGAGCAAGCGGCATTTCCTGCGCGCGTTCCAGGAGAGCATGGGCACCAGCCCGCACCGCTATGTGCTCGGCCTGCGCATCGAGGTGGCCAAACGTCGCCTCAGCGACACCGATGAGAGCCTGACCAGCATCGCGCTGGCCTCGGGGTTCAGCCACGCCCAGCATTTCTCGTCGACGTTCAGGCAAGTCACGGGTGTCAGTCCGTCTGTGTTCCGGCAGCAGGGCCGGGCGTGAGTTTCGGCGCTTTTTTGCAAGTCGAGGCGCTTTCCCGCAAGCGCCGGCGCACGGTCCATCGTATGCCGAGGTTGCGCTCGGGATTTGGTCGCGTCCGCGCATTGGAGAAGGAAGCAAAGCATGCCAGGGCCATTGGCGGGAGTTCGCGTACTTGATCTGACCGGTGTCGTTTCGGGCCCGTTCGCGACGATGTTTCTGGCCGATCAGGGCGCGGACGTTCTGAAGGTTGAGCCGATCGGCGGCGACATCACCCGCCGCAGCCGAGCCAATGTCGACAAGACCGGCGAGTTCTCGGCGCTGTTCATCTCGTCGAACCGCGGCAAGCGTTCGCTCTCGATCGACATGAAGACCGATGCCGGCCGGGACGTGCTGGGCAAGCTGGTCCTGCAGTCCGACGTGCTGGTGCAGAATTTCAGGCCCGGCACGATGGAACGTCTCGGGCTCGGTCCGGACGAGGTGCGCAGGAAGAATCCGCGGCTGATCTATGTCTCGATCAGCGGCGTCGGCGAAGACGGGCCTTACGCCAAGAAGCGCGTCTATGATCCCATCGTGCAGGCCCTGTCGGGCTTCTGCGATATTCAGGCGCAGCCGGTGACCAACCGTCCGCAGATGATCCGGACCATCGTGGCCGACAAGACGACGGCGGTCTATGCCGCGCAGGCGATCACGGCGGCGCTCTACGCGCGGGAAAAATCCGGCAGCGGCCAGCATATCCAGGTGGCGATGCTCGACGCGATGATCGCCTATCTCTGGCCGGAAGGCATGATGCAATACACGGTGGTCGGCCGCGAGCAGGCGACGGCCGATCCGAACGATCGTCCCGATCTCGTGTTCCAGACCTCGGACGGCTACCTCACTTGCGGGACGATCTCCGACTCCGAGTGGCAGGGCTTCTGCAAGGCGACCGGCGATCCGGAGCTCGCCAACGATGCGCGCTTCGCCACGCCGGCTTCACGCTCGGTCAACGCGACGGCGCGCATCAACAAGATGCAGGACTATATCGGCAGGCACACCACCGCCGAATGGCTCGCCCGGCTCGATGCGGCCGATGTGCCCTGTGCGCCGATCCTCCGGCGCGGTGAAATCATTGCCAACGAGCAGGTGGTTGCCCGCGGGCTGATCGCCGAGCTCGAGCAGCCCGGGGTCGGCACGGTGCGGCAGCCCAAGCCCGCTGCGCGCTTCGAGGTCGATGCCGCCGCGATCGGCGGTCCTGCGCCGCGCATCGGCCAGCACACAAGGCAGGTGCTGTCCGACCTCGGCTACGGCGAGGCCGCCATCGCAGAGATGATCGAGCAGAAGGCCGTGCGCGCGGTCTGAGCGGCCGCGCCGCGCAACGTCACCATTGCTGAACCGAACAACCGCCGTCGGTGGGAGATGTCCTATGGCCGAGACAAACAAGACTGCCTTGCTGGTTGGCGCGGGCGATGCGATCGGCGCCGCGGTGGCGCGGCGCTTCGCCGCCGGCGGCTACACCGTCTGCATCGCGCGGCGCGATGCGGCGAAATCGAGTGCCCTGGTGGAGGAACTGACCGGCGCCGGAAGCCAGGTGCATGCGTTCAGCGTCGACGCGCGGCGCGAGACCGAGGTTCAGGAGCTGTGCGAGCGGGTCGAACGCGAGTTCGGGCCGATCGAGGTCTGCCTGTTCAATGCCGGATCGAACGTCAAGAAGGAGCTGCATGAGACCAGCGAAAAGCTGTTCTTCAAGGCCTGGGAACTCGCCTGCTTCGCCGGCTTCCTGGTCGGACGCGAGGCGACCCGGCACATGCTGCGGCATGGCCGCGGCACCATGCTGTTCACCGGCGCGACCGCGAGCGTGCGCGGCAGCAGCGGCTTTGCCGCATTCGCATCCGCCAAGTTCGGCCTGCGCGCGGTCGCCCAGGCGATGGCGCGCGAGCTCTCACCGAAGAACATCCATGTCGCACATCTGTTGATCGATGCCGGTGTCGACAGCCCAGCCATACACCAGCGGATGAAGGCCGCCACCGGCGTCGACGCATCAGAGATTCCGCCTGACACGTTGACGCGGACGTCCTCGATCGCGGAGGCCTACTGGTTCGTGCACCAGCAGAGCCGCGACGGATGGACCCATGAGCTGGATCTGCGTCCCTCCGTCGAAAAATGGTGACGTCATGCCTGAGATGCTGACGCTATGGGGGGTGGGGACATCGCGGACGATCCGGGCCCATTGGGCGTTGCACGAACTGGGGCTCGACTACCATTGCAAGCCGATCCTGCCGCGCTCCGGCGAGACCAAGACGCCGGAATACACGCTGCTCAATCCACGGCAGAAGATCCCGCTGCTGCAGGACGGCGACTTCACGATCGGGGAGAGCGCGGCGATCGTCGCCTATCTGGCGCGCCATTACTCCAACCCGAACATCTCGCTCGTTCCCGTCGAGGAGCACGATTTTGCGCGATGGCTGGAATGGTGCTTCTTCATCGTGGCCGAGCTCGACTCGACCAGCCTCTATGTGATGCGTCGCCATGACGTCCAGGGCCTTGCCCACATCTACGGCCATGCTCCTGACGTCGTCGTGAAAGCGGCCGAATATTTTCGCCAGCAGCTCCGCCATGTCGAAGTCGCCCTGTCGGACGGCCGGCAATATCTGATGGGCGATCAGTTCACCAGCGCGGATATCCTGCTGACGACCTGCCTGGTCTGGGCGATCGATTACGGTGTCGGGGTCTGCGAGGTCGCAACGCCCTATCTCGATCGCGTCACGGCACGGCCGGCCTACAAGGAAAGTGTCGCGATCAATACCGTGAAGAGCTGACCGGCCTCGCCATTCAGGGTTGGCGCTGCCGGGGATCGCCGATCTCGCATCCTGGCATCAGACCAAACCGGCCGTGCAGCCCGCGCCAGAGGCCGCCGCACAGTACGCTCAGAAGCTTGCGCATCGACTTCCCCTTCGACATCCGCCAGTTGCGATCCTGCTGCCGTCGTCGGCGGAATGACAGAGTCAATTCTGGGCAGGCCTGCGTAGTTTTTAAGCAGGGTGCGCTCGCGGCCGCGCGGCGCGCGCCGAAAAATCTCATCAGATTCAAACGCCCGTGGTGTGGCACGCCTCGTGCATCAATGGCGCTGAGTTGGCCGCTAGGGTTCCGATCTTGCGAAGCAAGGTGCTGGTCCGAGAGCAGCCGCTTGCGGGGGAGACATCCCCGCAGGTGCACGGCGGGATAAAAGCCCGGGAGACCTCGTTAGCCAAGGGATTGGCGGAGCGATGGTCTTTTCGCCAGTCCCTTTTTGTGAAGTTTCGCAAGAGGGATCGGCAATGAACAAGTTCTCTTTCTTCCTCCGCTCTGTTGTCACCGGCTGCGCGATCGTGCTCGCGGCCGCATCCGTCGCTGACGCCGCACCGAAGAAAAGCTTCAAGGTCGCCTGGTCGATCTATGTCGGGTGGATGCCGTGGGGCTATGCGGCCGACACTGGCATCGTCAAGAAGTGGGCCGACAAATACGGCATCACGATCGAGGTCAAGCAGTTCAACGATTACGTCGAATCGATCAACCAGTACACCGCCGGCGGCTATGATGCCGTCACCATCACCAACATGGACGCGCTTTCGATTCCGGCAGCAGGCGGTGTCGACACCACCGCGGTCGTGATGGGCGATTTCTCCAACGGCAACGACGCCGTGATCCTCAAGAACAAGTCGGATCTCGCCGCGATCAAGGGGCAGACGGTCAACCTGGTCGAGTTCTCGGTGTCGCATTATCTGCTGGCACGCGCGCTCGAGACCAGCAAGCTGAGCGAGAAGGACGTCAAGGTCGTCAATACCTCCGATGCCGATATCGCCGCCGCCTACAAGACATCAGACGTCAACGCGGTCGTGACCTGGAATCCGATCGTGACGGAAATCCTCGGCTCGCCCGACGCCAAGAAGGTGTTCGACTCTTCGCAGATTCCAGGCGAGATCATGGACCTGATGGTGGTCAACACCGCGGTCGCCAATGACAATCCGGATTTTGCCAAGGCGCTGGTCGGCATCTGGTATGAGACGCTGTCCAAGATGACGGCGAACGATCCCGCCGCGAAAGCCGCCAAGGAAGCGATGGCCAAGGCCTCCGGCACCGACCTCGCAGGTTTCGACAGCCAGCTCTCGACCACAAAACTGTTCGACAAGGCAACCGACGCCGAAGCGTTTACGCGCAGCCAGACCATCGGCGTGACCATGGACCGCGTCCGCAAGTTCCTGTTCGACAAAGATCTGCTCGGCAAGGGCGCGAAATCCGCCGATGCCGTCGGGATCGAGCTCGCCGACAAGTCGGTGCTGGGCGACAAGTCGAACGTCAAGCTGCGCTTCGACCCGACCTACATGGACGAAGCCGCCAAAGGCAAGCTTTGACGTCAAGCTCTGATGCGCATCGCGTCGCCTCAAGCAGGAGCCGGACATGCGACTTGTGAACATACGGCCGGGACGGCAGACGCGATTCTATCTGCTCGCGCTGCCGTTCGTATTGGTCGCAATCGCCTACTTCGCCGGCTCCAGCGCGCGGCTCACGCAAAACCCGAACGACAAGCTGCTGCCGGCGCTGCCCAGCATGGTGCAGGCCGTCAAGCAGATGGCGTTCGAGGTCGATCCGCGCACCGGCGGCTATCTGATGGCCTCCGACACCGTCGCCAGCCTGGGGCGACTGGGGTCGGCGCTGGCGATCTCGACGGTGGCGGCGCTCGTCCTCGGCATCGTGATCGGGCTGTTGCCGGGCGCCAATGCCCTGCTCGGGCCGTTCGTGTCGGTGACTTCGATGGTGCCGCCACTGGCATTGTTGCCGATCCTGTTCATCGTGATGGGGTTGGGTGAGAACTCGAAGATCGCGCTGATCGTGATCGGGACGCTGCCCTGCATGATCCGCGACCTCGCCATGAAGGTGCAGGAGCTGCCGCGCGAGCAGATCGTCAAGGCGCAGACGCTCGGCGCCTCGACCTGGCAGATCGCGCTGCGCGTCGCGATGCCGCAAACGCTGCCGCGGCTGATCGACGTGCTGCGGCTGCAACTTGGACCGGCGTGGCTGTTCCTGATCGCAGCAGAGGCGATCGCCTCGGATTCCGGGCTCGGCTACCGGATCTTCCTGGTGCGCCGCTATCTCGCGATGGACGTCATCATCCCCTACGTCGCCTGGATCACGCTGCTGGCGTTCCTGATCGATGTCGGCCTGCGCGTCACGCAGCGCAGGCTGTTTCCCTGGTTTGCCTCGGTGAGGGCGGAATGAGCGCGATCCGGTTCGACGACGTCTGGAAGGAATATGGCGATCACATTGTGCTCGAGCGCATCACGATGGAGGTCGAGCCGCGCGCCTTCATTGCGCTAGTCGGCCCGTCCGGCTGCGGCAAGACCACGCTGCTCCGGATGCTGCTCGGTGAGGAGCAGCCGAGCCGCGGCCAGATCATGGTCGACGGCAAGCCGTTGCGCGCCGAGCCGGATGCCGACCGCGGCGTGGTGTTCCAGCGCTACTCGGTGTTTCCGCATCTGACCGTGCTGCAAAACGTCATGCTGGGCCGCGAACTGCGCGACGCCAAATTCACCGCCCGGCTGTTCGGCGCCGCGCGCCGCGCCGCCACCGACGAGGCCGTGGCGTTGCTTGCCGAGGTCGGGCTCGCCGGTCAGGAGGGCAAATATCCGTCGGCGCTGTCGGGCGGCATGCAGCAGCGCCTCGCCCTCGCGCAGGCGATCATGCGCGGTCCAAAAATCCTGCTGCTCGACGAGCCGTTCGGCGCGCTCGATCCGGGGATTCGCGCCGACATCCATGTGTTGATGAAGCGGCTCTGGAACGAGACCCATCTGACTATCGTGATGGTGACGCATGACCTCAGCGAGGCGTTCGGGCTCGCGACGCGCGTGATCGCGCTGGAGCGGCAGCGCAACCGGCCGGAGGAGCGCGAGCGCTACGGCGCCACGGTGTCACGCGACCTCGAGATCTTCCCACGCCGCAGCGCGGAGCCGCGGTCATCCGTTCAACCAGCTCCGATCGGGACGGCCCGGTCAGACAAGGAGCATCAGCCGGGACGGCCCGGCGCTCTCGTCTTGAAGGAGCAACCATGATCCTCACAGAGGAACAGAAGGCCGAGATCGCGGCGCATACCCGACGTTACAACGAGCTGAAGGCGGCGGGGCAGGAGCACGCGCCGCGGGCGCTGCCGGCGCCAACCGCGCGCGACGCTGCGCCGATCGCCACCGATGCGATCATCCATCGCGAGACGATTCCGGCCGGCTGGTACTGGACCACACGGCTGAACCGCGGCGACACGCTGCGTATCGTCAACAGTTCGGGGACATCGACCGTCAGCCTTCTTGCCTGGAACAGCGCCGACACCACCGAGCGGCTCAACCACGCCGACACCATCAAGGTGCAGTGGGCGGCGCGGCTGCAGAAGGGCCGCGTGCTGCTCTCGGACATGGGGCGTGCGCTGCTCGGCATCACCGAGGACAGCAGCGCCGCGCATGATGCCGTGGTCGGCGGCTCGACCGCGGCGACCAACCTGCCGAAATACGGCGAAGGGAGTTTCCGCAACACGCGCGACAATTTCATCCTGGCCGCGGCCAAGCTCGGGCTCGATCGCCGCGACGTTCATCCCTGCGTCAGCTTCTTTGCACCGGTTGCGATCGACGCGGAAGGCGGGTTTGTCTGGTCCGACGCGCGCCGGCAAAAGGGCGATTTCGTCGATCTGCGTGCGGAGGTGGACCTGCTGATTGCGCTGTCGAACTGTCCGCATCCGCTCGATCCCGCGGAAAGCTATCCGCAGGCGAGCGTGGAGATCGTGCGCTACCGCTCGGCCAAGCCCGCCGCCGACGATTTGTGCCGCACCGCGACGGCCGAGGCGATCCGCGCCTATCAGAACAACGCGCTGTATCTCGGCGAGACGAGCGAAGGAGCCGTGCGATGACCACGCAATCCGCTCAGACCCGTGGCCGCGTCGTTCTCGACGTCGAAATTCCCGCGCGCAAGCCATGGTCGGCCATCATCCGCAAAGGGCAGACGCTGCGGATCACGGATACCCATGGCCAGCAGGCGGTCGATACGCTGTTCTATCGCGCCGACGATTTCGGCGAGCGCTACAGCGGTCAGGATACGCTGCGCGCGCAGGGCTCGGCCTATGTCGGGCTCGGCACCAGGATCATGTCCAATGAAGGCCGGGTGATGCTGCGCGTCACCGCTGATAGTTGCGGCCTGCACGATACCTCCGCCGGCGCCTGCTCCTGCGAAAGCAACACCGTGCGGTTCGGGCACCAGACCCGGTACCAGCACGCCTGCCGCGAGAATTTCGTGATCGAAGCCGCAAAGCACGGCATGTCGAAGCGCGACATCGTGCCGAACCTGAACTTCTTCATGAACGTACCGATCGATCCCGCCGGCAATTTCACCGTGGTCGACGGCGTCTCCAAACCCGGCGACGCCATCGAGCTGGTGGCGGAGATGGACGTGCTGTGCCTGATCTCGAACTGCCCGCAGATCAACAATCCCTGCAACGGCTTCTTCCCGACGCCGGTGCAGGTCACGATCTTCGAGCCGGAGGCGTGAGGCATGTTCAGCAAGGTCCTGATTGCCAACCGCGGCGAGATCGCCGGGCGGATCGGAAAGACATTGCACCGCATGGGCATCGGCTCGGTCGCGGTCTATTCCGACGCCGACCGCTTCACGCGGCCGGTGCTCGAGGCCGACGAGGCGGTGCGCATTGGTCCGGCACCGGCGGCCGAGAGCTATCTCAACGTCGATGCGATCATGGCTGCGTGTCTTGCGACCGGCGCGCAGGCGGTGCATCCCGGCTACGGCTTCCTGTCGGAGAACCGCCGCTTTGCCGAGCGGCTCGCCGAACACGGCATCAAATTCATCGGGCCGCGGCCGGAGCATCTTGACGCCTTCGGCCTCAAGCACCGTGCGCGCGAGATCGCCGAGCGCAGCGGCGTGCCGCTGCTGCCGGGCTCCGGCCTGCTGGAGACCATCGAGGAGGCGGTGCGCGAGGCTGACAGAATCGGCTTTCCGGTGATGCTGAAGAGTACGGCGGGCGGCGGCGGCATCGGCATGCAGCTCTGCCACGACATGGCAACGCTGCGCGAGCGGTTTGAATCGGTGCAGCGCACGGCGCGGGCGAGCTTCGGTGATGCCCGGGTCTATCTCGAGCGGTTCGTCGCCCAAGCCCGCCACATCGAGGTGCAGATCTTCGGTAACGGCAAGGGCGATGTGGTCGCGCTCGGCGAACGCGATTGCTCGCTGCAGCGGCGCAACCAGAAGGTCTTTGAGGAGACCCCCGCGCCCGGTCTCTCCGCCGAGATCAGGCAACGGCTGCACGCGGCCGCGGTGTCGCTCGGCAAGGCGGTCGCTTACGAATCCGCCGGTACGGTGGAGTTCATCTATGACGTCGCGCGCGAGGATTTCTACTTTCTCGAGGTGAACACCCGCCTGCAGGTCGAGCATCCCGTCACCGAGCAGGTCACTGGCGTCGACCTCGTGGAATGGATGATCCGGCAGGCGGCCGGCGAGGATGTGCTGGGCGAGGCCGGCGCGCTCGCACCGAGGGGCGCGGCGATCGAGGTGCGGCTCTACGCCGAGAACCCGGGCGCAGGCTTTCGCCCGAGCGCGGGCAGGCTGACGCAGGTCGCGTTTTCGCCGGATGCGCGGATCGACGGATGGATCGAGACCGGCACCGAGGTCTCGCCGTTCTACGATCCGATGCTGGCCAAGATCATCGTGTCGGCCGAGACGCGCGAGGCCGCGATCGCAAAGCTGGCGAAAGCGCTGGATGACACGGTCGTTGCCGGCATCGAGACCAATCTCGATTATCTCCGCGCGATCGCGGCGTCTGACGTGTTCCGCGGCGGCAAGGTGGCGACCAGCGTGCTCGGCGCATTCGCCTATCGCCCGCGCACCATCGACGTCGTCGCACCGGGTGCGCAGAGTGGGGTGCAGGAATTGCCCGGCCGGCTGCATCTCTGGCATGTCGGCGTGCCGCCGAGCGGGCCGATGGATGAGCGGTCGTTTCGTCTTGCCAACCGCGTGGTCGGCAATCCGGAGACCACGACCGCGCTGGAGCTGACGGTCAACGGGCCGACCCTGCGCTTCAATACCGATGCGATCGTCGCGCTCGCGGGTGCACGCATGAAGGCATCGCTCGACGGTACCGAGGTCGCTCATGACGAGCCGGTCGCGGTGTGCGCGGGCCAGACGCTTGTCATCGGCAGCATCAAGGGCCCGGGCCAGCGCAGCTATCTCGCCGTGCGCGGCGGCATCGCCGTGCCCGAGATTCTCGGCTCGCGGGCGGTGTTTGCGCTCGGCGCCTTCGGCGGCCATGCGACCGGCTCGCTGAAGGCCGGCGAGGTGCTGCACATCGGTGCCGAGCGATCTGGCCTTGCCTTGCCGCGCCGCGCAACCGAGGACGAACGGCCGCAGCTGACCTCGGCGTGGCAGATCGGCGTGGTCTACGGCCCGCATGGTGCGCCGGATTTCTTCCTCGACGAGGACATCGAGACGCTGTTCGCGGCGAGCTACGAGGTGCACTTCAACAGCGCCCGCACCGGCGTGCGGCTGATCGGGCCGAAGCCGCGCTGGGCCCGCGCCGACGGCGGCGAGGCCGGACTGCATCCGTCGAACATTCACGACAACGCCTATGCGGTCGGCTCGATCGATTTCACCGGCGACATGCCGATCATTCTGGGACCGGACGGACCGAGTCTCGGCGGCTTCGTCTGTCCGGCGGTCGTCGCGCGCGACGAGCTGTGGAAGGTCGGCCAGCTCAGGCCCGGCGACACCGTCCGCTTCGTTCCGGTGAAACGCGACGATCCCGTCGCCGGCCCCACGGTGCTCCAAGCGCCCGAGCTCGGCGCGGCCATCGTTGGCCGCAACGATGATGGTCCGATTCCGGTGGTGTACCGGCGCGCCGGCGACGACAATCTCCTGGTCGAATATGGCCCGATGGAGCTCGACATCGCGCTGCGGCTGCGCGTGCATGTGCTGGCGCAGGCGCTGGAAGAAGCAAAACTCGGCGGCCTGATCGACCTCACGCCCGGCATCCGCTCGCTGCAGATCCATTATGACGGCACGGCGCTGTCGCGAACGAAGCTGCTCGACGTACTGCGAAAGATCGAGCGCGAACTGCCGCCGGTCGATGCGATGCGGGTGCCGAGCCGCACCGTGCATCTGCCGTTGTCATGGCGGGATCCAGAGGCCGAGCTTGCGATGCGCAAATATCAGGAGCTGGTGCGCGCGGATGCGCCGTGGTGTCCGTCGAATGTCGAGTTCATCCGGCGCATCAACGGCCTCGGCAGCGAGGATGATGTTCGCCGCGTCGTGTTCGACGCCGATTATTTCGTGCTCGGCCTCGGCGACGTCTATCTCGGCGCGCCGGTGGCGACCCCGCTCGACCCGCGGCATCGGCTGGTGACCACCAAGTACAATCCGGCGCGGACCTGGACGCCGGAGAACGCGGTCGGCATCGGCGGCGCCTATATGTGCATCTACGGCATGGAAGGGCCGGGCGGCTACCAGCTGTTCGGCCGCACCATCCAGGTCTGGAACAGCTGGCGTACCACGCGGGTGTTCGAGCCGGGTCATCCCTGGCTGCTGCGGTTCTTCGACAAGATCCGCTTCTTCCCGGTCGACGCCGACGAACTGCTCGACGCCCGCGCCGCGTTCCCGCACGGGCAATACGACATCAGGATCGAGCAGGGCGAATTCTCCTACGCCGACTATGCGAAGTCGCTGGCCGATGCGCGGCCATCGATTGCCGCGTTCAAAGCGACGCAACAAGCGGCGTTCGATGCCGAGCGCCAGCGCTGGCGCGAGATGAAGCTCGACGAGGCGCCGGCGGAATCGATCGATGCGAGTGCCGTCGCAACCGGCATTCCCGACGGCCAGGTCGGCGCGTTCTCGGAGGTGCCCGGCAACATCTGGAAGATCCTGGTCGAGGAGGGCGCCGTGGTTGCCGCCGGCGACACACTCGCTATCATCGAGTCCATGAAGATGGAGATATCAGTGCATTCGCCGAGCGCGGGCCGCATTGCGTCGGTGCCGGTCAAGCCCGGCCAGACGTTGCGCGCCGGCGATGTCGTGGCGTTGATCCGGCCGGAGTAGATCGGCCGCGTCGATCTGCTGCGGTCCTGTCCCCATCATGGCGCTATGGGGGACGATCGGACGGAAGCCGACAGCGCCACGCCTCGTTGGCAAGGAGCCGGCGCTGTCGGTCGGCGATGGCAGGCCATCCGGAGCGTACCGCGCTGAGGACCGCAGCGTCGGCGGATGGACCTTCATCGCAGGCAAAATAGGCGCGAAGCCGTCCTTCGCAGTGGAAGCCGAGGCCGGTGTAGAGCTCGAGCGTACGCCGCAGGCGCCAATCCAGATGCACCTCGGCCCGCTCGACGGCGAGCACCTCGAAGGCATACCGCGTCATGAGATGCGCGACATGGCTGATGAGCAGGACCTCGTCCAATCGTCCGCTGCTCCAGATCGGCGCAAGCGTCGCCCGCTTCTCCTCCGGCTCGAGCGCCGCGAAAGCGGTAAGGCCGATGATGTCGCCTGACCCGGCGTCCTCGATCGCGAAGGTGGCCGTGACGTTCGCGCAGCTCAGCGTGGTTGCCATGCGCGCGGCCGCCGCCTGGCCGGAGCCGCCGCGATCGAGCTGCCGAAGCATGCCGGCGTCCCCGAGCGGCATTACCCGCGAGATCTCAGGACCGTAGATCCTGGTCAGCAGGATGCGGTCGGTGGCCAAGGCGGCATGGCTGTCTACGAATTGCATGCCCTATTGACGCATCGAACCAACATGCCGTCAAATGACCGGAATGGCAGTTCATATGCGGATTGGTCATGTCCCTGAATCCGAGACACGTTGACCTGTTTCGCGAGGTCGTGCGTCACAACGGAATCACCAAGGCGGCCCTGAGCCTGCGGATCGGGCAGCCTTTCGTCAGTCGCGCTATCGCGCGGCTGGAGCGCGAGATCGGCTTCGCGCTGTTCGAACGCGGGCGCGGCGGCGTCACGTTGACGCCGGAAGGCGAGATATTCCTGCATGAGGTGGAGCGCAACCAGGCCGGGCTGGAGTATCTGGCGCGTGCGGCGCGCGGCATTCGCGCGCGGGGCAGCGGGACGCTGAGGATCGCCTGCCTTCCAGCATTCACCTATTCGTTGATGCCGCGGATCGTCAGCAAGTTCTCCAGGAAGAACCCCGGCATCATGCTGTCGGTCGCCGTGCACAGCCCTGAACGGGTCTGGAGCCTGGTTGCTGCGGGCCAGTGCGATGTCGGGCTGGCGCGACCCCAGTCGGGTTTTGCAGCGGTCGACGACGAACTGCTGATGACCACCGACGCCATCTGCGTGCTGCCGCGTCAGCACCGGCTGCGGTCGAAGCGATTGATCATGCCAAAAGACCTGCACGGCGAGGCGATGATTGCGCCAGCCCCGGGCGCGCTGCATCGAACGCGCCTCGAACGCGCCTTCGAAGACGCCGGGGCCGAGGTCAGAACGGTAGCGGAGATTCAGTACAGCATGCAGCGCTGCGCTCTGGTTGCGCAAGGGCTGGGCTTCTCGATCGTCGATCCCGTCGTGGCGCGGGATTTTGCCAGCGCCCGGATCGTGCTCAAGCCGTTCACGCCGCGGCTGGAGATCACCACCGTGCTGCTGTTTCCGTCGCAACGGCCGCGCAGCCGTCTCGCGCTGGAATTCTGCGACCTGCTTCGCGCCGAGACCGCGGAATACAGGAAGCCCGCCCGCGCTCCGGCCTGACCCGATCCGTGCCGTTTTGCCCGGATGTGGTGTTGTCCCGTGATCCGCCGCCGTCGGTCACGAGCGGGGAACCCCCTCACACCTCGAGCCATTCCTCCCGAATGGCGGCATTCGCCTTGAGCTGGTCGGGGGTGCCTTCGAACACGACGCGGCCGTGGCCCATGATGTAGACCCGGTTCGAGATCTTCATCGCGATCGAGAGCTTCTGCTCGACCAGGAGGATGGCGACGCCGGCCTTGGCGATCCGCGCGATCAGCTCGCCGACCTGCTGCACGATCAGCGGTGCCAGCCCTTCGGTCGGTTCGTCGATCATCATCAATTCGGGATCGCCGAGCAGGGTGCGGCAGGTGGTCAGCATCTGCTTCTCGCCGCCCGACAGCACGCCGGCCGGCGTGTCGGCGCGGCGGGCGAGGTTGGGGAACATGTCGAGCATCTCCTGCAGCCGCCACTTGCCGGGGCGGCGCGGGTCCTTGATGCCGAGGATCAGGTTCTGACGCACCGTCAGGCTCGGGAAGATGTCGCGATGCTCCGGCACATAGCCGAGGCCGAGGCGGGCGATCTTGTGGCTCGGCAGGCCCGCGATGTCCTTGCCCTTGAAGCGGATGGTGCCTTGCGGCGGCACCTCGCCCATGATCGCCTTGACGGTGGTCGAGCGGCCGACGCCGTTGCGACCGAGCAGGCTCACCACCTCGCCGGCGGCGATGTCGAGATCGACGCCCTGAAGGATGTGGCTCTTGCCGTAATAGGCGTGGAGATTCCTGACTTCGAGCATCAGTCGACCTCCTCGCCGAGATAGGCTTCCTTGACCTTCGGATTGCCGCGGATCTCTTCCGGGGTGCCGGAGGCGATGATGTGGCCGTAGACCAGCACCGAGATGCGGTCGGCGAGGCCGAACACCACGCTCATGTCGTGCTCAACGATCACGAGCGTGCGTCCTTCGGTGAGGCGGCGGATCAGCGCGACGGCGCGCTCGGTCTCGGCATGGCTCATGCCCGCAGTCGGCTCGTCCAGCATGATGACGCTGGCGCCGCCGGCGATCGTGATGCCGATCTCGAGCTCGCGCTGCTCGGCATAGGTGAGCAAGCCCGCCGGCACGTCGCGGCGATGGCTGAGATGGATGTCGTCGAGGATCTGCGCGGTGCGCTGCTTCACCTCGGGGAGGTTGTCGACATTCTTCCAGAACGCGTAGCGGTGGCCGGTCGCCCACAGCACGGCGCAGCGGACGTTCTCCCACACCGTCATACGGGCGAACACGTTGGTGACCTGGAACGAGCGCGACAGCCCGCGCCGGTTGATCTCGAACGGCCGCAGGCCCGAGGTGACCTCGCCGTTGAGACGGATCTCGCCCGAGGTCGGCTTGATGTAGCCACTGATCAGGTTGAACGTCGTCGACTTGCCGGCGCCGTTCGGGCCGATGATGGCGTGACGCTCGCCCTTGGCGACGTTCAGGTTGAGGTCGCGGATGATCTGGACGTTGCCGAAGCTCTTCTCGACGGCGTTGACTTCGATGGCTGCGGTCATGCCAGATACCCCCGATCACGGGCCACCGTCGCGGCGCGATCCCAGGCTTCCGCAATGCGTCGCCAGGTGATGCGCGCGACCAGGAAGCCGCCGACCACCAGAACCGCGGCGGCCGCCCAGGTCGTCGGCGCCGTGGCGGCGAAGGGAATGCCGAGCAGATTGATGGCGTCGCCGCCCGAGAAGCGCGCGACCGTCTCGATGCTCAGGATGATGCCGAGCGCCAGCGCCAGCGTCGGGATCGCCGCGACCAGATAGGACGGGATCACGGCACCAAGCGTGCCGGCGCGGATCAGCGGACGGTGCTTCATCAAGATGCCGGCGATGCCGCCCGGCGCGAACATCACGATGGCGATGAAGATGATGCCGAAATAGAGCTGCCAGACCGAGGTGACGTTGGTCAGCCCGAGCTGCAGATAGGTCACCAGGATGGCGCCGAGGATCGGACCGAAGAAATAGGCGGTGCCGCCAATGAACGCCGAAAACAGCACGAGGCCCGATTGCGTCGCGCCGAGATAGGCGGAGTTGGCGATCTCGAAATTGATCGCGGCGAGGCCGCCGGCGATGCCGGCGAAGAAGCCGGCGAACATGTAGGCGAGATAGCGCACCACATGCGGATCGTAGCCGATGAACTCGACCCGTTCCGGATTGTCGCGCACCGCGTTGCAGATGCGCCCGAGCGGCGTGCGGGTCAGCGCGTACATCGCGATCGCGGAGATCAGCACCCAGAACGCGATCAAATAGTAGACCTGGATCTGCGGCCCGAAGGTCCAGCCGAACAGCGGCATCAGCGAGGTGCGGTCGGTGGTGATACCGGATTCGCCGCCGAACACGCTGCGCAGGATCAGCGACGACGAGGCGACCAATTCGCCGATGCCGAGCGAGATCATCGCGAACACCGTGCCGGCGCGCTTGGTCATGACCCAGCCGACCAGCAATGCGAAGGTCATGCCGCCGATGCCGCCCATCAGCGGGATCACCGGCAGCGGGATCGGCCAGTTGTGGCTCGCGACCGCATTCATGGCGTGCACGGCGAGGAAGCCGCCGAGGCCGTACTGCACGGCGTGGCCGAACGACAATAGCCCGGTCTGGCCGAGCAGGATGTTGTAGGACAGCGCGAAGATGATCGCGATGCCGATCAGGCTGAACGAGGTCAGCGAGCCGCCGGAGGAGAAGATCAGCGGCAGCACGACGAGTGCTACGGCTGCGATCAGCCAGATGCCATAGAAGCTCAGGGCGCTGGCGGACTCTTCTTTGGCCGCGGCGGAGGTGGGGATAGCGGCGTTGCTCATGACTCGCGCGTCCCCAGCAGGCCCATGGGGCGGAAGATCAGCACCAGCACCAGCAGCAGATAGGGCAGGATCGGCGCGATCTGCGCGATCGTGACGTTCCAGATGTCGGTCAGCGGCGAGGCACCGAGGCTCGGATCGAGCGGCCCGAACACGCTGGCGAGCGAACCGTTGAGCGCGACCGCAAAGGTCTGGATCAGCCCGATCAGGAGCGAGGCGATGAAGGCGCCGGGCAACGAACCGAGGCCACCGAACACGATGACGACGAACAGGATCGGCCCGAGCAGCGCGGCCATGTCGGACTGCGTCACCAGCGAGGGACCGGCGATCACGCCGGCAAGACCCGCCAGCGCGCTGCCGACGCCGAACACCAGCATGAACACGCGGCCGACATTGTGACCGAGATGGCCGACCATGCTCGGATGGGTCAGCGCGGCCTGCACGATGAGGCCGACCCGCGTCCGCTTCAGCGTGACCAGGAGCGCGATGAAGATCACGACCGAGACCACCAGCATGAAGATCTTGTAGGCGGGGTAGTTGGTGGAGAACACCGTGAAGGCCGGAAAGTCGAGCGCCGCCGGAACCCGATAGTCGACCGGGCTCTTGCCCCAGATCATCGAGACGATTTCCTCGATGGCGAAGGCCAGACCGAAGGTCAGCAGCAGCTCGGCGACGTGGCCGTGCTTGTGGGTGTTGCGCAGGCCGTAGCGCTCGACGCCCATGCCGACCACGCCGACCAGGAGCGGTGCGATCACCAGCGCCGGCCAGAAGCCGATCCAGCGGGTGAGCTGAAAGCCGAAGAACGCGCCCAGCATGTAGAAGCTCGCATGCGCGAAGTTGAGCACGCCCATCATGCTGAAGATGACGGTGAGTCCGCTGGACAGCAGAAACAACAGCATGCCGAACAGCACGCCGTTGAGTGTCGAGATGACGATGAGCTCAGCCACGGCGCACCCGCTTGAGACTGGAACGGTTCACGTGATCAATAACCTGTCGGTGAAATGAGCTACGGCACCACGACGCTGCCGGAAGGCGAACGCCTCCGCAACCCTGTGGTCGCGGAGGCGCCTTGCAGCGGCCGATCAGGGCCGCTTCATGTTGCAGGTGGTCGGAAGCACCGTCTGATCGGTGTCGATCCTGGAGACGATGTGCCAGCCCCAGCCGGTGTTCTCTTCGTCGAACGGCTCCTTGGCCTTGTCGGCCAGCGAGCCGAACGAGGAGATGATGATCGGCTGGAAGAACTGGTGGTCGTCCTTGCGCATGAAGCCGTCGCCGCCGTCGAATACGTCGAACTTCATGCCCTCGAGCGCGGCCGCGACTTTCACCGGATCGATCGAATTGGCTTTCTCGGCGGCGGCCTTGAACATCCGCATCTCATTGACGGCGCGCGGATACCACACGGAAATGCCGGTCTTGGCGCGGAAGTCCTTCTCGAAATCCATCGCCGCCTTGTTGCCGGAGTTCGGGACGCCTTCGCTGATCTGGAACACCTGGTTCTCGAGACCGGTCTGCTTGATCGCGGTCGGTCCACCGGCGCCGCCGGCATAATAGGTGTACCAGTTGACCTTGAGGCCGGCATCGGCCGCGGCCTTGAGCAGCAGCGCGAAGTCCTGTCCCCAGTTGCCGGTCACGACGGTGTCGGCGCCGGACGCCTTGATCTTGGCGATGTAGGGCGAGAAGTCGGTGACCTTGAGCATCGGGTGCAGCTCGTCGCCGACGATCTGGATGTCCGGACGCTTTTCGCCCAGCATCTTGCGCGCTTCCGATCGCACCGACTGGCCGAACGAGTAGTCCATGTTGATCAGATAGACCTTCTTGATCGACGGCTGGCCCTTCATGTAGTTGGTCAGCGCGGCCATCTTGATGTCCGAGTTCGCATCCCAGCGGAAATGCCAGTAGCTGCACTTCTCATTGGTCATGCTCGGATCGACCGCGGCGTAGTTGAAGTACAGCACTTCCTTGCCGGGGTTGCGCGAATTGTTCTTGGTGACGAAATCTTCCAGCGCCGCGCCGACCGACGAGCCGTTGCCCTGGGTGATGTAGTGGATGCCGGCGTCGACCGCCTTCTGCGCCTGCACCAGGCTTTCCTGCGGATTGGTCTTGTTGTCGAGCGGGACGATCTCGACCTTGTGGCCGAGGATGCCGCCCTTGGCGTTCAATTCGTCGGCGAGGTACTGAAACGTCTTCAGGCCGCCTTCGCCAACGCTGGCGCCGCCGCCGGAAAGCGGATCGATATAGCCGATCTTGATGGTTTCCTGCGCGGACGCCGCGCCTCCCAATACCGTCAGCGCTGCCGCGGCGGCAACGATCAGCCTATGCATCCTGCGTTCCTCCCTTGCTCATGTTCTGATTGATCTTAAGCGATCGAGGCCGTCTCATAACCCCAATTGCCGCGCCTTCGCAACTTTCGCCTTGAATATGGCGTCAAGTTTTAGCGGAAGGTAGTATGATGTTATAGGCTATATGTCCTCAGAATTGGTCGCTGTTTTGAATTAGCAGTAAACTTTCGGATGAGACCTGCGCCCGCCCGCCCGCCCAGCATTTTGGAACCGATGCTCAAGCCGGATGTCGCCGCGGCTTGAGTCCCGAGAGAAACAACCGCGCGAAATGATCGGCGATCTCGACTGGAGACCGGTCACGCCTGGTCTTGAACCAGATCGGATACCAGTGGCCCATTCCGGTCAGAATACGCTCGGCGAAGTAGGTATCGATGCGGCGGAAGCGGCCCTC
The DNA here is from genome assembly GCF_018129565.1 of Bradyrhizobium sp. AUGA SZCCT0105. Lineage (NCBI taxonomy): Bacteria > Pseudomonadati > Pseudomonadota > Alphaproteobacteria > Hyphomicrobiales > Nitrobacteraceae > Bradyrhizobium > Bradyrhizobium sp. AUGA SZCCT0105. The sequence goes on along the minus strand of NZ_JAFCMK010000003.1, from coordinate 448,545 downwards.
GTCGATCCAGCGCTGATAGCTGTCCTGGTCCTGCCGGATCGTCGCCAGCACCTGGCCGACATAGGCTTTCCGGTCAATTTCGTTGAGATAGTTGATGTTGTGGTAGGTCGCCTTCGGGCCGCAGGGCGTGTCGTGCAGCATCAACAGCAAGCGGATTCTCTGCACGATGTGATCGAATGCCCCGAGGCGCTGGTCCTGCAGGTGCTCGCGAACGCTGATCTCGCCGGCGAGCCCGCGTCGCAGGCAGGCCAGCAGCAGGCTCTCCTTTTCGCTGAAGTGATAGTAGATGCCGGCGCGGGTCATGCCTGCATCCACGGCGATGCTCTCGAGCGACGTGCCTGACGCGCCCCTGCGGTTGAAGCTGTCGGAGGCAATCGAAAGCATCCTGTCGAACTTCGCGGCCCGCTTGTTCAACGCCGCGCGCGACTCCAGGAATGGGGCAAGGCTGAGCGGTTCGGGCATCTCGGGAACCGCGATCTCGCGCCGGTAAACCCCGTGCGTGATGATGTCATCGATGGCATCGATCGCCTGCTGGCGCGTGTAGTAGTCGCGTTCGGACAGCCAGAACGGAACCCAGTCCAGGATGGAGATGAGCGCCACCGCCGTGAGCAGCGGTTCGTCGCAGGCGATCGAGCCGTCCGCTACGCCCCGATCCAGAATCTCCGCAAGCCAGGCGGCATTCTGCCAGCGCTTGGCATGGACTTCGCTGCTGTAGGGCGCAGCCAGCGCATCGATATCGGTGAACAGGATCATGCGCTGGGCTTCGGACCGCAGCCGGCCGCGCACAAAGCGCCTGACGATCTCGAGCCCGTCGATACCGGGCTCGGCCGCCGCCTCCATCTCGCGCCTGTAGATCGCGAGGCCGCGCAGGTAGCAATGAAAGATCAGGTCTTCCTTGTCGCGGAAGTGATGATACAGCGCGCCCGGCACGGCCTGTACCGCCGCCGCAACCTGCTCCATCGTGACATTGGCATAGGAATGGCGGGCAAACAGCCGGGATGCAGCGACCAGAATCTCTTCAGCTCGACCTGTCAGCGCAGCGACTTGCAAGCTCCGATGCCCTTTCCGGTTGCCGGATGCCAATCCTGACGGGAGATAATCCTCTCGGCATGGGACTTTCAATCGCCGATTTGGTCCGACGAACCTCCTATCGCGTGATCCGAGCACGAGATCATGACGCGGCGGCGCGCATCATGATCCCGTCTCGTTGCGTGAGTCCGATCCCGGCACGGTCAGCTGCGTCGCCATCTACTCCTGCGCAAATGCCTTGTCGAAGAAGGCGGGCAGATCGTTGCGCAACTGCGTGAGCAGCACCTCGCGATCGAAGCCGGGCGGATCTGCCGCGGCGTCGCCATCCAGGGTCTGGATCGGTGTGCCTGGGCGATCCATGAAGGCGAAGTGCCACGCGTTGGGGATCATGTGAAATTCGGCGTGCGGCAGATTCTGTGCGATCCATTCGGCGTGGAAGCGCGGCACCAGCCAGCGGTCACGTTCGGCTGCGTAAACCGCGGTCGGTATCTTGATCGCGGCGAGCGATGCGGCGGTGAAGACCACGCCGGCCGGCGCCATCGCCACCACCGCGCGCACCCGCGGATCGGTCGCCGTCGGCAGCAATGTCACGGCGGGCGGTGACTTGGAGTCGCCCCCCATGCTGCAGAACAAGGGATCGTCCTTGCTATCGGTCTTGCAGTGCGCGCCGATGCGCGACAGCTCGACCTGGCCGCCGGCCAGCGCGATCACGGTGTAGCCGCCGGCGGAGTGTCCGGCCGCCCCGATGCGCGGACCCTGGGCATCGGTCGCGATCCTGTCCTTCCATTCGGGGTCGGCCAGCAGCGCATCGATCACCCGCGACGCTTGCCGCGGTCGTTCAGTGAAGAATGTCCCCGGCGGCTGCTGCCAGATCGAATGATCCTCCCAATTGTCGCCGGGATGCCGCAAGGCCGCGACCAAATAGCCGTGCCGGGCCAGCGCCTCCGCCAGGCTGGTATGCCCGAGCTCGGAGCCGCCCGTTCCGTGGCTGAGGATGATCAGGCCCTTGAATTTTGCATCGGGCGGCGCCCCGATCGCGACCCGGACCGTGAACGCGCCCATCGGGATGGCACGGGCCGGCGTTTGGGTCGGGTAATAAAGTGCGACGGGGATAGCCGCCGGATTGGTGGCGGAGACCGGGATCGTGATCTGGCGCCAGCCCGCCTCGGTCGCCTCGGCCGCGGTGGGCGGCACCAGGACCGGGAGGGCCAGCAAGCCAAGACAGGACCAGAGACAGGTGCAGAGCAGCCGGAGCCGAGCCGCCGGAACCATCGAAAATTTCATGAGCGCGTCCTCGAATGATCGACCGTCCGGCTGCTATAGGAAGGTGCGGTCTCGGGTCCACGTCCACTTCGCGAACGGCAATTCTTATTCGCCAATGACCATCACCGAACTCTTACGCCAGGATTCGATGGCCTTGCCGCGGCGCCACGCCGCGCTGGTGCTGCCGGTGGTGACCGGTGTCGGGCTCGCGATCGTGGGCGCGTTCGGCACCTATGTCGGGATGGGATTGCTGACGCGGCTGGTCCATTTCGTGGTCGGCGCGCTGCTGATCACCACCCTGGTCATTGGCGTGACGGCGCTGGTGCGGCGCTATCTGTTCTCCGGCGCCGAGCCGTTCTGGGCTGCGATCGGCGTCGCGGTGGCGGTTGCGCCGGTCGGCGGCTGGATCGTTCAACAATTGTTGTGGCTGCTGGCGCCCCAGGTGCTGCCCTATGTGACTTACCGCGACCTCGCCCTGCAGGTGCTGTCCATCAATCTGTTCCTCGGCCCGCTGATCTGGGCCCTCCGGCGGGTACCCGCTGAAGCTGCCGATCTCGCCATCGACCCGGCACAGCCGACGTCCCCGCCGGATGCATGCTGCTCGTTTCGTTCGAAATTGCCGTTTGCACTCCGCAGCGCGGCCATCCTGTCCCTGAGCGCGGAGGACCATTATGTCCGCGTGCGCACCGATCGCGGTGAGGCCCTGATCCTGATCAAGCTGGCCGATGCCGTTGCAGCCTTGGGACCGGAGACCGGGGTGCGGATCCATCGGTCACACTGGGTCGCCCACACCGCCGTCCGGGGGTTGACGCGTCAGTCCGGCCGGCTCGGCGTCCGGCTCGACGACAATCTCGTGCTGCCGGTGAGTCGCGCCGGACAGAAACTGCTGTGTAATCAGCAGGATAGGATGCCGCTCGGCGCCTGAGCCGACCAAGCCGCAGCAGCGCGCCAAGGCGCTTGGCCGGATCGCTGGAACATCGTAAGACAAGTATCTGGTATACCACGGACCGCCGGCACGAGGTCCGGGATTGGTCTTTGAGAGAGGAAACATGGCGCGCAACATTCTGATCCTTGGGGCTTCCTACGGCTCCCTGCTGGGGACCAAGCTTCTGATGGCGGGGCACAACGTGTCCCTGGTGTGCCGGAAGAACACTGCGGACCTGATCAACCGCGACGGCACCGAGGTGCGCGTCAAGCTGCGTGACGAGAAGGAGCACCGCTCGATCTTCTCGCGCGACCTGCCGGGCAAGCTCGACGCCGTCACGCCCGCCGATGTTGACGTGTCGCGCTACGACATGGTCGGCCTTGCGATGCAGGAGCCGCAATACACCAACCACACGGTTCGCGTCCTGATGATCAAGATCGCGGCGGCGAAGCTGCCCTGCCTGTCGATCATGAACATGCCGCCGCTGCCGTATCTGAAGCGGATCCCCGCGCTCGCCGGCATGGACCTCGAGGAGGCCTACACCAACGCCCAGGTGTGGGAGCGCTTCGAGCCGGGACTCGTGACGCTGTGCTCGCCGGATCCGCAGGCCTTCCGCCCGCCGGAGGAGAAGGCCAACGTCCTGCATGTCGGCCTGCCAACCAACTTCAAGGCCTCCGTCTTCGCCGACGACAAGCACAACAAGGTGCTGCGCGAGCTCGAAGCCGACATCGACGCGGTGACGCTCGACGGCCAGGACGTTCCGGTGAAGCTGAAGGTGTTCGATTCGTTGTTCGTGCCGCTGGCGAAGTGGTCGATGCTATTGACCGGCAATTATCGCTGCATCACGCCGACCGAACCGCAATCGATCCGCGACGCCGTCCACGGCGACCTCACGCGCTCACAGGCGATCTATGACCATGTCGACGGCATCGCGCGCAAGCTCGGCGCCGATCCTGCCGATCAGGTGCCGTTCGCGAAATACGCCAAGGCGGCGGAGAGCCTGCTCAAGCCGTCCTCGGCGGCCCGCGCGGTCGCCGCCGGCGCGCCGTTCATCGAGCGCGTTGATCTGCTGGTGAAGCTGATCTCGCATCAGCTCGGCACGCCGAGCGCCGAGATCGACCGCACCGTCGAGACCGTCGATCAGAAGCTGAACGAAAAGATCGTGCAGGGCGGCTCGGGCGCCGAGTAACCCAACGACGTGTTGGCGGGGGCGGCAAGCGCCCTCGCCATGCATCGGCGCTCGGCAAAGCGTGCAATCGCGGCTGCCGAACGCATGGCTCGACCTGTTCAGCTGAGGTAGGCTCGCACGAGATTTGCGGTTGGGAGCCACCGACATGCCGATCAAATCGCTTCCTCTTCTTGCCATCTACGGCGACCTCGATCGCGCGCGCGACATCATGCGCGCCTGGCAGCCGCTCGACCATCTTTCCCCCGACGATGCCGAGATCGTCGTGAAGGCGATCGCCGAGGGCATCGCGCGCGGGCGCCGGCACGGGCTGGAGATGGGGCAGTGCCATCTGGCGGCGTAGGCCGCTAGCTCTGCTGCTTCACGGCCAGAATCGTCACCGAGCGTGTCTGGTGGCTCGGCGTCTGGAAATCGATGGTCTGGCCGACCGACAATCCGATCAGCGCGGCGCCGACCGGCGTCAGCACCGAGATGCGCCGGAGCGCGATGTCGGCTTCGTGCGGGTACACCAGCACGACTTCCCTGACGTCGCCGGTTTCGTCGTCGCGGTAGCGCACGCGCGCGCCCATGCGGACCACGTCAGGCAGTTCGGAATCGTCGGCGACGACTTGGGCGCGGTCGGTCTCGCGGGCGAGGAACTGGGCCACGCGGGGAAACACCGCCATGCTGGAATCGGCCAGCGCGCTGAGGCGATGCGCCTCGCTCGCGGTGATCACGATCGGCGGCAATGCAGGAGCGGTAAAGTCGTTTTGAATGGTTCGGGTCATGTCGGATGATCTTTGCGGTTGATCGCAGGCGCGGCGCTGCCGGCGCGCAGATGTCTCGCGCGACGCGACAGGCCGAATGATTTGATGGTGTTATGAATTGACGACGACGAGAATCCGGACGGCGCGCGATCGCCGGCCGGCTAAGTGCCTGCGTGCAGACGTCCGGCGCGCAAACCAAGGCGCGCAATGCGGGTGTCGATGCTCAACATGTCGATCATGGCACCATCAACATAGCCGCTCATGACGTTGCATCCATTGCGGCGAAAGCGCGCACGCGCCACGCCATCGCCGTAACAGCATGGTGTCAGGGCTGGCCGATGCCGGTGAGGCCGAGCACCGCGCCGGCGGCGAGCGCGAGCAGCGGATGGATCCGGGTCGTGGTGGTGGCGATCGCGACCATGGCCGCGATCAGGATGGTGCCCCAGCTCGAGGTCGACGAATGGGTGATGACGATGGCGCTGGCGGTGACGAGGCCGGCGGTGACCGGAACCAGCCCGGCCTGCACCGTGCGGCGCCACGGCCGGTCCTTGAAGCGTTCCCAGAGCCGCAGCGCGAAGCCGGTGACGAGCGACGACGGCCCGAACTTGGCGAGCGAGGTCACCAATACGCCCGGGAAGCCGGCCACATGCCAGCCGACCAGCGGCACCACCATCATGTTCGGTCCCGGTGCGGCCTGGGCCAGCGCGAACAGCGCGCCGAACTCCTGCGCCGTCATCCAGTGATGGATGTCGACCACCTGACGCTGCATCTCCGGCAGGATGGTGTTGCCGCCGCCGAACGCGAGCAGCGACAGCTCGGCGAAAATCAGGGCGAGCGTAACGAGGGTTGCGGTCATGACGCCTGCCTCGATCGGAGGAATATGCTGAGCGGCGCGAGCGTCAATAGCGTCGGCAGCAGCGGCAATCTGAACACCGCGATCGCGAGCACGCAGAGCGCGCCGATGACAAGCCCGAGCACATCGCGCCGCAACGGCCAGGTGATCTTGATCGCGGTGGAGATCAGCAGCCCGGCCGCCGCTGCGGCGAGACCGCCGAACAGATGACGCACCACCGGGTGGTCGGCGAAGCGGCCATAGATCACGCCGAGGCCGATCACGACCGCGGTCGGCACCGCGATCAGGCCGAGGATCGAAGCAAGGGCGCCGGGAATGCCGCGAAACTTCAGCCCGACCGCCACCGACATGTTGATGATGTTGCCGCCGGGCAGGAACTGGCAGAGCCCGAGCAGGTCGGTGAACTCGGCGCCGGTCAGCCAGCCGCGTTTCTCCACCATCATGTGCCGTGCCAGCGGCAGCACGCCGCCGAAACCGGTCAGCCCGAGAATGAAGAAGCCCGTGAACAACTCGCCGACATCAGGTGCGTCATGCTTGGCGGTCTGTGCGGCGGGAATGGCGTCCATCGGCGGGGCGGCTCCGGTTCGTTCGTTGTTGAGCTCACTTTAGTTGGCCGCGTGCCAAATATCCAATATATGGATACGGGAATTTGCATATCTATTGCATATGGATCGCTCTGATGATCGAACTGCGCCATCTCCGCTATGCCGTCGCGGTCGCCGAGGAAGGCCATATCACCCGTGCCGCCGCGCGGCTCGGCATCCAGCAGCCGCCGCTGAGCCAGCAGATCCGCGCGCTGGAAACCGCGATCGGCGCGCCGCTGTTTCGCCGGCAGCCGCGCGGGGTGGAGCTGACCGCCGCCGGCCGGGCCTTCGTCGGCAAGGCGCGCGCGATCCTGCGCGACACCGAGCTTGCCGTGGAAGCCGCGCGCCGCGCGAGCCGCGGCCAGGAGGGGCAGCTTGCGATCGGCTTCACCTCGTCGGCCGCCTTCCATCCCTTCGTCACCGGCGTGATGCGCGAAATGCGCGAGCGCGCGCCGGCGATCACGCTGTCGCTCGAGGAGGCCTCGACCGGCGATCTGATCGAAGCCGTCGAGGCCGACCGGCTCGATGCCGCATTCGTGCGCTCGCCGAGCGAGCGGCTGGAGAACCTGACGATCACGCATCTGCTCGACGAGGAGATGCTGGTGGCGTTGCCCGATCATCATCCGCGCGCCCGCAAGGACACGCGCCGGCGGATCTCGCTGGCCTCGCTCGCCGACGAGCCGCTGATCCTCTACCGCCGTCCGACCGGACCGGGCCTCTACGACAGCATCATCGCCGCCTGCCGCGCGGCAGGCTTCAGCCCGAAAGTGGCGCAGGAGGCGACGCGGATGGTATCGACGCTGAGCCTGGTCGCGGCCGGGCTCGGGATTTCGATCGTGCCGGAATCGATGGCGCGGCTGGAGACCGCAGGCGTGTCCTATCTCCGCCTCGACCGCGCCACCGGCCTGGTCGCGCCGCTCGCACTGGCGCGCAAGAAGGGCCCCGCCGCCGGCACGCTCGGCCGCCTGCTCGGCATCGTGACGCGACGGGTGAAGGATCGGGCCGCCGTTTGACGGAGTGTCGCGCGACGTGGCTTCACGTCGACGCAGGCCCCGCGGATGGCGTGGAATGTGGGGAGTTTGGCGAACGCTCACGCCACCGCGCGGCTAGATAGCTCCCATCGAACCCTGATGCCGGCGCGTCGATCGCAACAGCTCGGTTGCGTCCGGCGGCCTCGGGTTCAATCACCACAGTGAAAGGCAGTTCAATGGCACGTTTTGCTGTCCATACGATCGACTCCGCCCCGGAAGCCTCGAAGGCGGCCCTGCGTGACGTCGAGGCGCGGTTTGGCATGATCCCGAACCTTGCGGCGACGATGGCGACGTCACCGGTGCTGATCCAGAGCTTCATCGGCATCTTCGACAAGGTTCACGGCGGCAGCTTCACCGAGCAGCAGATCCAGACCGTGCTGCTCACCGATGCGGTGACCAACGGCTGCACCTGGGCGGTCGCGCTGCATTCCGCGCTCGGTTTGCAGGCCGGGCTCGATCCTGAAGATGTCGACGCGATGCGTGCCGGCCGCTCGCCTGCCGACAAGACCCTCGGCGCGCTCTCGACGCTGGCGCGGTCGCTGATCGAAAAGCGCGGTCGGCTCGACGACGAGGAGATCGAACGATTCCTGGCGGCCGGGTTCTACAAGGACCTCGTGCTCGAAGTGATCACCATCGTGGCGGCATCGACCATCACGAATTACACGGGCAGCATCACCAATCCGCCGCTGGAGCCGGGATTGCAGGACCATGCCTGGAATGGTTGAGCCGATCTCAGCCGGCCGGTTGATCACAAGCGAGGCGCTCCACTTTACCTCGCCCCGCGTGCGGGGAGAGGTCGGAACGTATCGTTAGATGCGTTCCGGGTGAGGGGGAGCCTCCGCAAACGCAGCTATTGCGGTATATGCGGAGACAGCCCCTCACCCCAACCCTCTCCCCGTAAGAACGGGGTGAGGGAGCGCAGCAGCCGTCGCAATCGCCTTCGACCCAATCTCATCACGCTCTAGCTAACGCGCAAATCTGGCGCGGTAATCCTGCGGTGTGGTCGACAGCACGCGCAGGAAGCTGCGGCGCATCGTCTCCTCGGACCCGAAGCCGCAGCGCTGCGAGATTCGCTTGACCGGCAGGCGCGTCTCCGAGAGCAAATGCCGGGCGCCCTCGACCCGCAATCGCTCGATCGCGCGCGCCGGCGTCAGCCCGGTTGCATCGGCATAGTGCCGGCTGAAGCTGCGCTCGCTCATGCCGGCCTGCTTCGCCAGCGTCGAAAGCGAGAGGTCGTCGGCGAGATGGCCGCTGATCCAGTCATGCAGCGCGCCGAACCTGTCGTCAGTCGTTTGCAGCGACAGGATTTCGCTGAACTGCGCCTGGCCGCCCGGCCGCTTGAAGAACACCACGAGATAGCGGGCGACGGCAAGCGCCGCCGCGCGGCCGAGGTCTTCCTCCAACAGGGCCAGCGCGAGATCGATGCCGGACGTGACGCCGGCCGACGTCCAGAACGATCCGTCGCGGACGAAGATCGGATCGGACTCGACGCGAACATCGGGAAATCGCTCGGCGAGTTCCGAACAGAATTGCCAATGGGTCGCGGCACGACGGCCATCGAGAACGCCCGATGCGGCGAGCAGGAACGCGCCGGTGCAGACCGATGCGGTGCGGCGCGCTTGCGCGGCGCGTCCGCGTACCCAGTCCAGTAGGATGCTATCGGCCGCCGCTGCGTTGACGCCGTCGCCGCCCGGAATCACCAGCGTGTCGACTGCCGTGCTGACGGCGGGCAGCGGGTACACCGCGAGCCCGACGCCGGCCGATGCTTCGATCGTGGGCCCATCCTTGGCGACGACGCGGACCTCATAAGGCTCGGCGTTGCCTGCCCTGGCCGCCAGCGCGTTGGCGGATGCGAACACCTGCAATGGTCCGGTGACATCGAGCAATTGCACCGCCGGGTAAGCCAGCACTTCGATCAGGCGGCGGCCTTTTGGCGGGAAACGTGGGCTGGTTGGCGTCATCGCCGAAACGTGCCGCGCTAGATTCGCTTTGTCCATAGTGCAGGGAAAGTTCACGCGAAGTTTGAGGGAAGTTCGATGATTGCTCAAGATGTCCACTTGCGGATCGGATCACTGCTGTTCGAAGGCGTCGATCAAATCGATTTGACCGGGCCGTTCGAGGTGTTGTCGCGGATTCCGAATTCGACCTACCGCATCTACGGCAAGACCGCCGAGCCGGTCCGCGACATCAAGGGATTGCGGCTGACACCGGATGCGACGCTGACCGAGGCGCCGCCGCTCGATGTGCTGCATGTTCCGGGCGGCTTCGGTCAGCAGGCCCTGATGGAGGACGCGGAAGTGCTCGGCTGGATCAGCCGGCAGGCGGCGGGGGCATGCCGCATCTTCTCGGTCTGCACGGGCGCGCTGATCTGCGGAGCGGCGGGCCTTCTGAAGGGGCGCAGGGCGACGACGCATTGGGCCTCGTTTCATCTCCTGCCGTTCTTCGGCGCGACGCCGGTGAACGAACGCGTGGTGGTGGACGGAAGCTTTGTCTTTACCGCCGGAGTCACGGCCGGCATCGATGGCGCATTGCGGCTCGCGGCTGAATTGCGCGGCGACGACGCCGCGCGCGCGATCCAGCTCTATATGGTGTATGCGCCGGAGCCGCCGTTCGACAGCGGCACGCCGGAGACCGCGCCACCCGAGATCCTGCAGCAGTCGCGCCAGGCCGTACGCGCGATCACGGCGCAGCGGGAAGAAACCGCACGCCGCGTGGCCGCGAGGCTGGGCGTCGTGGTGGGAGATTGAACGCGGCGGCTAATTGCCCGGCTCGAAGCTGCAGTCGGCACCGCCGCCGGCCTTGTCCTTGATCACCGTGGGATCGAGCGTGCAGGACAGTTTCGACAGCGCCTCGTAGATCGTGCCTGCGGCGCCGTCGGGCGGCACGCCGGCGAGCGCCACGGTCGCGTAGATCGCGTTGGCCTCGCGGCCCTTTACGGTGCGGGTCCTGCTGCCGAAGGTCAGCGCGCAGGAGCGCGAGGTGATGTCGACATTGCTGGCGCGGCAGACGACCTTGTCGGCCGTGACGGTGATCTTCCCGGTGACGTGAACATTGCTGTTGCCGCCAAAGAATGCGGCGACCGCTTTCTTCTTCTTGGCCGGTAGCGACGAGTACGGCGCCACCACGCCTGCGAGCGCCAGCGCAACCGAGCCGGACGTGGTCGCAGGCGCGGCCGATGCGGCGGACGAGGCCAGCGACAATGAACATGCGAGGATCGTCAATCGGCCAAGCCTCATTCCAAGTCTCATTCTCGTCTCCTGTATCTGCGCTTTCCGTGGCGCGGAATCGCTAGCACGCCTAGTGACCTGAATGGGTGATGCCGTTCACATGCCATCCCGCAACTTCGCGTGAGGGCGGTGCGCGCACAGGGCAGGGCGGCCCCGCGTGGACCCGCTTGCACGATCGCGCCATCGGCGTCACAGTCCGCTCTGCGGCAGCGATGTCGCCAACAACCAAGACAAGAAGTTCAGTCCGAGGAACGGAACATCTAGGGAGCATCATGGCGGCCACGCGCATCGACTGCGACATCCATCCCGCGGTGGGGGGAACGCGCACTACGCTGCTGCCTTATCTGAGCGATCACTGGAAGGAACAGGTGGTCAGCCGCGCCATCGACGGGCTGGATCTCAACTCCTATCCGCCGTCGATGCCGCTGTCGGGCCGCGCCGACTGGCGGCCGGCCGACGGCCGCAAGCCCGGTAGCGATCTTGCCATGGTGCAGCGCGGCGCGTTCGACCAGCTCGGCGCCAGCCACGCCATCTGCAACGTCGTCTATGGCGCGCAGGCGGTGTTCGATCCCTACATGGCGGCGGACTTCTGCAAGGCGATCAACGACTGGATCGCGGCGGAGTGGCTTGCCAGGGACACGCGGCTGCGCGCCTCGATCGTGGTGCCGATCCAGGCACCGGATCTTGCAGTCGAGGAGATCGAGCGCCGCGCCGGCGATCATCGCTTTGTCTCCGTGCTGGTGCCCTCGCAGGGCGAGATGCTGCTCGGGCGGCGGCACTACTGGCCGATCTATCAGGCCGCGGAGAAACACAGACTGCCGATCGCGATCCACGCCGGCAGCGCCTACCGCGGCGCGCCGAGCTCGATCGGCTGGCCGTCCTATCGTTACGAATATTATCTGGCCGAAGCGCAGGCGTTCCAGGCGCAGACATTGAGCCTGATCTATGAGGGCGTGTTCGGGAAGTATCCGGGATTGACTGTCGTGTTGATGGAGTCGGGCGTCAGCTGGCTGCCGGCCTTCATGTGGCGCGCCAACAAGACCTGGCGCGGCGTCCGCGTCGAGGTGCCGTGGGTGCAGCGCGAACCGGGTGCGATCATCCGCGATCATTTCCGCGTGACGATGCAGCCGTTCGACGCGCCGATGGATGCAACCGGCGTCGCCGACATCATCGACCAGATCGGCTCCGACAAGATGTTCCTGTTCGCATCCGACTATCCGCACTGGCAGTTCGACGGCGACGATCCGATCCCGCCGCATCTGCCTGATAGCCTCGTCAAGCGGATGTGCGAAGACAACCCGATTGAAACGTTCCCGCGCCTGAAGCTCGACTCGTAATTCGCGCGCATGATCCGGAAAAGTGGGAACCGGTTTTCCGAACAGATCATGCGCCAAGCCAAATGGAGGATCGCATGAGTGACGTCATCGACCGCCCGATGCTCGACCAGGAGATCACCGCCGCGACGCGGCTCAAGATCATCGATTGTGACATCCATCCGAGCATTCATGCACACAGCGACCTCAACGAGTTCCTGCCAAAACGCTGGCAGCAGCATCTGAAGGAATATGGCAGCCATCTGCGCACGCCCTATATCGGCACCACGCCGTATCCGCGCTCCTCGCCGCTGATCGCGCGGCGCGACGCATGGCCTCCGACCGGCGGCGTGCCCGGCTCCGACCTCGATTTCATGCGCAAGCAGCATCTCGATCCGTTCAATGTCGAGTTCGGTATCCTGCAGGTGCTCGACCTCTTCATCTTCTCGCAGCAGAATCTGGAATTCGGCGCCGCGATCCAGCGCGCCATCAACGACTGGCAGCTCGCCTTCTGGGCGCACCGCGATCCCAGGCTGAAGGCCTCGATCCTGGTCGGGCAGGACGGCTCCGACCTCGGCCTCGCCGAGATCGACCGTTGCGCCAAAACCGGTGAGTACATCCAGATCAACGTCTCGCCGCGCGCCAACGAGCCGCTCGGCCGCCGCCGCTACTGGCCGATCTACGAGCGCGCGCAAGAGCTCGATCTTCCGCTCGGCATCCATGTCGGCGGCTATGGCGGGCATGCGCCGACCGGCGGCGGCTGGCCGTCCTATTATTGCGAGGAGCATCAGTCGAATGCGCATACGGTGGCCTCGAACCTCACCAGCCTCGTGCTGGAAGGCGTTCCCGAGCGCTTCCCGAAACTGAAGATCGTGTTCATCGAGGGCGGCTTCGGCTGGATCCCCGCCACGATGTGGCGGATGGACCAGCATTTCGAGCGCTTCCGCAGCGAGGTGCCGCATCTGAAGCGCAAGCCCAGCGAATATGTGAAGCAGCATTTCTGGTTCACGACCCAGCCGATCGACGAGCCGGATGAAGCGAAGCACCTGCGCCAGCTGATCGAATGGGTCGGGATCGACCGGCTGCTGTTCTCGTCGGACTATCCGCACTGGGACTATGACGACGCGCGCTTCGCCTTCAAGACGCCGCTGACGGACGCCGAGCGGCGCAAGATCTTCAACAGCAATGCCCGCGCGGTTTACAAGTTCTAGGACACCGATGGCCCGTCACATCGTCGCGCGCACCACTGAGATTCCTGCCGGCGGCAACAAGGTGTTCGGCCTCGAGGGCCGCGACATCGTCGTGTTCCACGTCAATGGCGAGTTCTTCGCGCTGCTCAATCGCTGTCCGCATGAGGGCGCGCCGTTGGAGAAGGCGGCCTGCGTGGCGCGCCTGACTTCGCCGGAGCCCGGCATCTATCAGCGCGACCGTGTCGGCGAGATGCTGCGTTGTCCGTGGCACGGCTGGGAATTCGACATGCGCAACGGCCAGTCCTGGTTCGATCCCAAGCGGTTCAGGATTCGCTCCTATCCGGTCGCGGTCGAGAGCGGCGCCGAATTACAGAAGGGGCCGTATGTCGCCGAGACGTTTCCGGTGCACATCGAGGACAATTACGTGATCGTCGAGGTGTAATGGGCTGCCCCGGATTTCGCCGTCATGCCCGGGCTTGTCCCGGGCATCCACGTCTTGCTTTGCTGCAGAAAAGACGTGGATGGCCGGGACAAGCCTGGCCATGACCGGAGAGTATTTATTGCGTAATATGCAATAATGAAGTGCTGCTGTCAGTGATTATAATGTGAGATGCAATGGGCCACCTTGAGGTCGCGGCCGGGATGAACCCGTCCACGACATCAGGAACGGCACCATGAAGCTCTATCACTTTGCTCTCTCCGGTCACGCGCATCGCGCGCGCCTGTTCATTTCCCTGCTCGGAATTCCGCACGAACTGGTCGACGTCGACCTCAAATCCGCGGCGCAGAAGACGCCGGAATTCCTCGCGCTCAATCCGTTCGGTCAGGTGCCGGTGCTCGACGATGACGGCACCATCATTGCCGATTCCAACGCGATCCTGGTCTATCTCGCGACCAAGCTCGGCCGCACCGACTGGCTATCACAGGATGCGAAGGGCGCCGCCATGGTGCAGCGCTGGCTGTCGGTTGCCGCCGGCGATCTCGCGTTCGGGCCTGCCGCGGCGCGGCTCATCACGGTGTTCGGCGCGAAGCACAATCCGGACGACGTGATCGCGCGCGCCCATGTGCTGCTGAAGCGGCTCGAAGCCCATCTCGCCGATCGTGACTGGCTGGTCGGCGCGCAGCCGACGATCGCTGATGTGGCGCTCTACAGCTATCTGTCGAGCGCGCCCGAAGGCAATGTCGATCTCTCTGCCTATGCGCGCGTTAACGCGTTCCTGCGCCGGATCGAGGCGCTGCCGGGCTTCGTGCCCTTTGCCAAGACGCGCGCCGGTTTGGCGGCGGCTGCGTGATATGTCGATCGGGCGTGCCCGCGGGCGCGTCCGTCCAACCCCGCAAGGGAGGGCGATGCGATGAGCGACAGGCGAACCAAGAGCAAGCTCGCGACCTGGCATGCCGGCGAAATCGCGATCCAGCAGAAGGTCGGCGTCGCCGAGAAGATGGCGGGTGTCGGCCAGCGCGCGGTGCGGGACTTCATGCCCGACCAGCATCGCGATTTCTTCGCGCAGATTCCCTTCATCGTGGTCGGCAGCGTGGACCGCAGCGGCGACGTCTGGGCCTCGCTGCTGGCCGGCCGGCCCGGCTTTATCTCGTCGCCGACGCCGCGCAGCCTCGAGATCGATGCGCGGCCTGAGCCCAGCGATCCCGCAAGCGAGGGCATGCTTGACGGCGATGCGATCGGACTGTTGGGGATCGAATTGCACACGCGGCGCCGCAACCGTGCCAACGGGCTGCTCCGTGCATCGTCGGGCAAGGTGCTCAGCTTCGAACTCGACCAGAGTTTTGGCAATTGTCCGCAATACATCCAGCTCCGCGATTTTGCCTTCGTGCGCGAGCCGGACGCAGCTTTCACCGGAGACGTCGAGCAAGGCACGACGCTCGATCAGGCGGCGCGCGACACGATCGCGGCGGCGGATACGTTCTTCGTGGCGTCCTATGCCGAGCGCGAGGACCGTCGCCAGGTCGATGTCTCGCATCGCGGCGGCAGAGCGGGTTTCGTTCGAGTTGGCGATGACGGCACGCTGACTGTCCCCGATTTCGCCGGCAATTTGTTCTTCAACACGCTCGGCAACATCCTCGTCAACGGCAAGGCCGGGCTGGTGTTCGTCGATTTCGAAACCGGCGACATGCTGCAACTGACGGGCGATGCGAAGGTGATCCTGGACTCGCCCGAGATCGCGGCGTTCCAGGGCGCCGAACGGCTCTGGAGTTTTCGCACCCGCCGCGTGGTGCGCAGGCGCGGCGCGCTGCCGCTGCGCTGGGCGTTCCAGAACGCGGGCTGGTCGCCGAATGCACTGATGACCGGCGACTGGGCGCAGGCCGCTGACCGGCTCCGCGCGTCCGAGCGCGCGACGCAGTGGCGCCCGTTCAAGGTCACCGGGATCGTCGACGAGAGCCGTTCGATCCGCTCGTTTCATCTGCAGCCGGACGATGGCGCGGGGCTGCTGCCGCATCAGGCCGGACAGCATCTGCCGATCCGCCTCACATTGCCCGGCTCCGGCAAGCCGGTCATTCGCACCTACACGCTGTCGGTCGCGCCGTCGGACGGCATGTACCGCATCAGCGTGAAGCGCGACGGCCTGGCGTCGCGACATCTCCACGACACGATCCATGTCGACGATATCATCGAGGCAAGGGCGCCGAGCGGCGGCTTCACGATCGATGCGCGCGAGAAGCGGCCCGCGGTGCTGCTTGCCGGCGGCGTCGGTATCACGCCGATGCTCGCGATGCTGCGCCATGTGGTCTATGAAGGGCTGCGGACCCGCGGCATCCGGCCGACCTTCCTGTTCCAGGCCGCGCATGCCAGGGCCGAGCGCGCGTTCGGCGACGAGTTGCAGCAATTGGCCGATGCCGCCGGCGGCGCAGTCCGGATCGTCCGCGTCCTCAGTGACGTCGATGGCGCCGAGCAGGGCACGGACTACGACGCCGCGGGACGGATCGACATGGCACTGCTGTCGCGCGTCCTGCCGTTCAACGATTACGATTTCTATCTGTGCGGACCGCCGCAGTTCACCCAATCACTCTATGACGCCCTGCGCGGCTACAACATCGCCGACGGCAGGATTCACGCCGAGGCGTTTGGTCCATCGTCGCTGGTACGGAAGCCGGACGTGGTCACAACAGTGCCGCCGCGCCGGCCGGCTGCGACCTCGCCAGTCGCGGTCGCCTTCACCGCATCGATGAAGGAAGCGCGCTGGACGCCGGAATCCGGAACGCTGCTCGAACTGGCGGAGGCGCGCGGTCTCAGCCCGGCCTTCAGTTGCCGGGAAGGTAATTGCGGAAGCTGTCGAACCCGATTGCTGGCAGGCGCCGTGACCTATCTGAAGGAGCCGACCGCCGAGGTGGCTGACGACGAGGTGCTGATCTGCTGCGCGGTCCCGGCGAAGCCGGATGGCGACGGCGTGGATCGGGTCCAGCTGGATCTTTGATCAGCCGAGTTTGCCGACGCGCGCGGCGTCTTCGGTGACATTCAGCCCATGCTGCCCGGCATGAAGCAGCGCGGCCGCGGGTGGCCATCGAGGTAATACGGCCAGACCATGGTGCGGCCGGCGCGGTTCGGTCCGGCGACGACGGCGTCCTCGGGAACGTCGACCCACTCACCCTCGAGGCGGACGCGATAGTGGCCGTCCTTGGTGTCCCAATCGGCATCGTCGACGCGCTGCGCGTCGCTGCCGTCGCAGCAGGGTCCCTTGCCGCTGTGCAGGCTCTCATACCAGCCGTTCAACTCGGGATGCTGGTGATCATGGGCTTGCACCGGGCCGATCGCCGGCAGCGCCAGCAGGCCGGTGATGGCAAAAAGCGTCGCACGCCAAAACGGTTTGTTCATCTGATCCCCAGATCCGGAAAGGCCCAGCAGCCAATCCGGACATGGTCATCACGCGCGCGACATCAATAACATGACGATCGTCATATATTTACATTCATGCGAGGCACTGTGTGCCGTCGGGCCAGGGCCGGGTGCCGGCAAAATCAGGCGAGCAGGCCCATCACCTGGTCGATCACGGCTTTCACCCGCTTCGAATCCGGCCTTTGGTGCGCGAGCGCCAGCAGTCCGGCATGCACCACCATGATGGTGTGCGCGGTGACGTCGGGATCAAAACCCTTCCTGAACTCGGCGCGGTCGGCGCGCAGCCGCGCGCGCAACAGCTCTTCGAGCCGCCGGTTGTAGCGTTCGATGCTCTTGCGAAGCTCGGCCTGATCGAGCGAGCCGTCGGTCGCGGAATTGATCGACAGGCAGCCGCGCTGTCCCTTCTCGCCCGAGCAGTAGGGGATGAAGCCGGTGAGCCACTGCCTGATCGCCTCACGGGCCGGCCCCGGCTGCGCCAGCACGCGCTCGGCCCAGCCCAGGATGCCGTCGTGATAGCGGTCCAGCACCTTGAGGAACAACGCGTTCTTGTCGCCGAACGCCGCATAGAGGCTGGGCTTCGCGACGCCGCTCGCCGCCGTGATCTCGTCGAGCGAGGTCGCCTGAAAACCCTTCTGCCAGAACACCTGACGGGCGATTTCCAGGACGTCGTCCGGATCGAAGCTGCGCGGCCTTGCCATACCGCCCTTTTATGTACTCCCGCGTCGGATGTGAAGCCTTCACCTTGCTGTGAAGGCGATCGGGGCCATTGACGTCATCCACATTCTGTACTTACTGGTACATAACGAAACCGGGAGATCGTGCCATGAAGGCTGTTCAGGTCGTTGCGTTCGGACGTGCTCAGGATGTGGTCAAGCTCAATGAGGTGCCCGACGTGGGCAGCCCCGGCCCCGACGAGGTCGTGGTCGCCGTCGAGGCTGCGCCGATCAACAACTCGGATTTCATGATCATCGCCGGGCGTTACGGCTATCTGCCGACGCCGCCGGCGACGCTCGGGATCGAGGGTGTCGGGCGGGTGGTCGCCGCGGGATCGCAGGTCAAGAACCTGAAGGTCGACGATCGCACGCTGATTCCGTTCACGGTCCCGACCTGGACCGAACGCGTCAAGTTCACGGCGTCGTGGCAGCGGCCGTTGCCTGAGAAAGCGGACGTCCAGCAACTCTCGATGATCGGGGTCAACCCGGCGACCGCCTATCTGCTGCTGACCGATTTCGTGAAGATCCCGCACGGCGGCTGGGTGATCCAGAACGGCGCCAATTCAGCGACGGCGCGGGCGGTGATCGCCGTCGCCAAATCGCTCGGACTCAAGACGGTCAACGTCGTCCGGCGCGAGGAGGTCGTCGACGAGGTCAAGTCGGTCGGCGGCGATGTCGTGCTGGTCGACGGACCGGATCTCGCCAAGCGTGTCGCCAAGGAGACCGGCGGGGCGCCGATCCTGCTGGCGCTCGACGTCGTCGGCGGCGCGTCCACGTTGAACCTGATGAACTGCCTGGCGCCGAAGGCGGTGCTCGTCATCTACAGCGCGATGAGCGGACAGCCGTTCTCCGGCTCGGCCTTGAGCGTGATTTTCAATGAGGTGTCCGTGCGCGGCTTCTGGCTCGGCCATTGGGGCAAGACTGCAACCGACGAAGCCCTGGCCAGGATGTACGATCATCTCGTGCCGATGGTCGCATCCGGCGCGATCAGCGCACCGGTGGTCGGGAGCTATGGCCTGGCGGATTTCTCGCAGGCGATCGCGCAGGCGTCGGCGTTCAAGGGCAAGGTCATCTTCACGCCAAGCTAGGCCGTGTGCCTGGGCAGCTCGTGGCGTGACACGGCAATGCCATGTCCGCCGCCGGATCGCGGCAGGTAGCTAGACGATGGTCGTGAGCACGAATGCGTGCCACGCGCCCCAATCGATGCCGTCGAACGCACGCACATACATCGGCTCGGCGCCGGTGGCGGCGCCACCGCGGACCCAGACGTCATCGACGGCCGCGGCGCTGACGTCGATGACGGTGCTGGCAGCCCAATGGGAATTCGCGGAGGTCCAGAAGTAGCCGCTGTTGGCGGTGTTGCCGCCGTCGAAGAACTGATACTCGGTCGCGGGATTTCCGTCGACATCAGAGTAGGACAACAGGTTGCTGACCTGGCTCCACTCATTGACGTGCAAGGTCTGATCGTTGATCGAGGCGACGGGCGCGTGGTTGGGCAGCGAGGTCAGGGTAAAGCTGTCCCAATTGCTCCAGGCGGTACCGTCGAAGGCCCGCACATACATGGTCTCGGAACCGCCGGCGGTGCCGCCTTGCACCCAGACACTGGCCAGATCGGACGCGGCAACGTCGATCACCGTGTTGGCTGCCCAATGTGAATTGGCGGGCGTCCAGAAATAGGCGCTGTTGGCGGCCGAGCCGCCGTCCCAGAACTGGTATTTGGTGATCGCATCGCCGTCGGCGTCGGATGCCGTCGTCCAGTTGACGAGCTGTGCCCACTGCGCGGCGTTCAGCGAATGATCGCTGATCGCAACCGTCGGGGCCGTGTTCGTCGACGTCAGGTTAAAGCTGTCCCAATTGCCCCAGGCGGTACCGTCGAACGCCCTGACCCACATGGTCTCGGAGCTGGTCGCCGAGCCGCCCTGAATCCAGAGATTGTCCAGATCGGACGCCGAAACGTCGATCACGGTGTTGGCATCCCAGTGCGAATTGGTCGGAGTCCAGAAGTAGGCGCTGGTCGCGGCCGTGCCGCTGTCCCAGAACTGATATTTCGTGATCGTATCGCCCTCGGCATCGCTGGTGCTGAGCCAGCCCTCGGGCTTGACCCATTGATTGACGTGAACCGACTGGTCGTTGATGGTCGCGACCGGCGGCGTGTTGACCGTCGACGTCAGCGTGAAAGTATCCCAATTGCTCCACGTGGTGCCGTCGAAGCCCCTGACCCACATCGTCTCCGAACCGGTCGCCGAGCCGCCCTGGATCCAGACATTGGCGAGATCAGCGGCCGAAACGTCGATCACGGTGTTGGCGTCCCAGTGGGAATTGGTCGGCGTCCAGAAATAGGCGCTGGTCGCGGCCGTGCCGCTGTCCCAGAACTGGTACTTCGTGATCGCATCGTTGTCGGCATCCGACGCCGTCAACCAGTTGCCGACGGTCACCCACTGGCCCACGTGGATGGAATGATCACCGGTCGTCACGACGGGGGCCGAATTCGTCGACGTCAACGTGAAGGTATCCCAGTTGCTCCAGTCCGTTCCGTCGAACGCCCTGACCCACATGGTCTCGGAGCCGGTCGTGGAGCCGCCCTGGACCCAGACATTGGCGAGATCAGCGGCCGAAACGTCGATCACGGTGTTGGCAGCCCAGTGGGAATTGGTGGGAGTCCAGAAATACGCGCTGGTGGCGGCTGTTCCGCTGTCCCAGAACTGGTACTTGGTCGCGGCATCGCCGTTGGCGTCGGAGTAGTTCAGCCAGTTCGTGACCTGCGCCCATGTGTTGGTGTGCAGCTGCTGGTCGTTGATCGTCGCGACGGGAGGCGTGTTTGGAATCGTCGTGAAGGTGAACGAGGTCCAGGTGCTCCAGTCCGTCCCGTCGAAGGCACGTGCCCAGAGTGTCTCGGAGCCGCCGACCGAACCGGCACGCAGCCAAACATCGGAGAGATCAGACGCTGCAACATCGATGGCGGTGCCGGCATCCCAATGGCTATTGCTGGGAGTCCAGAAATAGCCGCTGGTCGCGGCGGTGCCACCGTCGAAGAACTGAAAGCTCTGCGCGGGATTGCCGTCGGCGTCGAAATAAGTCAGCCATGGCTGCATCTTCTGCCACTGATTGTACAACAGGCTGTGGTTGCCAATCGTGACGACCGGTGCGGTATTGGCCATGGTTTGCGTCCTCGTGGTGCGCCGGTCGAAGCCGGCTAATGTCCAAGGTGCAAGGCAATCAATTTGTGCTCGCGAAACGGGCTGGTGCTGAACCAGCGTCATTGGGCCGAGAGCAGCGCGTCAAGAAAGCAGACAGTATCAAGATCAGGTTCGCAGAATATGCGCGCGGCATCTATGACGGGCGTCACACCCGCTGGCCAAACGAACTGCGGCAAAACGTCCTAGACCTCGCTTTGAACCACCTCACATCGAGGGGCTCCGTTCATGCAGTTCGCGACGGACTATCGACCGCGAACCGATCAATCGCGAGACGACGATCGCGACGCGCCAACCTGCCCGCACTCAGAGAACGATGTCCGGTGCGGGCAGAGGCTTGACGTTCACGCGTGCTCCCCCGCCCGCTGCGGCAGGATGAAGACCAGGGCGGCGATCGCAACGGCGAGAGCGATCGATGCCGTGTAGCGGCTGAGCGCAAGGCCGCCGTGATCCAGCGGCTTGTCAAGGAAATCGCCGACAGTCGCGCCGAGCGGCCTGGTCAGGACGAAAGCGATCCAGAACAGCACCGTGCGCGACACCCTGGTCCAGAGATAGGCGGCGGCAACGATGGCGATGCCGGCGGCGAACACGATGGCGCCGCCGCGATAGCCGAGCCCGGTGGAATCGGCCATCCAGTCGCCGAGCGCGGTGCCCAGCGTCTGCGAGAACAGGATCGTGATCCAGTAGAAGGTTTCGGCCGCCTTGTTGTCGATCGACGCGATCGAGACCGTTCCCATGGTACGATGCCACGCGGCAAGGGACACAACGAGCAGCCCGGCGAGCAGCGATGAGCCGCCGAGATATCCGATTCCGAGCGAGCGGTCGACGAAGTCGGCAAAGGTCGTGCCGACGGTCGTGGTCGCGATGATCACCGTCCAGTAGAGCAGCGGATGAAAGCGCTTCGCCGCCATCTGCGCCGCGACGGCAACAGCGAAGATGACCGCGAAGATCGCGGTGCCGACGAGATAGCCGAGATTCATCGACATCGTGACGGCGTCGCCGCCGGTCTCGCCGAGCGTCGTGGCGAGAATCTTGATGACCCAGAAGCCGAGCGTGACGGCGGGGACCTTTCCCGCGCGCTCGTCCGCGGCGGTGTCGTGCAACAATAATTCCATGGGTTCTTCGCTCCGGGAGGCCGGTCGCCGGCGGACGATGCCGCCGGCGGTGGTCGAAATGATGGATGGCGAGATCAGGCCTTCATCGAGTCCATGATCGACAGCAGTTCGGCGAGCGCCTTCTTGCATTTGGCGGCATCCGGATTGGTCTCACGCACCGCCTCGAGCGCGCGATCGATCGCCTTGTCGACCGTGTGCCAGTCCGCGGCCGCGCGTGGCTTCAATCCGGCTTCCGCTTCGTCCCATTTGGTCTCGAGATCCTTGATCCGCGTCTTGGCGCCGGCCAGGTCGCCCTTGTCGACCAGTGCCGCGACATCGGCGGCGATGCTGCGAAATGGCATCAGGTCGCCGAGCCTGGCGGCGGCCGTCTGCGTGTGCGGCAGCAGCTTGAGGCCTGCGTTGGCATCGGGGAGCGGCTGGATGACTGCGAGCGCAACGATCGCCGTCGCAAGGCCGAGTGTCGTCTTGTTCATGGGTGGTTCTCCTGTGTGAGGGGCTTCGATGGGTGTCCGTTGGGGCGCGTGTCGCATTCACGCGCCGGGCGACGCCTCGGGCTTTCCGCCGGCGTCGCCTTCGAACGACAGCCAGGCGACCAGCGCGACGATCACCGTCAGGAAGGCGAGGCTGGTGTAGATCGTGCCGAAGCCGAGGCCGCCATACTCGCGGGCCTGGGACAGCAGGTCGCCGAACGATGCTCCGAGCGGACGCGTCAGGATGTAGGCGAGCCAGAAGGTCAGCACCGCATTGGCGCCGAGTGCGTAAGCTGCGGCGATGACCGCGATCAGTGCCGTGAACGCGACCACCCCGACGTTGAAGCCAAGGCCCAGCGCTTCGGTCGCAAGATCGCCCGCAGCCGTGCCGAGCGCGAATGTGAAGAGGATCGCGGCCCAGTAGAACAATTCGCGCCGTTGGGTCACGATGCTGTGGATCGACAGCGTCCGCTCGACCGAAAACCAGATCGCAAAGGTCGCGGCCAGGGCGATCGCGAAGGCGGCCGTGCTGACGTAGAGGCTGATCTCGAGCTTGTCGGTCAGTGCATCGGTGATCTGCGTCCCGACGATGCTGACGAGTACGACCGTCAGCCAGTAGACCCACGGCACGTAACGGTCCATCCGCAGCTGGATGGCCAGCACTGCGGCAAGCAGCGTGATCATCAGCAGCCCGGTCACGCTGGTGCCAAGGCCGACATGGACGGCAAGGTAATCGGCGCCGGTCTCGCCGACCGTGGTCGACATGATCTTGATCAGCCAGAAGACGAGGGTGACTTCGGGGACCTTGTTCAGCATGCTGCGGCCGATGGGTCTGATATCCAGCACGGTGTGAAGCTCCGCTTTGACAGGGTCGGCGGTTCCGCCGAGTTCGAAACGGAGCGTGCCCTGCGAGACTTAGCCCCGGCTTAGGTGGGCGGAGCGGCCGCCATCTGGGCGCCGAAAGCCCCTAAGCCGCGGCTAAGTCGAAACTGATATGATCGCGCAGGCGTCGCGGGTTGTTCGGTGCGACGCAGTTTCGCCGGGCCTACTCCCGGCGCGGATCGGGATGGATTGCCAGGCGATGCGGGTGCTCGTGGTGGAGGACGACAGGATGATCGGCGCCGCCGTCGTCGAGGCGCTGAGGGATGCCGCCTATGCGGTCGACTGGGTGCGCAACGGTGATCTCGCCATCGAAGCCAGCCGCAGCGAGACCTACGACATTGCGCTGCTCGATCTCGGCCTGCCGTTGACTGACGGTCTCGACGTTCTCAAGGCGATCCGGGAGCGCGCCTCGCGGCTTCCCGTGATCATTCTCACCGCACGCGATGCGCTGAATGATCGCATCCGGGGGCTCGATCTCGGCGCCGACGATTACCTGGTCAAGCCGTTCGAGATCGCCGAGTTGCTGGCGCGCATGCGCGCGGTGCTGCGGCGCGAGGGCAGCGGAGCGCCGCCGGTGCTGACGAACGGTGAGCTTCATCTCGACCCGGCCACGCGGGAAGCCACCTTCTGCGGAGAAAAAGCCGTGCTCAGCGCACGCGAGTTCGCCCTGCTGCAGGCGCTGCTGGCGCGGCCGGGGACGATCCTGTCCCGTGCCGAGCTCGAACGCCAGATCTATGGCTGGCGCGAGGAGGTCGAGAGCAACGCGGTCGAGTTCCTGATCCACGCCGTGCGCAGAAAACTCGGCGCCGCGGCGATCAGGAACGTGCGCGGCGTCGGATGGATGGTGGATCGTTCGAGATGATGAGATCGCTGCGCGGACGCCTGTTCGTCGGCCTCACCGCGATCATCCTGTTGACGGGTGCCGTCGGCGGACTCCTGGCGTACAAATGGGCCTATAGCGAAGCGATCGAGATGCAGGACTCCGTCCTGATCCAGATCGGCAGCTTCGCGCTCAGCGCTCCGATCCGGCAAAGCCGCCCGGTCACCGGCGTCGACGCGGAAGCCGAGGTTGCCGTCGTCGAGCTCGGCGAGGTGCCGCGCGGCTCCGCCGACGATCGCCGGCTTTGGGGCCTGAAGGACGGGCTGCATAATGATGTCTATCACGGGCAGCCGGTCCGCGTGCTGCTTCGGACCCGGCCGGACGGCAGCCGCTTCGCGGTGACGCAGCAGACCGAGATCCGCACCGAGATCGCCGGCGATATGGCCGTGCGCACGCTGTTGCCGATTGCCGCGCTGGTGCCGTGTCTGCTGCTGATGACGGCATTCGTGATCGCCCGATCGTTCCGGCCGATGTTGCGCCTCGCCGGCGATCTCGATGCGAGCAGGGTGGATGACGTCGGTGCCTTGCCGGCGACGGGCGCGCCGAGCGAGCTGCAGCCGTTCCTTGGCTCGATCAACGGGTTGCTGCGACGGGTGCGCGTCATGATGGATCAGCAGCGGCGTTTCATCGCCGACGCGGCCCATGAACTTCGAACGCCGGTCACCGCGCTCAGCCTGCAGGCGGAAAATCTCGCCTCCCTCGACATGCCGGCGGAGACGCGCGACCGGCTCGATGCGCTGAAGAGCGGCATGCGGCGCACCAAGCATCTGCTCGAGCAACTCCTCGCGCTGGCGCGTCAGGACGCTGCGCCGGCCATCGCGCGTGGACCAGTGGAGCTGGACAAGATCGCAAAAGGCGTCGTCGCCGATCTGCTGCCTGAGGCGGCAGCGCGCAACATCGATCTCGGTTTCACGACGGTCGAGGAGGTCGCGGTGAACGCCGACGAGCTGTCCCTGATCTCGGCGGTCCGGAACCTGGTCGAGAACGCAATCAAGTTCACGCCCAACGGAGGGGCTGTCGATCTTGCCGTCGGTCGGGAGGACGGAATGGCCGTCATCCAGATCGAGGACACCGGGCCGGGGATTCCGCCGCAGGATTTGGCGCGGATCGGCGAGCCGTTCTTTCGCGGCGGTCAGCCGAGCGGCGAGGGCGCCGGGCTCGGGCTCTCGATCGTGAAGCGCATCGTCGATCATGCCGCCGGTTCGGTTCTGTTCGAAAATGTGACCGGTGCCGGACGTTCAGGCCTGCGCGTGACCGTCAAGCTGCCGGCGACCGACGGGTAAAGCCTGGCGGCCGGAAAATGGGCGGGGCGCGCGCGGCATCATTGCCATTGCATCCTGACCCCGGTCCGGCTTACCGCTATCAGTGCGGTTCGGATGCGGGCCGTTGCAATCGCCCTGTCGATGACGTCGGTTCTCAATTGAACAGCTTTAAGCTGATCATCAGTTGGAGCATACTTGCAACCAGCTGGCCGCTCCTTGTCCCCTCAAGCATTGGGATCGTTCGCATTGGGATAGAACAGCCGCTGGCCGTTGATCTTATAGCCGGCGATCGCATTCTGTCCCTCCGGTGAAATCAGAAAGTCGATGAAGCGCTGGCCGGCTTCCTTCTTCACCGTGGGATGCTTGACCGGATTTACCAGCATCACCCCGTACTGATTGAACAGCCGCTTGTCGCCTTCAACCAGGACGGTCAGGTCGCCGCGATTTTGGAACGCCAGCCATGTGCCGCGGTCGGACAGCACATAGGCGTTTGACGCCGAGGCCATGTTCAGCGCCGCACCCATGCCCTGGCCGATTTCCTTGTACCACGAGCCGCGGTCGTTCACGATGTCGATGCCGGCCTCCTTCCAAAGCTTCAGTTCGGCAATATGGGTGCCGGAATGATCGCCGCGGGAGACGAACGGCGCGGCTCTGGTCTTGATGGTCTGCAGCGCCGTGAGGACATCCTTGCCCTTGATGCCTGCCGGATCGTCCTTCGGACCGATGACGACGAAGTCGTTATACATCACGGGATAGCGCTTCACGCCAAATCCCTCCGCAAGGAATTTCTCCTCCGCGGATTTGGCGTGCACGAAGACCACATCGGCATCGCCACGGCGTGCCGTATCGAGTGCTTGGCCGGTGCCCTGTGCCAGTACCTTCACTTCGATGCCTGTCTTCTGCTTCACAACCGGCAGCAGGTAGTCAAACAGACCGGAGTCCTGCGTCGATGTCGTCGACGCAACAACGATCGATTGGTCTTGCGCCCAAGCCAGATGGGTGAAGGTCTGTGCACTGAGCGCGGCAACCGCGATGATTGCGAGGATGCGAAGTGAGCCGAACCAGTGCTTCATGTGAGCGATCTCCCTTGGAACAATCATATTATTTGGGGCTTCAGCGAGCGGTCAGGATGCGTCCGATCAAAAAGCTCAACGCGCTTACGGTCATCGAGAGGATGACGAGGATGATGCCGAGCGCAAGCGCGAGGCTTAACTCCCCCTTGCTCGTCTCCAATGCGATGGCAGTCGTCATGGTGCGCGTATAGCCGCGCACATTGCCGCCGACGATGATGATCGCGCCGACCTCGGCGATCGCCCGGCCGAACGCAGCGAGAAACGCGGTTAATAGCCCGTCGCGTCCGATAGCCATGAGCGGCCAGGTGGCACGCAAGCGCGAGGCGCCATCGACGAGAAGGGCATCGCCGTAGCGAGCCCAGACATCCACCATCATCCGGTGCACCAGCGCAATGACGATGGGAATGCCGAGAATGGCCTGCGCGATCACCATGGCGGTTGGCGTGAACAGAATCCCGAGCGCGCCGAATGGCCCCGATCGAGATAGGAGGAGGTAAACAGCAAGCCCCACCACGACCGGCGGCAACCCCAGGAGCGCATTGACGACAACGATCAACGCAACTCTGCCCCGGATCCGGTAGATGGCCAGCGCCGTACCCATCGGCGCCCCGATCGCGAAGGCAAGGAGGCTCGCCGTCAGGCTGACGCCGAGCGACAGGCCGACGATCTGGCGTAGCTCCGGATCAAAACGGCCGATCAGGCTGACGGCCATATCTAGCGCTTGGGTAAAATCGTTCATGGTCTCTTACTAAGCCAGACCTCGGAAAATAAGCAAAACAATCGAGGTCTTGAGACCGGCCCCGCTTACCGCTACCAGTGCAATCCGGAAGCAATGCCAGGCGCATTGGAGGAAGGACGTTTCTCATGACAAGCACGACGGCGGAGCTCGAGGCGCTCCTGATGCAGCGGTCGCTGACCGATCCGCAGCTCCTGGCGACGGCGGAGGCGGCATCGAGCTTCCGGATCCTGCCGGATGCCGCGGTGATCAAGATCGGCGGCCAGAGCGTCATCGACCGTGGCCGCGCCGCCGTCTATCCGCTGGTCGACGAGATCGTCGCCGCCCGCAAGGCGCACAAGCTGCTGATCGGGACCGGCGCGGGCACCCGCGCCCGCCATCTCTATTCGATCGCGGCCGGGCTTCGGCTGCCGGCCGGCGTGCTCTCGCAGCTCGGCGCCTCCGTCGCCGATCAGAACGCCGTGATGCTGGGCCAGCTTTTGGCCAAGCACGGCATCTCCGCGGTCAGCGGCGCCGGGCTTTCGGCGGTGCCGCTCTATCTCGCCGAGGTGAACGCGGTGATCTTCAGCGGCATGCCGCCTTACGGGCTGTGGATGCGGCCCGCAGCCGAGGGCATGATCCCGCCCTACCGCACCGACGCCGGATGCTTCCTGGTCGCCGAGCAGTTCGGCTGCAAGTCGATGATCTATGTGAAGGACGAAAACGGCCTCTACACCGCGAACCCGAAGACGTCGAAGGGCGCCACCTTCATTCCGAAGATCTCGGTCGCCGAGATGAAGGCGAAGGGATTGCAGGATTCGATCCTCGAATTTCCGGTGCTCGATCTGCTCGCCACCGCGCGCCATGTCCGCCAGGTGCAGGTCGTCAATGGCCTCGTCCCCGGCAATCTCACCCGCGCGCTCGCGGGCGAGCATGTCGGCACCATCATCACCGCGAACTGAGCAGGGACACGACCATGGATGACACCATCAAGCACGTCGCTTCGCCGCTCGCTCGCCAGACCCTGCTCGACAGCGATCTCACCCGTCCCGTTGCCGGCGGACGCCCGATCCCGCTGCTGCCCTGGGTGCAGGTGGTGAAGATCGGCGGCCGCTCCATCATGGATCGCGGCCATCAAGCGATCCTGCCGATCGTCGACGAGCTGCGCGCGCTGCTGCCAGAGCACCGCATGCTGATCCTGACCGGCGCCGGCATCCGCGCCCGCCATCTCTACAGCGTCGGCCTCGACCTCGGACTGCCGGTCGGCTCGCTCGCGCCGCTCGCCGCAAGCGAGGCCGGCCAGAATGGCCACATTCTGGGTTGCCTGCTCGCGCCGGAGGGCGTGTCCTATATCGAGCATCCGACCATCGCGAGCCAGCTCGCGATCCATCTCTCCGCGGCCCGCGCGGTGGTGGGCAGCGCCTTCCCGCCGTATCACCATCATGAATTCCCGGTCTCGCGCATCCCGTTGCACCGCGCCGACACTGGTGCGTTCCTGATCGCCGATGCGCTCGGCGCCGCCGGCCTCACCATCGTCGAGGACGTCGACGGCGTGTACAGCGACGATCCGAATGGTCCCGACGGCAAGAAGGCCCAGCTGCTGCGCGAGACCAGCTTCGCCGATCTTGCCAAGCTGAAGGGGACGCTGCCGTTCGATCCCGCGCTGCTCGAGGTGATGGCGAACGCACGGCACATCGAACGCGTGCAGGTCGTGAACGGCCTGGTTCCCGGCCGGCTCACCGCGGCGCTGCGCGGCCAGCACGTCGGATCGATCATCCGCACCGGCGCGCGGCCGGCCTGATCGAGCCGCGGACTCCACCTCGCCCCGCTTGCGGGGAGAGGCATAGGCCGCCCTTGGCGGCCGTCCCCAAGAACGCCGGAGCGGAGCTTCGGCTATGACGCATCGCTAGATGCGTTCCGGGTGAGGGGGAGTCTCTACGGACCCAGCTATCACCATATGTGCGGAGGCAGCCCCTCACCCCAACCCTCTCCCCGTAAGAACGGGGCGAGGGAGCACATCGCCGTTGCGATTACTTGATCGTGGCGCGCACGGTGATGACCGAGGTGCCGGAGGCCTTCGGTCCCTGACCTGTTGCCTTGATGGCAAACGTATCGCTGCCCTTGTACTTGGCCTTCGCCCTGTATTCGAAGGTCGATGCGTTGATCTTTTTCAATTTGCCATAAGCCGGCTTTTGCGAGATCGACGAGTCCGTCACCGTGCCGCGGATCCCGATCGGGATCTGGCAGCTTTCGCCTGCTGCGACGTCGATATCGCCGGTCGAATTCTCGCCCCAATCCGCCAACGTCACCGACATCGAGCATTCCGGCACGGCCGGCGCCGACGACGCCGGCGTGACACTTGATGCCGCAAGGATGAGCGCCAGGAAGGCTGCTCCCGACAATCGCGTCGTAACGATGCTCGTTCTCATGCAAGGCCCACTGCTGAAGGTTTTCGGCAACGGAATCCTGCAACGCCGGAGCAGGGGTGGCAAGGACTTCGGCTCGGATGTGTTGCACGGATTGAAATGGCCCGGGCACCTTGTTGCGCCGTTGCAGCGCGCCCATAGTCATCGCTCTGCGATGCGATCCGAACACAAGCGTTCGCGAGACGAGAAAGGGTTCCAATGGCTGAAGGCAACGAGGGGCAGTCGAACGCCCGGCAAGCCGGGTTTGCCGGCGTCACGCGCAAGACCCTCGAGCGACTGCAACTGCCCGGCGATCAGCGCGAGCTTGTCGTTGCCGAGGTGACCTATCCGCCCGGCGGGGTTGCTCCGCTGCACCGGCATCCTGTCGGCGGCGTGATCTTCATCGTCGAAGGTGTTGCCGAGTCCGCCTATGGCGACGAGGCGCCACGGCAATATCGGGCAGGCGAGACCTTGCAGGATCGGGCCGATGTTCCGCACACGCTGTTTCGCAATTGCGACCCGGAACGGCCGCTGCGCTTTCTGACGATCTACGCGCTCGAACCCGGGCGCGCCTACACGATGGAGCCGTAAAGACTAGGCGCTTCCGTCGGCTGTTCAGATCATCGCGAGCTTGATCCGGCCGCCTTCAATGGTTCCCGCCGCAAGGGCATCGCGAGCCATCTTTTCGAAGGTCGGCCAATTCGCGAGAAGATACTTGTGCGCCTGCATCTTCGTCGGGAATGTGGTTTGCAGGATGCAGTCCTGCCGCGCGTTTCCGTTCGCAATCTGAAAGGACACCGCTTGCGGTCCCTCATTGATCTCTTGTTCGGTGGGCTTGGGAAGCTTGCGCATGCTGCTCCTTCACGAAGATTCTCGCGCTCGTCGCGAATGGAATTCGGTCGCATCCCGGGCGGGCGATCCGGTCGCGTGGCGCGCGACTTAATCGACGTCGGCGGCCCCGGCCTCAGCCTTTTTGGCTTTTGCCGGGCGCGGCTTCGACGCCTGGTCCGGGCTCGGCGTGTTACGCACGGCCTCGGTCAGCATCTCGCGCAATTCGGCCTTGGTCTTGGGTGCTTCGCGCTTGCTCGGTTTTTGCCAGTTGGTCATTGACTCTATATGGGGATGCCCGAGGCAAAATGCTACCGCTCTCTCAAGCTTTCGGGTTTACCCCGGCCACCGGCGGCGGAACGGCCAGAAGGAAGCAGACCGATTCCACCAGGAGCTCATGTGCACGGTCGACGATGTCGTCCAGCGACGGCGTCTTCGCGAACATGGCCTGGGCTTCAGCCAACAACTGCTCGCGCGTTGGCATGCTGGGCAGATGCAAGTCGGCACGATGCTGCAACAGAAAAAGCGCGTCCCGCACCGACAATCCGGTTTCGTGGATTGAGGATTTGATCGCCTGCGCAATGTGTTCGGGGTTGAAACGGCCGGCAAGCTGCTCAGCCGTCCGCTTGATCACACGCGATCCCAGGCGCTGCTCGTTGCGGAGAACCTGCGCGGGCGGCGCCTTGAGATCCCAGACGACACCGAACCAGGACAAGGCCACCAGGACATAATAGGTCGCGTCGATCTCCCACCGGCGGAAGCCTTGCCGCGCGCTGCTTTGATAGGCGTGGTGATTGTTGTGCCAACCCTCACCCATCGTAACCAGCGCCAGCAGCCAATTGTTGCGGGAGTCATCGCCCGTCACGTATCGCTTGCGTCCGTGAACATGTGCGAGGGAGTTGATGCAAAACGTTGCGTGATACACCAGCACGGTGCTCCAGAAGAAACCGGCCAGGAGCCCCGGCCACCCGGCAATGAGGAAGCACAGGACTGCGACCACGACCGCCGGCAAAACCTCGAATTTGTGCAGCCACATCAACTCCGGATACGCGGCAAAATCCGCAACTTTCGTCAGATCAGTCGCATCGTGCTGTCGATAGAAGATCCAGCCGAGATGACTGTACACGAAGCCTTTGTGCCGGGGTGAATGCACATCCTGCTCGGTATCCGAATGAAGGTGGTGATGTCGATGTTTCGCAGCCCACCAAAGGATGCTTTTCTGGGCGCTGCTTTGGGCAAGGAATGCAAGGATGAATTGAAACGCCCGGCTGGTCGAATAAGCCCGGTGCGAGAAGTAGCGATGATACCCGGCCGTGATCGCAAACATGCGCAGCCAATACAGCGCGACGCAAATTGCAATCGCCGGCCATGAGACGCCCGACCAGATCGCCGCCAGACACCCCAAATGGACCAGCACGAACGGCAGGACCTGCGGGTACATGATGTCGTCGTGCTGCGGCGCCGGATCGATACTGGTGGACACGCTCGCGACCTCAGCTGCTTCGATGCGCAGGCCGGTTCGCCGGCAGACGGTTCAAGTCCTGATCCTGGCGGGCATTGCGCGCGGTGTTGATAAAAGAGAACCCCGCGGCCGGGTGACCAGTCGCGGGGTCGCGTAACCAGAGGCTCTGCCAGTTCATCCGTGGTCAAAGCAGCATGGCTAATTGCCGCAGCTTACACCGCGCGCAGATTGTCCGCAGCAGATTTGCCGGTCCGGCGGTCTGCAACGATTTCAAAAGACACCTTCTGACCCTCGTTGAGGGAGCTCATGCCGGCGCGTTCGACGGCGCTGATATGAACGAAAACGTCTTGGCCGCCGTCGTCCGGCTGAATGAAGCCGAAACCCTTCTGGCCGTTAAACCACTTCACAGTTCCCAAGCTCATGGAACATCGTCCTTTAGTATAGATGCGTGTTTGGAGCCGCACCCGAGGGCGCAGCAGGCTAATTCGAAGTTCAGGGGGTGAGGGTCGTCAGTCAGGCACGCTATCAGCGGCGAGGCCAAGTCGTTCGGCCGAAACTCGATCCGAGGAAGATAGCTACGGTCCGGTCATTCCGCAAGGGGTCTTCCCCCTTTCTGGCCTCTACCGCCGCGTCCCCATGAGGCCACGGCTGCGAGTGACGTCTCTCGGCGGCAAATCTGCCTGATCGCACGGCGATGACATCTCTAGCGTGTGTCGAAACAAAGGCTTGATCGTCCAAGTTCAGGCGCCGCGAACTAGAGTCTATGCCGCGTCTATTTCTTTCTTGTAGACATGTTTTTATCTTCGCCGGACGGTAGCCCGCTGAGTAGATCACGTTGAGAACCGTCAGCAGCGATCTTTCGCTTCAGTTCGATGTCCGCGGCGATGTACTTTTCCAAACTGTCAACACGTTTCGTGATTGCATCGAGAGACCTAGCTAAGAATGCTACCTGTTGCGTGCTTGACGCCGCCAGCTTTGCTCGTTGGCTCTCAGTAACGGTGAGACCTTGATCTTCTCTTCGATTTTGAGCGGACGTGTCTGACTTGATTTGATCTGCCCTTCCGATAGCGAATGGGCACGTAACTCCTAGATAAATCTCAACGCTCAAAGAGCGGGCTGCCATTCCACGCAACGGCAATTTGGAAGCAGTAACACCGTTGAGCCATCGAGATAACTCGTCATAAGATATGTCACACTGAGGCTTCTCTTCTAAGTCACTTTCCACCAGCAGCGCCTTCGCGATCAAGCGTCCTAGCCCCCCGTGGTCGGTGAGAGCGCGATTGGACGACCAGCAGCCCGCAAATGCTCCAAGCCACAGCGGCGCCATGGGGAACCTACCAGAGTACTTTCGCAGAAGATCGGGGAGCACACCCATTCCTGGATCGATCAAACTAGCCGCAAATCCGATCAAGGCATCGGCAGCGATGGCTTTTCCGTTGCGCGCTAACTCCTGAGCAAGTTGATCTAGTGCCCTGACTCTCTCAAGCTGAGGTCCTCGCGAGCAGTCAGCCAATTGAGGAACACGAAAGTGGTCCATCGCAATGGCAACCACATCCGCGATGCTGTCCGCGCTCAGACTATTCTGTCGAAGAATTTTATCGAAAAGAGCGACGAAGGGAGCGAGCGCTCTGCGTCGATCGATGTTCTTATCGAGAGGATCAACGTATCCCGTCAGCGCTTGCCAGATAGGCACTAGCTGTGCCGCCGAGATTGGCCGGTTCCCTTCTCTCAACTTTGCGCTTAGCTCATCGTGTCTAGCTGCAATCTCCTTCAAGTCGCACCGATCGCCCCAGACCGCCACGCCGCGAGCCGCAGCATACGTTGAGCTGGCTAACGCAGCCGTACCTGGAAGGTCCTTCAGATTGAGGCTCTGTCCAGCTTGTGCGCTGCACTCGGCCAATACCAGCCCAATCCATCCTCCCAGTCTCCCATCAAGTATCGGTCGTTCATTGCGAGTGGCCAGCTTCGCTACGTCGGACTGCGAGACTATCCTGCACCATTGCGAAATCGGCGATAGAGCCGAAAAGAACGACGAAAGCCAAGCATGCGTGTCAGATAGGTCGGCGTCGCGGACGATAAGGATATCAGGGAAAGGGTCACCGTCTCGGCGCCATTTGCCAACAACAGCCCCTCGATCAGGTATTCGAAGATCAATGAGCTCTGGCAACCGCAACTCGTCGAGCTCCAACCGACCTGCATTAACAAACTGGGTTGCCATGCCTTCTCGGTTAAGCATCTTGGCTTGGATTATCGTCGACATGGCTACCTCAGAACAGGTCATCTATTGAGGGAAGCTTCTCGCCCGCGGGCTTCATATGCCCCTTCAGCGACTTTGAGTGATGTAGTATCACCTCCGTCTTGGCGCGCGTGACAGCCGTGAACGCAAGTTCCCTGCGGTTAGTCCCGTAATCTTCGGCTCCAATCAGGTGTACCGCACGAAATTCGGAGCCCTTGGCCGATGCGACGGTCATGACGCGTATTAGGCTGTCTGGCCCGAAAGCTTGATATTCCTCCTGCCGTTGTCTGACCGATATGTTGACCAGTTCGCCGCGTTCAACCAAGCGGTCCCAAAACTTGTCGCGAGCCTCGCCCGAAATAGTCAACACCCCTATGGGCTCGTCGGTGATATATCGCCGTTGTTCTTTTAATTGGTCAATACATTCATCGATTTGCGCATCTAGATCAACCGACGGAATCGCAAACACGGACGACGGGCGCGCCTCTTCATCATAATTGCACCCTTCAGACAGGGACGGATCACCCAGCTTCGGTGGCAGTATTTGATCAGCAAAATCGCAAATCTTCACCCCAATACGATAGTGCTGCTCCAGAGCGACGGTTCTGTCCACCAATGCCTGAACGGTCGGTAGTCCCTCTCGGTGTCGCCAAATTCTTTGACGGGAATCGCCTGCAGCGTTGATGCGGTGGGCCAATCGACGAATTATGCGAAGTTCGATCTCCAAGAGGTCTTGCACTTCATCGACGAATATTACGTCATATAGCTTTCCGAGTGATTGGGTGTCGATCATTTCTACTACCGCTTCGGCGACAGCTAGGCGATCAGCTTCAAAGTCGCGAGCCGGTTCTGGAATCTCACCGCCATGGTCTCGAAGAAGCTGCTTCGCCCATCCCATAAACGTCTTAATTTCATCTTCGCGGATTTGATCGCCTCGTCCAATGTTAGGACCGGACTTGAGAAATTCGTTCAGCGTCCTCGTAAATGTGAGCAGTAGGATTCGTGATGCAACTGATCGGACATAGTTGGCGCGGAGGATTAGTAAGTTTGTCTTCCCGGAGCCCGGAGGGCCGACTATGAGAAGCTGCGTTTCTGGATTCTCCAGGAGAATCTGCTTCTGTGCATCGTCTAATTGATTGGGATCAAGCCACCAAGTTTCATTCATAATAAACTCATCGCTCTCTTGGCGTGAAGGTTAAATATCCAGGATATAAAGTATGTTGCTGGTCAGCTGTCTTAGTACTTCGTCAGATTCTATCTGAGGCCCGCTATCAAAGATTTCTAATACGGGGATCGTCAGTGGATCAGGGACGTTCGCAGACAAACTCAGGAGGAGGTGTGACCGATCAGCTGACGGCGTTAGTGTTGCGATCACTGATCGTTCACTGGATGAAAATGATAGCGTCCACGCAATTCCGGCGGGGTGATCTTGCTCCTTGAGCAGGTGAGGGCCTAATGTAGTCTTTTCGCGAAGTGCTGCCTCACGCAACCAATCCCGAACTGGTTTTTTCCATAGCAGAATCGATGGTGCGGTCTGGCTAGAACTCTTCGTTCGGCTTGCCGACAGCCGCCTACGAAGTTCGTCTGGGGTATCCTGCTTGGTACCCAACTGTGCCAACGAAACGGCTCGGATACGGACCGCGGGATCCTTCAATAATGATGCCTTGCACAGCGATATTAATCGTGGCGGAAGGTTTGGATTTACTACAAGAGGAAGCTTCGAAGTAATTGCCTTATGGAGAATGTACTTATTCTGTGTTCGGGCTTCTTCCTTAAAGATCGGAGATTTCATGATCAAGTCATGGAGAACTGCTCCAACTTGATAGATGTTGAGCGCTTCAAAACCATCGGCCCCAGGCGCCTCATCCCGTATCAGATATTCTGGTGGGCTGTATTGGGCAGTTGCAACAAATCGTTTTGTCTCAGTCTGATCGGTGCCGTTACCTTCAGTATGCTCAATTCGACGCAATACTCCTAGGTCAAGCAGCTTTAGCTTGGAAAAGGTGGGGTCAACGACAATGTTTGCAGGCTTTATATCCCTGTGAACCAGCCCCTTCGACTCTAGGAAGAGCACGGCCTCAACGAGTTGTCGCAACAATTCCTCGACGTGGTCGTCACGAATAGACCCGAGGGCCTTTTCGAGGTTTTGCCACGGGCATAACTCCATCACCAAATACCACGTGCCGTCTTCGCGTATTTGTCCGACCTCGAAAACGTCGATCAAATATGGGTTGCCGTGTGAGCGCAGTTGTTCCTGCAGGCGGACCCGATTCTCTTCAATTAGCGCGTTGTCACCCTTGAAATAGGCGGGATCGTAGATCTTGAGAGCGGCCAATCCGTGCACGGGATGAAGAATGCTGAAAACAGCGCCGGAATTGCCAGCGTCAATGAAGGAAAGATCACGCCAACCCTTAGCGTCGCAGAGGCGAATTGCAATTTGACGAGTGAGATCCTGGTCCATGTTCTTCGGTTTGTACAACTAAGAAGCGAATTCATACGACCCTCGGGTAGAATTTACAACTCGTGCGCGCCTAATCCTTCATCGCCGTCAGGCCGTCGACCATCGCGCGCGTCAAAGTGGAGATCTCGCTGCGCAGCGCGCCGATCGGCACGGCGATCAGCTTGTGCTCCAGCCCGAGCGCGACCATGCCGTGGACAGCTGAGAACAGGCTGCGCGCGGTGACGCCGAGCTGGGCCGGCGAGCGCTGCGGAAACAACGCGGCGAGCGGCTTGTAGATGTGGCGGAACAGTTCCATCTGCTCGGTGATCGCCCATTCCGGCACCGGCTTGCCGGGCTGCATCCGGTGCTCGAACAGCGCGCGCCACAGTTCGAGATTGTCGGCCGCGAAGTCGCAATAGGCGACCGCGATCCGGACCAGCATCTCGCGCGGCGCCGCCGCGCCGCGGATCTCGGCCAGCGACAGCGAAGCATCGAGCCGGGCCAGCGTGCGGGAGCCGACGCGCAGGATCAGCTCATCGACATCCTCGACCAGATTGTAGACGCCGCCATTGGCGACCCCGATTTCCTGGGCCAGTTCGCGGGTTTTCAGGCCGCCGAGACCCTTTGCCGCAATTGCCCGTTCCGCCGCCTCGATCAGCGCTTCGCGCAGTTTTGCACGTCGTTCCAATGCCTTGGACATGTTTCACCCGTCGTTAATCACAGTTGTGAGCGTTGCTCAAATAAATCTTGAGCAACGCTCATTATGTGGTACAAGAGATTCATGAGCGATGCTCATAACAGGGAGTGGCCAAATGTTCAAAACTGTTTTGACGATTTTCCGCGGCAGCGTGGCGGCAACCGAGGAGGAACTGCAAGATCGGACCGCGCTGGTCGTCCTCGACCAGCAGATGCGCGATGCCGCCGCCGCGGTCGACCGCTCGAAACGGACCCTGGCGCTCGCCATTGCCGGCGACCAGCAGGAGGGCCGGCGGCTCGAGGCGACCAATGCCCGGATCGCCGATCTCGAGGTGCGCGCCTCGGCGGCGCTCGAAGGCGGCCGGGACGATCTCGCCCGCGAAGCCGCGCAGGCGATCGCCAACCTGGAAGCCGAACGCGACGCCGCGATGACCGCGCGCACGCTGTTCGCCACCGAGATCACCCGGCTGAAGCGCCACGTCGCCAATGCCGAGGCGCGCATTGCCGAGCTCGATCGCGGCCGGCGCCTTGCCCGTGCCTCGGAAGCGGTGCGTTCGCTGCGCCGAAGCGGCATCGAGGCGGCGCGGCCCTACGAGTCGACGCTGCCGGAAGCGGAAGCCACGCTGAAGCGGTTGCGCGAGCGGCAGATGGAGACCCAGGCGGCCGACGACGCGCTGTTCGAGATCGACACCGCCTCGGGCCCGCTCGCCACCGCCGAGAAGCTCGCCGAGCAGGGCTTCGGCCCGCGGATGAAATCGACCGCCGACGACGTGCTGGCGCGCTTGAGAGCCAGGCGCCCGCCTGCCGCCTGAGAACTCAAGCCTGAAACCTCGAGCCTGAAACCAAGCCAACTTCAAATCACCCATTATCAAGGAGACGACCATGAACCAGACCATCCAACCCCACAGCGGCAGCTGGGTTACCTTCACCTACGCGTCCTTCGCAGCCTCTGCCTTCCTCGTCGCCGTCGGCGTGTTCTTTCTGCCGATCGACCTCTGGATGAAGGGCTATCTCACGATGGGCATCGTGATGCTGGTCCAGACCTGCGTCACGCTGACCAAGACGGTGCGCGACAATTACGAGAGCAGCAAGTTCGTGAACCGCATCGAGGACGCCAAGGCCGAGCGCCTGCTGATGGAAGTCTCCAAGGCGGCGTGAGCCGGAGTCAACGGGACCCGGCGGGTGCTTGCACCCGCCGCTTTTAGGACGCTTTGCGCCGATCGGGTCCCGTCATCCCCGCGCAAAGGCTTCGCCTTTGTCGCTGGAGGTGCGAGCCGCTTCGGCGAGCCTCGAAGGATGCACTGCCCGGCTGGTGGCCGTCGACCCTTCGAGGCTCGCTCCGCTCGCACCTCAGGGTGACGGAGAAGGAGCACGCACTCTGCCGCTACGAGCTGCGCTCGCAATGACGGTGGATAGGCCGCAGGCCGCTTACCACCAACTTGTTCCGTTTCCGGAAGGCCTTGTTTACCCTGCGGCAAACCGCGCCAGGT
Organism: Bradyrhizobium sp. AUGA SZCCT0105; assembly: GCF_018129565.1. NCBI lineage: Bacteria > Pseudomonadati > Pseudomonadota > Alphaproteobacteria > Hyphomicrobiales > Nitrobacteraceae > Bradyrhizobium > Bradyrhizobium sp. AUGA SZCCT0105. The sequence continues at coordinate 409,490 of NZ_JAFCMK010000003.1, read as the reverse complement.
TGCACTCATGGCTCCTTAACAGGCCAAAGTGCAGAGATCGCGCCGAGGGACAGAGAAATGGGGTCCACGGACAATCGCACGCCCGCTTCGGGCGGCAGCAAGAGCCTAGCGAAGGCGCGCGCGGCCTTTGACGGCCTGCGTAGCCATGGCGGCTTCTGGCTGAAGGCGCTGTCGCAACCGACCATCGATCTCACCTTGCGCACCCAGGCCGGCCAGCGCACCCGCATCGTCGAGGCGCCCGGCCTGTCGCTGCCGAAGGACGAGCTCGACGCGCTGGTCGGGCAGCTCCGCGTCGTCGCCGCCAAGACGCTGCCCGAGGAGAGCCTGACTTATGGCATCTTCTCCGGTGAGCCCGAGCGGCTGTCGCGCGCCATCATCACGCTGATCTCCGAGGAAGACACCGGACGGCCGATCGCGTTCAACGCCCTGTCGGTGATGGACGTGCCGCTCGACGGCGAGCCCGCTGAAGTGACCCATCTCGGCCTCGTCATGGTCGATCCCGATGTGCGCGGGCAGGGGCTGTCCTGGGTGCTCTACGGCCTGACCGCGCTGGTGCTGTTCGCCCGCGATGGCTTGCGGCCGAAATGGATCTCCAATGTCACCCAGGTGCCGGCGGTGGTCGGCATGGTCAGCGACACCTTCTCGGACGTGTTTCCGTCGCCGCAGCCGGGGGCGCGGCAGAGCTTTGCGCATCTGCAGCTCGCGCGCGGCATCATGGCGCGGCATCGCGCGGTGTTCGGCGTCGGCGAGGAGGCCGGCTTCGACGAAGCGCGCTCGGTGATCACCAATGCCTATACCGGCGGCTCGGATGCGCTGAAGAAGACTTTCGAGATCGCGCCGAAGCATCGCGATGCCGTCTACAACGAATTTTGCGAGCGCGAGCTGGATTACGGCCGCGGCGACGATGTGCTGCAGATCGGCCGCGTCGATCTTGCCGGCGCGCGCCGCTATCTGATGAGCGAGGTGCCCTCGGGCTCGCTGCCGGCGCTGCTCGCGGCGTCCGCAATGCTGGCATTGCAGCGGCTGGTGCTGCCAGTGGTCTACTGGATGGACGACACCCGCGCCTTCGGCACCTTGCGGCCGCGCAAGCAGGAGAGCGGGACCGCGCGATGAATTTCGATTACTACTCCTTCACCGGCCGCAACATCGGCTTCATCGACGAGCACGAGCAGCAGCTCTTGCGCCAGGCGCGGGTGTTCGTGTGCGGCGTCGGCGGCATGGGCGGCGCGGCCTTCATGGCGCTGGCGCGCGCCGGCGTCGGCAAGTTCGTGATCGCCGACATCGATCGCTTCGAGGTCTCCAACCTCAATCGCCAGGTATTCGCCTTCGCCGACGAGGTCGGCCGCGAGAAGGCCGCCGTCGCCGCCGAAGCCGCCAAACGCATCAACCCGACCATCGAGGTCGAGGTGCTCGGCGAGAACTGGACCAGTGAGCTCGCCGGCATTGCCGAACGCTGCCCGGTGATCGTCAACGGCATGGACGATATCGCCGCCGGGGTGCATCTGTACCGGACCGCCAAGCGCGCCGGTTCAACCGTGATCGACGCCTATATGTCGCCGTTGCCGTCGGTGATCGTGGTGCGCCCGCACGATCCGCGGCCCGAGGAGCGCCTCGGCTTTCCCACGCTGGCCAAGGACTGGATTGATATCACCGAGGACGACCGTCGCGCCGCGATGCGTGCCGAGATCGAGCACGTCATGCTGCATTCCTCGTCGCGCAACTATGTCGACCTCGCGATCGCCGGTGAAGTCGCGGCCGGCCGCCGCAGCCGGATGTCGTTCGCGCCGATGGTGATCTCGACCGGCATGCTGATGGCCTATGAGGCGGTCGCGCTGATCCTCGGCCGCACCTCCGGCACCGACTGCCGCGGTTGGTTCCTCAATCCGCACCGGCCCGCGATCGAGAAGCCGCGCAATGCGCTGATCGCGGCCCTGATGCGCCCGCTGGTGCGGCGGGCGATCGATCAATTGACGGGCGTCGCATGACCTCGGGGGTGATCGCCGATTCCATCGTCAATCTCTGCGGCGCCATCGGGGTCGCGGTGGCGATGATGACGTTCTACCGGCGCGATCCCCGAAGCCCGCTGACGCGCCGCCTGCTGCTCGCGCTCGGCGTGATCGCGACCCTGTTCCTCGATCGTGGCCTCGCGTGGTGGAGCGGAAGCTGGCTGCTCGATCGTCTCTCGGTGATCCCGGCCGCGCTGATTCCGCTCGGCGCGCTGATCGTCACCGAAGGCATCCTGCGCCGCCATGCGCCGCGCGCGGTCAAGATCGCGGCGCTCGCAGGCGGCATCGTGCTCGGCCTCGGCGGCGCGTTCGGGCTGCAACGCCTGGTGATGCCCTATGCAATCACGCTGGCGCTGTTCCAGCTGGTTGGCTTTGCGACCTGCGCGCTGCTGCTGGCGACGCGCGACCGCGCCTCGCTGATGGCGTCGGAGAACCGCAGCATCGGCCGCATGGCGGTCGGCGCGCTGGTGGTGATCCCGTTCATCCTCACCGACTTCCGCACGCTGTTTCCCGACATTCCGGTCCGGCTCGGCGCGCTGGGTGCGCTGCTCACGGTCACCGTGATGCTGATCGCCGGTGGCGGCGCCGAGACACGGCGGCATGGGCTTGCGATGATGGCGCTGCGGCTGATTTCTTCGGGTCTGCTCGGCCTCGCCGCCGCCTTCATGGCGCCCGATGTCGATGCCGCGCAGATGATCCGGTTCGTCGCGGTCGCGATTGCCGGCGTGCTGACCATCGGGCTGATGACGGATGCTCTGCGGGCGCTGTTCGAATCGCAGGAGCCCGGCGTGCTCAACTCGGTCGCGGCGTCGCCGGCGCAGACGCGGGAGCAGCTGATCGCCGAGCTCGCACGGCATCCGATCTTTGAGAGCGCGCGGCGCTTCCGCGAAGACGAGCTTGCACCCTACGATCCGCCGCTGCTCCGCGACTTCCTGTCGACGAGGCGCGTGCTGCGCCGCTCCGAGGCGCCGTGGGGACTGGCGCCGACCGACCCCGCCGCCGAGCGCATGGCCTCGCTGATGACAGCGAACAGCGCCTCCCATGTCATCGTGCTCGCGCATGATCCGCTCGACCTGATCGTGCTCGCGGTGCCGGTCACCGCGGCCGATCCCGCCACCGAAACCGCGCTGGCGTTGGTGCGGCGGCTGCTGGCGCTGACCCCGGAGGCCAAATGACGCTGGAGATCCGGGAAGGCGACCGCAAGGCGGCCTTCGACGCCCCGCTCAATGCCTATGGGCCCGACAGCCTCTACGTGCCGCCGCTGTGGAGCGATTTCGACCGGATGTTCGATGCTGCGGAGAACCCGTTCATCACCGAAGGCCATGGCCGCTATGCGCTGTTCTCGGCGCATCGCGACGGCCGCCCGGTCGGCCGCATCGCCGCCTCGATCCACGACGCCTCCAACCGCAAGCACGGCACACGTCACGGCGCGTTCGGTTTCTTCGACTGTATCGACGAGCCTGATGTTGCCGATCTGTTGTTGCGCACTGCCGAGCAGTGGCTGTCCGCGCGCGGCATGACCCGTATCGCCGGCAATTTCAATCTGACGGCGATGCAGCAGATCGGCGTGATGACCGACGGCTTCGACCATGCGCCGTTCACCGACATGATGTGGTCGCCGCCGCATATCGCGCAGCACCTTGAACGCGCCGGCTATGCCGCGACCTTCCCGATGACGACGTTCGAGATCGCGCTCGACGGCGGCAAGCCGGGGCAGCTGCTCGGCGACAAGCAGCGCGCGGTGCTGGCCGACAAGGACTTTGTCTGGCAGCCGATCAAGCGCTCCGCCTTCAAGGTGCGGCTGGAGGATGCACGGCTGATCCTGAACGACGGCTTCGCCGACAACCCGATGTTCGTGCCGCCGACCGTGGCCGAATATCTGTTCCAGGCCGGCGACATGATGTGGATCATCGACAAGCGGATTTCGACCGTGGTCTATCACCGTGGCCGGCCCGCCGGCGCGATCATCGCGATCCCCGATCTCAACCCGCTGATCAAGGCGATCGGCGGCCGGATCGGGCTGACCGCGCCGTTCAAATTCGTGCAGCACCGCATGATGAACACCCGCGCCGTGCTGATCTATCAGTCGGTCTGCCGCGACCTGCACAATCGCGGCCTCAACGGCGCGATGCTCTACCGCACCGCGCTGGCGTTGCAGGAGGCCGGCTACCGCACGCTCGGCGGCACCTGGATCGCCGACATCAACGCGCCGTCGCTGCGCCAGGTCGAGAAGGCGGGCGCCACGCCGCTGCACCGGCTGCATCTGTTCACCAAGCGGCTGGCCGCGGCATGAGCGAGCTGACGCCGGACTTGCTGCGCGAGCTGGTCGCCGAGGCGCGGCTGGCGCCGAGCGTCCACAACATCCAGCCGACGCGCTGGCGTTTGCTCGGTGACGGGCGGTTGGCGCTGGTCGACGCGACCTGGGTCCGCGCGCCGGTCGCCGATCCCGCCGGACACGACGTGCTTGTCTCGCACGGCGCGGCGCTGGAGGGCATGAGCCTTGCGCTCAACCGCCGCGGCCTCACCATCACGGCGATGACCACGATCGAGCAGCCGCTGTCGCCGCAATTTACTGCGCTCTGCAGCTTTGCGATCAGGCAAGGTGTCGCGCCCGATCCGTTGGCCGGCCATGTGGCGCACCGGATGTCGTGGCGCGGCAAGTTCGCGGCGTCGCCGGATCAGCCCGCGCCGCTGGTGCAGCTCGCCGTCGCGCGTGACGATCTGATCAGCATCTGTCATCGCCGGGCCATTGCCGATATCGCCGGCTGGGCCGACCAGGCCGAATTCTCCTTCGTGCACGGTGACGACTATCGGGCCGAACTGCTCGAATGGATGCGGCTGTCGCCCGACCATCCGCACTATCTGCTCGACGGCCTCAATCGCGAAGCGCTTGCCATGAGCGCGGTCGAGGCCACCGCCGCCCGCTTCGTGCTCGGCAGCCTGTTCAAGCCGCTCGATCGTCTCGGCCTCGCCGCATCGCTGCTGTCAGACAGCGCCAAGACCGCCTCGGCCGCGGCGATCGTGCTGTTCTGTCGTCCGGTCGGTGAGGATCCACTCACGACGGGGCGGCATTTCTACCGGTGCTGGCTGGAGATCGATCGCGCCGGGCTCGTGGCATGCCCGATCTCGGCGCTGGCCGATCACCCTGATTTCAACGACCGGCTGCGCAAGCTCGGCGGGATCGGCACCGATCTGCGCCTCGTCAACGTGTTCCGCATAGGTCGGCCGGCAAAACCACTGGAACCGCGGCATTTCCGGCTGCCGGTCGATCGGCTCATCGTCTAGAGCGTTTTCGAGCGAAGTGGACACCGGTTCGCGTGAAGAAAACGCGTCAAAACAAGAATCTAGAGCTTCGGTTCTGATTCAATCAGAACCGAAAATGCTCTAGGCGCTGACAGATCAGGTGCGATATCCGCTGTCAAAGCTTCATGCGGTCGTGCTATGACGCCGCCCGCTAACCAAAGACCGGTGGAGATGATGTCGAAGCAATCGCTGCGCGAGGAGGCCGAGCGCCTGATCCGCGAGACCATGGAAAAGCGGAACCTGGTCATCAAGCAGGGCACGACCCGGATCGAGGCCGTTTGCGGCAAATGCGGCGCGCCGAACCGGGTGCAGGCGGAAAAGGGCCAGTCCCGCGTCAAGTTCACCTGCAAGAACTGCGACCACAAGCAGGAAACGCTGTAAGCGAGCCTCGCTTCCGTCATCCTGAGAGAATGCGAATGTATTCGGCGTCGTCCTGGCTTTCGCCAGGACGACGGCGTGGGAAGGCCGCTCGCTACAATTCTCACACCGTGATCCCCGCGCAAAGGTGAAGCCTTTGCGCGGGGATGACGGTGATGGTCCGCAGGTGGGGTGGCAGAGCGTTAGCCCACAAAGCGATCTACTTGAACGCCTCGCAGACCGTGGTGTGATTCGGCGCGATCCGGGCCGCGGTCCGCAGCGAGACGTTGCGCCACCAGGCGTCCAGCGCGTGGCGGTCGCAGGCGAGCTTCACGCTCATGCCGCCGGCGAACTTGATCCAGTCGGCAAAGCTCTGGCGCGACACCGCGATCACGACGGGAATGTCGGCGTCGAGCGCGCGCTCGATCACGAAGCCAAGGCCCTTGCCGTCGCGTTCCCGCTTGCCGAAGCGGTTGATGATGACGAGATCGGCGCCTTCAGCGAGCGCGTCGGCGACGCGGACGCCGGCGTCCTGCAGCCGCGACAGATCGAGCTTGCAGCCGGTCGCACCAGAACTTGTCGTACTCGGGGCCGGCGGCTGCGCCAGCAGCAGCGTCTCGCCGCTGTGGACCAGCACTGCCGACAGGCTGGAATCCGCGCATTGGCCTGATTGCACCATGCCGACGACGCGCGCGCCGAGCGCCTTCAGGTCGCCGGCGAAGTCGCGCAGGATGGCGTCGGGATCGTCCTTGTCGTCATAGACCAGGGCGGCAAGGTCGCATTGGGCATCGAACATGATGAGCTCTGTTCGTTGTGGAGGAGAGCGGCGGCCGCGGCGCCAAGGGGTGCCAAGGCGTCGCGGCCGCATGTCTTTCGGATCAGGCGGCCGGCGGGCCGTTGATGATCTGCAGCTGGGTGAATTCGGCGAGACCTTCCTCGGCGAATTCGGTGCCGATGCCCGACTGCTTGGCGCCGCCGAACGGGATGTTCGGGGCCATGTCGAGGTGCTTGTTGATCCACACCGTGCCGGCCTCGATCTGGGTCGCGATCTCGTGCGCCCGCTTGATGTCGGACGACCAGACCGACGCGCCGAGGCCGTAGGTGGTGGCGTTGGCGCGGCGGATCGCGTCATCCTTGTCGGAGTATTTGATCACGGGCAGCACCGGGCCGAACTGCTCCTCGTCGACCAGCTTGGAGCCTTCCTTGATGTCGCGCACGATGGTCGGCTCGATGAAGTAGCCGGGACGGTCCATCGCGGCGCCGCCGGCGATCACATTGCCGTTCTTGCGGGCGTCGTCGAGGAACGCCTTCACCTTCTCGTACTGCATCTTGTTCTGCAGCGGGCCGAGCTTGGTGCCCTGCTTGGAGCCGTCGTCGACGACGGTGTTCTTCGCAATCGCGACCAGCTCGTTGCAGATCTCGTCATAGACGGATTCGTGCACATAGAGCCGCTTGATGGCGAGGCAGACCTGGCCGGAGTTCTGGAACGCGCCCTCGAAGATGCCGGGCGCCACCTTCTTCGGATCGACGTCGTCGAGCACGATGCCGGCGTCGTTGCCGCCGAGCTCGAGCGTGATCCGCTTCAACGTCTGCGATGCGCTCGCCATCACCTTCTGGCCGGTCGCCGTCGAGCCGGTGAAGGAGATCTTGCGGATGTCAGGGTGCTTGGTCATGTGATCGCCGAGATCGTTGGCGTCGGCGATGAAGTTGAGCACGCCCTTCGGCAGGATGTCCTTGACCAGTTCGGCAAAGCGCAGCGAAGCCAGCGGCGTGGTGGGCGCAGGCTTCACCACCAGGGTGTTGCCGGCGAGCAGCGCCGACGGCAGCTTGAACGCCAGGATCAAGAGTGGATAGTTCCAGGGAATGATCGCGCCGACCACGCCGAGCGGGCGGCGATAGGCCTCGACCTTGCGGTCGCCGGAATTCTCGACCACGCGCATCGGCAGATCGAGCGAGCCGAGGTAGCGGAAGAAGCCCGCCATGCCCATGACTTCGCCGGTGGCATCCGCGAGCGGCTTGCCCTGTTCGCTGGTCAGGATGTGCGCGAGCTCGTTGGTGTTGGCCTCGATCGCCTCGGCCATCTTGATGATGAGCTTGCGGCGCTCTTCCATCGGCGTGGCGGCCCATGCCGGGTAGGCGGCCTTCGCGGCGGCGACGGCCTTGTCGAGCTGGTCCTTGGAGGCGCGGGGGCATTGCGCCACCACCTCTTCGGTCGCCGGATTGAGCACCGGCATGGTCTGGTCGCCGGGTACCATCTTGCCGTCGATGAGAAGCTTGTAATCACTCATAGGCTTTGCTCTCCCTGGTCAAACGGGCCCTTCGCGGGCCTCGCTATATCCCGTCATATATCACGATTGCAGCGGGCGGGCCACGGCCAAAGATGGTCCGCGAATAACGGCTGGACGGCGGCAGGCCGAGCGATATATCTTTACGAATATAACGAAGAAATGATCCGGAGTGCCGGTATGCAGATCGAAACCCAGGAGCTCACCACCTGCGAAGTTGCGGCCGACGGCTGCGCCATTTCGCTGGGATTCGTCGACGGCAAGGGTGAACCCGCAACCATCCGCCTGTCGATCAATCAGGTCGGCGCGCTGGTCATGACGCTGCCCGGGTTGATCAGCAAGGCGCTGCAGACGCGTTTCGGCGACCAGAGCTTGCGCTACGCCTATCCGCTGGATTCATGGGTGCTCGAGCAGTCGACCGATCCGAGCCATGGCATGATGACGCTCAAAACATCGGACGGCTTCAGCGTCTGCTTCTCGATCCCGCGCGCCCAGCAGAGCGAGCTCGGTGAGGCGCTGGTGGCGCAGCCGGCGACGCCGGTGCGGGTGCGGGCGAATTGAGAGTTCGTAGGATGGGTGGAGCGAAGCGATACCCATCAAACAGCGGGCCGCAGGAGAGATGATGGGTTTCGCTTCGCTCTACCCATCCTACGATTCTATTGTCCGCATATACTCCGCTGTCATGCCCCGCTTCATGCGGGGCATCCAGTACGCCGCGGCCCCTCGGTTTAGGCACTGAAGTCTCTGGAATACTGGATCGCCCGGTCAAGCCGGGCGATGACAGCACGAATGGGGATAGGGTGAGTTAGCCCATCCTACGAATTCACTTCCCCTTCACGAACGCGGCGAATGCGTCGCCGAAATCCGGATGCCAACGCGACAGCGGCGGGCGGTTCTCGACGATGTCGCCGGCGGCCCACGAGATGCGGCGCCGTCGATCGCACGCAGATGCCTTGTCAAACTCCGTCCAGAATAGCCAAGCTGCCGCGCGTGCTCTTGAGCCTAAGATCAATTATCTTCTGGTAAGCGGCCGAGTGGTACCAGCGTTCAGCGGATTCTCGCGACGGAAATTCAACGACCACTGTGCCGGGATGCTCCCACTGACCTTCCAGCACTGTCGCCTTGCCACCAGCAGCAAGAAACTGTCCCCCAAACGGCGCGGCCGTGTCCCCTACTTGGCTTCGATACTCTGCAAACATCGGTTCGTCGTGAACCGTCAACGTTACAATCAGGTAGGCTTTCATCTGAAACCCCTCATTGCTCAACTGGTCGCCAAGTAAACGCTCAACGTGCGAGCGTAGCCCCGGCCCGGTGCTGGGTTGAGTTCCGAAAGAGCTCGATATTTTCGGCAAGCCATTGCGGCAGCGTTCTCGGCGACTGGCCGGTCAATATCTCGACGGTCGAGGTGGTCTCTCCGAGTGCGGATTCGCGAAACATCTGGTCCAGCCCGACCAGCAAATCGGCGACCAGTGGCGGGAGGCCGTCAGCCAGCAGCGTGGCTCGCTGTTCCTCGGTCGATCGATGATTGTAGACGACCGGTTGGCCGAGCAGGTTCGACAGTTGCTCGGCAACCTGCAGCATGGTCCACGCCCGTGTCCCGGTCAGATGATAAGCGCGCTGCGACTCCGGGCTGAATTCCTCGAGCAATGCCACGCGTGCGACGTCGGCGACGTCACGGGTGTCGATAAAGTTCACGCGCCCCTCGCCAGCGGCGCCCGCCCAGGAGCCGGCAGCGATTTGACCAGCCGCGCGCTTGAGGATGTCGGGGTATGCCGAGGGCCGCAAGACGGTCGACGCCACCGGCTGCTGAGCCAGATGTGCCTCGATTTGCATATGCCAGGCAAAAGGATTGAGGCGAGACGCCGGCCCCAAGGCGGAGAGTTTGACGATATGGCGGACGCCGGCGGCTACGGCGGCGTCGATCAGCGCGATCTCGTTCGCCACCTGCTGTGGCGACGTACCATGCGAAACGAACAGCCGATCGGTATCACGAAGCGCGCTCTGAAGCGTATCCGGCCGATCGAAATCGACAGCGGCGATGCGGACACCCTTCGGCAGTTGCGGCGCGTCGGGCCGCCGGGTCAGCACCGTAATATCGACCGGATCGGAAGCAAGGAGGCCGGCTAGCGTCGAGCCGACGCGACCCGTGGCACCGGCTATGGCGATCCGCGGCTTGTGCGACACCGGTTGGATTTCCTTGGACATAGCGAAATCTCCCTTGTATCTTGGAACGGTCGGTCCAACATAAATGGAACGATCGGTCCAAGATGTCAAGCGGGGTGTTTATGAGCGGCAAGCCGCAATTCGATGAAGTTGCCGTGATCGCTGCGGCAATCGAGGTTTTCTGGCGCAACGGCTATGCGGCCGCTGCCATCAGCGATCTGACTGAGGCCACGGGCCTGTCGCGCTCCAGCCTCTATCAGCGATTCCAGGACAAAGACGGCCTGTTCCGGGAAGCCCTCGCAGCTTATACGCAGCGCGTCTTGCGGCGCATGACCTCTGCCAAGGCCGATACCGCGCGCGGGCGACTGCGCGCGTTGCTGCACGCGTTTTTGCCGGACAGATCCCGTCCCGTGGGCTGCCTAATCGGGCGAAGCTGTGCCGAGATCTCGGCACTGTCCAAAGCAGGACAGGTCGCCACACTGGCGGCAGCGGCACGTCAGCGTGACGTTTTGGCAGGCCTTCTGCGTGAAGGCGTGGTGGCGGGTGAGCTGGCCGAGGATACCGACATCGATGCAATGGCTTGGTATTATCTCGGTGTGCTGCAGGCCGTATTGAACTTCCCGCAAGCGGGTGGTGATCCGAGCATGCTCGATCGCATGATCGACGTCGCGATGTCGGTTTGGCCCGACACTCGTGTCAGCGGCTCATGACGTCAGTGCAAGCCAACGGGCCGCGCCAATGCGCGCCCGATGACAGGCTTCGTCGTTTCGCTCTTCGCAAATGATGGTGTAACTACTTCCCCTTCACGAACGCAGCGAATGCGTCGCCGAAATCCGGATGCCAGCGCGACAGCGGCGGGCGGTTCTCGACGATGTCGCCGGCGGCCCACAGGATGCGGCGTTCGTCGAGCGCGCGCGGCACGTCGTTGTCCGGGCAGAGGATGTAGAAATCGCCGGCTGTGAGGTGCTCGATCATGAAGTCGACGGTCTGCTCCGATGTCCAGGCGCCGGCCGGCTTCTCGGTGCGGCCGCGCGCGGTCAGCCCGGTGAAGACAAAACCCGGGATCAAAAGATGCGCCGTGATCTTGCAGCCGTCGGTGTTGCGCAGCTCGTGCTGCAGCGCCTCGGTGAACGCCTTCACGCCGGCCTTGGAGACGTTGTAGGCGGGATCGCCGGGTGGCATGGTGATGCCCTGCTTGGAGCCGGTGTTGATGATCAGCCCGGGCCGGCCGCGCTTGATCATGTTCGGCGCAAACGCCTGCGTGCCGTTGATCACGCCCCACAGATTGACGCCAAGGATGCGCTGCCAATTGTCCGCGGGCCCGAACATCGCGCTGCCGGGCTGGATGCCGGCATTGTTCATCAGGATGTCGGTGCCGCCGAACTTCTTCGCCACGGCGGCCTCAAGGCTTGCGACCTCATCGGCGCGGCTGACGTCGACCGCAGCCGTCATGATGTTGGCGGCGCCACCAGGTGCGGCAGATGACAGTTTTGCCGCAGCCGCCTTCAGCCTGTCATCGCCGAGATCGGCGATGCAGAGCTTCATGCCGGCTTCGGCAAACCGCGTCGCGGCGGCAAGCCCGATACCGGATGCGCCGCCGGTGATCACGGCAACATGATTGGGTAACATCACGGGATGGGGCATCGTCGCTCTCCGGACACATCTGTGGCTGAGGTTTCGATAGCGTTTTCAAGCGAAGTGGTTCCCGGTTCGCGTGAAGAAAACGCGTCAAACAACAAACTCCATTCTAGCATATCGCACCCGGCATGCACGCAGGTGCATGGGAGGTTTTCATGCGCGCCACCCTCGACAACGCTTGCATCGCTTTACGGTTTCGCGGCCGCGCTGTAGAATCACCGATATAACGCTTCCAAAACACCTCAGCCGACATTTTACAGGGAGTGCAACCATGGCTGTTTCGCAGGCTATTCCGATCACGCGCCATCCTTATGCCGATGGCTCCTACAAGAAGATGCTGATCGACGGCAAATGGGTCGACGCCGCCTCCGGCAAGAAATTCGAAACCCACAACCCCGCTACCGGCGAATTGCTCGCATCCGTCGCCGAGGGCGATGCCGAGGACATCAACCGTGCGGTTGCAGCAGCGCGCCGCGCCTTCGAAGGGCCGTGGAGCAAGGTGAAGCCGTTCGAGCGGCAGAACATGCTGCTCAAGCTCGCCGAGCTCGTCGAAGCCAATTTCGAGGAACTGTCCCAGCTCGACACGCTCGACATGGGCGCGCCGATCAGCCGCACCCGCGGCAACCGGCTGCGCGCGCTCGGCATGCTGCGCTACTATGCCGGTCAGGCGACCGCGATCCATGGTGAGACCATCGAGAATTCGCTGCCCGGCGAGATCTTCTCCTACACGCTGAAGGAGCCGATCGGCGTGGTCGGCGCCATCATCCCCTGGAACGGCCCGCTGACCGCATCGATCTGGAAGATCGGCCCGGCGATCGCGACCGGCTGCACCGTGGTGCTGAAGCCGGCCGAGGAATCGCCGCTGACCTCGCTGCGCATCGGCGAGCTCTGCATGGAGGCCGGCATTCCGCCCGGCGTCGTCAACGTCGTGCCGGGCTATGGCGAGACCGCGGGCGCGGCGCTCGCCTCGCATCCCGATGTCGACAAGGTCGCCTTCACCGGCTCGCACGTCACGGGCCAGTCGATCATCCGTGCGTCGGCCGGCAACCTCAAGCGCGTCTCGCTCGAGCTCGGCGGCAAGTCGCCGGACATCGTGTTCGCCGACGCCGACCTCGACGCCGCGGTCCCGGGCGCTGCGATGGCGGTGTTCGCCAATTCCGGCCAGATCTGCAGCGCCGGCACGCGGCTGTTCGTCGAGCAGCAGGTCTATGACGAATTCGTCGGCCGCGTCGCCGAGTTCGGCAAGAAGCTGCAGGTCGGCAACGGCCTCGACCCCAACACCCAGATCGGGCCGTTGGTATCACAGCAGCAGATGGACCGCGTCTCCGGCTATCTCGACATCGGTCAGAAGGAAGGCGCCAAGGCGCTGGCCGGCGGCGGCCGCCTCACCGAGGGTGCGTTGTCGAAGGGCTATTTCGTGCAGCCGACCGTGTTCGCCAATGTGCAGGACAACATGCGCATCGCGCAGGAGGAGATCTTCGGCCCGGTGATCTCGGCGATCTCGTTCAAGGATCCGGACGAGCTGATCAAGCGCGCCAATGCCACCACCTTCGGGCTCGGCTCGGGCGTCTGGACCACCAATGTCAGCAAGGCGCACCAGGTCGCCAAGGCGCTGCGCGCCGGCTCGGTCTGGGTCAATTGCTACCAGGCGATGGATCCGGCGGTGCCGTTCGGCGGCTACAAGATGAGCGGCTACGGCCGCGAGTCCGGCAAGCAGCACGTCGAGGAATACCTCAACGTCAAGGCGGTCTGGATCAAGACGGGTTAGCGCTTGCTTCTTCTCACCTCTCCCCGCTTGCGGGGAGAGGTCGGATTGCATCGACAGATGCAATCCGGGTGAGGGGGTACAGGTCTCAACGTTCGGCGCGCTCGCGGAGAGAAGCCCCTCACCCAACGCCAGCACGATTTCGGAATACTAGAAGAATATCCCTGATTTGCCCGACGCGTCAAGTTGCCTTGTCGAGCGCCGGCCGCCGCCGGCTACTGTGCATGGGGTTGTTTTCGATATTTTCGTAAGCGCCCCTGTAACGGCCGCCGGTTCCTGCGTTTACCGCCCCGCGGCCTTCTTCGGCTTGCCGATGTCGCTGCGCAGGGCCTCGAGATCCTTGCGCACGGCGGTCGCCGCATCGCGTTCGATCTTGCGGTAGCGTGCCACCAAAGAGAGGCCGAACGGGGTCAGCACCGCGCCGCCGCCATTCTTGCCGCCGGTCTGGCGTTCCACCGCCGCCTGCCGGCAGATGCGGTTGATCTCGTCGACCAGGTCCCAGGCGCGCTTGTAGCTCATGTCCATGGCGCGGCCGGCGGCGGAGATCGAGCCGCATTCCCTGATCTGCTCGAGCAGCAGGATCTTGCCCGGTCCGATGCGGTCTTCGGCATCGAGATCGATGCGGACGCTCAACGAGGGGAGCGATGTGGCGCTCGTTTTCGACATGGCAAGCCTGCTTGTCTGTTCGCTAGATTGCCACTACCTGCTTTTGCGAACAAGATGAACCCGTGACATAACGGGCATGGTCCGGAAAAGTGGTAACCGACTTTCACACTATAACGGAAACCACATAAGAATAATCGGGGTAGGCATGAGTTCTCCATCGCTGTTTTCGCCGCTCAAGGTCGGTCCCTATGAGCTGAAGCATCGCGTCGTGATGGCGCCGCTGACGCGGATGCGGGCGGCGCGGCCGAGCCTCGCGCCGCGGCCGATGAACGCGGAATATTACGCGCAGCGAGCCACGCCCGGCGGCCTGCTGATCGCGGAAGCCTCGCCGGTGGTCGCCACCGGCTTCGGCAATCCCGGCGTCCCCGGCATCTATAGCGATACCCAGATCGCGGGCTGGCGCGAGGTGGTGGATGCCGTGCACGCCAAGGGCGGCTTGATCTTCCTGCAGCTCTGGCACGTCGGCCGCGTCTCGCATTCCTCGTTCCAGCCGGATGGTGCGCTGCCGGTGGCGCCGTCGGCAGTCGCGATCCCGCCCGAGTTCAAGTGCATGACGGCGGACGGCAAGGTGGTCGACTACGAGACGCCACGCGCACTCGAGACCGCCGAGGTCGCCCTGATGGTCGATGCCTATCGGCAGGGCGCGAAGAACGCGCTCGCCGCCGGCTTCGACGGCGTCGAGATCCACGGCGCCAATGGCTATTTGATCGAGCAGTTCCTGCAATCGCGCAGCAATCTACGGACCGACCAATATGGCGGCTCGATCGAGAACCGCGTCCGCTTCCTGCTGGAAGTGACGCAGGCGGTGACCGAGGTCTGGGGCGCCAACCGCGTCGGCGTGCGGCTCTCGCCCTACGGCATTGCCAATGGTAGCGGCGAGGCCGACCCGATGCCGCTCTACAGCCATGCCATCAAGGCGCTGGACAAGTTCGGGCTCGCCTATCTGCATTTCATCGAGCCGCGCGCCTCGGGCACCGGCCGCGCCGAGGTCGACTGGCAGAACGTGCCGTCGGCGATGGTGCTGTACCGCCCGATGTGGAGCGGTGTCCTGATCACCGCCGGCAATTTCGTCGGCGACAGCGCGCAGAGCGCAGTCGCGGAAGGTCATGCCGATGCGATCGCGTTCGGCCGCTATTTCATCTCCAACCCGGACCTGCCGCGCCGCCTGCAGCGCGGCTATCCGCTGACCAAGTACAACCGCGCCACCTTCTATGCCGGCGAGGAGAAGGGCTACACGGATTATCCCGTCCACGACGAGATGGCGCAGGCCTAGACCCGCGTTGTTCTTGTAGCCCGGGTGAGCAAAGCGACATCCGGGGCCGAACGTGAGGCTGTTCCCGGATGTCGCTTCGCTCATCCGGGCTACGATGTTTCCTTTCTCGTCATTGCGAGGAGCGGAGCGACGAAGCAATCCATCGCTCCTCACGCACCGATAGATGGATTGCTTCGCTGCGCTCGCAATGACTGCGGGCAAAGCCGGAGAGCTCCCGATGTTTCCGGACGACGAGTTCGAGCCGACGAAAAAGCCCAAGCCGGTGGCGCTGGCAAAGCCTGCGGCCGGCCAATGCCTGTGCGGCAAGGTGCGGTTCGAGATCGACGTACCGGCGCGCTGGGCCTGGCACGATCACACCGCCGCGAGCCGCCGTGCCCATGGCGCGGTTTATGCGACCTATGTCGGCAGCTGGAAGAAGCGCTTCCGTATCACCCAAGGCGAAAGCGAGCTCTCGCGCTACGAGGACGCGAAAAGCAAGACCGCGCGCAGCTTCTGCGCCAATTGCGGCACGCCTATCATCTACGAGCGCGCACGGTCGCCGCACATGGTGAACATTCCGCGCGCACTGTTCTCGGGGCGCACCGGCCGGCAGCCACTCTACCATATCGCGATCGAGGAATTGCAGGAGTGGGCCTACACCGGCGAGCCGCTGGTGCCGCTGAAGGGCTATCCCGGCGTGGTCTGGCAACGTTCGAAAAAGAAGAAGCGCAGCGAGCGCGAGGGGATGTTCTAGGGCATTTTCGGTGCTGATTGAATCAGGACCGATGCTCTGGCTGCGTCAGCGCTTTGTGTAGATGACCTCTTCCGACCCTACGTATTCCTCGGTCCACCCTCTCTTGTCCACGAGGAACCGCTTCAGAGGTTCGTGCGCCTTCACCCAGAGCACCGTATCGATCTTGTACTTGGTGAGGACGGTGTCCCAGGCGGTCTCGTCGATCTCCCATTTGATCAGGCTGAAATAGTCGCGCAGCAGCTCATCGGGATAGGCGGTGGCCGATCGGCCGTCGACGAACAC
Source organism: Bradyrhizobium sp. AUGA SZCCT0105 (assembly GCF_018129565.1). NCBI lineage: Bacteria > Pseudomonadati > Pseudomonadota > Alphaproteobacteria > Hyphomicrobiales > Nitrobacteraceae > Bradyrhizobium > Bradyrhizobium sp. AUGA SZCCT0105. Next base: position 393,019 of record NZ_JAFCMK010000003.1, on the reverse strand, counting down.
CGGCACCGCGCCACGTGTGTAGAAGATCAGGAGCCCGCCGACGTTCCAGTGGTTCAGCAGCCGTGCATGCGGAAAATGGGTTTGAAGATAGCGCGCATCCTGCTCCGAGAGCAGCTGCGGAAGCGCGAGAGCCGGTTTGACGTATATCAAGGTCAGCGGCAGCGCACACATTCCGACGATGCCGGCAACCAAGAGCGAGCTCTGGACCTTGAGGTCGTTCAGCTGCTTGGGCAGCACCCGGTCGATGTGAAGCGCCAGCGGCACCGTTGCGAACATGAAGAAGAACGACATGTACCGGTATTGGTAGAATCCCAGCAGCAGGAACAGCCAGGACAGCAGCCGCGACTCCAGAGGAGCCGGCGAAGCAGCCGGGTGGCGCAGCTCGAACGCGGCAAATATCGCGATATAGACGATGCCGGGAATGCTCCCGGGCACGGTGAAGTTCGCGGAGTAAGACCACCACTCGGTGATGTTCGCCTGCGCAAAATGGCCCAGCGTGGTGGTGACGCCGTCGTAGATGTGCCAGCCGAGCGGATTGATCAGGATCGCGACAAGGCAGCCGGCAGCCGCGAAACTGTAGATCTTAAGACCTGCCCAGTCCCGCCTGAGCACGGAGGTGGCGCCAAAGAGGCCGATGATGAAAAGCCCAAGCACAAAGCCGCCGTGCAGATTGGCCCAAAGCACCATCATCACCGGCAGCAGGAACCATCTGGTTCGCCTCAGGCACTCTGCGTAGAAGACGACGCAGAACAACATGGTGGGGGTGTTTGGCGAAGCGGCGAGATAGGAATTCGGCGCGGTCACGAACGCAGGGTAAAGCAGGCACGCGGCGAGAACGGAAATGCCAACCGCAAGTGTCGAGGCGCCGCTGCGCAGGCAGATCGATGCAAGATATCCGGTGATGACGGCGCCACATGCAACGACTGACAGTGTGAGACCGATATACCCCGTGTATTGAAACACCACGCTGGCAATCACGTCCCAGAGCCAGGACAGATTGTACCATTGCCTGTCGCCGAGGGTGAATGACCATGGATCCTGGAAGGGGACCTTGCCGCGCTCCCTGATCATATCTCCGGCGGCGAGGTGCCATCCGAGATCAAGGTGGCCGAGCAGGAGCGGCCCGTTCGACAGGTAGTACAGAGACGTGACTGCGATCAGGAAGACATAGAGACCCGGCTTCTCGAGCCCGATCGTTCCCGGTCCTCTACCGAGCCTGGTTCCGTTCCAGGCCGCCAGCGCGTCCATGACTTCAGCCCCGCGATCGAAGCGAGCCGTCTGCGGGCCCTGCATGCTTTTCTGTGTGCTTGATGAAGGCAAACCATCGTCGCTTTAGGGCACTCTGGCTAAAGTAGCGTTAAAGTCGGCCGCGCAATTCGATGGCTCCCGTTGAGGTTCACGTCTGCCCCAGCGCCGGCTTTCGCGGGACTGGCCGACGGAGTGAATGACGAGCGCGTGCCCTGGCGAGCCAGGCGCGCGCCAGCGGAATGCGGCCATGACCGGCCGCTCGATTGCTCCCCAGGCGCAAGTTTGGTCATCTCCTCCGGTGCCGTCGGCCAATGCGCCGGCAGGCCTGGAGGGAACATGAAGAATCGCATCACCGGCCGCTCCGCGTTCCTGGCGCTGCTGAAGGACGAGGGCGTCACGCATCTGTTCGGCAATCCCGGCACCACCGAATTGCCGATCATGCATGCGCTGAAGGACCATCCCGACCTCACCTATGTGATGGCGATGCAGGAGAGCCTGGTCGTCGCGATGGCCGACGGCTTCAGCCGCGCCTCCGGCAAGCTCGTCGCCTGCAACGTCCATGTCGCGCCCGGTCTCGGCAATGCGATGGGCTCGCTCTACAATGCGAGCTTCACCGGCACACCGCTGATCCTCACCGCCGGCCAGCAGGAACAGGGCCACGGCTTGACCGAGCCGGTGCTCTATGGCCCGCTGGTGCAGATGGCCACTCCTTTGGTGAAATGGGCCGTCGAGGTGACGCGGCTGGAGGACCTGCCGCGCATCGTGCGCCGCGCCGCCAAGATCGCGACCACGCCGCCCACGGGACCAGTGTTCATCTCGCTGCCCGGCGACATTCTCAACGCTGAGGCCGGCATCGAGCTCGGCCGCTCCACCCGGGTCGACACGCGCGTCCGGCCGTCGGAGGAGTCCTTGAAGGTGCTGGCCGCGCGGATCCTGAAAGCCGAGCGTCCGGTGATCGTCGTCGGCGACGAGATCGTCAAGAGCGACGCGTTGCGCGAGGCGGCCGACCTTGCCGAGGCGCTGGGCTGCCCGGCCTGGCAATCGCCGACGCCCTATGGTTCGCATTTCCTCTCCGAAAGCCCGAGCTTCATGGGCGCGATCGCCCGGCTGCAGAAGGTCGCCCGCGATGTGCTGGCGCCGCACGATCTGTTGATTGCGCTCGGCGGCGATCCGCTGCGGATGTCGGTCTATAGCGAGGTCGATCCGCTGCCGGATGGGCTCTCGATCGTGCAGGTCGGCCTGGTCGACAGCGATCTCGCCAGGAACTATGGCGCCGAGATTGTAGTGAAGGCCGACGTCAAGGAGACGCTGCGCGCATTGGTCCCGGCATTGAAGGAGCTCGGCGGCAGCGCGCTGGAGACGCGCGCGAAGCAGGGCCTCGCGGCGCTGTCGACGAAAAACTGGGCGGCGAAGCGCAAGGCGCTGGTCGAGCAGATCTCGAAGGCGAGCCTGAAATCGCCGATCGATCCGGACTGGCTGGCGCTGCAGGTCGTGGAGACGATGCCGGATAACGCGATCCTGGTCGACGAAGGCCTGACCTCGTCGCGGCAGATCCTCGGCTTACGCGCGCATCGCGACCGCTACGGCTATCACGCGCTCGCTTCCGGCGGCATCGGCTGGGGCCTGCCGGCCGCGGTCGGCGTCAGCCTCGCCAATCCGCAGCGCCCGGTGGTGTGCTATTCCGGCGACGGCTCGTCGATGTATTCGATCCAGTCGCTGTGGACCGCGGCCAATCACAAGCTGCCGCTGACCTTCGTCATCGTCAACAATGGCGGCTACCGTATCATCAAGCAGCGCCTGCTCGCCTTCCACGGCGACGACAATTATGTCGGCATGGACTTCATCGATCCGCCGGTTGATTTCACCGGCGTCGCGCGCTCGCTCGGGCTCGAGGCGATCAAGGTCACCGACCCGCAGGAGCTGAAGGGCGTGATGAAGTCGGCATTCAGCCGTCCCGGTGCGAAGCTGATCGAGGTGATGGTGAGCAATTCGGTGAATTGAGCGCACGGCGCGCGCTCCGTCCCGTCATCCTGAGGTGCGAGCGGAGCGAGCCTCGAAGGATGCACGGCCCGGCAGGTGGCCGTCGATCCTTCGAGACGCGCGCAAGAGCGCGCTCCTCAGGATGACGGGAAACGAATCGTAGGGTGGGTTAGCCGAAGGCGTAACCCACCACCGGCCTCTCATCAGCACCGGTGTTTGTTGGACCAAGATGGTGGGTTACGCTTTGCTAACCCACCCTACGCAGGTCACTCCGCCGCCGCGCTCTTCACCCGATACCGCCCCGCCGGATGCGTCGCGTCGAGCCTTGCGCGGCCCGCGCCGAACAGCTTCTCGCGCAAGGTGCCCTTGGCATACTCCCGCTTGTAGCGGCCGCGCTTGACGAGCTCCGGCACCAGCATGTCGGCGATATCCTCGAAATCGCCGGGCGAGATCGCAAAGGCGACGTTGAGGCCGTCGACGTCGGTGTCCTCGAACCATTGCTCGATCTTGTCGGCGACCTGCTCGGGCGAGCCGACCACCACGGGGCCAGCGCCGCCGATGCCGACATGCTCGGCGACCTCGCGCACGGTCCAGACCCGATTGGGGTCGGCGCGGGTGACGTTGTCCATCGCGGAGCGGCCGGCGTCGTTCTGCACGTGCCGCACTTCCTGGTCGAGCGAATAGGTCGAGAAGTCGACACCGGTCCAGCCCGACATCAGCGCCAGCGCGCCCTCGTGGCTGATATGGCTGCGATACTCGGCGTATTTCGCCTTGGCCTCGGCTTCGGTCGGTGCCACGACGACGCACATCATCGAGAACATCAGGATCTCGGCCGCGTTGCGGCCTTTCTCGGCGGCAAGCTCCCGGATTGCCGACACCCGCGGGCCGATCACCTTCGCCGACGGCCCCGACATGAACACGCATTCGGCATGCTCGGCGGCGAACTGCCGGCCGCGCGGCGAGGTGCCGGCCTGGTAGAGCACCGGCGTGCGCTGCGGCGACGGCTCCGACAGATGGATCGCGTTGAGCCGGTAGTTGCTGCCCTCGTGCTGCACACGATGCACCTTCTTTGGATCCGTGAAGATGCCGCGCGCGACGTCGCGGATCGCGGCGTCGTCCTCCCAGCTGCCTTCCCAGAGCTTGTAGACCAGCTCCATATATTCGTCGGCGAGCTCGTAGCGGTCGTCATGCGCGGTCTGCTTGTCCTTGCCGGCCCCGCGCGCCGCGGAATCGAGATAGCCGGTCACCACGTTCCAGCCGACCCGGCCGCCGGTGAGGTGATCGAGCGTCGACATCCGCCGCGCGAACGGGTAGGGCGGTTCAAAGGAGAGGTTGCTGGTGACGCCGAAGCCGAGATTTTCGGTCACCGCGGCCATCGCCGGGATCAGCATCAAGGGCTCATTGGCCGGGGTCTGCGCCGCGTTGCGCAGCGCCGCATCCGGATTGCCCGCATAGACGTCGTAGACGCCGAGCACGTCGGCAAGGAACAGCCCGTCGAACCGGCCGCGCTCCAGCGTCTTCGCCAGATCGGTCCAGTAGGACAGTCTGTTGTAGTCCTTGGTGCGGTCGCGCGGATGGGTCCACAGCCCCGGCGACTGATGCGCCACGCAGTTCATGGCAAAGGCGTTGAGCCGGATTTGTTTTGTCATTGTCGAAACCTTGGTCGAAACCTTGAGCGCCGCTTCGAATGCTGCCCGGTCGAATGCCGGGCGTCCCACGTCAACTTTGTTGCGACTTCCCACGTTTTGGCAAGGCCCCCTTCGCGATTCACACCCTTCCGGTGGCGCGCCGATCCCGATAGGTTGCCGGCCTCCAGAAGCATGATCCGGGCGCAAAGCGTCGCGTTCCGGCGGGGTCATGCCAAGACGCGACCGGACGAAGGAACAATCATGGCGACACGGGCCGACGCAATCGCAAATGTGCGAGAGCATTTTCAATCGGGACAGTTCTTGCAGGAGCTGGACCGCAGGGTCGGCTACCAGACCGAGAGCCTGAATGCCGACAAGGCCGATGCGCTGCGCGCCTATCTGGTCGAGAATCTGCAGCCGGCCTTCGCCGAGCTCGATTTCACGACCCGGCTGATCGAATCGCCGACCGGCCGCGGGCCCTATCTGATCGCCGACTACCAGGAGGATGCGGCGCGGCCGACCGTGCTGACTTATGGCCATGGCGACGTCGTCGACGGCATGGTCGGCGAATGGCGCGACGGGCTCAATCCCTGGCAGACCACGGTCAAGGGCGATCGCGTCTATGGCCGCGGCACCGCCGACAATAAGGGCCAGCATTCGATCAACATGGCCGCGCTGCGCGCGGTGAAGCAGGCGCGCGGCGGCAAGCTCGGCTTCAACGCCAAGTTCATCATCGAGACCGGTGAGGAGATCGGCTCGCCCGATCTGCGCGAGGTCTGCGAGGCGCATCGCGAGGAGCTGAAGGCCGATCTGTTCATTGCCTCGGACGGGCCGCGGCTGTCCGCGGAACGGCCGACCATCTTCCTCGGCTGCCGCGGCGGCAACCGCATCCATCTCGACGTCAATCTGCGCGACGGCGGCAACCATTCCGGCAATTGGGGCGGCGTGCTCGCCAATCCGGCGACGATTCTGGTCAACGCGATCGCGAGCCTGGTCGACGGCAAGGGCCGCATGAAGCTCGAGATCCTCAAACCACCGCCGATCTCCAACCGCGTCCGCGCCGCGCTCGCCGACGTCGAAATCAAGCCGACGGCGGACGAGCCGGCATTGGCGGAGGATTGGGGCGAGGAGGGCCTGACCGCGGCCGAGCGGCTCTATGCCTGGAACACGCTGGAAGTGCTGGCGATGTCGTCGGGCAATATCGACAAGCCCGCCAATGCGATCCCCGGCAAGGCGAACGCGGTGCTGCAGCTCCGCTTCGTGGTCGGCACCAGATATCTCGAAGTGATCGATGGGGTGCGCGATTATCTGCACAAGAACGGCTTTCCGATGGTCGAGGTCTCGGGCGCGCAGCGTTTTGGTGCCTCGCGCACCGACATGGACAGCCCGTGGATCGAGTGGGCGGCGAATTCGATCCGCACCACCACCGGCAAGGCGCCGGCGGTGCTGCCGAACTTCGGCGGCTCGCTGCCGAACGACGTGTTCTCCGAGGGCCTCGGCCTGCCGACGATCTGGGTGCCGCATTCCTATCCGGGCTGCTCGCAGCACGCGCCCGACGAGCACATCCTGCTGCCGGTGACCGAGGAGGCGCTGACCATCATGGCCGGGCTGTTCTGGGATCTCGGCGAGGCACAGCTTTAAGATAGAAGGACGGGCTCGCTTTTTCCCCGTCATCCTGAGGCGCGAGCGGAGCGAGCCTCGAAGGATGCACGGCCCCGCTGGTGGCCGTCGATCCTTCGAGGCTCGCCGAAGAGGCTCGCACCTCAGGATGACGGGGAAGATGCGGGTTGCCGGGACAAGCTCGGCCACCGACGCGTTGAGAGAAGAGTGCCGACACGGCCAAGGAAACCTGATGACACTATCGACAGCAACGCCGCTTACCTCCGAAGTCGACGCCACCACCAAGAAAAACATCACCCGCCTGATCGTCGCGACCTCGGTCGGCAATGCGCTCGAATGGTACGACATCTCGGTCTACGCCTATTTCGCGGTCTACCTCTCCAAGGCGTTCTTCCCGGCCAATGATCCGACCACCTCGCTGCTGCTGACCTTCGGCAGCTTCGGCCTGTCGTTCCTGATCCGACCGATCGGCGGCATCGTGCTCGGCGCCTATGCCGATCGTCACGGCCGTAAGGCTTCGCTGATGCTGTCGATCGTGCTGATGACGTTGGGCACGCTGGTGCTGGCCTTGATGCCGACCTATCAGACGATCGGCATCCTGGCGCCGATCGCGGTGATGCTGGCGCGGCTGGTGCAGGGCTTTTCCGCCGGCGGCGAGTTCGGCTCCTCGACCGCGTTCCTGGTCGAGCATATGCCGGAGCGGCGCGGCTTCGTGGCGAGCTGGCAGTTCGCGAGCCAGGGCGTCAGCGGCTTGCTCGGTGCAGGCTTCGGCGCGCTGTTGACCTCGCTGATGAGCCCCGAGGATTTGCAATCCTGGGGCTGGCGGCTGCCGTTCCTGTTCGGCGTGCTGATCGGCCCGGTCGGCATTTATATCCGCAACCATGTCGACGATGCGACGCCGCCGCCGGCGGCCGGGAAGCAGGACTCACCGGTCAAGGAGGTGTTCGCGCGGCAGATGCTCCCCACCATCCTCGCCATCGGTGCGCTCGCGGTGTCGACCGCGGTGAACTATCTGATCGTCTACATGCCGACCTATGTGGTGAAGACGCTGAACCTCGCGCCGTCGGTCGGCTTCATCGCCGCATTCGCGGCGCAGACGGCGGTCGCGCTGCTGGCGCCGATCGCGGGCCTCGTCTCCGACAAGATCGGGCGCACCACGCACATGATCCTGTTTGCGCTGCTGCTCCTGGTCTCGATCTTCCCGGCCTTCCTGCTGCTCACGGGCAGACCGACGCCGACCATCATCCTGATCGGCGTGCTGTGGCTCGGTGTCCTCAAGTCGCTGTATTACGGGCCGCTCGCCGCGCTGATGTCGGAGCTGTTTCCGGCGGCGACGCGTGCGACCGGGCTCGGCCTCAGCTACAATATCGGCGTCACATTGTTCGGCGGCATGGGCCCGGCGATCATGACCTGGATGGGCGGCTTCGCGCCGATCGGTGAGCTTGCACCGGGCTACTACCTCACCGGCGTCTGCCTGCTCAGCCTGTGGGCGCTGTTCACCATCCGCCGGCTGCGGCTGGCTTGATTTCGTGAAGCGAAATTCAAGCATCCTTGTTGCTGCAAAGCAGCGTAGATAGTCGCAATCAAAGTTTCATCTGACGAAAGTATACGATGTCCGGCGCGCGTCATCCGTTTTAGGATGATGTCCGCCGGCACATCCCTCGTCATGCGCGGCTCAGGATTTGCAATTGAAGGCAAGGAAGACCAGGGCATGAACGCCTCCACGACTGCGACCGCACGGACCAGCCGCAAGAGGCCACCGCCGGAGCCGGGCCAACCCGACAAGTTCAACGCGATCCAGAAGGTCTGCGCGATCCTGCGCGTGCTGGCGCAGCGCTCGCCGCTGCGGCTGACCGATATCGCCGACACCACCTCGCTGAACAAGGCGACCGCGCTGCGCATCCTCAACTCGCTGATCGAAGAGGGGTTCGTCAGCCGGGTCGCCGGCGCCAAGACCTATGAGCTCGGCCAGGAGGCGCGGGTGATGGCGGTCGGCGCGCGCCGCTCGGTCGACATCGCCGAACTGGCGCAGCCGAGCCTGTTGCGGCTCTCGGAGCGCTCCGCCGATACAGCATTGTTGTCGGTGCGCTCCGGCGTCGAGGCGCTGTATCTGGCGCGCTCGGTCGGCAGCCATCCGCTGCAGCCGAACTATCTGCAGATCGGCAGCCGCCGTCCGCTCGGCGTCGGCGCCGGTGCGCTGGCGCTTTTGGTCTGGCTGCCGGACGCCGAGATCGAGGCCGTGATCGAGGTGATCGTGCCGCGGCTGGCGAAATCGCCGCGCATCACGCCGAAATTCCTGCGCGAGCGGATCGCCGTGGCGCGCAAGGCCGGCCACACCGTGCTGCTCGACGCCGCATTCCCCGGCATGGGCGGCGTCGGCGTTCCCGTCCGCGACGATGCCGGCGAGGTGGTCGCCGCGCTCTCGATCGGCGCGGCCACCGACCGCATCCGCCGCCGCGAAAGCGAGCTCGCCGACATGCTGAAGAAGGAAGCCCAGGTGCTGGCCCGCGCGATGGCCCAGGCGCCGAAGAACGGGCGTCCGGCGAAGGCGGGGTGAAATGCTGCCGCGGTCTTCTTAGCCTCTCCCCGCGTGCGGGTGAGGGGGAGCCTCCGCGAACACAGCTATCACCGCTTCCGCGGAGACGGCCCCTCACCCCAACCCTCTCCCCGTAAGAACGGGGAGAGGGAGCGCAGCTTCGACGCGGCCGCAGCTCAACCTCGCCCAATCACCCACTAAGCCCCCTCGTCCAGCGCCACGAGCTCGCGCTTCCTGCGCAGCGACGGCAGTAGCGGGCCGACCAGCAGCACCAGCGCGAAGGCGAGGCAGATCGCCGAGATCGGCCGCTCCACGAAGGTCATGAGATCGCCCTGCGACAGGATCAGCGACTTGCGCAGATTGTTCTCCAGCATCGGCCCGAGCACAAAGGCCAGCACCAGCGGCGCCGGCTCGTAGCCGAGCTTGCGCATGAAATAGCCGATCACGCCGAACGCGATCATGACATGGACGTCGAACACGTTGTTGCTGGAGCAGTAGACGCCGATGATCGTGAACAGGATGATCAGCGGGAACAGCACGTTGTAGGGCAACCGCAGCAGCTGCACCCACATGCCGATCATCGGCAGATTGAGCACGAGCAGCATCAGATTGCCGATATACATGCTGGCGACGATGCCCCAGAACAGCGTCGGGTTCTGCGAGATCATCAGCGGTCCAGGCTGCAGGCCGTGGATCACGAAGGCGCCGAGCAGCAGCGCCATCACCACGTTCGGCGGGATGCCGAGCGTCATCAGCGGAATGAAGGCGCCGCCGGCCGCGGAATTGTTGGCCGATTCCGGCCCCGCGACGCCCTCGATCGCGCCGTGGCCGAACCGCTCCGGATGCTTCGAGAGCCGCTTCTCCAGCGCATAAGAGGCGAACGACGCCACCACGGCGCCGCCGCCGGGCAGGATGCCGAGGAAGAAGCCGAGCACGGTGCCGCGCGCCACCGGCCCGCTGCTGGCCTTCCAGTCCTCCTTGCTCGGCAGCAGCTGGGTGATCCTGGTCTTGATGATGTCGCGCTTGATCGCCTGCTCGGTGTTGAGCAGGACCTCGGCGACGCCGAACAGGCCCATCACCACGGGCACGAGGCCGATGCCGTCGATCAGCTCGATACGGCCGAAGGTCAGCCGCGGCTGCGCGGTGATGCTGTCGAGCCCGACCAGGCCGAGCACGACGCCGATACAGGCCATCAGCAGCGCCTTGGCCATCGAGCCCTGCGTCAGGAAGGTCAGCACGACGAGGCCGAGCACCATCAGGCTGAAATATTCGGCGGGTCCGAACGCGATCGCGACGCTGGCGAGCGAGGGCGCCACCAGCATCAGGGCGACCAGCGAGAAGGTGCCGGCGATGAACGAGCCGAACGCGGAGATGCCGAGCGCGGGGCCGGCGCGGCCCTGCTTGGCCATCTGGTGGCCGTCGATGCAGGTGACGACGGAGGCGGCTTCACCGGGAATGTTGACCAGGATCGAGGTGGTCGAGCCGCCATACATCGAGCCGTAATAGATGCCGGCCATCATGATGATGCCGGACTCCGGCGTGCCGGACAGCGTGACCGGCAGCAATAGCGACATCGCCGAGATCGGGCCGATGCCGGGCAGCACGCCGACCAGCGTGCCGATGAACACGCCGATGAAGCAATAGAGCAAATTGACCGGCAGCAGCGCGACGCCGAGGCCGTGGGCGACATTGACGAGAGTATCCATGGGCGCTCAACCGATCTCGAAGATGCCGCTCGGCAACTGGATCGCGAGCAGGTGCTTCAGCACCCACCACATCCCGAGCGGGGCAAGGATGGACAGCGGGATCGCCAGCGACCAGCGCACCGGATCGATCACGCGGAGCAGCAACAGCATCAGCGGGATCGCCGACGGCAGGAAGCCCAGCGGCTCCAGCGCAAAGGCGAACGCGGTGAGGCAGACGATGACGAGGAGCGGCTTGCCCCAGCGCGCATTCTCCCAGCGCGAGGCAAAGGTCGGACCGCCCTCGGTCACCGCCGCGACCATGATCGAGATCGCGAACACGCACATCAGGATGCCGGTGTAGAACAGCACGTAGCCGGAGCCGGGATCGTTGATGGTGCCGAGCTTGAGCTTGAGCCCCGACCAGATCACGAAGGCGCCGAGCCCGAGCCCGATCAGCCCGCCCCAGAGCTCGGAGTTGTTGAGACGGAGTTTGACGTTGGTCTGGTCGCTCATGAAGAATGCCCTTGGAGGTCGCCGATATCGTCATCTTGAGGTAGCGGCGCGGAGCGACGCCCTCGAAGGGTGACGGTGCCTTGGTCCATCCTTCGAGGCGAGCCGCAAGCGCGGCTCGCACCTCAGGATGACGCCGGCGTATGTGGCGGACTTAAACTTTACTTCTTCGCCAGCCCGAGGGTGTCGATCACCTTGCGTTCGGACTCGGTGACCTCGACGACGAACTTCCTGTAGTCCTCGGTGTTCTTGTAGTTCGGCACCATGTCGTATTTGGCCAGCGTCGCGATCACGGCGGGGTCCTCGATCGCCTTCTTGAAGGCGTCATGCAGTTTGGCGACGATCTTGGGATCCATGCCCTTGGGGCCGGCGATGCCGAACGGCGAGTCGTAGATCATGGGATAGCCGAGCTCCTTGAGCGTCGGCACGTCGGGATAGTTCGGCGAGCGTGCGCCGGTCCACACCATCAAGAGCCGGAGCTTGCCGGCGTCGACCAGCGGCCGCCAGCCGGTGGAATCGGCCTGCAGCATGGTGTGCTGGCCGAGCACCGCGGCGTTGGTCTCGGCGCCGCCCTTGAACGGCACCTGGGTCAGCTTGATCCCGCCGGCCATCAAGGCGATCTGCTCCATGCCGATATGCAGCGAGGTGCCGGTGCCCGGCGTCGCATAGGTCACCTTGCCGGGATTCTTCTTGGCGAAGGCGACCACGTCCTGCCAGGTCTTGAACTGCGACTCCGCATTGGTGGTGACGCCGAAGGTGTAGCCGGTGAGGTGGACGATGTAGGAGAAATCCTTCGCCGGATCCCACGACACGTCCTGCATCAAGGGCAGGCGGAACACGGTGATCGGAATCTGCGCGATGGTGTAGCCATCGGGCTTGGCGCCGGCCGCCATGGTCGCGGGGCCCACGGTGCCGCCGCCGCCCGCCTTGTTATCGACCGCGATCGGCTGGCCCAGCACCTTCGAGGCGCTCTCGGCGATCGCGCGCATCGAGATATCGGTCGAGCCGCCCGCCGGCCACGGCACGATCAGCGTGATCGGCTTGGTCGGATAATCCTGCGCCTGCGCCGCTGTCGACAGCAGCATGCCGGCGGCGGCGAGCAGGACCATCAAGGAATTGCGCTGCGACATCTCGATCTCTCCCCGTGTGGCCGCGTTCGCTCGCGGCCGCGTCTTGTTCGGTGTTGGCAATGATCGTCCCTGTCGTCGCAGGGACACGCTGCGCATTGGACAGAACAGGGCGGGCAACGGAAGAGCGAAGGCGCCGACTGCGACAATTGGCCTGCCGCGAGTTGTCGCGACCTGCCGAGCTGCGGAATTCAATCGGCCTTTGGTCTGACGGAGTGGCAGCTCCTGGCAGCATGCGGGGAGGGCGCGCCGCCCCGCGCCCTGACCGGCAAGCGGCGTTTGGTCAAGCGTATAATCCAGGGAACCCAAGGGCATCGGCGTCTTGCGGGATCGTGCCCTTCCGGTCATCATGGGGCGTCCGCCGCAGGAAAACTTCCCCGACAGATGACGCTATCGCCCGACGCCACCGACGACGCTGTGACGACGGCGTTTGCCGGCATTCCCGCATTGCTCGACCAGGCACCGCTCTTGGTCTCGCGCGGGCGGCTGCTCGATTGCGACTGCCTGCTCGGACCAATGGCGCGACCGTTTCACGCCGCGATCCGGGCCGGCCGCATCGTCGAGTTCGTGCCCTCGCCGGTCCTGATGCGCTCGTGGCGCTTTGCCTATCGCGCGACGCCGCAGGCCTGGGCCGCCTATTGGCAGGCCGAGCCGAGACCCGGCTGGCACGATCTGCTGGCGCTGACCAAGCGCGGCGAGGCGGTGCTGGAAGGCGATCTGCATCCCTTCATGGCGCACCTGCAATACTTCAAGGACCTGCTGGCGCTGCCGCGGCAGCATTTCGCGGCGGCCGTATCATGAGCGGCGCGATCATGAACGGCCATATCGAGCCGATGGTCGGCCGCTACGTTCACGTCGAGATCGGCGGCGAGCTGCACCGGATCTATTTCGAGGAGAACGGCAAGGGCATTCCGCTGGTCTGCCTGCACACCGCCGGATCAGACGCGCGGCAGTGGCGGCATCTGCTCGCAGATAGCGCGTTTGCCGAAAATTTCCGCGTCATTGCCTTCGATATGCCCTGGCATGGCAAGTCGAATCCGCCGAAAAGCTGGGCCGGCGATGAATACCAACTCACCACAGCGCGCTACACCGAAACCATCCGCGCCTTCTGCCGTGCATTGCGGCTGGAGAAGCCTGTCGTGATGGGCTGCTCGATCGGCGGCCGCATCGTGCTCAACCTTGCGATCGAATATGCCGCCGAGTTCCGCGCGCTGATCGGGCTCGAGGCTGCCGATTTCCAGGCGCCGTGGTATGACACCGATTGGCTCAATCGGGCGGACGTTCACGGCGGCGAGGTCTGCGCCGCGCTGGTGTCGGGGCTCATTGCGCCGCAGAGCCCGGCGCCTGCGCGGATGGAAACGCTGTGGGCCTACAAGCAGGGCGGCCCCGGCGTGTTCAAGGGCGACCTGTATTTCTACCGTGTCGACGGCGACCTGCGCGGCCGGGTCGCGTCAATCGATACTAAAGTATGCAGGCTCTATCTCCTCACGGGCGAGTATGATTTCTCCTGCACGCCTGAGGACACGAGGCGGACGGCAGCGGCAATAGGGGGCGCCAGCGTCACGATCATGGAAAAGCTCGGTCATTTTCCGATGAGCGAGAATCCGGACCAGTTTCGCCGCTACATCGCACCCGTCCTCGCCGACATTCTCACGCAGTAAATCGACGTTTCCACGAAGGAGTAGACGTATGACATCCAAATATCTGATCGGCCTCGCGCTCGCCGCCGCGCTCGGCGCGAGCCAGGCGCAGGCCGAGGAGCTGACGGGAACCCTGAAGAACATCAAGGACACCGGCGCGATCACGCTCGGCTACCGCGATTCCTCGATCCCGTTCTCCTATCTCGACGACAACCAGAAGCCCGTCGGTTATGCGATGGACATCTGCTACAAGATCGTCGATGCCATCAAGAAGGAGCTGAAGCTCGACAAGCTCGAGGTGAAGCTCAACCCGGTGACCTCGGCGACGCGTATTCCGCTGATGGCCAACGGCACCGTCGACCTCGAATGCGGCTCGACCACCAACAATGCCGAGCGCCAGAAGCAGGTCTCCTTCACCAACTCGCACTTCCTGACCGCGAGCCGCTACGTCACCAAGAAGGCGAGCAAGATTAATTCGATCGACGACCTGAAGGGCAAGACGGTGGTCTCGACCGCCGGCACCACCAACATCAAGCAGCTCACCGAGGCCAACCTCGCACGCGGGCTGAGCATCAACATCATCCCGGCCAAGGATCATGCCGAGGCCTTCCTGATGGTCGAGACCGACCGCGCGGTCGCCTTCGTGATGGACGACATCCTGCTCGCGAGCCTCGTCGCCGGCTCGAAGTCGCCGGACGATTACGTGATCTCCAAGGATGCGTTCTCCAAGCCCGAGCCCTACGGCATCATGCTGCGCAAGGATGACGCGCCGTTCAAGAAGGTCGTCGACGCCGCCACCGCGGCGCTCTACACCAGCCCTGAGGGCCAGAAGATCTACGACAAGTGGTTCAACCAGAAGATCCCGCCGAAGGGCCTGAACCTCAATGTGCCGCTCGGGCCGGAGATGAAGAAGCAGCTTGCCAAGCCGTCGGATTCACCCGATCCGGATGCCTATCTGGTGAACTGATTGCAGTGTTGCGCATGACCCGTCGCCGTTTGGCGGCGGGTCCTGAAAATGAACGTGTCCGGCCATTTTGGAGGAGAATGGCCGGACATTTGCATAGACGCCGCCCGTGATGTCGGCGTAATGCGTGATCGGTGCGATGGCGCGGGGGACCCGTGAACTACAATTGGAACTGGCACATCTTTCTTGAGCCGAACCCGATGGGGACCGGCACCTATCTCGACATGTTGCTGGCGGGACTGGTGGTCACCATCAAGGTGTCGGTGCTCGCCTGGATCATCGCGCTGGTCTCCGGCACGGTGATCGGCGTGCTGCGCACGCTGCCGTCGCGCACGGCGTCGTGGATCGGCTTCTGCTGGGTCGAGTTCTTCCGCAACATGCCGCTGCTAGTGCAGCTCTTCCTGTGGTTCTTCGTGCTGCCCGAGCTGCTGCCGAAATCCGCCGGGCTGTGGATGAAGCAGTTGCCGAACGCGCCGTTCTGGACCGCCGCGGTCGGCGTCGGCCTCTTCATGTCGGCGCGCGTCGCCGTGCAATTACAGGCCGGCATCGGCTCGCTGCCGCGTGGCCAGAAGCAGGCTTCGACCGCGCTCGGCCTCACCACGGTGCAGACCTATCGCTACGTGCTGCTGCCGATGGCGTTCCGCATCATCCTGCCGCCGCTGACCTCCGAATTCCTCAACACCATCAAGAACAGCGCCGTCGCCATCACCATCGGCCTGATCGAATTGACCGGCCAGGCCCGCTCGATGCAGGAGTTCTCGTTCCAGGTGTTCGAGGCGTTCACCGCGGCAACCGTGCTCTATCTTCTCCTCAATTTCGTCGTGGTCACCGCAATGCGCTTGCTCGAGCGCTATGTCGCGATCCCCGGCTACATCACGGGCAAATGACGATGCTCGGCAATCTCGATTTCGACGTCATCCGCCGCTCGCTGCCCTATCTGTTCTTCGAGGGTATGCGCTTCACGCTGACCTTGACGGCGCTCGCCGCGTTCGGCGGCCTCGTGTTCGGCACACTGATCGCCCTGATGCGGTTGTCGAGCTACAAGGTGCTCGGGCGCATCGCGGGCTTCTATGTCGACTTCATCCGCTCGCTGCCGCTGGTGCTGGTGATCTTCTGGTTCTACTTCCTGGTGCCTTACATCGGGCAGTGGGTGACCGGCGCGTCGCGGCCGATCTCGGTCGGCGCCTTCGCCTCCTCGCTGATCACCTTCGTCGCATTCGAGGCGGCGTATTTCTCCGAGATCATGCGCGCCGGCATCCAGTCGATCTCGCGCGGCCAGCCGGCTGCGGCCAGCGCGCTCGGCCTGACCTACGCACAGTCGATGCGCTACGTCGTGCTGCCGCAGGCGTTCCGCAACATGCTGCCGGTGCTGCTGACGCAGACCATCGTGCTGTTCCAGGACACCTCGCTGGTCTACGTGCTGTCGATCCCGGATTTCCTCGGCGCCGCCAGCAAGGTCGCACAACGCGACGGCCGCCTGGTCGAAATGTACCTGTTCGCCGCGCTGGTCTACTTCGTCATTTCCTGTGTCGCGTCCTTTGGCGTGCGCCGCCTGCAGGCGCGAATCGCCATTGTTCGCTGAACAACAAGCTGAGCCATCATGATCGAGATCAATCACGTCAACAAATGGTACGGGCCGAGCTTCCAGGCGCTGAAGGACTGCACCACCAGCGTCGCCAAGGGCGAGGTGGTCGTGGTCTGCGGCCCGTCCGGTTCGGGCAAGTCGACCCTGATCAAATGCGTCAACGCGCTGGAGCCGATCCAGGGCGGTGAAATCATCCTCGACGGCATCAAGGTCAACGATCCCAAGACCGATCTGCCGAAGCTGCGCTCCCGCGTCGGCATGGTGTTCCAGCACTTCGAATTGTTTCCGCATCTGCGGATCATCGACAATCTCTGCCTCGCGCAGGAGAAGGTGCTGGGCCGCAAGCATGACGATGCCGTGGTCACGGCCATGAAGCTGCTCGATCGCGTCGGGCTGACGGATCACGCCAAGAAATTCCCGGCCGAATTGTCGGGCGGCCAGCAGCAGCGCGTCGCGATTGCTCGCGCGCTCGCGATGAACCCGATCGCGATGCTGTTCGACGAGCCGACCTCGGCGCTCGACCCCGAGATGATCAGCGAGGTGCTCGACGTGATGGTCGACCTCGCCCGCGAGGGCATGACCATGATGGTGGTCACCCACGAGATGGGCTTTGCCAACAAGGTCGCCGACCGCGTCATCTTCATGGACCGCGGCGAGATCGTCGAGGACGCCAAGAAGGCCGACTTCTTCGGCACGCCGCGCAGCGACCGCGCGCAGAAGTTCCTGTCGAAGATCCTGCAGCATTGAGGCTGGGGCGTCTCTCGGCCTGTCATTCCCCGGTGCGCAATTGCGCACCTGAGGGCGCGCGCAGCGCGAGCCCGGTATCCATCAGGCCGCATCCTCCATGGTGAAATGGATTCCGGGCTCGCGCCAAGCGGCGCGCCCCGGAATGACGGCGGCTTTAGGGTTTTCCCCCGTTAACAATTTGCGTATACGAAGGCCTGAAACTCCCCTTCGTCCGCAGGAGAACTCGCGTGGAAAAGATCGCTTACGTCAACGGCTCGTTCGTGCCGCACTCCGAGGCCAAGGTCTCGGTGTTCGACCGCGGATTCCTGTTCGCCGACGGCATCTACGAGGTGGCGGCGGTGCTCGAGGGCAAGCTGATCGACAACGCTTCGCATCTGGCGCGGCTGAAGCGCTCGGTCGGCGAGATCCAGCTCGCGCTCCCCGAGACGCTGGAGCGGATCGAGGAGATCCAGAAGGAGCTGGTCAAGCGCAACGACCTCGTCAACGGCATGGTCTATCTCGAGGTTACCCGCGGTGCCGACAAGGGACGCGACTTCGCCTTCCCGAAGGCCGACGTCAAGCCGACCCTTGTGATGTTCACCTCGGAAAAGGACATCATCAACGCGCCGTCGGCCAAGACCGGCATCAACGTCATCACGGTGCCCGACATCCGCTGGGAGCGGCGCGACATCAAGAGCGTGGCGCTGCTGGCGCAGGTGCTGGCCAAGCAGGCCGCGGCCGCGGCCGGCGCCGGCGAAGCCTGGATGATCGAGGACGGCAAGGTCACCGAGGGCGGCTCGTCCTCGTCCTTCATCGTCACCCAGGACGACGTCATCGTAACCCGGCAGAACGGCAACGAGATCCTGCCCGGCTGCACCCGCAAGGCCGTCGTCAAACTCGCCGAGGAGCGTCAGCTTCGCATCGAGGAGCGCGCCTTCACGGTCGAGGAAGCGCTCGCCGCCAAGGAAGCCTTCATCACCAGCGCCTCGGTGTTCGTGCAGGGCGTGGTCGCGATCGACGGCAAGAAGGTCGGCAGCGGCAAGGTCGGCCCGATCACCGACCGCCTGCGCGAAATCTATGTCGAGTTCGCCCGCGCGACGGCGGTTTGACACTGCGTAGGGTGGGTTAGCGTAGCGTAACCCACCGACTTTGCTCGCCGCGGATAGAATGGTGGGTTGCGCCTTCGGCTAACCCACCCTACGGTCCGTCATCAAGCCGGGCGATCCAGTATTCCAGAGAGACTGCGGTGCTTGAGCCGAGAAGTCGCGGCGTACTGGATGCCCCGCATGAAGCGGGGCATGACAGCGGAGTATATGGCGGACAGTATCGCCCTCACGCCGCGACCTTCACCTTCACCGGATGCACCGCGCGGAAGCCGATCGCGATCCGGTTCCAGGCGTTGATGGCGCCGATCAGCGTGGTCAGGTTGACGAGCTCGCTGTCCGTGAACTGCGCGCGCACCGCCTCGTAGTCGGCGTCGGGCGCATGCGTCTGTGCAACTAGCGTCAGCGCTTCGGTCCAGGCCAGCGCCGCGCGCTCGCGCTCGCTGTACAGCGGTGACTCGCGCCAGGCGTTGAGCAGATAGAGCCGCTGCTCGGTCTCGCCATGCTTGCGGGCGTCCTCGGTGTGCATGTTGATGCAGTAGGCGCAGCCGTTGATCTGCGAGGCGCGGGTCTTGACCAGTTCGATCAGCGATTGCTCGAGGCCGCTCGCCGTGATCTGGCTTTCGACCGCAACCAGCGCTTTGATGGTCTCGGGGGCCGCCTGGTAGAAATTCATGCGGGGTTTCATGGTCGTTCTCCTTGGTTATGGGGTTAGTAGAAAGGGTTAGTGTGCACCGCCGCCGCCAGCGAGCTGGCCCGGCTTCTTCAGGAAGAGTGCCGCCACCAGCGCCACGATCAGCGCCACACCGAGCAGATAGAACGTGTCGCTGAAGGCGAGGATGTAGGCCTGCTTCTGCACGACCCTGCCGACCGCCGCGATCGCGCGGTGGGTGGCGTCGGCGTGATCGGCAACGCCGTGGTTCAGGAAATACTGGGTCAATCCCTCAATCCGCGTACGGGTCGCCTGTTCCAGCATGGAGACCGACTGCATCAGCACGTTGGAGTGATATTGCTCGCGCTTGGTCAGCAGTGTCTGCAGCGCGGCAATGCCGATGGCGCCGCCGAGGTTGCGCATCATGTTGAACAACGCTGACGCCGATCCGGCATTCTCCGCCTCAATTCCGGCCGTCGCAACTGCCGACAGCGGAGCGAATGCCAGCGCCTGACCGACGGCACGGACGACGTTCGGCCAAAGCAGTTGATCGGCCGCATAGTCGTTGGTCATGTAGATGTTCATGAAGTTGGAGCCGGCGAACAGCGCAAACCCGACGCCGATGACGATGCGGGGGTCGAAGCGCTGCATCAGCCGCGGCACCAACGGGATCAGCACGAGCTGCGGCAGGCCGGTCCAGGCCAGCACCATGCCGATCTGCTCGGCGTTGTAACCCTGAATGCGCGACAGATATTGCGGCAGGATGAACACCGAGCCGTACAGCGCGATGCCGAGCAGGAAGTTGGCCAGCATGCCGAAGCCGAAATTGCGGCGGGCGAGCAGGCGCAGATTGAGCAGCGGCTTCTCGACGGTGAATTCGACGATGAGGAAGGCGACCAGCGCCACGGCTGCGATCACCGACAGGCGGACGATGAAGGGCGAGCCGAACCAGTCGTCCTTGTTGCCTTCCTCCAGCACGGTCTGCAGCGCGGCCAGGCCGATCGCCATGGTGATGATGCCGAGCCAGTCGCCCTGGCGGATCAGCGACAGCTTCATCGGGCTCGGATCGAGCGAGATGTACAACATCGCGATCATCACGGCGCCCGGCACCAGATTGACATAGAAGATGTACTGCCAGCCCCAGTTCTCGGTGAGATAGCCGCCGATGGTCGGGCCGATCGCCGGCGCGAACGTCGCCGACAGCGCGAACAGCGCAAGTCCGATCGGCTGCTTCGCCTTCGGCAGCAGCGTGATGATCAGTGTGAATGCCATCGGGATCAGCACGCCGCCGGTGAAGCCTTGCACGGCGCGCAGCGCGATCATCTGCGGCAGGTCCTGCGCCAGCGCGCAGGCGCCAGAGAACACCAGGAACAGGAACGCGTTGGTGAGCAGATAGATGCGCACCGAGAACACCCGCGCGAGCCAGCCGGAGAGCGGGATCACCACGATCTCGGCGATCAAATAGGAGGTCGAGATCCAGCCGCCGTCATCGATGCCCGCGCCAATGCCGCCTTGAATGTCGGCAAGCGAGGCATTGACGATCTGGATGTTGAGCACCGCCATGAACGCGCCGAGCGTGGCGCCGATCACCGCGATCCAGGTCTTGGTCGGGATCGCAGGCGTGGCAGGTGCTGCGGGCGACGGGAGGGCGGCGGCGTTGGCTGTGGGCTGGAGTGCGGTCATCGGGGGGCGTCCTTGCTGCCCCACAACATGGATTAGGCGGCCGGTTTCGATAATCCGGGAAAGACTGGAAGGATTGTCCGGTCGTGGTTGATAATCGTCGCTGAGGACCACGACACGTTCACCGACGCCCGCGGAGAATCTCCGTTTGTACGGCGAGCAGGTCTCGTCGGCTGCGCGGGTAACAAGGATTGCGTCCGACGACCCGCAGTCCACATCATAGTGGACTACGTGACTGATTGCGCAGGAAGCGGAGCGTCGAAAGGCAAATCGATGAACTCGGCGGATTTCGGTAAACTGTCTTTGGCTGACCGCGCCAGATTGGGCATGGCTTACTTTTTTGGCGAATCCATTTTTTGGATTGGCCTTTTTCTGATCGCATGGGCCGCCAGCTACAATATCTACTTGGGAGGGGGCTTATGTTTGAGTTGGGTGCTCATTTTTGTCCTGATTGTACGACGAGCACTCCAACGAGACATCGAAGCCCTCAACGATCCTAACGATAATCCCCGTGCGAACCGATTGATACGCGGCGAGCGCTGGTCATACGACCATCGGAGCAACGGGAAAGCCCTTCGATTTACAGTCGAGTTTTTCACATCCGTCGCAATCATCATTGGTGTGACGCTGGCGCTAGGCCTATCGGCCGAATTCACCGCGTTCGCTCTATCTGATCGGGACGTGAACGGCGCATTTGGTTCAGGGGTCGCGGGATTTGTTGGCGGCATGCTTGGCTTGGTCATCGGCATCGTGATCGCGCTTAGGCGAATTGCCGATGGTGGCTCCGACTAACCGGCTTGTGGCATTTGCGCCAAATAGCGCGCGATCGACCTTTCGATCGATCGCGCCAGCCCCTGTCTCTAGCCGCCGCTTGCCTGCGTCGCCGACGCCAGCCGGCGCTTCTCCTCGCGTTCGGCCAGCACGGTCGCCTTGGTGTTGACGGTCGGGATCGCCGACATGCCCGGCCGCAGCAGGCCGGTGAGGCTGTGATCGTCGAGCACGATCTTCACCGGCACGCGCTGCACGATCTTGGTGAAGTTGCCGGTGGCGTTGTCGGGCGGCAGCAGCGCGAATTCGAGGCCGCTGGCCGGCGACAGGCTGTCGACATGGCCCTTCAACGTGGTGCCGTGAAAGCTGTCGACGGTGAGCTCGACCGGCTGGCCGTTGCGTACGTTGGTGAGCTGCGTCTCCTTGAAATTGGCGACCACATAGACCGCATCGAGCGGCACCACCGCCATCAGCTGGGTGCCGGCCTGCACATATTGGCCGACGCGGAGCGTGCGGGCGCCGACGGTGCCGTCGACCGGCGCGGTGATCCCTGCGTAGGACAGGTTCAGTTCGGCCTGCTGCTCGACCGCGCGGGCCCGGTCGGCCTGCGCGACAGCCTGGGCGCGCTGCGTGGTCAGCACGTTGACCTTGCGCTGCGCCGCCGACAACGCCGACTTCGCGTGCTGCAACTGCGCCGTATTGCTGCGCAGCGCCGCGTCGGTCTGCTGCGCGCGTTGAATGGTGCCGGAGCCGGACTTCATCAGCCCGTCGTAGCGGCTCTGCTCTTCCTGGGCGAATTTCAGATTGGCCTCGGCGGCTTCGACGTCGGCGGTGCTCTGGTCGATGATCGGCTGCTGCAGCTCGAGCTGGGCATCGAGGTTGCGCACCGAGGCGTCGGCGGCGTCGACATCGGCCTTGGCCTGGCTGAGCGCCGTGCGGTAGTCGCGGTCGTCGATCTCGGCCAGCAGCTGGCCGGCCTTCACCGGCTGGTTGTCGGTCACCAGCACGCGGGCGATGTAGCCCGACACTTTCGGGGCGATGATCGTGGAGTCCGCCTTCACATAGGCGTCGTCGGTGGATTCGAGGTAGCGGCCGGTGGTGAGGTAGTCGTAGCCAAAGTCGCTGGCCACGGCGATGCCGAGCAGGGCGGCGAGCCCGAGCGCCACCCGCTTGACCGTCCGCCGCGACGGGCGGAGGCCGATTTTTGCCGATTCTTCAGGGATATAGGTCGTGGTCGACATGATTGTCTCCTGGCCGAACATTCGCGTCCTTCCAGAAAGGGCGCCGGATACGGCCCTTAGATGCAATGTCCTCCCCGCTGTGATAATCCCGATAAAACTGGAAGCATTATCAAGCCAGCGCTGATAATCCGGACCTTGTTACATGGATCGCCTGACCAGTTTGACCGCCTTCGTCCGGGTCGTGGATTCCGGCGGCTTTTCCGCCGCCGGCCGAAAGCTCAACATGTCCACCACCATGGTGAGCAACCACGTCCAGTCGCTGGAGGACCGGCTCGGCGCCCGGCTGCTCAACCGCACCACGCGCAAGGTCAGCCTCACCGAGGTCGGCCAGGCCTATTACGAGCGCTGCATCCAGATCCTCGCCGACATCGAGCAGGCCGATGAGGTTGCGGGCGCGCAGCAATCGGTGCCGCGCGGCACGCTACGGATCTTCACCAACACCCATCTGGTCCAGTTCCTGTCGTCGACGGTCACCGAGTTCCTGGCGACCTATCCCGAAGTCAAGATTGATCTGATGATCGGCGAACGCTCGGCCGACCTGCTCGACGAAAATTTCGATCTCGCCGTGCAGATGATCCAGCCGCGCGATTCCGCGCTGATCGTGCGCCGCATCGCCACCTGGCGGCACGTGCTGTGCTGCTCGCACGACTACGTCGAGGCGCACGGCAAGCCGGAGCGGCTCGACGACCTCACGACCCTCAACTGCGTTCGCCATATCAACTACCCGTTCGGGGACGAGTGGCACTTCGTCGACCGCAAAGGCGCGCCGGCCGCGGTGAAGGTGGCCGGCAATCTCGTCTCCAACAGCGGCGAGACGCTGAAACTCGCCGCGCTCGCCGGCGTCGGCGTGTTTCTCGCGGCGGGCTTCCTGGTCCGGGACGAACTCGAATCGGGGAAGCTGGTGCGGCTGCTGCCCGAATACCGGCCGGTCGAGCTCACCATGAACGCGATCTACCCGCACCGTCATCACCTCTCGGCGAAGGTGCGCGTCTTCATCGATCTCCTGGTGCATCACGCCACCGAGCAGCAGAAGCTGATCAATCCGTATTCGTGAGGCAGTGCGCAGGATGCGCAATGGCGCGCATGCTTGCGCTCGGCTAACGCCACGCTCCCAATTCTATTCCCGTCATCCTGAGGTGCGAGCTCTCGCGAGCCTCGAAGGATGAATCGGCCCGGCTGCTGGCCGTCCATCCTTCGAGGCTCGCTCCGCTCGCGCCTCAGGATGACGGGACTGGCAGCCCGTAGCGCTTCTGCCACTTGTCATGACCGCCCGGCACTCCACGCATGGCGTTCGCGTGTATGAGAAGAACACCTCATCTGCCGGGGCCTGCCATGCCGCTTCGCGTCCTGACCTCCATCCTGTTCGCGATCGCCGCAAACGTGCTGCTGCACGCGCCGGCGCGCGCCGCCTATCCCGACCATATCGTGAAGATCGTGGTGCCGTTCGCGCCGGGCGGCGGCACCGATGTCGTCGCGCGCACGCTGGCGCAGGAGATGCAGAAGGATCTCGGCGTCACCGTCATCATCGAGAACAAGCCGGGGGCGGGCACCATCATCGGCACGCAGAGCGTCGCCGCCAGCCCGGCCGACGGCTACACGCTGCTGATGGCGACCTTCGCCAACGCCGTCAATCCGAGCCTCTACAGCAAGCTGCCCTACGACGCGCACAAGGATTTTGCCGCGGTGGCGCTGGTGGCGCGCTCGTTCAATGTCGTCGTGGTCAAACCCGCTTCGCCGATCAAGTCGATCGCCGATCTGATCGCGGCTGCGAAGGCCGATCCGGAAAAACTGTCCTACGGGACCTATGGCACCGGCACCTCGGCGCATCTGGCCGGCGAATTGTTCAAGCACATGGCTGGCGTCAATCTGACCACCGTGCCCTACAAAGGTGCCGCGCCCGCGATCACGGATCTGATGGGCGGCCAGATCCAGGTGATGTTCACGACGGTGGCAAGCTGCGCCTCGCTGGTCGAGGCCGGGCAGCTGCGCGCGATCGGGATGACCTCGGCCGAGCGTTCGGCGTCGTTCCCGCAATTGCCGACGGTGTCCGAAGCCGGTGTGCCGGGCTACGCCGCGGAATCCTGGTACGGCCTTTACGCACCTGCGAACACGCCGCCCGAGATCATCGACCGGCTCAACAAGTCCGCGGCCAAGGCCGTGCAGGCCGAGGCTTTCAGGAAGCTCAGCATCAATGAGGGCCTCGTGATGGTGGCCTCACCCCCGGCCGAACTCGACCGTTACTTCACGGCTGAGGAGGCTCGTTGGCGCAAGGTGGTCCAAGACGCTGGCATCAAGCCGGAGTAGGCTGCCCGCGCGGCACGGCGATCACATCTTTTTGCATCGCCATGCCGCAACCGTGATTCTAGACGCAACAAATGGTTCCTGGGGTCGTCGACGACGGGACGCCGGCAACACCGCCGGTTTTGATCGGACCCTGGGCTGGGGAGTGAGCCATGTGGATTCTGTTGCTGCTGCCGTTCATCGGCTTGCTGTGGGTGCCGTTCTACAATTTCGCCGAGCCCTCGCTGTTCGGCTTTCCCTTCTTCTACTGGTACCAGCTCGCGTGGGTGCCGATCTCCTCGCTGCTGATCTGGCTGGTCTATCGCAGCCGGCGGCCTGACGCCGACGAGCAGCGGTGAGGGGGCAGCCATGACCGACCATATCGCCTGGGTTGCGCTCTCCGTCTTCATCTTCTTCTTCGCCCTCGTCACCGTGATGGGCTTCTTCGCCGCGCGCTGGAAATCCGGCCCGGTCAGCGAGCATCTCGACGAGTGGGGTCTCGGCGGCCGTCAGTTCGGCACCTGGATCACCTGGTTCCTGGTCGGCGGCGATTTCTACACCGCCTACACCGTGATCGCGGTGCCGGCGCTGGTCTACGCGGTCGGCGCTTACGGCTTCTTCGCGCTGCCCTACACCATCATCGTCTATCCCTTCGTATTCGCCGTGATGCCGGTGCTGTGGAAGAAGGCGCATGCCAGCGGCTATGTCACCGCCGCGGACGTGGTTCACGGCGCCTATGGCTCGCGCAGTCTCGAACTCGCGGTGGCGCTGACCGGCCTGGTCGCGACCATGCCCTATATCGCGCTGCAGCTGATCGGCATGGAGGTAGTGATCAAGGCGATGGGCCTGACCGGCGAACTGCCGATCATCGCCGCCTTCGTGATCCTTGCGCTGTACACCTATAGCTCCGGCCTGCGCGCGCCGGCGCTGATCGCCTTCGTCAAGGACATCATGATCTACATCGTGGTGCTGACGGCCGTGGTCGTGGTGCCCTCGAAGCTCGGTGGCTATGGCGCGGTGTTCTCCGCCGCCAACGACGCGTTCACGGCGAAGGGCGGCGCCACCGGACTGACGCTGAAGCCCGCTCAGTATCTGCCCTATGCGACGCTGGCGCTCGGCTCGGCGCTCGCCGCCTTCATGTATCCGCACACGCTGACCGGCATCTTCGCCTCGAAGTCGGCGGATACCATTCGCAAGAATGCGATCCTGCTGCCGGCCTATACGCTCTTGCTCGGGCTGATCGCGCTGCTCGGCTACATGGCCTATGCCGCCGGCATCAAGGTGACGTCGCCGAATGACGTGGTGCCGCTGCTGTTCAAGACCTTGTTCCCGGAATGGTTCGCTGGCTTCGCGTTCTCGGCGATCGCAATCGGCGCGCTGGTGCCGGCCGCGGTGATGAGCATCGGCGCCGCCAATTTGTTCACCCGCAATGTCTGGAAGTCCTATGTCGATCCGGACATCTCGCATGCCGGCGAGGCGTCGGTCGCGAAGATCACCTCGCTGGTGGTCAAGGTCGGCGCGCTCGCCTTCATCCTGTTCCTGCCGACGCAATATGCGCTCGACCTGCAACTGCTCGGCGGCCTCTGGATCGTGCAGACGCTGCCGGCGCTGGTGTTCGGCCTGTTCACCGTCTGGTTCCGCGCCGAAGCGCTATTGCTCGGCTGGGCGGTCGGCATCGGCTGGGGCACCTACACGGCGTGGAGCAACGGGCTGAAGCCGCTCGCCAGCATCTCGCTCGGCGATGCCACCTACACCTTCTATGTCGGGCTCGGCGCGCTCCTGCTCAACATCGTGGTGGCCGTGATTGCGACCGTCGTGGTCGGCTTGATCTCACCCGCCAAGCGCGGCGCGGCGGCCTGAGCCGTCGCCTGAATCTGACGGGGCGGAGGTGAGAAGCGCGGTCAGCCGCGCCACCTCCGCCTTGGTCTTCTCGATCGCTTCATCCTTCACCGGGCCATAGCCGCGGATTTCCATCGGCGCCTTTGCAAGTGCGACGAGATCGGGCAGGTGCGTGGCATCGAGCTTGCCGAGCATGGTCTCGATCAGCGCCTCGTACCAGCCGATCAACTCGCGCTCGGCGAGACGCTCCGCGGTGTAGCCGAACACGTCGAACGGCGTGCCGCGCAGTCCCTTGAGCCGCGCCAGCAAGCGGAGTGGCGTCTGGATCCACTGGCCGAACGCGCGCTTGCGTGGCCGGCCGCGTGCATCCAGCCGTGCCGGCAACAGCGGCGGCGCGAGATGGTACTGCACCGTGAAGTCGCCATCGAATTCGTGCTTGAGGGTCTCAAGGAAGCCGGTCTGCATGTGCAACCGCGCCACCTCATACTCGTCCTTGTAGGCCATCAGCTTGAACAGTGAGCGGGCGACGGCGTCGGTCAACGTCTCGCTTCCGAGCGCGGCCTCGGCGCGACGGACGCGGTCGACCGTGGTCCGGTAGCGGGCTGCATAGGCCTCATCCT
Source organism: Bradyrhizobium sp. AUGA SZCCT0105 (assembly GCF_018129565.1). NCBI lineage: Bacteria > Pseudomonadati > Pseudomonadota > Alphaproteobacteria > Hyphomicrobiales > Nitrobacteraceae > Bradyrhizobium > Bradyrhizobium sp. AUGA SZCCT0105. The sequence goes on along the minus strand of NZ_JAFCMK010000003.1, from coordinate 365,587 downwards.
GATAATCCCGGAGGAAATCCGCGCGCCGCGCGATCATCTGCTCCAGCGTTTCCGGTGCATTGGCCGCTGCACCGTCGGCCTTCAAAAACTCCGGATCGGCGAACGCAATCCGCCCCCAGGCCAGCGCCTGCTTGTTGCGCTCGACCGCGACGCCGTTGAGCTCGATCGCGCGGGTCAATGCATCCAGCGACACCGGCACCAGGCCCTGCTGCCAGGCAAAGCCGAGCATCATGACGTTGGCATAGACGCTGTCGCCGAGCAGCCGCTCGGCCAGCGCGTTGGCGTCGATCGCGGTGAGGTTGCCTGATCCGATCACCCGCTCGATCGCGCGCAAGCGAACCGGCGAGGCGAGGTCGGCGTCGCGGAAGCGCACCACGTCGCCGGTCGGCATCTCAGCGATGTTGACCGCCGCGCGCATGCCCTTGCGGTAGGTGCCGGAGGCCTTGGCCGACGAGCTCACCACGAGGTCGCAGCCGATCAGCGCATCCGCTGCGCCCTGGTCGATCCGCACCTGGTGCAGCGCCTCGGGCGCTGCCGCCAGCCGCAGATAGCTCAGCACCGGGCCGAATTTCTGGGCGAAGCCGGTGAAGTCGAGCACCGAGACGCCGCGGCCCTCGAGATGCGCGGCCATCGCGATCAGCGCGCCGACCGTGATGACGCCGGTGCCGCCGACGCCGGTGACCAGCAGATCGTAGGGCTTGTCCAGTGCCGCAAGCTCCGGCGCCGGAAGCGCGGCGGCGCGTGCCAGCGGGTCGATCGCGCTCGCGCCCTTCGCCCGCCGCGTACCGCCCTCGATGGTGACGAAGCTTGGGCAGAAACCGTTGAGGCAGGAAAAATCCTTGTTGCAGGTCGAGAGGTTGATCTTGCGCTTGCGGCCGAACGGCGTCTCCTTCGGCTCGACGCTGAGGCAGTTCGATTCCACCGAGCAGTCGCCGCAGCCCTCGCAGACGAGGTCGTTGATGTAAGCAAAACGCGCGGGATCCTTGATCGTGCCGCGCTTGCGCCGCCGCCGCTTCTCGGTGGCGCAGGTCTGCTGATAGATCAGCACGGTGACGCCTGAAATCGTGCGCAGCTCGCGCTGCACGGCGTCCATCTCTTCGCGCGGGTGTATGGTGACGCCGGCGGGCAAATCCGTCGGCGAGAACTGCGCGGGATCATCCGACACCAGCGCGATCCGCGCGACGCCCTCGGCGCGGACAGAGTGCGCGATCGCCTGCACGCTGACCGGGCCGTCGACCGGCTGGCCGCCGGTCATCGCCACCGCGTCATTGAACAGGATCTTGTAGGTGATGTTGGCTTTTGCTGCGATCGCCTGGCGGATCGCCATCGAGCCGGAGTGATAATAGGTGCCTTCGCCGAGATTCTGGAACACATGGCTGTTGCCGGTGAATCTTGACGAGGCCGCCCAGTTGACGCCTTCGCCGCCCATCTGGATCAGCGACGAGGTCTCGCGGTCCATCCAGCTCGCCATGAAGTGGCAGCCGATGCCGGCCAGCGCCTTGGAGCCCTCGGGCACTTTGGTCGATGTGTTGTGCGGGCAGCCCGAGCAGAAATATGGCGTGCGTGTCGCGCCCGGCACCACGATCATGCGGTCCTGTTCCGGCCTGAGCGCGGCGACGCAGCGAGCGAGCTGCAATTCCGGAAACATCGGATCGAGCCGCCGGGCCAGCACGTCGGCCAGCATCAGCGGGGATAGTTCACCGGTCCACGAGATCAGCCGCGCGCCGGTTTCGTCGTGCTTGCCGACCATCCGTTCCGGCTTGGAGCCGGGATAGTCGTAGAAATACTCCTTGAACTGGCTCTCGATGATGCCGCGCTTCTCCTCGACCACCAGGATCTCGCGCTTGCCCTTCACGAACTCCATCGCGTCGTGCAGCGCGAGCGGCCACACCATGCCGACCTTGTAGATGTCGATGCCGAAGCGGCGGCATGCGGCCTCGTCGAGCCTTATCAGCCGCAGCGCCTCCATCAGATCGAGATGCGCTTTGCCCGTGGTGACGATGCCGTAGGTGGCGTCTTTGATGTCGTAGATGCGGCGGTCGATCGGATTGGCTTTTGCGAAAGCGTAGACCGCGTGCTTCTTGGCCTCCAGCCGCTCCTCGATCTGCGGGCCCGGCAGATCCGGCCAGCGATAATGCAGGCCGCCCGGCGGCGGCACGAAATCCGGCTGCGCGAAGATCCGCGGTGGCGCAAGCTCGACCGAGGCGCCGGATTCCACGATCTCCGAGATCGCCTTGAAGCCGACCCACATGCCGGAAAATCGACTGAGCGCGTAGCCATATTCGCCGAACGCGAGATATTCGCCGACATCGGCCGGATGCAGCGTCGGCATGAACCAGCTCATGAACGCGACGTCGGATTGGTGCGGCATCGAGGACGACACGCAGCCATGATCGTCGCCCGCCGCGACCAGCACGCCGCCATGCGGCGAGGAGCCATAGGCATTGCCGTGCTTCAGCGCATCGCCGGAGCGGTCGACGCCGGGGCCCTTGCCGTACCACAGCCCGAATACGCCATCGACCTTTCGATCCCTCTGCGTCTCGACCTGCTGCGAGCCGAGCACGGCGGTCGCCGCGAGGTCTTCGTTCACAGCGGGCAGGAATTCGATGCGGCTCTCCTTCAGCCGCTCGCCGATCTTCCACAATTCGAGATCGACGCCGCCGAGCGGCGAGCCGCGATAGCCGGAGATGAAGCCCGCGGTGTTGAGCCCGGCGGCGCGGTCGCGCCTGATCTGGTCGAGCGCGATGCGCACGATCGCCTGCGTGCCGGTGAGGAAGACGCGGCCACGTTCGCGGCTATAGCGCTCGGACAGCTGGTAGGCGTCGAGTTGCGGCATCTGGCCCATGACTGACCCCTCCCGGGAATCGCAATGTCTGATGGGGGCAAGGCTATGCCTGTGTGTCTGGTAGGTCCTACCTATCTGTTCTCCAGAGACCTAAATTTCGGTAGTTTTTTGCGTAAAATGTCGTATTTTGGCATAATCTGCCAGACTGGAGCTCTGCGATGATCGAAGAGCAAGACGAAAAAATCCTTGCCGAGCTGCAGAAGGACGGCCGCGCCACCAACCAGCAGCTGGCGGAAACCGTCGGGATGTCGACGTCGGCATGCTGGCGGCGGGTCCGCGCGCTGGAGGAGTCCGGCGTCATTTCAGGTTATTCGGCGCTGGTCGCGCGCGAGCGCGCCGGCTTTGCGACCTCGGCGATTCTGCACGTCTCGCTGGAGCGGCACGACACGAAATTCGTCGACGAGTTCGTCGCGCGGGTGATGCAGCGCCGCGAGGTGCTGGAATGTTTCGCGACGACGGGCGATGCCGACTATCATCTGCGCGTCGTCGTCCGCGACATGGACGCCTACAACAGATTCCTCGACGAGTTCATGTTCCGCATCCCCGGCATCCGCCACGTCCGCACCAACGTGATCCTGAAGGAGATCAAGACAGGCGTGGCGTTGCCGTTTTGATGGAAATGCCGCCGCGATGGCCGCGCGCTCAACTTCTTGTCCGTCACCCTGAGGAGGCCGCGGAGCGGCCGTCTCGAAGGGCGAACGGCCGCCAGCCGGGCCGTGCATCCTTCGAGGCTCGCTGCGCTCGCACCTCCAGCGACAAAGGCGAAGCCTTTGCGCGGGGATGACGGTCGAAGCAATCCGTAGGATGGGTAGAGCGCAGCGAAACCCATCAATTCATCTGCGGCACGATGATGGGTTTCGCTGCGCTCTACCCATCCTACGGTCACGATGTCGCTTCCGCCGACTTGGCCCGCATCAAGATCATGAACACCATGACATGGCTGACCAGCAGCAGCGGCACGTAGAGCGCCGGGATATAGATGCCGGCGCCGAACAGGCCGGGATCCGCGTTCTTTGTCGCGCCCATGAAGTAGGCGTTGAGAAGATCCAGCGCGCCCCAGATGTTGAAGAACCAGACGATCGGAATGGCCACCGGCCAGCGCCAAGACAGTGCCGCCATCGAGAGCAGCGCGAGAGCTGCGGCGATCAGATCGCCCCAGCCGACCGCGCTGGCAAACACCGGGTTCACCTCCGGCGACACGAAGCCTGTGACCATGAAGTTCATCCCGAGAAACCGGAAAGCATGGAACGCCGCAAGCAGCCGGAGCGCCTCATGGCGCGGCCAGGTGCGGAGCGCCGGCCAGACATAGGTCGCGGCCACCACGGCACTCGTCAGAAATGCTCCGGCGACGCTGAGCAAGAATGGAATGTTGAGACTTACTGGCACGGTCGACTCCCGTCTGACTGTCGATCCGGAGAGGCCGGACCCGGCGATCGGGTCCGGCCTCGGCGGGGTGCTCAGGGCCCGACGCTTAAGGCTTGCCGACCAGCAGGCGCAGCGGCAGCAGCGGGCCGACCGCGATGTAGTCGTGGTCCATGATATCCAGCTTGGAGAGCGGCAGCCCCTCCATGATCGCGTGCGCCTCGGATGTATCCCTGGCGTCGAGCAGGAGGATGACCCCGCGCCCGTCGGACCGCGAATACCATTCGCGAACCTTGCCGCTGAGATAGAGCTGCACGGTCTGCCGGATTTCATCCGGCATCACGGCCATCACTTGTTCGCGGGTGACGCCCGCCTTGACGGTCAGGATCACCATCACGCCGGTGGTGATGGTGGAGGCGGCTTGCGCCTGTGTTTGGCCTTGGGCCTGGGTTTGGGCGAGGGAGGGAGCGGTCATGGAGGTTAAGCCTGTCGAAGTGAGGGTGAGGGCAAGGAGGGTGTGACGGATTGCTTTCATCGGTCGCAGGTCTCCGTTCACGACTGATGTCGTGATGTCGCGTGGAGCAGCGCGCGTCGCGGTGCTGCTGCCTGTGGCTCCGATGTAGGGCGGCTTCCCGCGCGCGACTATTCGCGATAATGTTGACGGGCCATGAAGCAGAACTTCACAGTCAGGCAGGGGGCGCTCGACGGCGTGGAAGCGTTCCTCAGCGTCGCCCAGCACCGCAGCTTTCGTCGCGCGGCGACCGAGCTCGCGGTGACGCCGTCGGCGATCAGCCAGGCGGTGCGCGCGCTCGAGGCGCGCCTCGGCGCTGTGCTGTTCATCCGCACCACCCGCAGCGTCGGCCTCACCGAAGCCGGCGAACGATTCCTGGCGCGTGCCAGGCCCGCGTTCGAGGAGCTGGTCGCCGCAAGTGGCGCGGCGCGCGAGCTTGGGCAGAAGCCGGCGGGGCTGTTGCGTCTCACCGTGCCGCGCTCGGTGGTGCCGATCCTGCTGGAGCCGCTGATCGCCTCATTCTGCAAGGCCTATCCCGAGATCGAGGTCGAGCTCGCCGCCAGCGAGGAGCTGGTCGACCTCGCGGCCGGAGGTTTTGATGCAGGCATCCGGATGGGCCAGTTCATCAACCCGGACATGATCGCGGTGCGTCTGACCAAGCCGTTCCCTTTCGCTATCGTCGGCAGCCCGGACTATCTCGCGCGCCGCGGCCGGCCCAAGCGCCCGGACGATCTGCGCGAGCACACGTGCCTCAGGTTGCGGCGATCGAATGGCGGGCTGGCGCCGTGGTCGCTCAACGATAACGGCCGTTCGATCGAGCTTGCCGTCTCCGGCTCCTTCATCGGCCATGATTTCCCGACGCTGGTCGGCGCGGCCATCGAAGGCGTGGGCCTCGCGCAGGTGCCCGCGCCGCTGGTCGCCGGCGCGGTGAAGGAGAAGAAGCTGGTCCGCGTCCTGGAGCCATTCGCGACGACGACACCGGGCGTATTTCTCTACTATCCCGGCCACCGCCAGATCATGCCGAAGCTGCGCGCCTTCATCGACCATGTGAAGAGCAGGTCGGGGGCTGGGCGGTGACTCGTAGGATGGGTGGAGCGCAGCGATACCCATCATTCGGGCCGCGGATACGAGTTGATGGGTTTCGCTTCGCTCTACCCATCCTACGCCGCTAGACTTGACGCGGATTTGCGGCCTTCGATCAGGCGGCATCCTCGCGGGATTGCGAACCGCTTTCCCAGGGCGTCATTCCGGGGCGCGCGCAGCGCGAGCCCGGAATCCATTTCACCACTTGTCTTGTGGCCCAATGGATTCCGGGCTCAGCCCTTCGGGCTGCCCGCAGGTGCGCAATTGCGCACCGGGGAATGACGGCGAGGCCTACGCGCGCTTCTGCGGTTGCCAGTCCGGCACCGTCTTGACCATGTGCCAGACCAGCAGGTCGAGAGCGCGGGTCATGCCGTCCCGCGACCTGGTATTGGTGAACGCGGACCAGCAGAAGTCTCCATTGGTCCGGACCGAGATCGTCGTCGTTCCGTCCAGCAGGCCGCTGTGCCACCAATTGTTGTTGGCGGTGATGAACAGGCCCTTGGCATAGCGTGGGTTGACGGTGCTGGGCGTGCTCATGACGCGGAGGCTGTCGTCGGTGAGCAGCTGTTCGGTGTCCTTGAAGCCGTCGATATGGACGAACAGCCTTGTCAAATCGCTCGGCGTCGCAATCCAGCCGCCGTGCGAATCCATCCGGGCGACGTTCATCCGGTACGGATCGCCGCCGGTCTGGCTGTAATATTTCACCTCATTGCTGGCCCGCTCGCGCAGCGTATTGCCGGCAATCTGCATGTCGGTGATGCCGCATCGCTTCAGGACCACGTCCTTGATGTATTGCTCGTAGCTCCGGCCGCTGAGCTTCTCGATCACGCGCCCGATGATGCAATAGCCGAAGTTCGAATAGGCATAGGACTGGCCCGGCGGACTGGTGAGCGGCATGTGCTCCAGCGTCCAGTTGATCAGCTCGCGATGCTTCAAGTCCTGGTTCATGAACATCGGGTCGCGGGACTGGTTGCCCCAGGTCCCGGTGGTGTGGGTCAGCAGATGCTCGATCGTGATCTGCTCGACAGGCGAGCGAGATGAGCCTGATGGCATCAAGCTTTGCAAGGTTGGCGTCGTCGGGTAGTCCTTGCCGAGAATGGAGTTGGCGCCGAACACGTAATCGCCGAGCCGCAGTTTGCCCGCTTCGACCAGAGTGAAGATCCCGGTCGAGGTCACCGGCTTCGATATGCTCGCGATCCGGAAGCGGTGCTGCGGGGTCAATGCTTCGCCGCTCTCCCGATCCGCAACGCCGAACGCCTCCACATAAGCCGGCTTTCCCTTGATCGAAACCGCGATGGAAAGACCGGGGACGTCGTACTCCGTCATGAAGTCGGCGGCGAGGCCCGCCATCTGCTTGCGTTGCTCCGATGTCGGAAGCTCCGCCGGCGGCTCGGCAAGGGCCGGCCACGGCCTGTAGGCGATCCCGGCAGCGGTGAAGAGCGAACCCTGAAGCAACGTTCGGCGCGAAAGCGGCATGGCTGCCTTGCCTGTGTTGGAGCGAGCGGCCCGCACGGTATTGCGGTTCTCTTGTTTCTGTCACGTTACGAAGTGGTTGTGTGATGACGTCACGATGGCCCGATGGGCAATGTCGCGAGAATGCAGGAGTATGACTCGCAGTTCGCGCAACCTACTCCGCGTCGTCCTGGCGAAAGCCAGGACCCATTACCCCAAATCTCAATTGTTGCGCGACGCTGGGGCCGCGATCCCGTTCATCTCCGAATGCGGTGGTTATGGGTCCTGGCTTTCGCCAGGACGACGATTGGGGAGATCATCCCCTCGTGTCCATCACCGTCATGGTAAGGAGGCCGCGCAGCGGCCGTCTCGGAGCACGACGGCCCGACTGTGGCCGTGCATCCTTCGAGGCTCGCTTCGCTCGCACCTCCAGGATGACGGGTCTGGCAGTGTGCCAGCCCTCACACCCTCTCCTTCACGAACCTGTTCCGCAATGTCCCGATGCCGGTGATGTCGATCTCCACCACGTCACCGTCCTTCAGGTCCGGCGAGGCGCCGTCGGTGCCCATCCAGATCACGTCGCCGGGCGACAGCGTGAAGTATTTCGAAAGCTCGACCAGGAAGGGCACGATACCGAAGATCATCTCGTTGGTGCGGAAGCGGCCGGTTTCCTTGCCGTTGACGCGGATCGCGGTCTCCATGCGGTCGAGATCGACATCGGTCTCGATCCACGGGCCCATCGGCTTGAACGTATCGGCGTTCTTGGCGCGCCACAGCCCGCGGTCGGCCTTCTGCCAGCTGCGCTCGGAGACGTCGTTGCCGATCGTGTATCCGAACACGCAGTCCAGCGCATTGGCTTCGGTGAGGTGCTTGGCGGTCTTGCCGATCACGACGACCAGTTCGCCCTCGTAATGGATCTTCTCGGTCGCACTCGCCGGGATCACGACATCCTCGTCATGGGCGATCAGCGCGTTCTGCGCGCGGTAGCCGATCTCGGGACGATCAGGAACGTTCGGCACGGTGCCGGCCTTGTCGGCGGCCTCCTTGAGATGCTTCAGATAGTTCAGCCCGACGCAGTAGAAGGTGCGCGGGATCAGCGGCAGCTCGATCTTGACGTCCTTCAAGGCGTGGGTCTTCGCCGTCTTGCTCCATTCACCGAATGGATCGCCGTTCACGGTGGTGACGGTGTCGCCCTCGACGAGGCCCCAAGACGTAGTACCCGCGGCGGTGAATTTCAGCCAGCGCATGATGATGTCCCTCTATTCCGCGGCCTGCGCGCGGGTCTTCCAGGCACCCGCGGCGGGGCGCTTCAGCCCGAGATTCTCGCGCAGCGTGGTTCCAGTGTAGTCCTTGTGGAACAGGCCGCGCTTCTGCAACTCGGGTACCACGTGATCGACGAAGTCCGCGTAGGAGCCCGGCACATAGCTCGCCGCGATGACGAAGCCGTCGCAGCCGCGGCCTTCGAACATTTCCTCCAGCCGGTCGGCGATCTCCTTCGGGCCGCCGACCATCGCGTCCTGCACCTGGCCGCGGCCGGAGAAGGTGATGAAGTCGCGGGTCGAGGGATTGGTCTTGCCGGAGGTGCGCAGCACGCCGTCGCGGATGCCGAGCATGCCTTGCATGCCCTGCAGCTCTTCCGTGGTCAGCGGCTCGTCGATCGGTTTGGCGCCGAAATCGAAGTTGAGGCCTTCGGCGAGCAGCGACAGCGCGTCGATCTCGAGCGGCAGCTTCTGGATCACCGCCATCCGGTCCTCGGCCTCGGCCTTGGTCGCGCCGGTGACCGGCGTGATCAGATTGCAGAGGAACATCTGGTCGGGATCGCGGCCGGCCTTGGCGGCTTCGCCCCGGATCGCGTCATAGCCCTGCTTGGCATTGGCCAGGTTGCGCGCCGCGGTGAAGATCACCTCGCCCCAACGTCCCGCAAAGCGCTGGCCGCGCCCGGAGGCGCCGGCCTGGATCACGACGGGATGGCCCTGCGCCGAGCGCGGCACCGTGAACGGGCCGCGCGAGGTGAAGAACGCGCCCTTGTGATCGAGCCGTTTCACCTTGGCCGGATCGGCGAAGCGGCCGCTCTTCTTGTCGATCACCAGCGAGCCGTCTTCCCAGGCATCCCAGTGGCCGAGCACCACCTCCATGAACTCGTCGGCACGGTCGTAGCGGAGATCGTGCTCGAGATGCTGCGCGCGGCCCATATTGAGCGCCTCGCCGTCATTGACCGACGTCACCACGTTCCAGGCGGCGCGGCCACCCGTCATCAAGTCGAGCGTGGCGAAGCGGCGGGCGACGTCGAACGGCTCGAAATAGGTGGTGGACGCGGTCGAGGCGAGGCCGAGCCTGGTCGTGACCATACCCATCGTGGTCAGCACCACGATCGGGTCCATCTTCACGCAGCGGATGCCGTATTCGACGGTGTGGGCGTGATCGTTGCCGTAACGGTCGGGCATTGCGAGGCGATCGTCGAAGAACGCCATGTGGAACTTGCCGCGCTCCAGGATGCGCGCGATCTCCTGGTAGTAGTCCGCCGACATCGAATCGTCGCGCGACTCCGGGTGGCGCCAGGAGCTCGGCAGGTTGGTGCAGTTCTGCGCCTGCAAAAAGCCAACCAGCGCCATTTGCCGTGTCATGTCGTTCTCCTGTACCTGAATGCGTCAGCGAAGATCGAGGTCGTCGGTGAGCTTGTAGTCGGCTGCGAGCGCCTTCAGCTTGTCCCAAGTCGCATCCTCGATCTCGATGCCGTTCTTGCGCCGTTCGACTTCGCGCAGATGTTCGATCTCGCCGGGATAGAACACGCCGCGGCTCCCTTCCGAGGGCGGCGTCGATTTCAGGTAGCGGGCGAAGTCGGCGACTTCGCGTCTGAAGTCCTGCAAGGGACGGAACGCGGCGACGTTGAACACCGCCATGAAGCAGCCGTCGTTGTGACGACCGGTCGGCTCGACGCCGAAACCGAGGCCGGTCAGCAGGCCGCACAGCACCTCGACCATCGCGGCAAGGCCCGAGCCCTTGTAGCCTTCGCTGCCGCCGAGCGGCAGCAGCGCGCCGCCCTTGCGGTAGTCCTTTGGATCAGCGGTGTCGCGCCCTTCGGCGTCGATGATCCAGCCCTTCGGGATGCTTTCGCCACGCGCCACCGCGAGCTGGATCTTGCCGGCCGCGACCGCCGAGGTCGCCATATCAAGATAGAACGGCGCCTCGAGATCGGACGGCACCGCGATCGAGAGCGGATTGGTGCCGAGCCGGGCCTCGCGGCCGCCGAACGGCGCGACATGTTTCGGCGAGCGGCCGGAATCGGCCGCCGCAATCCCGATCATGCCTTCGCGCATCGCCATCAGCGGGTAATGCGCCAGCCGGCCGACATGGCTCTGCCGGAACACGGTGCAGGCCGCGACATTGGCGGTCTTCGCCTTGTTGATGGTCATCTCCATCGCCTTGGCGTTGACGTGGAAGCCGAACCCCCAATGACCGTCGATCACGGTCGTGGTCGGCGTCTCCTGCACCACGGTCCATTTCGCGCCGGGGACGATATGGCCGGCCTTGATGCGGTCGATATAGGTCGGGATCGCGATCACGCCGTGGGAGTCGTGGCCGGCGAGGTTGGCGTTGACGCAGCCGGAGGCGACCGCGTTGGCCTCCTCCTCCGATGCGCCGGCGCCCCGGAGCAGTGCCGCGCCGATGCGCGCGAGACGGTCGGCTTGGACGATCGGCATGGGATTTTCCTCGCGGTCCGCCCGCGTGATGCGCGGGTCTTGCTTGCTGTTGTCGGCGTCATGCTCTCAAAGCGCAGCCCGCCGAGCAAGGGGCGGAAAATCCGGTCCGCCATACCGCCAGCAGGGTGCTCCCGGCCGGGATTTCACTGAATGGAACGCGTGCGGTCGCGCTGCGGAATTTGGCTGCGCCAGTGGCGCAAGCCGGGCGGCTATCCGGGTGCCCCGGCCCTCCGCCTCAGCCTGGTACACTGGCGTCCGTAATATCCCGGAAAACGGCCTCCGGCATTCGTCAGCCGTTTACTTTGTCTCACAACTTGCCGGATACACTAACCATCACTTAGGCCTCTCGCGGGCAATGTTCCTCGGCAGATTGAAGGGGGTGGCCCTGGGGCCTTCAGGGATCGTGCAGTCGAGCATCGGGCGTACATTCGCGGCGTTGAATGCCACCAACGAAGCGATCCTGTACGCGAAATCACCAGAAGAATTGTACGGAAAGGTCTGCGAAGCCGCGTTCTCGAGCGGGAGCTTCCTGGCCACGACCGTCTTTTTGCTGGAGCCGGATACCGGCCGGCTGACATTCGCCGCCGGTTGCGGCGACGATGTCGCGCGTCTGCGCAGCATCAGCATCTCCACCCTCGCCAACATTCCGGAAGGCGACGGCGTCGCCGGGCGGGCGTTCCGCGATCAGAGCGCCAGCGTCAGCAACGACTATGTCAACGATGTCCGTTCGGCGGCCTGGCGCAGCGGCCTCGCGGCGGCCGGCGTCGGCGCGGCGGCGGCAATGCCGCTGGTCTGCAACGGGCGCAGCGTCGGCGTCTTCATGGTGACCCGGCGCGAGATCGACTCGCTCGGCGAGGAGATCGTGTCGCTGCTGGAGCGCATTGCGGCGAACGTGTCCTTTGCGCTCGACAATTTCGACCACGAGGCGTCGCGCAAGAGCGGCGAGCGGGCGATGCGCCGGCTCAACCGCATGTTCGGCGCCATCAGCGCAACCAACGAGGCGATCCTTCGCGCCAAGACCGAGCACGATCTCTATCAGCGGGTGTGCGACGCCGCGGTGTTCAGCGGCAAATCCTTCGCCACGGTGGTGCTGCTCGCCGAGCCCGACACGCACTGGCTCGAGCCCGTCGCCGGCACCGGCGAGGCGCTCGACCTGATCACGCAGACGCGCTTTTCGACCGACCCGGACAATCTCTACGGCAAGGGAATCTGCGGCGAGGCGTTCCGGACCAAACGGCCGTGCATCGAGCACGACATTCCGATATCGACGGGCGCGTCGCAGGCGCAAGCCGGTGAGAGCGGTCTGATGGCCTGCGTCGCGCTGCCGCTTACCCGGTTCGGCAGGAGCATCGGCGTCCTGATCTTCTTCATCGGCAATTCCTGGGCCCGCGACGAAGAGATCATCGCGCTGCTGGCAGGCATCGCCGAGAACGTCTCGGTTGCGCTCGATACGTTCGGCCGCGCCACCGAGAAGGCCAAGGCCGATGCCGAACGCGAGCGGCTGTCGCGGATGTTCGCGGCGCTGAGCGCGACCAACGAGGCGATCATGCGCGCGCGGTCGCGGCTCGAGATGTTCGAGCTGGTCTGCGCCGCGGCGGCGCATGGCGGCGGGTTCAACTCCACCAGCATCCTGATCGCGAAACCCGGCGACGATTTTCTGGAGATGATGGCGGTGGCGGGGCCGACCGCCGAGAATGCGCGCCGTCTCAACGTCTCGCGCAGCGAGGCGCGTCCCGAAGGGCGCGGCGTTTGCGGCAGGGCGTTCCGCTCCCGGCGCGCCTGCATCGACAACGATTTTCTCGGCGACGTCGCCAACAACCCGTTCCGCGATATCATCGACCGCGAGGACGCGCGATCGGGCGCGGCGTTTCCGTTGATCGTCGACGACGAGCCGGTCGGCGTGATGCTGTTCATCTCGGCCAAGCGCAACACCTTCTCGGCCGAGTTCGCCGAGCTGCTGCAGCGGCTCGCCGACAACGTCGCCTATGCGCTCGGCAGTTTCGATCGCGCCGACGAGAAGGCGCGCACCGAGGAGCAGAAGGAGCGGCTCAGGCGCATGTTCGCGGCGCTGAGCGCGACCAACGAGGCCATCATGCGGGCGAAGTCCCGTGGCGAGCTGTTCGATCTGGTCTGCGATGCCGCTGCGGTCGGCGGGCAGTTTATTTCGGCCACCATCAGGCTGGTGCGGCCGGGCGAGGCCTTCCTGGAGAACGTGGCTGCTTCCGGCCCCGACCGGGTACGGGCCCGCGAAGTCCAGTTGTCGGCCGATGCGACGCGTCCGGAAGGACAGACGCTGACCGGTGTTGCGATCCGCACCCGCAGACCCTGCATCAGCAACGATTATCTCAGCGACTTCGGCCCCGAGTCGCATGTCTATCCGGCCGTGCGCGACAGCGGCAGCAAGTCCGGCGCGGCCCTGCCGCTGCTCAAGAACGGCGAGGCGATCGGTGCGCTGGTTTTCCTCTCCGGCGAGTTCAACACCTTCAGTCCGGAGATGATGGCGCTGTTGCAGCGGCTCACCGAGAACGTATCGTTCGCGCTGGCCAATTTCGACCGCGCCGACGAGAAGGCCCGGGCCGACGCGCAGAAGGAGCGGCTGTCGCGGATGTTTGCGGCGCTGAGCGCGACCAACGAGGCGATCATGCGGGCGAAGTCCCGCGCCGAGCTCTACCAACTGGTCTGCGAGGCGGCAGCGACCGGCGGCAAGTTCACCTCGACCACCATCGCGCTGGCGCAGCCCGGCAGCGACTATCTCCGCATCGTCGCGATCGCAGGCCCGGCCGCCGACGGCGCGAGCCAGGTGACGCTCTCGACCAGCGAGGCGCACCCCGAGGGACGGGGCGCCTGCGGCAGGGCGTTCCGGTCGGGCAAGGCCTGCATCATCAACGACTATTTCGCCGATACCGGTACCGCGGCGTTCCATGAGCGCGCGCGCCGCGATGGAACGCAGTCCGGTGCCTCGTTTCCGCTGATTGTCAGCGGGGAGGTCGTCGGCGTCATGATCTTCGTCGCGATCGAGAAGGATACGTTCACGCCTGAGTTCGCCGAGCTGCTGCAGCGGCTCGCCGACAATCTTGCGTTCGCGCTCGAAAGCTTCGATCGCGCTGACGAGAAGCACAAGGCCGATGAGCGGATCGAATACCTTGCCTCGCATGACAGCCTGACCAATCTGCCGAACCGCGAAACCTTCAACGAGATGCTGCGTCACGCGATCTCGGCGGCGGACCGCCATTGCCGGCAGCTCGCGGTGCTGTTCATCGATCTCGACCGCTTCAAGGTGATCAACGATTCGCTCGGCCACGACGCCGGCGACATGCTGCTGGTGGCGATCGCCGAGCGGCTGCGCGGTTCGTTGCGGGCGAGCGACGTGGTGGCGCGGCTCGGCGGCGACGAGTTCGTGGTCATCCTGGAGAACACCGCCGAACGTCACGACGTCGAGCGCATCGCCGGCGAACTCCTGATCGCACTGAGCCAGCCGATGCAGCTCAGCGGGCACGAGTGCCACACCACGGCCTCGATCGGGATTGCGACCTATCCCACCGACGGCTCCGACGTGCAGACGCTCACCAAGAATGCCGACATGGCGATGTATCTCGCCAAGGAGGACGGCAAGAACGGCTTCCGCTTCTTCTCCAACGAGGTGAGGGCGCAGTCGATCGAGCGCCTGACGATGGAAAGCGCACTGCGCCGCGCGCTGGAGCGCGACCAGTTCTCGCTCGAGTATCAGCCCAAGGTCGACATGGCGAGCGGTCAGATCAGCGGCGTCGAGGCGCTGTTGCGCTGGACCCATCCCGAGCTCGGCAAGGTCTCGCCGGGGCAGTTCATTCCGCTCGCCGAGGAGATCGGTCTGATCGTGCCGATCGGCCGCTGGGTGCTGAAGGAAGCCTGCGCGCAGAACATGGCGTGGCAGCACCGCGGCCTCAAGGCGGTGACGATGGCGGTCAACCTCTCGCCGCGGCAGTTCGGCGATCCGAACCTGCTCGACGACATCGACGAGGCGCTGGCGGCGAGCGGCATGTCGCCGGCGCTGCTGCAGCTCGAGGTCACCGAGAGCATGGTGATGCGCAACGTGACGCGTGCGGTCCGCGTGCTCGACGCGATCCAGCACCGGGGCATTCGGCTGGCGATCGACGATTTCGGCACCGGCTATTCGTCGATGTCGCTGATGAAGCAGTTCCCGATCGACACCATCAAGATCGATCGCTCCTTCGTGCGCGATCTGCCTGATGATTCCGAGGACGTCGCGATTGCGCAGGCGATCATCAGCATGGGCAAGGCGCTCGGCATGACCATCGTGGCCGAGGGCGTCGAGACCTCCGAGCAGCAGGAGTTCCTGCGCGCCCATGCCTGCGACGAGATGCAGGGTTTCCTGTTCAGCCGGCCGCTGCCGCCGCGCGATCTCGCCGAATTGTTGAAGACGTCGCCGGTGCTGACGTCGCCACCGTTGCAGCCGTCGCTGGACGACGAGGCGATCGGTGAGGCCGGGCCGGATCTAGGGCGGAAACGCGCTGTCGTCTGACGGCTGCACGGGCAGGTCGCGGACATCGGAATCGGTGGATGCGATCACGCGCGAGAAATCATAGGGCCAGGACGGTGTCGCCTGGCCGGCCAAGGTCTGGCGCAGCGCCGCCGACGCCTCCGCAAAATTCGCCCCGTCGGGCAGGCGGAACCGGCGGCACCAATTGGACGGCAGCGGTTCGGCGGCATTGCGCATCTCGAATGCCGGTCCCCACCACCACGCCGGCGCCGGCGGCCGTTCCGGTTCGGCAATGGCGCGCCAGCGCGCGAACTCGTCGGCGATGCGGGCAAATTGCAGCTTGGCGGCGGGATGCATCGGAAGCCCTTCGTTGGGCCGTGATGATAGCATCGCCCCCACTTCGCGCAACGCGGCTACTTCCGTTCCACCTCGGTCGCGGTGGCCGGGCCTTCGCCCATGATCAGCAACACGGCGTCTTCGTCCTTGGCGCCGTCCCAATGCACCTGCTTGCCGAAATGGGTGACGAAGCTTCCGGCCGGCATTGCCACTGTGCCGTGATCGGGATCGAATTTCGGGCCCGAGCCGACCCACCAGGTGCCCTTCAGCACCACGATGTAGCGGTCGTTGGGATGGAAGTGCGGACGGCTGAAGTGATTGCCCTTGGTCCATTTGGTGTAGACCATGTAGAAGCCGGGCTTCGAGGGATCGCCGACCACCACGGCATTCTGCGCGCCGCGCGCGTCGACCGGGCTCCAGGGAATCTGGTCCGGCAGCTTGTAGGTGACGGCGGCCGGATTGAGTTCTGCCGCGGAGCTGACGCTCAGCGTGGCGGCAAGGGCCAGCGGCATCATCAGGTATCGCCAGGACCGGTTCGACGCCGTCATCATATCCTCCCAGGTCAATTCGTTCGGGCGACTGCCGCGCCCGTATGTCGCGTGATGCTAATCGCTCTCGCTTGCGCCGGACAAGACGCGCTCGCGCATGTCTGCTCTCAAGATTGCGGCATCGGGCCGTGACACAACGCAGTTGCAATATGAAAAACGCATTTACGACGCTGCAGACGATGATAGGTTGCGCGCCAACCAAAAGACGGGAGGATAACCTTGAAGAAGCAACTGTCGATACTGGCGGCGGGACTTGTGATCGGTGCGGCCGCGCTGCAATTTTCCACCGCCGCATCCGGCGATGACGGTTGGGTCACGCTGCTCGACAGCTCCAAGCAGGGCGATTGGGACGAGGTCGGCAAGGCCAATTGGGCGATGAAGGACGGCGCGCTGGTCGCCGACAAGCTCGACGGCAAGGATCTCTCCTATCTCGTCAGCAGGACCCAATACAAGGATTTCCAGATCAGGGCGGAGTTCTGGACCGACGAGGATGCCAACAGCGGCGTCTTCATCCGCTGCGAAGGCAACAAGGTGATCGACTCGAAGGTCTGCTACGAGGTCAACATCTTCGACAAGCGGCCCGATCCGACCTACGGCACCGGCGCGATCGTCGACGTCGGCAAGGTCGATCCGATGCCGAAGGCGGCCGGCAAGTGGAACGTCTACGAGATCACGGCGCAGGGACCGCATTTCGTCGTGACGTTGAACGGTCAGAAGACCGTCGACGCGCAGGATTCCAAGCACGCCAGCGGCTACGTCGCGCTCCAGTATGGTTCCGGCGTGGTCAAGTTCCGCAAGGTGCAGATCAAGCCGCTCTGACAGCGCATGCGGAGGAGAGCCCGGTCGCGGCGCGGCCGGGCTTGATCGCGTGTCATGTGCTATCCGCTGGAGGCCTTCAGATCGTGGCCTTGCGTGCGCAAATGATGACCGATCACGAGCCCGGTCAGACACAGCAACAGCCCGAGCGCCGGCGGCGCAAACAGCGCCTCCTCCTGGAAGATGCCGTTCACCAGCACGACCATCGTGCCGAACGCAGCGAGCCCCTGGATGAGGATTCCGGACGCGGCGTAAAGGCGCCAGGCCTTCAGCGCCACGGCAAAGAAGAAGCCGAGCGGCACCACTGCACCGATGCCCATCTGGTAGAGCAGGACGCCGACGGCGCTCTCCACCGCGCCGTCCATCGTGCCGGCCGCTTGCGCGGCGTTCCAGTCGATCGAGAAGTAACCTTCGGAGAGATTGCCGCCGACGCCGAGGCCGCGGCCGATCGGGTTGTGCAGGAATCCGTCCCAGCCGCCCATGAAGCCGATCACGTGAAAGTCGCCGATCTGGAGTCCGATGTAGATCGCCGCGATGGCATACAGCACGAGTCCGACGAGTGCGATGGCAAGGGTGATGGTGGCGCCGAGCAGCCAGGTTGCCGTCCAGGCCAGGGCCACGAAGATGACCAGGATGAGCGCGCCCTTCACGCTGCAGAGGATCAGCAGCGGGATCGCGGCCAGCGCGAGCCAGCGATACCCGACCGCGAACAGGAACAGGATGGAGAAGGCGATCCCGTAACCGAAGCTGATCGGGCTCATGTTCGGTCCGAAGATGCGCAAGATCGACGACAGTCCGAGATCCTCGAACAGCGGGCTGTTGAGAAAGCTGAAGCGGAAGCGGTCGATCAGGTCGACCGGGACATTGCCGGTTTGGCGCATCTCGGCTTCCCAGGCTCCGGAGCGGGTCGCCTTCAGCTCGTCGAAGTGCCAGAACGTGTAGCCATTGGTGATTTCGAGCCAGAAATCGCGAAACAGCAGTTCGACATAGCCGCAGACGATCAGCAGTGTGGCGACGGCCACCAGGAACGGCGTGATGCGGATCTCGAAGGTTGCGGCGGTCAGCAGCGACAGCTGAAACAGGAACAGCGGAAACGCGATGTTGCGCAGATAGACGAGGGCCGCATGCGCGTCCTGCGTGGCGCCGAGCAGAAAATACGCCCCCACGACTGCGAGGGTCATCAGCCCCCAATTCATGATCCGGTCGATCTCGGGTGAATGCTTGCGCTCGCGCAGCATGTACAGCGCCAGCGTGACCAGCCACATGACCGCGCAGATCAGGAAATTGTAGCCCTTGACGAAATCCATCTCCTGCTCGGTCGTGATGTAAGACGACAGGATCGAGACGAACAGATTCTGGAAGAAGATGATGAAGACGGCGATCGACGGCGCATAGGCCGGCGCCGCGAGCACGATGGCGCAGCCGATCAAGCCTTCGACGACGATCGCGAGCCCTGCATTGGCCGCCTGCATGATCGGCACGAAAGCGATCGATGCCACGGCGATGCCGAGCGCAGGAACGAGGTCGCCGGCCAACAGCGGCCGCGGGGCTATGTCTGCTCGCACAGGCTCTGACCTAAATGACCGGATGGGTGGCGTGCCACACCCGCATCGTCGATCTAGCCGCGCATTGTGTAAGAACCGGTTAACCAGATCGGTCAGCGCGTCCCGAGCAGCGCCCTCAGCACGTCGCGGTCGGCCTTGCCGGTGACGGCGTCGGCCAGGCCAAAGCCCTGCGACAGCTCCCAATGGGTCCAGCCCCAGCACTGCTGCCGGGCGTAGGCCGTGACGCCGGCGAGCCAGCGCAACCGGCTGTCGCGCGGTGCGCCGGCCTTGAGCACGCCAAACTCATTGATGATGATCGGACGGGAGTATTGCCGCTGCCAGGCAGCCGCGGGCTCCAGCCATTGGTCGATGCCGCGGTCGGGGATGGCGCGGTCGACCATCGCAAGCGCCTTGGACTTGTTCAGCGCGGTCAGCTGCTCCCGCAATTGTTGAACCTTCGGATCGTCGGCGCGGATCGGATAGGGCAATCCGACGACGTCGTGGAGCGACTCGTTCCGATCCCAATGGGCCTGATGGGTGAATACCATCGGATCGTAGAAGTGGATGGCATAGACGACATTCGGATCGTCGAGCGGCGTGAAGCCCGGCAGCGAGTCCGCGCGCTGCCAGTTGACCGGACCTGTGATCAGCGTGGTCTGCGGCAGCAATTGGCGAATGAAGCCGGCCAGTTCCCGGACCTCGCCTTGCCATTGCGCGGCATCGACCTCCGGCTCGTTCAGCAGTTCCGCAAACACCCGATCGGAGGGATAGCGCTGCATGACCCGCGCGAGCGCGGTCCAGGCGCTCTTCATTTCAGCCATCGCGCCGGGCGGATCGTCCTTGTGCAGCGCGTTGAAGTGCTGACCCGAATGCAGGTCGATCGATACCGCATAGCCGAGTGCGAGCAGGGTCCTCAGTGCGGCATCGACGGTCTGCAGCCGGCCGTCGATCTCCGCCTTCGTCGCGAAGCGCGGCATGACGAAGTCGGCAGGCACCGGCAGCCGGATGTGGGTCAGGCCGGCCTTGCGCAATTCGAGCAGCAGGCCGCGCGGCGGCGCCGATCGCGGATCGACAATCCAGCCATCGGCATTGACGCCGCGCGACAAGGCCTTGATCCGGTCCGCCGGGACGCCTTCGATCAGGGCAGGGCAGGCCCGCGCGGCGACGGACAGCAGAATGGATGCGGCGAAGACGATGGCGGGGATCGATAGCCGGGCCATCGGAAGATCAGCTCGCGATCGCTGCCGCAGCAGCGAGCCAAAACGCGGCGCGGCTGGCGCGCGGCTCACGCATACTGCCTGTCGTGCTGCTGACCTGCGACGGTGGACAGCAGTTCGTTGAGCACGACACCGGCAAGCTTGCGCTCAGCGCCACCGAGCGCGGTGATGATGTCTTCCATTGACGCGTTGATGTCGCGATCCACCGGCAGCGCCGCGATCAGCCTGTCGGCCATGTCGAACAGCCGCCGTTCGTCCGCGCCCCACGGCATTGGCGGGCCGTCGAGGATCACGAGATCGTGGCCGCCGGCGGAACGCGCCTGCGCGATCGCCTTCTGGATCGCCTCGCTGGCCTTGGCGGAACTGCCCTGGATCGCCGGCAGGATGGCAATGCCGTTTGCGGTGTTGATGGCGCGGGACGCCTTGCTGCCGATCGTGAGCCAGTCGAGCCGGCTCGGCCTGCTCTGGACGGGATGCGCGACCCTGTCGGTCAGAGCGTGGACGGCAGCGTCGGCGTCGATCAGCAGGACACGCGCGCCGTCGCGCGCGGCGACCAGCGCGATGTTGAGTGCGACAACGCTGCGATCGGGATCGTCGGCGGTGCCGATCACGGCCAGCACCGGAACGGCTTCCGGGGCGGCGCCCGTCGCCAGCGCCGCATGGATCTGCCGCATCGTGTTGGAGAACGGCCCCAGCGCCGAACTGGTCCGCAGCGTCGGCCAGCCGAACCGTGTGACGTCGGCGGGATTGTCGCCGGTCAGGATGCCACCAAGCGTGCGTATGACATCGGATTCCTGCAGCTCGGCGATCAGCGGCTTCTCGATCACGGGCTTGTCGATGAGAGCGGCTGCCGGCTGGATCGCAGGCGGTGCCTGCACCGGCGGCTTGGCCTTGGCGATGACGGGCTGCCGCTCCGGTGCGGCGTCCTGCTTCGGCTGGATCCGGGGACGGATCGGATCGGCGCCGGGCGCCAGCTGGCCGGCCGCAACGATCCAGGCCGCGGCGGCGAGCCCGCCGAACATGAACCCGATCATCGCGAGCAGGGTCATCGGCGGCGGGAAAGTGCGCTGCTGCGGGATCGTCGCATCGCCGATCACGCGCGCGCTCGAGGTGTTGAGGCTCTCCTGCTCCTCGGTCTCGCGCGAGCGCTTGAGGAAGGACTGATAGACGTCGCGGCTGGCATCGACCTCGCGCTCGAGCTCGCGCAGCCGCACCGACGCCTGGCTCATCTGCACGCTCTGGTGCTTCTGAACGTCGAGCGCCTTGTTGAGCGACGCCTCATAGTCGCGCGCCCGGGTCAGATCGTTCTTGGCGGATACCGCAAAGCGGTCGATCTCTTCCTTGATGGTCCGGCGCAGGTCCTCGACCTGCTGCTCGACCTGGCGCAGCGCCGGATGACGCGGCCCGAGCTCGCCCTGCAGTTCGGCCTGGCGCTTCTTGGCATCGGCATATTGCGAGCGCAGATTGGCGATGGTCGGCGACTGCAGCGCTTCGGCGGTCGCGCCCGCGTCCATCGACCCGCGGCGGCTGGCTTCGATCTGGTCATACTTGGCCTGCGCATCGAGCGTGAGCGCCCGCGCCGCCGCCAGCCGCTGGTTGCCGACCGAGAGCTGCTGGTCGGTGAGCAGATTGTCCTGCGAGCCGACGAAGTTGTTCTGCGCCTTGTAGGTCGCGAGCACCTCCTCGGCATTGCGCAGGCGCTGCTGCAGCTCCTTCAGCCGGCCCGACAGGTCGCGGGTGGCGCGCCGCGCGGCCTCGGCCTGCGACTGCTTGGACTCGGTGAGATAGGCCTTGGCGATCGCGTTGGCGAGCATCGCCGCCTTGACCGGATCATGCGACCACACGTCGATGTCGACGATGAAGGTGCGATCGGTCTTCTTGACGTTGATATGCCGGTTCAGCGTGTCGAGCGTCGTCATCTCGATCTGCTGTTGCTGCTCCGCCGTCGTGCGCGGCTCGATGCCGAACAGGCCGAGCAGCGGGGCGAGCAGGCCCGTGCTCGCGGCGCCACCGCCGAACTCGGGATCTTTCACCAGGCTGGTGTCGCGGATCACCTGCAGCAGCACATTGTTTGACGTGATCAGGCGCGACTGGCTCTCGACCACCATCGCGAGGCCGGAGACGTCCTGGGCGCGCGGGGTCAGCTCGCGTTCGACCAGCTGCAGCTCGCGCGGGTCGACATAGAGCTGGGCGCCGGCGGTATATTTCGGTGTCAGGCTCTTGCCGATCACGACCGCGATGCAGGCGCAGAGCAGCGCGACCGAGACGATCGCGACCTTGCGCACCCACAACAGCCGGACTAGCTCGAGCACGTTGAAGCCGGCCGGGATTGCGCCCCGGCGCGGCTCCGGCTTGGCCCGGTTGATCGGCTGGTCATAGCTAAGCATCGACCCCAGCTTCCGTCTGAATGGCCGCACGCATCGGCTGAGGAGCACTCTTTCGGGCCACGCAACGCGCACGAGGCGACGCGAAGGCGCAACACGAAAAATTAACCATATTCATTCGCCGACTATTCACCAGAAAGGCAAACAAAGGGTTTAAGCGCGGGCGCATCGGAACGCCTCCGCCATCGTCAGCACCGGGACATTGCGCCGCGCCGCTGCCTCCAGCGCGTAGGTCATCAGCTCAGGCGTGCAGCCATAAAGGCTCGGCGCGTCGGCGACGTCGTGGCTGTAGAAAATTAACCAGCCGTTGATGTTTGCCGTCTCGGCGAAGGCCATGTCGATCCGGTCGCGGGACATCTGGCGGTCGATCAGCGGCATGGCGCGGAGGAATTGCAGGTCGACGTCGCCGCTGTTCACGCCGGGCACGATGCTGCGGCAGGTGCGGAATTCGGACCTCAACTGGTGCTTCCGCGCGTAGGAGCCGTAGCCGAACGGGTAGGCGAAGGTCTCGACCGGCATGGTCGGATCGAGCGAATGGAAATAGGTCCGGTTGCGCGCGATCTCCGCGGCCAGCGAGGTCTCGTCGAGATCGCAGGCGCGGCGGTGCGAGAACGTGTGGCAGCCGACCTCATGGCCACGGCGATGCAGCGAGATGACGTCGTCGGCGCTTCCGGTGGTCCAGTCCGGTGCGTCCAGTCCAACCAGTCCGCCCGACACGTAGAACGTACCGCGGGCGCCGTAGGATTCCAGGATGTCGGCGCCGAATGTCGCCGCGCTCTTCGGCAGATCGTCAAAGGTGAAGGACACCATCGGCGTGGCATTGTTCAGGCGAAAACGCTCGACCTGCACATGCATCGCCAGCCGGTGGCTGACCTTGACCCTGGCTTCCGACCACAATGCGTTCATGAGCCAAGCTTCCGCAAGATCACGTGGTAGTCGCCGTGCCGGACGTCGATCTTGCCCGGCAGCAACGCGTTCATCGCCTTTGCGCCCGCGTCGATTATCGCGGCCAGCAGCGGCTTGCGCCGGCGCATCTCGGGATAGCGCGGGCTCTCGTACTTCTTCCGGTAGATGACCTGCAGTCCGCGGCCGGCCGCGAACGCCTCGAGGTTGCCAAGGGTCACCAGCGGATGGAAATGGGTCGGGAACGGCGCCTCGCCCGGCAGTCCGGCGTGCTTCTCGCCGCGCACATGGCGGTAGAACCAGACGTGGAACCAGTGCGGGGAGTATTTCGTGACGATGCCCGACAGCGACTTCGGGTTCGGTGCGCCGATCAGCAACAGCCCGTTCGGCTTGAGCGCCTCGCAGAACCCGCTCAGCACGGCCTCCACATCGGGGATGTGCTCGATGACGTTGTAGCAGATGATCAGGTCGAAACGCTGCGGCGGGAAGCGATGGGTCTGGATGTCGCCGAGGATGGCTTCCTGCGCATAGCTGTTGTTGCGGATCTGATCGGCGTCGATGTCGACGACGGTCACATGCGAACGGCGCAGCACGTCGAGCGGCAGATAGCTGGTCGAGCCGCCGCCGGCCTCGTAAATCGAGAGCGGACCGGCCGGCAGCCGGGCCTCGAGGATGCTGTGAACCGTGAGCAGGCTCTGCTTGGCTTCGCCGGGCGGCAAGGCCAGCAGCGATTCCGGATGGATTTCAGCGGGGATGGGCATCGAGAGTTCGGTGAGCGGGGCGGGACGCGTAGCAAGCGCGAGGGATCTGTTCATCGGCTCATCCAACGTTGCTGTTTGCGGATCTGGTGTGGAACATGATGAGGCCCCGCTTCAGCCGGCCGCGCAGGCGCGCGACGTCGAACAGCCAGCAGAGCGCGGCGTAGACGGCCAACCCCGCTCCAGTCAGCACGATGCTGGCGGGGAGATCGGCGAGGTCGAGAGCGCGGTCGAGCGCGCCGACGGTGAGCGCCATCGCGAGCGCGGCGATCGCGATCAGAGCGAGCCGGCCGAGCGGGATCGGAATCCGGAAAGCGAAGCGGCTCAGGACCAGGGCGCAGACAAAACCCGTGATGTCGGCGCCGAGCCGCGCCCATGCCGCGCCGATCGTGCCATCAAGGCTGACCAGCAGGTAGGACAAGATCACATTCGCGGCGATGATCGAGGCGGTGTTGATCAGGTAGAAGGAATTGCGTCCCGACAGCAGGAAGCTCGCATGCAGATATTGCTGCGTCAGCACCTGGAACAGCACGGCGATCGCGATGATCGGCATGATCTCGCTGGCAACCGCGCGGAAGTCCGCGCCGAGGACGATGTTGGCGACGTGCGGGGCGATCAGCGCGAAGCCGAGGCAGGCCGGCAGCGTGACGCCGGCAAGCAGCTCGAGGCAATCGGCGAGATGGCTCGTGACCGCGGCGTCGCCTTGCCGGGCATGGATCTGCACGGCCATCGGAAAGAACGCCGCGGCCATGCTCATCGCCGGCATCATCAGGGTCTGCCGCACCAGGTCGAGCGCCGCGACATATTTGCCGGCATCGGCCGCGCCGACCAGGTTCGCGATCATGAAACGGTCGGTCACGCTCGAGATCGCGAGCAGCGTCAGCGACAAGGTCAGCGGCAGGCCGGTGCGGGCGAGCGACCGCAAGTCGGCCCGGTCGAAATTGACGATGGTGCCGCGCCATGCGCTGCGCGATTGCACGAGCACGGCGACGAGATACGCCGTGGCGGCCGCGAGCAGCAGCAGCACACCGGTCGGGCTGGCCAGCGCAACCACGACGCCAAGGCCGAGCAGGGCGGCCGCGCGGACCAGCGTTGCCTTCATGACCGAGAGCGCCTTCAGCCGTGCACGCAGCAGATCCTGCGTCAGCTCGAACAGGCCGATTGCAATGGCGAGAACCACCGCCGCGAGCGCGGCGGCCGCGTCGAGGCCGACGAGCCGGGCCAGCAGATAGGCGATCGGCGCGGTGAGGCAGCAGATCAGGTAACCCGACGCCACCAGGCCGCGGACGTCGGTGCCGTCGTTGCGGGCGTGGCCGCTCAGGATCAGGTTGCGAAACCAACCGACCAGGAAGACCGATATGACCGAGGCGAAACCAACGCCGAGCAGAAAGATGCCATAGTCATGCGGCGCGAACAGCCGCGTGAAAATGAACACGCTGAAGAGTCCAAGCAGCGCCGAGAGCACGTTGGCGGTCAGGTTGATGCTGGCCTGTCCGATCAGCATGATGCGGCGAGCTCCGAGAGCCTTGTGGCCGCCGACGACGCCAGGATGGCGTCGCTCTCGGCCACGACCTCACGAATCGTCGCGACCGGCGTCCCCGAGAACGATGCGATCGAGAACGCGACGTCATCCCTGTTGGCGCGCAGCAGCAGCCGGGTGAGTTCGTCCTTGCTCAGGGTCGGATCGTCCCAGTAGCTGACGCATTGCGTTTTCGGCACGTCGGAGTGACGCAATGCGGCGGGCTCGTCGTTCTCGACGAAGAAGCCGTACAGCAAATATTCGGAGAACTCGCGGGTCCGGCACAGCGCCTCGATCCAGCTCATCCCGGTGACGGCCTCGATGCGTTCGGCGAGCGCGCGGGTGGTCTGCTTGTCCCAGAAGATGATGTGTCCGATGAAGTCCGGCGCCGGGAAGGGCGGCGTCGGCAGCCCGATCAGCTGATGGCTGGTCTTGAGCCAGCGTGAATGGCGCGGCTGGTCGGCGGTGACGGCATCGGCCATTTTCAGCAGCGGGATCGTGTTCGGGTACTGGAAGCGCGAAAGGTCGAAATCGCGGAAGAACACGATGTCGGAATCCAGGATGCAGAACCGCTCATAGGGCAACGCGATCGTCGCCGCGATCTTCAGGATCTGTTGCACATGCCAGCCGTTCACCGGCTTGGCGCGCAGCGACCACCAGAACTGGCGGCGCTTGCGCTGGATCATGCGCGGCAGCGGCCGCAGCCAGTCGGGCAGGAAGGAGGAGGCCGGAATGATGATGCGGCGTTCGCTTGCCAGCGGCGCGAACAGCGGCAGGTCGCAATCCGGGACCAGCAGATAATGCCTGGAGAACGACGTGACGTGACGATCCACGCTCTCGCAGAGCAGCGTGCAAATTTCCAGATCGCGCCCATAGGTCGGGGTCAGCAACGCGACAGGGTTCATCTCGTAACTCTCTCCGGCGACACCGTGTCAGGGCGGAACATCGTGGCCGCCAGACTTGTCCTGAACCTCAGTTCAGCAAGATCGGTGCCGAAGCGTTTTGACGGCCCTGCCGGCGGCGGCAATGGTTAAGCATTTGGTAAAACAACGGCCCGCCGCGGCCGTTAACGGATCGCAAATCATCGTTCGGCCGCGCGATTTTGATGCTGGACCGGGATGTTGCCCGGATATTGCAGTGCTGGCGTCTCGAATGCCGATGTAGTCGGCGCAGGCGAGTGCACATGCAGATTCGATGGTATTTCCGGCGGGTAAGCGGCGCGGCTGAACGGCGAGCCGCACCATCAGCCCATTTCGAGACATCCGCACTGTCGGCGCTGTGTGCTTTTGGCACGCGCGCTTTGAGCGAGCCGGCCGGAGCGCACGATGCCGACTGATCGCGGAATCACGCGGCGCGGTGCCCTCGTAGTCGCGGCGCTTGCCCTGAGCGGATTGTCGACCGCGCGAGCCGTGCCGTCAGCCCGATCGCAACTGGGTGCGGATTCGGCGCGGTTTGCCGGCGCCTTCGTCAACTGGGGCGAGACCGGCCGCGAGCAAGTGCTGCAGACCTGGGAGAAATGGCTCAATCGGCCGCGGTCGTCGGTGCTCGGCGTCGACTTCTATGGCCAGAACAGCTGGGACGACTTTCACAAGCTCGATTGGGTGCCGGGGCTCTGGAAGAAGCTCAATCCGGCGCGCAATCTGGTGTGGTCGGTGCCGCTCACCATCGCCGGCACGCCGCTCGCCGATGTCGCGGGTGGCGTGCACGATGCCGAGTTCGAGGCGGCCGCGCGCGCGATTGCAGGAGCACATCCGAAGGCGATCATCCGCCTCGGCTGGGAGATGAACATTTCCAACTCGGGCTGGTTCGCCAAGGGCAATGAGGCCGATTACGTCAAGGCGTTCCGTCGCGTGGTTGGAATCTTCCGTCGCCATTCCCGCGGTTTCAAATTCGACTGGTGTCCAGGCTGGGGAGCTCAGGACATGCCGGCCGACGCCGCCTATCCCGGCGACGACGTGGTCGATTTCATCGGCCTCGACGTCTACGACTTCAAATCGGACGGCAGCGCCGCGGAGCGCTGGACCAATTCCTGTTTGAAGGCGCCCTTCGGTCTCGAATGGCAGCGCACGTTTGCAGCGAAGCACGGCAAGCTGATGAGCTATCCGGAATGGGGCGTCGGCCAGTCCGGCGACAACGCGTTTTTCGTGCAGCAGATGCACGACTGGTTCGCCGCAAATCAGGCCGCGATCGCCTATGCAGCCTATTTCGATGTCGACGGCCTGTGGCCGACGCAGATCGATAACGGCCAGTTTCCGGAGTCCACGAGCCTGTTCCGCAAGTTGTTCGCGGGCTGAGCCCAACGCGATCAAGCAAAAGCCCGATCGATCCCGCGGACCGATCGGGCTTTGCTGTTCCTCTCTTGCTGCGTCAGGCGGCCTTGGTGTTGGTCAACAGCGTCAGGCCCATCTTCAGCTTGTCCTGCAGCGTGCGCTGGGCGAGGCAGGTGAACAGGCAGAGCTTGTCGCAGGCGATGGTCTCCTTGCGGCGGGCCTGCGCTTCCTCGCTGTACCAGATCTCGCGTGCGGTCTGGGTGCGCACGTTGCCGATCGGCTTGAAGAACCAGCACACTTCGAGGCGGCCGTCGGAGCGGATGAAATAATTCCGCATGCCGACGCGGCAGGGCATCACTTCCTTCGGCGCCTTCTCACGGCGGAAATGGTTCGGCCAGGCCCGCAGCACGGCCTCGCCGTTGAGGATCGGCGCGCCCTCGCGCTTCAGCCGCAGCAACTCGTCGCGGACCTTGATGAGATCGTCCAGCTCGTTCTCGCCGATCCACAGCTCGTCCTCGACCTCCTGCGTGCCCTGCTCGACCGGCTGGAAGCTCAGCGCGGTGGCGCCGATCTGCTGGATCCAGTCGACCATTTCGGGCAGGCGGCGGAAGTTCAGTCTGTGCACGACCGGCTTGATGATGATCGGGAAATCCAGACCTTCGGCACGGCGCTGCTCGGCGACGTTGCGGATGCCCTGGACGATGTCGCTCAGCGAGTTCTCAACGCCGCGCGAGTAGTTGTGAATCTTGGGATCGGTGGAATCGATAGAGATGTTGATGTTGAACGGGTGCGCCTCGACGGTTTGCGCCACGATCTTCTTGTTGAGATAGGCGCCGCCGTTGGTGGTGACGCCCCAGTGGATGTCGTTGTCGCGGCAGAACCGCAACAGGTCGAGAAAGCCCTTCTTGATGTAGGGCTCGCCGCCCGCGAATTCGACGTGATAGGCGCCGATGAATTCCTTCAGGCTCGCGAGCGCGCGCTGCCATTCGACGATCGACATCTCGTCGCGATAGTTCGGGCGGCGCCAGTAGTCGCAGTAGCGGCACTTGTAATTGCAGCGTTCGACCACCTCGGCGAAGATCGCGGCCGGGCGGGTGACGTCGCGTCCGGTGCGCAAATAGAGCTCTTCCGAGAGGGCGTTGCGGACGTGTTTGGTGCCGAGCGAGACGAGGTCGAGCGCTTTCAAGGTGAACCTCAGGCAGTGTTTTGCGTTGTTGCGATCGGATCGATCGAGGATTTATGGGTTGATCAGCAAATTGAATGCCAACTGCAACGCAAGACGCACAGCACGCGCGCGTGACGGCTCTTAACCCTAAGGATCGGCTAACAGCGTGGCGCCGATCGTGAGGCCGCGCCCCACGCGGCCGTCAATTCCTGCAAATCGCTTTGTTCGACTTCGAATTAACCTTGCGGCGAAGTTGCGGTAACGCGCGGCGCGTCTGGAGCGGATTTTGCCATGAGGTCGCCGTAACGTGTGTTTCGCGTCCGTATTGCCGCCTGTGCCGGTCACTTTGGGACGGCCATGTCCCATTCCGATCCGTGCCGGGATGATGCGTCGCGGATCGCGATTGCCAGGAGGGCATGGAGATGTCGACCGAGCTTGCTGTAGCGGACCGCGCCTGGGTAACCATCTCGCCCGCGCTGGATTGCTCCGTCGAGACCGTCATCTGCATTCCGAGCTTCCGCCGGCCCCAACACTTGCGGCTGACGTTGGAGTCGGTGGCGGCTCAGCGCACCGAGCGCAGCTTTGCGATCGTCGTGGTCGAGAACGATGCCGCGCGCTGCGAGAGCGCGCCGGTCGCGGCCGAGTTTCTCAATTCCGGCAAGCTTCGCGGGATCTGCATCGTCGAGCCGCGGCAGGGCAATTGCCAGGCGATCAACGCGGCGTTCGAGACCGCGCTCGAGACCTTTCCGAACGCGCAGAACTTCCTGATGATCGACGACGACGAGGTCGCCTCGCCGGACTGGCTGGAGCGGATGGTGCAGGCGGCGGAGAGCTCCGGCGCCGAGATCGTCGGCGGCCCGGTGTGGCCGAATTTCGATGACAAGCACAAAGGCAGCCTCAGGCGCCATCCGGCGTTCGCACCGGCCTATCATGCCAGCGGTCCCGTCCCGGTGATCTATGGTTGCGGCAACTGCCTGATCCGGCGCGCGGTGTTCGACAAGCTTGGACAGCCCGCCTTCGACCTGCGCTTCAACTTCCTCGGCGGCGGCGACCACGACT
This sequence comes from Bradyrhizobium sp. AUGA SZCCT0105, assembly GCF_018129565.1. Lineage (NCBI taxonomy): Bacteria > Pseudomonadati > Pseudomonadota > Alphaproteobacteria > Hyphomicrobiales > Nitrobacteraceae > Bradyrhizobium > Bradyrhizobium sp. AUGA SZCCT0105. The sequence goes on along the minus strand of NZ_JAFCMK010000003.1, from coordinate 335,637 downwards.
TCTTCGCGCGGGCGCGCCGCGCCGGCTTTCGCTTCTTCTGGGTTACGGACGCCGTCATCAGCGAGACCGTTCCCTCGACCCGGACCAATCTCGGCTGGATCGTGCGGCGCGGATTGCGGATCGGCGCGATCAACTATCACATCGAGCGCAAGGCGGCGCAGACAATGTGGTCGCGCGCGGTCGTCAAGGCCAAGATGTTCGGCTTGGTGCCGTTCTCACTGTATCGCTTCACGCGCATCGTGCTGCGCGAACATCAGGCGGTGATTGCGATGCACCCGATGGTGGTCGCGGTCGGCAGCGCGCTTGCCGTGCTCGGTATCGAGCCGCAGCCCTACGCAGCTTCCAAGATCGCGTCGTGAGTGAGTTGTCCGTCACCGCGGAAAGCCGGGCGCTGATCGCCGACATTGCGCGCCGGCCGGTGATGGATATCGTCCGCGGCGCATTCTTTGTCGGCATTCTCCTGCTGGTCTGGATATCGCTGCGTCCGTTCGCGGATCTGAGCGGCTTCTATGTCGGTGACGTGGTCACCGGCAAGGATGCGGTGCTTTACGCCCTGTTCGGCGTGTTGACGGTCGCGATGCTGGCGCTGACCTTGCGCGACAATCTGCCGGCGCTGAAATCATTGCTGACGCCAGCTTTCCTGCTGTTCGCGGGCTGGATCTGCGTCACCGTCGTGCTGTCGACCGATCCCGCCACCTCGCTGCGCCGCCTGGCGCTGTCGGTGTTCGTGATCGTGGTGACCGCGACGCTGCTGCTGCTGCCGAAATCGCAGGGCGAATTGATGCGCTGGTTCGGCATCGCCGCGCTGGTCCTGCTGGTGACGTGTTACCTCGGCGTCTTCCTGGCGCCGCATCTGTCGATCCACCAGGCCACTGATCCGCAGGAACCGGCGCTTGCCGGCAACTGGCGCGGCGCGTTCGGCCACAAGAACGTCGCGGCCGCGATGATGGCGATGCTGATCTTCCTGGGCATCTATCTGATGCGCGCCGGTGGCTGGCTGTCGGGCATCGCCGTGACCGGGCTTGCTGCGGTGTTCCTGTTCTTTACCGCCGGCAAGAGCGCGATCGTGCTCTGCGTCGCCGTGCTGATGCTGACCGCGCTGATGCCGGTGGTCTGCTCGCTGTGGGGCCGCGCGCTGCTGCTGCTGACACCGCTGGTGCTGCTCAATCTGTTCAGCGTCGGCACCGTGATGAGCGATACGCTTGCCGCGATCGCCGACCGGATGCCGATCGACACCTCCTTCACCGGCCGCGCCGACATCTGGGCCTTCGCCCTCGAATCGCTGCATCAGCGGCTATGGACCGGCTACGGCTTCGAGTCGTTCTGGGGCACCAGCGCGATCCAGAACCTGCAGGAAGGCAAGGAGTGGGCGGGCTACGCCTCGCACAGCCACAATGGCTATCTCGACACCGCGCTTGGGACCGGTCTGCCCGGTCTCGTGCTGTTGATCGCGGCTGTTGTCGTCAAGCCGTTGCGCGACTTCCAGGCCGCGGATCGCGGCGGCAATGATGCGCCGCTGACGATACTGTTCCTGCGGATCTGGCTGTTCGGCCTCTATCTGTCGTCGATGGAGAGCTTCTTCCTGGATCGCGCCGACACGATCTGGGTGACGTTCCTGATCGCGGTACTCGGGCTGCATTATCTGGCCCGGTTCCGGATGCGCAGCGAGATCTAGAGCTGTGCGCGGACCGCGTTGGCAACGTCCGTCCACCAGCCGTCGAAATCGAACGGCACGGGCACGGTCGGCCGCTTCAGCGCCGTGACGATCCGGTCGGCATAGGCCGCACTGTCGGCGTCGCGCGGCACCAGCAGGATGGCGCCGCGATCGATCAATTCCTTGAAGCGCGGATGGTGGTCGAATTCATCCGGCAGCGCCGGGCCGGTGACGATCAGCGGGCGGCCTGACTGCACGCAGGCCAGGATGCTGGAGCGCCGCGCGGTCAGGCCCTCGGCCAGCGAGTAGCAGAACACGTCGATCTCGCCGAGCAGGCCGAACACCTCGTGATCGGAGGCGACATAGCCGGAAACGATCACATCGCCCTTCAGCCCTAGCTCGGCGACGCGGGCATAGAACTTCTGCTCGATGTTGTCGGTGCCGCGGATGAAGGAGCCGACATAGACGATCAAGGGCTCCAGGCCCCGCTGCTTCAGGATCGCGCCGATCTCGAGCAGTCCGTTCGGCTGCTTGCCCGGATAGATCGAGCCGAAATGCCCGACGATGAGCTGGCCGTTGCTGCGTGCCGCGACGAGCCGCTGCAACAGCATCGAATCCGAAAAGCCGGCCGGCGCCGCGATGTTCGGCGGCAGCGGCGCCAGCACGCATTTCCGGACCATGCCGCGCATGATGCGGTCATCGGCGAGTTCGCGGCGCACCAGCGGCGAGAACATCACGATGGTATTGGCGAGCCACAAAGCGGGGATGTAGGTGAGCCGGCGGATGCCGTTGAGGCCGGCCCATTCGTGCTGAATCAGCACAACCTTGCGGCCTCGCAGCCGGGCGAACAGCAGCGCGAGCAGCGGGCGCGCGATCACGCGCTTCCAGGCCACGATCGGGAAGTTGCAGACCACGCTGTCCGCGCTGCCGACCGCGCGCCAGATCTCGCCGATCGTGCCGTCGGTCTGGGTCAGGGTTAACGCCGTGCTGGCGCCGGGCTCGAGCTTGTCGATCGTCTCCTGCAGCAGGCGGGTGAATTGCCCGACGCCGCAGTGCATCCGCGGCCCGGCGCCGAGAAACAGCGCGCGATATCGGGGTGGTTCAGTCATTCAGTCCTGTCGGCCACGGCGGCCGGCTCCGGAAACGTCGCGGTTAGCCATATCGGCGAGACATTAGCTTTGCGTAACCCCGCGCGCATACGCGACGGCACCGTTCTTGCCAATCCCTGCCCAAGAGCTGCCAGCTCGTCCCGGAACGGGACATCGGATGAAGCGAAACGGCGCAGCCAGGAGCGCGACCATGACGACGGGCAAGATCTTTGCGAATTGGGATGACAACCATTCCAGGCTCTGGAGCCGTCAGCCGATCCGGCTCGAGCACACCATGCACAAGCAGCCGGCGTTCTCGATGGACGATCTCGCCAAGCTGATCGAGCACTATCCGCGCGAGCATTACAGCCTGGTCAAGACCGGCGCCAAGGGGTCGAGCCGGGTTTGGCGCGAGGGCGAGATCGGCAGGCTGCGCGGCCATCAGGTGATCGAGGCGATTTCGCGCGGCGGCCTGTGGCTGAACCTGCGCAACGTCACCGCGATCGATCGCCGCTACCGCGACATGATCGAGCGGATGTTCGGCGAGATCGCCACCAAGGTTCCCGGTTTCGATGCGCCGGCCCATCAGGCCGGCATCCTGATTTCGTCGCCCGATGCACAGGTCTATTACCACGCCGATCTGCCGGGGCAGGGCTTGGTCCAGATCGCCGGCCGCAAGCGGGTCTACATCTATCCCAGCACGCAGCCGTTCATCCGGCCCGAGCATCTGGAGAACATCGCGCTGTTCGACGTCGAGGTCGATATCCCCTACGAGCCCTGGTACGACTGGCATGCGCAGGTGATCGATCTCGAACCCGGCCAGATGCTGAACTGGCCGCTCAATGCGCCGCACCGCGTCGAGAACCTCGACACCGTCAACATCTCGATGACGATCTCCTATGTGAACGACGACATCCGCCGCGCCCAGATCCTGCATCTCGCCAACGGCATGCTGCGTCATCGCTTCGGCTACACGCCGCGTAGCCGCAGTATCCGCGGCCCGACCTTCTTCGCCAAGCAGGTGATGCAGAAGCTGCTGCGCGACGGCAAATGGGTGAAGCGCGAACGCGCCGTGCGGCGCGCGATCGACTTCCGCCTCGACGAGAGCGATCTCGGCAAGATCGTCGACCTGCCCAAGGACCCGCCCAAGGCGGCGTTGGAGGCGGCCTAAGCGGGCTTGCCGGTAGCAGGTGCTGGAATGGCGGTCTTGACGACAGCGGTTGAGAAATTCGGGGCGCGGGTCGCTTCCTATGCGGTAGGCTATCGCGTCGAATTGGTTTCCGATTGGGCGTATGCCGCCGCCCGCTGGGGCGCGTTCGAGCCGCTCACGGCGTTCCAGCATCCGCAATGGTATGCGTCATGGTACCGGGCCTTCGCGTCGACCGACGGTGTCGAGCCGCTGATCGCAATCGTCAGCGATGCCGCGACCGGCGAGCGGGCTGCACTGTTGCCGCTGATCTGTCACCGGCAAGGCAGCCTCCGCGTTGTCGAATTCGCCGACCTCAACCTCACCGACTTCAACGCGCCGATCCTCGGCCCCGCCGCACCGCGCGACGACGTCGCCGCATGGCAGTTTTGGCGTGATTTGCAGGCCGCGCTGCGCAAAGCGCCCGGCGGAGCCGATCTGATCCGTTTTCGCAAGATGCCGGTCAAGCTCGCGACGCGATCCAACCCGCTGGCGCTGCTCGATGGCATCGGACCATCGGTCGTCAACGGCAATCTGCTGACCATCGGTGACGACCACAACGCCTGGCGCTACGAGCTGAACCGGAAGGTTCGCAAGGAATTGGGACGGAGCTGGCGCGTGTTCACGCGTGAGCCGTCCGCGGCGTTCAGGGTCGCCACAGATACCGGCGAGGCGCTGGACCTTCTGTCCATCACGGAAGTGCAGCAGGGCGCGCGGCTGAACGGTCTTGGGCTCAACTACGTACTCGACAATGCGGACTGCGCCGCCTTCTATCGCGACCTGGTGCGCGAAGGCACCGCGCGCGGCTATGCGGTCATGACCGCACTTGCGACCAGCGACGAAGTGGTGGCGACGCTGCTCGGCGTCCGCACCGGCTCGCGCTACGTCATGATCCGCATCAGCCATGCGGGCGAGAAATGGTCGGCCTGTTCGCCGGGCCGGCTGATCATCGATCGCACCATCGAAGCGCTGCACAAGGACGGTGTGCGGGAGTTCGATTTCTCGATCGGCAATTACACCTACAAGCGGCGGTTCAGACCGCAGCGCACGCCGCTGGTCGATCTCAGCGCACCCTTGAGCTGGCGCGGGCAGCCCTACGCGCTGCGGGACCGCGCCGTGCTGGCGCTGCGTTACTATCCGGAGCTCACCGCGCGGCTGAAGCAGGCGCTCGGCAAGTCGATGCCCTCGCGCGAGGACGACTGAGCGAAGGGCGGCATTCCCGAATGAGAATGCCGCCCCGATCGCATTTGCCTCGTAGCAAGCCGCGAAGCTTAGCCGTGCAGCTTTCTGGCAGCCTCCGCGATTGCGCGGCCCTGATAGCGCGCGCCGGCGAGCTCGTTCTCGCTGGGCTGGCGGCTGCCGTCGCCGCCGGTGATCGTGGTGGCGCCGTAGGGCGCGCCGCCGGTGACCTCGTCGAGCTTCATCTGTCCGGCAAAGCCGTAGTTCAGTCCGATCACCGTCATGCCGAAATGCAACAGGTTCGTGATGATCGAGAACAGCGTGGTCTCCTGGCCGCCATGCTGGGTCGCGCTCGAGGTGAAGGCGCCGCCGACCTTGCCGTTCAGCGCGCCACGGGCCCAGAGCCCGCCGGCCTGGTCGAGGAAGTTGGCCATCTGCGAAGCCATGCGGCCGAACCGGGTGCCGGTGCCGACGATGATCGCGTCGTAATTGGGGAGGTCGTTGATCTCTGCGATCGGCGCGGGCTGGTCGAGCTTGTAGTACGAGGCTTTCGCGACTTCGGCCGGCACGAGCTCGGGCACGCGCTTGATATCGACGGTTGCGCCGGCTTCGCGCGCGCCTTCCGCAACGGCATTCGCCATCGCTTCGATGTGACCGTAGGCGGAGTAATAGAGAACGAGAACCTTGGCCATGATGGCCTCCTTTGGGGGTTGAGGTAGGGGAAGATGATTTGGGGGAGGAGCATGCGCGGACGTTCGTCCGCGCATGCAGGGTGAGTGGTGATCAGGCGGCGTCGACGAGCACGAGCTCGGCATCCTCGAGCGCGGTGATCTTCAGCTTGGCTTCATCGCGGATCGCGGCGCCGTCGCGCGCATTGAGGCGCACGCCGTTGACCTCGATGCTGCCGGCCGCCGGCACCAGATAGAGGTGGCGGGCCTTGTCGGCGGCGTATTCCGCGCTCTCGCCGGCCCTCAGCGTGGTGGCGAGCACCCGCGCATCGGCGCGGATCGGCAGCGCGTCGTTGTCGCCGTCGATGCCGGAGGCGATGGTGACGAGCTTGCCCGAGCGGTCCGCCTTCGGGAACGGCTTCGAGCCCCAGGTCGGGTGGCCGCCCTTCGTCGTCGGCTCGATCCAGATCTGGAAGATCTTGGTCTTGGACGGTTCCAGATTGTACTCGGAGTGACGGATGCCGCTACCGGCGCTCATCACCTGCACGTCGCCGGCTTCGGTGCGTCCCTTGTTGCCGAGCGAGTCCTGGTGCGTGATCGCGCCTTCGCGAACATAGGTGATGATCTCCATGTTGGCATGCGGATGCGCCGGGAAGCCGGAGTTGGGCGCGATCTCGTCGTCGTTCCACACGCGCAGCGCGCCATGGCTGACATTGGCGGGATCGTAGTAGCTCGCGAACGAGAAGTGGTGCTTCGCCTTGAGCCAGCCGTGGTCGGCGCCGCCAAGCTCTGCGAATGGTCTGAGTTCGATCATGTGTTACTCCGCTTGATAGGTTGATTTCGATCTCGTTGACCCTTGGATATGCCTCCGGCTGTGGTATAGAAATAGAAACTATTGAAACTCATTGTTTCCAAATTGAACGATCAGGACAGCGGCCCATGTCGAAACTGCCGGACTTCGAGGCGCTCGCGATCTTCGCAAAAGTCATGGAATTACGGTCGTTTGCGGCGGCCGCGACCGAGCTCTCGCTGTCCAAGGCGACGGTCTCGAAGGCGGTCAGCCGGCTCGAGGAGCGGCTCGGCGCGCGGCTGTTCAACCGCACCTCGCGGCGGCTGGCGCTGACCGATGCCGGCCAGAAATTGTCGGAGCGCGCCGCGCGGCTGCTGGCCGACGGCGAGGCCGCCGAAAGCGAGGCGCTGGCGCAATCGACCACGCCACGTGGCCTGGTGCGGTTCGCGGTGCCCATGACCTTCGGCGTCAAGACGGTGGCGCCGCTGCTGCCGGAATTCATGGAGGCCTATCCGGAGGTCGCGATCGATCTGCATCTGAGCGACGCGACGGTCGATCTGATCGGCGAAGGCTTTGATGCCGGCCTGCGCATCGCGCGGCTGCCGGATTCCTCGCTGATCGCGCGGCGGCTGTGCGGCATGCCGCGCTACACGGTGGCGGCGCCGTCCTATTTGAAGCGCCACGGCCGGCCGACCCATCCGATGCATCTCGCCGAGCACAAATGCTTCGGCTACGCCTACCTCTCGACCCAGGGCGTCTGGCACTACACCAATGCGTCTGGCGAACAGGCGAGCGTGCGTCCCGCCGGCCAGTTGCGGGTCAACAATGGCGAGGCCGTGATGCCCGCGCTGCTCGCCGGCCTCGGCATCGCCGATCTGCCCGACTTCATCGTCGGCGACGCGATCGCACGCGGCGAGGTCGAGGTGATCCTGAAAGGCTGGAAGCAGCCCGAAGGCGCGGTGCATCTCGTCACCCCGCCCGGCGGCCCGCGTCCCGCCCGCGTCGAGGTGCTGGCGGATTTCCTCGCCAGCCATTTCGCCAAAGGCCGCGCCCAGCGGAAGTAAAAGGCCGCGCCCTGCGGAAATAGAGAGCCGCGCTCACCGGAAGTAGTCGGCACCGCACACGCGGCTGAAGGCCGCGCGACCCGTCACATTCGTGTCATCCCTTTTAAATTGTATAAGTTGTGTGAACTAACCCATGATCGTGGGCCGCCGCGATCGTCTATTTCTGCGTCCTGAACCTGTTGCCGCAAAGCGCATTTTCGGAGGAACCAGATGATTGACCTGACCAAGCACGATTTCACGTCATTGTCGGTGAAGGATCTGCTCGATGCCCGCGAGGCCTATCACGTGCATCTGGCCCATCTGCAATCGGTCTACGCCACGGCGATCGGCCGTTATCTGATCCGCGACAGCGACCGCAACGCGACCGAACGGCGGCACCATTCCAAGCCGCAGGCGCTCGGACCGCGCACGCTGTTCAATTCGTCGGTCAAGGACTGGTCGTGGCCCTGCATCCTCGTCTTTGTCCGGGACTGGATGAAGCGCTCCGAGCTGAAGAACCATCCGGAGAAGCAGGACCAGCTGGTGCCTCCGTTCCTGTATCTGCCTGACGGGCGCGTCGTGCCCACCTGCGTCGTCAAGGTCGATCCGAACGAGGACAGCCCCGGCGTCGTCGATCCGCCGGTGTTCAAGAGCGATCTGGTTGGCGGCGGCTTTCCGGTCCAGACCATGATCCAGGGCAAGATCCATCGCGGCTCGATCGGCTGTCTCGTCACCAATGGCGAGACCGTGTTTGCGCTCTCCAACCGCCACGTGGTCGGCGCGGCCGGGCGCGAGATCTTCGCCGGCTTCAAGAACACGGAACGGCGTCTCGGCGTCAGCGATGCGCTGCAACTCGGCAAGCGCGCCTTCAGCGACGTCTATCCCGGCTGGCCCGGCGCGCGGGTGGTGGCCAATCTCGATGCCGGATTGATCCGCGTCGATGACGTCAAGGGCTGGACCGCGCAGGTCTACGGCGTCGGACAGGTCGGCGACGTCGTCGATCTCAATGTCGGTACCTTCCGCCTCGAGATCATCGACCAGCCGCTGATCGCCTTCGGTGCGACCAGCGGATTGATGAAGGGCAAGATCATCGGCCTGTTCTATCGCTACAAGACCGTCGGCGGCATGGAATATGTCAGCGATTTCGTGATCGGTCCGCGCGACAGCGATACGCCGCTCAACAACTACCCCGGCGATTCCGGCACGATCTGGTTTCTCGACGATCCGGATGCGAAGAAGAACGCCAGCGGCGCGCGCATCCTAAGTCCCCTGGCGCTGGAATGGGGCGGCCAGGAATTGTTCGGATCGGGCGGCAAGATTCCGATGCAGGTCGCGCTCGGCATCTGCATGGCGACGCTGTGCCGCGAGCTCGATGTCGAGCTGATCGGCGACTGGAATGCCGGCCACACCGAGTATTGGGGCGAATGGGGACACGTCAAGATCGGCGCCTATGCGACCGGCCTGATCGATGCGAAGCTTCCCAAGCTCTCGAGCATGATGGACGCCAATTCCGACAATATCGGCCTCGACGACAAGCTGCTTGCCGACCTCAAGCCATATCAGCGCGGCGCATTCGCGCCGCTGGCCGACGTCGCCGACCTGGTCTGGCGCTTCACCCGGCACACCGACGAGAGCAACCATTTCGCCGACATGGACAAGCCGGGCAAGGACGGCAAGACGCTGCTGGATCTTTGCGCCGAGTCCACGCGCAACGTCGATCCGAAAGTCTGGAATGACTATTACGAAGGGATCGGCGAGGACCGCCGCGGCGCGTTGCCGTTCCGGGTCTGGCAGATCTTCGACGAGATGGTCGAATATGCCGCCGCCAACAAGAAGCTCGAGTTCGTCTGCTCCGCGGGAATCGTCGCCCATTACATCGGCGATGCCTGCCAGCCACTGCACATCTCGCAATTCCACCATGGCCTCGATCTGAACGACAAGGCGCACGCCAAGGTGCACAGCGTGTACGAGACCACGATGATCGGCCGCCACGGCAAGGATCTCATCAAGATGATCCCCGACGCCCGGACCAGCGACGTCGCGGAGATCGTTGCGGGCGGCACGCCGACCGGCCGCGACGCTGCGGTCGCCGTGGTCGCGCTGATGCAGCGAACCGTGAAGCGGCTGCCGCCGATGACGATCGTGAATCTGTTCAACTCGCATATGGGCAACGGCCAGGTCGACGTGATGTGGTCGAAGCTGAAGGATGCTACGGCGGCCTGCATGCAGGACGGCGCCAAGACGCTGGCCCGGGTCTGGGAAGCGGCCTGGCGCGCCGGTGCGGGTGAAGATCGCGGGCAGGGCGGCAAGTTCGATCAGGGCAGTCTGAGCAAGCTCTACAACGATCCGAGTTTCCTTCCTGCGTATCCGCTCCAGCAGCTCACACTCGATGCGGACGACCACATCGTTCCCGTCGGGGGAGGCGGAGCGCGGCGCCGGAGTGTGTCGACGGCGCGGCGCGCGCGCCCGCAAGCCGCGAAGAAGGCAGCCAAGAAAGCGGCCAAGAGTTCGGCGAGGAAGGCGGTCAAGAAGGCCGTGCCGCGCAAGCGTCCCGCAGCCGCCGCCCCGGTCCGCCGCGCAGCCGCCAGCAAGAAGACCGCGACCAAGCGCGGCGCGGCCAGGAAGCGGTCGGTCGGAAAGACGCGTAAGGCGGCGCGCAAGCACTAAAGCATACCGAGATTAGGTCGACCGCGCCGGCACTGCGCTCCCTCTCTCCGCACGCGGGGCGAGGTAAAGCGCATCGGCTGCGACACGCGGGAGCTAGAGTTCAGCATCCCGCTCCTGCATCATGCGGACGGGAACTTGGGCTTATTGGCCTTCACATTTTGTTGTCTGCGCGAACGATCCTTGGCCGCATTCATTTGCCATTTTTGAAGCAAGTCGCCGCGCGGAACCCATGCGCGCGGACGAAATCGAACTCAACGAATCGAACTCAACGAACAAGGGCACTGGGCATGCAGACGGAGCGAATTGTCCTGAGCTTAGCGATCGCGATCAGCGGCCTCGGCACTGCCGCGCCTGCGTTGTCGCAGGAGTATCGCGGCACCTGGGAACAGCAGATGGCATGTACGCCGGACGTGATGCGACTGTGCAGCGATCAAATACCCGACACCAACCGGATCGTCGCCTGCCTGCGGCAGAACACGGCGCTGCTTGGCAGTTCCTGCCGTGCGGTGTTCGAGTCGAATGCGCAACAACAGGCACAGACGCAGGGGCGCGCACCGCAGCCGCAGACGATGCAGCGGCCGCACGCGCCGCAGCAGATGCAGCCGGCCCCGGTTGCGCCACTGCGGCCCGACAATGATGAGGATTAGTGTCTACGCACTGACTTCTGTCCGAGACCTGACTTCGCAGACATCGACCCATTCGGCCGCGGTCAGTTCGGCCATCCGCTCGGGCGTGATGCGGACCGCGCTGTGGGTCGAGCCCGCGGCCGGCACCACGACGTCGAATGCTTTCAGCGACACATCGCAATACACCGGCAGCGGCGTCTTCAGCCCGAACGGGCAGACGCCGCCGACCTCGTGGCCGGTGATGTCGGCAACCTCGTCGAGGCCGAGCATCTTCGGCTTGCCGCCGAACGCCGCCTTCACCTTCTTGTTGTCCATCCGCGACGTGCCGGCGGCGACGATCAGCACCACGCGGTCGCCGACCCGCAGGCTCAGCGTCTTGGCGATCCGCGCCGGCTCGACGCCATAGGCCTCCGCCGCCAAGGCGACGGTCGCGGAGCTGACGGCGGATTCGATCACGGTGATGTCGGGCGCCTTCTCGGCGAAGAAGGCGCGGACGGAGGCGAGGCTCATACTATTCAGGACCTTGCTAGTCAGGATCTGGCAGACACCAGGGCAGGAAGTTCGGACAGACCGTGGATCCGGTGATCGGGCACCACGCCGAGCTCGTCCATCTGGGTACGCAGGGCCTTGAACATCGTCAATGGGGCGACCGTCTCGCTCTCAACGCAGGCGAGCGCCATCGCTTCCGGCGTCACCCGCTCGATCCAGGCGACATTGAGTCCGAACGCCTTGGCGCCGCAGGCGTCCCACGGATTGGAGGAGATGAACAGGACCTCCGCGGGCGGCACGTTCAGCACCTCCTCGATCAGCGTGTAGGCCTCGGGCGCCGGCTTGAACACCTTGTGGGCATCGACGCTGATGGTCGCATCGAGCAGGCGGTCGAGGCCGGAATTGCGCACCAGCGCGTTCAGCATGGCAGGGCTGCCGTTGGAGAGGATCGCGAGCTTCTTGCCCTTCATCGCCTCGAGCGCGGCGACGGCATCCGGATACAGCGCAAGATGCTCATACTTGTCGATGATGCGCCCAAAGGTCGCTTCGTCATATTGCAGGCCGAGGCAGCGCAGCGTGTAGGCGAGGGAATCGCGGGTCGCTGTGGCGAAATCCTGGTAGCGCCGCATCAGCGTGCGCAGCCAGGAGTATTCGAGCTGCTTGATGCGCCAAACCTGCGTGATGATGTCGCCATAGCCGGGGAACGCATCCTCGGTGACATCGGCCACCGACTGGACGTCGTAAAGCGTGCCATAGGCGTCGAAGACGATCGCTTTGATGGTCATTGAGTTTTCTCTTGTCCGCCAATGGTCGCATACAGGAATTTCCTGAGAGCGTCGATGGACTGATCGCGGACGTGCTCGTTGAATTCGAGGTGATGACCGAGCAGCCGCCCCGGTATGCGATATTGCGGCTCGTCAAAATCGTGATGGGCGCCGGGATAGACGATCAGCTCGATCGGATAGCCAAGGCCCTGCTGCCGCGAGATGCCGTCATCATCGCGGCCTTCCGCCAGGTTCCGGCACTCTTGCGCAGGCGTCCAGTCGTCGAGTTCGCCGACCATGATCAAGGTCGGCACGGTCATGTTGCCCTTGATGCCGAGGCAGCGCGGATAGAAGGCGACGGCGGCGCGGAATTTTTCCGTTGCGTTGACCTCGATCGCGCCGCGCTCGACCGAGAGCAATGCGAGCCATCCGCCTTGCGAAAAGCCGATCACGGCAATGCGTGTTGGATCGACCAGGGATTGCCGGCTCAGGAAGCTCAGCGCGCGATAGGCGTCGTGAACTGTTGCGGCCGGGGCATCGCCGGTGCAGGTGTTGCTGATGCCGCGCGGACCGAACCGGTCCACTGTGAGCGTGACATAGCCCCAGGCCGAGAGCCGTTTGCCCCAACGCTCGTCGAGTTCTCGCCACTGCCCGCTGCAGCCGTGCAGCAACACCACCGCGGGCAGAAGGCCCGGTCGCTCCGGCCGGCGCAACAGGCCCTGCAACGGCTGCGCGTTGTTGAGCGGGCTTTCGAACTCGACCAGCACGGAAGCTGCTTCGGCTGCCGCCGCAGGCTTGCCGCCCGCGCTCCCGACCAGGAGCACGGCGAGGAGGGTGGCAAGTCCGGCCCGGTTCGTCATCGGCCGCCCCGCAAGCGTGCGGCCGACGATACTCCCTTAAATCATGATGCGCTTCCACGGAATCGCATCATGATCTCATCTCCTTGTTTGAGCATGATCTTTTCGGAAAACCGCTTCGCACTTTTCCGGATCATGCTCTAAATCCCCAAAATCTTGCGCGCGTTGGCCTTCAGGACTTTGGGCCGGATCTCCTCGCGGATGTCGAGCTTGGCGAAGTCGGCGAGCCAGCGGTCCGGCGTGATGACAGGCCAGTCCGAGCCGAACAGCATCTTGTCCTGCAAAATCGAGTTGATGTAGCGCACCAGGATCGGCGGGAAATATTTCGGCGACCAGCCGGACAGGTCGATATAGACGTTCGGCTTGTGGGTCGCGACTGAGAGCGCCTCTTCCTGCCAGGGGAAGGAGGGATGCGCGAGGATGATCTTGAGGTCCGGAAAGTCGGCCGCGACGTCGTCCATGTACATCGGGTTGGAATATTTCAGCCGCATCCCCATGCCGCCGGGCATGCCCGAGCCGACGCCGGTCTGGCCGGTGTGGAACAGCGCGATCGCACCGCCCTCGTTGATCGCCTCATAGAGCGGATAGGCCATGCGGTCGTTGGCGTAGAAGCCCTGCATGGTCGGATGGAATTTGAAGCCGCGCACGCCGTAGTCCTCGATCAGCTTGCGCGCCTCGCGGACGCCGAGCTTGCCCTTGTGCGGGTCGATCGAGACGAACGGGATCAGCACGTCGAGATGATCGGAGGCGATCTCCAGCATCTCCTCATTTTTGTAGCGGCGGAAACCGGTCTCGCGTTCGGCGTCGACCGGGAAGATCACCGCGGCGATGTTCTTGGCGCGGTAATAGGCCGCGGTCTCCGGCACGGTCGGCGGATGCTTGTGCGGCGACTTGAAATAGTCGGCCATCTGCGCCTGGAAATCGTCGTAGCCGTCGTCGCCATGCATGCCGCACGGCTCCTCGGCATGGGTGTGGATGTCGATCGCTGTGACCTTTTCGATGTCGGGCAGTTTGAGCTTGGGCATTCGGCTTCCCCGGGGGCGTGTTTGTTGGTGATGGAAAATGATTATATGATATAACAATTTTCGCAAGCGGTCTGAGTTGATCGAAGGCGATGGCGGTGCGGGCTCAGTGCGGCCGTGAAGTCGTCCTTCGGTGGGGCGAGCCTACTGCGCGCGAGCACGATTCGGCGGCCGTGAGGCCACCGTCGGGGCGTTGTGGCCGGACGGTGCCTTGGCGCGGATATCGCGGCGGTGGCCGTTTCTGATGTGATCTCAATGGCGTGGCGGGATGACCGACACGGGTTTCACGTCGGGATATGGCCGAAAATCGGCCCATCTCGGTTGACATTTAACGGTCTGATGGCTTAGAACCCGGCCGTCCCGCGCGGTAGGCCGCTTGTCGGGATAATCCCATTTTGCCATCTATTGGCATTGATCAGGTACGGCCTCCAACACGGGCCTTTCGAAGTAACAGGATTGTCCCATGAAGGTCCGTAACTCGCTGAAGTCGCTGCGCGGCCGCCATCGCAACAACCGTCTGGTCCGCCGCAAGGGCCGCGTCTACGTGATCAACAAGGTCCAGCGCCGCTTCAAGGCGCGCCAGGGTTGATCCGGCGCGGGTCGGCCGATTGCGCCGATCCCAACACATCTCTTTCACAGGTCTTTGACGCCGTGCTGCTTTGCAGCGCGGCGTTGTGCGTCTAGACTTCGGGCCATGGGATTCAACTTCCTTGGGCCTACCAACCGCCGCCGGCTGGCGATCCTGATCGCCGCGCTGCTTGCCGTGCCGGTCCTGGCCATGCCTGTCGCGGCCGCCGCGCAGGACGATCCGCGGGTGGTCCCGCCGCCGAAGGCCCAGAAGAAACTGCCCGAAGCCCCGACCAAGCTGCCGAAGGTTCCGGCCGACCGTACCCGAGGGCTGGATTTCCTGTTCGGTGCGCTGAAGGCTGCGCCCGATGAGGACAGCGCCCGCCACGTCGAGGCGCGGATCTGGGCGCTGTGGCTGCAAACCCCGAGCGATACCGCGGCGCTGTTGATGGTGCGCGCCAAGGCCGCGCTCGATGCCCAGAATATCGATGTGGCGCTGAAGCTTCTGGACGCGGTGATCAAGCTCCGGCCCGACTATGTCGAGGCCTGGAACCGGCGCGCGACGATCTATTATCTCAAGAACGACTATGTCCGTTCGCTGGGAGACCTGCAGCAGGTGTTGACCCGTGAGCCCCGCCATTTCGGCGCGCTGGCGGGTGTCGGCATGATCATGCAGGACATGGGCGACGACAAGCGCGCGCTGGACGCCTTCCGCAAGGCGCTGGCTGTCGATCCCTACCTCGAGAAGGTGCCGCAGATCGTCAAGCAGCTGACCGAGAAGGTCGAAGGCCGCGACATCTGATTGCGTGCGATTGACGCGAGGGGACGCGTTGCTCGCGAGCTCGATGCTTGCTCGCGATACGGTCCGGCGCAGGAGACTAGTGCAGGAACTTGCCGCGGGATGCGCTGTCCTGGGCGACAGCCGCATAGAATTGCTGAAGCTCCGCCTCCAGGTGCTCATTCACGAGCAACAGTGCCTTCAAGGCGCCGCGCAGGTCGCCATTGCAGCTTGCCACGATCTGATCGATGGCCGCATCGTTAGGGTCGGAAATCATGGTACTCCTCCGATTACTTCCCGTTGAACTCGTCGTGCGGACGCAGGTTCCTGTGGATACAGTGCACAAGCCAAGAAGGATCCCGGTAGCGTCCCGGTTTCGATGAAGCCTCGCCTCTGATGGCGAAATTGCCACCGGCAATCTATGGAATTACTAATGACGGTGGGATGAACCCGCTATCCACAGGCTGGGCGGATTGTGGACAACTGCGCCTTGGGCGCGAACCGGACAACCGAAAATTGGCTTTCCGAACAAGGGCATCCCAGGGCTGCGGGCAAATCGACGCGAAACCTGACTTCGGCTTCGTCGTAATTTTCAGGTGCCCAAGACGCTCCAATTACCCAAGATCTTCCGGATCCCCTCGATGTTAACCGCGATCATCGCGCTGGTGGCCGCCGGGCTGGCGCTGGCCCTGGCGACGCAAATCGGCGCCATCCTCATTCAGGGGGCCTTTCCGCCTCGGGGCCGCATGATCGAGGTATCCGGCGCGCGGCTGCATGTGGTCGAACTCGGCCCGCGCGATGCCGCGGGGCCGCCGGTCGTGATGCTGCACGGCGCAAGCTCCAATCTCCGCGCAATGCAGCCGCTCGGCGAGCGCATTGCCAAAACACGCCGGGTGATCCTGATCGACCGGCCGGGCCATGGCTGGAGCACGCGCGCGCGCGTCGCGGATTCGACGCCGGCAATCCAGAGCCGGATGATCGCGGAGGCGCTGACGAGGCTCGGTGTCATCAGGGCGATCGTGGTGGCGCATTCCTGGGCCGGCGCGCTCGCCCTGCGCATCGTGCTGGATCATCCGGACCGCGTCGCGGGCCTCGTGCTGCTCGCCCCCGTCGCCTATCCCTGGCGCGGCGGTGCCGGCCGCTACAATGATGTGATCTCGACGCCGCTGATCGGGCCGTTGCTGGCGCACACAATCACGCTGCCGCTCGGCTATCTCGTCACGACATCAGGCGTGCGCGGCGTGTTCGCGCCGCAGCCGATGCCGGCCGACTTCGTCCGCGACAGCGAGACATTGCTCCTGCTGCGCCCGCGCGAATTCATCGCCAATGCGCGCGACCTCGTCACGCTGAAGGCCGCCGTCGTCGAGCAGGCGCCGCGCTATGCGGAGATCAAGGCGCCGCTGTCAATCATTTCGGGCGACGTCGACAAGACGGTCTCGACCGGAATCCATTCGCGGCCGCTCGCTGCGTCAGCGCCGAACGCGAAGCTCATCGTGCTGCCGGGTGTCGGCCACATGGTGCAGTACGCGGCGCCCGATCTCGTCGCATCCGAGATCGAGGCGATGGCCGACCGGTTGGTCCAACCGGCAGCAACAGCGGACAAGACTGTCCCCGCGAATCTGTGATCCGGTGAGGCTTGCGCGGTTGCAGCCTGCCGAACATCATGCGGCTGCGCGGCTCGACAGATATCACCCAAAGGACAAGCCCCATGCGGATCGACAACATCGCCGACCTCATCGCTGAAACCCTCGCCCAGGCGGGCGTGAAGCGCATCTACGGTGTCGTCGGCGACAGTCTCAACGGCTTGACCGAGGCGCTGCGCAAGCGCGGTACGATCGACTGGCTGCATGTGCGCCATGAGGAGGTCGCGGCCCTCGCGGCCGCGGCCGAATCCCAGATCACGGGCGACCTTGCGGTGTGCGCGGGCTCCTGCGGCCCGGGCAATCTCCATCTCATCAACGGCCTGTTCGACGCGCATCGCAGCCGCACGCCGGTGCTGGCGATCGCGGCACAGATTCCATCGGCCGAGATCGGCGGCGGCTATTTCCAGGAGACCCATCCGCAGGACCTCTTCCGCGAATGCAGCCATTATTGCGAGCTGGTGTCGGATCCGGCGCAGCTGCCCTACATGCTGGAGAATGCGATCCGCGCCGCGGTCGGCAAGCGCGGCGTTGCCGTCCTGGTGCTGCCGGGCGACGTTGCGATGCGGCCGGCGCCGAAGCGCGACATCGCGCCGAACGCCGGCCTGCTGCCGCCTGTGCCGGTGGTGCGCCCGGCCGAGGCTGAATTGCACGCGCTGGCCGCGCTGCTCAATGGCGCAAAGCGCATCACGTTGTTCTGCGGCCGCGGCTGCGCCGGGGCGCATGACGGCCTGATCGAGCTCGCCGAGACGCTGAAGAGCCCGATCGTGCATGCGCTCGGCGGCAAGGAATATGTCGAGTACGACAATCCCTACGATGTCGGCATGACCGGCTTTATCGGCTTTTCCTCCGGCTATGCCGCGATGCACGGTTGCGACGTGCTGCTGATACTAGGCACCGATTTTCCCTACAAGCAGTTCTTCCCGACCGGCATCAGCATCGCCCAGGTCGATCTCCGTCCGGAAAATCTCGGCCGCCGCTGCAAGCTCGATCTCGGCATCGTCGGCGACGTCGGCGAGACCATCGCCGCGCTGTTGCCGAAGCTCACGGTCAAGACCGAGCGCAAGTTTCTCGACGCCAGCCTCGCGCACTACAAGGACGCCCGCGCCGGCCTCGACGATCTTGCCCGTGGCAAGCCCGGGCAAAAGCCGATCCATCCGCAATATCTGGCGCGCCTGCTCAGCGAGCAGGCCACCGAGGAGGCGGTGTTCACCGCCGACGTCGGCACGCCGACGATCTGGGCCGCGCGTTATCTGAAAATGAATGGCCGCCGCCGACTGGTCGGCTCCTGGGTGCACGGCTCGATGGCCAATGCGATGGCGCATGCGATCGGCGCGCAAGCGGCGCAGCCGGGACGACAGGTGGTGTCGATGTCCGGCGACGGCGGCTTTGCGATGCTGATGGGCGATTTGATCACGCTGACGCAGGCGAAGCTGCCGGTGAAGGTCGTGATCTTCAACAACAGCGTACTCGGCTTCGTCGCGCTGGAGATGAAGGCCGCCGGCTTCATCGAGACCGGCGTCGATCTGAAGAATCCCGATTTCGCGGCGATGGCCCGCGCCATGGGCATTCACGGCGTCAGGGTGGAAGATCCCGGCGAGCTCGAGGGCGCGATCCGCAACGTCTTCGCGCATGACGGCCCGGCCGTGCTCGACGTCGTGACCGCGACACAGGAATTGTCGATGCCGCCGACCATTACGCTCGAGCAGGTGAAGGGCTTCAGCCTGTGGGTGCTGCGCGCCGTGATGAGCGGCCGCGGCGACGAGGTGGTCGATCTCGCCAAGACCAATCTGTTGCCGCGCTGATCGCGGTAGCAGAGCATGATCCGGAAAAGTGCGCAGCGGTTTTCCGAAAAGATCATGCTCAAATCAGACAGCCAGAAGGGGATGGCGATTCGAAGAAAGCCATCCCCGTCCGCCCTGGCATTTGGTGCAGGGCGGACGACGTCCGATACCGCCGATTACTTCTGCTTGCCGTCCTTGTCGAACGACGACACGTAGGCCCACAGATTGTTGGCCTCGGTCTCGTTCTTGATGCCGGCGAATGCCATCTTGGTGCCGGGAATCTTGGCCTTCGGATCCTTGATGTATTCGAGGAAGGTTTCCTTGTTCCAGGTGATGCCGGAATTCTTGTTGGCATCGGAATAACTGTAGTCCGGCGCGGTGCCGGAATGGCGGCCGTCGAGGCCGTTGAGCTCGGGGCCGACCTTGTTCTTGGCGCCTTCGCCGATCGCGTGGCAGGCGAGGCATTTGTTGAACGAGGTCTTGCCGGCGGCGGCATCCTGCGCCAGCGCGGAGGATGCGGTGGCCAGCGATGTGACGACCGCCAGCGCGCTCAAGGTCTTTAGGTTCATGGGGTTCTCTTCGTTTCGTCCCGGGGGGTAGCGTTTGGTTTGTGGCATGTCCGGCTTGGACAGGACAAGCCACGAAACTTTGACAGGTTTCATGGCCGTCCGCTTGTCCGAGAGAGAACTCGGCAATGCGGGGCGGGGCAATCCGACCTTCGGCCGGGTGACTGAAACAGGGCGGCTGAAACAGGATGCAGACGTGCTTGATTTGTCGTAACAAATCCGCAAAGCGCCGAGCGCGCCGAGGGAACACCGATGTCCATCATGATGCCGGCGGCCGATCAGGCCGTCCTTGCCCGCCGCGCCGAAATCGTCGCCGCCTTGCGCGCAATCGTCCCGGGCGAGGGCGTGATCGACAGTGCCGCCGAAATGCTGGCCTATGAATCCGACGGCCTGACCGCCTACCGGCAGCCGCCGATGGTCGTGGTGCTGCCAGATACCACCGAGCAGGTCGCAAAGGTCCTCAAATATTGCCAGGAGCAGGGCATCAAGGTGGTGCCGCGCGGCTCCGGCACCTCGCTGTCCGGCGGCGCGCTGCCGCTGGCTGACGGCGTATTGCTCGGGCTCGGCAAGTTCAAGCGCATTCGCGAGATTGACTTCGACAACCGCGTGGTGGTCACCGAGCCCGGCGTCACCAACCTTGCGATCAGCCAGGCGGTCGCCCATGCCGGCTTCTACTACGCGCCCGATCCGTCGTCGCAGATCGCCTGTTCGATCGGCGGCAATGTCGCGGAGAATTCCGGCGGCGTGCACTGCCTGAAATACGGCATGACCACCAACAACGTGCTGGGCTGCGAGATCGTGCTGATGAGTGGCGAGATCCTGCGCATCGGCGGCAAGTCGGCCGAGAATGCCGGCTACGATCTGATGGGGATCATCACCGGCTCGGAGGGGCTGCTCGGCGTCATCACCGAGATCACGGTGCGCATTTTGCAGAAGCCCGAGACGGCGCGCGCGCTGATGGTCGGTTTCGCCGAGGTCGAGGCGGCCGGCGAATGCGTGGCTGCCATCATCGGCGCCGGCATCATCCCGGGCGGCATGGAGATGATGGATAAGCCGGCGATCCACGCCGCGGAAGCCTTCGTCCATGCCGGCTATCCGCTCGACGTCGAGGCGCTCCTGATCATCGAGCTCGACGGTCCCCAGGTCGAGGTCGACGAGCTGATCAAGCGGGTCGAGGCGATCGCGCAAGGCTGCGGCTCGACCTCCTGCCAGATCTCGACCTCGGAGGCCGAGCGCAATCTGTTCTGGGCCGGCCGCAAGGCGGCATTCCCCGCGGTCGGGCGGATCTCGCCGGACTATCTCTGCATGGACGGCACCATCCCGCGCGGCGCGTTGCCGAAGGCGTTGGCACGGATCCGCGAACTCTCGGAGAAATATGGCCTCGGCGTCGCCAACGTGTTCCACGCCGGCGACGGCAATCTGCACCCGTTGATCCTCTACGACGCCAACAAGCCGGGCGAGATCGAGAAGGCGGAGGCGTTCGGTGCCGATATCCTGCGTTGCTGCGTCGAGCTCGGCGGCGTGCTCACCGGCGAGCATGGCGTCGGCATCGAGAAGCGCGACCTGATGCCGGAAATGTTCACCGAGATCGACCTCAACCAGCAGCAGCGGCTGAAATGCGCCTTCGATGCCCAGGGCCTGCTCAACCCCGGCAAGGTGTTTCCCACCCTGCACCGCTGCGCCGAGCTCGGCCGCGTCCATGTCCATGCCGGCAAGCTGGCTTTCCCGGATATCCCGCGGTTTTAGGGCGATCGATACATTTCGATCGATCGCGCTAGCCAGCCGATAACCTTAACCGATGCTTGCCGCGATGGCTGTGGCAGGTCGTCACGGCTGCCGTTGCGCGTAGCTGCAATTGCGGGCGGCCACCGTTTACACGACCTTCAACTGTTCCTCGGTATTTTCCCAAGATGCATGTCTTCGGGACCACATCGATGCCCAGCCTGGCCGATCAGCTGGCGGTTTCGCGGAATCGGCCCGCAGGTTTCGACTACATGCGGATTGCGCTGGCGGTATCGATCATCTGCCTGCACGGCCTGAACGTGACGCTCGGGCTTGGCCGGGCGCTGGAAATATTGGGCTCGTTCCGCATCGGCATCGCGATGATCCTCGCGCTGTTCTTTGCGCTCAGCGGCTTCCTGGTGACGGCGAGCCTGCAGCGGTGCAAGAGTCTGATCTCCTTCCTCGGCCTGCGCGTGCTTCGGATCGGGCCCGCGCTCGCGGTCGAGACGACGCTGTCGGCCGTCATCATCGGCTCGGTGTTCACCGAACTGCCGTTGGCGCAGTATGTCGCCGACCCGACATTCCACGCCTATTTTCTCAACATGGTCGGCGACATCCATTACGAGCTGCCGGGCGTCTTCCAGCACAATCCGCTGCCGGACGTGGTGAATGCCCAGCTGTGGACGGTGCCGTACGAATTGTGGTGCTACGTCATCCTGGCGCTGCTCGCGGTGACCACGATCTGCTTCAACAGGGTGGCGTACCTTGTGTTCCTGGTGATCGTTCAGGTCGGGCTGGCCAGCTACGACATCTACCGCTGGGAAGAGGTGCCGATCCAGCTTCGCCCGCATCTTCTGGTGTTCTGCTTCCTTGCCGGTGTCGGCTTCTACCTGTGGCGCGACAAGGTGCCGTTCAACCGCACGGCGTGCCTGGTTGCGCTGTTGCTGTGCGCCGCCGGCATGGCCACGGGACGCGGCGACGCGCTGGCTCCGGTGCCGGCCGCCTATGTCGCGTGCTATCTCGGCCTGATGAACCCGCGACGGAGCTGGATCGTGTCGTCAGGCGATTACTCCTACGGGCTCTATCTCTATGGGTTCGTCATCCAGCAGTGCGTTGCCGCGATCGGCCCGCCGGTTCAGCACTGGTATCTGAACATCCTGATCAGCCTGCCGCTTGCCTTCGGCGTCGCCGTCGCGTCCTGGCATCTCGTCGAGAAACATGCGCTGCGGCTCAGAGATGCCGTCGAACGGTTGGAAGCAGCGATGCTCTCCAGGATTTCGATCCTCGGATTCGGGCGCCAGGCCGAGCAGGCCGAACGAGAGGCTGTCGTCCAGCCGGGGCCGATCAATCCGGCTCGACCGATCGTCCTTTCCGGCCGATAACCCTTAACCATTGCTTGCTGCGAATTCGGAGACGCGACGCCTAGATTGCGTCCGTTCCGACATACACGCTATGCGTTCATATCTTGTTAGTTTGTTGCTGGATAGTTTCTGATGATGTAGTTGTCTCGGAAGCGCAATGCAACCTATGTTCAGCCTGGCCGATCAGTTGGCTCTTTCGCGCCATCGGCCCACAGGCTTCGACTATCTGCGGCTCGCGCTGGCGGCCACCATCATCTGCCTGCACAGTGTGAACGTCGTCTTTGGGATCGACCGGGCGATGGAGGTCTTGGGCCACATCCGCATCGGGTGCGCAATGGTCCTTGCGCTCTTCTTCGCCTTGAGCGGGTTTCTGGTGACGGCGAGTTTGCTGAGGTGCAAGAGCCTGATTTCATTTCTCGGCCTGCGCGTGCTTCGCATTGTGCCCGCGCTTGCGGTCGAGACGACACTCTCGGCCATCATCATCGGCCCGATCTTCACTGCGCTTCCCCTCGCGCAGTATTTCGCGGACCCGAAATTTTACGCCTATTTCCACAATATCGTCGGCGACATCCACTATGAGCTTCCGGGCGTGTTTCTCCACAATCCGGTACCTTTTGCGGTGAATGCGCAGCTTTGGACGGTCCTATATGAGCTGTGGTGCTACGTGATCCTGGCGCTGCTTGCCGTGACCACGATCTGCTTCAACAGGGTGCTGTATCTGGCGTTTCTGGTGTTCGCCCAGATCGGTTTCGCCTGGCACGATATCTACCATTCGGACCTACAATTTCTTCACCTTCGTCCGCCGCTGCTCGTGTTCTGCTTCCTTGCAGGTGTCGGCTTCTATCTCTGGCGCGACAAGGTCCCGTTCAACCGTACCGCGTTCCTGCTCGCGCTGATGCTTTGCGCGGCCGGGATGGCCACTGGATACACCGATGCGTTTATTGTTGGGCCCGCCGCGTATGTCGCGAGCTATCTGGGGCTCATGAACCAGCCGCGAAGCTGGATCGTGTCATCCGGCGACTACTCGTACGGGATGTATCTCTACGGAGTGGTCGTCCAGCAGTGCGTTGCGGCGTTGGGCCCCCCGGTTCAGCATTGGTATCTGAACATCCTGATCAGCCTGCCGATTGCCTTCGGCGTCGCGTTCGTGTCCTGGCATCTCGTCGAGAAGCATGCGCTTCGGCTCAGGGCGCAGGTCGAACAGATCGAGGCGGCGGTGCTCTCCCGGATTTCGATCGCAGCCTTCTGGCGCAAATCGCCCGAGCGGATCGAGTTGGGTGCGACGCTCGACGGCAGCCGCGCGTCGGTCTGATATTGCATCGGAGGGGGAGGACCTGCATCGCAAGCCCTCCCGCGGCACCGTCTTACAGCAGCACGTATTGCGTCCGTTCGCGCTTGGCGAGCAGCGGCAGCGCCTGCTCCGCGATGTAGGTCTTGAAGTAGGCGCTCTCCGCATGCGCCTTGAACGCCGCTTCGTCCTGGAACAATTCGTAGAACAGGAATTGCGCCGGATTGTCCTTGCCGCGGCCGATCAGGAACAGCTTGGTGCCGGGGTCCTTCTGCGCCTCGGGCAGGAAGCCGTCGAGGATTGCCGCGACCTTGTCCGCCTGGCCTTCCTTGGCTTCCCATTGCGCCACCACCAGCAGGCCTGATGTGTTGATCGCATCGCTGATGGTTCTCGTGCTCATAGCATAGTGCTTCATTTGCATTCCTCCGTTGCTTTGCTCCGATCGCGCTTGCGATCCGGTCCATGGCGAGACGCCGGCGATCGTCATGATCGCGGCGAGCGAGCCGATGGCCGATCGTCGGGTGAGCATCATCGTCGTGGTCGTGACGTCCGAACGTTTCATGATCGCCTCCAGATGAAGTGCGCCAACCGTCTTGCCGGCCGAACCGCAATGCGACGGATAGGGGATCGCGTTGCGCACTCGGTTAGGTGACGGTCGAAATGTCGATGTCGTGAAAATGGTTCGACGTCGGTCGAAGTGTTACGTCTCCGCCAGCGCAGGAGGCGCGATGTGGCCAAAACCTCGAGCAGGGTGGCCCGACCGCCGTTCCCACCATTGTCGGGCGGCAAGCCCCGCTCCCGGGCCATTCCGTCGGCATTGCGACGGTGGGGTTCGTCGCATTTGATTTCGGCGCCGAATTTCGTTACCGCCTAGCGGGTGGAAACGCTGAAAGTCAGAGACGTCCAGGACGTCGAAGAGGTGGTGCGCGCCGCTGTCGCCAGCGAGCAGCCGCTTGAGGTCATTGGTCATGGATCGAAACGCGCCGTCGGCCATCCGATGGCGACCAATGCGGTGCTCGACGTCTCGGTGCTGAACGCGGTCAGCTCCTATGAGCCGAACGAGCTGATCATCACCGTGCAGGCCGGCGCGCCGCTCGCCGACGTGCAATCCCTGATCGACGCCAAGAACCAGCAATTCGCCTTCGAGCCGATGGACATGTCCGTGCTGCTCGGCAGCGCGGGAGCCGGCACGATCGGCGGCATGATCGGCGCCGGCCTTGCCGGTCCGCGCCGTATCAAGGCCGGCGGCGCCCGGGATCACCTGCTCGGGGCGCACGCGGTGTCCGGATTCGGCGACAGTTTCAAGACCGGCGGGCGGGTGGTGAAGAACGTCACCGGCTACGATCTCTGCAAGCTGCTCACCGGTTCCTGGGGCACGCTGGCGGTCATGACCGAAGTGACACTCAAGGTCATGCCGAAGCCGGAAGCCGAGCGGACGCTGGTGCTACGCGGGCTCGACGACGTCACCGCCAACAAGGCGATGACGGCAGCGCTGGGTTCGCCCTTCGACGTATCGGGCGCCGCGCACCTGCCCGGTTCGGCGCTGCGGTCGGGGACCGGCGCGCTCGCCGGCCTGGCAGCCTCCGGCCAGCCGGTCACGCTGGTGCGGCTTGAGGGCATTTCGGCGTCGGCGGCGCACCGGGCGGCCTCGCTGAGCCAGACACTGTCGTCCTATGGAACGGTCGACAGCCTCGCTGACGACGCCTCAGCTGCGATCTGGAGCGCGCTGCGCGACGTGCTGCCGTTCGCGGCGAACGGCGCGCTCGGGGCCTGGCCGGTGTGGCGCATCGTTTGCCCGCCGGCTTCAGGCGGCGCGCTGGGCCAGGCGCTGTCGCGCGCCACCGGCGGTGATGTGATCTACGATTGGGGCGGCGGGTTGATCTGGGCCGCGGTGCCGCCCAATGGCGACGCGCAGGCCGCGCTGGTCCGCGGCCAGGTCGAGGCGGTCGCCGGGCACGCGACCCTGATCCGCGCCGTCGAGGATGTGCGCCGTGCGGTCGACGTGTTCCAGCCGCAGCCGGCCGGGCTTGCCGCACTCGGCGAGCGGGTCCGGGCGAGTTTCGATCCGAGATCGGTCCTCAACCGCGGCCGGATGATTCGAGGCGGGGGGGCATGAAGACCGAGTTTACCCTGGCGCAGCTCGCCGATCCCGACATCAAGGAAGCCGACAAGATCCTGCGCGCCTGCGTGCATTGCGGCTTCTGCACCGCGACCTGTCCGACCTATGTGCTGCTCGGCGACGAGCTCGATAGCCCGCGCGGCCGCATCTACCTGATCAAGGAGATGCTGGAGAAGGACAAGCCGCCGACGGCGGACGTGGTCAAGCATATCGACCGCTGCCTGTCGTGCCTCGCCTGCATGACCACCTGTCCCTCGGGCGTGAACTACATGCACCTCGTCGACCAGGCCCGGGTCAGGATCGAGCGGGATTACGAGCGGCCGCTGACCGAGCGGCTGCTGCGGTCGGTACTCGCCTTCGTGCTGCCGCGGCCGGGCCTGTTCCGGATCAGCATGATCCTGGCCGGGCTCGCCCGTCCGTTCACAGCGCTGCTGCCAACGCCTTCGGTTGGCGCGGCGAGCCCGGGTCTGCTGCGGCGGATCAAGGCTATGCTGGCGCTCGCGCCGCGCAGCCTGCCGCCGCCGGGTCCGGCTGCGGGAACCGTGTTTGCGGCGACCGGCCGTCGGCGTGGGCGGGTCGCGCTGCTGCAGGGCTGCGCCCAGCAGGTGCTGGCGCCACGCATCAATCAGGCTGCGATCAACGTACTGACCCGGCACGGCGTCGAGGTGGTGCTGGTCAAGGACGAGCAATGCTGCGGCGCGTTGACCCATCACATGGGACAGGACGCTGACGCGCTGGCGCGCGCGCGGGCCAACGTCACGGTGTGGCAAAGGGAAGCGGACCAGAACGGGCTCGACGCCATTCTGGTGACGACCTCGGGCTGTGGGACAGTCGTCAAGGACTACGGCTACCTGCTGCGCGAGGACAAAACATTCGCCGAGCCGGCCGAGCGAATCTCGGCGCTGGCAAAGGATATCACCGAGTATCTCGCTGGCCTCGAGCTCGCGCCTTCAACGCAGAAAGGCGACATCACCGTCGCCTATCACTCGGCTTGTTCGTTGCAGCATGGACAGAAAATCACTCAACTTCCGAAAGAATTGCTTTCCAAGAATGGATTCGTGGTGAAAGATGTGCCTGAGAGCCATTTGTGTTGCGGTTCGGCGGGGACCTACAACA
Source organism: Bradyrhizobium sp. AUGA SZCCT0105 (assembly GCF_018129565.1). Taxonomy (NCBI): domain Bacteria; kingdom Pseudomonadati; phylum Pseudomonadota; class Alphaproteobacteria; order Hyphomicrobiales; family Nitrobacteraceae; genus Bradyrhizobium; species Bradyrhizobium sp. AUGA SZCCT0105. The sequence continues at coordinate 308,663 of NZ_JAFCMK010000003.1, read as the reverse complement.
TTCTCCAGCCCGACATTGCGAGCAGATTGCGCGATCGCAAGGTCGCCAATATTGCGCTTGTCAAACCGGACATGATCGCTGCGGGCAATATTGGTTGCATGGTTCAGATTGCCGGCGGTACGTCAGTTCCTGTGGTGCACACGATTGAGCTTCTCGATTGGGCGACAGGAGGTCCCCGGCCAGGATTGAATTGATCGACTGCCATTCGAGCATGATCCGGACCCCAGCCTTGCCCTGACGCAAACTGAAGGACCGGCGCTTCCCTGCCACAGACGCGAAGCGATCGCGCGGCCATCATGCCCGACAAGCGAAGTGGAAGGTGCCTCTCCTCGAGGTGCAACTGCTGACCGGCAAGCGATCACTTCAATACGCGGTGGACTCAAATCAGCGGCAACAGGAGGACCACGATGGCGAAGTCGAAGAAGGCGAAGAAAAGCAAGAAGGCCAAAAAGGCCAAGAAGGCGGTAGCGGCGAAGAAGAAGTCCGCGAAGAAGTCGGCCAAGAAGACTGCGAAGAAGTCTGCGAAGAAATCGGCGAAGAAGTCAGCCAAGAAGAGCGCCAAGAAGACAGCTAAGAAAGCTGCGAAGAAGGCTGCTCCGAAGAAGGCCGCGCCCGCGAAGCCGGCTGCGAAGAAGGCCGCCAAGAAGAGCGCTCCGAAGAAGGCCGCCGCGCCGAAGCCGGCTGCCCCGGTTGCAGCGTCCCCGGCGCCCGAACCCGCGCCGCAACCGGCCGCGAGCTGGGCCACGCCGAGCCACGAGCCGGCGCCGAGCTGGGGCACCGACAGCGAGCACCACTAGCCGAACCTGCACCGGTTCACCTGATCGAAGCCGCAGCGGACGCCGCTGCGGCTTTTTCCGTATCGGCCGTCCGTAGTTTTGCGGGGGCGCGATTCGCGTCGATACCGACCGCAGCATGTCGAACTGTTGCTCGAATCCGATTTTGCGTGCCGCTCAAACCGGGGCGGGAGCCTTGAGTCTTGTGGTGCAAATGCAACACCCGCCAACCAACGTGTGGCGAGGAGGCCAGAACGCCTAAAAAGTCGGCAGATGCATGTCTTTTCGCCTTCACGGTACCGTGCACCGGCCTCAGATTGATCCCACGCGATTGAGTTGCAGTCCGTTATCGCGCGCCCTGGGGGCCACCGGAGCTGGGCTGTCTTGAAAAGTAGATGGGGATCGTCATGAAGAAACTGGCTTTGTTAGCAACGGCGCTAGCAATGATTTCGAGCTCGGCAATGGCAGCTGACATGGCGGTGAAGGCCGTCAAGGCGCCGCCGCCGGCTCCCTTCGATCCCTGGGACGTCGCCTTCGGCGCCGGCATCATGAGCGACTACATCTTCCGCGGCGTCACCCAGTCCAACCACAATCCGTCGGTCACCGCCTATTTCGAGCCGCGCTACAACGTCAACAAGGACCTGCAGCTCTACATCGGCACCTCGACCGAAAGCATCTCCTTCGCCAACCGCGCTGCGGCCGAAGTCGACGTCTACGGCGGTATCCGCCCGACCTTCGGCGCCTTCGCCTTCGACATCGGTGTCTGGGGTTACCTGTATCCGGGTGGAACCTGCTACTTCGGCGCACCGACCGACACCGCCGGCAAGCTGCTCAGCCCGGAGTGCGCAGCCAACGCCCTGCTGAACGGCAACGTGATGAAGAAGGACGTCTCGTTCTTCGAAGTCTACGGCAAGGCGACCTGGACCATCAACGACAACTGGGCGTTCACCATCAACGAGTACTACTCGCCGAACTTCCTCAACACCGGCGCCTGGGGCAACTACTCCTCGATCATCGGCAAGTACACCGCGCCGAGCACCGTGTTCGGCACCAGCGGCGTCGGCATGTATGTGTCGGGTGAGTTCGGCCGGCAGTGGCTCGGCACCTCGGACAGCTTCTACGGCGTTCCGGCGTTCCCGAACGGCATCAAGTATGCCGACTACAACACCTGGAACATCGGCATCGGCTTCACCTACAAGGTGTTCACGCTCGATCTGCGCTACTCCGACACCGACCTGTCGAAGGGCAATTGCAGCGCCTTCACCAGCGATTTCACCGCGGGCGGAACCACCAACGTCACCCCGATCAATCCGGGCGGCACGGGCTCCAACTGGTGCGGCGCGGCTGGTATCGCCAAGCTCTCGGTCGACCTGACCGCGATGTCCAACCTGAAGTAATTTCCTCTTCCGAGGATCGCGGGGGCGGCAGAGCAATCTGCCGCCCCCTTTTGTTTTGCGGACTCGGTGATGACGAGGCTGGAGCGGCGGACTGGCTCATCTCTCCCGCTTGCGGGAAGAGGGAGCCGAGTGCCCGCAGCTTGATTCGCTCGCCTACGACGCGGCGGCCTCGACCTTGTCACGCAAGGTGAAGCGGTCGCCGTCGCGGATCAGCGACACGTTGCGCTGGTGGAAGGCGTCGAGCGTCGCGCGGTGGCCGATCGAGACCACCGTGGTGTCGGGCAGCTTCTCGGCGATCAGCCTGTAGAGCGCGGCTTCCGACGGCTCGTCGAGCGAGGCCGTCGCCTCGTCCAGGAACAGGAATTGCGGCGCATGCAACAACGCGCGGGCGATGCCGAGCCGCTGCTGCTCGCCGAGCGACAGCATCCGGTTCCAGTGCGCTTCTTCCTCGAGCCGCGTCGCGAGCTGCGGCAGTCCGACAGCAGCGAGGACCTCGCGGACCCGAGCCGCATCGTAGCTCGCAGCCTGGCCCGGATAGACCACCGCGTCATGCAGCGAGCCGATCGGCAGATAGGGACGTTGCGGCAGCATCATCAGGCTGGCGTTGGCGGGGACCTGGACTGCGCCGCGGCCGAACGGCCAGATGCCGGCCATCGCGCGGAACAGCGTGGACTTGCCGGCGCCCGAGGGACCGGTGACAAGGGTGCGCTCATTGTCGCGAAGGCTGAAGCCGTCCGCGGCGAGTAGCGGCTTGCCGTCGGGCAGCGTGACCAGGAGATCGTCGAGATCGATCGTGTCGCCGGCTGTGGGCTTGACGTGGATGATGTCCTGCCTCTGCGCGAGCGCATCGCCACCGCGGATCGAGTTCTCGAAGCCATCGAGACGCGCGACCACCGATTGCCATTCAGCCAGCGTCCGGTAGGCCGAGATGAAGAACGACAGTGAATCCTGCACGCTGCTGAAGGCGGACGCGGTCTGCATCATGCCACCGAGCTGGATCTTGTTGGCGAAATAGGCCGGTGCGATCAGCACGTAGGGGAAGATCACGGCGGCCTGCGAATAGGTCGCGGTGAACGCGGTCAGCTTCTTGGTTCGTTGCATGATGTCGAGCCAGTTCCCGACCACGAAGCCGAAGCGATCGAGCAATCGCGTGCGCTCGGCCGGTTCGCCGTGGAGCAGTGCAATCTGCTCGGCGTTCTCGCGGGTCCGCACCAGGTTGAAGCGAAAATCGGCCTCGAACCGTTGCTGCCGGAAGTTGAGGTCGACCAGCGGCCTGCCGATCAGGTGGGTCAAGAGCGTTCCGAGGATCGCGTACACCAGCGCGCCCAGCACCAGATAGCCGGGAATCGCGAGGTCCTGGCCGAACAGATGCAGCGGCGCCTGATTGGAAAGGCCCCACAGGATGAAGACGAAGGAGGCAAGCGTCACGACGGCGCTCAGCAATCCGATCCCGAGCGTCAGGGTCTGTTCGACGAAGCGCTGGGTGTCGTCGGCGATACGCTGGTCCGGGTTATCAGCGGCGTCGCCGAGCAACTGCATGCGGTAGTGGTTGGCATCCTGCAGCCAGCCGCCGAGATAACGCGTGGTCATCCAGCGCCGCCAGCGGATCTGCAGCCATTGATTGAGATAGAGCTGGTAGACTTTCAGGCCGATCCAGAAAGCTGCGAGCACGCAGAAATAGCCGATCTGATAGGTGAAGACCGCTTGATCGCGCTCCTGCAGCGCGTTGTAGAAGACATTGTTCCAGCGGTTGAACAACACGGTCAGAAAGACGGCGGCGAGCTCGAGTATCACCACCGCGGCCAACAGCCCGCGGCCTGCCCATTTGTCGTCGGAGTTGAAATAGGGCGAGGCGATGCGCCACACCGTCGCGAGCGTCGAGCGAATGTTGTTCACAGATTATCGTCTCCGGGGAAGCGGCCGCAACGGCCTGAAGAATCGGGACAATCGCAGTGCACCTCGACTAAAGTCGTAGGTCTGGCATGCAAGCGTTGGCTTGTCCCGGCGATCGAGTCAACCCTAGCATGACGACAACGGCGAGGGGCGGGGGACCTTCGATTTTTCGCGAGGATGTGAGCGATCCTTACCGATCGTTCATTCGCGAGCCGGGGCTGCAATTCTTCCGACGGACTCCCGCAATCGCACCAGCGCGCCTGCCTGCACCGAGGCCGGGGCGCTGCATAAGAATGTGGGAAGGACCCCGAGATGAGCACTTGGAATCAAATCTACAATCCGCTGGGCAATGCGGGGCTGTCGACGCTGGCGGCCGCCATTCCCGTGGTCACGCTGCTGGTGCTGATCGCCAGCGGCAAGGTGAAGGCACATATCGCCGCCATCGTCGCCGTGATCGTGACCAACCTGATCACGATCTTCGTCTTCACGATGCCGGCCGGCATGTCGATCCGCGCATCGATCCTCGGCATCGTCACCGGGTTCTTTCCGATCGGCTGGATCGTGCTCAACGTCATCTTCCTCTACCAGGTCACGGTGAGGTGCGGGAAGTTCGAGCTGCTCAAGCGCGCGGTCGGCGGCGTCACCGAGGATCGCCGCCTGCAGTTGCTCCTGATCGCGTTCTCGTTCGGCGCCTTCTTCGAGGGCGCCTCGGGCTTCGGCACGCCGGTCGCCATCACCGGTGCGGTGCTGATCGGGCTCGGCTTCTCGCCGCTCGCAGCCTCCGGCCTGTCGCTGATCGCCAACACCGCCCCGGTCGCCTTCGGCGCGCTGGGCACGCCGATCCAGGGCCTTGCCTCGGTCACCGGGCTCGATCCCTACCTCCTCGGCGCCATGGTCGGCCGGCAGCTGCCGCTGTTCTCGCTGATCGTGCCGTTCTGGGTGGTATGGGCATTCGCGGGCTGGCGCGGCATGAAGGAAGTGTGGCCAGCGATCCTGGTCACCGGCGTGTCGTTTGCGGTCCCGCAATTCGTGATCTCGAACTACATCAATCCCTGGATCGTCGATATCGGCGCCTCGCTGATCTCGATGGGCGCGCTGATCCTGTTCCTCAAGGTCTGGCAGCCGCGTCAGCTCTGGCTGTCGCCCGCGCTGCGCGGCCGCGATGAATCGGCGGCGACGATGGCGGCCGCCAAGCCGCTCGACAAGACGCCGCTGACCCAGGGCGAATTGTGGAGCGCGCTGCTGCCATGGATCATCGTCTGCATCCTGATGCTGATCTGGGGCAACGGCGCCTTCAAGGCCTGGGCGAATGCCAACTTCGTCTGGAACTATCCGGTGCCCGACCTCGACAAGCTGATCTTCAAGGTGCCGCCGGTGGTGGCCAAGCCGACGCCGGAAGCAGCGGTGTTCGGCTTCACCTATTTGTCGTTCACCGGCACCGGATTGCTGATCGCCGCGATCATCTCGGGTCTCCTGATGGGCTTCTCGCCGCTCAAGCTGATCGCCGAATATGGCCGCACCATCCGTCTGTGCGCGATCTCGCTGATCACGATCTCGGCGATGCTGGCGATCGGCACGCTGACCCGGCTCTCCGGCGTCGACGCCACCCTCGGCCTCGCCTTCGCCGCGACCGGCGTGCTCTACCCGTTCTTCGGCACGCTGCTTGGCTGGCTCGGCGTGGCGCTGACCGGATCGGACACCTCGTCCAACATCCTGTTCGGCAATCTGCAGAAGATCACCTCCGAGCAGCTCGGCCTGCCGCCGATCCTGATGGCGGCCGCGAACTCCTCGGGCGGCGTGATGGGCAAGATGATCGACGCGCAATCGATCGTGGTCGCCTCCACCGCGACCAACTGGTACGGCCACGAGGGTTCGATCCTGCGCTACGTGTTCCTGCACTCGATCGTGCTGGCGTGCCTGGTCGGTCTGTTCGTGACCCTGCAGGCCTATGTCTACCCGTTCACGGCGATGGTTCTGAAATAAAGAGGCGAGGCGTCGCCCAAACGAAGATCCCCGCGGGTGCGAGCCCGCGGGGATTTTGCTTTTCAAGCGCTTTTTCTCGCGCCGCCATTCTGGCCAATCGCAGCCTCGTCCCATACAAGGGCGGCGTCGCAATTCCTGGGAATGGCATGATCTCGATGAAGCGGATTCTGAACGGCGGCATGGCCGCGTTGGTGGTCGTTGCAGCGGCGCTTAGCGCGGGGCCAGTGCAGGCCCAGGAAGAATTCCCGTTCGGCTTCGTGATGACGCTCGATGCCGCGCGCATGCCGGGCTCCAAGCGGATTCCCTCGATCGAGGTCGGCGACAATGGCGAGGTGATCCTCGAGCTGTGGTGCGACGGCGGCAAGGGCCAGTTCTCGGTTGCCGGCAACACCATCGTGTTCGTTCCCGGCACGATGGAGAACCGCAACTGCACGCCGGACCGGGCGCAGGCCGACAAGGATTTGCTCACCGCGCTCGGCGACACGACGAGCTGGCGGCGGCAGGGTGATCAGGTCACGTTCATCGGAAGCAAGTCGCTGCGTTTCGTGATCAACAGCAACTAGGGCATGATCCGGAAAAGTGCGAAGCGGTTTTCCGAAAAGATCATGCCCAAGCAAAAAGTGACGAACTCATCGCGCTGCTGCGTCGAACGCGGGCTCAGGGCGTTGCGACCAATCCGCTTGCGGTGGCAACGATCCAGCGATTGCCCCAGCGCACGATGGAATCGACCCGGCCGAGGCCTGGGACGACGTCGCCGCGTGCGGCCATCTTGACGCCCTCCGGCCCCTCGAGCACGGCGGTGCCGTCGCGGACTTCGACCACCGACCATCCGGGAATGGTGCTCGGCCGGGTCTCAGCCGCCGCTGCGACGGGCGGCTTCGTTCCGAGCGCCGCGGCCTGCGCGTTCAGGGTGGTGGGCGCGGCGCCCAGTGCGAGCGGGCGCGGGCTGGCAGGGGTGTTCTTCGGAATGCTGCCGGTGACAACGGGGTCGGCGTTGGACGCGGTCCGGCGCTCGCCCCTCGATTCGCTTCTTGGGCTCGGCCGCGTCTCGGCAACATGCGGGACAGGCGCTTCCTTCTGGGCCACCGGGACCGGGGCGGGAGTCGCAAAATCGTGCCAGTTGGCGCCGCCGGTCCATCCCAGCACGAAGCTTGCGGCCAGTGCGGTGGCTGCCAGCAGCGCGGTGCCGATGCGGTCGGCGAACGGCTCCCGCAGCAGCAGGGCGGCGTCGTGGTTTTCGCCTGAGACGTCCCAGAGGTCCGCCGTCTGCGCCGGCGAATGACCCTCCGTCACATCCGTTGGCCAGATGCTCCCAGGACTGATCGGCTCGCGGTCTTGCATGGCGTGACCCGTGTTCGGTGACGCAAAGGATGATCCTCGAAACTAAATCGAGCCTTAATTTTCGGTGACCGAACTGCGGCAGCACGAAGTCTTTTGGTCGCAGGGCTCCGTAAATTGACGGGACGGCGAGGGCGGCCGACAATCGCGACGACGACCCTGCATTGGCCGGAGATGCACACGCCTGACATCAGCATCGCCCCCGAAGACCCGCGGCAGCCCGACGTGCGGCAGCTGATCGATCTGTCGGACGCCCACATGCAGGCGCTGTATCCGCCTGATAGCAATCACCTCGCCCCCGTCGAGACGCTGGCCGCCCCGGATACGGTCTTCCTCGTCGCGCGGCGCCATGGCGAGGTGCTCGGGTCGATCGCCTTCCGCCTTATCGCGCCCGGTCATGCCGAGATGAAGCGGATGTTCGTGCGCGCCGACGCGCGCGGAGACGGGCTCGGCCGCCGGCTGCTCGACGCGCTGGAGGACGCCGCGCGCGACCGGCGGATCGCGCGCGTCAGCCTGGAGACCGGAATCCGGCAGCCGGAGGCGATCGTGCTCTATCGCGCCGCAGGCTATCAGGAGTGCCCGCCGTTCGGCGGCTACGCACCCGATCCGCTCAGCCTGTTCATGACCAAGCGTCTTTAGCTCCAAGCGGTCGTTTCCGGACGCCGTCACCGCAAAGCGGGTCGTCGCGGCGCTTAGGCGTCGCTATAGCGATGGCATGCTCGATTTCGCCGCCCAATATGCAGCCTTCCAGCGCCGCGATCCGGCCTGGGACGGCATCGTGTTCGTCGCGGTCAGGACGACGGGCGTGTATTGCCGTCCGGTGTGCCGGGCGCGCACGCCGCTCGCCCGCAATGTGCGGTTCTACGGCAGCGCCGCGTCGGCCGAGCGCGCCGGCTTCCGGCCCTGCCTGCGCTGCCGTCCCGAGGCGGCGCCGTTCTGCCCGGCATGGAAGGGCACCAGGACCACGGTCGAGCGCGCGCTGGCGCTGATCGAAGCGGGCGCACTCGACCGCGGCAATGTCGCTGCGCTGGCCGATCGGCTCGGCATCGGGGCGCGGCATCTGTCGCGGCTGTTCGCCGAACATCTCGATGCCTCGCCGCTGCAGGTCGCGCTCTCGCTGCGCGTGCAGCGCGCCAAGCGCCTGATCGACGAGAGCGATATTCCGCTCTCCTTGGTGGCGCAGCAAGCCGGCTTCTCCAGCGCAAGGCGCATGAACGCCGCATTCGCAAAACTCTATGGCCGTTCGCCCGTCTCGCTGCGACGGAATCGGCTGCCAAACATCACGATGCAATAATGGAGATCAGCAATGCCCAAGAGCTACGGCACCGTCAGTGCCGAACAGAAACTCAGGATGAGCGGCCTCGAATTCGTGCAAGGGCTCGCCTCGGGCGCCTTGCCGCTCAACACCATCGCGCGGACCCTCGGCTATGACGTCACTGAAGCCGAGCATGGCCGCGTCGTCGTCACGCTGCTGCCGACGGATGCGCATCTCAATCCGGCAGGCACCGTGCATGGCGGGCTCACCGCCACGCTGCTCGACAGCTGCATGGGGCTTGCGGTGCAGTCGACGCTCGATGCCGGAACCAGCCAGACCACGCTCGAATTCAAGATCTCGCTGGTGCGGCCGATCACGCCCGACACCGGCCCGATCCGGGCCGAAGGCCAGGTGCTCAATTGCGGTCGCCGCATCGGGACCGCGGAAGGCAGGGTCACCGACGAGAAAGGGCGGCTGCTCGCGCATGGCACGACGACGTGCCTGATCTTTCCGGCTTGATGAAGAGCCGCTGCGGAGAGACTGCGCCGGCACTGCATCAGGCGATGCGATGCCGGCGCGGTAACATTGGAACACGTCCAGCGAGCCTGCGGATTAGAGCGCTTCGATTTCACCGAGCCGATCGATTGGTCTAACCCGAACGCACGGAAAGTGCGTTCGGGTAGCTGCGATGCGATCGTCGATGAAGCGCCGGTTCACCCGGCGTAGCCACTCTGTTCAGGCAAGCGAATGAGGCCGAGCTGCAGCATGGCGGTGAGCGCATCCTCCTGTCCGAGCTCCTCGGCGATCCGTCCGTCCCGCACGCGCAGCACGGTCGTGCCGGCGAACGTCATCTTGCGGCCGGAGGCCGCAGGTAGCGAGCCGAGGCGGAAGTCGCTGAAGGCAGGCCCAGTGTGCGTGCCGCCACCTTCCCAGCGGCCGACGACGAGATCACCTTCCGCGACGAGATCGCCGACGCCCCAGAACTTGAGATCCGGAAACGCTTCACGAAACTCGGTGATGAATTGCGTGACCGCAGCGCGGCCCATCTTCGCTTCGTGCATCGGGTAGTGCACGACAATGTCCGGTGTCGCGAGCTCATCGATGATGCGCGGATTCCATGGGTTTCCCCAAAAACCCTCGAACCACCGGCCTACGACGCTCTTGTTTTCCTCTGACATCGGATCGTCTCCATTTGCATGTTGCCGGTATCGCGACCGGCGCTGTGTCGATGCACGCATTAGGCATTTTGAGGCGGGTGTCGTGCCACCCGATTCCGGATCGGGCGTGCTGCCGGTGCTCAGGCGAGATTCCGCTTTGTCGATATGGCGCTTAGCGCCGCTTCTCGAACGTCATCGCGCAAACGGGAAGCGGGTGGTTCGCGCAACATCAGCACGAAATCGTTTGCGTCAACACACAGGAGAAAACATCGTGCGCAACTTCGATGCGATCGCCGCGCTGCGCGGCGACGGACTTCGCCTCGAGCTGCGGGCGCTGCTCGATCGCGCTGCGGTCGAGCCTCGTTCCGAATTGTTCGCCAGAAACGACGGGATGCTTCAATCCGGCCCGGACGCAGCTCCCGAGATGGCGCGCGACAACGTCGTGCCGTTGAAGCGCAGGACAGCCTGAATCAGGAGAGCGCCGGCTTCAGCGCCACACCGACTTGTCGGCGTCCCAGCGCTGGCCTTTGAGCTCCTTGACCAGCGCGTCGATCGCGCCGTTGTCGTCCTTGGCCTCGCTGCCTTCCTCGTCGCTGCTGGAATCGTCGGAGAGATTGAGCTTGGCGCCGGCGCTGTCATCCGACGTCGAGACGGTGGGGCTCGAGACCCACAGCATCAGTTTGTCGGAGCTGCCGGGCTTGTCGGGCGCGACGAGGGCGGTGACCTCGTAATTCTGGGTGAGGCCGAGCGCAGGGTAGATCGCGCTCGGCCGCTTCAGCACCAGCTTGAGCTTGCCGGTGTTCGCGTTCCAAGTCGCCGAGGCGGGCTTTGCCGAAAGCGTCTTCGCCAGCACGCCCGCGATCGCGGTTGCGAGCTTGTCCTTGTTGATCTTGTCGCCGCTGGTCCAGTCCGCGGCGGCGAAGCGGATGGTGCGGTCCATCTCGACCACGCCGCTGGTCCAGCCGGCCGCCGTCACGCCGGGCGCTGATTTCGCCTTGGCAAGCAGCGCGCTGGCGTGCTCGGGATCGACGGTGAGGTTGATGGTCTGCTCGCCGGAGCGCATCGCATCGCAGGTCACCGCGAGGCTGGAGGTGCCGATCTCGGCGGCCTCGCCCTTCAGGCTCTTGAGGAATTCGGCCGCCGCATCGAGCTTCACCCGCACCCCGATCGATTCCGGCGAGACGTCGGTGAAGTCCTTTGGCTGCGGCGTGATGCCGTCCTCGGTGGCCTGGTTGTCCTGGAATTCCTTCTCGCTGAGATCGGAATTGTCCGTCGAGGCGACCTCGGTCACGGTCTGGCCGATCGTGATCTGGCCGCGGAACTCAAAGCTGTCGCCGGTCTGCTTGCGGTTCAGCTTGACCGTGATCGGCTGCTTGTCGGCGACGCTCTGGGTGGTGCCGGACAGCGTCTGGCCGTTGACGGCGAGGTTGGCGACGAAGCGGTCCTTGCGGTCGGAGCTCTTGTCGGCGGGATAGCAGACGTCGAGCACGGCCGCGGTCACGGTCTTGCCCTGGCGGGTTTCCTTCAGCACGACGTCGGCATTGCCGTCCATCAGGCCGTCGATCGAGGTGAAATAGCGCGTCTCGGGGCCATTCGACGGTGCCGGCTTCGTTTGCAGCTTCATCTGGGCGAGGGCAGGTGCCGACACGACGGCAAGACCGAGCAGCAGGAGCGGGAGCGCGCGCATACGATGAGTCCTCGAAGGGTAGAATCGGTTCCGTCGTAACTAGCAAACCTCCGTCTCATTGGCCAAAAAAGAAGGCCGCCTAACGGCGGCCGGCTATCGCATACGAGATGATCGGACCTTTTTGGCACCGTCATGGCCGGGCTCGTCCCGGCCATCCACGTCTTTCTTTACGTGGGACCGAAGGCGTGGATGCCCGGGACAAGCCCGGGCATGACGAATGCGGAGACGGCACCGCTTCGATTATGCGTTTTGCGACGAACTTACGCCTGCTCGCGTCATGCGCGGTCGTCGGGTTCCTGTCCGCTCTCCAGCCTGGCGCGCAGCGTGCTGACGACGCGACTCACGGTTTCGATGTCCTTCATCGACAATCCGTCGGAAAGGCGGTTCACCCAAGGTAGCTGCAGGCGCATGGCCGCCTCGAAGGCGTGCCGTCCCTTCTCGGTCAGCACGACGAGCTGGGCCCGGCGATGATGCGGATTGGTCTCGAATGTGACGAGCCCGTCCCGTTGCAGGTCATTGACGATCCGCTGCACGTTCTGTCTGGCAGCGCCGAGGTCGCGCGCCAGCCACGCGACCGGTTGCGGGCGTTCGGCGGTGACGATGGCGCCGAGAATCTGCCAGCGTGCGCTGGTCAGGCCAAGTCCAGCCACCATCCGGTCGCCGGCGGTGAACAGCAGGCTGTTGAGCCTGAACAGGTCGAGAATCAAGTCGCTCAGGGCCTCGCCGGCCGGAGTTCGCTTGGTGTGCGGCATTTGTCACCATAAGTTGATATTGACATCATGATGTCAAATACGTATGTATCCATCTGATCGAAATGACATCATAGCACCATATCAACGGAGCCAGCCATGCCGCAGATGCGCCCCCTCGACCCCGCATTCCCGATCGACCGCCAGCTCGCGGTCGATGCCAGCAACATCGTGCTCGTCAATCTCTTCACGCTCGACAAGGCGGACGAGGAGATCTTTCTGAAAGCCTGGCAGGGCGACGCCGCCATCATGAAGCGGCAGCCCGGCTTCATCTCGACCCAGCTGCACCGCGCGCTCGGCGACAGCCCGGCCTATCTGAATTATGCGGTGTGGGAGTCGACCGCGGCTTTCCGGGCGGCGTTCGCCAATCCCGAGTTCAGGGTCAAGCTCGCGGCCTATCCGGCCTCGGCGGTGGCGTCGCCGCATCTGTTCCAGAAGGTCGCGGTAGCTGACATCTGCGTCGCGTAGGCAGCCGGTACGGCGGATTAGCCGACTACGTCCGCCGTAGCTCAACGAGCGAAGGCGGAAGGCGAAATCCGTCGATCACGCGCGAGATATCGGCGGATTGCGCTTCGCTAATCCGCCCTACGATCTGCTGGACGTTGGACATCGCGTCAAACGCTCAACTGTGCACCAGCATGCCAACACCGAGCGTGGCAGCGGCAGCCAGAAAGGCAATGTCCAGAAACCGCAGCGGCGCTGTTGGACGGCGGCCGGCCGAACCGGACATGACGTAATAGATGCAATAACCTGCGCCGAGGACCACAAACGTCAACGTCTGCTTGATCCAGAACGTCAGGACGACCGCAAGATCATCGGTGCTGTCCAGGGCATAGGCGCCCAGCGCGAGCACCGCGCCGATCGCGTAGAACAGCGCCAGCGTTGACGTCAGGGATTTGGCGTCGCGGGACATGCGATGATCCTTACAGCTCCATCGTCATCAAATCGCAAAAAAGAAGGCCGCCCGGAGGCGGCCTTCGATTTCGATGCGAATGTGGCGGGGCTTAGAAGCCGCCCATGCCGCCCATTCCACCCATGCCACCGCCGCCCGGCATCGCCGGCGCCGCGTCCTTCGGCAGTTCGGCGACCATGGCTTCGGTGGTCACCAAGAGGCCGGCCACGGAGGAGGCGTCCTGCAGCGCGGTGCGCACCACCTTGGCGGGGTCGATGATGCCCTTGTCGACCATGTCGACATACTCCTCGGTCTGGGCGTCGAAGCCGAAGGTCTCCGATTTGTTCTCGAGGATCTTGCCGACCACGATCGAGCCCTCGACACCGGCGTTCTCCGAGATCTGGCGAACCGGAGCTTCGAGCGCCTTGAGCACGATGTTGATGCCGGCCTGGACGTCGGCATTCGGGTTGGTGAGACGGCCGACCGCCTTCTTGGCGCGGAGCAGCGCGACGCCGCCACCGGGCACGATGCCTTCCTGCACCGCGGCGCGGGTCGCGTTCAGTGCGTCCTCGACACGGTCCTTCTTCTCCTTGACCTCGACCTCGGTCGCGCCGCCGACCTTGATCACCGCAACGCCGCCGGCGAGCTTGGCAAGGCGCTCCTGCAGTTTCTCACGGTCGTAGTCCGAGGTGGTCTCCTCGATCTGCGCCTTGATCTGGCCAACGCGGGCGTCGATGTCCTTTTTCTTGCCCGCGCCCTTGACGATCGTGGTGTTCTCCTTGTCGATCACGATCTTGCCGGCGCGGCCGAGCATGTTGACCGTGACGTTCTCGAGCTTCATGCCGAGGTCGTCGGAGATCAGCTGACCGCCGGTCAGGATCGCGATGTCCTCCAGCATCGCCTTGCGGCGATCGCCGAAGCCCGGCGCCTTGACGGCGGCGACCTTGAGGCCGCCGCGCAGGCGGTTGACCACCAGCGTCGCCAGCGCCTCGCCCTCGACGTCCTCGGCGAGGATCAAGAGCGGACGGCCCGACTGCACCACCGCTTCCAGCACCGGCAGCATGGACTGCAGGCCGGTCAGCTTCTTCTCGTGCAGCAGGATGTAGGCATCCTCGAGCTCGGCGGTCATCTTCTCGGCGTTGGTGATGAAGTAGGGGCTGAGATAGCCGCGGTCGAACTTCATGCCCTCGACGATGTCGACCTCGGTATCGAGCGACTTGTTCTCCTCGACGGTGATGACGCCCTCGTTGCCGACCTTCTGCATCGCCTGCGCGATCATCTTGCCGATGGCGGCATCGCCATTGGCCGAGATGGTGCCGACCTGGGCGACTTCCGAAGAGGAGGCGACCGGCTTGGCGCGCTTCTCGATGTCCTTGATGACGGCGGCGACCGCGGTGTCGATGCCGCGCTTGAGGTCCATCGGGTTCATGCCGGCGGCGACCGCCTTGGCGCCCTCGCGGACGATGGCCTGCGCCAGCACGGTCGCGGTGGTGGTGCCGTCACCGGCGGTGTCGTTGGTCTTGGAAGCGACCTCGCGCAGCATCTGCGCGCCCATGTTCTCGAACTTGTCCTCGAGCTCGATCTCCTTGGCGACGGTGACGCCGTCCTTGGTGATGCGGGGAGCGCCGAAGCTCTTCTCGATGACGACGTTGCGGCCCTTCGGGCCGAGCGTCACCTTCACGGCATTGGCGAGCACGTCGACACCGCGCAACATGCGGTCGCGGGCGTCTCCGGCGAATTTTACGTCCTTGGCAGCCATTGATTTGAACTCCTGGAATGTCTGTGAATTGCTTGCCGCTCGCTTCGCGCGTCATTGCCGGGCAAAAGCACGAAGTGCGTCTTCGTGCTGGGTGACCCGGCAATCCATCGCCCTAGTAAGAGTCTTGGGAAGCGTGATGGATGCCCGGATCAAGTCCGGGCATGACAGCGGAGCGAGCGCCGCGTTTCTCGAATTGGGTCGTGGCCTTACGCCAGCACGCCCATGATGTCGGACTCCTTCATGATCAGGAGCTCCTGGTTGTCGAGCTTGACCTCGGTGCCCGACCACTTGCCGAACAGCACGCGGTCGCCGACCTTGAGGTCGATCGGGATCAGCTTGCCGGCCTCGTCGCGGCCACCCGGGCCGACGGCGACGATCTCGCCCTGGGACGGCTTTTCCTTGGCCGAGTCCGGAATGATGATGCCGCCCTTGGACTTCTCCTCGGCATCGATACGCTTGACCACGACGCGGTCATGCAGTGGGCGGAAGGTGGATTTAGCCATGACGTTCCCTCTTGGAGGCTCGGTTTCAGGTCCGGTTCATCGAGACCGGCGTTGAATGCCGGTCCGGTCGGCGCCAGGCAGGACGCCCGGCGGATTTAGCAATCGTGGTGCGAGAGTGCTAATTGTGCGCCGGGAAATATGGCTTGGCGCAGTTTCTGTCAAGCAAACGGGTTAAGGCCTTGGTGAGGCCAATATAGGATGGTGGACCGGAAACCAAATCGTAGCGATGACGTAATTTTGTCAGACGTCATTGCTCCGCCTTAAGTTTTACGCTTGGCTGCATGACGGGTGCGGCCGGGAGATAGTTCGGGGGATGCATATGATCAGGTCACTCAACGCGCGATTGGTCGCACGGTTCGCGGCTGTCTCGGCGCTGACGACACTTTTGGGGGCATGCGGCAGCATGAGCCTGCCGTCGTTGTCGTCGAACCCCGAGCCGGGGCCGGTCGAACCGGGAGTGGCTCCGGAGATGCCGGCGAGCATCCGCCCCGACGAGATCGTCGGCCGCTGGGGCCTCGCCTCGTTCCAGAATCCCGCCGACCGCGCCCGCACTGAGGCCGCCGCGCGCGGCCAGTGCAAGCAGCCTTACGTGATCGGTGCCGGCCAGAGCGGCGGTGTCATCATGCATCTCGCCGACCAGGCCACCCCGCAGGAACTGCGGCTGAAGGGTTCCCCGAGCGGCAAGAACTATATCGGCCCGCCCGGACCTGTGCCCGGCGAGCAGGACCGCGAGATCATCTCGTTCGACGGCCGGGTCTTGATCACCCGTTTCGTCGACAAGGACGCCGCCACCCGCTACGGCAACATGGTCTACGTCCGCTGCGCCCCGAGGGCGTGACGCGGCTGGCACGTCATTCGGGGTCGATGCGACGCATCGAACCTCAGGTGCGCAACTGCGCACCGGGGAATCTCGACGTCATGGCCTCGCCGTAGGTCAAAACAAAACCGCCGGCCCCGAGGGCCGGCGTTTTTCGTCTGTCCATGAACGAACCGCTGGGAGCACGAACCTTGCCGTGTCGCCCTGGGTTGTGACTTGCAAAGACCTGCTTTATCGCCGGACCCCAACCCGATTGACGCCACCATTCAGGTTGCCGCCCGCGTGATGACGAACCGTAGCCCGCGCCACCGGACGAGGCCTTAGCACGACGCCTGCCCTCGCTACGCAACCGTTCGGATAGCCGACATACTGGCAGTAGACGACCGCCTTGGCCGGTGCCGGATTGAGCGCAACACCTGCTGCCCCCAACAGGAGGCTCGCCACGATCCCGGTAACCGTAACCGACCTGGTCGAAAAAAAGTTCGTCCGATGCATGGTGATCCTCTCCATCGCAAGCGAACCGACGATGATTGCGGCGGTTCAGGCGCGGCTGAAGATTTGGCTGGCAAAGGATAGGCGATGTTGACGTAGATCAACGCTGGGCGCGGCCCGCCACGATGTGCATCGATCTCTTCACATGAAAGAGGGCGGCTCACTGAGCCCGCCCTCTTGTCGTGTGTCGTTGCGCGGATCTCACTGACAGATGTAACTGTGGCCGTCGGCCATCTTCGTCATCGTGCCAGGTTCGCAGGTAATTCCATTGGCTGCCTTGTAGTCTGCCCATCCGGCATAACCGTAATACGGGCTGCCACCATAGTAGGCTCGTGCCGGATAGTAGGGCTGGCCAAAGTGGGGATCCGTCTGGGCGGCGTATGCATCGGTCCAGTTATTTGTGCCCCAGCCAGCATAGACCGGCGCAGTGGCGGCTGCCGTGGCGACCGCGGCCGTGGCGGCGATTCCCGCGCCGACTCCGTACCCGTACGCAGCGCGCCGGGTGTGACGACGTGCAACGCCCGCGACGCTCACGGGCGTCAGCGGTCGGCCCACGCGCGCCTGGGCGCTTTCGACTGACGCCGAAATGCCGCCCTGCTCAGACCATGTGATGGAGAACAGTGTCGCACAAGCGAAAGTCGAGAGCGCAATTGCAGTATTCCTGACATTTCTTCGCGTCATGTTCGATCTCCAGTGTTGAGTAGTCCAGTGGCTCCCCCCAATCAGTGATTCCTCAACAAGCCGCAGGTATCAGCGCCCAAGAAACCCGCCGTGCATCGTCATGGTTTCAATGACGGCCGCGCCCAGGCGAAGCCTGTTCGCCCTTGGATGCGCGCAACGAGTGGCCGGCAAAGCTGTACTGTGTGTTGTGTGAAAGTGCGAAGCCCCGCTCGGGGCGACCGGATTCACTCCGGAAGTCCGATGCAACCGGCACCCAATGTTGGCTCCCGGCACACGCATGACAATTTCCTCACGTACAGTATGCGCCTGCGACAGCGGACCTGCCAGTAAATTTGCAGGTGTCACAATTGGCACAAACTGCATGCGGTCGAGACAGAGGTTCTGACCGATGTGTCACTTGACGTGCATGCAAGGAAAGCTGCCGTACAGAATTACTCACGCCTTGCAACGCGGCGAGCGATGATCTGGCAACTTTGTCTGGTGATCCCTCTCGGGCTCGACCACCGCTCAAACAAAAACGCCGGCCCGAGGGGCCGGCGCTTTTCGTTTTGATCCGACAAATCTCAGTTGAACGTCGCGTCAGTTGAACATAGCGTCGATGTCGTCCTGCGAGGCGTGGCCCGCGTCGCCGTCGAGCTTCGGGCCGTTGAGCAGGCGGGCATCGCCCTCGCGGGTGTCGACGATCGGCGGGACGTGGGTCTTGATGGCGTCGACGCCGCCCCAGATGTTCATCATCTCGTTGATGTGCTGTTCGATGAACTTCATCGTCTGCATCACCTTGCTGATGCGCTGGCCGGTGAGGTCCTGGAAGTTGCAGGCCTCGAAGATCGAGACCACGCGCTCCTGAATATCTTCGCTGAGCCGTTTCTGCTGGTCGGGCGTCACGTTGTTCGCGAGCGCGGTCGCGGCCTGGTCGATCGCTTCCACCGCCTCGAGGATCTGCTGGGTGGCCTGTTCGGTGCCGCCGACCACGGCGCCGAGCTCGCCATTGACCTTGGCCATCTCCTCGCCGTTGAAGCTCTTGCCGTGCAGCACGGCGATCTCGCGCTTGGTGCGGCTGATCGCGTCGTGGATCAGGTCGAGCTCGACCTTGAGCTTCTCGCACTGTTCGACCTGCGCGCGGTAGGTCTCGAGCAGCGCTTGCGTCTCGGCGACTTCGCGGGCGACGGCGGCATCGACGCTGTCGCCGGTGCGCTGCGCCGGTGCCGCGGCCATCTGGGCGCGGATCGAGCGAAGCTCTGCCATGATTTCCCGATGCATCGGACCGAGCTCGCCGCTGCCGGCAACTTCCGGCTCCGGCATCACGACTTCACCCATGGCCTGCTCGACACGAAAACGCTTACGCTTCACTGACATGATTTCATTCCCGCCCCTTCACTGCAGTTCGTTCTAGCGAAAGGTGATTTAACGTCAGGTTCACGCGGGAACAGTTTGCGCCGAGTGCGCGCAACCGCTGCGATACCGGCGATTAACCATGTCGCCGCGGCATTCACGCAAAATAAACGCTGTCAGGCAAAACCGCGCTGCATTGTCGAGATGGTGAATCCAAACCGCGATTCCGTTTACCAAACCGATGCGGTTTTCATTGCTTATTGACCACGTGCAACGGGGCTTGTGCGCTCCGTCCACGTCACACGTCACGACGAAACCAGTACAGAGTACGTCGATGTTCAGGAAAACCACGCTTGCGCTGCTCGCCGGCGCCTCTTCGCTTATCGCCGTTCCCCATCATGCGATGGCGATCGACGCGTCGGCTCAGCCCGAGCCCACCGTGATCTACGCCAACCAGGGCGCACCGCAGCCGCCGATGCGCACCGCTTATGTGCAGCCGCAACGCTCCAACATGGGCGGCGGCTTCATCGAATTCCTGTTCGGCGATGCGCCGTCGTCGCAGGGGTATTCGCCGCAGCCGATGTATCAGCAGCAGCCTGGCTATTACGGCAACCGCCAGGGGCTGCCGCCGATGGATCCGCAGCAGCAGATGATCCGCCAGCAGGAAGAGGCGGCGGGCGATCCAACGCAGCGTCCGTTCGATTCCAGATATGAAAAGCAGCTGGTCGATTACAGCGGCAAGGAAGGCGTCGGCACCATCGTCGTCGATACGCCGAACAAGTTCCTCTATCTGGTGCAGGGCGACGGCCGCGCGCTGCGCTACGGCATCGGCGTCGGACGGCCCGGCTTCACCTGGGCCGGCGTCAAGACGATCTCGGCGAAGAAGGAATGGCCGGCCTGGACGCCGCCGCCGGAAATGCTGGCGCGCCGTCCCGACCTGCCGCGGCACATGGAAGGCGGCCCGGAGAATCCGCTCGGCGCCCGCGCGATGTATCTCGGCTCCTCGCTCTATCGTATCCATGGCTCCAACGAGCCCTGGACGATCGGCACCAACGTCTCGTCCGGCTGCATCCGGATGCGCAACGAGGACGTGATCGACCTCTACGGCCGCGTCAATGTCGGCGCCAAGGTTGTCGTGATGTAAGTGTGGTTTTGAAGCAGCTGCTCTAAAGATGGTGTCGTCCCGGCTTTCGCCGGGACGACGGAATCAAAACGGCCGCTCGATTGGAGCGGCCGTTGTCGTTTCAGCGATCGCGCTTACGCGTAATCGCTGTTGTCGTCGCCGCCGTTGTCGTCGAAATCGTCGGCGTCTTGATCATCGTCGCTGTCCTGGTCGGCCTGCGCCTGGTCGAACGCGCCGGCGCGCGAGCCGGAATCACTGTCGCGACCGGACGAACTGACATCGTTGATCCCGGCGTCACGGGCAAGGTTGCTCGACGACTGGTCGCCGCCCCAGGGACGCGAACCACCGCCGAGGCCGCCGGCGTCGGCCAGCGATTGATGGCTTCCGCCACCCATCATGCCGCGAATGCTGGAGAGCAGCAGTCCGCCGCCGACCACGCCGGCCGCGGCCGCAGCCGCAGTGCCGAGGAACGAGCCGCCACCGCCGCCGGGCGCGCCGCCGCCGAAGGGCGGGGGCTGCTGGCCGCCGTAGGGCTGGCCGTATTGGGGCTGGCCGTATTGCTGCGGCGGTTGGCCATAGCCGCCCGCCTGCTGCATCGCCTGGCCCGAGTTCCAGACCGGGCGGCTGCCGCCGACATCCGGCGGGCGCACCGGCGGCACCGAGCCGTGCGGCTGCTGCTGGCCCTGTCCGAAGATCGCATCGCGCATCGAATCGAGGAAGCCGCCGCCCTGCTGCTGTGCCGGCTGTTGCTGGCCGACCGCGGCCTCGAGCTCCTGGATCCGGTCATGGGCGCGCTTCAGCGCCTCGTCCTGCACCAGCGCGGTCTGCACCAGCGTGTAAACCGCATTCGGCGCGCTGCGCAGGCCCTGCATGATCGCGGACATGGCCTCGCCGTCGCGCGGGGCATTCTCCAGCTTGGCGAGCCGGTCGAAGAGATCGTCAATCAGTTGGCGTTCTTGCGGTGTCATGGCGTTCTCCATCGCGTCGATCGAATCGGCGCGCGGCTGATGTAGGACGGGCTTTGTGGCGCAAGGAGTGGGGGCCAGAATTAAATTTCTGTATGCGACAATACGACCGGCGGCTTTTCGTGAACCCAAAGCGTTTTCGAGCGAGGCCTGCCCCGCACTTGATGCGGGGTGGGTCCCGGTTCGCGTGAAGAAAGCGCGTCAAAACAAGGGTCAGCCGAGTGTAACTTTATTCAGGGCCAGCAGCGCGGGGAAATGCTCGCCTGCGAGATAGGCATGCTCGGTCTCGCGCTGCGTCGTCAGCGGGTCGAGGTTCTGTAGTGTTTCATCGACGAAACCGGGATGGCACATCACGAGCCCGTCCTCGGGCAGGCCGTCGAGGAAGCCCTGCATCAGCGCTCCGAATTCGCTGCCACGCGTAAAATCGTAGGCGCCGGCGAAAGCCGGATTGAAGCGCAGGCCCGATCGCTGGGCCTTGATCCGGAATTGGGTGCTGAGCACGTTCAGCACTAAAGCCTTCGGCGCCGTCAGTTGGCGTGCCAGCGGACCTTCGCGTCCGCACTGCCGCACCCAGGCGCCTGGCGCGCGCTCCTTCACGGCGCGCAGGAAGCCGTCGCGGACCTGCGGGAACAGCTGCGCGTGCTGATGGCCGTCGACGAAATCGGGCGCGCGGCCGAACAGATCGTGGAAGGCATCGAGCTGCGCCAGCACCTCGGCATGGACCAGATCGGCGTCGAGCCGGTGCATCAGTCCGGCGCGAAGCAGCCGCGGGAACGGCAGGAACATGTCGCCGTCGAGTGGACGGAAATGCATCGTCAGCGGTCGGAACGGCGCAGTCAGCGTCACATGCAGCCCGATCGCGCAGCGCGGGCTTTTCGCTACCGAAGCCTGCAGCGCGGCCGCAGCCTCGCGGCCGATCGCCGGCGTCACCATCATCACCGACGTCGCATTGAGGCGGCCGCGCTCGATCAGGTCGCGGATCGCGCGGTTGACGCCATCGCTCAAGCCATAATCGTCAGCACACAGCCAGATCCGGCGCGGCAAAACTTCGCTCATTCGGCGGCGGTCCGCTCGGTGGCGCTCTGCGCCGTTCCGCCGTCGGCGTGCTTCTCGGTATGCTCGGCGACGAAGTAGATCGGCCGTGCCTTCAATTCGGAGAGGATCTTGCCGATATATTCGCCGACGATGCCGATCATGATCAGCTGCACGCCGCCGATCGTCATCACGCCGATCATCAGCGAGGGATAGCCGGGGACCTGCTTGCCGGTGGTCAGCACTTCCCACAGGATCGAGAGGCCGAACAGGAAGGCCGCGCCTGCGAGCAGCGCGCCGAGCAGGCTGGCGAAGCGCAGCGGCGCCACCGAGAACGAGGTCAGGCCCTCGATCGACAGGCCGATCAGCCGGCCGGCATTGAAGGTGGTGACGCCATGCGCGCGCGGCGCCGGCTCGTAGTCGACGCGGATCTGCCTGAAGCCGATCCAGCTGGCGAGGCCCTTGAAGAAGCGGTTGCGTTCCGGCAATTGCCGCAGCGCCAGCGCCGCGCGCGGCGACAGCAGGCGGAAGTCGCCGGCATCCTCGGGGATCTTCTGCCGCGCGCCCCAGTTGATCAGCGCGTAGAAGCCGCGCACGGAAAGCCGCCGCAACGCCGATTCATTGTCGCGGTGCGCCTTCGCCGTGTAGACCACGTCGTAGCCGTCATCGATCCAGTGCGCGACCAGTTGCTCGACCAGGGTCGGCGGATGCTGGCCGTCGCCGTCCATGAACAGCACCGCGCCGCGGCGGGCGTGGTCGAGGCCGGCCATCAGCGCCGCCTCCTTGCCGAAATTGCGCGACAGCGACACCACCTGGAGGTCGAGCCCGTCGGCGGGCAGGCCGCGCGCGATGGCCAGTGTGTTGTCGGCGCTGCCGTCGTCGACATAGACCACTTCGCAGTTAAGGCCGTAACGGGCGCGCAGTGAGCTGGCGAGGTCGATCAGCCGTTGGTGCAGCGCCGCAAGCCCGTCGGCCTCGTTGTAGACGGGCACGACGATGGACAGACCCTGCGCGGCGGCGGTCTTGGCGGTTGTGGTCAGGCTGGAAACGTCAGAGCCCAGCATCATCGGTCAGGTTCCAGAACTGAGCGTTTTCCACCGAAATCGGGTTCCGGTTCGCGTGAAAGAAAACGCGTCGCAAACGAGAGATCATGAACACAATATGGTACCGACGGCCGGCTGTCGCCAACATGAACGGCCCCGCCTGCTCATTGTCGCAGGAACGCCTCGAGCTTGGCGAACAGCGGGTTCTCGCGGTCGAACACGTAGTCCAGCGACACCACCGACACGGTTTCGGCGCCGTGCTCGCGCAGGAAGCTGCCGAGCGCGTAGAGCTTGCCCGGTGGGCAGTGCAGCGTCAGCATGCCCGACGAGGTCGGGCTGCCGAACGGGGCGACCACGCCGAAGCGGGTATGCGCTTCGGACAGCAGCGCGTCGTTGCAGCCGGCGAACCGGGTTCGCACCTCGCGGTACTTGCTGGCGCGGGCGCGCGCTGCGATGTGGTCGAGGATGACGCGCGCGGTCTCGCGGGCGCCGGTCGACCAGTCGGCATCGCGGGAGGCGACGAGGTTGGCCTGGCTGCGCAGCATCACGCCGTCGTCGAGCACCTTGAGGCCGTTGGCCGCGAGCGTCGCGCCGGTCGTCGTGATGTCGACGATCAGCTCGGCGGTGCCGGCCGCGGGTGCGCCTTCGGTGGCGCCGGCGCTCTCCACGATGCGGTAGTCGCCGACGCCGTGCTTGGCAAAGAAGCCGCGTGTCAGGTTGATGTATTTGGTCGCAACCCGCATGCGGTGATTGTGCTGCTCGCGGAAGCCGCTTGCGACGTCGTCGAGATCGGCCATGGTGCGAACGTCGATCCAGGCCTGCGGCACCGCGACCACGACATTGGCATAGCCGAAGCCGAG
Organism: Bradyrhizobium sp. AUGA SZCCT0105; assembly: GCF_018129565.1. Lineage (NCBI taxonomy): Bacteria > Pseudomonadati > Pseudomonadota > Alphaproteobacteria > Hyphomicrobiales > Nitrobacteraceae > Bradyrhizobium > Bradyrhizobium sp. AUGA SZCCT0105. Next base: position 284,932 of record NZ_JAFCMK010000003.1, on the reverse strand, counting down.
GCCTTCGATCATCAGCACGCGCTTGTCGGCATCCGGAATGCTCTCGCGCACCAGATCCTCGCCGGTGACGCCGAGATGCACCGAGCCGCGCGCCAGGTTGGCCGCGATCTCGCTGGCCGACAGATAGGCGATCTCGACATTGTCGACGCCGGCGATGGTGCCGCGATAGTCGCGCGCGCCGCCGGCTTTCGACAAGGTCAGCCCGGCGCGGGCGAAGAAGCTCTCCGCGTTTTCCTGCAAGCGCCCCTTGGAGGGAACGGCAACGACGAACGGCGTGCTCATCGGGCGCCTCCGTTGGCGCCGGCCTTGCCATGCCGGGTCATCGCCTCGATCCAGACCGAGAAGCCGACCGCCGGGATCGGACTGGCCGAGCCGAGCTGCGTCATCAGCCCGTCATAGCGGCCGCCCGCGACCAGCGGCTCGGCGCCGTTGCCCTTCGCGTGCAGCTCGAACTCGAAGCCGGTGTAATAGTCGAGGCCGCGGCCGAACGCGGTCGAGAACCGCGTCTTCCTTATGTCGATGCCGCGCGCGGCCATGAAGCCGACCCGGCTTTCGAACTGGTCGATTGCCGCGGCAAGGTCGAGCCTGGCGTCGGACGCCAGCGCGCGCAGCTGCGCGATTGCGTCGTCGGGATCGCCCGATATGGCGAGGAAGCGCTTAATGGTGGCGAGCGCATCGCGCGGCAGCGCGCCGCCCTTCAGCGTCGATTGCTCGAGGAAGCGGTCGGCGATCTCGGCGACGGTGCGGCCGCCGACATTGGTGGTGCCGGCGATCGACATCAAATCGGTGACCAGCGCCAGCGCCGCCTTGCGGTCGGATCCGGCCAGCGCTGCGAGCACGCCTTCGTATTCGTTGCGGCCCGGCGCGGTCGCCAAGGTCAGCTGCTCGATGTCGTCGGTCAGCGAAACCTTGCGGTTGAAATCCTTGATCAGCCGGCGCCGCCACACCGGATAGAGCTCGAGAGCATCGATCAGCGCGTTGAACAGCGCGACGTCGCCCGTGCGGATCTCGACATCGGTCAACCCGAAGGCCGTGGTTGCCTCCAACGCCAGCGCCAGCATCTCGGCGTCGGCCGCGGCGCGATCCTGCCGCCCGAAGGATTCGATGCCGGCCTGCAGGAACTGGCTCGGCTGGCCGTCGCGATAGCGGAACACCGGGCCGAGATAGCTGAAGCCGGCCGGCTGGCCGGCGCGGGGCGAGGCGAGGTAGTCGCGCGCCACCGGGATCGTGAGATCCGGCCGCAGGCAGAGTTCCTCGCCGCTCGGGTCGGTCGTCAGATACAGGCTCTTGCGGATGTCCTCGCCGGACAGGTCGAGGAACGGCTCGGCCGGCTGCAGGATCGCGGGTTCGGACCTGAGATAACCGGCCTGCGCGAACGAGGCCAGCAGCGCATCCGCCCAGGAAGCCGCTCCTGGGGCGGATCCGGCGGCGGGTCGTGGTGCGGCAGCTTCGCTCATCTCGACGTCCAAAGGTCCGGATTCGGGTACCGGCACTGGTTCCAAGGGTGGTTCGGGGCAGCCCTTACCATGGCCGTATCACGGTTTCGACAGCGATCGACCAAGTGGCTTAATGATTGCGTGCGTTAACGATTTTACGACGGCTTGGCTAGGTGGAACCGGAACGTTCGATGGCTTATGGCAAACATTGCTAAAGCCTGTGGTCGCTCCCATAATTGGGGAGAGGGTCCCATCATGAATATGAACGTGTCGTTGACCGACGAGTTGAGCGAGTTCGTCAAAACCAAGGTTGCGAGCGGCCGTTACACCTCGGCAAGCGAGGTCGTGCGAGAGGCGCTGCGGATCATGGAGCAGACCGAAGAGGCGCGATTGGCATTCCTCCGCAATGCCTGGGCGGCGGGACAGGCGAGCGGCGACGCGGGTCCGGCTGACTTCGCTGAAATCAAGGCGCAGGGACGAGCCCGGTTGAAGGCAGCGGGCAAGTAAATTGGGAAAGGTTCGCCTTTCTCGGCTCGCGCAAAGCGACCTCGCCGAAATCTGGTTTCTCATCGCATCCGACAAAGGACCCGCGACGGCAGACCATTGGATCGATCGCATTGAAGCGCGCTGCGGCCAGTTGGCGCAATTCCCTGAATCGGGCCCGGCGCGTCCCGACGTTGCCGATGGTGCGAGGATGCTGGTGATTTCGCGGTGGCTGGCGCTTTACGAGATTATCCCAGGCGGCGTGCGCATCATGCGCGTCATCGATGCCGCGCGCTCTCTTGGAGAGCTGGATTTGTCAGGCGAATAGACCGCCGGCCCGCGGGCCGTCATTCCGGCTAGCCCTTTGCTCCCCAATCCCCCAGCGCCGCCTGCACCAGCGCCAGCGCCGCGACGGCGGCGGTGTCGGCCCGCAGGATGCGCGGCCCGAGTGCGAGACGGAGGATGTTGGGCTGGCGCAGCAGCAGCGCGCGCTCCTCCTCGGCAAAGCCGCCCTCGGGGCCGATCAGCACGTCGATCCCGCCGTTTGCGGCGGTCGTTGCCTGCAGCGCCTGCATCGGGTTCGCCACTTCGGCCGCCTCGTCGCAGAACACCAGGAGCCGTGCCGGATCGCGCCCCGCCAGGAAACGTTCGAGCGGAAGGGGATCGGCGACCTCGGCAAGCGAGATGATCCCGCATTGCTCGGCGGCTTCAACCACATTGGCGCGCATCCGCTCGCTGTTGACCCGCGATACCTGGGTGAAGCGTGTCAGCACCGGCACGAGCCGTGCGGCGCCCATCTCGACCGCCTTCTGCACCATGTAGTCGAGCCGCGCATGTTTCAGCGGCGCGAATACGTAGGTGACATCGGGCAGGCGGTCCTGCGGGCGGGTTTGCGCCGTGATCGTCAGCGTGTCGGCCCGCTTGCGGCCGGAAATCTCGGCGCGCCATTCGCCGTCGCGGCCGTTGAACACCAGCACGGTGTCGCCGGCGCCAAGCCGCAGCACGTTGCCGAGATAGTTGCTCTGGTCGCGTTCGAGCGAAACGGTCGCGCCGGCTCCGAGCGGGGCATCGACAAACAGGCGGGGGCTACGAAAATCGAGTTCAGGCATGTCCTAGGTTCCTGAGCCGCGTTCTAGCCCAAAGGTGCTGCCAAGTATTGCCCGCTGCCGTTGATTGCGATCGGAGAGGATCGGCAGACACCGTAATAGGCGTCGGGCGCCGGCGCTAAGGCCGCTTCCATGCGGCGAGGCAAGTTAACCAAGCCGGGCGACACCGTAGTCCCGCGGACTCGTCAGGACCGCTCCGGCCAACTACTACAGGGGTGTCGATATATTGCTTCTGTCACCAAGTCATTTTTGAAGTCCGAGGGGTCGCTTGCACGCGGCCCCTTTTGCGTTTCGGTCGGTGTGGGCCCGCAAATTCGAGCTGAGGCATGACCGAAAATCTCGTTCAGGCACATTTGATGGCCCGGATTTACCGCCGTTCGCGGCCTAAAGGCTTAAAATCGGGGAACAATTTAATGTGGCCGGTGTGGCCCTACGCCGCGCTGTCGCCCAAATCCACGGGTTGTTAAGGGCTCACAGGAATCGTAAAACGCCCCCAAATTTCGTTGCTTCGTTTTGTTGCGCTGGGGTTGCCTGGACCTTTTGCCGGAGAAACACCCTCGATGATCCGCCGACTGATCGTGCTGACCGTTGCCGCGACCGCCCTGTCCGCGGGGTACGCCGCTGCCCAGAGCGCCTTTCCGGCACCGCTGCCCAATCAACAAGGGAAGGCCGGCACCGCCTCGGATCCCGCTTTCCCGCCTGTCAATGGCATGCGTCCAAGCCAGGCCGGCAGCGCTTCGGATCCTGCGTTCCCGCCGGTCAACGGCGCGCCGGCGGCCAGGGTCGGCGCCACGCCGTCGGCATTTCCAACCAATGGTGCGGCTCCCATCGCCGGTGGCGGCCTGTCGTCTCCGCCGCCCCCGCCCGGCGCCGGTGGCGGCGCCGCCGGTGACGCCTGCATGAAGGATTTCGTTCCGCTGCGCGAGGAGACCGAGAAGCGCGGCAAGGCGATCAAGGCGGCGAGCGACCGGCACGCCAGCCCCCAGGAGGCCTGCAAGCTGATCGGCAATTATAGCCAGGCCGAAGTCAGGATGATCAAATACGTCGACACCAACGCGGCGAAGTGCGGGATCCCGCCGCAGATCTCCGATCAGCTCAAGAACGGCCACAAGAATACCGAAGCGCTGCTGAAGAAGGTCTGCAACGTCGCGGAGCAGGCGGCGGCGCAGCCGCGCGGGCCCGCGGGGCCGTCGCTGAGCGACGTGCTCGGCTCGTCCGCCTCGCTGCCGGAAGCGACGCCGACCAAGAAGGGCGGCAGCACCTTCGACACGCTGAACGGCAACGTTCTCACCCGATGATCGAGCGCCCGATGATTGACCGCGCATGAGTGACGTCTCCGCCCGCGTTGCCGACTCCACAGGCAACTGGGTGGATACCCATGCGCCGGTCTGGTCGCGGCCCTATCTGCGGCTTGCGCGCTACGACCGGCCCATCGGCTCCTGGCTGTTGCTGATGCCGTGCTGGTGGTCGGCGGCGCTGGCCGCCGGCGTCGCACATGATGTTCGCTCGCTCCCGCTCGTCGTCCTGCTGTTCTTCATCGGCGCCTTCGTGATGCGCGGCGCGGGCTGCACCTGGAACGACATCACCGATCGCGATCTCGACGCCAGGGTCGAGCGCACGCGGTCGCGGCCGATCCCCGCCGGGCAGGTCACGGTGACGCAGGCGGTGATCTTCATGGTCCTGCAGGCGCTGATCGGGCTCGCGGTGCTTTTGCAGTTCAACCGCTTTGCGATCATGACCGGCATCGCCTCGCTCGTGATCGTCGCGATCTACCCGTTCATGAAGCGGATCACCTGGTGGCCGCAGGTCGTGCTCGGTCTCGCCTTTTCCTACGGCGCCCTGATGGGATTTGCGGTGACGCTCGAGCGCATCGATGCGGCTGCGATCGCGCTTTACGCCGGATCGATCGCCTGGGTGATCGCCTACGACACCATCTACGCCCATCAGGATGCCGAGGATGATGCGCTGATCGGCGTCAAATCCACCGCGCGCCTGTTCGGCGCACGCACCCATCGCGCGCTGGTGATTTTCTATGGTCTCGCCGTGCTGCTGATCGGCGCGGCGTTCGCGCTTGCGGGCGCACGCTGGCCGGCGTGGATCGGCCTTGCGGCGTTCGCGCTGCATCTCGCCTGGCAGGTCCGCCGGCTCGACACCAGCGATCCCGCGCTCTGCCTGCGCATCTTCAAGTCCAACCGCGACGCCGGCCTCGTCCTGTTCGCGAGCTTGGTCGTGGATGCAGTGCTGCGCGCGGCTTAGGTCGCGAGAATGCGAAGCTGCGTCCCCATCCTCAGCTGTCATCGCCCGGCTCGACCGGGCGATCCAGTACGCCGCGGCCTCTCGGCTCAAGCACTGCCGTCTCTGGAATACTGGATCACCCGCATGCGCGGGTGATGACACCGCGTGGTGTGGCAACTTGAATCGCGACCCATCCTCATCGTCGTCCTGGCGAAAGCCAGGACCCATAACCACCGCATTCGGTGATGAACGGGATCTGGCCCCAGCGTCGCACAACAATTGAGAGTTGGTGGGGTAATGGGTCCTGGCTTTCGCCAGGACGACGGCGATGGAGGGAGCGTTGAGTATGGCGTACTCAATCCCGCGCGATGATCTCGCGCTCGTCGCGATGCACGCTGGTGCCGTTGAGGCTGACGCCGGTGCGGCGGCGGACCAGGAATTTCGGGCGGCGCGCGCGGATTGCGTTGCGGCGGCGGCGGCGCGGGGCAGGCTGCCGCGGAGCCGGCTCGGTCAGTTGCGGAAGATGGAAGATGTCGCTCCACATCTGCCAGGCGGAGCTGATCTCTTCGGCATCCGAACTGGTGCCGAGCGGAATGGAGAGCGCGGGATCGCGGTGAACCAGCACCAGCATCTGCGCGTCGTCGATGCCGCGCAGCGCGACACCGAGGAAATCGCTGACGCGAACATTGACCGCCATCCGCATCCCGAGAACGGCACGGCGCAGCACGACATGTTCGCGATGAAGCTCGACCTGCCGCATGCCGCCATCCGCGCGCGCATCCTGCGCGTGGAAGCTGAGCGGAAGGGAAAGTGGGTCGAGCCGCAGTGCGCGGCTCGACCCGGCGGAATTGATTCCGCTTGTTGGTGTTTGACGCCTCAAAGCCTTAGTCTCCCCGCCGGGATTATGTTCCCGGTCGATGTGTGAGAGCCTAGCCGAGCGATGGCCGTTTCGGCTTAAAAAGCCTGGTTAACCGCTCCTCACCTGGCGCCATGATTGACAAGAGGTTGGCCCGCATGATTGACGAAGCCTTGCGCCGATCACTCAAATCTTTGTTGCCCGCCGGTGCAAAGTGCTTGAATTCCCTGTGAAACCGGCACATCTGGTTAGGTCTGTCGACGCCATTCCGGGCCCCCCTCAATCCGCAGGAATTCGTTCGTGAACTCTTCACCATCTGCATCGCGACACGGCGATACCTCCGATCTGTTCGATCAGTCCGGCCTGAGCGACCTTGCGCAGCGTCTGGTCGAGGCCGCAAAGCGCGCCGGCGCCGATGCGGCCGATGCCATAGCGGTGCGGGGCGTCTCGCAAGGCGTCGAAGTCCGCGACGGCCGCGTCGAGGAAACCGAGCGCTCCGAAGGCGATGATGTCGGCCTTCGGGTGTTCGTCGGCCAGCGCCAAGCGGTGGTCTCGACCAATGACGTCAGCGGCGACGGGATCGCAAAGCTCGCCGAGCGTGCGGTCGCGATGGCGCGCGTCGCGCCCGACGACAAATATGTCGGCCTGGCCGATCCCGCGCTCCATGCGCATGATTTCCCCGATCTCGATCTGCTCGACCGCACCGTCCCGACCACGGCCGAGCTCGAGCAGCGCGCCATCGAAGCGGAGGCCGCGGCACTCGCGGTCAAGGGTGTCACCAAGTCCGGCGGTGCATCGGCCTCGACCGGGATCGGCGGCATGGTGCTGGTGACGTCGACCGGCTTCCACGGTTCTTATCTGCGCTCCAGCCACGGCATCTCGACGACGGCGATTTCCGGTGAGGGCACCGGCATGGAGCGCGACTATGATTTCACCAGCGCGCCGCACGCGTCCGATCTCGATTCACCGACGGCCGTTGGCCGCAAGGCCGGCGAGCGCGCGGTGGCGCGGTCGAATCCGCGCAAGGTCGAGACCTGCAAGGTGCCTGTGGTGTTCGATCCGCGGGTTGCGGGCTCGATCGTCGGCCATCTGGTCGGCGCCATCAACGGCGCCTCGATCGCGCGCAAGACCAGCTTCCTGAAGGACAAGCTCGGCGAGCAGCTGTTCTCCAGGGATATCCGCATCATCGACGATCCCTTGCGCGTGCGCGGCCTGCGTTCGCAGACCTTCGACGCCGAGGGCGTCAAGGTGAAGAAGATCGCGCTGATCGACGAAGGCGTGCTGACCACCTGGGTGCTGGACTCCGCGACCGCGCGCGAGCTCGGCCTGGTCACGACCGGGCATGCGCATCGCGGCGTGTCGTCCTCGCCGTCGCCCGGAACATATAATCTGCATCTCGAGCCGGGTGCGGTGACGCCGAAGGAGCTGATCTCCGACATCAAGCAGGGCTTCTATGTCACCGACCTGATCGGCTCCGGCGTCAACGGCGTGACCGGCGATTACAGCCGCGGCGCGTCCGGCTTCTGGATCGAGAATGGCGAGATCACCTATCCGGTCAGCGAAGTGACCATCGCCGGACACCTGCTGCCGATGTTCAAGTCGCTGGTTGCCGCCAACGATCTGGAATTCCGCTACGGCGTCAATTCACCGACGCTGCGCATCGAGGGGCTGACGCTTGGCGGACGCTGATACGGACGACTGGACCAAGGCGCGCGACGCCGCCTTGCTGACCAGATCGGTGCAGGAGGCGGGCCGGCTCGCATCGTCGCTGTTCCGCACCGAATTGAAGAACTGGATCAAGGGCGCGTCCTCACCGGTCTCCGAGGCCGACATCGCGGTCAACGACCTGCTGGAGCAGCAGCTGCGTTCGGCGACGCCGGGTTACGGCTGGCTGTCGGAGGAAAGCGCCGACAACGCGACCCGGCTCGACAGGCGCTTCACCTGGATCGTCGATCCGATCGACGGCACCCGCGCCTATCTCGCCGGCCGCGAGGACTGGTGCGTCAGTGTGGCGCTGGTTGAAAATGCATCTCCGGTGCTCGCGGCGGTGTATGCGCCGGTGACCGAGGAATTCTTCTTTGCCGCGCGCGGCCAGGGCGCGACCCTGAACGACAGCGGCGTGCACGCGACCGCGGGTACCGAGTTCGATTTTCCCCGCATGGCCGGACCGAAGCCACTGGTGCAGCGGCTCAGCCCGACATCGGACGAGATCACGCTGTTTCCGCGGATCGGATCGCTGGCCCTGCGGTTGTGCCGCGTAGCACAAGGTCGACTTGACGCCGCCTTTGCGGGCGGGCAAAGCCGCGACTGGGATCTTGCCGCCGCGAATTTGATCGTGCAGGAAGCGGGTGGTAGGATGACCGCGCTCTCGGGGGATGCGATTGCGTACAATCGCCGGGAGGTGACGCATGGGGTGCTGGTGGCAGCAGGACGCGAACGTCATGCACGCATTGTCGAGCATTTTCGCAACCGTCCATTGCCGTGAGGCCCCGCCGATCCGATCCGCGCCGCGTTTCCGATTGTGACGACCAGACCTGTGACGACCACGACTTCATTTGCTTGCCGGGCATCTCGTTAGGAAAACCATCATGTCAGACAATGCCCAGCCACAGCTGCTTCACCTCGTGATCGGCGGCGAGTTGACCGATCTCGAGCACAACACCTTCAAGAACCTGGACGAAGTCGAGATCGTCGGCGTCTACCCGAACTATGCGACCGCCTATGCGGCCTGGAAGGCGAAGGCGCAAGCGACCGTGGACAACGCCCAGATGCGCTATTTCGTCGTCCATCTCCACCGGTTGCTCGATCCTGAGCAGGACACGAAGCACTCCCATTGAAACGACTTCTTCGCGATCTGCTGCGCAGCGGCTTCGTGCAGCGCGCGCTGGGTGTGCTTGCGGCCGAGTACCTGCGGCTGGTGTGGTACACCAACCGCTTCATCTATCAGCCGCATGACGTATACGGGATCGTCGAGCCCTTGATGCCGGCGATCTTCGTGTTCTGGCACGGCCAGCACTTCATGACGCCGTTCATCAAGACCAAGGACAGCTACCGCGCCAAGGTCCTGATCTCCCGCCACCGCGACGGCGAGTTCAACGCGCTGGCGGTCGAGCGGCTCGGCATCGGCACGATCAGGGGTTCCGGCGACCATTCCGGCGCGTTCCATCGCAAGGGCGGCGTCGGCGCCTTCCTGGAGATGGTTCGGACGCTGGAAGACGGCTGCAACATGGCTACGACGGCCGACGTGCCGAAGCGGGCGCGGGTGGCGGGTCTCGGGGCCATCATGCTGGCGCGGGAAACCGGCCGGCCGATCATCCCCTTTGCGATGGTCACCAGCCGATTCATCCGGTTGAAAAACTGGGATTCCACGACCATCAATTTGCCATTCGGGCGCGGCGCAGTGGTAGGTATTGAGCCGGTCTATGTGCCGCCCGATGCCGATGCCGCGACGATGGAAAAGCTTCGGCAGCACGTGGAGAATCTTCTCAACGAAGCGACCCGGCGCGCCTATGCAGCCGTCGGGCGGCCGGAGGCAACGCTTGGCTAGCTCGCTACCGATGACGTTGCGTGTCTACCGCAAGCTGTCGTCCGCGATAGTGCCGCTCGCGCCTGCGCTGATCAAGCGGCGGCTCAAGTTCGGCAAGGAAGATCCCGAACGCGTCGGCGAGCGGCGCGGCGTCAGCGCCGATACCAGGCCGCAGGGACCGCTGGTGTGGATCCACGGCGCGAGCGTCGGCGAGGTGCTGGCGGCGGTCGGGCTGATCGAGCGGCTGCGCGCGCTCAATCTGCGCATCCTGCTCACCTCGGGCACGGTGACCTCGGCCGCGATCGTGGCCAAGCGCTTTCCACCCGACGTGATCCATCAATACGTGCCGTATGACTCGCCGCGCTATGTCGCGCGCTTCCTCGATCATTGGCGTCCGTCGCTGGCGCTGTTCATCGAATCCGATCTGTGGCCGAACCTGATCCTGTCGAGCGCCGCGCGGCGGCTGCCGATGGTGCTGATCAACGGGCGGATGTCGCAGCGCTCGTTTCCGCGCTGGCGCCGGGTCTCCAACACCATCGGCGCGCTGCTCGGACGGTTCGACATCTGCCTCGCGCAGTCGAAGACCGACGCCGAACGCTTTGCCGCGCTCGGCAGCCCCAACGTCATGGTCACCGGCAACCTCAAGCTCGACGTCGCGGCGCCGCCGGCCGATCCAGCCAAGCTGGAGCGGCTGATGTCGGTGACGCGCGGCCGCGCGATCGTGGTTGCCGCGTCCACCCATCCCGGCGAGGAAGAGCTCCTGATCGAGGCGCACAAATCGCTCGCCGGCTTCTTCCCCGGGCTGCTCACGGTGATCGTGCCGCGGCATGCCGCGCGCGGCGAGGCAGTGGCGCGGCTGGTGACGGAAGCGGGCCTGCGCCCCGGGCTGCGCTCGCATGAGGACCTGCCGGTGGCGACCACCGATATCTATGTCGCCGATACGATGGGCGAGCTCGGCCTGTTCTACCGGCTGGCGCCGATCGTGTTCATGGGCGGCTCGCTGGTCGCGCATGGCGGCCAGAACCCGATCGAGGCGATCAAGCTCGGCGCTGCGATCGTGCACGGCCCGCACGTCTTCAATTTCACCGAAGTCTATGACACGCTCGATCGCGCCGGCGGCGCGCGGCGCGCCGACGATCTGGAAGCGCTGGTCAAGCAGCTCGGCCAGTTCCTCGCCGATCCCGCGGCACGCGATACGTCGCTTGCGGCCTCCGAGCGCGTCGTCGAGCAGCTCGGTGGCGCGCTCCAGCGCACGATGACCGCTCTCGAGCCTTATCTGTTGCAGTTGCAGCTCGAGATGGGAGCCGCCAATGCGTGAGCCGGCCTTCTGGCACCGGCCATCGTCTTGGACATCGCAATTGTTGAGACCGCTTGCCGCGCTGTACGGTGCAGTGGCCGCGCGGCGGATGCAGGGCTCCGGCGTCGATGCCGGCATTCCCGTGATCTGCGTCGGCAACTACCACGTCGGCGGCGCCGGCAAGACGCCGACCGTGCTGGCGCTGGCAAAGCTGCTACGTCAGCTCGAGGAGCGGCCGGTGGTGCTCAGCCGCGGCTATGGCGGCAGGCTTGCCGGGCCGGTCAAGGTCGATCGTGACCACCACACGGCGGCCGATATCGGCGACGAGCCGCTGATGATGGCGGCGACCTTGCCGGTCGTGGTCTCGCGCGACCGTGCCGCTGGCCTGGCGCTGGCGCGCGCGCAGGACGCAAGCGTGATCCTGATGGATGACGGCTTCCAGAATCCGAGCGTGATCAAGGACACCTGCCTGATCGTGATCGACGGCACGCGTGGCGTCGGCAATGGCCGCGTCATTCCGGCCGGACCGTTACGCGCGCCGCTGTTGCCGCAGCTGGAACGCACCGACGCGCTGATCGTGGTCGGCGAGGGGAGTGCAGCGAAAACGATTGCGGCCGATCTCGCGTCCCGTGGCAAGCCGGTATTGTCGGCGCATCTGAAGCCGGATGAGGCCTCGTTGAGTGCGTTGCGCGGTCAGCGCGTACTCGCCTTCGCCGGCATCGGCGATCCCGCGCGCTTCTTCAACACGCTGCGCGCAAGTGGCGTCGACGTCGTGCGCAACACGGCCTTCGCCGATCATCATGCCTTCACCAAGGACGAGATCGCGCAGCTCGTTGCCGATGCGAGAGCTGACGCCTTGACGCTGGTGACGACGGAAAAGGATCTGGCGCGGTTGCGCGGACCGGCCGGGATGCCGGCCTGGGCACAGGCGATCGTGCCGTTCGCGGTGACGCTGCAATTCGAGGATGCTGCCGCGCTGCGGCGCCTGGTGAGCGATCAGCTGTTCAAGGCACGGAACAGGAGGCTGCGCGCGTGAGCCCCGTCTTGAGCTTAAGCCTGCGACTTGAGCACGCCGGGATGGTGGCGCTGCAGCACGGCGGTCGGGGTGGCGTAGGCCTCCTGCAGATCGACGCTCCAGTACTTCAGCTCGTCGAGCGGAATCCGGACGTCGGTGATGGCACAACGCACAAACGTGCCGGGCGAGATCACGCGGAAATCGCCGTCGAGATATTGCACCTGCGCTTCGCCATGGCCCGAGGGACCGAACTTGTTCAGCACGTTTGAGCTCTCCGCCTTGCTTCGTACGAGGCCACCTGGATATTTATCAAGCCATCTATCACAGATAGGGGGTCATGTCCGCCCGTTAAACCACCGACTTGTGATGATTTGGCGGCAGACGTGCATGGTAGCGTTGCAGCTGTGGTCCGCTGTGTTTGCGGCGCCATAACGAGCCGGCCGGATCGGATGCGCCTCAAGTCAGTTTTCATGTGCCTCGCGATGCTTGCCGTGCCGGCCGCGGCCGCGGCGCCGCTTCCGGCGCCGCATCAGGTCGAAATTCCCGAAGGCAATATCACGCTGCACGCGCAGCTCTACCGGCCCGACGGCGATGGCCCGTTCCCGACGGTCATCGCGCTGCACGGCTGCGGCGGTCTCGCCGGCCGTTCCGAGGCGGTGCTGCCGCGCTATCGCGACTGGGCCGAGCAACTGCTCACATCAGGCCATGCGGTGCTGCTGCCGGACAGCTACGGCTCGCGCGAGCTCGGGCCGCAGTGCCGCACAAGGGAGCATCAGGTCCAGACCCGCCGTGCGCGGGTCGCCGATATCAACGCCGCCCGGCAATGGCTGGTGCAGCAGAAATGGGTTGCGAAGAGCCGCATCAGCCTGATCGGCTGGGGCAATGGCGCGGCCGCCTTGCTGTGGGCGGTGCGGCCGCAGATGTGGTCGCGCAACGTCGAGCCGGACTTCCGCTCGGCGGTCGCGTTCTATCCGGATTGCCGCACCTCGTCAGGCCTTGGCTGGAGCGCGCGGGTGCCGACGCTGGTCCTGATCGGCGCGCGCGACGATGTGACGTCATCGTCGGCCTGCCACCAGATGGTCGACGGCGCGCGCGGCCGCAGCGCGCTGGCGCGGATCGTGGTCTATCCCGAGGCCTATCACGATTTCGACCGCGCCAACCTGCCGCTGCACGCGGTCGCGGCCTCGTCCGATGTCGACATCACGGAGCCCGGTCACATCGGCACCGATGCGAGCGCACGCAAGGACGCGCAAAAGCAAGTCGCCGAGTGGCTGGCGCGCTAGAAGAGGCTGCCCTGATCGACCGGCTTGGTGACGCGCTTCGGCGCCGCCGGCTTCGCCTCACGCGGCTTCGGCGGGCTCTCCGGCGTCGCCGTCGCCGCGGGCTGATCGGCATTCGTCGTGGCCGCGACGCGGCCGTCGGCGAACTCGATCGACAAATTGGCGTTCGGGCCGACCGCCGCGGCTGAATGCAGGGCGTGTCCCTGCGCGTCGCGCACCAGTGCAAAGCCGCGCGCCAGCACGCCGCGATAGGACAGCGCCGACAGCAACTGGCTGCGATGGGCGACCCGCGCCTCGAGCCGCTGCAGCGTCGTCAACAGCGCGCGGCGGGCACGCTCGGCGAGGCGGTGGGTGCGCTCGAGATCGCGCGCGATCGCGTTGCGCTGGGCCTTGGCGTTGGCGAGCTTCGAGGCCTTGAGCCGGATCTCGAGCCCGCTGAAGCGTTCGCGCCGGCGATGCAGCAGCGAGCGCGCCGACAGCGTGATGCGTTCGCCCGAGACGGTCAGCCGCTGCCTTGCATGCGCGACCTGGCCGCGCAGCACACCGATGGTGAGGCGCGAGCTCGACGCGGCAAAGCGGCGGAAATGCGCGTGCGTATTGGCCTTCAGCCCGCGCGGCAGCCCGGCTGCGAGATGATCGAGCCGCTGCCGCGGGATCGCCAGCAGTTCGTTCGCCGCCGGCAGCGCGCGCGTCGCGGCACGCAGTTCGTTGCGGCGGGCCTCCTGGCCGCGCTGCCAGCACACCATGGTGCGGCGGGCGAGCGCTGCGACCTCGACGAACAGCTCGCTGCGCACCGGCACCGCCATCTCGGCGGCCGCGGTCGGCGTCGGCGCGCGCTTGTCGGCGACGAAGTCGATCAGCGTGATGTCGGTCTCGTGGCCCACCGCCGAGATCAGCGGGATATGGCTCTCGGCCGCAGCGCGGACCACGATCTCCTCGTTGAACGACCACAGGTCCTCCAGCGAGCCGCCGCCGCGTGCGACGATCAACAGATCGGGCCGCGGGATCCTGCCGCCCTCCGGCAGCGCGTTGAAGCCGCGGATCGCGGCCGCGACCTGCTCGGCCGAGCCGTCGCCCTGCACCTTGACCGGCCAGACCAGCACCCGGCGGGGGAAGCGGTCCTCCAGCCGATGCAGGATGTCGCGGATCACGGCGCCGGTCGGCGAGGTGACGACGCCGATCACCTCGGGCAGCCAAGGCAAGAGCTGCTTGCGGGCCTCGTCGAACAGGCCCTCGGCCGCGAGCTTCTTCTTGCGCTCCTCCATCAGCGCCATCAGCGCGCCGACGCCGGCCGGCTCCAGCGAGTCGATGACGATCTGGTACTTCGAGGAGTTCGGATAGGTGGTCAGCTTGCCGGTGGCGATGACCTCGAGGCCCTCCTGGGGCTTGAAGCGCATCCGGGCGTGGGCGAACTTCCAGATCACCGCCTCGATCTTGGCGCTCTCGTCCTTCAGGGCGAAATAGCAGTGGCCGGAGGAGTGCGGGCCGCGGAAGCCGGAGATCTCGCCGCGGACGCGGACATGGCCGAAGCGGTCCTCCACCGTCCGCTTCAGCGCGGAGGAGAGTTCCGAGACGGTGAATTCAGGCGCGTTGACGAGATTTGGCGCGGCAGCAGTCATTTGCAGGTGATTCGGCTGTTTGTGAGCTTCAGCGCAACGTAGGGACTTTTGCCCGCCATCGCCAATGCGCGGGCTTGTTTGTCCATATACTCTGTAGTACAGAGTTCTCTGTATTGAGGGTGATGGTGACCTGGCTGGAGGGCTGACCGATGATCCCGCAGTTGACGTTGGCAGGTTTCGTCCATTCCGCGGCAGGCGCTGTTCATGCCGTCGTGGCGGTGCTGTGCATCGGTGTCGGGCTGATCCAGTTCCTGCGTCCAAAGCGCGGCGCGGGCCACCGGGCGCGTGGCTATTTCTACGTCTACGCCATGCTGGTCGCCGACGGGACCGCGATGCTGGTCTATCGGTTCACCGGCACTCTCAACCTGTTCCATGTCGGCGCGATCGTGAACTTCGCCTGCATCGTGGCCGCGATTGTTCCGCTGCTGCGTAGCCCGCGCCCGGCGAACTGGCGACTGAAGCACTACTACTTCATCTCCTGGTCCTACGTGTCGCTGACGTCAGCGGCGGCAACGGAAATCATGGCGCGTCTGCTGCCGCTGACGACGCGCGGGCAGGTCGGGCTGGTGGCATTGGTGCTGTCGATCATGACCATGACGGTCGCCTACGTCCTGATCGCCAAATATCGTCCGCCGGCGGAGGCGCCACCGGTGTCCGCCAAGCTCGCGGAGCAGAGTGGGGTGCCGTCATGATCGACAGCCAGCAGGCCAGCGCGGCGCTGAACGACATCAACCACGTCGTGCAGCGCGTCCGCCAATCGCAGATCTATCAGACGGCCAGCCTCATCATCATCATGTGGGGCGTGTTGGTGTTCCTGGGCTACATCGCCAACTACACATGGCCGCCTCAGGGCTACGCGATCTGGGCCGTCGTCGATCTCATCGGGATCGCAGGCTCGATCGGGATTGCTGCGTTCAGCGGTGTCGGTCCGGGGGCGGGCGCCTTCGCCATCCGATTGCTGATGGCGTTCCTGCTGTTCATCGCATTCGGCATTTTCTGCTCGGTCGTGCTGGGCCATTTTGGACCGCGCCAGATGCTGGTGTTCTGGCCGCTCTTCACGATGCTGTTCTACGCGCTCGCCGGCTTGTGGTTCGGCTATACCTTCATCGTGATCGCGCTCGGCACCAGTGCCCTGATCGCGATCGGCTATTTCCACGCCGGCCCGGCACTGCTGCTGTGGATGGCGGTCGTGCATGGCGGCGCGCTGGTGCTCGGCGGCCTCTGGATGCGCCGGATCTGATCGATGGCGGAGCTCGACGAGATCATCCACCAGCCGTTGCGGCTGCGGATCATGGCGGCGCTCAATGCGCTGCCGGTTTCGACCGGGCTCGAATTCGCCCGGCTGAAGAAGCTGACGGGCGCCACCGACGGCAATCTCGGCGCCCATATCGAGACGCTGGCGCGGGCCGGCTATGTGGCGGTCGACAAGGCCTTCGTCGGCAAGAAGCCGCAGACCACCGTGACCGCGACCGCGGCCGGCCGCGGCGCCTTCGCCCGCCATGTCGCGACCTTGCAGGAGATCATCGCCGGCAAGCAGCCGTGAGCCGGAATGACGGGGGAATCGGCCCCGTCGCCCCTTGCAGGCCGGCCGGGATTCGTGCGACCGACACAGCTCTTGCACCCTTTTGGGCCTGTGTCTGATGAACATCCTCCTGCTCGGTTCCGGCGGCCGCGAACATGCGCTGGCGTGGAAGATCGCCGCATCTCCGCTGGTGACGAAACTCTGGTGCGCGCCGGGCAATGCCGGGATCGCGCGCGAGGCCGAATGCGTCGCGCTCAATGTCGCCGACCATGCCGCGGTGATCGAATTCTGCCGGCGCGGCGCGGTCGATCTGGTGGTGGTCGGGCCGGAGACGCCGCTCGCAGCCGGCATCGTCGATGATCTCGCCGCCGTCGGCATCAAGGCGTTCGGGCCGAGCAAGCAGGCTGCGCAGCTCGAGGGCTCCAAGGGCTTTACGAAGGACCTCTGCAGCGAGTTCAACATTCCGACCGGTGCCTATCGCCGCTTCGACAATGCGAAGGACGCGGTGGCCTATGTCCGCGCCCAGGGCGCCCCGATCGTGGTCAAGGCCGATGGGCTCGCTGCCGGCAAGGGCGTCGTGGTGGCGCAGACCTTGCTCGAGGCGGAAGCCGCTGTTGCGATGATGTTCGAGGGCGCATTCGGCTCGGCCGGCGCCGAGGTCGTGATCGAGGAGTTCTTGTCGGGCCGCGAGATCAGCTTCTTCGCGCTGTGCGATGGCGAGACCGCTATTCCGCTGGCGTCCGCGCAGGACCACAAGCGGGTGTTCGATCACGACAAGGGGCCGAACACCGGCGGCATGGGCGCCTATTCGCCGACGCCGTTCGTGACGCCTGAGGTGCACGACCAGATCATGGCGCGGATCATCCTGCCGACGGTGGCCGGGATGAAGCGCCGCGGCACGGCGTTCAAGGGCGTGCTCTATGCCGGCGTGATGCTGACCGCGCAGGGCCCAAAGCTGTTCGAATACAACGTCCGTTTCGGCGATCCCGAGTGCCAGGTGCTGATGCTGCGGATGATGTCGGACATCGTGCCGGCGTTTCTCGCCTCCATCGATGGGCAGTTGAAGAATTTCGATCTGCGCTGGTATCCGGACCCGGCGCTGACGGTGGTGATGGCAGCCAAGGGTTATCCCGGCGACTACATCAAGGGCACGCCGATCCACGGTCTCGATGACGCCGCCAAGGTCGAGGGCGTCGAGATCTTCCACGCCGGCACGGTGGCGAAGGATGGCGCCATCCTCGCCAATGGCGGCCGTGTGCTGAACGTCTGCGCGATGGGCAAGACGGTCACCGAAGCGCGCGACCGCGCCTATCAGGCGGTCGATCGCATCAAATGGCCGGAGGGCTTCTGCCGCCGCGACATCGCCTGGCAGGCGGTGGAGGCGGAAAAGGGCTAGCGCGCTCCACTCGCTTCGCTCGTCATGCGCGGGCCTGACCCGCGCATCCGTCGCCTTCGAGAGAGTCGCTTCGTGAGATGGATTGCCGGGTCAAGCCCGGCAATGACCGAGTGGTGTGGGGCGGCGCTGCCCCGGAATGACGAAGCGGATCAGAGCAAATCCCCGCCCGCCGCGCTCGCGGTGGTGCCGTGCTCGCGGAACGCCTTGATGACGTTCTTGCCGATCTTCCACTTGTGCACCTCGTCGGGACCGTCGACCAGCCGCTGCGAGCGCACCTGGGTGTACCATTTCGCCAGCGGCGTATCCTGGCTGAAGCCGAGCGCGCCGTGCAGCTGGATCGCGGTGTCGATCACCTTGTGCACCATGTGGGCGTGGAAGATCTTGGCGATCGAGTTCTCCTGGCGGATGTCCAGGCCCTTCTCCGCCTTGTAGGCGATGTGCAGCAGCATCAGCCGGCCGATATAGAGCTCGCTCGCGCAGTCGGCGAGCATGAACTGAACCGCCTGGCGGTCGGCCAGCAGCTGGCCGAAGGTCGAGCGCTTGGTGACGTGGGCGGCCGCCATGTCGAGCGCGCGCTGCGCCTTGGCGACGTTGTGCATGCCGTGGCGTAGCCGACCGTAGGCGAGGCGGTGCTGGCCCATGTTGAAGCCATTGCCCTCGCCGCCGAGCAGATTGTCGGCGGGCACCTTCAGGTCCTTGATCTCGATCTCGGAGTGGCCGCCGTGGATCACGTCATCGTGCGGGCCCTCGATCGCCATGTTGGCGACGTTGCGCTTGATGCGGTAGCCCGGGTTTGGCAGCTCGACGATGAAGGTCGAATATTGCTTGTGGCGCGGCGCGTTCGGATCGGTCTTCGCCATGACAAGCGCGAGGTCGGCGACGCTCGCCGACGAGGAGAACCATTTCTCGCCGTTGAGGATGTAGTTCTCATTGCCGTCCTTGACCGCGGTGGTCTGCATGCCTGTTGCGTCGGCGCCGGCGGCCTTCTCGGTCATCGAGAAGCAGATCCGCTTCTCGCCGTTCAGCAGGGGCTTGAGGAATTTCTCCTTCTGGTACTCGGTGCCGTGCGCCAGGATCGTCATCATCGAGGCGTCGTCCGGCCCCTGCGTGTTCATCGAGAGCGCGCCGAGCATGCTCTCGCCGAGCTCCATCTGCACCAGCGCGTTGGCGAGCGGGCCGAGGCCCATACCGCCATACTCCTTCGGCACGAAGGGGCACCACAGGCCCTGTGCGCGGGCTTTCTTGCGCAGCGGTCCCAGCACCTCGGCAAGCGGCTTGGTGTCGAGTTCCTTTTCCGCCGGAATGCACTCGTCGTGCACGAATTTGCGGACCTTCTCGCGGATTGCTTTGGCTTCGGCGGGAATCTCGAAATCGATCGACATGGCACTTCCTCGTTTCGTGTTGTTGTTGCTTGGGCTTGAGAATGGCATAAACCTCGCTTGGACCAGCGGCAACGCCGAACAAAGTTTGAAGCACGGCGCACGCGACCGGGGGAGCCACCGATGCCTGATCTCGCTGATCTTTTTCCCGGCTATGAGTCGAAATGGATCAACACCTCGCAGGGCCGCATCTTCGCCCGCGTCGGCGGCAAGGGCCCGCCGCTGCTGTTGCTGCACGGGTTTTCCTCAACGCATGTGATGTGGCACACGGTCGCGCCGAAGCTTGATGACAAGTTCACGCTGATCATCGCCGATCTGCCGGGCTACGGCTGGTCCGACATGCCCGACAGCGATAAGGATCATACGCCCTACACCAAGCGGGTCTGGGCAAAGACCATGGTCGAGGCGATGGAGCAGCTCGGGCATGTGCATTTCGCACTCGCCGGCCACGACCGCGGCGGCCGCGTCTCATACCGGCTCGCGCTCGATCATCCCGGCCGGCTGTCGAAGCTCGCGGTGCTCGATATCGCGCCGACCTATGATTACTGGCAGAAGCTCAATCGCCTCTCGGCGCTGAAGATCTACCACTGGGCGTTCCTGGCCCAGCCCTATCCGCTGCCGGAGACGCTGATCACGAGCAATGGCGAATTCTTCCTCAAGGAGAAGATGGCGAGCCAGACCAGGACCAAGACGCTGGACGCCATCGATCCGCGTGCGCTCGCGCATTACCTTGCGCCGTTCCGCGATCCCGCCCGCATCCACGCGATGTGCGAGGATTATCGCGCTGGCGCCTATGCCGACTTTGAGATCGACAAGGCCGACGTCGACGCCGGCAACAAGATCACGATCCCGATGCTGGCGTTGTGGGGCGATGCCGGGGTTGCCAGCGCCGCAACGACGCCGCTCGACACCTGGAAGAACTGGGCGACCAATGTCGTCGGCGCGCCGGTGGCGTCGGGGCATTTCCTGCCCGAGGAAAATCCGGACGCGACGGCGAAGCTGCTGCGGGGGTTTTTCCTGGCGGAGTGACTCCGCTCTCGCACCGTCATCCTGAGGCGCGAGCCTCTTCGGCGAGCCTCGAAGGATGAATCAGCCCGGCCGGTGGCCGTCGATCCTTCGAGGCTCGCTCCGCTCGCGCCTCTGGATGACGGGATCAACAGCGGAGAACTTAGTAGCCCGGATGAAGCGAAGCGAAATCCGGGATGGTCTCCGCGGAGAAAGCTCCCCGGATTGCGCTGCGCTTCATCCGGGCTACGGAAGCGTCAGCGCCGCTCCCTGAAGAACTCGCGCAGGAGGCGCGCGGACTCGGTCTCGCCGACTGCGCCGTAGACCTCCGGCACGTGGTGGCAGGTCGGCTGTGCGAAGAACCGCACGCCTGACTCGACCGCGCCGCCCTTGGGGTCGGCGGCGCCGTAATACAGCCGGCGGATACGGGCCAAGGAGATCGCGCCGGCGCACATGGTGCAGGGCTCCAGCGTCACGTAGAGGTCGCAATCGACCAGCCGCTCGGTGCCGATGGCCTCGGCGGCCTGCCGGATCGCCAGGACTTCCGCATGGGCGGTCGGATCGCGGTCGGTGAGGGTGCGATTGCTGGCGGTGGCGATGATCTCGTAACCCCGGACAATCACGCATCCGATCGGAACTTCGCCGGCTTTTCCGGCGTTTTCGGCCGTTTTCAGCGCCAAATCCATGAAAGAAGGGGCTGACATGCCTCGTATCATCGGAAGAAACCTGCTAGTAGCTTCGCCTTCAGCAAAAGTGGATGCCGGTTTTGCGTCAAATGCGCTGCCAACAGGGCGCGTACGCCCGGCTGCCCTTGCACCCCAATTGAACGTCCAGCGAGATTATTCATGCCCCGCGACAGCGACAAAAACAACGATTCCCGCGGCCGGCGTGATCGGCCCGGCGGTGGCCAGGGCCGCGCCGGCGACGGAAGGGGCCGCGCCGGCGGTGGCAAGGGCCGCTCCGGCGCCGCCCGTGGACCGGACAAGAAATTTGCCAAGCGCAGCTTTGGCGACAAGAAGTTTGCCGGCAAGGGCGATGGCGAGAAGCGGCCCTATCGCGGCGATCGCGAGGACCGTCCGCCGCGCCGCGAGTTCGGCGACAAGCCGAGGTTCAACCGCGATGACGCCCGTGGCGATCGGCCATTCCGCGATCGCCCGGCCCGCGACGGCGATGGCGAGAAGCGCACGTTCAAGCCGCGCGGCGACCGGCCGAGATTTGATCGCGGCGGCGATGGCGAAAAGCGTTCGTTCAAGCCGCGCGAAGATCGCGGCGGCGAAAAGCGGCCCTACACGCCCCGCGGCGACCGTCCGAACTTCAATCGCGACGATCGCCCGCCGCGGCGTGATCGCGATGATGCGCGCCCGGCGGGGCGGTCTTCTGATCGGAAGTTCGGCGACCGGAAGCCTTACGCGCCGCGCGAGCGTGACGGCGAGAAGCGGCCCTATACGCCGCGTGGCGAGCGATCGTTCGGCGACCGTCCTTCGCGCGATGGCGACCGGCCCGCGCGGAAATTCGGCGGCGACAGCAAGTTCAAGCGCGGCGGCGATCGTGATCGCGGGGGCGATCGCGGCCCGCGCAAGGACTTTGGCGACCGGCCGCCGCGCGGCGAATCCAAGCCGTGGCAGAAGCGCGAAGGCGGTTCCGATCGTCCAGAGCGTGGTTCGCGTCCGTTCCGCGACGGCCCGCGCAATTTCGACAGGCCGCGCGATGATCGCGGCGGCGGCGAGCGGCCGCGGTTCTCGCGCTCCCGCGACGATCGCGAGCAGGGCGATCGCCACGAGCGGCCGAAGTTCAGCCGGCCGCGCTGGGAGCGCGACGAGGCTGGTGGCGACAACCGCCGGCGCGAGCGCCCCGAAGGCCGCACCGACTGGCAGGAGCATCCGCGCAGCGAAGGCCGTTTCGGCGATCGGCCGCGCCGCGAGAATGAGGACGACAGCAAGGTCTTTGCCAAGCGCCCGGCCTTCGGCGGCCGCGGTGCCTATCGCGAACGTGCCTTTGATGATCGCCGCGAGCGTCCCGAGCCGAAGCCGAAGAAGGCGGGCGAGCGCATCGCCAAGGTGCTGGCGCGCGCCGGCCTCGCCTCGCGCCGCGATGCCGAGGAGATCGTCACCCAGGGCCGGGTCACCGTCAACGGACGCGTGATCAACTCGCCGGCGCTCGACATCACCGAGAACGATGTCGTGGCGGTCGACGGCAAGCCGTTGCCGCCGCGCGAGCGGACGCGGCTGTTCATGTATCACAAGCCGCGCGGGCTGATGACGACGCATGCCGATCCCGAGGGACGGCCGACCGTGTTCGACAATCTGCCCGAGGGCCTGCCGCGGCTGATCTCGATCGGCCGGCTCGATTTCAACACCGAGGGCCTGCTGCTCCTGACCAATGACGGCGGGCTGGCGCGGACGCTGGAGCATCCCGACACCGGATGGCTGCGCCGCTACCGCGTGCGTGCGCATGGCGAGGTGACGCAGGGCCAGCTCGACCAGCTCAAGGACGGCGTCGAGGTCGACGGCGTCAAATACGGGCCGATCGATGCGACGCTGGAGCGCGACCAGAGCGCCAACGTCTGGGTGGTGTTCGCGATCCGCGAGGGCAAGAACCGCGAAGTGCGCAACGTGATGGCGCATCTCGGGCTCGAGGTGAACCGGCTGATCCGGATCTCCTACGGCCCGTTCCAGCTCGGCGAGCTCGAGGAGGGCAAGGTCGAGGAGGTCAAGACGCGGGTGCTGCGCGAGCAGCTCGGCGAGAAGATCGCCAAGGTCGCAGGTGCGGACTTCACGCGGCCGGAGCAGCGCGAAGCTGACGCCGGCGACGATGCGCCCGCCAGGAAGCCGAAGCTCAGCAAGCGCGAAACGATCAACGATCGCAAGGGCCGCCGCGTGCTGGTGCAACGCACCGGCAGCGAGGAAGCGCGCGCCCGTAACGAGGACGAGGCCAACGGCTACGGCCCGCCGCGCCGTCCCAAACGCGGTTATCACGGCAAGCGTGATCTCACGCCGAAGGACGAGTAAGGGTCGATGCGCGTCGTCGGGGGCAGGCTGAAAGGCCGCAATCTCGCGTCGCCGTCGGGCCGCGACATCCGTCCGACCGCGGACCGCCTGCGCGAGTCCGTGTTCAATATCCTGATCCACGCCTACGACAATCCGATCGAGGATGCCCGTGTGCTCGATCTGTTTGCCGGCACCGGTGCGCTCGGTATCGAGGCGGTTTCGCGCGGCGCGAAGTTCACACTGTTCGTCGACAATGGCGCCGAGGCGCGGGCGCTGCTGCGCAACAATGTCGAGTCGCTCGGCCTTGGCGGGACGACCAAGGTCTATCGCCGCGATGCCACCGATCTCGGACCTGCGCATCCGGTCGAGCCGTTCTCGCTGGTGTTCCTTGATCCGCCCTACGGCAAGGGGCTCGCCGACAAGGCGCTCGCCTCGCTGCGCGACGGCGGTTGGCTGACGCCGGGCGCGCTGCTCGTCGTCGAGGAGGCGAAGGCCGCGGCGTTCGCGGCGCCCGAAGGGTTCGAGGAGCTCGAGCGGCGCGCCTATGACTACACGGAGTTCGTGTTCCTTCGCGAAAAAGTGTAGGGCGCATGGGTGTCCGCGTCATCCGCTGACTCTATGGTGGTTGCGCCTTCTCCACCCCGAGACTGATTCAACGCCGTTTGCGGAGCGCGAACCATGGCCGACACTCTTGCCGGACTGGCCGGTCAGTTGGAGACGCAGGTCAAGGCGTTGCGCGGCGGGGGTGATGACGCAGCGCTGCTCGCAGCCGCACGCGACGCCGCCGACCAGATCGAGCGCCATCGCGGCGCGCAGGATGGTGACGCGCGTGAAGCGCTCATGATGGTTCAGCGGTGGACGTTCAACGCGGCGGCCGATTGCTGGCCGGGCTGGAGTGTTTCCGACAAGCCGGTCAATCAGGACAATCTGCTCGCCGCGCGCGAACTCGCGGAGCGCTCGCTGCGCCTTGTCGAGAAGCTCGAGCTAGGGCCTCTGCGCGTGGCAACGGGCATCTGGCTGGTCGGGGCCTTTGACCTGGCGCTTGGTCGGTACGACGACGCGTCCCAGCTGTTTGGTGATGCGCGCGGACAGTATGGCGCGGCGAACGCGCCCGGTCTCGTGCTGCTGGTGGACGGCTATGCCGCGATCGTGCGGCAGGTCGGCAAGCGCGCTGCCGAAGGCGATGATCTCGATCAGGTCTGTACGCGGATCGCGGCAGGTGGCTTCAAGGATGGCGACGAATGGATCGCGCAGCTTCGGACGGCGCAGGACGTGTTCGCCCGCAAGTATTCGTAGGATGGGTAGAGCGAAGCGAAACCCATCCTGCGGCTATGGCGACACCGAGTTCGTGTTCCGTCGCGATGCGTGACATTGCCACTTGTTCTGCTGTCATCACCCGCGCATGCGGGTGATCCAGTACGCCGAGGCCTCTCGTTCGATCACAACAGCCGCGGCGTACTGGATCGCCCGGTCAAGCCGGGCGATGACAGTTGCCTCACCTCCGCCCGAACAGCTTCTCGATATCGCTCAGCTTCAATTCCACATAGGTCGGCCGGCCGTGGTTGCACTGGCCGGAGTTCGGCGTGTCTTCCATCTCGCGCAGCAGCGCGTTCATCTCTTCCGGCTTGAGGCGTCTGCCGGCGCGGACCGAGCCGTGGCAGGCCATGGTGGCGGCGACGTGCATCAGCCGGCGCTCCAGCGGCAGCGCCTCGTCCCACTCGGCCATGTGTTCTGCGAGGTCGCGGAGCAGCCCGGCCGCATTGGCCTTGCCGAGCAGCGAGGGCGTCTCGCGCACGGCAACCGCGCCGGGACCGAACGATTCGATCGCGAGCCCGAACGACGCCAGCTCCTCGGCGCGATCGAGCAGCTTCTCGACGGTCGCCTCATCGAGCTCGACGATCTCCGGGATCAAGAGGATCTGCCGCTGCACACCGTTCTTCGCCAGCGAGGCCTTCAGTCTCTCATAGACGATGCGCTCATGCGCCGCGTGCTGGTCCACCACGATCAGGCCGTCGCGGGTCTGCGAGACGATATATGTCTCGTGGATCTGGGTCCGCGCGGCGCCGAGCGGCCGGTCGAGCAGATCGGGCGCGGCCGCGGCCTCGAAGCGGACATCGGCGGTCGGCGTGCCGACGTCGAAGGCGGCCTGTCCGGGCTCGGCGAAAGCGGGCGCCGCCGCGCCGTCGAATGCGCGCATCGGATTGACCGGATAGGACGGCGAAGCACGCCAGTCCCAATTGCCCGGGCGCGGTGGCGTGAAGGCGGGGCGGAACGCCTGTAACGTCGCGCCGTCGGCGGTGTTGGCGGCGGTGCGTCTGCCCTCGCGCGCCAGGCCGTCCTTCAACGCGTGCACGATCAGCGCGCGCACCAGGCCGGCGTTGCGGAAGCGCACCTCGGTCTTGGCCGGATGCACATTGGCGTCGACCTCCTGCGGGTCACAGGTGACGAACAGCGCCACGACGGGATGGCGGTCGCGCGGCAGATAGTCGGAATAGGCCGCACGCACCGCGCCGAGGATCAGCTTGTCGCGCACCGGGCGGCCGTTGACGAACAGATATTGCCCGAGCGCATTGGCGCGGGTCAGCGACGGCGCGGCGGCAAAGCCCTCGACCACGACGCCCTCGCGCTCGGCGCGCACCTCGATCGCGCTGGCGCGGAAGTCTGCGCCCAGGATATCGCCGAGCCGCGTCAGCCGGCCGGCCGCGCCGGGCAGTGCGGCGGCCCAGGTCACCGGCGCGCGCTCTTCGCCGGCCAGCGTGAAGGCGATGTCGGGCCGCGCCATGCCGAGGCGCCGCACCACCTCGCGGATCGCCTCCGCCTCGGTGCGATCGGTCTTGAGGAACTTCAGCCGCGCCGGCGTCGCGTAGAAGAGTTCGTTGACCTCGACGCGGGTGCCCTGGCCGAGCGCGGCCGGCATGACCTCCGACTTCTCGCCGCCCTCGACCGACAGTGACCAGGCATGCGGTTCGCTGGCATGGCGCGTCGTGATGCCGAGCTTTGCCACCGCGCCGATCGACGGCAGCGCCTCGCCGCGGAACCCGAGTGTGCGGATGCGCAAGAGGTCTTCGTCGTCGAGCTTCGAGGTGGCGTGGCGATCGACCGCAAGCGCAAGGTCTGACCGCGTCATGCCGCCGCCGTCGTCGGTGATGCCGATCCGCCGCCGCCCGCCGCCATCGGTGAAAACGTCGATCCGGCTGGCGCCGGCGTCGATCGCGTTCTCGACCAGTTCCTTGACCACGCTCGCAGGGCGTTCGACCACTTCGCCGGCGGCGATGCGGTTGACGAGCTGTTCGGGAAGCTGGCGGACGGGCATGGATTGAACGTCGGAAAAAGCGATTCGAGGCTTGCCGTTACTATAAGTCACCGCCCCGGCAAATGCATGGGAGCGCTGGGGCCATCAGCTGCGCGTTGGGGATGATTCCGGCCTATCGCCTTGAAGACGCTCGTCTTCGGCGCCCGGCCCGTTACGTCCTACGTCGCGATTGTGGGGCCGCACACACAGGTATATCGTTTAGAAAAATTATAAGTTCTCGCCGGAGGAACGCCATGTGCCATCTTTTCGCGCACCAGCCGCAGCGTGACTATGAATCGCAGACCAGATCGCTGCGGATCGACGGCCACTGCACCTCGATCCGGCTGGAAATGTCGTTCTGGGACACGCTCGAGGAGATCGCGGCCAAGGAAGGCATGAGCCTGGCCAAGTTCCTCACCACCTTGCACAACGAGGTGCTCGACCATCACGGTGAGGTGAACAATTTCGCGTCGCTGTTGCGCTGCTCCTGCCTGATCTACCGCGCCAGGGCGAATGCGCCGGCGGTCGTTTCGGATTATCGCGAGACGACGGCGATCATGGACGCGGCGGAATAGCGTCGCGCCGACCCATCACACAGGAAGAAAAAGCGGCCTTGTCCTGTTGGGCAAGGCCGCTTCAGTGAGAGGGGAACTGGATTTTCTTGCTAGACCGAGATGAGTTTACTTCGAATCGAGCAGCGCACTCCGTTTCACCTCGCCCCGCGTGCGGGAGAGGCATAGGCCGCCTTCGGCGGCCGTTCTCAAGAACGCCGAAGCGGAGCTCCGGCTATGACGCATCGTTAGATGCGTTCCGGGTGAGAGGGAGCCTCCGCAAACGCAGCCATCGCCGAGTGCGCGGAGATAGCCCCTCACCCCAACCCTCTCCCCGTAAGAACGGGGCGAGGGAGCGCAGCACCGTCGCGGCCGCTATTCGACCTGATCTCATCACGCTCTAGATCTCCTTGCGCTGCATCGCGCCGGCGATGTGGTCGGCCTGCCGGATTGCCAGCGACACGATCGTCAGCGTCGGGTTGCACGCCGCTCCGCTGGTGAACTGGCTGCCGTCGGAGACGAACAGGTTCTTGATGTCGTGGGTCTGGCCGAACTTGTTGACCACGCCATCGCGCGGCTTCTCGCTCATCCGGTTGGTGCCCATGTTGTGGGTCGAGGGATAGGGCGGCGTCGGGTAGGTCACGGTGGCGCCGACCGCTTCATAGACCGCGGAGCCCTGCTTGTAGGCGTGATCGCGCATCGCGACGTCGTTCGGATGATCGTCGAAATGCACGCTGGCGACCGGCAGACCGAACTTGTCCTTGATCTTTGGATCCAGCGTGACGCGGTTGGTCTCCTGCGGCATGTCCTCGCCGACCAGCCACATGCCGGCCATCCGCGGATAGCCCTCGATCGCGCTGGTGAAGCTGCGTCCCCAGGCGCCGGGATTGAGGAACGCCGCCATGAAGGGCAGGCCGAGCGACAGCGTCTCCATCTCGTAGCCGCCGACGAAGCCGCGGCTCGGATTGTTCTTGGCCTCGTCACGGATGATGCCGGCCATCGTGGTGCCGCGATACATGTGCACCGACTTCTCGAAGCTCGCATACACGCTGCCGGTCATGTGCCGCATGTAGTTGCGACCGACCTGGCCCGATGAATTGGCGAGGCCGTCCGGGAACATGCTGGAGGCGCTGTTGAGCAACAGACGCGGGCTCTCGATCGAGTTGCCGGCGACCGCGACCACGCGGGCCTTCTGACGCTGCATCGCGCCGGTCGCATCGGCATAGACCACGCCGGTGACCTTGCCGGACTGGTCGTGCTCGATCTTGATCACCATGCTGCCGGGACGCACTTCGAGATTGCCGGTGGCTTCGCCCTTCGGGATCTCGGTATAGAGCGTCGACCATTTGGCGCCCGACTTGCAGCCCTGGAAGCAGAAGCCGATCTGCTGGCAGGAGCCGCGGCCGTCGCGCGGCTCGCTGTTGATCGCCATCCGCCCGGTGTGCACTTCCTTGTAGCCGAGCTTCTTGGCGCCGGCTTCCATCACCTTGAAGTTGTTGTTGCCGGGCAGCCCGGGGATGCCGTTGGTGCGGGTGACGCCCATCTTGTCCTCGGCCTTGGCGTACCACGGCTCCATCTCGGCGAGCGTGATGGGCCAGTCCAGCAGGTTGGCGCCGGGGATGCCGCCATAGGCCGACTTGATCTTGAACTCATGCTCGTCGAAACGCAGCGAGGCTCCGGCCCAATGCGTGGTCGAGCCGCCGACCGCCTTCACGATCCAGGCCGGCAGGCCCGGAAAATCCTGGTGGACGCGCCAGCTTCCCGACGTCGAGCGCGCGTCGGACCACGCGAGCTGCGTGAAGCTGTCCCATTCATCGTTGATGAAGTCCTGGTTCTCGATGCGCGGTCCGGCTTCCAGGATCACGACCTTGACGCCCTTCTGCGCCAGTTCATTGCCGAGCGTTCCGCCGCCGGCACCGGAGCCGACGATCACGACAACGCCGCTGTCATTCAGATCAAATTTTGCCATTGTTTCCTCCTGGGCGTTATCAGTTCAAGCCTTCGGCAGCCAGTCGATGTCAGCGAAGCCGCGCTTGATGTAACCGCCATGCTCGGCCGAGGAGCCCTCGTAGCCGAACCGCGGCCATACCTCCTTGTTGTTGTAGAGCGAGACGATGAGGTCGCCGCGGATCTTCTGGAAGAACGCGCTCTGTTCGATCTGCTGCAGCAGCGCGACGCGATCGTTCTCCCAGGCGATCTGGGCATAAGGCATCTTGTGGCGGTCGTTGGCTGCCTGATCCAGCCTTGCGACACCGTCATTGATCAGCGATTTGACAGCCGGATCCTTGGCGGCCTTGTCATCCCACGGCTTGACCGCGGTGATGTAGTAGCTGTCGCCGAGGAAATCGTGCGGATAGATGTCGCGCGCCACCTTCAGCAATGTCTTCATCGTGGCCGGCGTCAGCGTGCCCGCCTCGTCGGCCCACGCATCGGTGATGCCAAGCCCGGTGGACGTCGCGATCGCGACTGCGGGTGCGGTGGCAGCCGCGCCCTTGAGAAACACACGCCGGTCATATTTGCTGCGTCGATCGATTTCTCTCATGGGTTTCCTCCGTCATTTTATCTTGCAATTGGATTAGCCGAAGCGCCCGCCGCGCTGGATCACCTCGATCTTGTAGCCGTCGGGATCCGAGACGAAGAAGAAGCGCGCCAGCGTCTTGCCGTCATGCTTGAAGTCGCGCAGCGGCCCGGGCGACAGCTTCTCTTTATCGAAGCGCGCGTGCTCGGCATCGACGTCATCGACGACGACGGCGAGATGGCCGTAGCCGTCGCCGAGCGCATAGGGTTCCTTGCGGTCGAAATTGACCGTGAGCTCGACCTCGAAAGGCGAGGACGGATGGCGCAGGTAGATCAGCGCGAAATCGCCAAATCGCAGATTGTCCGCGATCTCGAGCCCGAACGCGCGCTTGTAGAAGTCGAGCGCTTTAGCCTCGTCGAACACGCGGATCATCGAATGCACGAGTTTCGCCATTCAATTCTGCTCCTTCAGATAGGCGATGATCATGGCGCGGGTTTCCGGCTTGGCCTGTCGGTAGGCCATCACGGTGCCTGGGATCACCTCTTGTGGATTGGTCAGCCAGGCATCGAGCCTGGAGTCGTCCCAGACGAAGTCAGCCTTGGCGAAGCCCGCGGAATATTTGAATCCGTCAGCCTTGCCGGCATGGCGGCCGACGATCTTGTAGAGCGACGGTCCTTGCCGGACGGGATCCGACATGTTGGTAGCGTGGCAGGTCGCGCATTGCTGCTTGAACAGAGTCGCCCCGTCGGGCGGCTTGGCGGCAGGCAACGGCATTTGCGCTGCCGCCATTTGCACTGCAAACATCGCGCTGCAACATCCCAGCGCCAACGTCCACCTCGCACGCAGCTTTGTCATATACATCACCACCTCTGTGCGGTGACTGTAGGAGGCTGAATTCGGCCGTTGGTAGTAGCGGGCTGTTTCACGGCAGAACAAAGCTGGGCGCTGATCTGGCGCGGAACCGATGGTTGCCGCATATGCGGACGACAAATCCGCAAAATGACCGCGAAATCCCTGCACGATCACCACACGCCGCCGCTTGCATTGCGCGTGCGCCGTTTGCGGAAAATTCAGTCTCGCACGATGGGGTTCAGGGTCGGCGTTGCAAACGGCGCACACCCGCGCCGCTCCGTCCATCGTCAATCAAAGTCCTGGAGAAATAGATGACGTTTGCAAGAACCAGCGTGCTCGCCCTTGCCATCACGGCCGCGATGGCCGGTCCCGTCCTGGCACAGGGCGCGACGACGCCGGACACCCAGCTTCGCGGCGGTGCACAGGGCAGAGGTACCATGCAGCAGGGCGGCGGCATGTCCGGCAGCGGCGATGAGGAAATGGCGGCGCAACCGACTTCGCCGACGCAAAAGAGCGGCACCAGCGCCAAGTCGGGCAACAAGGGAACGGTCGGCAGCGGCCACGCCACACCGAAGTCTGGCGGTTCCGAGATGGCGCCTGCAACCAAGAAGTATTGATCCCGCGATGATCGGATTCCGGATGCAGCGCCGCGCCTGCGCTGCGTCCGGTGCTCCCTAGAGCCTTTTCCGTTCCGATTGAATCGGAACGGGGCTCTGGATTCTAGTTTTGACGCGTTTTCTTCACGCGAACCGGGTATCCACTTCGCTCGAAAACGCTCCAAAGCGCGATGAGATCAGGTTGAATCGTCATCGCGCTTTAGCTCCTTGTTTGAGCATGATCTTTTCGGAAAACCGCTTCGCACTTTTCCGGACCATGCTTCAATCGTCGAGCCGTTGACTGCCGCGGCCGGCCTTGATGTCGCTGCGGCGCTTCTTGCCTTCGAGCCGGCGCTTCTTTGAGCCGAGCGTCGGCCTGGTCGGCCGCCGTGGTGTCGGCCGCACCATCGCTTCCTTCAGCATCTCGAACAGCCGCTCGATCGCGTCGGCGCGATTGCGCTCCTGGGTGCGGAAACGGAACGCCTGGATCACGATCACACCGTCCTTGGTCATGCGGCTGCCGGCGAGCCGCGCCAGCCGCTGTGCCGCGTCCGGCGGCAGCGCGATCTTGTGCGTGTCGAAGCGGAGCTGGGCTGCGGTCGAGACCTTGTTGACATTCTGTCCGCCCGGACCGGAGGCACGGACAAAGACGATCTCAATGTCGTTCTCGTCGATCGTAAGGTCGCGGGACAGCCGCAGCATGACATCACCCGTGGAGGGAAGAATCGGCGGCCGCAGGATAGCGGGTTTGCGCTGGGCGTGCTTGGGCGGTGTTGATGCAGCGTTCGCTACGTCAGCGGTCGGAGCGCGGGGCCACCCCTCTCCCCCAACCCTCCCCCGCAAGGGGGGAGGGAGCCCATCCGCCTGCGCGTCCCTAACGATCGAAGCGTCAATCGAAGCATCGGCGACAATGTTGGCACGATGTAAGGTGAGCACGCCTCTCAGGCTCCCTCCCCCTTGCGAGGGAGGGGCGGGGAGAGGGGTGGCCACAACGGTGGTGAGTACGAAGACGCGGGTGCGCGCCGAACCGCGTCAGTTCGCTTTCGGCGGCGCCGATGCCGGCTGCGCTGCGGCTTGCGGGGCGCGGCCGACGATCACGGTGAGCAAGCCGTTGCCCCACAGCCTCTTGGAGACCCGCTTGACGTCGTCGAGCGTCACCGCATCGACGATGGCGCTGCGCTTCTCGATGTAATCGATCGGCAGCTTGTCGAGCTGGTATTGCAGCATTGCCTGCGCGAGCTTGGAGGAGGTGTCGAGCGCCAGCATCTGCGAGCCCTTCAGATAGGACTTCGCCTCGTCGAGCTCCTGCTGCGTCGGACCTTGCTCGGCGATGCGGCGGATCTCCGCCTCGATCGCATCGACGGTCTCGCCGGCGCGGTCGGCCCGGGTGCCGGTGTTGCCGATGAACAGCGCGGAGTGATCCATCCAGAGCAGCGCTTCATAGATCGAATAGGCCAGGCCGCGCTTCTCGCGCACTTCCTTGTAGAGCCGCGACGACAGCCCGCCGCCGCCGAGAATGTGGTTCACCACATAGGCGGCCATGAAGTCCGGGTCGTGCCTGTTGATGCCGGGACCGCCGAAGGTGACGACGGTCTGCGGCACGTCGAGCGGGACGAAGGCGCGCTGCGGCGGCTTGGTCGCCACGACGTCGGGAATCGCCGTCAACTCGGCCTTGGCCGGCAAGCCGCCAAAGGTGTTGTCCAGGAGCTTGCCGAGCGTATCGGGATCGACGTCGCCGACCACGGCGATCCGCAGCGTATCCTTGGCGATGATGCGGCGGACATAGTCCTTCAGATCGGCGATCTCGATGGTCGGCACGCTCTCGAGCGTGCCGGTCGCCGTCCTCCCATAAGGATGATCGCCGAAGGCGAGCTCGAGGAACTTGCGGCCGGACAGTGAGGACGGATTGGTCGATTCGCGGCGCAGGTTCGAGATCACCTGGGCGCGGATGCGTTCGACGTCCTTGGGCTCGAACCGCGGCGAGGTCAGCGCCATCCGCAACAGGTCGTAGGCTTCGTCCTTGTTGTCCTTGAGCATGCGCAGCGAGCCGCGGAACTGATCGCGGTTGGACTGGAAGCTGAGCTCGATGGCGCGGCGCTCGAGCCGCTCGTGATAGGTCTTGGAATCGAGATCGCCGGAGCCCTCGTCGAGCAGGTCGGCGACCAGATTGCCGACGCCGGGCTTGCCGGGCGGATCCTGGCTGGCGCCGCCGCCGAAGGAATATTCCATCGCGATCAGCGGCACGGTGGCGTCCTGCACGAACCATGCTTCGATGCCGCCGGGCGACACCAGCCGCTGGATCTTGGCCGCGGCCTGCGAGGGCGCCGAGGTCAGCGTCAGCATCGCGGCACAGGCGCCGCCGATCAGCGCCGCGCGGCGGGTGATGGAATAGGTCACGAGCGCTTCTCCTCGCGTTTCGGCGCAGTATCCTTGATCAGATAGCCGGTCACCGACCGCTTCTTGTCGAGCCAGGTGGCTGCCGCTGCGCGCACCTGCTCGGCGGTGACGGCGCGAATGCGATCCGGCCAGCTCCTGATGTCGTCGATGCTGAGCCCGGTGGTCAGCGCGCCGCCATACCAGCGCGCCAGCGTCGCCTGGTTGTCCTGGGCGTAGATCGCCTCCGCGATCAGCTGGGTCTTGACCCGTTCGAGATCCTCGGCGCGCGCGGGGTTCTGCGCGAGATCGGCGATCACCTTGTCGATCGCGTCCTCGATCTGCGCGAACTCGACGCCGGCCTTGGGCGTTACCGCAATCGAGAATTGCGACGGATCGAGCGCGGTGCCCTGATAGCCGGCGCCGGCCGAGATCGCGAGGCCCTTGTCGATCACCAGAGAGCGATAGAGGTAGGAGTTGGCGCCGCCGCCCATCAATTGCGCCAGCACATCGAGCGCCTGGCTCTCGCCGGCCGCCGCCGTGGTCGCCGAGGGCACCAGATAGTAGCGGCGCAGATTCGGTTGTTCGACGCGGGGATCCGACAAGGTCACGGTGCGCGGTGCAGCCGGCGTCGGCTCCTGCGGCCGGACACGCTTCTCGGGGATCGCACGCTGCGCCGGGATCGGGCCGAAATTCTTCTCGACCAGCGGGCGGATGTCCTTGACGTCGACGTCGCCGGCGATGACCAGGATCGCGTTGTTCGGCGCATAGAAGCGGCGGTAGAAGGCGAGCGCATCCTCGCGGTCGAGCTTCTCGATCTCCTGGTGCCAGCCGATCACCGGCCGGCCGTAGGGATGGTTGAGATAGAGCGCGGCCATGATCTGCTCGGTGAGCCGGGCATCCGGGTTGTTGGCAACCCGCATGTTGAACTCCTCGAGCACGACGTCACGCTCGGGCAGCACATTCTCGTCCTTCAGGATCAGGCCGGTCATGCGGTCGGCCTCGAACTCCATCATGGTGGGCAGCTGCTCGCGCGGCACGCGCTGGAAGTAGCCGGTGTAGTCGTTGGAGGTGAAGGCGTTCTCGTTGCCGCCGACGCGCAGCACGGTCTGCGAGAACTCGCCGGCCGGGTGCTTGGCGGTGCCCTTGAACATCAGATGCTCGAGGAAATGCGCGAGGCCCGATTTGCCCGGCGTCTCGTCGGCGGAGCCGACCTTGTACCAGATCATCTGCGTGACGACCGGCGTGCGGTGATCGGGGATCACCACGACCTGCAGGCCGTTGTCGAGCGTGAAGCTCGCAGGGCGTTCCGAGGTGACGGTGGTCTGGGCGCGGAGGCTGGTGCCCGATAGCGGGACGGTTGAAACGAAGGCAGCAGCGAACAGGGCAATCGATCGGCGTGAGGGCATCATGGTCCTTATGGAAGCCTGAACAGATGGCCGGGCATGAAAGACGCCATCGTACACGGTGCAGTCCGTGCCAGTCGTCACGAAGCGGAGAGACGGATGTCCCTCCGCATTAAGCTTTGCTCATGTCAGCCTTCGCCCAAACAGGCCAAGCGTCACTGGATCGGTTTTCCGGTCATGACGTCGTACTGGCCCTCGTTCACCTTCGGCTTCATCGGGCCTGTGCCATAGGCAAAGCCTGAAGACGGCGTCTGGTAGCCCGGAGGGGGCTCGGTCAGGGATTCGCGCGTCGGCTCGCCCGGGAACGGCTTGGACTCGCTGCTGTTCCCCTTGAACATGCCGAGCAGACCGCCGGTGTAGCCGAGCTGGCTCGGCATCAGCGACGGATTGGTGTTGGTGCCCGGCTCGAGCGGCTCCTTGCGGCCCTCGGTGGCCGTCTGCTGCTTGCGGCCTGCCTCGATCTCGGCCGGCGTCAACGCCACCGCTGACTGCCACGGCTCCTTCTTGACTTCCTTCTTGCGCGCCGCGATCGCAGCCTTGCGCGCCGCGATATCGGGGTCCTTCGGCCAGTTCGGCGCGTTGACCTGGGCGGCTGTGGCAGGCGGCGGCAGGTCGAGCTTCGGCGGCACCACCAGCGGCGAGCGCTCGCGATAATCGATGCCCTTGCTGGCGGCGCTCTTGGCGCCGAGCCCGGTCATCAGATTGTCGATGATCCGCTCTTCGAAGGTCAGGCCGTCATCGCCGTCATCTTCATCGTCACCGGCACGCACCGGGCCGGCCGTCATCGCAAGGCCGATCCCGGCCGCAACGAACGCCAGACGCAGGCCGCGCATCAGCGGCAGCCGGGACGTCTCGATCAGGTAACCGCGGACTTTGGTGTTGCGCATCGCGCTATTCCCATCTCAAAATTCACCAAGGCGATCACTGGCTTAGCGCACAGTTTCGCTGGGTGCAGGTCGGCCGCCGACCGGTTCGTATCGGCCGGGATCAGGGCGCTTTTACGGCGGGGGTCCCCATGACGGAATCATACAATAGGGCCGCCACGCCAGCAACGATCGCCACATCGGCAAGGTTGAATACGTACCAATTGAAGGTTTTTCCGCCGATCTCGACATGAAACAGGGCAAAATCGACCACGGCGCCATAGGCGAAGCGGTCGATCCCGTTCCCGATCGCACCACCGATGATCAGGCCGAGCGACACCGTCGCGAGCCAGGTCCTCGACCGTGCCATCCAGATCGCGAGCGCGATCACGGCGGCGGCCTTGATTACGATCAGCAGGATCTGGGCCGCCGGGGTCTCGCTCTGAAACCAGCCAAAGCTGATGCCGGGATTCCAGGCCAGCACCAGGTCGAAGAACGGCGTCACCTCGACCGCGCCGCGGTGGGCAATGCCGAAGACGTAAAGCAGCCAGAGCTTGGAGGCCTGGTCGGCGATCAGGGTGATGACCGCCGCCAGCACACCGGCGCGAACCGGCGAGCTCAAGCCGTGACCCCCAGCGCCTTCCATTCGCGCAGCGCTTGCGCGTCGCGCGGCGAGACGTCGGGATACTCGGGATCCTCGCCGATATCAGGCAGGATCTTCCACGAGCGTGCGCATTTGGTGCCGACCGCCTTCTCGACCACCACGGCGACGCCGGGCACGGCATCGAGGCGGAAGGCATTGGCCGGCGCCTCGCCCTCGCGCACCTCGTAGTTCGAGGTGATGCAGACCTCGGCGAGATCGATGTCGAACAACGTGGCCAGCATCTCGCGGTCGGCGATGTAGATCACCGGCGAGGCCTCGAGCGACGAGCCGATCCGCTTGGCGGCGCGCTCGAGCTCGAGCGCACCGGTGACGACGCGGCGGACGTTGCGGATCGTCTCCCACTTCGCGGCGAGGGCGTCGTCGCGGAACTGTTCGAGACCTTCGGGGAACAGCGTGAGGTGCACCGAGGGCTCGGAGTTCGGCCGGTACATCCGCCAGGCTTCGTCGGTGGTGAAGCTCAGGATCGGCGCCAGCCATTTCAGGATCGCGTCGCAGAGCAGGTCGATCGTGGTCAGTGCCGCCTTGCGCGCCACCGAGGACGGCGGGTCGCAATACAGCGTGTCCTTGCGGATGTCGAAGTAGAACGCCGACAGGTCGGAGTTCATGAAGGCCGCGAGAGTTGCGACCACGGTCTTGTAGTCGAACGCGGCATAGGCCTTGCGGATGGTCTCGGTGTGGCCGGCCAGTTCGTGCAGCATCAGCCGCTCGAGCTCGGGCATCTCGGCGAAGGAAACCTTCTCGCTCGGCTTGAAATGATGCAGCGTGCCGAGCATCCAGCGGATCGAGTTGCGCAGCTTGCGATAGGTCTCGATGGTGTTCTTCAGGATTTCCGGGCCGATGCGCTGGTCGTCGGCATAGTCGGTGGCACACACCCACAGGCGCAGGATGTCCGCGCCGGAATCCTTGATCACCTTCTGTGGCTCGACCGTGTTGCCGAGCGACTTCGACATCTTGCGGCCGTTCTCGTCGAGCGTGAAGCCGTGGGTCAGCACGATGTCGTAAGGCGCGCGCCCGCGCGTGCCGGCGCTCTCCAGCAGCGACGAGTGGAACCAGCCGCGATGCTGGTCGCTTCCTTCCAGGTACATCACGGTGTCGTTGCCGCCGTCGATCTTGCGGACGATGTTGCCGAGCTGCGGGAAGTTCTGGCGGTCTTCCAGCACGAAGGCGTGCGTGGAGCCGGAATCGAACCAGACGTCGCAGATGTCGTCGACCTTCTTCCAGTTTTCCGACGCGCGGCTCCCGAGGAAGCGTTCGCGGGCGCCGTCCATGTACCAGGCGTCGGCGCCTTCCTCCATGAACGCCTCGGTGATGCGCTGATTGACCACCTCGTCCTGCAGGATCTCGGCCGAGCCGTCGCTGTTCTCGCGCACGAACACGGCGATCGGCACGCCCCAGGCGCGCTGCCGCGAGATCACCCAGTCCGGCCGGTTGGCGATCATGCCGTTGATGCGGTTCTCGCCGGCCGGCGGCACCCATTGCGTGACCGAGATCGCGTGCAGCGCGCGGGCGCGCAGCGTGTCGCCCTTTTTGGCATGGCCATTCTCCGCGATGTCCATAGCCCCGGGCTTGCCCGGGGCGTCCACGATGGGTTTGTCCATCGCGATGAACCATTGCGGCGTGTTGCGGAAGATCACCGGCTTCTTGGAACGCCAGGAATGCGGGTACTGGTGCTTGAGGCGGCCGCGCGCCAGCAGCTTGCCGGCCTCGATCAGCGCCTTGATCACCGCCTCGTTGGCATCGCCCTTCTCGCCCTTGTCGTTGAGCACGCGCTTGCCGGTGAAGCCCGGCGCCTGCGCGGTGTAGGCGCCGTTCTCGTCGACCGTGTAGGGGATCGCCGTCGGGATGCCGCGGGCATCGAGCTCGCGGGTGTTGGCGGTCCAGACGTCGAAGTCCTCGCGGCCGTGGCTCGGAGCGGTGTGCACGAAGCCGGTGCCGGTGTCGTCGGTGACATGCTCGCCGGCGAGCAGCGGCACGGTGAATTCGTAGCCGCCACCGAAGCCGCGCAGCGGATGGGCGCATTCTACCGCGTCCAGCGTGTCGCCGGGAATATCGCGGACCTTCTCATAGGACGTGACGCGCGCCTGCTTGAACACTTCCGCGGCGAGCGCATCGGCCAGGATGAGGAGATCGCCGGTCTTCGCCCAATTGTCCGCGGGTGCATCGGTCACCTTGTAAAGGCCGTAGGCGATCTTCGGCGAGAACGAGATGGCGCGGTTGCCGGGCAGCGTCCACGGCGTGGTGGTCCAGATCACGACCGAGGCACTGGCCAGCGCGCCATGCGCCGGCGAGGTGACCGGGAATTTCACCCACACCATGTCGGAGGTATAGTCCTCGTATTCGACCTCGGCTTCGGCAAGTGCGGTCTTCTCGACCACGCTCCACATCACCGGCTTGGAGCCGCGATACAGCGTGCCGTTGGCGGCAAACTTCATCAGCTCGCGGGCGATCTGCGCCTCGGCCGGATAGCTCATGGTCTGATAGGGATGGTCCCAGTCGCCGATGATGCCGAGCCGCTTGAACTCCTCGCGCTGCACGTTGATCCAGTGCGTCGCATAGGCGCGGCATTCCCTGCGGAACGCGACCATCGCGGCGGAGTCGCGGAAGTCGGGCTTCTGCTTGCCCTTGGAGCGGTAGTTCTCCTCCTCGATCTTCCATTCGATCGGCAGGCCGTGGCAATCCCAGCCCGGCACGTAGTTGGAGTCGAAGCCGAGCATCTGCTGGCTCTTGGTCACGACGTCCTTGAGGATCTTGTTCAGCGCGTGGCCGATATGGATGTTGCCGTTGGCGTAGGGCGGCCCGTCATGCAGCACGAATTTGGCGCGGCCCTCGGCTTCCCGGCGGAGCTTGTCGTAGAGGCCGATGTCGTTCCAGTATTTCAGGATTTCCGGCTCGCGCTGGGGCAGGCCGGCGCGCATCGGGAATTCCGTCTGCGGCAGGTAAAGGGTCTTGGAATAGTCCCTAACGTTAGTCTTTTGGGCGTCGGTCTTTTGCGGCTTGTCGGACATAAAAGCTCTGATTTGGCAGGTGCGGGCGCGGAAACGCGATCAATCGCGGGTGAAACGACGAAGTCCCGGTCTTGCGCCGAGCCTTCAAGCTCAGGCGGAAGCCGGGCCGCTAATCCGTATGATGCGCCGCGAAAACATGGGGTTTCCATAGCAGCCGGACGGGGAAATCGCAAAGCCCCCGCCGTCGGCAAATCCAGCCCCGCCGGGCCGCCCTAAGCCTGCCGCGGCCGGGCCGGATTTCCCGCCACAGTGGCGCCGGGGGCGACGTCCCGCGTTACCACGCTGCCGGCCCCGACCAGGGCGCCGTCGCCTATCGTGACGCCGGGCAGGATGATGGCACCGCCGCCAATCCAGACGTCGCTGCCGATCCGGATCGGGCGGCCGAACTCGAGCCCGGCGCGCCGGGTCGCAGCGTCGCGCGGGTGGTCGGGGGTATAGATCTGCACCGCGGGTCCGATCTGGGTACGATCGCCGATCGTGACCTCGACGACGTCGAGGATCACGCAATTGAAGTTGAGGAACACGCCGTCGCCGAGGCTGATATTGCTGCCGTAGTCGCAGAAGAACGGCGGCCGGATCACGGCGTCCTTGCCGACCTTTCGGAAGCGCGCGGAAAGCAGCGCGTGCAACTCGGCTGCGGACGATGCGCCTGAGGCGTTGTAGCGCGCCATCCAATGTTCCGCCGCGGTATGGTCGGCGGCGAGCTCTGCATCCGGGCGATAGAGCTCGCCCGCCAGCATTTTCTCTTTCTCTGTCTTCAATCAATCACTCCGAGCTGCGGGAACGCGTCCGGCGCTGCGGCCAATGCCGCGCGCGCCCTGGCGCTGTCGTCATCCATCTGGCGTATCAACGCCTCGATGGTGTCGAATTTCAGCTCTTCGCGAATGAAACTGATGAAGGCGACATCGAGCACCGTGTCGTAGAGATCGCCCTTGAAGTCGAACAGGAACACTTCGAGCAGCGGCGCGCCGTTGTCGAAGGTCGGCCGGCGTCCGAAGCTTGCGACGCCATCGAACCGCACCTTGTCGTTTCCTTTGTCCTTGCTCTGGGCCTTGCCGACCCGCACCGCGTAGATGCCGTGCTTCAAGCCGCAATGCTTGTCGAGGCGGATGTTGGCCGTGGGGTAACCGAGGTCGCGGCCGCGCTTCTCGCCATGGATCACCTTGCCGGTCGCAAACCACGGCCCGCCCAGCATCGTGGTGGCGTCGTCGACCTGGCCTTCGGCGAGCGCCATGCGGATGGCGCTGGAGGAGACCGGGCGCTCCTCGATGTCGACATGGGCCTGCACATCGACCTCGATGCCGAGCCGCGGCGCTTCGCTGACGAGCAGGCTCGGCGAGCCGACCCGGCCCTTGCCGAAATGGAAGTCGTAGCCGACCGCGATCCCGCTGATGCCGAGCCGGCCGATCAGGTCATGGTGAATGAAGTCCTGCGCCGTGGTCCCGGCGCGCGACTTGTCGAAGGTCATCACGACGGCGCCGGCGAGCCCGGTGGCCGCGAGCAGCCGCAGCTTGTTGGTCTCGTCCGTGAGACGGAATTGCGGGGTGTTCGGGCTGAAGAAACTGCGCGGATGCGGTTCGAAGGTCACGGCGAGCGCGGGCACGCCGTGCGTCTTGCCCATCGCCAGCGCCGCGCCGATCACGGCGCGGTGACCGAGATGGACGCCGTCGAAATTTCCCATCGCGACCACGGCGCCCTTCGGAATGGCGCTTTCGGGCGTGTTGTCGCGGATAACGGTAAAGCCGGTGCTCATGTCAGGTATTCTTCAAGGATTCTTAAGCATGATTGGTGCGGGCCGGACCGTGACGCGGCGGCGGCGTGGAAGTCAAGCATAGCGAAAATCGCGTCAAATCCGTAACAATCCGGATTCAGCCGGTTAACGCGCTGTTTAACGCCTGCTGTTAGTCGTTGGCGGAAAGCTGCGTTTGTGCAGAAGCCAAGTTGCGTTAGTGGTTTTGGGGGGAAAGATGGCGGTTGATTTGTCCATGCCGGTTCTGGTGGTTGATGATTACAGCACCATGATCCGCATCATCCGGAATCTTCTCAAGCAGCTTGGATTCGAGAATATCGACGACGCCTCCGATGGCTCTGCGGCGCTCAACAAGATGCGCGGCAAGAAGTATGGCCTGGTGATTTCCGA
This sequence comes from Bradyrhizobium sp. AUGA SZCCT0105, assembly GCF_018129565.1. Classification (NCBI taxonomy): domain Bacteria; kingdom Pseudomonadati; phylum Pseudomonadota; class Alphaproteobacteria; order Hyphomicrobiales; family Nitrobacteraceae; genus Bradyrhizobium; species Bradyrhizobium sp. AUGA SZCCT0105. The sequence continues at coordinate 243,530 of NZ_JAFCMK010000003.1, read as the reverse complement.
CTGGAACATGGAGCCGATGACCGGCTACGACTTGCTCAAGGAAGTCCGCGCCGATCCCAATCTCGCGACCACGCCCTTCATCATGATCACGGCGGAATCCAAGACCGAGAACGTGATCGCGGCCAAGAAGGCCGGCGTGAACAACTACATCGTCAAGCCGTTCAACGCGGCGACGCTGAAGACCAAGATCGAGGCGGTCTTCCCGGACATGGCGACGGCGTAAGACGCCCGTCCGTCGCATCACAATTCATCCTCATCTCATTGCGCGTCAGCGAATGCCCAGCGCCGCCTCACCGTCACCCCCGCGCAACGGCTTTGCCGTTGTCGCTGGAGGAGCCGCGAAGCGGCGTCTCGAAGGGTCGACGGCCCGGCTGGCGGCCGTGCATCCTTCGAGACGCGCGCAAGAGCGCGCTCCTCAGGATGACGGGACTAAAGCATTGCATAATTTCTGAATATTAGAAGAATATCCCTGAGTTGCCCGACGAGTCAAGTCGGCTGGTCGAACGTCGGCCGCTGCCGGCTACTTTGCATGGGGTTGTTTTCGATATTTTGGCAGCGCGCCCCTGCGGGGCTCGCCCGCTACCACTTCAGCTCGCGCATCAGCGCGCGGGGCGGATGGCCGAACAATTCCTTCACCGAGGCGGGGTCGAGCTGCTCGATGCCCTCGAACTGCTCAGAATGGATGCCGCGGGTGACGAACAGGAGATCGATGCCGAAGCCGTGGGCGCCGGTGAGATCGGTGCGCACGGAATCGCCGATCGCGAGCACGCGGCTGAGTTCGGTCGGACGCCCGCGACGTTCCGCGGCCAGCGCCATGGCGCGCTCGTAGATCGGCCGGTGCGGCTTGCCGTAGAACACCGACTCGCCGCCGAGTTCGCGATAGAGTTCGGCAATCGCGCCGGCGCAATAGATCAGCCGATCGCCGCGCTCAACCACGATGTCCGGATTGGCGCAGACCAGCGTGAGCTTGCGCTCGAGCGCCTTCAGCAGCGTGTCGCGATAATCTTCGGCGGATTCGGTCTCGTCGTCGAACAGGCCGGTGCAGATGATGTAGTCGGCCTGCTCCAGCGGCACCAATGTGGCGTCGAGGCCGCGATGGATCGAGCTGTCGCGCTCCGGGCCGATCCAGAATATTTTCTGACCGGGATGATCGGCCACGAAGTGGCGCGTCAGGTCGCCCGAGGAGACGATCGCATCATAGGTCTCGTCGGCGACGCCGAGCTTGCGCAGCTGGCGCTGTACTGAGTCAGCTGGACGCGGCGCGTTGGTGATCAGGATGACGGTGCCGCCCTGCTGGCGGAACGTGTGCAGCGCTTCACAGGCCTCGGGAAAGGATTCGAGCCCGTTGTGCACGACGCCCCAGATGTCCGACAGCACGACGTCGACGTCGCCAGTGAGGTCGCGCAGCCGCTCCACGAAACGCAGCGATGTCATGATGCGAACTGCCGGTCAGTTGGGCCCGAGCGCGCGGCGCGCCAGCGCGGCGCTGCCGGTTGCGCGCGGTGGCGCTGCGGGGCTGGAGACGGGTGCGGAAGTGCCGGCGCCATTGAGGTCCTGGGGCTTGGTCTGCGGTGCCTCGGCGGTAGCAGATGCCCCTTCCGGCCGCAACGGTCGCGGGGGGGCGAACAGGAAGCCCTGGCCGAACCGAACATCGTAGTCGAGCAGGTCGACCACCGAGCGCTCGCCCTCGATCCGTTCGGCGATCAGGTCGATGCCGAAGCGGCCGAGCAGGTCGGACAGATCGGAGGGATCGATATCGGTGGTTGCGCTCGGCCTGGCGTCGAGCAGCAGCGCGGCCGGCACCTTGATGAAGCGGACACCGCGATCGGCGAGCTCGCGCGGCTCGAGGCGGAGGTCGCTGACGTGGTCGATCGAGAACCGGTAGCCGCGCTGCGACAGCGCCGCGAGATTCTCGCTTTCGACCGGGCCGAGATTGCGGAAGGTCGCCTGCTTGAACTCGAGCACGAAGGAGGGTGCCAGCGCGCGGTTGGCCTCGAGGAAGTCGAGACACTGGGTGAAGTGCTGCGGGCTGGACAGCGTCGCCGCCGAGACGTTGCAGAACACGCCGACATCCTTGCTGCGGATCATCAGGCGGCGCAGCACCTGGACGCAGCGAAGCATCACCATGTGGTCGATGCGGCCGATCAGGCCGCCGACCTCGGCCGCCTCGATGAAATCGTCGGCGGCAAGCACCTGGTCGCGCTCGTCGCGCAGCCGCGTCACCGCCTCGTAGTAGCGCACCTTGCGCTGCGGCAGCGTCACCATCGGCTGCAGGTAGATGTCGAGGCGGTTCTCGTCGATGGCGTGCCTGACCGCGGCAATGAGCTGGGTCTGGCTGCGTGAGATCGGCGATGGGGGCGCAACCGGCGGCGCGGGCGCAAACACGACGGTCGGAGCCGGCGGGACCGGTTGCAGCAGATCGTCGCGCGGCGCGGCGACCGGCGGCGCTACGGGAGCTGCCGCCAGCACGTCCTCATGATGGGCGACGGACGCAGCAAGCTGCCGGACCAGGCCGCCAAGTTCGTTGATCTCGCCGGCCATGCCCTGGATCCGGTCGGCGCCGGTGGAGTTCGCCGAGGCGACGCGGCCTTCGACTGCGGCCAGCCGGCGGCCGAATTCGGCGACCTGGCGGGCGAGGTCGGCGGTGCCGCGCGACAGATCCGCAATCTGGCCGCCGACGTCGCTGCGGTCGCGGAGCCGCATCGAGACGGCGTTGTAGAGGATCAGGCAGGTGAGGGCGGTGAGCGCCACGATCGCCGATTCCGATCCGCTGATGCCCGCCACCGAATACAGCACGAAGCCGAGCGAGGCTGCGACCAGCACCATGCAGATGGCGATGAAGATCGTCGAAATGCGAATCATGTCGCGCGCCCGCGCCCTCTCTCCGAACGTCCCCGGAGCGCAAGTTTAGCACCATTGTTGATTCGACGGGCCAGCGATCTTCCGAACCGGCTGGAACTGCACACGATTTTCGCTTCGTCTTGGTCGGCCTCGAAGTCGGGCTCCGTAATAGACCGGAGCCGGCCGCGGCGTGCCGGTCAGAGGTCGGCGGCCGCGATCCAGAACACCTCGCCCTCGGAGTCCTCGGTGTCGAGCCAGAGCAGCGGCAGGTTGGGATAGGCGGCCTCGAGATTGTCGCGGCCGCGGCCGATCTCGCAGAGCAGCCCGCCTTGCGGGGTCAGATGCTGCTTGGCCTCATCGAGCAGGCGGCGGACGATGTCGAGCCCGTCAGCACCGCCGTCGAACGCGATCTTCGGCTCGGCGCGGCACTCGCGCGGCAGCGCGGCCATGCCCTCGGCATCGACATAGGGCGGGTTCGAAATGATGAGATCGTAGCTGACGTCGCCGAGCGGCTTGAACAGGTCGCCGCGATGGAGTGTGAGGCGGTCGTCGAGGCCGTAGTCGGCGACATTGCGCGCGGCGACTTCGAGCGCATCCTTTGAGATATCCACCGCGTCGACAGCGGCGTTGGCGAAATGCCGGGCGGCGAGGATCGCAAGGCAGCCGGAGCCGGTGCAGAGATCGAGCACGCCCTCGACCTGCTCGGGATCGCCGATCAGCGAGGTGCCGTCCTCGTCGCCGCCGAAATGCGAATCCAGCAATTCGCCGATGAAGGAGCGCGGCACGATGGTGCGCTCGTCGACATAGAACGGCAGGCCGCGCATATAGACCTTGTTGACGAGATAGGCGGCCGGCTTTCGCGTCGCGATCCGTCGTTCGATCAGGTCGAGGATCTGCTTGCCTTCGGCGACGGTGACGCGCGCGGTCGCGAAGGTCTCGAACTGGTCGGGATGCAAATGCAGCGTCTCGCAGATCAGGAACGCGGCTTCGGCCACCGGATCGGTGGTGCCGTGCGCGAACACGAGTTTTGCCGCGTTGAAGCGGCTGACCGCGTAGCGCAGGAAATCGAACAGGGTGTGAAGCTCGCCGGCGCCGACCTTGGGCGCTTTCGGCACGGCGGGGCTGCGCCTGGCCGGCACTTTGCTGCGCTTCGCCATCAGGATTTGGTCCAGCGCGCGGCCGCCGCGTCGTCATGGCCCTGCGCCTCGATCCAGCTCGCGCCGCGCGCGCTCTCCTCACGCTTCCAGAACGGTGCGTTGGTCTTGAGATAGTCCATCAGGAACTCGGCTGCCTCGAACGCGGCCTGCCGGTGCGCCGAGGCGGTCACGACCAGCACGATGTTCTCGCCCGGCGCGATGCGGCCGAAGCGGTGGATGATGGTGAGGCCCTGCAACGGCCAGCGCGCCAGCGCCTCGTCGGCGTGGCGTGCAATCTCGGCTTCCGCCATGCCGGGGTAATGTTCGAGCGTCAGCGCGGCGATCGGCTCGCCCTGCTCGCTGCCGCGGCAAATGCCACTGAAGCTGACGACCGCGCCGACATCGGTGCGGCCCTTGCTTAAGGCGGCAATCTCCTGCGCGACGTCGAAGTCGGCTTGCTGGATGCGGATGGTCGCTGCGATAGCCATGAGAAGATTCAGCCGCCGGTCATCGGCGGAAAAAACGCGATCTCGCGGGCGCCGGAAATCGCGGCGTCCGGTTTGACATGGGCGTGGTCGATCGCGGCGCGGATCACCGTGGGCTTCTCGAAGGCGTGGGCGTAGCCGTCGTCGCGCGCGGCAAGCCAGCCGATCAGCTCGCCAACGGTACGCACCTCGGCCGGCGGCTCGACGATCTCTTCGGTCTTGCCGATGCGTTCACGCACCCAGGCGAAATATTTCAGCTTCATCCCTCATCCTCCTTGATGAGGTGATGGATGCCGGCACGGAAGTAATCCCAGCCGGTGTAGATCGTGAAGATCGCCGACATCCAGAGCAGCACGATGCCGATCAGGGTAGTGGCCGGAAACACCTGCTCGCCGGCTTCGCCGGCGATCAAGAAGCCGATCGCCACCAGCTGGATCGTGGTCTTCCATTTCGCAAGCTTGGTGACGGGAACGCTGACCCGCAGTCCCGCGAGATATTCGCGCAGGCCCGAGACCAGGATCTCGCGGCACAGGATCACGATCGCCGCCCACAGCGTCCAGCCATGGATCGAATTGTCGGCGGCCAGCATCAGCAGGCTGGAGGCCACCAAGAGCTTGTCGGCGATCGGATCGAGCATCCGGCCGAAGGCGGACTGCTGGTCCCACATCCGGGCGTAATAGCCGTCGAGATAGTCGGTGATCCCGGCCGCAATGAACACGGCCAGTGCCACCCAGCGCAGCCACAACGGGCCGTCCAGGATCGACTGCCAGTAGACGCAGCCGATCACCACCGGGATCGCGGCGATCCGGGCGTAGGTCAGGATATTCGGGAGGGACATGGTCTTGGTCTGTCCCCGGGTCGTCGCGATGTTCATCCGTTCTACCAATACCGCTGAAGCCAGAAGGTCAACCGTGCGGGCGCCAAAGCACGGCGAGATTAGGCTGAATCGTCATGGCACCTTAGCCCCTTGTTTATGCATGTTCTTTTCGGAACGTTGCTTGCCACTTTTCCGCATCATGCCCTAGATGCCCTGTCGCAGGCGACGCCCTGATGACTCGCCTTTGGTTTAACCCGGCTGGGCGTGGAAAAACTCGAAAATCTTGCGGGCACTCTCGGCGCTGACGCCGGGAACCTTGCCGAGGTCGGCGATCGAGGCCCGCTCGATCTCCTTGAGCGTTCCGAAGTGGTGCAGCAAGGCACGTTTGCGCGACGGGCCGATGCCCGGGATCTCCTGCAACCCGGCCTCGCGGATGTCCTTTTTGCGCAGCTTGCGGTGCGAGCCGATCACGAAGCGGTGGGCCTCGTCGCGCAGCCGCTGGATGAAATAGAGCACCGGGTCGCGCGGCTCCAGCTTGATGGCCTCGCGGTCCGGCATGAACAGGGTTTCCCGCCCCGCATCGCGCTCCGGCCCCTTCGCCACCGCCATCAGCGAGACCTGGGTCAGCCCGAGATTCTCGAAAATCTCCCGGACCGCGTTGAGCTGGCCGCGGCCGCCGTCGATGATGACGAGATCGGGCCATTGCGGGAACGACTCGTCGTCCGCCTTGTCTTTTGGCTTTGCAGTGTCCTTGGCAGCCTCGCCCTCCGGCGGCTTCAGCAGCCGCTTGAAGCGGCGCTCCAGCACCTCGCGCATCATCCCGTAATCGTCGCCGGGCGTCAGCCCTTCGGACTTGATGTTGAACTTGCGGTACTGGTTCTTCATGAATCCGTCGGGTCCCGCCACGATCATCGCGCCGACTGCGTTGGTGCCCTGGATGTGGCTATTGTCGTAGACCTCGATGCGCTTGGGCGTATGCGGCAGGCCGAGCGTCGTGACCATGCCGTCCAGCAGCCGGCTTTGCGTCGCGGTATCGGCGAGCTTGCGGCCGAGCGCCTCGCGCGCGTTGGTGAGCGCGTGGCCGATCAATTCCTTCTTCTCGCCGCGCTTGGGCACGGAGACCTCGACCTTGGATCCGGCCTTCACCGACAGCGCGTCGGCGAGCAAAGCGCTTTCCTCGATCTCGTGCGACAGCAGGATCAGCTTCGGCGGCGGCTTGTCGTCGTAGAATTGCGCGAGGAATGAGGATAGCACCTCCTCGGGCGTGAAGCTCTTTTCCGCGCGCGGGAAATAGGCGCGGTTGCCCCAGTTCTGGCCGGTGCGGAAGAAGAACACCTCGACGCAGGAATAGCCGCCTTCCTGGTGGATCGCGAACACATCGGCCTCTTCGACCGTGCGCGGGTTGATGCCCTGCTGCGACTGGATCGCCGACAGTGCCGCGAGGCGGTCGCGGTACAGCGCCGCGGTCTCGAACTCGAGCTCGCCGGAGGCCTTCTCCATCTCGGCCGCGAGCAATTGCTTCACGGCGTGGCTGCGGCCGGAAAGGAATTCGGTCGCCTCGCGCACCAGTTCGGTATAGCCGGGAAAATCGATCTCGCGCGTGCAGGGGCCGGCGCAGCGCTTGATCTGATAGAGCAGGCAGGGCCGGCTGCGGCTTTCGAAGAAGCCGTCGGTGCAGGAGCGGATCAGGAACGCGCGCTGCAGCGCCGTGATGGTGCGGTTGACCGCGCCTGCGTTGGCGAACGGGCCGAAATAGCGTCCGGGCCGGGACTGCGCGCCGCGATGCTTGAGAATCTGCGGCGCCCAATGGTCGCCTGATATCAGGATATAGGGAAACGACTTGTCGTCGCGCAGCTGCACATTGAAGCGCGGCCGGAGCTGCTTGATCAGATTGGCTTCGAGCAGCAGCGCCTCGGTCTCGGTCGTGGTCGAGACGATCTCGACATGTGTGGTCGTCGCGATCATGCGCAGGATGCGCGCCGGCAGCGGCGCGTTGGCCCGCGCATAGGACGACAGCCGCTTTTTGACGTTCTTCGCCTTGCCGACATAGAGCACGTCGTTGGCGGCGTTGAGCATGCGGTAGACGCCGGGCGAGGTCGGGGCGAGGCGCACTGCGTTCTCGATCGCCTCATGCCCGATCGAGAGCGTCCCCTCGGCGATTGTCTCGGTGGCGTCCTCCGATGCCTCGGGGAGACGTGCGTCATCCTCCTCCTCGGTGGCGGAGGTTTCCGGATCGACGTCGCTCGTGTCGAGCGTCAGGTCGTCCTGAGGCAGATCGGACTTTGCACTGCGCCGCGCCTTGGGGGCAGCCTTGGGATCAGCCTTGGGATCAGCCTTGGGGTCGGTCTTGGGGGCCGGCGTCGGTCGCTCGGGAGAATCGTGAACCATGGGCCGTAAATTAAGCGCTTGGGCGACCGGTCGCCAGCGCTGGCGGCGCAGGAAAACAACCCCGATTGCAGGGCGTTACTGGCCCAGCGCGCCGGCCGGGCCGGGTCGGTAACACATTGTTAAGACTGATGAGCGGGCCGCTAACCGGGCTTAACAACCCTTTAACTTAAAACTCTCGATAAACCTTAGCGAAAAAATTGGAATTCCGTAACCACGCCGGCCCTGGGCCTGCGGGCTGCGGCAGTTGTGTGTGGAGAGTACCCATGACCCGGTTTGTTGCGCGTGCGCTGGCACTGATCGTCGCAGGCTGGACGACTTCGGCGGCGTCGGCCGACCTCAACTACGGCTCGCCCTATACCGTCTATCAGCCGCTCAATGCCTACAGCTGGGCCGGCCCCTATCTCGGCGGCAACGTCGGCTACGGCTGGGGTTCGGTCGAGAACAACCCGACCAAGCCGTCCGGTTTCGTCGGCGGCGTGCAGGCCGGCTACAATTTCCAGAACGGCTCGCCTTGGGTGTTCGGCATCGAGGCCGATATCCAGGGCACCACCGCCGACGATCGGTTCGCGCCCTGGAAGTTCTCCAACCCGTGGTTCGGCACCGTACGCGGCCGCGCCGGCTATGCGGTCAACAATGTGCTGTTCTACGCGACCGGTGGTCTCGCCTTCGGTGAACTGCGCGGCGAGACGTTTGGCATATCGGAGTCGCATACCAATGCGGGCTTCACCGTCGGCGCCGGCGCCGAAATGGGCTTTGCCCCGAACTGGAGTGCCAAGATCGAATATCTCTACGTCGATCTCGCCAACAGCAACTTCACGATCACCGGCGGCGCGCCGAACGGCTACAGCTTCAGCCTGGTTCGCGCCGGCATCAACTATCACTTCTGAACAAGAAAACGTCTGACATCAACTCCCGGCTGCGCCTCGCGCGGCCGGGTTTTTCTTTGTGCTGAGCACGCCGACATCACGCGCAACTGCATGAACGCCGCGGCGTCCGCGAAACCAGTCGGACGGCCGCACGCACCGGATATGCGGGCACCGTCAATCGCGTCCGCATCATGCAGGTGGTCGTGCAGCGAGCGCGAGCCACGCGCCCGGCAGTCAACTCACACGCAACGCTTCATTCGCCGTTCACGACGAGTCGCGCACCGCGCGCTCATCATGAAACCACCAGGTTGACCGCCTTCGGGCCCTTGCCCTTCTTGTCGGGTTCAACCTCGAACGTAATGCGCTGTCCTTCAGTCAGGTCCTTCAATCCTGCACGCTCGACAGCTGTGATGTGAACGAACACATCGCGGCCGCCATCATCAGGCTTGATGAAGCCGTAGCCACGCTCTCCGTTGAAGAACTTGACTGTCCCAGTCATGGCCATCGGGAAACTCCTCCCCCGTATTGCTCCACCGCTACGCGCACGCCGCGTAGCGGTTGACCGACATTCGCTTGTCGGAAGCTTGGCCACCTGAACAGGCCGGCGTCACGCCACCGGTCTGCCTGGATTTATTTCGGCCTTGTCACTCCGCCGCAACCATTCGCGGAAGCGGAACGTAAAGCCAGTCGTAACAGGATGAGCATAATACGGTTCCGCGCGCGTTGCCTATGCTCAAATAGAACTTTTCAGTGGGTGCTACCGATCAAGGTTTAGGCGTTTCGAGTCTGAAGCGTCCGGCGCCGCCTTGACCAAGCGGTCTCTCGAGTTCGGGCAAGATGATCTTCAGCTCGCCCGCCAGCGTCCACGGCGGATTCACTATCAAAAGGCCGGTGGAAACGAGGCCTGCGCCGGTTTCTTGCGGCGCCACACTGAATTCCAAACGCAAGCATTTGCCCGCGGGCCGACTGCTCGCTGTTGCTGCAGCCACGCTGCGCGCGAGCTCGTCGGTAGCTCTCCGGGTTTTTACGGGGTACCACAAAAGATACGTGCCGGTCGGCCACTTCGCAAACGCTTCGGTGAAGGCACTCGCCAGCCGCTCGAACTCGTCCTTCGCTTCGAAAGGCGGATCGATCAGCACCAGGCCGCGCCGTTCGTTCGGCGGCACGAATGCGGGCAGCGCCACCCAGCCGTCGAGATCGACGACGCGCGCCTGCACATCGCGTCGCAATGCATCGATCAATTGCTTGCGCGCAACGGGCTCGATCTCGCAGGCCGTCATACGGTCTTGCGGACGCAGCAGCGCCCGCGCGATCAACGGCGAGCCGGGATAGGCTTTCAGCTCGCCTCGCGGGTTGAATGCTCTGACGATGTCGAGATAGGGCGCGATCAGCGGCAACGCCTTGTCGGACAGCCGCGCCTGCATCAGTCGCGCGATGCCGGTCAGCCATTCGCCGCCGCGCTGCGCTTCGCTCGACGTCAAATCATACAGGCCGGCGCCGGCATGGGTGTCGATGACGCGGAACGGCGCCTGCTTCTCCTGCAGGTAGGTGAGCATGCGCACCAGCACGATGTGCTTGATGACGTCGGCAAAGCTGCCGGCATGAAAGGCGTGACGATAGTTCATGCGATGACGCTGCGCTCCAGAGGGTGCGCATGTTGTACTGCGTCATGCCCGGCCTGTCCCGGGCATCTATGCCTTATCTCGTTAGTTTCGTGATGGCGTCCATGGCCGGGACACTCGGCGCGACAACGCGCGTTTGCCCGGCCGTGACGCGGACGAGACTTCAGCCGCCGCGAACCGGCGGCATCAGCACCTGATCGCGGCGGCAGGCGCGGCGATCGATTTCCTCGCAGGAACGGAATTGCAGATCCTTGCTGAGGCAGATCCGCACCTCGCTGAGCCGCTTGCTGTCGCAGGTCACCGAGATCGCGGAGTTGCTGAGCCCCGGATTGGCCTTGATGAACGCCGTCTCCAGCTCGTCGGGCGCGATCGTCTTCGGCTCCGTCAATTGCAGGAATTCCTCGGGGATCTTCACCGCGGCGCGGGCCTTGCGGATGGCTTCGAAATAGGCCCGTTCGCCGAGGCCGGAGCAGGTGCCGTGCTTGTCCCACTCGTTGTAGATCAGCCCGGGCGCCGGCATCAGGTCGAGCATCGAGGTCATGATGTTGCGGGCGAGGCGGGGCGAAGGGCGCTGGCAGTATTCCGGAAAGCCCCGCTCATATTGTGGCCACAGCCCGTGCACCACGAATGAGTATGGCCGTCCGCCGCATTGCGCCTGCGTGCCGCGGCCGTTGTTGCCGCGCTCGCTCGCCGCCTCGCAGAACGAGGGCGACCACGACAGCGACAGCACATAGAAATCGAACTCGCCGGGCGCATTCTGCCGGCGATCCTGGGCCGAGGCCCCCATCGCACCACACAGAACAAAGGCAACTGAAATCAGAAATCGGGAAATTGTGACCAACCGAGGCATCAAACGCTCCCCTCACGCGACCATTCAAAGCCTAGCAGGCCTCCAGAACATTTCAAGAACAAAAGCCGCCGGCTGGATGGCGGCGGCTTCCGTTTTGACCGAACTGGTCGGAGATCAGGGCCGGGCGGCCTTGCAGGACGGGTTATAGGCCCAGTTGCGGTCCAGCCCGGCGACGCACCAGTCGACGCCCTGGTTGGTGCCGGCAAAGCCGCCGTCCTCGATGATCGAATAGTGCACCTTGCGCACCTTGCCGTCGCTCAATACCGCGTCACCCGAGCAATAGCGGCGCGGAATATTGTCGGACTGCCAGGGGCGGAACGCAGTTTCGTGGATCCGGCTGAAGCCGGTGATCACGAGCGGCGAATTCCAGAAGGTGGCTTCTTTCTCATGGAATTGATCGCTGATGGTCGCCAGGGCCTTCTCGCACGGCGCCACATGGCCGTCATAGCGCGGGCCGGACAGCCAGAAATTCAATTCGAACGGATTGGCGGCCTGAGCCGTGCCCCCGAACGCCAGAAGGCCGACCACGAGCGCGGCGCCGAGGCCGAGCTTATGGTTGAGTTTATTGCGGGAGTTGAACAGGTTGCGCATGGGAATCCACCCGATGATCAGATGCGGCGGACGGTGCCGTGAAGCCCCGGCAAGGTCAAGTGCAGCGCGGCAACACCTGCGGAGAAGTCCACCTCCAGCAGCCGGCTCGTTCTTTCCATGGTCGCCGGCGCACTCTATGTTGGTCGCCAGCGAAATGGAGTCTGCGATGCGAAGGAAATTGGCCGCGTGCCTGGTTGCCGTTAGCGGGATGCTGGCCGTTGGTCCGGCGCAAGCCGACTGGATGCAGCCGGTGCCGCCGTTCAAGGGCAATGATACCGGCGGTATCATCGCCTATTCGCTGGCGGCCCAGACCGACGCGCGGCAGCTCGCCGTCGATCACTGCGCTTCCTACGGCAAGGTGGTCAAGTTCCTTGCGATGCAGCGCTATCCGGGCGGCTACATCTCGTTTGCCTGCCGCTGGGTACCCTATGGTTCGGCCCAGAGGCCGGTGCGCACGCTCTACTGAGCGCGCTCCAAATCCTTCGATCGTTCAGCCGGGAGCTCACCGCATGACCCGACAGCTTGCCTTGCTTGGTTCTGCTGTTTGCCTTGTCCTGTCCACCGGTGCTGCGAGCGCCCTCGACCTGCCGACCCGCAAGGCGGGTCTGTGGGAGATGAAGATGGTGCGCACCGGCGGGCCGATGCCCGAAATCACCATGCAGCACTGCACCGACGAGACCACTGACAAGGAGATGAGCGCGGCGGCCTCGCCGATGGCCAAGGAAGTCTGCTCCAAGCAGGACATCCAGAAGACCGCGACCGGCTATGTCAGCGACAGCGTGTGCAGCGTCGCCGGCATGTCGATGAAGAGCCATGCCGAGATCGTCGGCGATTTCAATTCCGCCTACACGGTCAAGAGCAGCTCGCACGCGGAGGGCGGCGCGGCCGGCTCCCGCGACACCACGATGACCATCGAGGCGAAATGGCTCGGCGCCTGCAAGAGCGACCAGAAGCCCGGTGACATCATCATGCCCGGCGGCATGAAGATGAACGTCAAGGATATGGAAAAGCTGAAGGGCCTCCTGCCCAAGCAGAAGTAGGCGCAGCGCCTTCGATTGCCGCCGCGCGCCCTGAGTACGTCCTCTTTCATGTTGAGAGGACGTGCCGTTTTGCACCACCATCATTGCGAGCAGCCCGTGACAAGATTGCCAAGCGGTTTTGCGCTGCCTGTCATCGGGCGTGCGTTCGGGCGACCTTTCTTGCAATGATGCCGTTGGACCGTGTGCGCCAACTCCGTCACGCCGGCGTATTCGCTTAACCATTGTCGCCGAACGCGCGTCTCGACGCACGGCGGTCGCCGGCCTCTCACCTTCGATAGAATGGATGTCAAACATGATGTCCGGTGTTGCTCGCGGCCGCGCGCAATGCACGACGGCATTGCGGGGCGACATCAACATCATTGAATGATCGCTGCGTGCCTCGCACGCGAGACTCTCTGAGAGAGCGACGACGTGCAGCGAATTCCTCGCGCTGAAAAGCTTGCTGCGACAACATGTCTTTTTGAATCGCTCCAGTGTCGCGCATCTTGAATCGTTCCAGTGTCGTGCATCGCGCGCTTCAATGGATTCTATTTTGCGCGTGTGGAATTTCGCGCATCCCGTCGATAGAAGTCCGCCCCAATCGAGCCCGCTCAATGACGAGCACGCGGCTCGATCAAGATCGGCCTTGCGGAAGTGTGGGGATTGCTTGGTGGGAATGGCTTCGTCGCGGAGCAAGCGCAGCTTGCTTGCATCAACGGCTGCGATCAACGCAGCGTTTCTCGGTTCGGTCGTGCTTGTGCCGATGGATGCAAACGTCGCCAGCGCTCAGGCACAAGCGAGCTCTCCGCAGAACAATGTCAGCGTGCTTCCAGCTGTAACCGTGGATGAACCTGGCGCTGCAAGGAAGCGTAGCGCCGTCGCTTCAAGTCGGAACACCAGGTCTTCGCGCACCACCGTGGTGAGCCGACGCCGCACTACTGCGGCGCCCGCTCAGAACCAGGCTCCGCGGTCGCAAGGCGCGGCCGGCACGATCGGTACGACGACCGGCTACGTTGCGACCGGCAGCACGGCCGGCACCAAGACCAACACCGCGCTGATCGAGACGCCGCAGTCGCTTTCGGTGGTCACGCAAAAGGAGCTCAGGGATCGTAACGTTCAGACGCTTAAGGACGCCGTCAATTACACGCCCGGCGTCACGACCACCGCGTTCGGCTATGATCCCCGGTTCGATAGTTTCTACATCCGCGGCTTCGATGCGACCTATACTGGGATCTATCGCGACGGCCTGCGCCAGGGCGGCGGCAACTTCGCCATTCCCAAGATCGAACCTTACGGTCTCGACAGCGTGTCGATCCTCCGTGGCCCGGCCTCGGGTCTTTACGGCCTTGGCTCTCCGGGCGGCATCGTGGACGTCACCACCAAGCGGCCGCCGTTGACCACATTCGGTGAGATACAGCTGCAGGGTGGCACCTACGACCGTTACCAGGGCAGCTTCGATGTCGGTGGTCCGGTGCCCGGCAGCGATCAGCTGTACTACCGGCTGACGGGTTTGCTCCGTGACGCGAAGACCTGGTATCCCGGCAACGACGACGATCGCGCCTATATCGCGCCTGCGCTGACCTGGCGGCCGGACGTCGATACGTCCTTCACGATCCTCAGCGAGTATCAAAGCAGCCGAACCGCCGCGAGCATCGGCAACTTCCGCGCGCCCGACGGACAATTGACCAACATCTACTCGAATGATCCGGCCTTCAGCGCCATGGATCAGAAGCAATATCGCATCGGTTACGCGTTCGAGCACAATGTCGACGACGTCTGGACGGTGCGGCAGAACTTCCGCTTCTATCAGGTCGACACCGACGCGAAATACACCCAGATCGACTCCATCGACAGCAGCACCAATCTCGCGTCGCGCTCCGCCTGGCGGATCCTGGATAGCTTCAATACCGTGACGCTCGACAATCAGGCCGAAGCCAAGTTCATGCTCGGCGCGATCAAGAACACGGCGCTGTTCGGCGTCGACTACGGCCACTCCTACTACAACGACAAGATCGGCTACGGGCCGGCTCCCGATCTCAATCTCCTGACGATGAACTACGGTGCCCAGGCGATCGCGTCGCCGGCATTCTCGATCTTCAACAAGCAGTCGACCGACGAGGTCGGGGTCTATGCGCAGGAGCAGGCCAGGCTCGGCGGCTTCATCCTGACGCTCAATGGGCGCCAGAGCTGGGTCTCGCAGACGACGACCGCAGGCCTGGACGGCATGCCGTCAACGCAGAAGGCGACCGCCTTCACGGGCCGCGCGGGCCTCGCTTACGTCTTCGACAATGGCGTTGCGCCTTATGTCAGCTACGCGACGGCATTCGCCCCGCAGGTCGGCGTCGACGCATCGAGATCGCCGTTCAAGCCGACCACCGGCGAGCAGAAGGAAATCGGCATCAAGTACCAGATGCCGCAGGTGCCGGTGCTGTTGACCGCCGCGGTGTTCGACATCACGCAGGACAATGTGCTGCGCACCGATCCGAGCAACATGGCGTTCCAAGCGGCAACCGGGCAGGTCGAATCGAAGGGCGTGGAGCTCGAGGCGAAGCTGGCGCTCAAGCAGGGATTTGATCTCACTGCCGCCTACACCCATCTCAACGTCCTGATCACGCAGGGCAACCCCGATACGACCGGCAACGAGCTCTCCGGCATTCCGAGGAATTCCTTCGCCGCCTTCGGCAAATACACCTTCCAGTCCGGCGTCCCCGTCGAAGGGCTCGGGCTTGGCCTCGGTGTCCGTTATATCGGGACCAACTTCGGCAACGACCAGAATACGTTCCAGAATGCGGCGAGAACGTTGTTCGATGCCGTGATCGACTACGATCTCGGCAAGCTGGATCGGCGATTGCTCGGCGCCACCGCGCGCTTGAACGCGACCAATCTGTTCGACACGCGCTACCAGACCTGCCAGTCCGGCTACTGCTATGCCGGCGAACGGCGTCAGGTGATCGGCACCCTGTCTTACCGCTGGTAGCTATACCGGTATCCGCACCGCCGCGCGCAGGCCGCCCATCGGGCTTTCGCCGAGCATGATGTCGCCGCCATGCGAGCGGGCGATGTCGCGCGCGATCGCAAGTCCGAGGCCGCTGCCGCCTTCGTCCTGGTTGCGGGCGTCGTCGAGCCGCAGGAAGGGCTTGAACACTTCCTCGCGCATGTCGGCGGGGATGCCGGGGCCGTCGTCGTCGACCGTGATGTTGAGATAGCGATGGTCGCGCTGGCCGGTGATCGAGATCGTGTTGGCGTGGCGCGCCGCGTTGGAAACGAGGTTGGCGAGGCAGCGCTTGAACGAGGCCGGCTTCACCGTGACGACGGGCAGGCCGTGGAATGCGACGGTCGCGGTGTGGCCGTGACGTTCGGCGTCACTGCGCAATTCCTCCAGCGCCATCGCCATGTCGGTCGGCTGCGCGACCTCGCCGGAATCGCCGCGCGCGAAGGCAAGGTAGTCCTCCAGCATCATCGACATCTCGTCGACGTCCTTGCGCATCGCGTCGATCTCGGGGCCTTCGCCGATCAAGGCGAGTTCGAGCTTGAAGCGGGTCAGGATGGTGCGCAAATCATGCGACACGCCGGCGAGCATCGCGGTGCGCTGCTCGATCGAACGCTCGACGCGCGCCTTCATCTCGATGAAGGCCTGTGCCGCGCGTCGCACCTCGCGCGCGCCGCGCGGCCGGAAGTTTGGCGCCTCGCGGCCCTTGCCGAAGCTTTCGGCGGCGTCGGCGAGCCGCAGGATCGGCTTGATCTGATTGCGCAGGAACAGCACGGCGACGATCAGCAGGATCGACGAGGTGCCGACCATCCAGAAGATGAAGATCTCCGAGTTGGAGGCGTAGGCCGCGCTGCGCTGGGCGAAGATCCGCATCACCGAATCGTCGAGCGAAACGCGGATCTCGACCAGGTTGGACTTGCCGACGGTGTCGATCCAGAACGGACGGCTGATCTGGCGGCCGAGCTGCACCGACAGGGTCTGGTCGAGCAGCGAGAAGAACGGCTTCGGCCCCGGCGGCGGCATGTCGCCGGCGGGCAGGAAGTCGACCACGAGCTGCAGCTTCTGGGCGATGCGGCGCAGCTGCGCGCGGTCCTTGTCCTGCGGATAATTCTTGTAGACGTCGATCAGCGCGGCGATGTCGGAGACCACCGCGGCCGACAGGCGCCGCGTCACCGTGTTCCAGTGCCGCTCCATGAACACGAACGCGACCACGGTCTGCAGAATCACCATCGGCACGATCATGATCAGCAGTGCGCGGGCGTAGAGGCCGGTCGGCATCCAGCTCTTGAACGCATTGCCCATCCAGCCGTTCGCCTTCGAGACGCGCTGCGAAGCGTTCTTGATCAGGGTCAGGCCGGTGTCGAGCGTGCTCATGGCTGCATCTTACGGCGAGGCGACCAGGCGATAGCCGATGCCGCGTACCGCCTGCAGGAACAGCGGATTGGCGGGATCGTGCTCGATCTTGCGGCGCAGGCGGTTGATCTGCACGTCGACCGCGCGCTCGTTGACGGTGCCGCCGCTGGTCAGCTCGCCGCGCGGCACGGTCTCGCCGGGGGCACTTGCGAGGATACGCAGCATCTCGCGCTCGCGGTCGGTGAGATGGATGATCTCCTCGCCCTGGCGCAGCTCGCTGCGTTCGATGTGGAAGATGTAGGGGCCGAACGCGATCTGCTCGACCACCGTGACTTGCGGCGGCGCGGTGCGCTTGAGGATATTGCCGATGCGCAGCACCAGCTCGCGCGGCTCGAACGGCTTGGCGACATAGTCGTCGGCGCCGATCTGCAGGCCCTCGATGCGGGCTTCCGCCTCATGACGGGCGGTCAGCATGATGATCGGCACCGTCGAGGAGGTGCGGATGAAGCGGGCGAGGTCGAAGCCGTTCTCGCCGGGCATCATCACGTCGAGGATGAGCAGGTCGAAATGCAGCCCGAGCAGCTTGGCGCGCGCATCGGTGGCGCTCATGGCCGTCGTGACGCGATAGCCTTCGCCGGAGAGAAAGCGCGACAACAGGTCGCGAATGCGCCGGTCGTCGTCGACCAGCAGGAGATGCGGCGCATCGTCGGCCGGCTCGACCGGCGTGCGCACCAGGGTTGCAGCCTGCACCAGGTTCACTCCCTTGTTTTTCTGCCGCCGCCGAAGATCGCTTCGAGCACCTTGTCGGGATCGTCGCGGTCGATCATCGCGCGCAGGAATTGGCGAACCGTCTCGACGCCGGCCGGATCGATGCCGGCGATGGCGCGGTTGATGCGGTCGGTCTGCAGCCCTGCGAGCTTGGCGACCAGCGCCTCGCCCTTCGGCGTTGCGTAGAGCAGGCGTTGCCGGCGGTCGTTGTTGCCGGTCTTCTGCACGATGTAGCCTTCATCCAGCAGTTGCTTGAGCACGCGTCCGAGCGACTGCTTGGTAATGCGCAGGACGTCGAGCAGGTCGGCGACCTTCAGGCCGGGATAGCGGGTGACGAAGTGGATGACGCGGTGGTGGGCGCGGCCGAAGCCGAACGCCTCCAGTTCCTGGTCGGCGTCGCCGACAAAGTCGCGGTAGGCGAAGAACAAGAGCTCGATGATGTCCCAGCGCAGGTCGCGGCCGCCTGCCGCAGGAGCGTGATCATCTCCCTGCGAATCGGGCTTGGCAGCCATGCCTGAGATATTTATGTCAGTCATATTGACGTATCTTGGGTTCAATGTTACAAAACTGCCTGTCACGACGAAACATTAGATCGTTTCGTCCTCGACAGCGTTTGAGGCGGCCTGAAAAAGCCTGTGAGGCGGTTTGGGCCGCAAATTGGACTACCGTGCGATTGTCGAGCGGCATTTCGGCAAACATACTGGACTTCAGCACTCCGCAAAAGCATGTCTAAACGGCATGTTGGCGATGGAAACCGGCCGGGTTGCCGGCGGTGGTGAAGTTCGCACCAGCCGAGCCTGATGGCTCCGGGGGAAACAGGCCGTCGCCCGGGTATGGCGCCGGTTCCGACAGCGGAAAGCAAGAAAAATGACTTTGAAATTCGACATCCAGCCTTCGCCGAATCCTACGTCCGACAAGGATCGCGCGGCGAAGCTCGTGGACCCGGGCTTCGGCCGCGTCTTTACCGACCACATGGCGATCGTCCGCTACAGCCAGGGCAAGGGGTGGCACAGCGCCCGCGTCGAAGCACGCGCAAATTTTCCGCTCGATCCGGCCGGCGCGGTGCTGCACTACGCCCAGGAGATTTTCGAAGGTCTCAAGGCCTACAGGCGCGACGATGGCGGTGTGAACCTGTTCCGTCCCGACGCCAATGCCCGGCGCTTCCACGATTCGGCCGAGCGCATGGCGATGGCGCCGCTGCCCGAGGACGTCTTCATCGAGGCGGTCGAGCAGTTGGTGCGGATCGATCGCGCCTGGATCCCGGGCGGCGAGGGCAGCCTCTATCTGCGGCCGTTCATGATCGCGAGCGAGGTCTTCCTCGGCGTGAAGCCGTCGGCGGAATACATCTTCTCCGTCATCGCATCGCCGGTCGGCTCCTATTTCAAGGGCGGTCCCGCACCGGTGTCGATCTGGGTGTCGGAGAATTACACGCGCGCCGCGATCGGCGGCACCGGCGCCGTCAAGTGCGGCGGCAACTATGCCGCAAGCCTGCGCGCGCAGGCCGAAGCGATCGAGCGCGGCTGCGACCAGGTCGTGTTCCTTGATGCGGTCGAGCGCCGCTACATCGAAGAGCTCGGCGGCATGAACATCTTCTTCGCGTTCGACGACGGCTCGCTCTCGACGCCGCCGCTCGGCACCATCCTGCCCGGCATCACCCGCGACTCGATCATCGCGCTTGCCAAGGATACCGGCACGCGCGTGCGCGAGGAGCCCTACACGATCCAGCAGTGGCGTGCCGACGCCGCCAGCGGCAAGCTGAAGGAAGCCTTCGCCTGCGGCACCGCGGCCGTGATCTCGCCGATCGGCAAGGTGTGCTCGGCGAGCGGCGACTTCCAGATCAGCGGCGGCGCGGCCGGCCCGGTCGCGATGGGCCTGCGCAAGAAGCTGGTCGACATCCAGTACGGTCGCACCAACGACCCGCATAACTGGATCAGGAACGTCGCCTGACACCGCGGTTCCACCGCTGACCTGCTTCGATCTCGCGCCTCTTCCTGTGCAAGGGAGAGGCGCTCTCGCTTTGGAATACGGCAAGCCGACGCTTCGCCTCGGTCGTCATTTTTCCGTGTTGTCGGCCGTCTCCGCATGAACGGCCTGCTGCGAGCGCGCGACCAAGTCTCGCCTTCCGCTTCAATCAATCCCCATTTGCGTGATGACATGACCAAAACTCCCGTAACACGTCTGACCTGTGCCGTGCTGATTGCGGCTGCGTTCGCGCTCACCGGAACCGACTCGGTGCGCGCCGAGGACCGCTCGCCGGTGATCGATGTCCGTACGGCTGACCCGGAGATGAACGCCGCGATCAGCCATGCGCGCGAGACGCTTCCGGCGTTCTGGGCCTCCTATGAGGCGCCCAAGCCGTCGGAGACCCAGCACTCGCTCAAGGTCCGCTTTCCGACCCATCGCAACGAGGGCGAGCACATCTGGATGCGCGAGGTGAAGAAGCTGCCGAGCGGCGGCTATTCCGGCCGGTTCGCCAACCAGCCGCGCGACCTGCCGGGCAAGCGGGCCGGCGACCTCGCCGAGTTCAAGCAGGCCGATATCTCCGACTGGATGTTCATGCGCAACGGCAAGATCGTCGGCGGCGAGACCATCAAGCCGCTGCTGAAATCGATGTCGAAGGCCGACGCCGACGCGCTTCGCGCGCGGATGGAGCAGCCCTGAGGACCGCTGTTCGGCGGCGCCGGAGGCGCAGAGCCGGGTTGCCGCCTTGCGCGTCCGCTGGTAAACGCCGCCAATGGCCGAGAAACCCAAAAAACCCCAGAAACTGAAGGCGCGCCTGCCGCGCGGGCTGGAAGATCGTGGCCCGGCCGCGATCAATGCCACGCGGGCGATGGTCGAGAAGATCCGCGCCGTCTACGAGCTCTACGGCTTCGAGCCGGTGGAGACGCCGGCGATGGAATATACCGATGCGCTCGGCAAATTCCTGCCCGACCAGGACCGCCCCAACGAGGGCGTGTTCTCGTTCCAGGACGATGACGAGCAGTGGATCTCGCTGCGCTACGACCTGACCGCGCCGCTCGCGCGCTATGTCGCGGAAAACTTCGACGCGCTGCCGAAGCCGTACCGGTCCTATCGGTTCGGATATGTCTTCCGCAACGAGAAGCCGGGTCCCGGCCGCTTCCGCCAGTTCATGCAGTTCGATGCCGACACGGTCGGCTCGGCGACGCCGGCGGCCGACGCCGAGATCTGCATGATGGCGGCCGACACTATGGAAGCGCTCGGCATTCCGCGCGGCTCCTATGTCGTGAAGGTGAACAACCGCAAGGTGCTCGACGGCGTGCTCGAGGCGATCGGCCTCGGCGGCGACGACAATGCAGGCCGCAGGCTCACGGTGCTGCGCGCGATCGACAAGCTCGACAAGTTTCCTGCCGACGAGGTTCGCAAGCTGCTCGGTCCCGGGCGATGGGATGGCGGCGAAGAGGGCAAGGGCGACTTTACCAAGGGCGCCGAGCTGAGCCCGGCGGATGCCGATATCGTTCTGGCCGTCACGCAGAAGCGCGACGATTGGAAAGACGCCATCGCTGCGGCCGAGACCTACCTTGCGAAGAGTGAAGTCGGTCAGGCTGGCGTGAGCGAGCTCGAAGAGATCGCGAAACTGGTCGCGGCGTCTGGCTATGGCGCAGATCGCATCCGCATCGATCCCACCGTCGTTCGCGGCCTCGAATACTACACCGGCCCGGTCTACGAGGTTGAGCTGCTGCTCGATACCAAGGACGAGAAGGGCCGCCCGGTGCGGTTCGGCTCGGTTGGTGGCGGCGGCCGCTACGACGGTCTCGTCTCGCGCTTCCGCGGCGAGCCGGTGCCGGCGACCGGCTTCTCGATCGGTGTCTCGCGCCTGCAGGCCGCGCTGACGATGCTCGGCCAGCTCGACACGCAGGCCGAGTTCGGGCCCGTCGTCGTCACCGTTTTCGATCGCGACCGCGTCGCCGACTACCAGAAGATGGTCGCAGAGCTGCGCCAGGCCGGCATCCGCGCCGAACTCTACCTCGGCAACCCGAAGAACATGGGCAACCAGCTCAAATATGCCGACCGCCGCCACTCGCCCTGCGTGATCATCCAGGGCTCGGATGAGAAGGCGCGCGGCGAGGTGCAGATCAAGGATTTGATCGAGGGCGCCAAGGCGGCGGCCGCGATCGCGTCCAATCAGGAATGGCGCGAAACGCGCCCCGCGCAGTTTTCGTGCTCCGAGGCCGACCTGGTTGCCAAGGTCCGCGACGTGCTCGCGCGCCACGGCGTGAACTGGGGATAGCTGGTTTGTCATGCGCGGACTTGACCCGCGCATCCATCTTCAAAAAGATGGCGCGCCAGCCAGACCGGCGGACGACCGGTTTGCGC
Source organism: Bradyrhizobium sp. AUGA SZCCT0105 (assembly GCF_018129565.1). Lineage (NCBI taxonomy): Bacteria > Pseudomonadati > Pseudomonadota > Alphaproteobacteria > Hyphomicrobiales > Nitrobacteraceae > Bradyrhizobium > Bradyrhizobium sp. AUGA SZCCT0105. The sequence continues at coordinate 221,470 of NZ_JAFCMK010000003.1, read as the reverse complement.
GTCAACAACAACAAGGGAGTTATTCCGATGCCCGAGATCACTGTCAGCATGGCCGCCGGCCGTACCGACGAGCAGAAGGCCGGCATGATGCGCGACATCACCCAGGCGCTGGTGAAGAACCTCGGCGTCGATGCCGATGCCGTCGTGATCCAGATCAACGAAGCGCCGCTGCATCACAAGATGAAGGGTGGCAAGACCTTCGTCGAGCGCGCCGCCGCCGCGAAGAAGTAATCACATTCACTTCGTCGTCCCTGCGAAAGCAGGGACCCATAACCACCGATGCCGGTGATTGGCAAAGGCTGCGGCCCCAGCCATCGACCAACTGAAATTCGTGGTTATGGGTCCCGGGTCGCGCTTCGCTTGCCCGGGACGACGTCTGTTTTGAGGCACCGATGGACGCACGCGACTTCATCAGGATCGGCATGAGCGCCGAGCGCATGCTCGTGGTGCCGCCGGAGCGCACGGTCGGGCATTTCGTGCCCGGCATGCCGATGGTCTATGCGACGCCGATGATGATCCTCGAAATGGAGATGGCGTCGGGTGATGCCATTCGTGCAGCGCTGCAGCCCGGCTGGGTCACCGTCGGTACCGAGGTCGATATCCGCCATCTCGCCGCAGCGCTCGTCGGCGCCACGGTGCGGACCACCGCAAAAGTGATCGCGGTCGAGCGCCGCGTGATCCGCTTCGAGGTCGAGGCCTTTGAGGGCACGCGCAGGCTCGGCGAAGGCCGCCACGCCCGCGGCTTGATCAATGTCGAGAGCTTCAACAGGCGGCTCGGCGCGGCGTAGGCCGCACATTCAGACGTCATCCTGAGGAGCGCGTAGCGCGTCTCGAAGGATGGGGCACGGGCCGTGCACCCTTCGAGGCTCGCTTCGCGAGCACCTCAGGGTGACGGGATCAGCAGGCGGCTACTTCGCCAATTCCTTCGAGCGTCGCGTCGCCGCGGCGATCGCGCGGGTCATCAGCGGCTGCATGCCGTCGCTTGCCATCAGCACCTCGAGCGCGGCAGCGGTGGTGCCGCCGGGCGAAGTGACATTCTGCCGCAGCGTCGCCGACGGCAGATCCGAGCGATGCAGCAACTCACCGGAGCCGGCGACGGTCGCGCGCGCCAGCGTGGTCGCGAGCTGCTCGGGCAGGCCGGCTGCGACGGCGGCGCGGGCGAGCTCCTCGGCGAGAAGGAAGACATAGGCCGGCCCTGAGCCGGAGACCGCGGTCACCGCGTCCATCAGGCCTTCATCGTCGACCCATTCGACCAGCCCGGTCGCCTTCAGCAGCGCATCCGTCATGGCGCGCTGCGCGGCGGTGACGCGCTTTGACGGCACCGCGACCGTGATGCCGCGGCCGATCGCCGCCGGTGTGTTCGGCATCGCGCGCACCACTGCGCCGCCGACCACGTCTTCCAGCGCTGACATCGTCGTGCCGGCCATGATCGAGACCACGAGTGTCGACGGACCGACCAGTGCCTTGAGCGCGGTGCCGGCCTCGCGGAACGATTGCGGCTTCACCGCGACGACCAGCGTGTCGACCGTGCCGAGCTCCGTCGCCTGCGGATTGAGCCTTACACCCTTCGCGGCAAGCGCGGAGATCTCAGGCGAAAGATGCGGATCGATCACCGCGACCTGCTTGGGCGAGAGGCCCTGCGCGAGCCAGCCGGTCAGCATTGCACCGCCCATCTTGCCCGCGCCCGCAAGCGCGATGGTGCCGGTGGTATTTTTCAGTGCGCTGCTTGTGTTCACAGGTGTCACCGCTCGTCGTCCCGGCGAAGGCCGGGACCCATAACCACAGGTGGTTCTAGTGAAGCGGGGGAGGAGCCACAAGCAGTTTGCTTAAGCACAGGCGCCGCGGGGTATGGGTCCCTGCTTTCGCAGGGACGACACCTAGCTTGGGAAGCGTTGCGCTTCAGCCGTTTACGCCTCGCCCTCGGTATCGAACATCGCGGCGGCCATCGCCTCGGCGGTCGACTTGCCGGCCCACACCACAAACTGGAACGCAGGATAGTAGCGCTCGCAGGCATGGATCGCGTTGACCACCATGGCCTCGCATTGCGCGGTGGACGCGGTGAGGCCGCCGGGCAGCACCAGCGCCTGACGATGCATGACCATGCCGGTGTGGGTCCACAGGTCGAAATGGCCGACCCATAATTGCTCGTTGATCGCGGCGACCAGCCGCTGCACCTCGGCGCGGCGCGCCTGCGGCATCTTCATATCGAAGGCGCAGGCGAGATGCAGCGCCTCGATCTCTCCCATCCAGGTGAAGGAGAGCTGATAGTCGATCCAGTCTCCCTTGGAGACGATCGTCACCTCGTCTTCGCCGGAACGCTCGAACGCCCAGTTGTTGTCGGTGGCGATATCCTCGACCACCGCAAGCGGGTTGTTCCGGGAATCGATAATGCTTTCGAGGAGGGACATGCCGTCTCGGACCTTGTTCTTATGATCGCTTGATACGCACACGGAAGCCGGCACTTGCGACATACTGCGTCGTGGCCGAGTGCAGTTCCTTGACCGGGCTTCCGGATGCCCCTGGACCTGACGCCGATGAAGTGATGTGATTTGCGGAATCCGCGCAACCGCACGCCGAGTCCGTCCACAGCCAAAGCGCGCATCGTCCACAGCTGATCTCCGCCACACTTGTGATTTTGCGAACAAATCGGAATCTAGGCGTTCGCGTAACGATTTATTAACCATTGGCAGGCGCTTCGCCGCACGCGTGAATCAGCCTTTCGGGCACTCACATCACTCTGCAAGGGCCGCAGCGCGCTCATGGGGACATGCCGTTTCCCCATGCCAAAGGTGCTTGCCCCGCTGTCGCGGTTTGGTCATATTTCGCCTCAGGCACGTCCATCCCGGGCGTGCCGATGTTCTCAGGGCGGGGTGAAAATCCCCACCGGCGGTAAAGGGTGACGAGCCCAAGCCCGCGAGCGCCTTCTTCCGCGAAGCCGGAGGAAGGGTCAGCAGATTCGGTGCAATTCCGAAGCCGACGGTTACAGTCCGGATGAAAGAGAACGGTTGCGGCAGCCAACGCGATTTTCGCGTGGGCTTGTGTCGTTGTCCGTGTGCCCTGATTCTGGTCCTGAAAGAGGAAAGCCATGAATCAGATGTTGCAAGACCAAGACGTTCAAGCTTCTCAAGTCCAGACCTCCCAAGCAGAAAGCCTTCCCGATACGCCGGCTAGTCCGCCGGCGCCGGAGCATCCGCACTTCGCAAAGCCGCAGCGCGTTGCCTTCGTGCAGTCGTCCTGGCATCGCGATGTGGTGGAAGAGTGCCGCATCTCCTTCCTGAAGGAGATCGAGGCGCGCCACATCACCAATGTCGATGTGTTCGAAGTGCCGGGCTCGTTCGAGATCCCGCTGCATGCGCAACTGCTGGCGAAGACCCGCCGCTACACCGCGATCGTCGCGGCCGGGCTCGTTGTCGATGGCGGCATCTACCGCCACGAATTCGTCGCCGATACCGTGATCAAGGCGCTGATGGATGTGCAGTTGCGCACCGAGGTGCCGGTGTTCTCGGCGGTGCTGACGCCGCAGCAATTCCACGAGACCGAGGTGCATTACGACTTCTTCCGCAAGCACTTCGTGATCAAGGGGATCGAGGTCGCGGAGGCCTGCGCCAACACGCTGCTCAGCCTCGAACGGCTGCGCGGCCAGGTCGCGGCGGGAATACCTGGCTAGTTCAAGGCCCGGCGCAAAAGCGATTCCGGCATGCGTGCCGGGATCGCGCTCGCAGCCAGCGCGTTCGGTTATGCTTGCCGGCATAATCAGAACGCGCGGGAGGCGCCCATGACCGAACAACAATCTTCCGACTGGCTCGGCCTGTCGGGCCGCGTTGCCGTCGTCACCGGCGGAGGCGGCGGCATCGGCCGCGCCACCGCGGTCAGTTTCGCGCGCGCCGGCGTCAGGGTCGCCGCGCTCGATCGCGACGAGCGTGGGTTGGCCGAGACCAAGGCAAAGCTTCGCGAGTTCGGCGACGGTCATCTCGTCGCGAGCTGCGACACGACCAGCGAGGACAACGTCGCGGCTGCCGCCGATGCGGTCGCGCGCACGCTTGGTTCTTGCGACATCCTCGTCAACACCGCGGCGGTGCTGCGCCCCGGCGGGCTCGATACGCTGCCGCTCGCCGAATGGAATGCGGTGCTGGCGATCAATCTCACCGGCTACTTCATCTGCGCGCAGGCGTTCGGCCGCCAGATGCGCAAGACCGGACGCGGCAGCCTCATCCACGTCGCCTCGATCGCCGCCAGCAATGCGCAGGGGCAGAGCGGCGCCTACAGCGTCAGCAAGGCCGCCGTCGTGATGCTCTCGCAGCAACTCGCCGCCGAATGGGGGCCGCACGGCATCCGCAGCAATGTGGTCAGCCCGGGCCTCGTCGTCACGCCGATGAGCCAGGCCTTCTATGATACGCCAGGGGTCACCGAGCGGCGCACCGCCGTGGTGCCGATGCGCCGGATCGGCGCGCCGCAGGACATGGCCGACGCGACCCTGTTCCTGGCGAGCGACCGCGCGTCCTACGTCAATGGTGAGGAGATCATCGTCGACGGCGGCTATGCGAGGACGCTGATGAGCCACGTGCCGCGGCCGGGGTTTTGAGGTGGTGGGGCCGCATATTCAGTGTCGTCCCGGCCTTGAGCCGGGACCCATAACCACGATGTTTGTTATTGCGAAGGGCTGTGGCTACAGGTTTGCTCCGTAACGGAGTCCTGTGGTTATGGGTCCCGGCTTTCGCCGGGACGACGGTGGGCCTCAATCGAACAGGCTGGAAACCGACTCTTCCGCCGCGGTGCGGCCGATCGCTTCGGCGATCAGGCCGGCGATCGAGATCTGGCGGATGTTCGGCGCCTTGTTGACGGCTTCGGTCGGCAGGATCGAGTCGGTGATGACCAGTTCCTTCAGCCGCGACGAGGCGATTCGCGCGGCGGCGCCGCCGGACAGCACGCCGTGGGTGATGTAGGCCGAGACTTCCTTGGCGCCGTGCGCGATCAGGGCCTCGGCCGCGTTCACCAGCGTGCCGCCGGAGTCCACGATGTCGTCGACCAGGATGCAATTGTAGCCGGCGACGTCGCCGATCACGTTCATCACCTCGGACTCACCGGGGCGCTCACGGCGCTTGTCGACGATCGCAAGCGGGGTGTTGATGCGCTTGGCGAGGCCGCGGGCGCGCGCCACGCCGCCGACGTCGGGCGACACCACCATCACCTTGGCGAGGTCGAACTTCTCGCGGATATCGCGCACCATCAGGGGCGCCGCGAACAGGTTGTCGGTCGGGATGTCGAAGAAGCCCTGGATCTGGCCGGCGTGCAGATCGAGCGTCATGACGCGGTCGACGCCGGAGTGCGAGATCAGGTTGGCGACGAGCTTGGCCGAGATCGGCGTACGCGAGCCGGACCTGCGATCCTGCCTGGCGTAGCCGAAATAGGGCACCACCGCCGTGATGCGGCGCGCCGAGGAACGGCGCAACGCGTCGGTGATGATCAAAAGCTCCATCAGATTGTCGTTGGCCGGATACGACGTCGACTGAATGATGAACATGTCCGAACCGCGGACGTTCTCCTGGATCTCGACGAAGATCTCCATGTCGGCGAAGCGCCGGACCACGGCCTTGGTCAGTTCGATGCCAAGTCCCTTGGCAATGTCCTGCGCCAGCGCAGGATTGGAGTTGCCGGCGACGAGCTTGATTGATCCGTTCTTTGCCGACATCGATGCTTCCCCCCGCGCCTTGCTGGATACGACGTTCAGCATCTCAAGTCCTTACAGAACCGGCGGGTTTTCGGTGCGCGAGGGAATATCAGGCAGGCGGCTCCGATGGCAACCCATTAGGCGCTTCGGCCCACGTTTTCCTGGGCAAAAAGCGCCTTTCCCCGGGAGATTCCGGGGGTTAGTTGGCGGAATAGCTGAGTGCCACGGTTTCGGGCGCGGCGGGGGCCGGGGCACTGACCATCGCTGGCCCACGGAGCTCCGGTGCCGGGCCGGGCGCCGGGCCGCCATTGATCATGCCGGAGAGGCCGCTGAGGCCGGCCTGGGCGATCTTGCGCAGCACCAGATCGTCGGCGGCGGCCCAGGCGTCGCGGCCGGCCTTGCCGGCGGGCTCTTCGCCGGACAGCCGGAGCGCCCGTTGCTGGTTGCTGTCGTAGACGTCCCACACCCACGCGATCATGGTGCGGCCGCGCACCACCTGCGCCGAGAGATAGCTGCGCACGCGATAGGCCGCCGTGGCCTGGCGCGACACGATCGACAGGCTGCGCAGCTTGGATTCGCTGTCGAGCACGCCCACCATGCGGTCGAATACCTGGGGCGGCGGACCGTCGATCGATTCGAAGGCGACGGTTGCGCCGCCGCTCGCGGGCGTCGCCATCGCGTAGGAGTCGGCCACGTTGCCGCCGGCCGCGCATCCGCCGAGCGCGGACCCAATCGCCAGCCATGTGGCTGCGATCGCGGCACGCACGACTGTCCCAGTTTGAAACTGGTGGTTTGACGCTTCCCTCATTGCGTCCTGCGATATCGTTAAAACGGCTTAACGTCTAGGGCAGGACGGCCACAGCACTTAACGATCCGGGGAGAGGACCGAATTCCTTTCTCGATATTTCCAGCTCAGTCGGCCAGATGATGCCGCATGGCTTCGGTGATCCAAGCCCACTCGCGGTTCGGGCTTGCGTCCGGCGACTGCCCGCGCATGATGGCGACGAGTTCCCAGTAGCGGGCCGCACGGGCGTCGTGCAGCGCGTACTTGCCGCGAATCCAGTTGCGGAATTCGAGGTCGGCTTCTCGCTTCAGCAATCGCGCCGACGTCGCCAGCCAGTCGCGTGCCAGCACCTGGCCCGCCTCCGACGCCGGCCCGAGGTCGCGCGCGATGATCTCCTTGGCCTTGGCCAGCACGGTTTCGTTGGCCGCTTGCCAGGCAGCGAGATCCAGCACGTGGTGATTCCAGACATCCTCCGCGTTGGAGCGGAGGTTGGCGACGAGGGAGGGATCATTGAGCATCTCCGAAAGCTCGATCCACGCATCGCATTGCTCTGGCGTCGGCTCGTCGGGCAATTCGGGTACGCTGGTCTCGATCATCTGCCGGATCCACGTCCGGTCGATGTTGATGCCGTCGGACACTCTCTCGAAAAAGCGTTCGACGACGTTGCGGCGCTCAGTGCGGGACAGCTGCGTCATGGTCAGGAATCTCCTCAGATCTGCTTCGGTGAGTTGCGGTGAACGCAACGCAGCCCGCAGGGCCGAGGCGACGCGGCGCTGTGCCGCGATCTCCGCTTCCAGCGTCTCGAGGCGAAGCTTCAGCGCCTCGACCAGCGAGAGTTCCTTGCTCAGGACCTCACTGATCGCGTTGAGACCGAGCCCCGCATCGCGCAGGCAACGGATCAGGTCGAGGCGAACCAGTTCATCGTCGGTGAAGACGCGATAGCCGCTCGCGGTGCGGCCGGCCGGCCGCAGCAACCCCTGGTCCGAATAGAAGCGGATCTTGCGGACGGAAATTCCGCTGAGCCGCGCCGCCTCGCCGATGCTGTAGGTGCGTTGTGTCATGCGCCGCTTGTCCGGTCTCCAGCAGGTGGAGAGTCAAGACGCTTGTCGCACAAAAATGATGAGGACGCCCGGCGTCAGCCTTCCAGCGTGATGGCGTGAACGTGCCGGCCGTAATCGGCTTCCTTGCGGTGCACGGAGCGGCGGTAGCTGAAACAGCGCTCGTCGGAATAGGTGTCGATGCCGAGATCGTCGATCATCAGCACGTCGGCATTTTCCAGCCGCATCCGGATGAAGCCGGCGAGATCGAACATCGCGTGGCCGTCGCGTTCGGCGGGCATGAAGAACATGCCGTTCTCGGCATCGGCCTCGATGAAGCGTTCGATGAATTCGTTTCCGACCTCGTAGGATTCCTTGCGGATCAGCGGACCGATGGCGGCGACGATGCCGCCGCGCTCGGCGCCGAGTTTCTCCATCGCATCGATGGTCGATTCCAGCACGCCGGTCAGCGCGCCCTTCCAGCCGGCATGCGCCGCGCCGATCACCCGCGCATGGGGATCGACGAACAGGATCGGGCCGCAGTCGGCCGTCGTGACCGAGATCGCGAGGCCTTCGGTGCGCGTGACGAGCGCGTCCGCCTTCGGGCGCGCAGCGCCATTCCATGGACCAGTCACGGTCACGACGTCAGGCGAGTGCACCTGATGCACGCTGATGAAGTGATCGAGCGGCACGCCGAGCTGCTCCGCCATCCGCCGCCGATTCTCGGCGACCTTGGCCGGATCGTCGTGCGAGCCGAGCCCGCCATTGAGGCCGGCATAGATACCCTCGGAGACGCCGCCCTCGCGCGAGAAGAAGGCGTGGCGCAGGCCCGGAATGGCCGACAGCAGCGGTGATCCCAATGTCATTGTTCGGTCTCGTCAGGCTGATCGCTGAGGCCAGCGATCGAGGTGAGGTGCGGATCGGAGATGGCCATGACCTTGAACATCGAGCCCATCCCGCCGCGTCCGGAATCGGTCAGGCGTTTCAGCGCACCGGCAATATCGGCGGAGACCTCGGGTGAAGCTTTCGCCATCAGTCCGGCGGCACGGGCCTCGACGCCGAGGCGCTTGAGGAAGTCGCCCTGCGTCGCCGGCCCGTGGACGCGCGCGCCGACATCCTCGGCGGCCCGCGCCAGAGCCTGAAAATCGACATGCGCCGTCACGTCGGCCTGTCCCGGGTTCTTCAGCGGGTCGGCGAAGCTGTGGCGCGCGATCGCCTGGAAGGTGTCGCCGGCGTCGCTGCGTAGATGGCCGTAATCGATGATCAGCGCGGCGCCGTCCTGGTCGCGCAGGCGCGTTGCGAGCTTCATGATCTCGCTGTCAGGCCGCCATTCGAACACCGCGCCGAGCGGGGCGGCGCGCACCAGCGGCGGCAGCAGCACCTCGAAATGCGGTGTCGGCTCGGCGGCGGGCGCGAAATACAGGTTGCCATTGGCATCCATCCCGACCGTGCGCTCGTGCCAGCCGGTCTCGCGGCGGACCATCTGGTGGATCGGCAGCACGTCGAAATATTCGTTGGCGAGGATCACCGCCGGTCCCTCCGGCACGTCGTCGATACTGTCGTGCCAGGTGATGTTGCGCACGCCGGTCAGCGTGGCGTGCTGCTTTTCGCGCAGCACCGGATTGACCTCGACGAGGTGGATGCTGAGCGACTGGTACAGCGGCGGCAGCACGCGCAACGCGCGCAGCGCATCCGACATCATGGTGCCGCGGCCGGGCCCGAGTTCGATCAGGCGGAGCGTGTCCGGCGAGCCGATCGCGCGCCAGATCGAGGCGCTCCACAGCCCGAGCAGTTCGCCGAACATCTGGCTGACCTCGGGCGCCGTGGTGAAATCGCCCTCGCGGCCGAGCGGATCGCGCGACAAATAGTAGCCGTAGCGCGGATGCATCAGGCACAATTCCATGTAGCGCCAGACCGGCATCGGCCCGGACAGCTTGATCAGCTTCCTGATCTCATCCAGCAGTGGGGTGGGTTCGCTCACAGCCTTCCTTGGATTGCACTTGCTTTATGTTGAACTCGGCGCCGGCCCGTTCGCCCTGCGGCGAATGGCGGCCGTGATGATGATAGCGCCCACAATGATCATTGGCACCGACAGCAGCATGCCCATGGTTAATCCGCCCCACAGGAATCCGAGCTGCGGATCGGGCTCCCTGAAATGCTCGCCGATAATCCGGGCGATGCCGTAGATCGCAATGAAGCTGCCGAGGATCAGGCCGGGCCGCTTGAGCGCGCCCATCCGGATCATGATCGCCAGCGCCGTGAACAGCACGATGCCCTCGAGCCCGGCTTCGTAGAGCTGGCTCGGATGGCGCGGCAGCGGTCCGCCATTGGGGAAGATCATGGCCCAGGGCAGGCTTGGATCGGCGTGACGGCCCCACAATTCGCTGTTGATGAAATTGGCAAGCCGGCCGAGGAACAGCCCGATCGGCGCGACCGCGGTGGTGATGTCGCCGAGCGACAGGATCGGGATGTTGTTGCGGCGGGCAAACAGCATCACCGCGGCGACGCAGCCGAGGAAGCCGCCGTGGAACGACATGCCGCCCTTCCACAATTCCAGGATCTCGGACGGGTGCGCGATGAAGAAGGGCAGGTTGTAGAACAGCACGTAACCGGTGCGGCCGCCGACGATGATACCGATGGTGACCCAAAGGATGAAATCGTCGAGCTGCGGCAGCGTGATCGGCGCCGGGCCGCCCCACAGCCGCTGCTTCTTGATCAGCGAGCGCGCATAGATCCAGCCCAGCACGATGCCGACGATATAGGCTAGCGCATACCAGCGGATCACGATCGGCCCGAGCGCGAGCGCGACGGGGTTGAACACCGGAAAGTCGATCAGCAGGAACGGCATCGGGATCAGAGCGCTTTCGTGTAGACGGCGTAGGGCACGCCATGAATGGGCGGAGCGTCATGCACCTTGCTGAAGCCCATCCTGAGATACATCGGTAAGGCGACCGTCATGATGGGGCTCGTGTGAAGCGCAATGGTCCGGCACCGGTCGCGCCGCGCCCTGGCGAGGCATTCCGACGTCAACGCATGCCCGAGTCCCTTGCCCCTGTCGACCGGGTCCACCACCAGCATACGAATGATCGGCCATGCCTGATCGAAGAATGCGGCCTTTTTGACGCCGGGCCCAAAATAGCCGACCGCGCCGGTCAGCCGGTTACCGAGCTCGGCGACGATGATCTCGCCGCCGGAACTCAATTCAGAAGTTTTTGACAGGCCGGCTCGCATCGCCGGCCAGTCGTCGAAGGCGTCGCGGAATTGCTCGAAGGCTGTCACCGCAAGCCGGTTCACCTCGTCGGCGTCGGAGCTACGGTAGTCTCGAATGCGCGCGGCCTCCGCCATCCGTTTTCTTTGGGCCTCAGACCAGGTTGCGGCGATAGAGCGCGAGCAGCCGCTCCCAATGGCGTTCGGCGGCGTCGCGGTCGTAGACCGGGCGCTTGGGGAAGGCGAAGCCATGATGGGTGCCGGGATAGATCTCGACCTCGTTGTTCGAGCCCTTCATGCCCGTCTTCACCTGCTCGATGATCTCCGCCGGCGCGTAGATGTCGGTCTCGGCGCAGGCGAAATAGAGCTCGGCCTTGGTCTTCTGCGCCGCGAGATGCGGGCTGTCGGGCTGGTCGGTCGCCAGATGCGTGCCGTAGACCGAGGCGGCGGCCTTGACGCGATCGCTGAAATGCGTCGCCGCGTTCACCGCATAGCGGCCGCTCATGCAGTAGCCGACGGTGCCGATGATCCTGGTGTTGGCGGCCTTCTGCGTCCCGGCGTAGGCGAGCAGGCCCTTGGTATCTTCCATGACCAGCGGAATGTTGAGCGAGTGCATCAGCTCGAACATGCGCTTTCGCTCGGGCGATTCCGGATCGGGATTGATCGGGCCGAGCTCCATCGCGCCGGCGCGGTAATACATGTTGGGCAGCATCACATAGTAGCCTGACGTGCCGAGCCGGCGCGCCATGTCGCGCAGCTCCTCGCGGATCGCAGGCGCATCCATATAGAAGATGACGACAGGGAAGGGGCCGCCGCGCTCGGGATGGGCGATGAAGGTGGTGGTCTTGCCGTCCTTGGTCGGGATCTCGACGGTTTGCTCGATCATGGCGCTTCTGCTCGCGTTATGTGTGCGATTTCTGTTGTGAGTTCATACGATTGCAAGGAAACCGGAGCATGACAAGGCAAGCGCCCGTAAGGTCTGCCATTCGCGGCGGACTTGAACCGGATGGCGGGGATCGCCATTGTCTTCTGGCGATTCAGTGAACGCGGAGAGTTTTGCCAGATGACCCAGACCAGCAACCGGTTTTTCGATGAGATCGGCCGTCTGATGAACGACGCCGCGGGCGCAGCCCAAGGCGTCAAGCGCGAGGTCGACACGGTCATGCGCAACCAGGCCGAACGGATCCTGCGCGACCTCGATGTGGTCAAGCGCGAGGAATTCGACGCGGTCAAGGACATGGCCCGCCTGGCGCGCGAGGAGAACGAGGCGCTGAAGGCGAGGATCGCCGCGCTGGAAGCCAAGCTGGGCGGTTCAGCCGGTTGACGGACTCGCGTAGCCCGGATGGAGTGAAGCGCAATCCGGGGGGCTGGCCCCGTTGAGGCGGTAGCCCCGGATTTCGCTTCGCTCTATCCGGGCTACGATCCTCCCTCGGTAACCCAAGAAAAATCCCTTCATTTCCTTGTCATTTCGGCCCTTTGGGGCTAAAAGCCCGCCACGTCCGCGGCCCCCGCACCCCTGGAGGCTTGCTGTGGACCTGAGCATGGGCCGCGCTGCGGCCTTTAACTTTTTAAATACAAGGACTTAACGCTATGGCGACCGTCAAGGAATTGAAGGCGACCGCGCGTCCGAAGAGCGGCAAGGGGGCCGCCCGGGCAGAGCGTCGCGCCGGGAGAGTTCCCGGAGTGATCTACGGAGACAATCAGCCCCCCGTCACCATCTCGGTCGACGATCGTGAACTGCGCCAGCGCATCCTGGCGGGCCGGTTCCTGACCACGATCTATGACATCGACCTCGAGGGCAAGAAGCACCGCGTGATTCCGCGCGACTTCCACCTCGACCCGGTGAAGGACTTCCCGCTCCATGTCGACTTCATGCGGCTCGGCGAAGGCGCGACCATCCGCGTCAGCGTGCCGCTGCACGTCGTGAACGCGGAAACCGCCCCCGGCATCAAGCGCGGCGGCACCGTGAACATCGTCACCCACGCGCTCGACCTTGAGTGCGCGGTCGACAACATTCCGCAATACATCGAAGTCGACGTCGGCAGCCTCGAGATCAGCTACTCGCTGCATCTCTCCGAGGTCACGCTGCCCAAGGGCGTGAAGTCGCTGACCCGCGAGGACGCGACGCTGGTCACCATCGTGCCGCCGTCCGGCTACGCCGAAGAGCAGAAGGCCGCAGCTGCGGCGGCTGCTGGTGGCGCGGCTCCGGCCGCGGGTGCTGCAGCTCCGGCCGCTGCGGCGGCTCCGGCTGCGGGTGCTGCGGCTCCGGCCGCGGGTGCCAAGGCTCCCGCCGGCGGTGGCGACAAGAAGAAGTAATCGATCATGTCGGCGCGCGATCGTGTGATGGCGCGCCGACGCGGGATGCCGCGCCATGCGCCTTTTTGTCGGTCTCGGTAATCCTGGCGCGAAATACGCCAGCAACCGGCACAATATCGGTTTTCTGGCGGTCGACGAGATTGCACGGCGTCATGGTTTCGCACCATGGCGCCGTCGCTTTCAGGGCGAGACCTCCGAAGGCGTGGTCGATCGTGAGAAGGTCGTGCTGCTGAAGCCGACCACCTATATGAACGAGTCCGGGCGCGCGGTGCAGGAAGCGGCGAACTTCTTCAAGCTTGCCTCCGCCGACATCACCGTGTTCCAGGACGAGCTCGAACTGCCGCCCGCCAAGGTGCGGGTCAAGATCGGCGGCGGCATCGCCGGCCATAACGGGCTGCGCTCGATCTCCGCGCATATCGGCAACGAATATCGCCGGGTGCGGCTCGGGATCGGTCATCCCGGCGTCAAGGAGCTCGTGCACAGCCACGTGCTGTCGGACTTCGCCAAGAGCGACCGGGCGTGGGTGGAGGCCTTGTGCCAGGCCGTCGCCGACAATGCCGGCCTGCTGGCTGCGGGGCATGACGCCTCGTTCGCCAACAAGGTGCATCTGACGATGCAGGCCAAGGGATTTTTCGACACCAAGGACGAGGAGCCGTAGACCCTCGTCGTCGCCGGGCGCCTGTCCCCGACCTGATCGGGGATGACCCGGCGATCCACTCTTTCCAGTGGGATGGATACGCGGGTCAAGCCCGCGTATGACGACCCCACTCAGTTTCAGCCGCGCAACGTGAGCGCGAGAGATCGGGACGAACATGGGATTCAAATGCGGGATCGTCGGGCTGCCTAACGTCGGCAAGTCGACGCTGTTCAATGCGCTGACCGAGACGGCGGCCGCCCAGGCGGCGAACTATCCGTTCTGCACTATCGAGCCGAATGTCGGCGAAGTGGCGGTGCCCGATCCGCGGCTTGAGAAGCTGTCGGCAATCGCGAAGTCCGCGCAGATCATCCCGACCCGGCTGACCTTCGTCGATATCGCAGGTCTGGTGCGCGGCGCGTCGCAGGGCGAAGGCCTCGGCAACCAGTTCCTCGCCAACATCCGCGAGGTCGATGCGATCGCCCATGTGGTGCGCTGCTTCGAGGACTCCGACATCACCCATGTCGAGGGCAAGATCGCGCCGCTCGCCGACATCGAGACCATCGAGACCGAGCTGATGCTGTCCGACCTCGACAGCCTGGAGAAGCGCGTCGACAACCTCTCGAAGAAGGCCAAGGGCAACGACAAGGAAGCCAAGGAGCAGCTCGAGCTCGTCAACCGTGCGCTGGTGCTGCTGCGCGACGGCAAGCCGGCGCGTGCGCTCGAGCGCAAGCCGGAGGAGGAACGTGCGTTCCGCATGCTCGGGCTCCTGACCTCGAAGCCCGTGCTCTATGTCTGCAATGTCGAGGAAGGCTCGGCCAAGGACGGCAACAATTTCTCCAAGGCGGTGTTCGAGCGCGCGAAGGAAGAGGGCGCGGTCGCGGTCGTGATCTCGGCCAAGATCGAATCCGAGATCGCAACGCTGTCGCGCGAGGAGCGTGTCGACTTCCTGGAGACGCTGGGCCTTGAAGAGGCCGGGCTCGACCGGCTGATCCGCGCCGGCTACCAGCTGCTCGACCTCATCACCTATTTCACGGTCGGCCCGAAGGAAGCGCGCGCCTGGACCATCGATCGCGGCACCAAGGCGCCCGCCGCCGCCGGCGTGATCCACACCGATTTCGAGAAGGGCTTCATCCGCGCCGAGACCATCGCGTATGAGGATTACATCGCCGGCAACGGCGAAGCCGGCGCACGCGATGCCGGCAAGCTGCGGCTCGAAGGCAAGGACTACGTCGTCGCCGACGGCGACGTCATGCATTTCAGGTTCAATACCTGATCGCGGTCTAGCGTCGGTTTCTCCATTCGTCGTCCCGGGCAAGCGAAGCGCGACCCGGGACCCATAACCACAGGGCACCGTTGTTGCGCGATGCTGTGGCCCCAGCTCGCTTCATCCCCACGTCCTGTGGTTATGGGTCCCTGCCTTCGCAGGGACGACACCGAGTGTGCGGCGGGCAAAGCCAAAGAGCGCTCACCGGTCCGCGCGGCCGATCACATCCATCAGCTCGGCGATCTTGCGCCGCTGGTCGGCCTTGTCGCCGGACGAGATCGCATGCTCGACGCAATGGGCGACATGATCGCGCAGGACCTCTTCCTCGACGCGGCGCAGCGCCGCGCGCGCGGCAGCGATCTGCGTCACCACGTCGATGCAATAGCGGTCTTCCTCGACCATGGCGGCCAACCCGCGGATCTGACCCTCGATCCGTTTGAGCCGTTTTAAACAGGATGTCTTGACCTCGTCTCTCATAGGTCTCATATACCCCCCCAGGGTATATAAATCAAGAGGCCGGAATAGCGGCCGGGAAGAGTCTCGTGGCACACGCAGAGCACGATCATTCGCACGCGGATCATCACCATCATCGCGCGGCCGCGCATTCCTGCTGCGGCGGCAAGCACGATCACCACATGACGCCGGCCGAGGCGACGTTCGCGATCGATCCGGTCTGCGGCATGAAGGTCAACCCGGCGACCGCCAAGCATCGTTTCAGCTACAAGGGCGAGGAGTACCTGTTCTGCAGCGGGCGTTGCCGCGAGCGTTTCGAGGCCGAGCCGGACAAGTACCTCAAGCCGCGCGAGGCGGAGCCGCCGATGCCGGCCGGCACGATCTACACCTGCCCGATGCATCCCGAGGTGCGCCAGGTCGGTCCCGGGAGCTGCCCGATCTGCGGTATGGCGCTCGAGCCGGAGCAGATCTCGCTCGACGATGGGCCGGATCCCGAATTGATCGACATGACGAGGCGGTTCTGGATCGCGCTGGCGCTGACGCTGCCTGTGTTCGTGCTCGAGATGGGCAGCCATCTCGGGCTAATGCATCTGGTGCCGCAGACCTGGTCGAACTGGATTTCGTTCGTGCTGGCGACGCCGGTCGTGCTGTGGGCCGGCGCGCCGTTCTTCGTGCGCGGCTGGCAGTCGGTGGTCACGCGTAACCTCAACATGTTCACGCTGATCGCCATGGGCGTCGGCGTCGCCTATCTCTACAGCGTGGTCGCGACGCTGGCGCCGCAGCTGTTCCCACCGGCGTTCCGCGACATGCATGGTGCGGTCGCGGTCTATTTCGAGGCGGCGGCCGTGATCACGGTGCTGGTGCTGCTCGGCCAGGTGCTGGAATTGCGCGCCCGCGCGCAGACCTCGGGCGCGATCCGCGCGTTGCTTGGTCTCGCGCCCAAGACCGCGCGGCGCATTACCGATCATGGCGACGAGGACATTGACATCGACGCGATCAAGGTCGGCGACCGCCTGCGCGTGCGCCCGGGCGAGAAGGTGCCGGTCGACGGCGTCGTCATCGAGGGCAGCGCGGTCATCGACGAATCCATGGTCACGGGTGAATCGATGCCGGTCACGAAGGCGGAAGGCGAGAGGGTGATCGGCGGCACCGTCAACCAGAGCGGTGGCCTCGTGATGCGTGCCGAGAAGGTCGGCCGCGACACCATGCTGTCGCGGATCGTCGACATGGTGGCGAAGGCGCAGCGCTCGCGCGCGCCGATTCAGCGGCTCGCCGACCGTGTCGCCGGCTGGTTCGTGCCGGCGGTGATCGCAGCTGCCGTGCTCGCCTTCATCGCCTGGACGGTATTCGGCCCCGAGCCGCGCCTGACCTTCGCGCTGGTCGCCGCGGTGACGGTGCTGATCATCGCCTGTCCCTGCGCGCTGGGGCTGGCAACGCCGATGTCGATCATGGTTGGTGTCGGCCGCGGCGCGCATTCCGGCATCCTGATCCGCGACGCGCAGGCGCTGGAGCGGATGGAAGCGATCGACACGCTTGTCATCGACAAGACCGGCACGCTCACCGAGGGCAAGCCGAAGGTCGTGCGCATCATCGCCGCCGAAGGGTTCGACGAGAATGACGTGCTCCGTCTTGCCGCCAGTGTCGAGCAGGGCAGCGAGCATCCACTGGCGCGGGCCATCATCGCTTCTGCCGGGGAACGCAAGCTGGCATCGGCGACCGTCAGCAATTTTTCCTCGCCCTCCGGCAAGGGCGCGACCGGTACGGTCGAGGGCAGGCAGGTTGCGCTCGGCAATGCGGTGCTGATGGGTGAGTTGAAGATCATAACGTCAACGCTGGACCAGGCTGCCGAGGCCGCGCGGCGCGATGGCGCGACGGCGATCTATGTCGCGGTCGATGGGCGCGTCGCCGGCGTGATCGCGATCGCCGATCCGGTCAAGCCGTCGGCGGCGAATGCGCTGCAGGCGCTGCGTGCCGAAGGCCTGCGCATCGTGATGCTGACCGGCGACAATGAGACCACCGCGCGCGCGGTGGCGAAAACGCTCGGCATCGACGAGGTCGAGGCCGGCGTGCTGCCGGAGCGCAAGAGCGAGGTCGTGCAGCGGCTGCGCGGCGAGGGCCGCACCGTCGCGATGGCGGGCGATGGCGTCAACGATGCGCCGGCGCTCGCCGCGGCCGATGTCGGCATCGCGATGGGCGGCGGCACCGATGTCGCGATCGAGAGCGCCGGCATCACGCTGCTCACCGGCGACCTGATGGGCCTGGTCCGGGCGCGGCGATTGTCGGTCGCAACCATGCGCAACATCCGCCAGAACCTGGCGTTCGCCTTCGTCTACAACGCCGCCGGCGTGCCGATCGCGGCCGGCGTGTTGTATCCGCTGTTCGGCATCCTGCTGTCGCCGATGGTCGGCGCCGCCGCGATGGCGCTGTCCTCGGTCAGCGTGATCGGCAACGCGCTGCGGCTGTCGAGGGTGCAGCTGGACTAGGCGTCTCTTACCTCGCCCCGCCTGCGGGGAGAGGTCGGATCGCATCGTAAGATGCGATCCGGGTGAGGGGGACTCTCAGCGAATCCATCTCCCTCCGATATTGCGGAAGCGGCCCCTCACCCCAACCCTCTCCCCGCAAGAGCGCGGCGAGGGAGCAGAGTGTGGCCGCGGCCTTCACGCCGGCAGCAGAAGCTGTGCGCGCCGCTCCATCTCGGCATCGAGCCAGGTTGCGAGATCCTCGCTGACTTCGACCATCGGCAGCCGCACCTCGGGGCTGTCGATTAGCCCCTGCCGCCACAACCAGTGCTTGGCCGGCGCGGGGCTTGGTTCCGCGAACAGCAGCCGGGTCAGGCCGACGACGCTCTGCCAGGCCGCCAGCGCCGCGTCGCGCTTACCCTGCCGCAGCAGCGTGCGGATCGAAGCGAAGGTGTTGGTTTCCAGGTGCGCGGACAGCAGGATCGCGCCGTCGGCGCCGTCCGAGAGCGCATCGAATGTCTGCGCGTCCTCACCGGTCAGCACGCGGAAGCCGGCGGGCCGGCGGTTGAGGAAGTCGATCGACTGCGCGCGGTCGGCACAGCAATCCTTCATGCCGACGATGTTGGGATGTTCCGCGAGCGTCAGCAGCGTCTCGTTCGTCAGGTTCACCGCTGTGCGATACGGAATGTTGTAGAGCACGACCGGCCACGACGCGTGATCGGCCAGCGCGTTGAAGTGCTGCACGAGCCCGCGTTGCGAGGGCCTGATGTAATAGGGGCTCGCGATCAGGTAGCCGTTGATCGGCCAGTCGGCCGTATCATCCAGCGCATCCTTCATCCTGGCCGTAGAGGCGCCGGAGAGCCCGAGGCAGACCGGCAAATGGCGGGAGTTGGCACTGAGCTCGTCGAGCACGACGCTGACCAGGCCCTCCAGCTCATCGGTGCTGAGCGCCATGCCTTCACCGGAGGTTGCACCGAGGATGAAGCCGTCGACGGGGCCGTCGGCATAGTGCCGCACGAGGCGGCGCAGCGAGGTGACGTCGAGTTCGCCGTCGCGGAACGGCGTGATCAGGGGCAGCCAGAGGCCCTGCAATTGCTGGTGTAGTTCGGTCATGTTCCATCTCCTCAGGGGGCAAAGCCGGAGAGGGGACCAACAAAAAAACCCCGTCCAGGCGGCGGGGTTTCGGGATCGGTTGAATGCGAAGGTGATCTTATCGCGCGCGATCTCGTGTCCCCGGGAGGGGAGCTTTTTTCGACGACAGAACGGCGCACGAAGTCGTGATCATTGGACAATGATGCTGCGCTGCGAGGTTGTTGTCAATCCGCTGACCGTGACGTGCGGCACGTTCGAGCATGACATCAAGGCGAAAGACGTAGAGGTGAAAGACATGCAGGTGAAAGACTTGCAGGTGAAAGACTTGGAGATGAAAAAAAGCCGGGCTCGCGTGAGCCCGGCTTAAGGTATTGGCCACGTGAGGCCGACACAATCACCTTCCAAGAGGGATTACTGAACTTCCGCGCCACTGGAGGAGGGGGACATATGCGCGACGCGACCGCTCAGCGTGTAAGCACTATGATCCCCATCGACGCCCTGCAGCAACTATCCAGGTCGCATGTCAGTCATGCGGAGATTCAGGGGCCTCTTGGGGCAGCGCGGAAGGCCTATAAACCAGCCCTATAAGGGCGGCTTAATCAGGACGGCCAGCGCTGCGCCTTGCTGACCACGAAATCGCGGAACACCTGCACCCGGGCCACTGTCTTCAGCTCTTCCGGATAGACGAAGTAGGTGTCGAGCGCGATCGAGTCGGACTCGCCGAACAGCTGTACGAGGTTGTTCTGTTCGACCAGATAGTCCGGCAACGCTGCGATGCCGAGGCCCTGCTGGCAGGCGCGCACCAGGCCAAGGATGTTGTTGACCTTGAAGTAGGGTTCGCGCGGACCGGAGCCGTTGCGGCCGGCATCGATCAGCCAGCTGCGGTTCTGCAGATGCGGCGGCACCTGCGAGTCGCCGAGCATGATGATGCGGTGCGAGTCGAGATCATCCAGCGTCCGCGGCGTGCCGAAGCGCTTGATGTATTCCGGCGAGCAATAGGCATGGAAGCCGATCGAGAACAGCTTGCGCTGGATCAGGTCCGGCTGGGTCGGCTTGCGGGTGCGGATCGCAACGTCGGCCTCGCGCATCGACAGGTCGAGATCCTCGTCGGTGACGATCAGCGAGATCCGGATGTCCGGATAGAGCGCGACGAACTCGTCGAGCCGCGGGATCAGCCAGTTGATGCCGAGCGCCGGCGGCGTCGTGATCTTGAGGTCGCCGCTCGGCCGCTCGCGGCTGTCGGTGAGCTTTGCGCGCGCCGCCTGCAGCTGCATGAACACGTCATGCGCGGTGCGGAACAGCAGGTCGCCCTGCTCGGTGAGGATCAGGCCGCGGGCATGGCGGTGAAACAGCGAGACCGAGAGCTCCTGCTCCAGTGCGCTGACCTGGCGGGAGACCGCCGATTGCGACAGGCCGAGCTGCTCGCCGGCATGCGTGAAGCTGCCAGCCTCCGCCGCCGCGTGAAAGACCTTCAGCTTGTCCCAATCCATATCTGTAAACCCGTCGCGAGATCGTGCCATGATTATTCCGCCGCTGCGCGATCGCTCGCGCGAAGAGCAATGAAGCGTTCCGCCTCGAGCGCCGCCATGCAGCCGAGGCCGGCGGCGGTGACCGCCTGCCGAAAGGTTTCATCCGCCACGTCGCCGGCGGCGAACAGGCCGGGCACCGAAGTCGCCGTGGAGTTCGGCGCCACCTCGACATAGCCCGACGGTTTCAGCTTGATCTGGCCTTTGACGAGCTCCGTCGCTGGCGCATGGCCGATCGCGACGAAGACGCCGTCGGTCTTGAGGTCGGTCAGTGCGCCGGTCTTGACGTTCTTCAGCCGCACATGGGTGACCTTGTTCGGGTTCTCCGATCCGCAGATCTCGTCGATCGCGGAGTCCCACACCACCTTGATCTTGGGATGCTTGAACAGCCGCTCCTGCAGGATGCGCTCGGCGCGGAAATGATCGCGGCGATGTACGATGGTGACCTGCGAGGCATGATTGGTCAGGTACAGCGCTTCCTCGACCGCGGTGTTGCCGCCGCCGACCACCACGACGTCCTTGCCGCGGTAGAAGAAGCCGTCGCAGGTCGCGCAGGCCGACACGCCGCCGCCCTGAAACTTCTCTTCCGAGGGCAGCCCGAGCCAGCGCGCCTGGGCGCCGGTGGCGAGGATGACCGTCTCGGCGAGATAGACGTCGCCGGAATCGCAAGTCAGACGAAACGGGCGGTGGCCGAGCTCCAGCTTGTTGACGAGATCGGTGACGATCTTGGTGCCGACGTGGGCCGCCTGCTTCTCCATCTGCTCCATCAGCCAAGGGCCCTGGATCACATCGGCGAAGCCGGGGTAGTTCTCGACGTCGGTGGTGATGGTGAGCTGCCCGCCCGGCTGAATGCCCTGGATCAGGATCGGTTCGAGCATCGCGCGCGCCGCGTAGATCGCTGCGGTGTAACCGGCGGGGCCGGACCCGATGATGACGACCTTGGCATGGGTAGGCGCGGGCATTGTGAGATCCCTCTGTTTTGGGGATTTTGATCAAGGACTTGTGCGGGAAGCGCCCCGGAAACGCGTCACGGCGGCGCCAAAAGTGTCAAATCCAAGTCTAGGATATCTGGGAAGCTATGCAAGATTTGCAATCCATGGCAGCGATTTTTCCCCGGAACTGAAGTCACATTCGCGAAATCGTGCGCTGCACGCGCAATAAAATTGCGCAATGCCGGCTGCCTGCGCTATGAGAGTTGCCGGCAGACCTGCCAAACCTTCCGAACCCTGAGGGAACCCAAGTCGCGTGTCGAAGAACCTTGACGAGATCGACCTCAAAATCCTCGCCGAGATCCAGGCCGATGGCCGAATCACCAATGTGGAACTCGCCAAACGCGTCGGGATCTCGCCGCCGCCCTGCCTGCGCAGGGTCCGGGTGCTGGAGGAGGAGGGCTACATCCAGGGCTACCGCGGCCTGCTCGATCCGCGCCGCCTCGGCTACGACGTCACTGTGTTCGCTTCTGTGCATCTGTCGAGCCAGGCCGACGCCGACCTCCGCGCGTTCGAGAATTTCGTGCGCGCCGAGCCGTTGGTGCGGGAATGCTGGATGCTGTCGGGCGAAGTCGATTTCATCCTCAAATGCGTCGCTCCCGACATGGCGACCTTCCAGGATTTCGTCACCCACCTGACGGCCGCGCCGCATGTGCGCAACGTCAGGACGTCGCTGGTGCTGCACAATTCGAAATACGAAGCGGCGGTGCCGTTGGGGCTGAAGGCGGCGGGGTAGCGCGCCGTGGCGCGTCATTTCGGGCGATGCGCTGGCATCCGATGTTTGAGCTGGGGTGAAGAGGCTCCTCGTCAACTTCGGGCAGTCATCGCCGAACCGTCTGCCTCGAATAGTTCAACTGCCCCGGATGGTGAGGTCGCGACGTCGAACTCGAGCGGCCCGCAAGTAATCATGCAATAGTCGTAAACCGAGCGCTGATCGTTCCCCATCAAGAACTGATAGTGGATCTGCATGAAGTCGAATCGATGACGTCTGAAGCGGATCGGACTTATCATCGAGTGTATTTGGACGCGCCGAATCTTGGGGTGCACTCCTGAGTAGTCCCGGCTGGTACGTTTCAGCGTGACGGGGTCGAAGCGATAGAAGCTGATCGCGTCATCTCGTGCCTGGTATTCGACCCAGTCGATGGCAGACGTTCCGGCCACAAGTTGTGCCGCTTCCCGAATTTGGCCGCCCATCGGATGCAATGCGAATTTGGGAATAGTGGCGCCCACTGTGAGAACGCACAGCTTCGGTCCGCGCGTTTCAAGCAGGGGATCCAATTTTAGCGCGCGCGCGACCGCCGCTATTGTGAGTGCGGCGCCAAGAGAATGGCCAACAACGAGAATTTCATCAACTTTTGCAGCCTGAGCTGTCTTTGCGATCAGCTCCGCAAAGTCGTCGAGTCGCGCATCAAGTTCGCTTCTGCGCCCGTAAAGGAACTCGTGGGAGAAAATGGCATCATCGAGAATGTGGTTTATGCGACCCTTCGGTCCGATCCAGAGTACAGCGCTGACGAAGATGGCAAGCGACAAAAAACTGCCAAGCAGCAGTTCCACCCAAAGTGTAGCGTGTAAGGGCCCGATCACCAGATACGATAGCCCAGCGCTGCACAATGCGATCAGCAGCAAACAACAATATGGAAAGACGAAAAAGAGGGCGTACTTCCAACTCGCCATCGCATATCTGAACAGTGTTCCCGTTATCATGAAGTCGAACAGCGCTTTCGCGGACTGTACAAGACGAGGCACGAGCCCGACTTTCGAATCGCACCGAATGAGATCATCCCAGCGCAGCATCTCGAAGGTAATGCTGGTTTTCCAGTTTGGACCCCACGCCTCCACGTTGCATGAAGCATCGATTGCAGATGTGTTCGAGGTTTCCGACAGCCGTGAAGAAGCGCCCCAAATCCTATCGAAGCTCGATAGCGAGCGGCGCAGGCGTTCGACCTGCTGTTCCGGAGTGACGGGATCGTAACCGCCAACGTGGAAGACGTGCCGTCGTCGAATCATCTAGCAACTCGAAATCTGCATGGACTGGTTGCCACTCATTCTGGGAAATCGAATAGACACTGTACTAGGGAACTCGGACCACGTTGATCCCGAATCCTTGGTGGACCTGACATGGATGAGGCCGATATACCTTATTAAATTACCACTCTGCCGTGATGGTCGCACTCATTGAGATTGGCTTTGATCAACAAAATGCGGAGGACAGGTCCAGGGCTCTGGGCTGCGCCTTGGGGCCCGGTGTCCGTGTTATTCTTGTTCGCACTTCAGTCCGGAGGGCGCTGGTGACGACGTTTAGAAAATTCTCAATCACTATAGCGATGTGTATCTTTGCGACCGTGTGCGCCGCCTTTACAAAGCCGATTCATATCGTCGCGGTCGGCGCAAGCAACACGCAAGGTTGGTACGTTGGGAAGCAAGGCGCTTACCCAGCTAAGTTGGAAGTCCTGTTGAGAGAGAAGGGCGTCAATGCGAACGTCGTCAACGCCGGCGTTCCCTTCGATACCACGGCCGGCATGCTCAAGCGCATTGATAGCGACGTGCCAAAGGGAACCGACATCGTGATCTTGCAGCCTGGAGGCAATGATAGGCGTTTCTTTGTGACGAAGGAGCAGCGGGCGGCCAACATCGCGGCGATGGAGCGGCGGTTGCGTGACCGCGCCATCAAAAGCATCGTGTACGACGAAGAGATTCCTCCGCGCTATTACGCTTTTGACTTCATTCACCTCACGGCTGACGGTCATGCTTTCATAGCGTCGCAGTTACTCCCGCGAGTGTTGGCGATGATAGACCAGAGAGCCATCGTGACTTCGCCGCGTGCGAGATAGAAAAAGCCTTGCTATGGCAACCGGTCGGCGCTCGCAATCCTGTCGATCGCAGACTATGGCCGGACACGGGGAAGAATGTCTCGTCAATGTCTTTCTCAGCGGGTGCTATTTGAGACAGTTCCAGCAAGAGTACGGCCAATGCGATTACACCCGCCCACGCGTTGTGCTATCCTCTCACAAGAGCGCCCAGCCACGCAGCCACCTTGGATTCTGCCGGTCGCACTGCCAATTTATCAGTGGAAACGATCCGCACGCCTTGTATCATTGATTCATGCTGATCTGTGGATCAGTCTAGTCTCTAACGCTCGCTAAGGTTGGCGCTCTTTCAATGTTCGGCAAAGATGACGCGCCAGCGAAACTAGCGTTTGGCCCACGATGACACCTGACATTGCCAAGTTCGTATTTGTCATGATGGCGGTCGGTTGGTACCTCATCCGCTACCGATACGCACGTCGTGCTCGCCGTGAAAAGGTCTTGAGGAGCGCGCGAGGTCCTCGCGAAAACACCCTGCTGCTAATATCGCTCACGGGTCTCGGTGTTGTGCCATTCATCTACATTGTAACGACCCTGCCTCATTTCGCATCGTACGTGTTCCGGCCGGTTCAAGCCTGGCTGGGCGTTTTCGTGGCGGTTGCGGCGCTGGTCATGTTCCGGCTAACCCATCGGGCCCTGGGTCGGAATTGGTCGTTAAGTCTCGACGTGCGGGAAAATCACCGCCTGATCACGGATGGAATCTATCAAAAAATCCGGCACCCCATGTATTCCGCATTCTGGCTTTGGGCTGTCGCTCAAGCATTGCTCTTGCCGAATTTGGTAGCCGGTTTCGCTGGACTGATCGGATTTGGAACGTTGTTTTTCGGCCGGGTTGCCAGAGAAGAACAGATGATGCTGGAAACGTTCGGCGACGAGTATCGCGAATATATGGCGCGGACCGGACGCATTATACCGGGGCCGTTCTGAGCCGGCTGTACGAGATCGGTCTCGCCGTCCATATCCAACACCACGCAAAGCAATCGCTCCGTGTCGTTTTTGTCACATCCGGCAAAGAAACGATGGCAGGAGCACCAGCTTAGATACAGCGTTAATTGCGTCGCAGCCATTAGAGGGTAAGCTGTTCGTGCTCAGCTACCCATATCGGAGATCACTATGTTGAAGTTTCTGGTTGTTGGAGTTGCGACTTTCGGGTTCATGGCCGCTGCCAGCGCCGCCGACCTTCCTCATCCGCAGCCGGTCGCTGAAACTGCTCCGATTGGCAAGATGCCAATCGGCAAGTATCCGGTTGGCAAGTACCCGGTCGGCAAGTACCCGGTTGGAAAGGCGCCTGCTCCGATCGTAACGAAGGGTTAGCTCAAGGATCGCCTAGAGCGCGCCCCCTTCAGTTTTCGCTGAAGGCGCTGCTTGGGGCTGACGTCTTGCCCTGGTGAGGGTTTGAAGGTGCCTGAAGTGAATCGGAAACGGAGCGGCCTGAGGCTGCTTGCCGGAGTTGGTGTTATTGTGGCTTCCGTGACTCTGGAAGCCGGCATCAGTCATGCGCAGCAATTGGCTGCGCAGACCGATCAAGCCCCGCTGCAACAGGATAAGCCGCTTAAGCCGTCGTCAAGGTCGGTTATGGCAGCGGCCGCTGCTGGACCGAGCGCTTCCGCTTCTGGAGCAGACGTGAAACCGGTTCGAAGGTCCATGGCCAAAGGGCCGTATTACGTGGACTTTCGTGCCCGCACAGCAGCTTCTTATGGGCATGCGTTTGTCTGGTACGGCAAGTCAAGCCAGAAGCAGGTCGAAGTTGCGGGGTTGCACCCGGCAGGCGACGTCCTGCCTTACGTGCTTGGCCATCTTACGTGGGTACCTTCCGAGACGGGCGCCAGCTACGGCGATCTTGACGAGCAGTACTTAACGGCCAGCTATCGCGTGTACTTGAGCGAGGCCGACGCGAAGAAGGTCTTTGCATATATCAAGGAGCTTCAGGCGAGTTCACCTGTTTGGAACGCGGAAACGACCAATTGTACGGCTTTTATTGGTCGTATTGCCAACTTCATGGGTTTGAAAGCTCCGTTCCATTTGCTGAAGCCTGAGGAATACGTAAATCAGTTGAGAGACATGAACGGCGGGCGCCAAACGGTGCAACTCGCTTCGGATCGTTAGTTTTCCCACCAAGGACCACCTAGCGGCTGCACTTGGGCAAAGCCGCTATCGGGAACGCTTCCGAGATTTCTTCAGATGAAGGGGCAGATGGTTGCATTGGCATCCAATGCGAACAGGTACGGAATACAAGTTCGAGCCCACCAAAACGTATTTAAACTGGGCTGATGCTGGACTTTCTCGCAAAGCAGCCAGAAACTGCGAGCAGCAACTGACCTTCAGTATGTAGCGGGCTTCAGATGCCTTTTTTGGACCGCTAGGAAGATCGTCCACCGGACCCGCGCCTCTTCCATCTTTGCAACGCTCTTCGGGTTTGTCCCATCGCGCTCGGACAGCGTCCCCATGCTCTCCGACTATCCTCCCGGTTGAACGGGACGGGCTCAGCGTTGTTACTTCTTGCCCATCGCCGCGTCGACGCTGATCGGGCCGGGGCCCGAGGTCGCGAGGTAGAGGCAGGCGAAGCAGAACAGGATCGCTGCGGTGCCGTTGTTGAGCAGCGGCAGCAACACCGGCTCGGCCGGGTTCTTCAGCATGTGGCCGAGGAAATAGGCGAACGCCATCTCGCCCGACAGGATGAACGCGGCCAGCCGCGAGAACAGGCCGAGCATCAGGAGCGCGCCGAGCACCAGTTCAAGCCAGCCTGCAGCCTGGATCAACGGCGGGATATTGGCGAAGTAGGCGAGCACAGGAAACTTGAAGATCTTGGCGACGCCGTACTGAAACAGCAGCAGTCCGGTGATGAACCGGAACAGGCTCAGCGCCGTCGGCTGCCATTTGGAAAACATCTGGTCCATTGTCATTTACCCCCTGTTTGACACGCTGGAACATTGCACGATGCAGAAACACACGGTGTCCGCCACCCGAGTGTGATGTCAACACCTTGCACCTGGAATCATTCCTCGCTCCACGGAAGTTGCGAGAGAACGTACCAGTGACACGGTGACACGCCGCGATCCGTGTTGCGACGCAATCATCGGCTCCGCCCCAGTCCCCGACATGATTATACTGCATAAACATGTCACGGCCTCACTAGTATGCCGCCTACCCGCTCTCCACTCACATTGCTGTCAGACGGGGGGAAACGCGGGCACAAAAAAAGCCGCGTGCAACACGCGGCCTTTTTGCACCAGTCACGTCAAGGTAACTACCGCCACTCGACCTTGGTGATCTCGTAGGCCTTGGCGCCGCCCGGTGCCATCACTTCGACGGTGGCGCCTTTCTTCTTGCCGATCAGCGCGCGCGCAAGCGGCGAGGTGATGGAGATGCGGCCCTTCTTGGCATCGGCTTCGACCTCGCCGACGAGCTGCCACACCGCCTTCTTCTCGGTGTCCTCGTCGATCAGCGTGACGGTGGCGCCGAACTTGATGGTGTCGCCGGACAGTTTCGAGATGTCGATGATGTCGGCGCGCGCGAGCTTGTCTTCGAGCTCGGCAATGCGGCCTTCGTTGTGCGACTGCTCTTCCTTGGCGGCGTGATACTCGGCGTTCTCAGAGAGGTCGCCGTGCGAGCGCGCTTCCGCAATGTGTTCGATGATGCGCGGACGATCCACCGATTGGCGATGCTTCAACTCGTTCGTCAGCGCGGCGTATCCGCCCGCGGTCATCGGAACCTTATCCATCATCTTCGTCCTTCATCGTGCGCGCCCGGCGGCCGTGCACGAATATCCAGTTCAGCTAACGCAGGAATCAGGACGCGAACGCGCCCGGAAGCCCAGTGATTTTCGGCCCCGCTAAGGGCCGTGACAACATCCAATCGCGCGGTGAGTTCCAGCCATTCGGCTAATTGACCGCTTCGGGCCGTCAGCCCGGGCAGCGGTCAGCTTTCGGAAAAGTAACTCTGAAGCGTGCGGACCTCAAGGTCCCCGTCCCGATAGGCCCGGATCCCCCGCGCGGCCGCCACCGCGCCTGAAAGAGTGGTGTAATATGGCACTTTATGCAAGAGGGCAGCCCGCCGCAGCGAGCGGCTGTCCGCCAGGGCCTGCGGACCTTCGGTGGTATTGAAGACCAGCTGGACGTCGCCATTGGTGATGGCGTCGACGATGTGTGGACGCCCTTCGAGCACCTTGTTCACCTTTTCCGTCGGCACGCCGTGATCGCTGAGATAGCGTTGCGTGCCCGAGGTTGCCATCACCTTGAAGCCGAGCGAGTGCAACAGCCGCACCGCATCCGCAATGCGCATCTTGTCGTCGCCACGCACCGAGACGAACACCGTGCCCTGCCGCGGCACACGCGTGCCGCCGCCGAGCTGGCTCTTCGCGAATGCCACCTCGAACGAGCGGTCGATGCCCATCACTTCGCCGGTCGAACGCATCTCCGGTCCGAGCACGGTGTCGACGCCGGGGAAGCGCGCGAACGGGAACACCGATTCCTTCACGCCGACATGGTCGAGCTTCTTCTTCTTCAGCTTGAAGTCGGCGAGCTTCTCGCCGGCCATGATCCGCGCCGCGATCTTGGCGACCGGCATGCCGATCACCTTGGCGACGAACGGCACGGTGCGGGACGCGCGCGGGTTGACCTCAAGCACGTAGATCTCGCCGTCCTTGATGGCGTATTGCACGTTCATCAGGCCGACCACGTCGAGGCCGAGCGCGAGCTCGCGGGTCTGCCGCTCCAGCTCCTCGATGGTGTTCGCATCGAGCGAATGCGGCGGCAGCGAGCAGGCGGAGTCGCCGGAATGGATGCCGGCTTCCTCGATGTGCTCCATGATGCCGACGATGAAGGTGTCCTTGCCGTCGCAGAGGCAGTCGACGTCGACTTCGGTCGCATCGGACAGATAGCGGTCGAACAGCAGCGGGTTCTTGCCGAGCACGGTGTTGATCTGCCCGGTCTTGTCGTTCGGGTAGCGTGCCTTGACGTCGGCGGGAACCAGCTCGGGCAGGGTGCCGAGCAGGTAATCGTTGAGCTGGGTCTCCTCGCGGATGATCTGCATCGCGCGGCCGCCGAGCACGTAGGACGGGCGCACCACCAGCGGCAGATCGAGATCGGCGGCCACCAGGCGTGCCTGCTCGACCGAATAGGCGATGCCGTTCTTCGGCTGCTTGAGGCGCAGCTTGTCGAGCACGCGCTTGAAGCGGTCGCGGTCCTCGGCGAGGTCGATCGCATCCGGCGAGGTGCCGAGGATCGGCACTTCGGCGGCTTCGAGCGCGCGGGCGAGCTTCAGCGGGGTCTGGCCGCCGAACTGCACGATCACGCCGTGCAGTGTGCCGTTCTTGCGCTCGGTCGCGACGATCTCCAGCACGTCTTCGGCGGTGAGCGGCTCGAAATACAGCCGGTTCGCAGTGTCGTAGTCGGTCGACACCGTTTCCGGATTGCAGTTGACCATGATGGTCTCGTAGCCGGCGTCCTCGAGCGCGAAGCAGGCGTGGCAGCAGCAATAGTCGAACTCGATGCCCTGGCCGATGCGGTTCGGCCCGCCGCCGAGAATGATCACCTTCTTGCGGTCGGACGGCGCGCTCTCGTCGGCAAGCTCGCCCGCGAACGGCCGCTCATAGGTCGAATACATGTAGGCGGTGGGCGAAGCGAACTCGGCCGCGCAGGTGTCGATGCGCTTGAACACCGGGCGCACCCCGAGCGCGTGGCGCTTGGCGGTGACGTCGGCTTCGGTGGTTTCCGTGAGCACGGCGAGCCGCGCATCGGAGAAGCCCATTGCTTTCAGGGTTCGCATTGCGAACGCGTTCGGCGGCAGGCCGTTGCGGCGGACCTTGTCCTCCATCTCGACGATGGCGCGCATCTCCGCCAGGAACCAGGGGTCGATCTTGCAGGAGTTGAAGATCTCCTCGTCGGTCCAGCCGAGCCGCATCGCTTGCGCGACCTGCAGGATGCGGTTCGGCGTCGGGGTGCCGAGCGCGGCGCGGATCGCGTTCTTGTCGTCGCCGCGGCCGAGCCCGTCGATCTCGATTTCGTCGAGGCCGGTCAGGCCGGTCTCGAGCCCGCGCAGGGCCTTCTGCAGGCTCTCCTGGAAGGTGCGGCCGATCGCCATCACCTCGCCGACCGACTTCATCGACGTGGTCAGCGTCGAGGATGCGCCGGGGAATTTCTCGAACGCAAAGCGCGGAATTTTCGTGACGACGTAGTCGATCGTCGGCTCGAACGAGGCGGGGGTGGCGCCGCCGGTGATGTCGTTGGCGATTTCGTCGAGCGTGTAGCCGACCGCGAGCTTGGCTGCGACCTTTGCGATCGGGAAGCCGGTGGCTTTGGAAGCCAGCGCCGACGAGCGCGACACGCGCGGATTCATCTCGATCACGACCATGCGGCCGTCGACGGGGTTGATGCCGAACTGGACGTTGGAGCCGCCGGTCTCGACCCCGATCTCGCGCAGCACCGCCAGCGAGGCGTCGCGCATGACCTGGTATTCCTTGTCGGTCAACGTCAGGGCGGGCGCGATGGTGATGGAATCGCCGGTATGCACGCCCATCGGATCGAGGTTCTCGATCGAGCAGATGATGATGCAATTGTCCTTTTTATCGCGCACCACCTCCATCTCGTACTCTTTCCAGCCGAGCACGCTTTCCTCGATCAGCACCTCGTTGGTCGGCGAGGCGTCGAGCCCGCGCTCAATGATGTCGAGGAATTCTTCCTTGTTGTAGGCAATGCCGCCGCCGGTGCCGCCCATGGTGAAGGAGGGCCGGATGATCGCGGGCAAGCCGATTTCCGACAGCGCCATCAAGGCCTCGCCGAACGCGTGCTCCTGATAGCGTTTGCGGCGTTCGTTCTCGCCAAGCGTCCACTGCCGCTCGAGTTCTTCCAGCGCCTCGCCGGACAGCTTCTCCCGCTCGGCAAGGTATTTGTCGCGGTAGGACTTCTTCAGCGCCGAGGCGTTGGCGAGCCGCGATTTTGGCGTCTCCAGCCCGATCTTGGTCATGGCCTCGCGGAACAGCTGGCGGTCCTCGGCCTTGTCGATGGCGTCAGCGGTGGCGCCGATCATCTCGACGTCGAACTTGTCGAGCGTGCCCTGCCGGCGCAACGAGAGTGCGCAGTTCAGCGCGGTCTGGCCGCCCATGGTCGGCAACAGCGCGAAGCCGCCCGGGATGACGTTGCGCTCCTTCTCGATGATCTTGCCGACGATCTCGGGGGTGATCGGTTCGATATAGGTCGCGTCCGCCAGTTCCGGATCGGTCATGATGGTGGCCGGATTGGAATTGACGAGGACGACGCGGTAACCCTCTTCCTTCAGAGCCTTCACCGCCTGCGTGCCGGAATAGTCGAATTCGCAGGCTTGGCCGATCACGATGGGACCGGCGCCGATGATCAGGATGGTGGAGATGTCGGTTCTTTTGGGCATCAGCTCTCGCGGACTGGAATTTGGGCACAAAAAAAGGGCGCGCGTCCCGCGCGTCCCTCGAGCCATGCGCCACATCTTGTAGCGCCGGAAGCGCGATCCCTCGCGCGCGGGTGGTCTTTAGACCAGTTTCCGCACCTGCGAAACCCCCAAAAATGCCCAATCAACTGCGATTCTGGGGGAAATTCCGTATTCGACCCATACCCGGCTGGGGTGCTCAGGACGCGGGGGGCCAACTGCCCAGTCCGTCTACGCTTTCGCTACGCTCAAGCTACGCCGGACACGCTTTGCCCCGCCGGTCCTGCGTGGCTGCGCCACGCGTAGCCCGTCAGGGCGAAGCGTGGAGGCCCGGCCTGGAGTTGAACCAGGATAAACAGTGTTGCACCACTGCCGCGTCGACGCTTCCGCCACCGGGCCGAGTGGATCATTGCTGATTATTTCAGCGGCCGCTACGTTTACTTTTGGTTAACCCTAATATGTTGTTCAACCTCTGATCAGTGGTGGGCCACGAACGTCATCCGCCACGGATTGTGCCCGATGTTGCGCGGCGCGCGCGTGGCGTCAAAGCCCGCGGCGCCGAGCTTCGCGATCATCTCGTCCTCGCGGTAGCGCTGCAGCCCGATCCTGGTGCGCAGCTGCCGGTAATCGGACAGTGCGGTCGAGGCGAGCCCGACCAGGGCATCGCGCAGGAAGCCATGGGTCGCCGCGAAGCGCAGCAGCGCGATGACGTCCCTGGCCATGCCGACTTCGGGCCGCAGGATATCGCCGAGCACGAAACGGCCCGAGGGTTTCAGCAGGCGGTGGATCACGTCGAACGCGGAGTCGAGCTCCTGCGGCGTCATGTATTGCGCCACCGAGTTCATCACCACGAGGTCGATCGAATCCGCCGCCATGTTCTTCAGCTCATCGAGCGAGCGGACGCGGATCCTGGTGTCGTATGCGAAGCGCGCGACCAGGCGGCCGCGCACGCCGGGCGCCGGCTCCGCCAGATAGAGCTGGGCGCAGGCATTGGCGACCTTGGCCGCCGACAGCGCCTCACCGCAGGCATAGTCCAGCACCACGGCGTCGGGCGAGGTGATGTAGCCGATGATGTCGTTGGCGATGACCTGGAAATGCAGGTCGCGGTGCAGTCGGCTGGCATAGATCGTATGCGTGGAATCGTAATAGTCGATCCATTCATCCATCGCGTTTGGTATCCGGCAGAACGGGTTCCTGACTTCCAGGAACAGGTGGGCTGATGATGCGTTAGCGGTCCGGCGGCCAATGTTCAATGCGCCGAAATACGGGGGTTCCTAACAGGAAGGTCCAACGTGAGCAAAGCCAAGAGTGACGCTAAGACTGACAAGATCTCGCCCGATCTCGACACGCCGAACGATCTCCCGCAAGCCGCGGTGGATACGATCTCGGCCTCGCTCAACACGCTTCTGGCGGACGCCTTCGCGCTCTACCTGAAGACCAAGAATTTTCACTGGCACGTCAGCGGCCGGCATTTCCATGATTACCATTTGTTGCTGGACGAGCAGTCGGACGCGATCTTCGCGACCACCGACCAGCTCGCCGAGCGGGTACGCAAGCTCGGCGGTGCGACGCTGAGATCGATCGGCGATATCGCCAAGCATCAGACCATCAAGGACAATGACGAGAACTTTGTCCCGCCGCGCGAAATGCTGCGCGAGTTGATGGAAGACAACAAGCACATGGCGGCAGCGATGCGCAAGGCGCACAAGCTCGCCGACGACCATGAGGATTCCGGCACCGCCGGCCTGCTCGAAACCTTCATCGACGAGACCGAGCGCCGCACCTGGTTCCTGTTCGAGGCAAGCCGCCAGGAAGGGAGCAACGCAGCCTGAGTTTCACCCTCTCCCCTTGTGGGAGAGGGTGGCGCAATCGAGCGGAGCGAGATGAAGCCGGGTGAGGGGTCTCTATCCGCGGATGCAGACCCCTCATCCGTCGCGGATTTCATCCGCGCCACCTTCTCCCACTTGGGGAGAAGGGAAGGGAGCAGCGCTCGCTGGAAGCATCACCGCCTCCACAGCCGCACCAGCGGCCCGTTCCTGCCCATCACCGGATCGGTCGTGGGGATCGCCACCAGCGGGATCGTCTTCAGCGCCCGGGCGTGGTTCTCCGGCGTCGGCCGTTGCAGGTCCATCGGCGGGCCCGGCGGATAGGCGCCGACCACGCTGAAGTCGCTGCTCGCCGACAGGCATTGATGCCCGGTGCCGGCCGGCAGGATCGCGACGTCGCCGGCCGCAATCTCGAGCGCGCGCCCGTGCTCGCCGCCGAACCGCACGCGCGCGCTGCCACGGGCGACGCCCAGTACCTCGTGCACGGTGGCGTGGTAATGCGCGAAGTCGTAGACGCCATTCCGCCACATCGCGCCCCAGCCATTGTCGCTGAACAGCTGCTCGATCGTGGCCTCGGGATTTTTGCCAACGTTGACCGCGGCCTTGTAGACCAGGAACGGCATCGGATTGTTCGGCACCAGGCCGTCGTCTTGAAAGACGAAGGTCTGGGGTTCGGCATCCTTACTCACCACCGGCATGGCGGCTCTCCAGCGTTGCGAGGGGCGGTGATATCAAACCGTCGGTCCGGAAACCGTTCCCGCTAGATCTTGAACTTCAGCACCTCGTCCTTGAATTTGAGCCCATGCCCCGGCCGCTCCGGCGCGGTGATCATGCCATTGGCAATCTCCGGCGGATCGACCCAGAGGTCGTCGATCAGGGCCATGTTCTCGCACCAGATGCCGTTCGGGATCGAAGCCAAGAGGTGCACATTGAGTTCGGGGAACAGATGCGGCGCGATAGTGATGCCGAACGTGTCCGCAAGCGCCGCGATCTTGCGCAGGTCGGTCATGCCGCCGCGCATCGGGTCGGGCTGCAGGATCGGCAGGCAGGGATTGAGGAAGAACGGCCGCAGATCGTAGCGCGTGAAATGCGTCTCGCCGCCGACGACGCGCATGTCGAGCGCCGCCGCGATGCGCTGATAGCCGGCGAAATCATCGGCCGGCACCGGCTCCTCCAGCCAGTAGATATCGTATTTCTCGAACTTGCGGCCCATCTCGATGGCGACATCTGCGCTCCAGCCCATGTTGACATCGATCATGATGTCGATGTCGGGCCCGAGCGCCTCGCGCATGCGGCGCACATTGTCGAGGTCCTGCGCAGGCGTGTGAACATGCGCGACCTGCATCTTGATCGCCTTGTAGCCCTGCTTCACGAAATGCAGCGCCTTCTCGATCATCCCGTCACCGCCGGCGCCGCGGAAGCAGCCCGAACCATAGATCGGGATCTCCGAGCGATAGTGTCCCCACAGCCGGTGCAGCGGCAGGCCGGCGCGTTTTCCCACCGCATCCCACAGCGCGATGTCGAGCGCCGACATCGCCATCGCGGCGATGCCGCCGCGGCCATAGGTCATCGTCGCCGTCCACAGATCGCGCCAGATCGCCTCGATCGCGGTGGCATCCTTGTCGATCACGCGCGGGATGATGCACTCGTCGAGACAGGCCGCGATCGACTGCATCGCCGGGCGGAACACGAACAGATAGCCCATGCCGGTGATGCCGCCGGACGTCTCGACGTCGCAGATCAGGATGTCGCGCGTCGCGCCCAGCGCTGCGCCCTTCAGCCAGCGATCGTCGGCCCAGGGCAGCCGCAGCATTGTGACGCGGATGTCGCGGATGGTCATGTCCGGATTGGTTGAGGTCATCGGGCGTTTCCTTCCTTCCAGGCCGGATCATGTGGCCTGATCTCGGTCAGGGAAACTCAATCACAGAGCACTGCCGCCAATCCAGCGCGCTTCGTCATGCCTCCATTGCGCCAGGACCTTACGCCAAGACGCGATTGCCTTCAGGCGTTTTTGGGAAGCTCGAACACCATGCAGGTCGTGGTGGCGTGCGCGATCAGCTTGCCGTTCTGATCGGTGATGCGGCCTTCGGCGGTCGCGGCGCGCCGGCCGGCGTTGAGCACCCGGCCCTCGGTGCGGATCTTGCCGGTGTCCTGGCTCATGCCGCGGACGAAGGAGATCTTGAACTCCAGCGTGGTGTAGCCCGAACCCTTCGGCAATGTTGTCTGCACCGCGAGCGCCATGGCGGAATCGAGCAGGATCGCCACATAGCCGCCATGCACCGAGCCGATCGGGTTGTAGTGGCGCAGCCCGGGGATGCTGTGGATCACCACATGACCCGGCTCGGCGGTGCAGTCGAACGGCTCGACATTCTCCATGATCGGCGGCTCCGGCAGGGTGCGGGCGAAGATGCCGCGCACGAAGTCGAGCCCCGGCATCGACGCCATCAGCTCGATCGAGGTCACGCCATATGCGGGCTTTGGGGTGGCGCTATCGGTCATGTCGGGCAATCCTGCTGCTCGATGATCGTCATCATATGACGAGTAGCTTGGCAGAGACCGCTCACGCAAGGCGTGACAAAAGATCATGCCCGGACCAGGTGGTCCGGGCATCCAACTTTCTTTAAGGGATGGATTGCCGGGTCAAGCCCGGCAATGACGATCGAACTCTAGGCAGCGCTCTTCTTCTTCCGCATCAAATCGGCAAACCGCTGGAACAGATAGTGCGAGTCGCGCGGGCCGGGCGAGGCCTCGGGGTGGTACTGCACCGAGAACACCGGCTTGCCCTCGAGCGCGATGCCGCAATTGGAGCCGTCGAACAGCGAGATATGGGTCTGGGTCGCGCCTTTGGGCAGCGTCGCCTGGTCCACCGCGAAGCCGTGGTTCATCGAGGTGATCTCGACCTTGCCGGTGGTCTCGTCCTTGACCGGATGGTTGGCGCCGTGATGGCCCTGGTGCATCTTCATGGTCTTGGCGCCGACGGCGAGGCCGAGCATCTGATGGCCGAGGCAGATGCCGAAGGTCGGCGTCCCCGAAGCGATCACCTTCTGGATGACCGGCACGGCATATTTGCCGGTCGCGGCGGGATCGCCGGGGCCGTTCGACAGGAACACGCCGTCCGGCTTCATCGCCAGGATATCCTCGGCCGCCGTCGTCGCCGGCACCACGGTCACCTTGGCGCCGACACCGGCGAGCAGGCGCAGGATGTTGCGCTTGATGCCGTAGTCGATCGCAACCACGTTGAACTCCGGCGCGGTCTGCTGGCCAAAACCCTTGCCCCACTCCCAGGGGGTCTCATCCCAGGTGAAGCGCTGGCCGGAGGTGACCATCGGCACCAGGTCCATGCCCTCGAGGCCCGGCCATTCGCGGGCCTCTTCCTTCAGGCCGTGCAGGTCGAACTCGCCGTTCCTGGCGTGCGCGATCACGGCGTTGGGCATGCCCTTGGAGCGGATCAGCGCGGTCAGCGCCCTCGTGTCGATGCCGGAGAGGCCGATGATGCCGCGCGCCTTCAACCACTGATCGAGATGCTTGGTGGCGCGGTAGTTCGAGGGATCCGTGATCGCCGAGCGCAGGATCACGCCGCGCGCGCCGGGTGTCGCGGCCATGTTCACCGTCTCGATGTCTTCCTCATTGGTGCCGACATTGCCGATATGCGGGAAGGTGAAGGTGATGATCTGCCCGGCATAGGACGGATCGGTGAGGATCTCCTCATAGCCGGTCATCGCGGTGTTGAAGCAGACCTCGCCGACGGCGTGGCCTTCCGCGCCGAGACCGAAGCCTTCCAGCACGGTACCATCGGCGAGCACAAGGAGCGCGGTCGGTTTGTGGTCCGGCCAGGCGGGAGCGTTTTCGGGGGTTGTCATGAGCCCTTTAAATAGTCGCCGCACCCTGCGGCGTCAAAGCGAAAGGGCACGGATTCACACGGCAATACCCGCCGATTTGACAGGCCTGAACGGCCTTTTAATCTAAAGTTCCTTGAAGCGGCCGTTTGCTTGCCGAAAATGACCCGGTCCGGAGCTCCCGCATGGACAATACGATGCCGATCCTGCTCGTCCCGGGCCTCATCTGCTCACCGCGGATCTTTGCCCCGGTCATCCCGGCGCTGTGGCGGTGCGGGCCGGTCACGGTCGCCAACCATGTCAGGGACGACAATATGGGCGCGATCGCCCGCCGGATCCTGGCCGAGGCACCGCCGCGCTTTGCGCTCGCCGGGCATTCGATGGGCGGCTACATCGCCTTCGAGATCATGCGCCAGGCGCCCGAGCGGGTGGCGAAACTGGCGCTGATGAGCACCCAGGCGAGGGCTGACACGCCGGAAGCAACCGCACGCCGCCGCGGCATGATCGAGCGTGCCAAAACCGGTCAGTACCGGAGCGTGGTCGACGAGCTGTTTCCGGGCTTCGTGCATCCGTCGCGGCAGGGCGATGCAAACCTGCGCCGAATCGTCGAGGACATGAGCGAGGATGTCGGCGCGGAAGCCTTCATCCGCCAGCAGAACGCGGTGCTCAGCCGGCCGGATTCGCGGCCGAGCATGGCCTGGATCAAGTGCCCGACCCTGGTGCTGACGTCGGATACCGACAACACCGTTCCGAACTTATTGTCGGACGAGATGGCCAATGGCATTCCCGGGGCAAAGCTCGTGGTGCTCGCCAATTGCGGTCACCTGCCGCAGCTGGAACAGCCGCAGGCCTGCGCGGACGCGCTGGTTGAGTGGTTGCGGAACTAGGTTGTCCAGTCGCTGCAAACTGCCTACATGAGGGGATTGCTAGTTTAAGGACACCAGGATGCTGCGCGACGATATCAACACTGCGGTCAAGGAAGCGATGAAGGCTAAGGATGAGCGCAAGCTCTCCACGCTGCGCATGGTCAATTCGACCATCAAGAACGCGGACATCGACGCGCGCGGGCAGGGCAAGCCGCCACTGTCCGATGCCGACCTTCTGAGCGTCCTGCAGAAGATGATCAAGCAGCGCCAGGAATCGGTCGAGCTCTACGACAAGGGCGGCCGCGCCGAGCTCGCCGCCCAGGAGCGCGAGGAGATCGCCGTGATCTCCGCCTACCTGCCGAAGCAGATGTCCGATGACGACGTGAAGGCCGCGATCGCGGCTGTTATCGCCGAGACCAATGCGGCCGGCATCAAGGACATGGGCAAGGTGATCGGGGCGCTGAAGGCGAAATACGCCGGCCAGATGGATTTCGGCAAGGCCAGCGGCCTGGTGAAGGCGGCGCTCGCGGGATAGCGGCGGAGGCTTCCGATGTTTCGTGTCGCGGCGGACAGCCTGGAAGCCTACCTCGCCTTTGATCCCGGCCGGACCGCGGATCTCGAACAACTGCATGCGGTGATGCGAAAGGCCGCGCCTTCGCTCAAGCGGCACTTTCATGCGGGCACGCCGGCCGGTGAGGCCGGCATGCGCATGAACATGATCGGCTACGGTCAGTTTCGCTATGCGATCAAGTCCGGCAAGACGGCTGTCTGGCCGGTGATCGGGGTGGCGCTGCAGAAGAACTACATCAGCGTCTATGTCGCCGTGACCCGCGGCGGCAAGCCGCTGGTGTCCTGCTACGCCGGCAAGCTCGGCGAATTACGGGCGGGTGGCAACAATTTCAGTTTCGAGGCGTTTGTTGATCTGAAGGCGGCTGCCGTTGCGGCGCTGTTCGCCGAGGCCGCCGAGATCTTCAAGGCGGATCAGGAGAACCCGGTCCGCTACATGCAGGGAAGCTGAGATCGGCTTGCCGCAAAGGGGCACCAAGGCCCGGTGAAGGCGGCGCCCTCGAGGTGAGGTTCTGGAAAAACTGGAGACAGGCCATGGCCGATCAGCAAGCTCCTTCCGGTCCGGATCTGACACAAGGCGTCGCACTTCCCGAATTCTCGGGCACGATGTTGCTCGGCCATGTCGGCGACGAGGACGTGCTGCTGGTGCGTTCGGGGGCGGATATCTTCGCCATCGATGCGCATTGCAGCCATTACCACGGCCCGCTCGCTGAAGGCCTGGTGGAGGGCGAGACCATCCATTGCCCCTGGCATCACGCCTGCTTTGATGTTCGCACCGGTGAAGCGACCGAAGCACCCGCCTTCAACGCGCTCGCGGTCTGGAAGGTCGAGCATGAGGGCGATCGCATCATCGTGCGCGAGAAGCGCGAGCAGCCGAAACCCCGCGTCAAGGGACCGGTCGATGCGCCCGGTAGGATCGTGATCGTCGGTGGAGGCGCGGCGGGGTTTGCCGCCGCCGAGATGCTGCGACGGCAGGACTATCGCGGCAGCATCGTCATGCTGAGCGGCGAGGCTGCGCCGCCGGTGGATCGGCCGAACCTGTCGAAGGACTTCCTCGCCGGCAGCGCGCCGGAAGACTGGCTGCCGCTGAAGCCGGACAATTTCTACGCCGACGCGGCGATCGATCTCAGGCTCAGGACCGAGGTCCAGTCGATCGACGCCGGCCGCCGCAACGTCGTGCTCGCCGGCGGCGAAACAATTCCCTATGACGGGCTGCTGCTGGCGACCGGCGCGGAGCCGGTGCGGCTGCCGATCCCGGGCGCGGACCAGCCCCACGTTCATGTGTTGCGCACCCTCGACGATTGCCGGGCGATCATCGCCTCGGCCAGCGGAGCGCGCCGCGCGGTTGTGATCGGCGCAAGCTTCATCGGGCTCGAGGTTGCGGCCTCGTTGCGCGCGCGGGATATCGAAGTTCACGTGGTCGGGCTGGAACAGCGGCCGCTGGAGCGCGTGCTCGGGCCTGAGATGGGCGATTTCGTCCGCGCGCTGCACGAGGAGCATGGCGTCGTCTTCCACCTCGGCGACACCGTGACCGCGATCGACGGCAAGCGCGCGCGCCTGAAGAGCGGGCCGGTGCTCGATGCCGACCTCGTCGTGCTCGGTGTCGGCGTGAAGCCGCGGCTGGCGCTGGCGGAGGGAGCCGGGCTCGCGATCGATCGCGGCGTGACAGTGGACGCCTGTCTCGAGACCAGCGTCCCCGGCATCTACGCGGCCGGCGATATCGCGCGCTGGCCCGATCCGCATAGCGGCGAGAACATCCGGGTCGAGCACTGGGTGGTGGCTGAGCGCCAGGGCCAGACCGCCGCGCGGAATATGCTTGGGCAGCGCGAGGTGTTCGATGCGGTGCCGTTCTTCTGGAGCCAGCATTACGACGTGCCGATCAACTATGTCGGCCACGCCGAGCAGTGGGACGAGATCGCGGTGAACGGCAGCATCGCCGGCAGGGATTGCATGCTCCGCTACAAGCGCGGCGGGCGCGTGCTCGCGGTCGCGTCGATCTATCGCGACCGCGAAAGCCTTGAGGCCGAGATCACAATGGAGCGGGCGGCAGCCTGACCGCTTTCCCCGCAAGGAGGGGTTTGTGGTCCGACGGCGATGGTCTACTCTGTAGCCATGCTTCAGGAAGCCAAAACCTACGACGAGCTCTATCGCAACTTCCGCTGGGATGTCCCCGCGCGCTTCAACATGGCGACCGCCTGCTGCGACCGCCATGCCGACGGCACGGGCCGGCTTGCGCTGATCTATGTTGACGAGGATGGCGGCACCACGCGCACCTCGTTCGATGAGGTCGCGGACGCCTCGCGCCGCTTCGCCAATGTCCTGAACGCCGACGGCCTGGTGCGCGGCGACCGCGTCGCGGTGTTCCTGTCGCAATCGCTCGAATTGCCGGTCGCGCATCTTGCGGCGTTCCGCGCGGCGCTGATCTCGATCCCGCTGTTTGCGCTGTTCGGCGAGGATGCGCTCGAATTCCGCCTGTCGAACTCGGCGGCGAAGGCCGTCCTCACCGATGAGGCCGGCTGGGAGAAGATCGCAAAGATCCGCGATCGCCTGCCCGAGCTGAAGAGCGTCTACATCGTCGGCGATAAGACGCCGGCCGGTACGAAGTCATTCTGGAACGCGATCAAGTCGGCATCACCGGAATTTGCCACCGTCGACACCTCGGCCGACGATCCCGCATTGATCATCTACACGTCCGGCACCACGGGCAATCCGAAGGGCGCGCTGCATGCGCACCGCGTCGTGCTCGGCCATCTGCCCAATGTCGAGATGTGCCACAACTTCCTCCCCAAGCCCGGCGACCTGATGTGGACGCCGGCCGACTGGGCGTGGATCGGCGGCCTGATCAACGGCCTGTTCGCGTTCTGGTACCATGGCATTCCGATGGTCGGTCACCGCGCCCGCAAGTTCGAGCCGCAGGCCGCGATGCAGATGATGGCCGAGCTCGGCATCCGCAACGTGTTCCTGCCGCCGACCGCGCTGAAGCTGATGCGGCAGGCCAATGTGAAAAATTCCGGCGTCAGGCTGCGCAGCATCTTCACCGGCGGCGAGTCGCTCGGCGGCGAGCTTCTGGGCTGGGTGCGCGAGACCTTCGGCATCGATGCCCATGAGGTGTTCGGGCAGACCGAATGCAATCTCGTGATCGGCAGCAACTCCAACCTGTTTCCGATCCGGCCGGGCTCGATGGGCCGCGCCACGCCGGGCTTCGACGTCCGCATCGTCAACGACAGGGGCGAGGAGCTGCCGCGGGGACAGCGCGGCATCATCGGTGTGCGCCAGCCTTGCCCCTGCACCATGATCGAGTACTGGCGCAATCCGGAAGCGACAGCGAAGAAGTATGCCGGCGAATTCCTGCTGACCGGCGATCTC
This sequence comes from Bradyrhizobium sp. AUGA SZCCT0105, assembly GCF_018129565.1. Classification (NCBI taxonomy): domain Bacteria; kingdom Pseudomonadati; phylum Pseudomonadota; class Alphaproteobacteria; order Hyphomicrobiales; family Nitrobacteraceae; genus Bradyrhizobium; species Bradyrhizobium sp. AUGA SZCCT0105. The sequence goes on along the minus strand of NZ_JAFCMK010000003.1, from coordinate 179,315 downwards.
GGCGTGCAGGATGAGGACGGCTATTTCTGGTACGTCAGCCGCGAGGACGACGTCATCACCACGGCCGGCTATCGCGTCGGCCCGTCCGAGATCGAGCACACGCTGATGAAGCATCCGGCGGTCGCGATGTCGGCGGTGGTCGGCATTCCCGATCCGATCCGCACCGAATCGATCAAGGCCTGGATTGTGCTGCGGCCCGGCCATGCGCCGAGCGATGCGCTGGCGCGCGAGATCCAGGAATTCGTCAAGGTCCAGCTCGCCGCCCACGAATATCCGCGCTTCGTGCAGTTCGCCGACAGCCTGCCGATGACCGCGACGGGCAAGGTGCTGCGGCGGGAGTTGCGGGCGCTGGGGTAGGCCGCGACACAATATTGATCGGCGTCAATGCAGTTCTCGCCGTCGCCTGCATCGATGCCCGCTCAATCATTCGCGGCAAGGCTGATGTCGATATCTGGCAAGCTCGATCCGGTGGTGCGCAAGATCCGCGTGGCTGACATCGCGGAGGCGCTCGGGCAGGGGCTGCGCGATTTCCAGGCCGTGCCGCTCTACGGACTGATGTTCGGTGCGATCTACATGATTGGAGGCAACGCGATCCTGCTGTGCCTGACCGCGCTCGGCATGGTCTATCTGGCCTATCCGCTCGCGGCGGGGTTTGCGCTGATCGGCCCGTTCGTTGCGATCGGTCTGTACGAGATCAGCAGGCGCCGCGAAACGGGCGAGCCGATTTCGCTCAGCGTGATCTGGTCGAAGCTGCGCTCGCGTGGCGAAATCGGCTGGATGGCGTTCGTCACGCTGTTTGTGTTCGTGATCTGGATGTATCAGGTGAGGCTGTTGCTCGCGCTCCTGCTCGGGCTCAACGTTTCCTTTTCCAGCTTCCGCGAATTCCTGACGGTGGTGCTCACCACCAATGAGGGCCTGTTGTTCCTTGTCATCGGCAATGCCGACGGGGCGGCGCTGTCGCTGATCCTGTTCTCGCTGACCGTAATATCGTTCCCGCTGCTGCTGGATCGCGAAGTCGATTTCGTGACCGCGATGATCACGAGCGTGCGTGCGGTCGTGACGAGCCCGCTGCCCATGATTGGGTGGGCGGCGGTGATCGTCGTGCTGCTGATCGTCTCGGCGATTCCGTATTTCCTGGGCCTGCTCGTGACGATTCCGGTGCTCGGGCACACCACATGGCATCTCTACCGCCGCGTCGTCGTTCCCATAGGTTCCTTTGCCGACCCGATCCTGCGGCGGGAGTGAGTTACGACGGCATCGGAACCCCCAGTTCCTTCAGCGCGGCCAGCATGCGCTGCGGCGGCTGCATCGGGATCACCATGGCCTTGCCGGTCTCCACGAGGCTCTTCAGGCTGGAGAGGATCGCCGGCCAGCCGGTGCGGCCGCCGGACAGGATGTCGTCGCTGATCGGGCGGTCATGCGATTGCAGCAAGGTCAGCTTCACGCCGTCGCCGGCTGGCTCGATCTCGTAGGTGACGAGCGTCGGCCCGAGTTTTTCGACGAGCAGCGGCCAGTTGACGTTGAAGGTGACGGTCAGCCGCTTCAGCGGATCGCACTCGATCACCTCGCCGGAGATATGCAGCGCGCCGTCGGGCGTGCGCACGATGTAGGCGCCGCCGACCCGAAGATCGACCTCGACCGCGTTGCCGGAGAAATATTGCCGGCTCAACTCGGCCTGGGTCAATGCCTGCCATACCTTCTCGGGTGTGGCTGCGATGTAGATCGCATAGACGATCGCCGGCTTGAATTTCCCGATGTTCATGTCTGTACGCACCCGTCGATAGATTTTCATCGTCATTCGAAGCCGTCGATCCCGAGCGCGGCAGGCGGGATTGTGACCGCCTTGCCGGTCTCGAGCAGGCTCTTGAGCGCGGACAGGATCGCCGGCCAGCCCCTGGAAATGCCGTCGAGCAGCTTGCTGCCGGCGCCGAAGCCCTCATGGGTCACGGTCAGCTTTACGATCTTGCCATGGGGTTCGAGCGTGAAGACCACTTTGGTCGCCGGCTCCTTGCGCATGTCCTCGTCGAGCACGTGCTTGAAGGTGTAGGCGAGACGCCGCGGCGGATCGGCCTCGAGGATCTCGCCGGTGTCGGTGGTCTTGCCGTCCATCACCAGCGCGAGCGGCGAGCCGACCTTCCAGTCCGATTTCAGCTCGGTGTCGAACCAGTACTGCCGCGTGAATCTGCTGTTGGTCAGCGCGTCCCACAATCTGTCCGGCGTGGTTTCGATATAGGTGACGTAGACGAATTCGGGCTTAGGCATGGTAGGCCTCCCTGGCGCCGCTCGTGAGCAGGTCGGCCGGCAATTCGCGTCCGGTCTCCAGGAAGCTCTTCAGGCTTGCAATCACCATCGGCCAGCCGCCTGAGATGTCGCGCAGCGTCTTCGGACCGAGATTGTCGTGCGTCACGGTCAGCTTGACCACGCTGCCGTGCGGCTCGATGTCGAAGGTCACGCGCGAGGCCTGTTCGCGTGCGGCGCCCTCCTTCACCACGTCCCAGCTATAGGCGAGCTTGTTCGGCGGATCGGCGATCAGCACCTCGCCCTGCACGGCGCGGCGGCTATCCTTGGTTAGATGGTAGAGCGAGCCGACTTTCCAGTCCGAGCTGACCCGATAGCCGAACCAGAACTGTTCGGTGAAGTCGCTCGATGTCAGCGCGTGCCACAGCTTCTCGGCGGTGGTCTCGATATAGGTGACGTAGACGTAATCCGACTTACTCATCACGCTTCTCCAATTGCCGTTTCAATTCGCTGAGCGCGGCGAGCTTCCCGCGCTCGAACTTCCTGATCCACCGCTCGCCGATCTGATGGATCGGAACCGGGTTGAGGTAGTGCAGCTTCTCGCGGCCATGCCTGATCGTGGTGACGAGGTTGGCCTCCTCGAGAATCACAAGGTGCTTGGTGACGGCCTGACGCGTCATGTCGAGGCCGTCGCAGAGCTCGCCGAGCGTCTGCCCGTTCTGATCGTGAAGTCGGTCAAGCAGCGTCCGCCGTGAGGCATCCGCGAGGGCTTTGAAGACTTCGTCCATGGGTCAGATAATAGGCAACCAAATGGTTGCATGTCAAGAGCGTGTGTTTGGGCGTTGGTATCGCCGTGCTAGCGTTCCGCGCAGCCAACGCAGATTGGCGTGGAACTCGGGGTGATGCGCATGGGTGGTCGCGTTACGGCAGTTTGCTGCACGTCTCTTCTTGTCCTGCTCGCGAATGCTGCGAGCGCCCAGCAGAAGATCGGCGACCCGCCCGAAGCCTCCAACATGCGGCTGGTTGGAACCAGCGACCTGCAGGCACGCGGCGCCTATCAGCCGACCATCCATCGCCAGGGCGACAGATGGATCGCCTATATCGGCCATCACGGCGGCACCGACGACGTTCCCGATCCAATCAATCCGATGACCGGCAAGGCCGAGCCGAACGGCACCTCGATCGTCGACGTCACCGATCCTGCGCATCCGAAATATCTGCGGCACATTCCGGGACAGGAAGGCAAATACGAATCCGGCGGCGCGCAGATGGTGCGGATCTGCGACGGCAAGGATCTGCCGAAGGGTGATCGCAGCGCGGTCTACATGCTGCGCACCTTCGGCAGCGAGGCGCATGAGATCTGGAACGTCGCCGATCCCGCCAATCCCGTGCTCGTCACCCGGATCGGAGGGCTCAAGGACACGCACAAGAATTTCTGGGAATGCGAGACAGGCATCGCGTTCCTGGTGTCGGGCGCGCCGGACTGGCGTACCCGGCGCATGACGCAAATCTACGACCTCTCCGATCCCGCGCAGCCAAAGAAGATCAGGGATTTCGGCCTGCCGGGGCAGGAGCCGGGCGCGACCGGCGCGGTGCCGACCGAACTGCACGGGCCGATCTCGACCGGGCCGCAGGGCAATCGCGTCTATTTCGGCTACGGCACCGACAAGGGCGGCTTCCTGCAGATCGTCGATCGCGAGAAGCTGTTGAACGGGCCGAAGCAGCCGACGCTGGACAATCTGAAATTCCCGGAGATCGCGCGGATGCCGCTGTCGGCGTTGAACGGCGCGCACACGGTGTTTCCGATGCCGGACATGCCGATCGCGGAATTCGCCCATGACAAGGACGGCAAGAGCCGCGACATCGTGATGATCGTCGATGAGGCGATCCAGAACGAGTGCGGCGAGGCGCGGCAGATGGTGTGGTTCGCCGACGTCACCACGGAAGCGCGGCCGATGATGATCTCGAGCTACACCGTGCCCGAGGCCTCCGGCGCATTCTGCGAGCGCGGCGGCCGGTTCGGTTCGCATTCTTCGAACGAGAGCATGGCGCCGGTCTATTACAAGAAGCTGGCCTTCATCGCCTTCTTCAACGCCGGCGTCCGCGCGCTCGATATCCACGATCCTTATCATCCGAGGGAAGTTGGATACTTCATTCCGGCCATCACAGCGGCGACCGACAAGCGCTGCGTCACGATCGACGGCAAGGACCGCTGCAAGGTCGCGATCCAGACCAACAATGTCGAGACGGACGAGCGCGGCTATATCTACGCGGTCGACCGCGCCAACACCGGCCTGCACATTCTCGAACTGACCGGCGCGGCGCGGGCCGTCGCCGGTCTGCCGTGAGCGGGCGATGATACGCTCGTGGCCGGTCATCGCGGCGATGTTCCTGGCGCTCGGCGGCCTGTCGGCCGTGGCCGGCTACGAGATGGCGCCGCCGCACCCCGCGCAATGGCGCGAGATCGCCTGGCCGTTTCCGCGTGACGGCTGGCCCGCTGGCCGCGCCTTTCGGTGCGGCGCGGCCGAGTGCGGCACTGAGGTCGAGGTCTATCTCCGGCCGAAGCTCGGCTTCTGCAACTGCGACAGCGGCGTCGCCGATGACGACGAGGTCGATCGCGTTTCCGATGTCGACATGATCAGCCCGCTCTTTGTGCCGCTGAAGGCCGGCGATGTCGTCGATGTCGCCGATATGCCCGGACGGATCAGGGCGTATGATATCGAGATGCTCGAGGGGAAGCGTACCGCGATCGGCATCGCGGCCTCGCATCGCTGCGATCTCATGGCGGTGGCGGCGCAGGGCGGGGGAGATACGGCGCGCGTACAGGGCGCGACGTTAAAGTTTCTGGAGTCGCGAGAGATCAGAGCGTGGATGATTGGGGCCATGGAGGGGCGTTGAGTTAGAACTGGCTCTTCACCTCTCCCCGCCTGCGGGGAGAGGTCGGATCGCGCTTGCGATCCGGGTGAGGGGGTACAGGTCTAACGACTCGCACCGCCTGGCGGAGAGAGCCCCTCACCCCGACCCTCTCCCCGCAAGAGCGGGGCGAGGGAGCAGACCGCTTCCATGTTCGGCTCTTGCATGCATAATGACGCAAGCAACAAACGGGCCCCCAATGTCCCTGCAAGCCTATTTCGCCTTCGTCGCCGCCTGCATTGCGCTGGCGCTGTTGCCCGGTCCGATCGTCACGATGGTGATCGCCAACGGGCTGCGCTACGGCACGCGCGCCGCGCTCACCAATGTGCTGGGCGCGCAGGTCGGGCTCGCGATCGTGATCGGCATCGTCGCGGTCGGGCTGACCTCGCTGATGGCGACGATGGGCTACTGGTTCGACTGGGTGCGCTTTGCCGGCGCCGCCTATCTGGTCTGGCTCGGCATCAAGCTGATCCGTTCGCCGGTCGAGGGCGTCGGCACCGACGATCGGCCGCCGCCGCCACGCGGCGGCTTCTTCCTGCAGGGCTTTCTGGTGCTGCTCTCGAACCCGAAGGTCTTGGTGTTCTTCGGCGCCTTCATCCCGCAGTTCATGGACATGGACAAGCCGCACATTCCGCAGGTGGCGCTGCTCGGCGTCACCTTCATGGCGACCGCCGTGCTGACCGACGCCGCCTACGCCCTGGCGGCCGGCCGCGCCCGAAAGTTCTTCTCCAAGGAGCGGACGCGGCTGATGTCGCGGATATCCGGCGGCTTCATGATCGGCGGCGGCATCTGGCTGGCGCTCACCCGCGCGCGCTGAGCCCGCGCGCTACGCCACAATTCGCTCGATCACGTCGCGCACCAGGCCCGTCAGCAGATCGAGCTTGTATCCCGTCATCGTCAGCGGCTTGGCGCCCGCTGTTGCCAGTTCGGCGGCTTGCGCCGCACTGGCTGCGTTGGCCGGCTTTCCCTGCAGCGCCGCAGCGCTTGCCGCAAGACGCACCGGGACCGGGGCGATGCCGCCGGCGGTGATGTGGACCTGCTGGAATGCGCCGCCGGATATCACGGCCCGCACGCAGATCTCGACCAGCGGCCATTCCGCATATGAGCGGCTGATCGCGCGCTTGTAGAGCGCGCGCTCGCCGGCGAGCGGAGCAGGGAGCTCGATCCGCTCGATCCGTTCGCCCGGTGCGAGCAGATTGTCGGCCGCCCCGTTGCTGCCGTCGCCGAGCAGGTCGGTGATCGACAATCCGCTGCGCCGGTCGGTGACGATCTTCGCGTCATAGGCCAGCAGCGCCATCGCCATGGTCGATGGATGCGGCGCCACGCAAGGGCCGAGATCGAACGCGACGTGATAGAGATGGTTGCCCGCTCGCGCCGGACAGCCGGAGCCGCCCTTCTTGAGACAGGCGATCTGCGGATTGCGGAAGTACCAGCAGCGTGAGCGCTGGGCGAGGTTGCCGCCGAGCGTCGCCATGTGCCGGATCTGCGGCGTGGCAAGACCCTGCGCGGCCGCGGCGATGCCGGGATAGGCCTGCGCGAGCCGCGCGTCGGATGCGATCGCCGCGATCGCGGTCAGCGCGCCGATGCGCGCCGCGCCGTCCGCACCCCATGCGATACCGATCGTGTCGGGGCTGGCGGTGAGATCGATGATCGTTCCGCACGACAGGCCGCTGCGGCGGCGCTCCGACAGATCAGTGCCGGCGGCGCGGAATTCGGGCGCGGATATTACTTCTGCGCTTGCGACGCTCATGCGGCATCCCTCCCTTTCAGTGCGGCGACGATGCGGTCGGGCCGGATCGGAATCTCGGTGAGGCGGACGCCGATCGCGTCGTGGATCGCGTTGGCGACCGCGGCCGAGGTCGGCACCGTCGACGCCTCACCGATGCCGACGCTGTTGCCGAGCACATGGTCGAAGCCGGCTTCGTCGAAATGGACGTCGATCTCGGGCGTGTCGGCGATACCAGGGATGCGATAGTCCTCCATCCCCGCGGTCAGCACGTCGCCGCTGGTCGGATCAAGCTCGCGCGCTTCGTAGAGTGCGTAACCGAGCCCCTGGATCACCGCGCCGCAGGCCTGGCTGCGCGCCAGCGCGGGCGCTGCGATCTTGCCGACCGCGATGCCGGTATGCACGTTGAGCACGCGGACATGGCCGAGCCAGGTGTCGACCTCCACCTCGATCACCTGCACCGAGCTCGGCACACCGGCGCCGACCGCGATGTTCGAGAAGCGGCGCATCATCCAACCGAACACCATGCCCATCAGGCCGACTTCGCGCAGCGGCGAGCGGATGCCGGGCGCCGTGTTCTTGCCGTCCTCGCCGCGCGTCTCCGTCACGGCGATGTCGGGCGAGCGCGCGATCAGCTCGCGCCAGGGCGCGTTCGAGCCAGGCACGGGCTTTCGTGTCGCCTGCTCGAGGATCGCGGCCTTCAGTTTCCGCACCGCCTGCAGCGTCGGCGGCATCACCGAGGCGGTGACGCGGCTGCCGCCGGAGCCCGGCCCTTCGGGCAGCGATGAATCGCCGATCCGCACGTCGATGTCAGCCGGTTCGAGATCGAACTCGCGCGCGATCGTGTCGGCAAGCACGCTGCGGGTGCCGGTGCCGATGTCCTGCGTCGCGGTGCTGGCGACAATCCGGCCGGCCTTGACCGCGACCTCGACCTTCACGTTGGGCTGCCAGAGATAGAGCCAGTAGCCGGTCGCCATCCCGATGCCACGGCGATAGCGTCCGTTCTGCGCGGGCTTCCGGTTGCGCCAGATCTCGAGCCCGGATGCCCAGTCGTAGAGTCGCTGGCGGTTGGGATCGGGATCCCAGCGCTTGCGCAGGGCGATCGGGTCGACGTTGAGCCGCAGCGCGGCCTCGTCGATCGCCTGCTCCACCGCGAATGCCATCGGCGGGCCGCCGGGGCCGCGGAAGGCCGCGCCGGGCGGCAGATTGCTGATGACGTCGAAATCCGAAAGGTCCTTCGCCTCGGCCGGATAGATCAGCCGCGCCAGGCCCGCGATCGTCGAATTGGTCGCAGCGCCCGTATCGGCATGCGCGGTGACCGAGAGGGCCTTCAGGCCGCCCTGCTCGGACGGGAGCAGCGCGACCTTCAGCTCCGCGGCCGGACGATAGCCGGCGACGGAGAGCTCTTCCTGCCGATCGTAGGCGACTCTAACAGGCGCCTTCGCTTCGCGCGCCAGCTCGATGGCGGCGATCGTCTCCACGCCGAGGCTCGCCTTCGATCCGAAGCCGCCGCCGACGTGATCGGCGATCACGCGGACCTTGTCGTGATCGAGCTTGTAGCGCTTTGCGATCTGCTCCTTCAGATGAAACACCTGCTGGGTCGAGGCGTGCAGGGTCAGGCGGTCGCCGTCGAAGCGCGCCACCGCGGCATGCGGCTCGAGGCATGCATGCTGCTGCGTGGCAGTGCGGAAGGTCGCTTCGACGAGCAGGCGGTTATTGGCCTGGCGCGCCTCCTCGACCCAGTTGCGGGCCTTCTTGGCGCGCGTCGAGAACACCGCGGTCGGCCCGCGGATGTTCTGCTTCCATGGCGCCGGCCCGCCGGCCGCCTCCGAGACGTTGCCGGCCCGCTTGCGGCTCGCTTTGTCGAACACCACAGGCGCGCCGTCCTTGCGCCCGGCGTCGAGCCCGACCACAGCGGGCAGCCGTTCGCTGGTCAGCTTGATCGCAGCGAGCGCGGCCAGCGCGGTCTTGCGGTCCCGCGCTGCGACCGCCGCAATCGGCTCGCCGACATAGCGCACGATGCGATCGTCGCCGATCAGCGATACCGCGGCGACGCCGGCGATCGCGCGCGCCGGAGCCAGATCGAGCGCGGTGATGCGGGCATGCGCCTCGCGCGAGCGCAGGATCAGGCCTTCGAGCTGGCCGTCATGATTGATGTCGACGGTGTACTTTGCCGCGCCCGTCACCTTGTCGCGCGCCTCGATGCGGGGCGCCGTGACATTGTCGCCGTCGAAACGGCCGGCGCAGGCATCCGCCACCGCACGGAAGATCCCGTCATAGGCGCCGCAACGGCAGAGATGGCCCGACAGCGCCGCGCCGATCTCCTCGCGTGACGGCACAGCCGTTCCCTTGGTCGCGCGCCAGCGGTCGCAGAACGCGGTCGCCTCCACGATGAAGCCCGGCGTGCAGAAGCCGCACTGCAGGGCATCATGCGCCATGAACGCCTTCTGCACCGGATGCAGCCCGGCGGCGCCGATGGCCTCCACCGTCGTCACCGCTTTGCCGGCCGCGGCGTGCGCCGGCATCAGGCAGCTTGCCACCGGCGCGCCATCGACCAGCACCGTGCAGGCGCCGCAGACACCGGCGCCGCAGACGAGCTTGGTGCCGGTGAGTTTGAGCTGGTCGCGCACGATGTCGATCAAGAGCGAATCGGGATCATCGGGCAGCGATTCAACGCGGCCGTTGATGGTCGTCGTGCTCATGGACATCCTCCTGTCTTGCGGCGTGTCGGCTTTGCCCTGATCGCCGCCTTCCTGACGGGCGGCTTCCCGGATTTCGGCAAAGATCTTGGCAAGGATTTCGGCACCGCGCCCGCGCAGAGCGTTCGTACCATCATGGCCATGTCCTTCAGGAACGCATCCGCCGGCTGCATCGCCGGATACTGCGACTTCGATGCGTACACCGACATTTCGACCAGCCGAGCGAATTCGGCCGGCGAGAGCTCCTGCGGCAGCGCAAGCTGACGCTTGCGCACGGTCCGCGAGATGGTGGCCACCATGCGCTCCGCATAGCGTGCGGCATAGGTCTGGTAGAGGTCGCGCGCGTGCACGAGATGCTCCGAATACAATTCCTCGAGATGCGGCGAGCCGTCCAGCGACGCGATCATGGTCGACATCCGCGCGGTCATGCCTGCGGCAAGGATGTCGCCGAGACTGCCGCCCGCCGTCTCTGTCTCGGCAACGGCAACCTCCTCGGCCGCGATCGCGGACTCGTGCACGCGCTCGATCACGGCGCGGAACAGCGCTTCCTTGGATTCGAAATGATGATAGAGCGCCTGCCGCGTCAGGCCGGCCGCTTCGGCGACCTGCTCGATCGAGGAGCGGCGAAAGCCGTGCCGGCGGAAAACCAGCATGGTGGCGTCGAGAATGCGGGTTTTCGGTCCCATTTGACGATTTTGACAAATATAGGAGAACTGTCAAATCGCGATTTGGTGAGGGCGGCGCGGCCGCCTGGCGGCCGTCCCGAGCCTGTGTGAGCCGCATCACTGATCGTCGCGCGCCGGCTGCGTAAAGTTTCGTCGTGCAAGGGCGAGCCCGATCGCCCGGAGCTTGCGAGGATACGGACATGACGCAGGTCTATTTCCACTGCTCGAACACGCGCGGCGTGTTGATGGATCGCCGCGGCACCTCGGTGACGAGCCTCGCCGAGGCCTGCGAGGCGGCGACCCGCATGATGCGCTCGCTGGTCGCAACGGTCAGTCTGGAAGACTGGCGCGACTGGGCCGTGCATGTCAGCGACGAGGACGGCGAGGAGATCGTCATCCTGCCCTTCGCATTCGTTCTCGGCAAACCGCACTGAGAGCGAGCCATGCTGTCGCTGCAGTCATCATTGACGTCTCTGCGCCGCGGCCTGAACGCGATCACGACCGGCTGGCAGAACTTGATCGAGCGTATGCGCGATCCCTACCGGCCCGAGCTGCACTACATGCGCGGGCCGGGCCCCAGATGGCGTGCGAAGCATCCCGTCCGCGCGGCGTCGGCCGGTTGAACGCCGCGATCCAATTTAGAACGATCCCAGGAAATCGCGCTGACAGCCGGGACGCATCGTCGCAGGTCCCGGACGCGCTCGTTGCGAGAGCGCAACACGATCAACGATAAGTCCAACACTGGACGGGTTCTAATCGCCGCGCGACGGCGTGCACCTTTCATCGTGTTAGTGACGACAAGAATGGAGACTGGAATAGGTAGCGAAGTTGACTGCGACGACCAAATCCCTGCGGCGATGGGGCGCCGTCCACAAATGGACCAGCCTGATCTGCACCTTGTTCATGCTGCTGTTGTGCATCACCGGCCTGCCGCTGATCTTCCATGACGAGATCGACGATCTCCTGCACAGCCAGGTCAAGCCGGCCGAGGCGGCGGCGGGCACGCCGCCGGCCAATCTGGATCATCTGCTCGCCAACGCGCTCGCGCAGGCGCCGGGCAAGGTGCCCCATTTCCTGATCTGGGATCGCGACGAGCCCGGCGCGATCTGGGTCAGCGTCGGCCCGACGATCGACGCCGATCCGACCAACAACCTCCTGGTCCGGATGGACACGCATACCGGCGCCTATCTCGATTCCCCCGACGTGACCGGCCGCTTCACCTACATCATGCTGAAGCTGCACACCGACATGTTCGCGGGCCTGCCCGGAAAACTGTTCCTTGGATTGATGGGGATCCTGTTCTGCGTCGCGATCATTTCCGGTATCGTCGTCTACGCGCCGTCGATGCGAAAGCTGCGCTTCGGCGCCTACCGCGCGCAGCGGAGGCGCGTCGTGCGCTGGCTCGACATCCATAATCTCGCCGGCATCCTGCTGGTCGCCTGGACGCTGGTCGTCGGCTTCACCGGGGTCATCAACACCTGGGCCGACCTCGTGCTCAAGATGTGGCAGTTCGGCCAGCTCGCTGAAATGACCGCGCAGTATCGCGACCGTCCGGTGCCGTCGAAGCTGACCTCGCTGAATGGGGCCGTCGAGGTTGCCAGGCATGCGGTGCCGGGAATGACGCCGAGCTTCGTCGCGTTCCCGGGAACCCTGTTCAGCAGCAAGAGCCACTACGCGGTGTTCCTGCACGGCGATACGCCACTGACCTCGCGGCTGCTAAAGCCCGCGCTGATCGATGCGGAAACCGGTGATCTGACCGACAGCCGCGACATGCCCTGGTATGTGTCGACGCTTTACGTCTCACAGCCGCTGCATTTCGGCGACTACGGCGGCATGCCGCTCAAGATCGTCTGGGCGCTGCTCGACATCCTCACCATCTTCATCCTCGTCACCGGCGTGTATCTGTGGCTGCGCCGGCGCAAGGCCGGCGTGAGCCAGGACCGCGCCATCGCCAACGCCGCCTCCATCGATCACCCCGCGTTCACGTCGTGACATCAGCATGGTCGCACATCGTTCGTTGAGCCAGATCTTCGCGGCTCCGCTCATCATTGCGATCGTGAGCACGGTGGGATTGATCAGCGCGCTGGTCGGCGACGGCTGGTGGGATGCCGTCTCCTGGGTGGCGCTCGGCCTGCCTGTGCTGCTCTATCTGCTGTTCATCTGGCGGCGCCGGCCGAATTGATCGGAATATGCGCATCCCTGCGGTGTCTCAACCGCGGAGATGCGCGGCAAGTCGACCAGGAAATCGAGCAGGCAATCGCCGCCACGCAAATGCCTAGCGTGCGGCATCGCGCCGGTGCGAGCACCGCAGATCATCTGCCACGGCTGCGTCGGCTCGGCGACGGCGATCGAGGTCGTTCGCAAATCCAGAGTCGCGCCAGCGCCGGTCAAGAAGCGCGAGGCGGCATCGATCCGACGCTCGCCGAAGAAGCGGCGGCTTCGTCCCCGCCGTCCGAGCGACTAGGGCGAGAAGCGCGGGCGGCCTTCGCGATCAACTACGACGAAAACCCCGGCCGAGACGTTCGACCAGCGTGACCAGCATTACAATTGTAGCGGGTGCAATCCTGGTAAATGCCCCGACACTCGGAGGATGGTATTTGCTTCAAAGACAGGCAGTCGCGATATCGCGCACGACAGGTATTTGTGCATTGCCGTTTAGCGGTCTGCGCCGCAGCGAAGGTGAGTGAGGTGAGATCGGCGTCGCGCGCGTTGAGTGTTCTCGTACTCGATGACAGAAACACTGCGAAGAGTACACAGACGAAGGCAACCGACCGCTTGGTACATTTCATGGCCCAGCACCCTTTAGGTCGAAAAACACAGGAGTTTGGAGTGACGCCGCAGTTCGTCATTGAAGTACAGGCTTCATTCATCCGCAACAGCTTCTAACGGTATCTCACCCGGTCTGCTGTAGCGGCGGTTGCATCCACTTGCCTTCCGTTGCTGCTTCTTTCGGCCAGTAGAGACGCATTATCATGGAGAAGGGCCCCTTTGGCGCGGGCAGCCAGTTGGCTTCCTTGTCCTTGCCGGGGGATTGGTTTTGGACAATCAGCGTCAACCCGCCATCGGCGTCGCGTTTGAGCTGCGGCAGCATCGGTGAATTAATCAGATAGCGATTGAGCGGATTGGCGACGAGCAGGCTCTGAGGTTCATCATACATCGTCAGCGACCAAAACGCGTTGACGGGTGGCAACTGGCCCGGCGCAAAGCGCAAGGTGTAACGATTGGCACCGTTCAGCTTCTGCTTCGCTGCATCCACGTAATAGGTCGGATACATCGCCTCCTGCTTCGAATTGCCGTAGATGCCGAGTGCGGCCGCCCCCATGCGGTAGAGATAATTCCCTTTCAGATACTGCCGCGTACCGAAGACATCGCCGGAGGACACCTTCCCTTCCTCAACATCTTGCTTCAGGCCAGCGAGGGCAGCCCAGGCGTCGGCCATGCCCTGCTCGATGGCCGTCTTGATCTCGGGCGAGAGCTTGCTCGCGTCAAAGGTCTTGCCCGCGCCGACGCCGATCTTGGCGAAGCGCGCCATGAGTTCCTCCTCGGACGGGACCGTCGGGCAGAACTGCAGGACGAAGTTCAGGATATTGAAGAACTTTGGCGAGGTCTTCTCTTCTGCGGGCGTGAGCGGCTTGATGAAATCAATTGCCGGCGCCGCCTTGGGTGCCGGTTGCCCGAGAAACGCGGAGAGCGTCTGTACCTTGTAGCCGGCCTGGACCTTCTTCACGTTCTCGATATCGGCCGGATCGAAGAGCTGTGTGCGATACGTTGGGAACGCCAGTTCGGTCTCGCAGTGAAAGACCTTCTCGACGCCCTTGGGCGCATCACCCTTCCATCCCGGTCCTGCGAGCAGGAAGCTGCCGCCTCCGTTGCCGCTCGTTCGGGTTCCGATGTAGTCGAAGTTGAAGGTGTAGTAATCGATGAGCTGGACGCTGAAATAGCGCTCCTTTCCCATCGCCGGCACGGTAAGTACGAGAGGTTCGGAACGCAGGTCCGCGCCGACAAAGGAGTAAGGCGTGTCCGAGTTGGGTGTCTGGATCGCCGTGTCAGCGGGCGTGAAGACACGAGCGCTGTTCCAGATCTGATTCCAGGGCCCCTTGTATTCCGGGGTCGTCTTATCGACCCAATAGGCATGCTGGATTCGGTAGTTGTCAACGATCGGGAAGCCGTAAACGTAGGCTTCCTTGGCAATGGCACGCGCCTCCGCAGGATTGACGCTAACTTGTGCGTTGGCTGCCGTGAAGTGGACCACCGGGAGCACGGCAACCGCGCCCATAAAGCCTCTTCGAGTAATGGCTTTCATGTCTGCCCCCTCCATCTCGCTGTTCGGCGCTGGATGCGCCTAGTTGGCTGCCACCGCGATTGCCGGCGGCTTCCAGGTGCCGTTACCGGGAGGCAGAACCGACGGGGCTTCGGTCTTCGGCCAGTACAGGCGCATGACAAGATAGATGTCCCCGTTCGGCGCGGGTAGCCAATTGGATTCCTTGTCGGCGCCGGGCGATTTGTTCTGGATGTATAGCGTCAACGAACCGTCGGCATTCTTCTTCATGCCCGGCAGCATCGGCGAATTGATCAGGTACCGGTTGATCGGATTCTCGATCAGCAATTGCGTCTTGCCGTCGTACATGGTCACCGACCAGAAGGCGTCCACTGGCGGCAACTGCCCGGCGGGGAAAGTGAGTGTGTATTGGTGCTTTGATCCGTCGAGGACCTCGCCGTCAGCAAGCGTCTTCGCCATTGGATAGACGGCCTCGGCCGCGTCGTTGCCATAGATGCCGCCCTTGGCGGCGGCAGCGCGTTTCAGCCAGTCGCCGCTGTAGAATTGTCTGTCTCCGAACAGCGACCCGATTTTCCATCCGTTGACGTCCTTCTCACCGCTGGCGAGATACTTCTCGACCCTCTCTTCGCCGTCCTTCATCCCTAGTCCGATTTCGATCTTGTGGGTCAGCGGAAGGTCCTTGAAGTCAAAGGTCTTGCCGGCCCCGACCCCAATGCGCGCGAGCTTGGCGCGGATTTCTTTTTCTTCCGGTCCCGCCGGCGCGAATTGGAGAGCAAAGTCGAGATACTCAAAGAAATTTTTCTTCACCATCTCCTTGTCGATCTTGGGAAAGTCCACTGCGGCTGCGGCGACCGTAGCCGGTTGCTTCAAATAGGCCGACAGCCGCTGCACCTTGTAGCCGGCCTGGACCTTCTCGACATTCGGCATGTCTGCAGCATTGAAAAGCTGCGTACGGTAGGCAGCGGCAGAAAACTGCGTCGTGGACCGGAATACCTTCTTGATACCGGGGGGCGTTGCACCCTGCCAGTCTGGTCCAACAACCATGTAGTCACCGGCCTCGCTGCCGGTCGCGCGGCTGCCGATATATCCGTAATTGAACGTGTTGCCGTCGCACAGCATCACTGAATAATAGCGCGTCGTCTCGACGGCCGGGACGGACAACACGATCGGCTCGGCACGCAAATCCATGAATAACAAGGAATACGGCGTATCGCTATTGGGAGTGACGACCGCCGTGTCCTTGTATGTATAGACACGCGCCTCGTTTTTGATCTGATTGAACGGCGCCTTGTATTGCCCCGAGTTCTTGTCGACGGAATACTCGTACATCACCGCGTAGTTCATCACGATGGGTAGCCCGTAGATGAAACCTTCCTCGGCGATGGCCTTGGCCTCACGGATGTCAGGCCATTGCGCCAGCGACACGTTCGGCGTCAATGTGCATATCGAGCCCGTCAGGGCGGCCACCAACACTCTCAGGGCGCGGGCGAATTTGTTCATGAACTCCCTCCCTTGTTATCCGACGTTGCCATGTGACCAAGGATCGGCGTGAACGATAGCGATCACTCCCAGAAAAGCAGCTTCTATTGATTATCGATCGTCCGAACGCTTGGCTGCCAACGTGATACGCAGCCGCCAAAAACCAGGGGCAGTTTGCCGCTTTGGAGCTTCAGGTTACATCGGAGTTTTAGGTTACATCGCGGTACACGCCTCTACAAGGGGTTGCGGCGGGCTCCGGTTGCGGCAGCGTATCTGAAACGGGTCAAAGGCCGTCGATGGCGGCCGAGCCGAGTAGCATCCGCTTCACCCTCAGAAGCGGGCCTTTATGAATACACACCCTAGCTGCCCGTTCGACGCCTAGATCAGCGCTTCCGCACGCAACGTCGTCTCGATCTCGCCGAGAATGCGCGCCAGCCGTTCGGCCCATGCGGTCTCTCCGGCCTGGTCGGAGATCAGGTCCTGGCGGATCTCGATGCCGGAATTCATCAGGCCGCGCTTCTCGCCATGCACGGGGATCGTGTAGTCGGTCTCGTCGCTGACTGCATAGGGCTCGTTGTCGCCGACCACGAGATCGCCCTCGCTGCGCAGATGCTTCAGCAGCAGCGGCGGCAGCGCCTTGTCGCGGTGATAGAGCGTGCCGATGTGCCAGGGACGTGCGATGCCGGCGTAGACCGGTGTGAAGCTGTGCAGCGACACCAGCACCGTCGGAATGCCCTGACGCGCACGTTCGTCGATGATCTCGTCGATGCGCTTGTGATAGGGATCGAAGATCTGCGCGCGGCGCATCTCGGCGGCTTCGCGCGACAGGCCTTCATTGCCAGGAACGGTGGTGGCTTCGCTGATCAGCGGGACCGCGCTTGCGACATGCGGCGGACGATTGCAGTCGATCACGAGCCGCGAGTAGCGCTGCGCGATCAGGTGAGCGCCAAGCAGGTCGGAGAGCTGGGTCGCAACGCCGGCGATGCCGATATCCCAGGCGATGTGCCGGACGAGCTCGCTTTCAGGCAGGCCGAGGTCGCCGAGCGGGGAGGGAATCAGCCTGCCATAATGATCGCAAGTCAGAAGGAACGGCGAGCGGCCGCCAGGATTATGTTCAAGAACCGGTGAAACATCGGTGTTTGTCAGCAGAAAGAACGGGCCACCGGCGTGATTCACGGGCTTTTTCCTCAACTTTGCCTATTCAAGGGGCATGCTGGTTTGGAATCGAGCAGCATTCTCTATAGATTTAGCGGCCCAAATCACGATGATTGTTTGAAGATGCCGCTCCTGACTATCCATCACAAGACCGTTTATCGCTATGCGCGCCCGGTGGCGTTCGGCGAACACCGCATCATGCTGCGCCCGCGCGACGGCCACGATCTGCGCGTGCTCGACAGCGCACTTGTGATCGACCCGCAACCGATGTCGCTGCGCTGGATCCACGACGTGTTCGGCAACAGCGTCGCGATCGCCACCTTCGACGAGCGCGCCGACACGCTGTCGTTTGTCTCGACCGCGACGGTAGATCACAATCCGGCCGACAGGTTCGCGCTGACACCGGACGACGCCGCCTACTTCTATCCGTTCCTCTACGACGATGAGGAATTCCCCGACCTGCAGCAGTTCATCACGCCGCAATATGGCGACCCCAACGGCGAGCTGTCGGCCTGGGCGCGGCGCTTCCTCGATGTCGAGGCGCCGACCCTGACGTTCAAGATTTTGAGCGACATGACGCATGGCATTCGCGAGGCGTTCAGCTATCGCAAGCGCTACGAGCAGGGCACCCAGCATCCGCTCGATACGCTGCGGACGAAGTCCGGCACCTGCCGCGACTATGCGCTGTTCATGATCGAGGCGCTGCGCCGGCTCGGCATCGCCGCGCGGTTCGTCTCCGGCTATCTCGCAATGCCCCCGGGCAGCGCGCATGGCTATGTCGGCGGCGGCTCGACCCACGCCTGGGTGCAGGTCTATCTGCCGAGCGCCGGCTGGATCGAGTTCGATCCGACCAACGGCATCGTCGGCACGCGCGACCTGATCCGCGTCGCGGTGGCGCGCGATCCGCGCCAGGCGGTGCCGCTGCATGGCGTCTATCTCGGCGCCGCGGATGCCTTTCTCGGCCTGGACGTCGACATCAAGGTCGTCTCGGTCGGTGAGAATGCGGCGGAGCGGGAGACGGCCTGACGATGCAGATCAAGGTCGGCTTCGAGATCACGTACACGGCTCCGCAGCCGACCCCGATGGTGATCATGCTGTCGATCCATCCATCGCGCTACGCCGACATCGTCGGCACCGAGAGCATTGCGACAGAGCCGGATGTCCCGATCGGTCTCTATCGCGACGGCTTCGGCAATGTCTGCGGCCGGCTGGTCGCCCCTGGCGGTGGCGTCACCTTCCGCGGCAGCGCGCTGGTGCGGGATTCCGGGCTGGCTGACATCGTCAATCCGGCGGCACAGCAGGTTCCGATCGAGCAATTGCCTGACGACATGCTGCTCTATCTGATGCCGAGCCGCTATTGCGAGACCGACAAGCTGACCGATGTCGCCTGGTCGCTGTTCGGCAACACGCCGCAGGGCTGGGCGCGGGTGCAGGCGATCACCGATTTCGTGCACCACCATGTGACGTTCGGCTACGAGCACGCCCATCACATGAAGTCGGCGCATGACGTCTACGAAGGCCGCGCCGGCGTCTGCCGCGACTTCGCGCATCTGGCGCTCACCTTCTGCCGCTGCATGGGCATTCCGGCGCGCTACTGCACCGGTTATCTCGGCGACATCGGCGTGCCGCCTGATCCGGCGCCGATGGATTTTTCCGGCTGGTTCGAGGTCTATCTGTCCGGCCAGTGGTACACTTTCGATGCCCGCCACAACACGCCGCGGATCGGCCGCATCCTGATGGCGACCGGCCGCGACGCCGCCGACGTCGCGCTCACCACGAGCTTCGGCCGCATGACGCTGACGAAGTTCGTCGTGGTGACCGACGAGGTGGTGGCCTAGCGTCCCTCGGGTTTTTCTGTCATTCCGGGATCGTGCGTTAGCACCAGACTCGGAATCTCGAGATTCCGGGTTCGATATTTCGTATCGCCCCGGAATGACCGAGTAGCCATGATCTCCGACCTTCTCTTCGTCTACGGCACGCTGATGCGCGGCTTCGACCATCCGATGGCCAAGCTGCTCGCCGGAAATGCCGAATTCCTCGGGCCGGCGCAGTGCCGCGGCCGGCTCTATCTGGTGAAGCATTATCCGGGCCTCGTCGTATCGGACGATCCCGCCGACATCGTGCACGGTGAACTGTTCCGCCTGCGCGAGCGCGAGGCCATGCTGCGCGAATTCGACATGTACGAAGCCTGCGGTGAAGGCTTTCCACCGCCGACCGAATATGTCCGCGAGATGCTTGCTGTCACGCGCGCCGACGGCAGCGTGAGCGAGGCGTGGACCTATTTCTACAACTGGCCGGTCACCGAGCTGCCGCGGATCGCGTCAGGAAAGTTTCTGGAGCATTAGCGCTCAGGCGTAATCCGCGTACGTCGTCATGCCCGGGCTTGTCCCGGGCATCCATCTCACTTCGCAAGTGTCCTTCCTTGATGGATTGCCGGGTCAAGCCCGGCAATGACCGAAGGGGGAAGTCACACTTCCCGCTCGACGCGGATGTCGACCTCGCGCTCGACATAGCTCCATTCCTCGGTCGCGCGCAGCATGCCCACCAACTCGTCGAACAGGCTCGCGTGCTCAGGCGCGAATTCGAACCAGGTCAGAAAGTCGAAGGGCATGCCGAGGTCGCGGGCGTGAAACAGCTGGCGGGCGATGGCGGGGAGGAATTTCAAGGTGCCGGCGATGTGGTGCGACTTGTCCTCAAAGATCTCGCGGCGCTCCGGCTGCGTCAGCTCCCACCACGCCGCGGATTTCCTGATCGGGATCAGCGCCGCGTGCGTCGCCTCGCTGCGGCCGAGCCCGGCCTGCACGGCGGCGAGCTTCTCGCGCTCTTCCTTCTCGGTGTAGCGCAAATAGCTGGCGACGCCGGCGAGCCGCCAGGAGGTCTGCGCCGGCAACAGCGGCAGCGCGATCGAGTCGCTCGCAACGATCGAAAGCGCCGGGACCTTCGGCAGCGTCTCGCCCTTCACCCGCGTGATGGACGTGACCTGCCAGCCGCCGCTCTGTCCGCCTCTGAATGTCGTGAACATGGCCTATCCAATCCCGGAAGCGGGGAGGGGGCAAGCTTGCCGTGCAAGCTCTCCACCGTGGATTCGGGGGTAGCCCGCTCGACGGAGCCGTGACAGACCAGGCCTGTGAATAGCCCGGAAAAGCCCCACATTGTTCGGCATGCCCGATCGTGCCGCTATATGGCTAACCGGTTGTCCGCGATTCGTCGCCCGAGCCCAGAATCACCCTGATGCGTTTCACGCCCGAATTCCTCGATGAGCTGCGCGCCCGGCTTCCGGTTTCGGAAGTCGTGGGCAGGCGCGTCAAGCTCAAGAAGGCTGGGCGGGAGTGGAAGGGGCTGTCGCCGTTCCAGCAGGAGAAGACGCCCTCGTTCTTCGTCAACGACCAGAAGCAGGCCTGGTTCGACTTCTCGTCCGGGCTGAACGGCAACATCTTCGATTTCCTGATGAAGACGGAGGGCGTGACTTTCCCCGAGGCGGTGGAACGTCTCGCCGCGATGGCGGGTGTCCCGCTGCCGGCCGTGACGCCCGATGCGGCGCGGCACGAGCAGCACCGCCGCACCCTGCACGACGTGATGGAACTGGCGACAAAGTTCTTTGCCGACACGCTGGCCTCACGCAACGGTGCCAAGGCGCGCGGCTATCTCGCCGACCGCAGCATCTCGCCGGCGACCCAGCTCCAGTTCCGGATGGGCTATGCGCCGCCGGATCGTTTTGCGCTGAAGGAGCATCTCGGCGCGCAGGGTATCTCGACCGAGGACATGGTGGAGGCCGGGCTGCTGGTGTCCGGCGAGGACAAGCCGGTGCCGTTCGATCGCTTCCGCGACCGCGTCATGTTCCCGATCACGGATGCCCGCGGCCGCGTCATCGCATTCGGCGGCCGCGCGCTGGAGAAGGACGTTCCGGCAAAGTACCTGAACTCGCCGGAAACCCCGCTGTTTCACAAGGGTGACAATCTCTACAATCTGTTCACCGCGCGCCAGGCCGCGCACGATGGCGCGCAGCTGATCGTCGTCGAGGGCTATGTCGACGTCATCGCGATGGTCACCTCGGGCTTTCCCGGCGCCGTCGCGCCGCTCGGCACCGCGCTGACCGAGAACCAGCTGGCGATGCTCTGGAAGATGGTGGACGAGCCGATCCTCTGCTTCGATGGCGACCGCGCCGGCCAGAAGGCTGCCTATCGCGCCGCCGACCTTGCCTTGCCCCAGCTCAGGCCGGGAAAGAGCCTGCGTATTGCGCTGCTGCCGGAAGGGCAGGACCCCGACGATCTCGCGCGCTCGGGCGGCCGCGGCGCGATCGAGGATGTGATCGGCGCCGCGAGGCCGCTCGCCGAAATGATCTGGTCGCGCGAGATCGAGGGCGGCAATTTCGACACGCCCGAGCGCCGCGCAGCACTCGAGGCACGGATCGGCGAGCTCACCAATGGCATCCGCGACGAGGTCGTGCGCCGCTATTACCGGCAGGATTTGCAGGAGCGGCTGCAACGCAACTTTGCTCCGGAGGGGGGACGCGGTGGTTATGGCCGCGGCGGCTACGGCAACAGGGGCAATTTCGGCGGTGGCCGCGGCGGCGAATCACCCCGCCAGTTTGCCCCCCGCGGCCCGGGTCAGGGCGGCCGGTTCGGCGCCAAGGGCGGCGGCGCCCCCGGGTTTTCACGGGGCCCCTATCAGGCCGCGAGCCAGCAACTGGCCAACAGCCCGATCATGCGCGGCCAGCGCAGCGCGATCTCGAGCCGCGAGGCCCTGATCCTGCAATCCCTGATCAATCACCCTTGGCTGCTGCACGACCATCTCGAGGAGGTGGCGGCCCTCGAGCTCGCCCATCCCGAGGCCCACAAGCTGCGGGCCGCGATTATCGCCGCCTTTGCCCACGACCATCACCACTCTCCGGACGTCGAGGAGCAGGCCGAGAAGATGCGCTCCGACCTCGAGGCAGGCGGATTATCGCAGATTCTTCAAAGGGTTGAGCGGGCGATCACAACCCAGGCGGTGTGGGCGGCGCAGATCGGCGCCGCGCGCGAGGATGTTTTATCGACCTGGCGTCAACTCGTTGCCTTGCATCAGAAAACCCACGCCTTACTTAGGGAAAGAAAAGATGCGGAAGCCGCCTTGGCTGAAGACTCCAGCGAGGCCAATCTGGCATGGTTGCAGGATATCCAGGCCCGGATGGCAGAAGCCGATGGGACCGAAGCCCTGATTGAAGGGTTCGGCGAATTATCGGGCCGGTTCCAGCGTAATGTCTGATAACAAAAATGCTGCGGACGGCGCTGGCCGCACCCGCAAAAAGACTCGCCAAATCCATGGTTTGGCTGCAAAAACAGGGTTAAGCGAAACTTAATAGCCTCGCGGCTATTTCAAGATGGAAACCGTCGAGACGGATCAGAGGGGTGGCGAGATTATGCGCCGCCCTTTGTGCGTCGAGAGAGTAAATCTAGATTTCGTGCGGATGCGCGTGCGTGGCGCCATTTTGCATGACCGCGTTTCGGGAGCTTAGTGAATGGCCACCAAGGCAAAGACGCTGCAGGTTAAGGACAAGGAAAAAGACGACAAGGCAGCGGATGCTCCTGAGAAGGATGCCGCTGACGCGCCGTCGCCGTTGCTCGACCTGTCGGATGCCGCGGTGAAGAAGATGATCAAGCAGGCCAAGAAGCGCGGCTTCGTGACCTTCGATCAGCTCAACGAAGTGCTGCCCTCCGACACGACCTCGCCCGAACAGATCGAAGACATCATGTCGATGCTCTCGGACATGGGCATCAACGTCACCGAGGCGGATGATAGCGAGGGCGAGGACGAGAAGGACGACGGCGACGACGAGACCGACAACGAGCTCGTCGAGGTCACGCAGAAGGCCGTCACCGAGGTCAAGAAGTCGGAGCCCGGCGAGCGCACCGACGATCCCGTGCGCATGTATCTGCGCGAGATGGGCACGGTGGAATTGCTCTCCCGCGAGGGCGAAATCGCCATTGCAAAACGCATCGAGGCCGGCCGCGAGGCGATGATCGCGGGCCTCTGCGAAAGCCCGCTGACCTTCCAGGCCATCATCATCTGGCGCGACGAGCTCAACGAAGGAAAGATCTTCCTTCGCGACATCATCGATCTCGAAGCCACCTATGCGGGCCCTGAGTCGAAGGGCGGCATCAATCCGAACCTGATCGGCAACAACGGTGCCGAGGGCGCCGCCGCTGAAGGCAATGGCGGCGACGTGCAGGCCGGCGCGCCGGCCCATGTCGCGCCGCCCGCAGCGCCGCCGGCGCCGACCCCGTTCCGCGCCGCGCCCGCCGGTGGCGAAGCCGGCGTTGAGGAGAAGGATCCGGCCGAAGCCGCCGCCGAGTCCGACATGGACGACGACGAGTTCGAGAACCAGATGTCGCTCGCCGCCATCGAGGCCGAGCTGAAGCCGAAGGTGGTCGAGACCTTCGACAAGATCGCATCCGAATACAAGAAGCTGCGCCGCCTGCAGGAGCAGGACATCGCCAACCAGCTGCAGAGCGAGTCGCTGTCGCCCTCGCAGGAGCGCAAGTACAAGAAGCTGAAGGACGAGATCATCGTCGAGGTGAAGTCGCTGCGCCTCAACCAGGCCCGCATCGATTCACTGGTCGAGCAGCTCTACGACATCAACAAGAAGCTGGTCTCGTTCGAGGGCCGCCTGCTGCGCCTCGGCGACAGCCACGGCGTCGCGCGCGAGGACTTCTTGCGCAACTACCAGGGCTCGGAGCTCGATCCGCGCTGGCTCAACCGTGTCTCCAAGCTGTCGGCCAAGGGCTGGAAGAACTTCGTTCATCACGAGAAGGACCGCATCAAGGACCTGCGCCACGAGATCCAGTCGCTGGCGGCGCTCACCGGGCTCGAGATCGGCGAATTCCGCAAGATCGTGCACGGCGTGCAGAAGGGCGAGCGCGAGGCCCGTCAGGCCAAGAAGGAGATGGTGGAAGCCAACCTCCGTCTCGTGATCTCGATCGCCAAGAAGTACACCAACCGCGGCCTGCAGTTCCTCGACCTGATCCAGGAAGGCAATATCGGCCTGATGAAGGCGGTCGATAAGTTCGAATATCGCCGCGGCTACAAGTTCTCGACCTACGCCACCTGGTGGATCCGGCAGGCGATCACCCGCTCGATCGCCGACCAGGCCCGCACCATCCGCATTCCCGTGCACATGATCGAGACGATCAACAAGATCGTCCGCACCTCGCGCCAGATGCTGAACGAGATCGGCCGCGAGCCGACCCCGGAAGAGCTCGCCGAGAAGCTCGGCATGCCCTTGGAGAAGGTCCGCAAGGTCCTCAAGATCGCCAAGGAGCCGCTGTCGCTCGAAACCCCGGTCGGTGACGAAGAGGATTCGCATCTCGGCGATTTCATCGAGGACAAGAACGCGATCCTGCCGATCGACGCCGCGATCCAGTCGAACCTGCGCGAAACCACGACGCGCGTGCTGGCCTCGCTCACCCCGCGCGAGGAGCGCGTGCTGCGCATGCGCTTCGGCATCGGCATGAACACCGACCACACGCTGGAAGAAGTCGGCCAGCAGTTCTCGGTGACGAGAGAGCGCATCCGCCAGATCGAAGCCAAGGCGTTGCGCAAGCTGAAGCACCCGTCGCGGTCGCGGAAGCTGCGGTCGTTCCTCGACAACTAATTCGGGTCGTCATGCCCGGGCTTGACCCGGGCATCCATCGAAACAAGAACGGCGGGCCCAGGCCCGCCGTTTTTTGTTTGTCCGGTCACCAACACCGTCGTCATTCCGGGGCGGCGCGTAGCGCCGAGCCCGGAATCCATCGGGCCGCAGGTTTCGTGGTGAAATGGATTCCGGGCTCGCGCTTCGCGCGCCTCAGGTACGCAATTGCGCACCGGTGAATGACGAGGGAGAGATGCGGCGTGGCGTCTGTCGCAAACGGCGGGACCCGCGCCGCTATTTCTTCTTCGCGCCGACGCGCTCGATGGTCTTGATCTCGAGCTGCGGGCGGCCGCCCTTTTCGGCGATCTCGCGGTCCTGCTCGCGCAGGAAGGCGCGCACCGGCTCGTCGCCGTCCAGCCCGCCCAGCAGCTCCGATGGCACGCGGCGGTTGGAGCGCTGCGAGCCGTCTTCATAGAAGACGTTGAAGAAGGCGAATTCGCCTTTGGGATTGGTCCCGGGTTTTTTCGGCATGGGCGGCTTGTCCCCGATCAGGCCGCCGCTGTCAAAGCAAATTACCGGCCCCCCGTGCCGATCTGCCCTGCGCGATTCGGCGGCATAGGGCCCTTGCGCCGTAAATATGAGGCCTGCGCCTCAGCCCTCGAACAGCACGAACGCCGCCCACACGCTCGCGTCCCTGGCGCCCGCGACCTTGCCGTCGCGCGCATCGCGCCGGGTCTGGCGCAGCGCATCCGAATAGGTCAGGCCCTCCGCCAGGTGCTCATAAAAGCGCACGGTGAAATTCGCGGTGCCCTCGTCGGCGACCGGCCACAGCGTCAGGAGCGCACGCCGTGCGCCGGCGATGCCGAGCGCGGTCGGCAGGCCGCGCAGGCCGCTCACAAAACTCTCGTCGCCGCGGCCGGTCTCGCAGGCCGAGAGCACCAGCAGGTCAAGGCCGGACAGGTCCCAGTCCATCACTTCGAAGGCATAGAGATAGCCGTCCTTCTCGTCGCGCAGCGGCCACCGGCTGTCGCCGGCGCCGGACAGCACGATGCCGCTCTGCCAGAGCGTATCGAGGCCGGACGCCGTGCTGTCGTGATAGAAGCCGTGCGTCGCCAGATGTGCGATACGGGCCTTGCTGATCGCCGCGCGCAGCGCGGCTTCGCTGACGCCGCGCCCGGTCAGAATCTCGACCGGCGCGCCGCGCGCGCGGGCGAGTTTTGCGATCGCATCGATCTCGGTCTTCGTGCCGGGCAGCGGCATCGGCCCCGGCTGGCCGTATTCGATGCCGCCGGCGAGCAGCATCGCGCCCGTCCGGTCGAGCGTCTCGCGCGCATGGATCGCGATCAGCGCGTCGGGGCTGGTCAGCATCCGGATCGTGGTACGGTCCTCCAGCAGGCCGCCGTCGGCGCCGGGCAGCAGGGAGAACGGCACGGCAAACAGGAAGCCGTCCGGCACCACATAGAGCGTGGTCTTGTCCTTCAGGGCAGGCTCCAGCGGCGCGAACAGCCGCGCGCGCAGGGTCTGGAAGCGGCCTTTGTTGTCGAGCGCCTTGTCGTCGGGCGCCCTGGTGTCTGCTGTCTTGTCGTCCGCTGTCTTGGCGTCGTGATCCGGCGCGACGGCTTGCGTCGTACGCAACCGCGCGATCTCGGTGCGCACGCCGGTGTCGACCATGCGGCCGGGATCGCCGAGATCGACCACGCGCGGCTCGCTCGTTGCGGTCTCGACGATGGCGTAGAGAACGGTCGCGGCAAGCGGCTCCTTGGACTGGCGATCCGCCTTCCATTGCCGCGTGATGAAATAGTTGATGACCGCTTCCTGCGGCGCGAGCAGCTGTGACGGACGGATCGGGTCTTGCGGCAGCTTCACGCCGATCGCGTCGAGCCGCTTGTTCAGCGCCTTCTCGGCGGCGTCCTGCCGCTGCCACACGGACCTCGCCCAGTCGTCGATATTGCCCGACGAGAACAGCTCCTGCTTCTCGCCGTTGAGCCGCAGCGCCGCGCGCAGCAGCGCCGCGGTCTCCTCGTCCTTGCCCGCCATTTGCGTCTCGAGCTGGCGCAGCGCCGTGGCATCGCCGCCGCCGAGCGTTTTCCAGCGCAGCACGGCGGCGGCAAAGGCCGGCTGTGCCACCGACGATCCGGCGGAGGTGGCGAAGCGGCCGAACGCGAACAGCAGATGGTCGGCATGGGCGCGGATCGCCTCCGCGACGGCGCGATCGCCTGATGTGCCGACCTCGCGCTTCATCCAGTCGAACATCTCGCGGTCGAGCGCGGTGAACGCGCGCACGGCGCGGTTCGGATCGGTCGGGATCAGGGCAACCGCGATGCCGAGCTTGATCTCGAAGCTGAGCGGATGCTGCGCGGTGAAGGCGCGGGTCGAGATCGCCAGCGCGGCCTCGCGCAGCCGCATGCCCGCATCTCGTTCACCGCGCTGCTCGCGCTTGCCGGCCGCCAGCACAGCGGCCTTGATGCGCAGGAAATCCGCGAAATTCGCCTCATTGGCGACGATCGCCTCCAGTCGCTCCAGGTCGGCTGGCGACATCGCGGCGTCGCCGGTGGCGAGCATGTCGGTGTAGAACAGCCACGCATCGGCCTGGCCGGCGAAGCTCGGATCCTTCGGCGCGAGCACGGTCGCGATCGCGCGATGGCGGCGGAAATAGCGGCGGGCGTCGTCAAAGCGTCCGAGATTGAGGAAATCCTGTCCGGCGTTGTTGACCGTCACCAGCGTGTTGAGATGGTTCTCGCCGTAATGCTTGGCGCGCTTCTCGATCGCGAACAGATCGAGCTCGAGCGCTTTCGCCGGCGCGCCGATCTCGCGCAGCATGTCGGCATAGTTGTTGGCGAGCTTCCAGGTGGTGCGATGGTCGGGCCCCAGCGTCTTCTCGGAGAGCTCGAAATTGTGCCGGCCCAAATTGGTCGCCGACGCCGCCGAGCCGTTGGCCGAAAGCGCGACCGCGAGCTTGTCGTTGGCGATCAGCGATTCCTCGGAGCCCTCGCCCCAATAGGCGTTGAACGCGGCGACCGCCTTCATGTAGAGCGGTACCGCCTCCGCGATCCTGGCGTGGTCGGATAGGAGAATGGCGTACATCAGGAGCACGTCGGCATTGCCGGGCGGCGATTGCGCGGCCGCCTTGCCCTGGAACGCCCGCACGAACAGCTTCTCGGCGAGGTCGTCGCGTTTCACCGCGCGCAGCGTGGCCGTCGCGTCGAAATATTGCTCCATGACGAACTGCGCGTCGTCGAGCCCGTCGGCGGCGTCGAGCGCGGCAAGCAGTTGCGCGTAGCCCGCGTCGAACTTGCCGCCGCGCGCCAGCGCGATCGCGTTCTTCATCTGCACGGCGATTGCCTGCGTGCTCCCGGTGCCTTGCGCCGGCGCTCGCTTGGCGCGGGCATCCTGCGCGGTGGCAGTGCCGACTGTTCCGGTCAGTGCCGCGCCGAGCGCGAAGATGATACTAAGCGATGCGGCAGCCCTGCACGCGCGTACGAAACCCCCGGTGATCGTCATCGATGGCGCATCCTCATCGTGCCGTCCGTCATCCGATCGCATTCCCCGCAAATGATGGCCTCGTCGCATCAGGCTCACGACGCTTTAGCGGCGCGCCTTTGCATGAACAAGACACGGCGGCCGGTCGCGCGTGGCGCGGAACCGGCGAGCCGAATTCGTGCTTCTTGGTCGCCGCCAGCGCCTCCGGCGTTCACGCATCGCGCCTCGAATTGCTCCAGCGCAGGCGCCGCCGGATGCCGTGCGCCGCCGCTTGCATGCCACCGGCATGGTCAAGCCATCGGATGATGTTACCGCTGGCATGCCGGCTGGTTATGCCGTACGCATCGGCTGGCTTCGGGAGCGGCAGCCCTGCACGCAAGTCATCGCACTTTCCCGGCAACCGCCTTTCGCTTCGGAATTGAAACGCGCGCCGGTCGAAAGCGGCGGTTTTTTCTGACCATCGTCACTTGCACCGTCCGGTCCGATTCGCGTATGAGGCGCATCCTTCCTTTTCTGCAACTTTTCCATTGATCGAAGGCGCCCCGCCGATGTCCAACGCCACCCTCGACGCCAACAAGGCGCTGGTGCTCGCGCATTACGACGCCGTGACCAATCGGCTCGATCCCGATGCGATCCGCGCGCAGCTGGCGTCCGACTTCTTCGACCATGCCGCCGGCAAGCGGATGAGCGCGGAGGAGGTGATCGCGCATGCGACGGCCATGCACGAGACCTTTGCCGATCTGTCGGCGGTGGCGGAATGCCTGGTGGCCGAGCGCGACATCGTCGCCGGCCGCTTCGTCTGGCGCGGCCGGCACCGCAGCCCGTGGCGCGGCATTGCCCCGACCGGCCGCCATGTCGAATTCCGCGGCATGACGTTCTGGCGGATTCACGACGGCAAGATCTCCGAGCGCTGGGCGGAGATCGACTTCGTCGATCTGGAGCGGCAGCTCAAGGACTGAGCTTCCACCGCAATCCCTTTGTGCTGTTCCGATACACCGTGGCGCTTTCGACCGCCGCGGGCCGCCGATCGGTGTCTTCCGCGCGCCAGGATTTCGTGCTCCGGTTGTCTTGACCAAAGGTTGTTATTGGATGAGAATGATCTTTTGAATTGTTCGACGATATTTGGAAACGAGCATGGATATCGATTATTCCAAGACCTGTTTTGTGATCATGCTGCTGGAGCCGATGCTGTCCTGAAATAAATTTGCGCGTTGCTCGAGGATATTTGCGATGGCCATATTGGAAACGATTGCGAACCGCCAGGCGCAGTGGTCAGAGACCGCAAACCAGCTTAAATCGACCATCGACCGGGCGCGCTGGTCGGTGTTCGGGCTGTCGTCGCTCGGTGCGGTCCTGGCCGCGGTGGCCAGCCAGCTGCCGGACAACACGACGGCGCCGCGCACCACGGTTGCGATCGCAGGCGCCGTGAGCCTTGCCATCGCGACCTTCTTCACCCAGCGGCTGCTCGGCGCCGATCGTATCTCGTCCTGGGTGCGTGCGCGCGCGATCTCGGAGCGTCTGAAGCGGGAGGCCTATCGCTTTGCCGCCAGCGCAGCCCCCTATGACGACGCAGCCAAGGCGGACGCCTTGCTTGACGATGAGGGTCGAAAGATCGAGGCCGATGGCGAGGACCTGCTGCCGCAGCTGGTCCAGGCCGCGGGGCAGGGGTCGCTGCCCCGCCAGGGCCTGCAACAGCAGCAATACATCACGCAGCGCGTGCAGGGGCACATCGGCTGGTTCACGAAGCGGGCCGCCCGCTATCAGGTCATTGCATCGCGCCTGCGGCACGTCGAATTCGCGCTCGCCGCACTGGCAACCCTGCTTACCGCGGTTGCCGGCGTGGAAGCCAAGCCTGTGATAGCCGGTGTTCCGTTCGACATGGTCGCCTTCACGGCCGTGCTGACCACGCTCGGCGGTGCCGTGCTCGCCCATGTCGAAGCTTCGCGCTACGATTTCCTGGTCACCACCTATCGTGCCACGGCGCGGCGGCTCGAGGACTGCACCAATCGGCCGCGCTCGTCATGGTCGGACTTCGTCAACGAATGCGAGAACATCCTCGCGACCGAGAACATGTCCTGGATCGCCAAGTTCACCGGCAAGCCCGGGGCGACGTCGAGCCCGTGAGAGGTCAAGTGGCGGTGCCGACGCTTTGACTGCTTCGTTTGCTCCGTGGCATGATCGGCCATTCGAAGCAGGAGGGATTGTTGCATGCTGAGGTGTCGTTTGGCGGTTGTGTTCGGCGCCTTGCTGCTTGCCACCCCCTCCTATGCCGCCCGCTGCGGCGGCAGTTTCCCCACCTTCGTCCAGTCGTTCTCGCAGGAGGCGGCCGCGGCTGGCATCCAGCAGGACGTGATCGCGCAGGCGCTTGGCGGCGTGCAGCAGGATGGCGGGGTGCTCGCCTTCGACCGGCGGCAGCGCTACACCTTCAACAAGACCTTTGAGCAGTATGTCGCGACCCGTGTCGGCTCCGGGCGCATCAATGGCGGCCGCGCCATGTTGCAGCGGCATGCCGCGCTGCTCTCGAAGATCGAGCAGCAATACGGCGTGCCGCGCCAGATCCTGGTCGCGATCTGGGGACTGGAGACCGATTTCGGCAAGGGCGACATGGGCAAGCTGCCGGTGTTCCGCGTGCTCACCACGCTGGCGCATGATTGCCGCCGCACCGAGCTGTTCCAGGGCGAGCTGCTTGCCGCGCTCAAGATCCTGCAGCGCGGCGACCTCAGGCTCAACGACATGATCGGCGCCTATGCCGGCGAGATCGGCCAGACGCAATTCCTGCCGTCGTCCTACATCAAGTATGGCGTCGATTTCGACGGCGACGGCCATGTCGATCTGCGCCACTCGGTGCCGGACGTGCTGGCCTCGACCGCGAACCTGCTGCATACGAGCGGCTTCAAGATGGGCGCGCCCTACGGCGAAGGCAGCGCCAATTTCGAGGCGATGCGCGAGTGGAACAGGGCGGTGATCTATCGCAAGACCATCGGGTACTTTGCCGATCAGCTCATTGGGCGGTGAGGGCTCTTGCAGGGCGGATTAGCGTAGCGTAATCCGCCGCCATCCCACGCGCGATCGGCGGATTACGCCTTCGGCTAATCCGCCCTACGTTCTGACCGCTTGATGCGGAGCCCCCATGGAAACGATCGGCAGCCAAAAAATCTGGTCGTTCTTCGACCGCCGTGGCTGCCAGATCGCGAAGAACGCGGCGGTGCGGGAGGGGCCGGGCCATCGCGTCGCCTCCTATCTCGAGCTCGCGACCAAGATCGCCGAGCTGCAATTCCTCAACCGCGACCATGTGCTGCTGTTTCGCGGCCAGGGCGCCGACTTCAGGAACGTCAAGCGCAACTCGTCGCTGAAGCCGACGCTGTTCCGCGCCGGCCGTGGCAATCCGGACCGCGAGACGCTGGCGGCGCGGTTCGCGGCGCTGGCCCGCGCCGAGCAGATCCTGATTGCGGACTACGCGAAAGCAAAGCTGCTCGGGCTGGAGCGGCTGAAGCGGCATCGCATCCTGCGCTGGTCGATCCTGCAGCATTACGAGGTCTGCACCACGCCGCTGCTCGACGTCACCCATTCGATCCGGATCGCGGCGTCGTTCGCTTCGCTGGCGGAGACCGGCACCGCCTTCCTCTATGTGCTCGGTGTGCCGAACCTCAGCGGCGCGATCACCGCGAGCGCCGAGGCCGGCCTGCAGATCGTGCGGCTCTCCAGCGTCTGCCCGCCGGCGGCGGTGCGGCCGCATATCCAGGAGGGTTATCTGCTCGGCGAATATCCTGAAGTATCCGGCACCGACGAGAGGGAAAACTATTTCCCCTACGAGATGGATTTCGGCCGGCGGCTGGTCGCAAAATTCTCGTTCGCGCCGGCCTCGTTCTGGAAGAACGACAATTTTCCGCAGGTGACGCGAAGCGCGCTCTATCCGTCGGAGCGGAGCGATCCGCTGTTCCGGCTGGCGCTTGGGGTCAAGAAGCAGTTGGGGTGATCCGGTTTCGCAGGGCGGATTGCGCCGAGCTTGTTCTCAATCACAGCTGTCATCGCCCGGCTCGACCGGGCGATCCAGTACGCCGCGGCCCTTCGATTCACGCACAGACGCCTCTGGAATACTGGATCGCCCGCTTTCGCGGGCGATGACACCCGATTACCCCGCGACGCCGCACATTCAACCGGCCCTCGCCGCCTCGCGCGCCAGCCGCCGCGCCGCCGTCTTCTCCATCAGCCGCTGCATCACCTTCCAGTAAGTCGCAGGACGGAAGCGTTGCAGCAGGTCCATGAAGCGGGCGTCCTTGCCGATCAGGATGCGCGGCTGGTTCTTCTCGATGCCGGCGATGATGCGCTGCGCGGCTGTGGTCGGCGTGGTCCTGGCCAGCGCGTCGAAACGCTCGATCGCTTCGGAGCGGCGGGCATTGTCAGTGATGCCGGTGCCGGTGCGTGAGTTGCGCGCGATGTTGGTGGCGACGCCGCCGGGATGCACGACGGAGAGCCGCACCGGGCTATTCGCCACCGCAAGCTCGTGGCGCAGGCTCTCCGAGAAGCCGCGCACCGCGAACTTGGCCGCGCAGTAAGCGCTCTGGCCGGGCGGCGCGAGGATGCCGAAGATCGAGGAGATGTTGACGATATGCGCCTCGCGCTGCCGCGAAAGCAGCGGCAGGAAGGCGCGGCTGCCGTGCACTACGGCCCAGAAATTGATGTTGAACAGCCACTCCATCTGCGCCTGCTCGATCTCGTCGAACTGGCCGAGCAGCGCGACGCCGGCATTGTTGACGACGATGTTGAGCCCGGGATGGGCGGCGCCGGCGGCCTCGGCAAACGCCGTGATCTGCCCGGGCTCGCTGACATCGAGGCGATGCACCGTGACCTTGCGCGGGCTCGCCTTGGCGATCTCGGCGGCGGCGGCCTGCAGGCCGGCCTCGTCGCGGTCGGCGATCGCCAGATCGCAACCGCGCAGCGCCAGTTCATGCGCGAGCGCGCGGCCGATGCCGCTGGCGGCCCCGGTTACGGCGGCG
The DNA here is from genome assembly GCF_018129565.1 of Bradyrhizobium sp. AUGA SZCCT0105. Lineage (NCBI taxonomy): Bacteria > Pseudomonadati > Pseudomonadota > Alphaproteobacteria > Hyphomicrobiales > Nitrobacteraceae > Bradyrhizobium > Bradyrhizobium sp. AUGA SZCCT0105. The sequence goes on along the minus strand of NZ_JAFCMK010000003.1, from coordinate 146,075 downwards.
GCAGATCCAGAGATCGCGGTCATGTCAGGTCAGCTCCATCTCAACGAGGGGTGGCGGGAGCCGTGAGGAACACGGCCGGTTTCCCCAATTTTCTCAGATTGGAACCGAACTATCCAGCGCCCAGGTGTTTGACCTTCGTCACACTTCTCAAACCGAGGCATTCAATCCAAGGGAGGCCCAGCCATGGGACAATCGAGACCCTGTCGTGCGAAGGCCCTGGTTGTCGAAGACGACCCGATGCAGCGCGAGATGATCGAATTGCTGCTTGCGGAGAGCGAGTTCGAGGTCATCTCCTGCGAGAGCGCGGAGGCCGCAGAATTGGTGCTGCGGAGCAACGGCGACAGCGTCGTGCTGATGTTGACCGATGTCGAGCTGGCCGGAAACATGACCGGCGTCGAGCTCGCCTATGTCGCGAAGAAATACAGCCCCGATCTCGATGTGATCGTGACCTCCGGCAAGCCGCTGCGGCAGCGCCTGCCTGACGGCACCCTGTTCTGGCCCAAGCCCTGGGCGCCGCTGGACGTCATCCGCGTCGCCGAGATGAAGGCGTCGGAGCTGTCGGGTCGCGGGTCGCGCAGGTCCTGACACGGCAGGGGCTCGCGTAACTGAGCTGTCAGCGCGGCCGAAACGCGGACCGCCGGCGGCTGCTTCCGCCGGCCCGGGCACGGCTTCCGCCGACCCGGGCACCGTGATATTGGCGGCTTATGCCCCGCCCGTGGTCGGCCATCGGATTGGTCTGGTTCACGCTCGCGACCGCAATGGCGGGCGCGGCCGCGGTGCCTGCCGCGGCGGAGACGTTGGTCAATTTCCCCTCGCTCGATGGGACGACTGACCTGATCGGTCATCTCGACCGTCGCGAGGGCGACGCGCCGCGGCCGGCGGTGGTGCTGATGCACGGCTGCTCCGGTCTCAACGACAACAAGGGCCGTATGTTCGGCCTCTATCGCGCCTGGGCGCGGGCGCTGGCGGTGCAGGGCTATGTCACGCTGATCGTCGACAGCGCGACGCCGCGCGGGTTCGGCCAGACCTGCTCGAGCGGCCCCGACAGACTCCGGATGTGGCGCGAGCGGCCGAAGGATGCCTACGGCGCGCTGCAGTATTTGCAGGCGCAGCCGTTCGTGAGGCCCGATCGGATCGCGCTGATGGGGTGGTCGCAGGGCGGCGGGGTGGCGCTGCTTTCCATCAATGACAAGAGCATCGGGCGGCCGGCCGCGCTGGCGCAGGATTTCGCCGTCGCGGTGTCGTTCTATCCCGGCGCCTGCGCCGAGATCTACCAATCGAGGCCCTTTACCAATGTGGAGCCGAACAGCTGGACCACCAGGGTGCCGCTGCTGGTGCTGATCGGCGAGGCCGACGTCTGGACGCCGTTCAAGCCCTGCGATGCCTTCATCGCGGCGGCCAAGGCGCGCGGCAATCCGGTCCAGCTGAAGAGCTATCCCGGCGCGGTGCACGCCTTCGACGCGCCCAATCTGCCGCGCACCGAGCTGCCGGCCTATACGATGCGGGACAGCGCCATTCCCGTGATCGGGACCGATCCCGAAGCGCGCAAGGATGCATTTCCGCGCGTGCTGGACTATCTGAAGCAGCATCTGCAATGACGCGCCCCCAATGGACGTGCCCCATGACGTGCTCCCCTCCGAGGATTTGAAATGACCTGGTCCTTCCTGCTGACCACCCTGATCGTGGTCGCCTCGCCCGGCACCGGCGTGCTTTATACCCTGGCGGTGGCGCTGACCCGGGGCTCTCGCGCGAGCGTGGCGGCGGCGTTCGGCTGCACGCTCGGGATCGTGCCGCAGATGATCGCGGCGATGCTCGGCCTTGCCGCCATCCTGCACACCAGCGCCATGGCGTTTGCGGCGCTGAAATGGGGCGGCGTGGTCTATCTGCTCTATATGGCCTGGCAGGCGCTGCGCGAGCGCGGCGCGCTCGCCGTCGACACCGAGATCAAGCCGCGCTCGAGCGGGCGGGTGATCGTGACCGCCATCCTGATCAACATCCTCAATCCAAAGCTGTCGATCTTCTTCCTGGCCTTCCTGCCGCAGTTCATCGCCGTCGACGAACCCCACCCGCTGGCGCGGATGGTCGAACTTAGCGGTGTGTTCATGGCGATGACCTTTGCGGTGTTCGCGGTCTACGGGCTGTTCGCGGCGTCGGTGCGCGACCGCGTCATCACCCGGCCGAAGGTGATGGCCTGGCTGCGGCGAAGCTTTGCCGCGGGCTTTGCCCTGCTCGGCGCCAAGCTCGCCTTCGCGGAGCGCTGACGTCGCATTCCTTCGCGCCTTGCGGCAGGCAATAAAAAAGCAGGCCTTGCGCCTGCTGCCTTGCGTCCCTGCCTGGATGGTCCGGATCGGGTGCCCGGGCAGGGCAGGAGCCGCTACCCGGGCGAGAAAATTGGTTACTTCTTGGCGGCCTTCTTCTTGGTGGCCTTTTTCGCCTTCGCCTTCTTCGCCTTCTTCGCTTTCTTAGCCATAGTATCCTCTCAGGGTTTAATGGATTGAACGCGACTCCGAGGCATGCTTGGCGGAGGGCCAGCCTCGCAACATCCTCAGTATCAAACTCAGCAGATTCGGAGGCTGCTGCCGCGTGCTGTCACTGCGCTGTCATCGTGTTATCCACAGCTGTTACGTGTTTTCGCCAGTTTTTCGCCAGTGCGCGCGCGTCACGCGTCGCGGCGGCGTCGCATCCGTCATGCTTAACGACGCGCAAACGGCCGGTGCGCGGATCTTCATCAATTCAAAACCACAGCGCGGATTGGCGCGTGGCGGGTGAGAGTCCGTTAAGCGGCGCGGCCGCATCCTGTCCCGCAAGGCAACGGGGATTGCCATTGGGAGAAACGCCCCAGGGGCGGACGGTCATTTCAGGAGAGGCGAGGCCGATACGGGTCTCGAACAGGGGCGATGTTGAGCGTTCCGACGCTTTGGACGGTATTCGTTATCAATTTTCTCGCGCTCGGCCTGATCTGGGCCTATGTCGCGCGCAGCTATCCAGCTTTCGGTGCGGCGCGGTTCTGGACCGCGTCCACCTTCGTCGCGTCCGCCGGCGCCGCCTGCGCGATGCTCCGTGTGATGATGACGGACTCGCTGCTGCCGCTGCTTGCGGCAGGGACGCTGATGGTGTTCGCCGCCGGCCTTGCCGCGATGGGCATCGAGCGCTTCTACGGCAAGCCGGTCGGCTGGCGCAGCACCGCGCTGTCCACCGCATTCGCCTGCGTCGGCCTCGGCGTCTTCATCTTTGCCTACGACAGCATGCCGATGCGCATCCTGGTCTACACCATAGCCCAGGTCACGCCGCTTGCGTTGACGCTGAAGCTGCTGCTGTCGCCCGAGAACGGCCGCGTCAACCCCGGCGCGCGGCTTGCCGGCATCGTCGCCTCCGTGCTGATCGGCATTTATGGGCTGCGCCTCGTCGGCGCCTTGCTGCAGCCCGGCGAGTTCTCGTTCGTTCGCTTCAACGCGGGCCAATCGCTGGTGATCCTGCTGATGATATTCCTGTCGATGGCGCTCAATTTCGGCTTCCTGCTGATGGCGATCGACCGGCTGCGCAACGAGGTCGCCGACCTCGCGCTGCTCGACGATCTCACCGGCGTTGGCAACCGCCGCCATCTGTTGCAGCGGCTGACCGAGGAATGCGCGCGCTCCGAGCGCAACGGCGAGGCCTTCGCGCTGCTGGTGATCGACCTCGACGGCTTCAAGGGCATCAACGACACCCATGGCCACGCCGCCGGCGACGCCTGCCTGCAGCACTTCACGCTGATGGCGCAGACAAGGCTCCGCCCGGGCGATATGCTGGCCCGCACCGGCGGCGACGAGTTCTGCATCGTGCTGCCGTCCTCGACGCTGCGCGAGGGCGCCATGATTGCCCGCCGCGTGCTGGAAGTCTGCCGCGCCGACGCCGAGCAGTGTACCGGCAACGACATTCCGATCGCGGTCTCGATCGGCGTCGCGCAATGGACCCGCGAGATCGGCCAGCATCCCGACCGCCTCGTCGCCGCCGCCGACCATGCGCTCTACGACGCCAAGAAGGGCGGCAAGAACGGCTATGCGACCTATGAGCCGAAGCTGCCGCCCGAGATGGTCGAACTCGTAGACGAGACCCTGCGCAAGCGCGCCTGAGCGTGGTAACGCGGGACGTGCTAACGAGGGGCGACACTGGATCTTCCGTGATGAAGCCTCGCCTGCTCACCATACTCCTTGCGCTCGTGCTGTCCTCCGCCGTATCAGCCGAAACCGATCTTGCAGCGATCGCGCGATCGCAGGGCACGCCCGAGATTCCCGGGTTGAAGATGGTGTGGCTGTCGCCTTGGGGCGATGTCGCCAAATCCCACCCGTGGCGCAACATCATCGTGCACCAGACCGAAGGCCCGGCCGGCTCGGCACGAAATGGGGCCGCCGAGCAGCACAAGAACCCGACCCGCCGCGGCGTGATGGTCTGGGTTGAGACCGACGGCACGGTCTATTGGGCGGTCGCCGACAATCTGATCCCAACCCATACCGACGGTGCCGACCGCAACGACAACAAGTACATCAACAACAGCAAGACCTATCGGCAGGTGAACAAGGACACCTCGATCGGCGTCGAGTTCGCCGGCAACTATCCCGACGTCACTAAGGGACCGACCGATGCGCAGATCGCCGCCTGGCGCGTTCTGGTGAAGCTGCTGCGCGCGCGTTACGGCATCCCGCTGGAGCGGGTCTATGCGCACAACTGGATCGACTTCAAGGACGCCCGCTATTGCGAAGGCTGCGCGCTCGCGACCATGGCGCGAGAGTGGGGTGAGTAGGGCGGGTAGTCGTCATGCTTGGACGAGGACGCTCGGCCCAGCAGACAGCTGTCATCGCCCGGCTTGACGCCGCCGCGTACTGGGTTCCCCGCTTTCGCTGAGCCTTTCCAGAACCAGCGCCGGCGTTAACGACGCTTGGCGATTTCCGGCCTGAACGAAATCGCTTCGAAGCTTGTTAAAATTTGCTGGGTACCTGTTCGAAGCACAGGGATCGGGGGAAGACATGGCAAAGCGGGCCAAACGTAGGAAGACTGAAGCGCTCGCGCTACCGGTGGCGGGAAGAGTTGCAATTGGCGCCGTGGCGGCTGTCGCATTGGGGTACGGCTTGCTGTGGCGGCCGGCGAGCGTTCAACCGATACGGAAGCAAGCCGCGCACCAGGTCCCGGCGCCATCTAGTCCTACGCCGTCGACTCCCGCACCATCGACTCCTATTCACGTATCGGCGCCAGTGCAGGCACCAGCGCCAGCTCCGGTTCCAATTCCGGTTCCAGCGCCCGCGCCCCGGATCGAAACACCAAAAGCCGCTGACGCTCCCGGAAGATTTGTTCGGCAGGTGGTTGATTACGCCAGCCACCAGACGCCGGGCACCGTCGTCATCGATACCGGAAACACATTCCTTTATCTCGTTCTGAACGACGGGCAGGCGATGCGCTACGGCATCGGCGTTGGCCGCGAAGGTTTCACATGGTCCGGTGAACAGACCGTGGCCCGCAAGACAGAATGGCCGGACTGGCGTCCGCCGGCAGAGATGATTTCGCGCCAGCCTTATCTGCCGCGGTTCATGGCAGGGGGCCCCGGCAATCCGCTCGGCGCCCGGGCGATGTATCTGGGCGATACCGAATATCGAATTCACGGCACCAACAAGCCCGATACGATCGGGAAGCGGGTTTCGTCCGGCTGTATCCGGCTGACCAATGAGGACGTCGTGGACCTCTACGATCGGGTGAAGGTCGGAGCGAAGGTGATCGTGCTTCCGGCACAAGCTGCCCCCATGTTGGCCGAGAAATGAAACGTTCGGCTCTCCGGCTTGGACTGGAAGTCCCCCGGTTCGGTCGCTATGAGCGGCTTTTGACCCGACGCCGACATTCGTTGCTCTATCGCGTTCGATCAGGCTATGGGTGGTCATCGAACTTGGCGGCGCTCGATGCTTCGATGGTTTTGGATTTGTGCCGCGATACTGTGCGCTTTGGCTTTCCCTGCGTGGTCGGCGGGGTCGTCCGTGCCGTTTGCCGACGGTGGCTACATTCCGGACTTCTTGAAGATCGTTCGTCAATACAACGCGAGCGGCGATGAATTTCGCATCGAAGGGATTTGCAAATCAGCTTGCACGCTGTTCCTTGGCATCCGGAATGTCTGTGTTCAGCGCGATGCTCAACTGATGTTTCACGCTGGCCACGACCTCGCGGAAAACCGCACCGGTCCCGATACGCTTGCGAGCCGTGCGCTACTTTCCCAGTATGACGAAGGATTGCGGCGCTATCTGCTCGAAGGCCATCATATGGATAGCGATGCATTCCATATGCTGGAAGGTCACGTGCTGATTGAGCGCTTCGGCTATCGGGAGTGTCCACCGAGCGAGGGGACGCCCTCAACCCGATAGGCAGAGCGGGCATGCGTGCGGCTGCTTCTGGCCCTTGGCCGACATGGCCAGGAGCGCATCGGGCGAGCGGCGAGGGTGGGCCGAAGCACGCCTGAATCCGCCCACGGCTCCCCACTTTCGTCAATTTTGATCGCCATGTCAGATGTGGAATTTTTGCCGAAGCGTGGCGATCGGAGCCACGTGATCAATGTTTTCATTCCAAATGATTTGCAGGACGGGTTATGAAGAACGCAACACTGTTTGCCATTGGTTTGTTGGCGGCGGGAGTTTGGTCACAAGACGGCGCGAGATGTCAGACCTCGCTTTCTCCTCCGCTTTCGATTGCGCCGCCGCCGTCGAATGAGGGAACGGCATCTACGGCCGCAACCAACAGCGTCTGGCCATCGCCGGCGACCGCCAAGAATTCGGCGCCCCGTGCCGCTAAAGATTTGCCGCCACGCGCGACTGCCCCACGATCTGCCACTGTCGAGCACACGCCGTTAGAGCCCGACAGCGTTTCGCAGGCACAAGTGATCGACAGGTCGCGGCCGTCGGCTAGACCTGTCCCCGATTACGATGGTTTTAGCGTCGGCATCGAGGACGACACGTCAAGCCGGCCGACGCGACCCGCCAAGTCGCACCGGGCAAAGCATCCCGCGCTCGATCAAGAAGCTGATCGAGTCTCTGGAAACCAATCGCTCGATCCCGGCGACGATGACAAGCTAAAGAGCAAGCTTACGATTTGCCGCGGCTGCAAGTAACAGGTGACACTCCGGGCGGACGTTTTGATCGGCCCTTCATTCTTCTGGAAGTCTTGCGGCGCGAGAACTATCGCCCGCAGCAGATTTCTGAAGCTGCCACCGGGCGTCGCCTGTTGACCCAAAGGAGATCCGTTGATTCCTCGATAGGGAACAAGTTGCCAAGAAACCACAGCTATCGAGGGAATGCCAGCTGATCGCATTTCTCGTGGCGACGCTCTCGCTCGCGGCCTATTAGTGAAGGACTGCAATTTATGATTTTGAGTCGAGCATTTTGGTTCTGACGTACTGATTGATCACGGCGGGAAATGGCGGTGGAGCCAATTCCTAGAGCTGCGGGGCAAATCGCGAAATGAATTTTAGCGATCAAGCGCAATCCAATCGTTCGAATCCTGCGCATTCCATACCGGTACCCTCCGTCGATCAAACGAGTGGGAGCCGTTGCATCGAGACGCGCTTTGGATTCAAGGCAACCGATCTGATCGTGTACCCGGCTCACGGCGTCGGGCAGATTGTCGCGATCGAGGAACAGGCGGTGGCAGGAGCTCAGCTTGAGTTCTTTGTCGTCTATTTTGCGAAAAGCAAAATGACGCTGCGAGTTCCGACAAGAAAGGCGGCAAGTGTCGGGATGCGTGAGCTTTCCGATCCGGCGGCCATCCAGCAAGCGCGAAGTATCCTGAGTCAAGCGCCTCGCAGAGCGCGTGGTAATTGGTCCCGGCTTGCTCAGGAATATGAGAGCAAGATCAAGTCGGGAGATATTCTCGCCATCGCAGAAGCGATGCGCGATCTCTATCGGCCGGAGTTCAATTCCAGCCAAAGCTACAGCGAACGACAGCTCTATACGGCTGCACTCGAACGCCTTTCGGGAGAGGTTGCCGTTGTCGACGGCGTCACCGAAGAAGCGGCCGTCAGAGAGCTTGAAAGTCTGATGATGACTACGGCAAGGCGAGGCGCTTAGAGCAGTCTGTGGAGATCGGGACGCTTCTGGCGAATCCAGCGAGACGGTCCGCCGGGGCTTGGGAGTGCGCTGGAGCTTAGCGGCGAGGCGGCTCATGGCTCTGCGATACTTCCGGCGTGCACGCGCTCCTCACACGCGACAAGCTTCGCGATGCTGATCGCTTCTCACTTGTCGAGCCTTGTCTCGACCGGTCCATCTTGCCGCGCACCGGTTACGACCAGGGCACAACGCCGCCCGCTTAAAATACACACGGGCAGCGTTGGCTCTAGCCCCAGGATGTAAAGTGCAAAATCCTGACGAATAGAAAACTGCGTTGTCCTGCAAACGTTGCTTACCCAGAAGGGGTAGCGGGGCGATCGTGAGATGCGACCAGTGCTGCCTTCGAAGCGCCAGCGCGCCGGCACCACCTGCATGTCAGCATTTGCCCCCTAGCCGACATGGCCAAGAGCGCGGCAGGATGCCGGGTATCGCTGCGCGCCACCCATCCTGCAGACAAAAACAAAAAAGCCGGCGTTGCCGCCGGCTTTCGTGTCTGTGGCTCGCCACCGCGCGATCAGTGCGCGGCTTCGAGTGCGGCTTCCTGCCGGGCGATCGTGCCCTTGACGGCCGACTGCACCTTCTCGAACGCGCGGACCTCGATCTGCCGCACGCGCTCGCGCGACACGCCGAACTCGGCGGCGAGGTCTTCCAGCGTCATCGGCTCATCGGCCAGACGCCGCGCCTCGAAGATGCGGCGTTCGCGCGGGTTGAGCACGCCGATCGCACCGTTCAGGGCCTGGCGGCGATGATCGAATTCCTCGCTCTCGGCCATCAAGGCTTCGGCGTTGGGCGAGTTGTCGACCAGCCAGTCCTGCCATTCGCCGGCTTCGCCGTCGTCGCGGATCGGGGCGTTGAGCGACGCGTCGCCACCGAGGCGGCGATTCATGTCAACCACGTCCTGATCGGTCACGCCGAGGCGCTTGGCAATCAACTTCACCTGGTCGGGGTGGAGATCACCCTCTTCCAGAGCGGAGATCTTGCTCTTCGCCTTGCGCAGGTTGAAGAACAGCTTCTTCTGGTTCGCGGTGGTGCCCATCTTCACGAGCGACCAGGAACGCAGAATGTACTCTTGTATTGACGCCTTGATCCACCACATGGCGTATGTGGCGAGACGGAAGCCCTTCTCGGGCTCGAATCGCTTCACCGCCTGCATCAGGCCGACATTGCCTTCCGAGACGACCTCGGAAATCGGCAAGCCGTAGCCGCGATAGCCCATGGCGATCTTGGCCACGAGCCTGAGATGGCTGGTGACAAGCTTATGCGCCGCGTCGCGATCGTCATGCTCGCGCCAACGCTTAGCGAGCATGTACTCCTGCTGGGGCTCCAGCATGGGGAACTTGCGGATCTCGGCGAGGTAACGTGAAAGGCCGGATTCTCCATTGAGGACCGGCAACGTAGCTGTACGGGCCATTACTTGCGCCCTCCAGTGGTTCAGGCCCCCGATAGCGGCGGGCCCGGCAGGTGGCCGCTGGGTTAAAGCCGGCCATGCTGCGATGTTCCGCGTTGGATATTCAACGCAGGTGCAACATACACCAAACTGTCCGTGATAGGGAAGGATTGCTGACGTCACGTCCCCGTGTGGCAGGTATAACCTGTTGTCATAACGGAGCTTTTCCGGGAGGGGTGCGTCATACCGCCGCTGCCAGCGCCCGCTGCAGGAGAAGCAAATCCTCCGGCAAGGCCGACTCCCAGTGTAAAAGTTCCCCGGTGCGGGGGTGTTCCAAAGTCAGCAGATAGGCGTGCAGGGCCTGCCGGTCGAGCGCGGTAAGTGCGTGCTTACCTTCCACACTCAGCTGTCCGGCCTTGGTCTTGAAGTGGGCGCCGTAAACGCTGTCGCCCATCAGGGGATGGCCGAGATGGGCGAGGTGCACCCGGATCTGATGGGTTCGCCCGGTCTCGAGCCGGCAGGCCAACAGCGAAGCGACCGGCTTGCCGTCGCGGTCGGCAAAGCTCTCTCGCACCTCGAAATGGGTGATCGCCTCGCGGCCGCCCTGGCGCACGGCCATCTTCTCGCGGGCATGCGGGTGGCGGTCGATCGGCGCGTCGATGGTGCCGTGGGGCCGGTTCGGCACGCCCCAGGCGAACGCCATGTAGCCGCGCTCCATCGGGCCGGTGCGGCCGTGGTCGGCGAATTGCGCGGTCAGCGACTGATGCGCCTGGTCGTTCTTGGCAATCACCATCAGCCCCGTGGTGTCCTTGTCGAGGCGGTGCACGATGCCCGGCCGCTTGACCCCGCCGATACCCGACAGGCTCGAGCCGCAATGCGCGATCAGCGCGTTGACGAGCGTTCCCGTAGCATGGCCGGCCGCGGGATGCACGACGAGGCCCCTCGGCTTGTTGATGACGATGATGTCGTCGTCCTCGAACACGATATCGAGCGCGATGTCCTCGCCCTGAGGCTCGGCGGGCACGGCCTCCGGCACGTCGATTATGATCGTATCGCCCTTGGCGACATGATAAGCGGGGTCGCGCACGATGGCGTCCTTGACGGCCACGGAACCGGCGAGGATCAGCGCCTTCAGCCGGGACCGCGACAGCTCCGGCGTGCGCTGTGCGAGCACGCGGTCAAGCCGGGCCGAGCCCTCGTCGCCTGCGACGATGACCTCCAGCTTCCGACCGCCATTCGAAGAAACCTGATTCAAATCGACCTGTTGCAAAGATAGAGCCTTGTGATGACCGACACCGCTGTGACCGAACCGACCCCCGACCAGGCCGCGCTGATCGCGCGGGTGCGGCGCATGATGCTGATCGCGGGCCTGACCTCGGCCTTGGCCGTGGCCGTCGTGTTGATTGCCATCGGCTACCGCCTTTATCGCAGCGAGGGAAGCCCCGTTTCCGTCTCCGACGTCACTGCTGCGCTGCCGAAGGGCGCCCGTATCGTCGCAACCGGCACAGCCGGCGAACGGCTGGTCCTCACGCTCGATATAGGCGGTGCAACAGAGATCCGCACATTTGATGCAAAGACACTGAAACCTGTCGGCAGGCTGAGCTTCGTCAACGAGCCCTGATCGAAGCAATCGCGAAGCGGTGCGGTCGATCAACCAAAAGCTGCAGCGTATTTTTTGCGCATGCGTTCGCGCATCGAGAATGTGTGCCGCCATCTTTTCGGCTGAGTTGCACGCTCAGCTTGCGCCATGTCGGAGTCCAACCCCAGCGCTTCCGTCGAACAGAGAGTTGAAACCGATGCATCGGGTTCGTTCGCGGACCCGACGCGTCGCGCGGTGTTGACCGCGCTTGCGGGCTGCGCCTGTCTCGCCGCGATCGAACCCGCAGCCGCCGACGATGAAGACCAGCCCGGCGCCAGTGAGCGACCGCAAAAAGCCGACGTGCTGGTGCGCGCCGAAGGCGACAAGGCCGGCCAGGTCATCAAGTCGGATGATCTGAAACTCGGCGGACCGCCCATTCGCGCCTGGCCGCAGGACCCGAAGACCTCGGTCGTCCGCAAGGGCTCGCGGCTCAACGAGGTCGTGATCGTCAAGCTCGATCCGAGCGAACTCGACGATGCCACGCGCGCCCGCGCGCCTGACGGCATCGTCTGCTACTCGGTCATCTGCACGCATGCCGGATGTCCGATCACTGCCTGGTTGAAGGAAGAGCAGGGCGACAAGAACGTTCTGAAATGCCTCTGTCACAACTCCGAATACGATCCGCGGCAGAATGCGCAGGTCGTGTTCGGGCCGGCGCCACGTCGCCTCGCGGCATTGCCGCTGACGGTTGCCGACGGCGCGATCACGGTCGCAGCGCCATTCGTCGGGAAGGTGGGTGCTCAGCAAGGAGGATGAGGCCACACCGGGATTTCTGCATGACCTAAACTGAAAAAATCAAAACAGAGCAGGGAGGTAGCATCTCATGACAAGCAAGCAGTGGTTACTGTCGAGTTGTGTCGCATTCACATGCCTCATTTCGACCTATGCCGTCGGGGGGCCGATCGAAAACTACAGTTCGGTGACCTCAGCGCGTCTCGAAAATCCCGAACCCGGCAACTGGATGCTGTATCGCCGGACCTATGACGGACAGGGGTACAGTCCGCTCAACCAGATCAACACCTCCAACGTCAAGGACCTCAAGCCGGTCTGGACTTTTTCGACCGGCGTCATCGAGGGCCATGAGGCGCCGCCGATCGTCAACAATGGCGTGATGTTCGCCGCGACCCCGATGGGGCAGGTGATCGCGCTCAACGCCAAGACCGGCGAGGAATACTGGCGCTACAAGCGGCAGCTTCCCGACGATCTGTTCCAGCTGCATCCGACCAGCCGTGGCGTCGGCCTGTGGCAGGACAAGGTCTACTTCGCTACCACCGACGACCATGTCGTCGCGCTCGACGCCAAGACCGGCAAGGTGGTCTGGGACACCAAGGTCCAGGACTACAAGAAGGGTCAGTATCTGACGCTGATGCCGCTGGTGGTCGACGGCAAGGTGATCGTCGGCGGCTCCGGCGGTGAGTTCGGCGTGCGCGGCTATGTCGTCGCCTATGATGCCGAGAGCGGCAAAGAGCTCTGGCGCACCTTCACCATCCCCGGCGAAGGCGAGCCCGGGCACGAGACCTGGAGCGGCGACGACTGGAAGTCGGGCGGTGGATCGGCCTGGATGACCGGCACCTACGACAAGGACAACAAGACGATCCTTTGGGGCGTCGGCAACGCTGCGCCGTGGCCGGGCTCGGCTCACGCCGGCGACAACCTCTACACCAGCTCGGTGATCGGCCTCGATCCCGAGACGGGCAAGATCAAGAAGCACTTCCAGTATCACCAGAACGATTCCTGGGACTGGGACGAGGTCGATGCGCCGATGCTGGTCGACCTGCAGCGTGACGGACGCTCGTTCAAGAGCCTGATCCACCCGGGACGCGACGCGATCTTCTGGGTGCTCGAGAACAAGCCCGACAAGATCAACTACGTGTCCGGCTGGCCGTTCGTGAAGACCAATGTCTGGAAGGGCATCGAGGCCGAGACCGGCCGGCCGATCGTCGATCCCGAGCACAAGCCGGTGATCGGCAAGCGGGTCGAGTTCTGCCCGTCGCTGTGGGGCGGCAAGGATTGGCCGTCGGCGGCGTACAGCCAGAGCACCAAGCTCGTCTACGTTCCCGCCAACGAGAACTTCTGCGGCGGCTTCACGGGCGAGAAGCAGCCCTTGGTTCCCGGCCAACTCTGGCTCGGCACCAAGCCGGAGGACATCGGGCTAACGCCGGCACCGAACGCCGATCATTTCGGCGAGTTGCAGGCGTGGGATCCGGCCACCGGCAAGAAGGTCTGGCAGCACGACTTCAAGACTTCGCAGCTGTTCGGCTCGGTGACGGCGACCGCGGGCGACCTGGTTCTCGCTGGCGGCACCAATGACCGGATGTTCCGCATCTTCAACGCCAAGACCGGCGAGCTGTTGTGGGAGCAGAAGACCAACTCCGGCATCATGGCGATGCCGATGTCCTATGAGGTCGACGGGACGCAGTACATCGCGGTCCAGTCCGGCTGGGGCGTCGACGCGCAGCGCATCCAGGACGCGCTCGCCGGCAAGGTTGCGGGCTTCGAGAACAACGTCCCGCAAGGCGGCGTGATCTGGGTGTTCGCGCTCGACAAGAAGTAGGGCGCACGATCAGAGCTTCGGTTCCATTGAAGCAGAACCGAAGCTTTAGAAAACGCGCCAACCGATAGGGGGCGATGCGATCGGGAAGCGGCGGTTGGGGAGACCGCCGCTTCCCGGTCCGCCTTGGCTTTCAGCATGATCCTTCCGGATCATGCGCTATTTGCCCTTGGTGTCGACCTTCTGCTTCTCGTCCTCGTTCATCTTCTTGATCGTGGGATCACGGGTGGCCTCGCCTGTGGTTTGGCCCGTGGTCGAAGGTGGGCCGCTGCTCGGAACCGAGGTCTGGTCGGGCAGCACTTTCGCTGGACGCGTCGCGGTCGTGCTCGGCGGCGAGGCGGTCTGCGCAAACGCTGCCTGCGTCGCAAAAAGCAAGACGCCCGCGGACAAGATCGCCGCGGGCGTCTGGAATTTTCGAGGTGGGGTTCTCATCGATCTGCTCCTCTAAAGCGCGATCTAGATCGCGCTTTAGCTGATTTGCTGGGGCATGATCTTCTCGGAAAACCGCTTCGCACTTTTCCGGATCATGCCTCGGATCGATGAGAACGGCCCGCTTCAGCTAACGTTCCTGTCTCACGTCTCCAGCTGCTTGCCGATCGGAAGGGCGCGGATGCGCTTTCCGGTGGCGGCAAAGATCGCGTTGCTCAGGGCCGGTGCGAACGGCGGCACGCCGGGTTCGCCGACGCCGCTGGGCGGGGTGTCCGCCCCGGGCGGCACGATGTAGACGTTGGTGATCACAGGCGACTCGTCGATCCGGATCACCGGGAAGTCGTCGAAATTGCTCTGCTGCACCTTGCCGTCCTTGAAGCTGATCTCGCCATATTTGGCGAGGCTCAGCCCCATGATCGCAGCGCCTTCGATCTGCGAGGCGATCCGCTCCGGGTTGACGTAAGTGCCGCAATCGATCGCGGTGTCGACCCGCGGCACCGTGAGCTTGCCCTTGTCGTCGATCGCCACCTCGACGATGGTCGCGATGTAGCTGACGAAGGAACGGTGCACGGCGATGCCGAGACCATGGCCTTTCGGCACGGTACGGCCCCACTCGCCCTTCTCGGCGACCAGTTCGACCACCTTGCGCAGCCGCGCGGTGTCGATCGGATAGCTGTCATAGGGCTCGCCGTAGTTCCAGGGATCCTTCACCGAGGACAGGTTGACGATCCGCGGGCTTCCGATCAGCTCCAGCAGCATGTCCTTCTGGTCGCGACCCGTCGCATGCGCGATTTCCCCGACCATGGATTGCACCGCGAAGGCGCGCGGGATGTTGGAGACCGAGCGGAACCAGCCGATCCGCGTGAACGCGGCCGCTTCCGGATTCTCGCACTGCAGATTGGCGATCTCGAACGGGTTGTCGATCAGGCCCATGCCGAGCTCGAACGGCGCTTCGTGGTTGGCGCCGGCGGCGAAGGTCGAGGCGATGGTCGGCGCCACGCTGCGGTGCCGCCACGCGATGACTTTGCCGCTCTTGTCGAGACCGGCCTCGATCCGTTCCACGGAGACCGTGTGCAGGAAGTCGTGATGCACGTCGTCCTCACGGGTCCATTGCACCTTGACCGGCGCGCCGAGTTCCTTCGACAGCAATGCCGCCTCGAGCGCGAAATCGCATTTCGACTTGCGGCCGAAGCCGCCGCCGAGCAGCGTCACGTTGACGGTGACATTGTCCTCGGGGATGCCGAGCGTCTTGGCGACATCCTCGCGGGTGCCGCCGGGGCTCTGCACCGGAGCCCAGATCTGGGCCTTGTCGCCCTTGACGTCGGCAACCGCGACCGGCGGCTCCATGCTGACATGGGCGAGATGCGGCAGATAATATTCGCCCACGATCACCTTGTCGGCGCTCTTCAGCGCCGCATCGACGTCGCCTTCCTTGCGCACCACGAGGCCAGGCTTGCGCGCGGCCTCTTCCAGCGAAGCACGATAGGTGACGGAGTCGTACTTGCCGTTGGCGCCGTCATCCCAGACGATCTTCAGCGCGTCGCGGCCCTTGATCGCAGCACCGGTGTTGCGCGCGATCACGGCCACGCCGCCGAGCGGCTGGAACTTGGACGGCCAGGGCCAGCCCTTGACCTCCATCACCTTCTCGACGCCGGGCACTTTCATCGCCGCGCTGTCATCGAATGACTTGACCTTGCCGCCGGTGACCGGCGGACGCGCGATCACAGCATATTTCAGGCCGGGCAGGCGGGTATCGGCGCCGTAATGCGCCTTGCCAGTCGTGATGTCGTGCAGGTCGACGATCGAGACCTGGCCCTTGCCGAGATAGCGGAAGTCCTTCGGGTCCTTGAGCTTGAGGCCTTCAATGCTCGGCACCGACTCCTTGGCGGCATCGCCGGCGAGATCGCCGAAGCCGATCTTGCGTCCACTTGAGCTGTGCACAACCTCATGGTTCTGCGCCTTCACCTCGGTCACCGGCACGCCCCATTTCTTGGCGGCGGCGGCTTCCAGCATTGAACGCGCGGAGGCGCCGATCTGGCGCATCGGGATCAGATAGTGCCGCGTGCTGCGCGACCCGTCGGTGTCCTGGTTGCCGAACTTGACCTCGTCGCCATGCGCCTGCTGGACATGGACGCGCGACCAGTCGGCCTCCATTTCCTCGGCGACGATCAAGGGCAGGCTGGTGCGGACGCCGGTGCCCATCTCGGCGCGGTGCGCCAGGATAGTGACGACGCCATCGGGGGCGATCGCGACGAACACGCGCGGGTCGACCACGACGCCGTGCGGCATCTTGCCGGCGCCGGTCTCATAGGCGAACGCCTGGCGCGTCATCACGGGCGCGGCGAGCACGAAAGAGCCGGCGATGCCGAGACCCTTGAGGATGCTGCGGCGCGAAAGGTTCTCGACCTTCACGTGCTTCTCGAAGCCGCGGAGCTTGCGAGAATTGGTGGGTATGTTGGTGCGGATGTTCATGTCACACTCCCGTCGATGCGAGATGGACGGCATTCTCGATCCGCTGGTAGCAGCCGCAGCGGCAGATGTTGCCCGACATGGCTTCGCGGATCTGGTCGTGGTTGGGCTTCGGGTTCTGGTCCAGCAGCGCCGCGGCCTGCATGATCTGGCCGGCCTGGCAATAGCCGCACTGCGGAACATTGACCTGGCGCCACGCCTTCTGCACCGGATGGTCGCCGGTCGGGTGCAGCCCCTCGATGGTGGTGACCTCGCGGCCGGCGACGTCGGAGACCGAGGTGATGCAGGCGCGCACCGCCTCCTTGTCGATGATCACGGTGCAGGCGCCGCACAGCGCCTGGCCGCAGCCGAACTTGGTGCCCGTGAGCCCTGCTTCGTCACGGAGATACCAGAGCAGCGAAAGATCCGGGTCGCCGTCCCAATTCTGTTCCTGGCCGTTGATTTTTAGTTTGATCATGGTCTGTCCTCGCTCTGCTTAAGCTATTGACCGGTGCGGGCAGGGCGGAACGTCTTCCATGGCCTGCGGCCGCGTTGATGTTTGTTTTTGCCAAGATATTCGTGAGCCAAATTATCGTGCCTGCGGGCTTGCGCTTTGTTCCAAGCACTCCTCTCGCGTCTCGAGCGCCTTGCCCGGCGCAGCATGGTGAAGAGCTGCGATGTTAGCAGAGGCAGGCCGTCGGGTGACTTCACAGCCAGGTGTTTTGCATTTCCGTTTGGCGAAAGCAGGGCCGTGCACGATGCAGACATGACATCCGCAGGTGGCCATCATGCGCACGGCGCGGCCGCATCGCTGGTCCGTGCGCTGAAGCCCCGCAGGGCGCAGGGGGCGTTCCGGGGCCGCTCCGGTGCCGAAATCGCCGGCACGGCATGGTAAGCATGGATGACAAAATCCCTGCCGCAGCGCACAAGCCATCTTGCGGCAGGCCGATTTCAAGGCTATTGCCTTCCCCTCAACGCTCCCTTCGTCTAGCGGTTAGGACGCGGCCCTCTCAAGGCTGAAACAGGGGTTCGATTCCCCTAGGGAGCGCCAATCGGGAAATTACGGCATTGTTTTTCCCTGATTTTTTCCTCCTTTCCCAAATCATCAGATGCGGTTTGGGAAACCCTGTTCAACCTATGTTCGTTGAGGCGTGTCACCACACGCTTGCCGCCACGACGCCGATCAGCCTCGCGGGTGTAGCGCTCGGCTTCCGCCAACGTGGTGTGGCCGAGTGCGGCCATGATGTCATGCGCCCTGGCGAGATCGCCTACTTGCTCGCCATGCGTCGGCGGGAGGAGTGCTTCGAAATTGTGAATGACGCTGTACCGGGTAGGTTCGCGTTGAACCGGCTTGCAAACGAATCTCAGCTCCTCAATCGCAATATAAGATGCCATCGCACACGGCAGCGTAGCCGCATTCATGGTGCTGCCGCCTAACGGCGCGATAGCGCTGGATCAGAGCAAATTCATCCGTTTGAAATGGCATGATGCGGCGCAAAAAGAACATTGCAGCCAAGATGGTCGCTTAGGGGCGAATGCTCCTTGCGACCATAGGATGTCATCTGAGTGAATCTGTAATCGTCTTTAACCGCCGGTCAGATCGAAGCCGGTCTGATTGTTCGACCGTGGAATCCGCATTCCTCTCTTCTTCTTGTCACACAGGGTGACGTACATCATCGCGGTCATTAAGGCGTCGTTGAACGCTTCATGTTGAGGAAGCGAAGGGAGTTCGAGGTCCGCGAGAATTGCGGAGAACGAAAGATCGATCGAGATGTTAGGGGGTGCATCGCCGTACTTCCGCTCGTAGTAGAGGCTGGAGATTTCGATGCGCGGATTTGGCAGTTCGATTCCAATAAACGGAAGAATATATTTGTCCAGCATCGCGATGTCGAAATCGACGTAGTACCCGACAAGCGGCCGCCCGCCGACGAAATACAGGAAGTCAGGCAACAGCTTCCGGATCGGAACTTGATGCTCAACATCGACCTGACGCAGGCGGTGTATCTTGATCGCATCCGTTCGTATGCTTGCATCGGGGCGTACGAACCCCTCGAAGCGCTCACTTGTCAGAATGCGGTTGCCTCTGATCTTGATGGCGCCGATGCTGATGATGTCGTCCGTACGTACGTTTAGCCCCGTGGTCTCGCAATCGATGGCGACAACTTCGTCCGCGGGACCGTGCTTGAACATGAATCGATATGACTGGTCGCCGATCGAAGCTTGGTGAAACAGGCGTTTGATCGCGCGCGGAATCACGTCAGAAGACACCGAGATTGAAGTGATGGCGAATGAACTCGCGGAACTTCTTGACGACATAGAATGCGTCACGCAGGAGGTCACGCTCCATGCTCGACAATGATGATGGTCGCACCAGTGTGCCTGTGGCACCGGCTGACTCCGCCAGTTGTCCGTCGAGCCGCAGCATCAGCATGAAATTGAAAGCTTGGTGAAGCTCGCGGGCGAATTCGGCGTGCAAGACGCCCATGCCGCATAGACGATCGATCCGCTTGTCAGTCGCGGTTTCCATCAACCCATGCTCGAGAGCAAGGCTGCGAACGCCATGCACAATCGGAAATAGACCGCCTTTCTTCAGGTCGATGGCGTCGCCATTGCCCGCAGAGGTGATCAAGTTCTTGAATAGGCCAATCGGCGTCGCGAAGAGGTCTATGGCCCGCGCGAAATGCGCGAGGAACGCTTGTTCGCCGCGTGCCGTCTCGATCAGCATAGTCTTCGCTTCGGCCAGGAGCATCGCGTCGCCGGCAACGCACCGTGCGTCGAAAAGTATGGCGACGTTCAGATGAGCGGCATCGTCGGGCAATGCGAGCCAATTGCGAATGTCGGCGATGTAATCGGGCAGTGGTTTAGACCATGCTGGATTGTTCACCATCACGTGTCCGGGGCAGGGAGGAAAGCCAAAGTCGGACAGCGCGCCGGAGAATGCAGTGCGAAACTTATCAAGCTCCGCTTGTTCGATTGCCTCTGACAGAATGAGGCCGTTGTCTTGATCCGTGCGGGCGGTCTGCTCGCCCCGACCCTCGCTTCCCATGACCATCAGGCACCCGCCTGTGCGAATCTCGCTCGGCGCCACGAGATCGAACAATCTGGAAAGCAGACGCTGATTCAAATCGGAGACGATTTCGCCGATCAGCTCGACGCCGATCCCTTGGCGCCGCAGGGTCCGCACCTGGGCCGCCGTTTGGCGGGCGGCAGCCGCCAGGTCGTCTTGGTTCGCAGCGCGCTCAATACGTCCGGCGATGACCTGAGCGCTACCGGCGAGGAAGCCCAGGACATCGATGTCCTCCAGGATGCCGACGAAACGCTCGTCGTCGCGAATGGCCACGCGGCGCTTGTTGAGCTTGGTCATGAGCACAAGCGCTGACGACACGAAATCGTCGGGCCGCAGCGTAACCAGGTCGAAGTGCGCCAGATTGCGAACGGATGTTTGAATAGACTGGCGCCGTAACACAACGGCTTTTGACAGGTTCATGCCCGTGATGATGCCGGTCCGTTGGCCGTCCCGGACAAACAATGCGTTGCTGTTGATCTCTTGCATCTTGCGGCCTGCCGTTTCCACGGTGTCGTCGGCTTCGACGGAGGCGGCAGGGTGCAGAAAAAGCTCGGAAATGCGAGCGCGCATCATCGATCCGTGCCGCTGTTCATCCTGGTCCCTGACGAACTCATCCAGTTTGCGCGCGATATCGTGGTAGAAGAACGAGGCAAATCTCGGATTATTCTGGATCAGGTCGAGCACCGTAGATCGCGGAGCGGAGTAGCATAGCGTTTCGTCGCGGGCGCGGAAGGCATGTCCGCTTTTGCCGTGCACGAGGGCACGGCTGTCGAAGCTGTCCTTCGGGCCGAGCAGGGCCAGCAGATCGGTCCCGTCGCGCTCCTCTATCGTGCCTTTGATGACGACGAAGAGGGCCTGCGAGGGGCTGCCTTGGTCGATGACCGATTCACCGGGTCGAAAGTAGACGACGTCCAGCGCCGCACGAAGCATCTCCACTTCATGCGGCGTCAGACGATCGAACGGTGGATTTGTGGCATCAAAAGCCTTGGGCATTCGCCGTTGTGCCTATTGGTTCCACAAAGCGCAAGTTTCAATGACTGGTGGCGCTTGCTGCTCCGATGCCGGTCTGGCTCCGCACGAACTGCGCGTCGAAGCCGTCGCGGTCCTTGGCGGCACGCGCGCTCCGGTCCAGGACCGAGATCAGCCAGATGGACACGAATGCGATTGTCATCGAGAACAGGGCAGGGTTGTCCAGTTTGATGGGGGCCGATCCCTTTGCAAAGCCGAGGGTCACCTCCCATACTGCCGGCGACAGAATGACGCCGACGACGGCGCTGATCAGGCCGAGCAGGCCACCAATCAAGGCGCCTCTCGTGGTAAGGTTCTTCCAGAAGATCGACATCACCAGCACCGGGAAGTTGCAGGACGCTGCGATGGCGAAGGCAAGACCAACCATGAAAGCGACGTTTTGGTTTTCGAAGATAATACCAAGTATGATCGCGAGCACACCCAGGAACAGAGTCGCGATCTTCGAGACACGAACTTCGTCCTGTTCATTGGCATGTCCTCCCTTGATTACCATGGCGTAGATATCGTGGCTGATGGAGGACGCTCCCGCGAGCGCCAAGCCAGAAACGACGGCCAGGATCGTGGCAAACGCGACGGCCGAAATGAAGCCGAGGAACAGATTGCCACCTACTGCGTCGGCCAGATGGATCGCGGCCATGTTCGACCCGCCTTTGATCGCGGCGATCCCGCTTTTGGTCTTCTCGAGAATCCCTGCGTCGAGGAACGCCAGATCGGTCGAGACGAGCGTGATGGCGCCGAATCCGATGATGAAGGTCAAGATGTAGAAGTAGCCAATGAAGCCTGTTGCATAGAATACGGACTTGCGTGCGGCCTGCGCGTCTTTCACGGTGAAGAAACGCATGAGGATGTGTGGCAGACCGGCGGTGCCGAACATAAGGGCCAAGCCGAGCGAAATGGCCGATAGCGGATTTGAGATCAGGCTGCCGGGCTCCATGATCGCGAGCTTTTTGGGGTGTACTTCGGTCGCCTTGGCGAACAGTGCTTCCGGGCTGAACCCGAATTTGTAAAGCACGGCGCCTGCCATGAACGTCGCGCCGAACAGCAACAGCACAGCCTTAATGATTTGCACCCAGGTCGTGGCTTTCATGCCGCCAAAGGTCACGTAGACCATCATAAGGCCACCCACCAGGATGACGGCAATCCAATAGTCCAAGCCGAAAAGCAGTTGGATCAGCTTGCCGGCGCCGACCATCTGCGCGATCAGATAGAAAGCGACAGTCACCAGCGAGCCGCACGCGGCCAGGATGCGTATCCGCGTCTGGCCGAGCCGGAATGAAGCGACATCGGCGAATGTGAACTTGCCGAGATTGCGGAGTTGCTCGGCAATCAGGAATGTGACAACGGGCCAGCCAACAAGCCAGCCGACCGAGTAGATCAGGCCATCATACCCTGAGGTGTAGACAAGACCGGAGATGCCCAGGAACGATGCTGCCGACATGTAGTCGCCGGCGATCGCAAGTCCATTCTGGCCGGCCGAGATGCCTCCACCTGCCGAGTAGAAATCCGCGGCCGATACCGTCCGTTTCGATGCCCAGTAGGTTATCACAAGCGTCAGAGATACAAACCCGATGAACATGCCAATAGCGGACCAATTGACCGCTTGCTTGGTGCCGCCATCGATCGTCCCGGCCGCAAGTGCGACCGAAGGAATGCAAATGAACAGCGTCACCAACAGGTGGGGTATCTTCTTCATTGGCGGCGCGCTCCAACAATCTTGCGGATCAGAGGGTCGTATTTTGAGTTCGCTTTGCTGACGTAGATGCCCGTCAGCAGGAATGCCGAAACGATGACCAATAGCCCGATCGGAATGCCAATGGTTGTGACGCCTGTCCCCATCGGTGTGCCAAGGAAGTGTGGCGCGTAGGCGACGAGCAGGATGAAGCCGAAATATACGATCAGCATGATCGCCGATAGCGTCCAGCCCAGCGACGAACGCCGGCGAACTAGTTCTTGATAGTTTGGGTCCTGCTCAATTTTTTCGTAGGTGCTCAATGTTTGGGTTCCCTCAGCAATAAGTGGAAGAACGTCTGGCCGCGCGGAGCGGCGTTCATTTCCAGCGTATTCAACGTCAGGCACGTGCGGGCCTGAGGCGGGCGGACGCACAACAGTCGCTGTTGAAGCAATGTGAATATGTACGATCGAAAAAGAGGGGTCTTGATGCAGATCAAATGTCGCGTACGTGCATTGATCTGCCGGCCTTGAGCGCGAAGATATCTCTGATGCGGTGTCTGGAAAGCAAGCTGCAGAGAGGCGTTTCTTGATGGAGATCAACCCGGCATCAATCACATGATCATATATGGCGTAGGAGTGGGAGTTGGACAAAGCAACCAGTTGGCCGCGTGCGGACCGCAGCGCCTCCGAGAAGAGAGAGCCAACTTCCCTGGTGTTGTGGGTAATGGCGTCACACAGAAGAAAATCTCGGAGGAATTGCTATGGATGCGAAGTTCGTAAATGCTGGTTCGCCGAAAGCGAGTTATGACGTGTCGGCCGACTGGGCCAAGCGCGCCTATATCGATGACGCCAAATATCGCGAGATGTACGCGCGCTCGGTCAAGGACCCCAACGGCTTCTGGGGCGAGCACGGCAAGCGGATCGACTGGATCAAGCCCTTCACCAAGGTCGAGAACGTCTCCTTTGCGCCCGGCAACATCTCGATCAAATGGTTCGAGGATGGCGTGCTGAACGTCGCCTGGAATTGCATCGACCGCCATCTCGAGAAGCGCGGCGACCAGACCGCGATCATCTGGGAGGGCGACAACCCTTCCGAATCCAAGCACATCACCTACCGCCAGCTGCACGACGAAGTCTGCAAGATGGCCAACATCCTGCGCACGCGGAACGTCAAGAAGGGTGACCGCGTCACGATCTATCTGCCGATGATTCCGGAAGCGGCCTACGCCATGCTGGCGTGCGCGCGGATCGGCGCGATCCACTCGGTGGTGTTCGGCGGCTTCTCGCCGGACAGCCTCGCCCAGCGCATCAAGGACTGCGACTCGAAGGTGGTCATCACCGCCGACGAAGGCCTGCGCGGCGGCAAGAAGGTGCCGCTGAAGGCCAATGTCGATGCCGCGATCGCCAAAACCGGCGGCGTCGATTGGGTCGTGGTGGTGAAGCGGACCGGTGGTGCGATCGACATGAACCCGACGCGCGACCTCTGGTATCACGAGGCGGCCGAGATGGTGACGACGGAATGCCCGGCCGAGCACATGCATGCCGAGGACCCGCTGTTCATCCTCTACACCTCGGGTTCGACCGGCACGCCGAAGGGTGTGCTGCACACCTCGGGCGGCTATCTCGTGTTCGCGTCGATGACGCATCAATACGTCTTCGACTATCACGACGGCGACATCTACTGGTGCACCGCCGACGTCGGCTGGGTCACCGGCCACAGCTACATCCTCTACGGACCGCTCGCCAACGGCGCGACCACGCTGATGTTCGAGGGTGTGCCGAACTACCCGGACAATTCGCGTTTCTGGAACGTGGTCGACAAGCACAAGGTCAACATCTTCTACACCGCGCCGACCGCGATCCGCGCGCTGATGCAGGGCGGCGACGAGCCGGTGAAGAAGACCTCGCGCAAATCGCTGCGCCTGCTCGGCTCGGTCGGCGAGCCGAT
Source organism: Bradyrhizobium sp. AUGA SZCCT0105 (assembly GCF_018129565.1). Classification (NCBI taxonomy): domain Bacteria; kingdom Pseudomonadati; phylum Pseudomonadota; class Alphaproteobacteria; order Hyphomicrobiales; family Nitrobacteraceae; genus Bradyrhizobium; species Bradyrhizobium sp. AUGA SZCCT0105. The sequence goes on along the minus strand of NZ_JAFCMK010000003.1, from coordinate 121,792 downwards.
CAATCCCGAAGCCTGGGAGTGGTACTACCGCGTGGTCGGCGACGATCGCTGCCCGATCGTCGACACCTGGTGGCAGACCGAGACCGGCGGCATCCTGATCACGCCGCTGCCCGGCGCGACCAAGCTGAAGCCGGGATCGGCGACGCGGCCGTTCTTCGGCGTGGTACCGGAGATCGTCGATGCCGACGGCAAGACGCTGGACGGCGAGACCTCGGGCAATCTCTGCCTGACCAAATCATGGCCGGGCCAGATGCGCACGGTCTATGGCGACCATGCGCGGTTCGAGCAGACCTATTTCTCGACCTACAAGAACAAGTACTTCACCGGCGACGGCTGCCGGCGCGATGCCGACGGCTATTACTGGATCACCGGCCGCGTCGACGACGTCATCAACGTCTCCGGCCACCGCATGGGCACCGCCGAGGTCGAGAGCTCGCTGGTCGCGCATGAGGCGGTGTCGGAAGCCGCCGTGGTCGGCTACCCGCACGACATCAAGGGCCAGGGCATCTACGCCTATGTCACGCTGATGAAGGGCACCGAGCCGACCGAGGCCCTGCGCAAGGAACTCGTCGCCTGGGTCCGCAAGGACATCGGCCCGATCGCGTCGCCGGACCTCATCCAATTCGCGCCCGGCCTGCCGAAGACGCGCTCCGGCAAGATCATGCGCCGCATCCTGCGCAAGATCGCCGAGGACGAACCGTCGAGCCTCGGCGACACCTCGACCTTGGCCGATCCGGCCGTCGTCGACGACCTCGTGCAGAACCGGCAGAACAAGAAGGGCGCGTAGGCGTAAGAAAGCGACCGTATCGTACCAACGGCACGCCCGATGCTTTAACCTATGGAGACAACGCTGTGAGATTAGTTCTGTTGGGGGCTCCTGGATCCGGGAAAGGGACTCAGGCGGCCCGTCTTGCCAAGCGCCTGGACATTCCTCAACTGTCGACCGGCGATATGTTGCGAGCGGCCGTATCCGAAGGAACGCCAATCGGGACAAAGGTAAAGGCGACAATGGAGCGCGGCGAACTTGTTCCCGATGATCTTGTCGTGGCCATCGTTGCCGAGCGCATATCGCGGCCTGATGCGAAATCCGGGTTTATCTTGGACGGCTTTCCCCGGACCATTGCTCAGGCAGCAGCGCTCGACGATATTTTGCGGGCGGCCGATCTTCGAATTGACCGCGTGCTGGAATTGGACGTCGACGAAGCCGCTCTGCTGAGCCGCATCCTCAACCGCGCGAACGAAGCAAGGTCCAACGGCTATGCGCGCTCGGATGATACCGAAGCTGCACTGAGAGTGCGCCTAGCGGAGTATCGCGGGCAAACCAGACCGCTCGCTGACTATTACCGTGAGCAAGGACTTCTGAAGAGCGTCAATGGTCTGCAATCGATTGACAAGGTAGCAAGCTCGCTCTTGGAAGCGCTCGATGCTTGAGAGAGCGAGAGTTAGCGGTTAGCCAAGGTCCGAGCTCAAACCCGACGCCTCCACCATATCGAAGCTACCTTGCCGCTTCCGGCTGAGCGTGGGGATAGAGGTGGAGAGTCTATGTTTGTTTGGTCTGGCCCGAGCGGCACCGCGCCGTTAGACTGGGAGGGCGCGATGCATCGACTCGCGTCGTACCGAGGGCAAACCAACACTGCTAAATGAGCTTATCCGAAAACGGGGGCACGATATGATTATATGTGGCCTGAAGTCTTTCATGATTGCCGGTCTGACCGCCGGTTTCGCCGCGGCCGCTTACGCTGAAGATGCCGATGTTGGTAAGGCGGAATTTCAAGCGTCGTGCGCAAGTTGTCATGGCGTAGATGGAAAGGGTAAGGGACCTGTTGCTGAGCAGCTGAAGGTGCCGCCTGCCGATTTGACGGCCTTGGCCAAGAACAACAACGGGGTCTTTCCTATATCCGCTGTTTATGAAGCCGTAGATGGGCGGAGAACAATTTCCGCGCACGGCACTCATGAAATGCCGATCTGGGGGGAACGATTCAATCCCGTCAAGAGCGTGCCTCACACTATTGATCCGACCTACGACGCGCTCGATCCGTCGCGGGACTTGCGGGAAGTCGTCGTGCGAACACGCATCCTCGCCGTTATCGATTACCTGAACCGCATCCAGCAGAAGTAACGGCCACGATGGCGTTCGGGACGACCATGCCGCTGTCGCGCCTCGGTCGCGGCGACGTGATCTGCCGTAATGAATGAGCGCAGCCTGCGCGCATGAAAGCGACCGGCTCCAACATTGATCCTCGTCAAAGGCCGCTGCGAGCAAAGTCGCTAGTGGTCATATGGAAAGTGGAGGATCAACGATGACCAGCATAATGCTTGATGCCGAGCAAATTCGGAGCGCACCGGCCCCCGTTCGCCTCTGGCTTGAGCAGCAGATATCGGCGGCTCTCGGTCCAAGGCCGACACCCGGAGCGTCGCCGCCTCGCCTGGTTGCTTGCACGGAAGCTCAGGCAGCTAACCTTCTCAATCGAATTAGGCAGGCGCCATCTGCTGTCGAAGTGTTCTTCGGGCTCGCCCATCCAGAGATCTCCTTCGGCGAGCCGCCGGTCGTGACGTTTCGTCTCCTCGATCTTCAGCGTCGTGCTGGTTTGGAGAACATCGGCAAGCTCCTCGAATGCCTCGACCTCATCAATCGAGCTTTCGCCGAGATGTGCGACAAGCCTGCTGCGCGATTCTGTGATTTTGATGCCGCAGGGCATTGCTCGATTCTGCCAACCACCCAGAGCAGTATCGCTGCATTGTGGAGGGCTATCATCGCGGCGGAGCGGCCCGGCGTGCTGCCGATCGCCGCAGCCGAATAGGCGGGGCGGGCGCGAGATGAACCCGAAAAGACCCTGCCGCAAGTCGACGCGGAAGTGGTCCGACCGCCTGTCGTCATCTATGACCGTCATCGCGTGGATGCTCTTGCTCTGGGCCGGACCGGTGCAAGCAGGAGAAATCCGGGATGTGCAAACACTTGCGCCTCTGGTCGGGAAGGTCATCCAAAGTGTCGTCGGCATAAAGGCCAGCACGGAGACTTCGGCAGCCCCCCGGTCAATGGACTCTGCTCCCGAGCTTCCCAATGAACCGCCTCGCACTATGAAGGATGCGTATGGCGCGGGCGTCATCATCAGGGCGGAATCCGGATTGATCGTGACGAGCAATCATCTGGTCAGCGGCGCCAAGACACTTGCGGTTCGATTGCCGGACGGGCGGCAGCTTGACGCCAGGTTCGTGGTGGCCGACGAGCGATACGACCTGGCGATGCTGAGGATTTCGGCCTCCGGCCTGACCGCGGCCCGCATCGGTCGATCGATCGACGCAGAGCCCGGGGATTTCGTCCTTGCGGTCGGCGGCTCCTCGGGGCTCACTCAAAGCATTAGCTTCGGCATCGTCAGCGCTCTGCATCGTTCGTGGCCTGGCATCCCTTGCCAGGATCTCATTCAGACCGACGCCCTGCTGGATCGCGGCAGTTCAGGCGGGCCGCTGTTCAATCTGCGGGGCGAAGTGATCGGCATTGTTGCCGCCAGCACCGGTGAGACTGAATCCGAGCGCGCCTTTGGTCTGGCGATTCCTTCGGATGCCATCGATCGTCTCTACATCAGAATGAACTAGGCGTTCCGCGGGATCGCGGATCGTCTTGAGGCGCGACCGATTTGATTAGCAGGCTGAATGGTGGCCGCTCAATGATCGTGCACCGGGATCAGTAAACCATGATCGGCGTTTCCAGGAGATGATCGTTCACAGCAACGACACCGGGGATTGCTTCGGCGGCAATCCGGATCGCCACGCGCTCTGCGGCGGATGGTGCATATCCCCACAGGTCGACGACGCCGTTCTGCACCGTCGCGGTCAGATTGAAGGTGTGTGCCCATGGTTGCTCGCGAAGCTCGCCGAGCAATTTCTTCCTGATGGCGGAATCGGCCGGTGATATCTCCAGCTTCGGCCGGGCGCTCGCAACAGCCTGGAGCAGGTTGGCCCGGCTGACGATGCCGAGGAGGCGGCCGGCTTCATCGACGATGGGGACACGCTTGATGCCATGTTTCTCGAGCAGCATCGCAATTTCATGCAGAGGCGTGTCCGGCGTCGCGGTCACGACCTTTCGGGTCATGATGTCTGCGATCTTGACAGCATGGGATTTCACGTAGTCGGACGCCATTTGCGCGTCCCCGACCAGAAGCCGCAGCCACCACGAATACGGGCGCTCGGTGCCTGCTTCAGTCCGGTGCATCAAGTCGCCTTCCGTGACGATTCCGACGAGTTCGCTGTCTTTGCCCACAACGGGAACGGCGCTGATGCGGTGCTGGAGCAGCAGAGAAGCAACCCGCTGCACCGTTGCGTTGGAGTCCACTGTGATGACGGGGGACACCATGACGTCGCGCGCTTGCATGATCGTGCTCTCCGTAGACGGGGAAGATGTCACATCCTGCGGGATCGCGCGCATGCGTGATTTGACCCCGATCAATCGATCTGGAGTTCCCTGGCCCTAGAGAGGACCCGTTGAAGCGGAGGATGTCGAGATGGCGGGAATTCCAGTGAACGCGCTCGTGTTTTTCGGAGACGGGCGCAAGGCGTTGTTGCTCCGCAACGAAGGCGACGATCGGTTCCCAAACCTGAAGGCGGAGGCTGTCTTCGAAGATCAGAACCCGGCGGCGCATCTGCAAGGCACGGACCCCCCGGGACACTTCGTCAAGGGGATCGTCTCCAGTCAGCGAGGAGCCGTCGAACCGACGGACTGGCACGACTCGAGGAGTATCGGTTCACAAGGCGGGTTGCGCGGGCTGCGGAGACCATGGTCCGGAGTGGAAGAGCGACTGTGCTTGTCATCGTCGCTGCACCGCGTACTCTGGCACAGCTTCGAGCGACACTCGCTCCCGATGTCAGACGCCACATCATTGCGGAGATTTCCAAGGATCTGACCAAGCGTCCCGTCGGGGAAATTGAAAAGCATATTGTGGAAGCGCTTGCGTCGCCCACACGATAGGCCCTGCGCGGCCGACAGTGTCCCAAGGGCGAGTTCGAGACTAAGTCCGTCTCGTCGTATAGAACAGCCAGATTGCGACAGCGGCCAGCAATACCGACATTATCCGCCTGATGAGCATTGTGTTTGCCCGTTTTTCGATGCTTGGCCGGATAGCGTTTGCTGAAATCACGACAGCCGAATGAATTATGGTCGCTATGGTAACGTACGCCGTCAGCAAAATCGCAGTCTGCGGAAGCAATGGCCGTGCTTCATCGATGAAGGTTGGAAAAATCGATAGATAGAAAACACCGGCCTTGGGATTGAGTAGATTGGTAATCAAGCCCCTGAGAAAGAATTTGGTGTTCGCCGTCGCTTCGATAGGTTTGGCGATCTCTTGCGGCGCATCGCGCCATCCTTGCCAGGCAAGCCAAAGCAGGTAGAGCGCGCCACCCCAGCGAAGGGCTTCGTAAAGCGGGTTGGAGGCAGCCACGATAGCTGCAAGACCGAGCGACGATGCGATCCCAGTTCCTAACAAGCCGAAGGCGACACCGGCTGTTGCGGCAAGACCGGCTCTGCGACCAGCCGACGCGGCCAGCACCGCGAGATAGCCCATGTTAGGTCCCGGTGTCAGTTCGATGAGCGTGACCGTGAGAACGAAAGCAAATAGAGAGTTTTCGCTCATGGCTCGATCCGTGTGCTCCCGAGGCGGGATTGGCCTAGATCTTGGTCTAATAGCTTGATCTGGGTCAAATTCTCCGTGACATGCCGCCCTCTCTCCCGATTTCGAGCTTACATGGCTGCAGTCGGCAGAGGGCGCAACGGCCGCGAGCTTTTGCGAGTAGCTTTCGATGTGGGCAATCAGGGGTAGAGGCCCCATCCTCGACGGCGATTCCCATATCAGCTGACAGAATGATCCTGCGGCGAAACCAGCGGTTACAAAAGCTGCACGGCTTATTGATCCAGATCAGCCTGGCCTTCTATTTTTGATCGATGCTGGCAGATCATCGCGTACACCAAGCTCTGAGGAGTTTGCCATGTTGGCTTTGGATGTCATGAGCACGTCCTTCGCGACGATCAAACCCGGCGCGCCATTGCTCGATGCCGTTCGTCTATTGCTGGAAACTGGCCAGCGCGGCTTGCCCGTGCTCGATGGCTCAGGGGCGCTGGTCGGTGTTATCTCCGAAGGGGACTTCCTTCACCGTCGCGAACTCGGCGTGCATTGGCCAGAGGGCTTCTGGCTCGAATGGCTGCTGAGCAGAGAGGAGGGGCGGCTGCTCCGCGAGCGGACTCGGGCCCTGAGCGTCGACGCTGTGATGAGCCACAAGCCCGTTTGCGTCGATGAATGCGCGACTGTGGACGAGATCGTTTCCGAAATGGACAAGCATCAGATATCGCAAGTCATGGTTCTCCGGGATGCGCGGGTCGTCGGCATCGTTGGACGTGTGCAGCTGATCACCGCGCTTGAGCGAATACTCGCGCGATCCGAGGGCGACTGACGCGGAAGCCGCGGCGGGCAATTGTAGAGCGTGCGATTGATCCGAGCGCGCGCCTCTGATCGAGTGCAACAACAGCGAGAAAGTGGCTCAATTCCGCGCCTTACCATCAAAGAAAGCTACCGCTGAATTGACCTTGCTCAAGGCATCCGTGCAGTCGATCGCGGATAGTAGGCAATAGCCATCGAATGCTGACGAGGTTCGCCATGACTGACCGAATGACGTTGCCGGCCGTCGAGCAACCTGTGAAATATGGACCAGATATTGGTTGCGGGAAGCCGGCCGATCGCCGCTGGCTACTGGATGCGTTGGAAGACGACGAGGTTCGTGAGGCCCTGAAGTTCGATGCGGCGCTCACATCCTCCGAGGCGGACGGCATGCCGGCGCATGGCTGACGATCTGCCATCGATTCGTCCGGGCACGAAACCGGCTCACCGTGTCGACAGGGCTGCGGTGCTTCCGGGTGGGCAGCCCAAGGGCGCCGAAGAGGACAGCCGCGCGCCTGGCATTCTGCGCAGCATCCTGCAATCGCCAAGCTATCAGGAGGCGGATCAGGACGAAGATTTCCTGCAGAGTGAAGCCACGCGCGGCGTTCGCCTCCAACTTGATTTCCTCAAGACGGAGACCCTGCTCCGGGAGCATCAGATCGCTCATACGATCGTTGTCTTTGGCAGCACTCGCATTTGCGAAGCACAGGCGGCGCGCCGGGCCGTCGCCTCGATAGCTGATGCGCTCGCGTTGAATCCCGACGATGACGGCTTGCAGCGCCGTCTCAAGACGGCACGGAGCCTTGCGGCGAAGAGCAAGTATTACAGAATCGCGCGCGAGTTCGGACAAATCGTCGGTGCCTCAAGTGAAAAGGCCATCGGCGGCCGCCTCATGATCATGACCGGCGGCGGCCCGGGCATCATGGAAGCCGCGAACCGGGGGGCGCACGACGTCGGGGCCCAGTCGATTGGACTGAACATCACCCTTCCGAAGGAGCAGTGCCCTAACCCGTATGTCACGCCCGAGCTCTGCTTCAGGTTCCACTATTTTGCGATGCGGAAGTTGCATCTCCTGATGCGTGCGCGGGCGCTGGTGGCATTCCCGGGTGGCTTTGGCACGATGGACGAGCTGTTCGAAGTGTTGTCGTTGGCGCAAACCCGAAAGATTGCGCCGGTGCCGGTCGTGCTGGTTGGCGAGTCGTATTGGCGTCGCGCGTTTGATCCGGACTTCCTTGTCGAGGAGGGGGTCATCGATCCGGAAGACAGGAACCTGTTTTGGTTTGCAGAGACCGCCGAGCAAGCCTGGCAGAGTATCCTGCGGTGGTACGAGGTGGCCGGCCAGCCGCTGCTTCCGGTTGGAGAAGTCGCCTCACGGGGCAAGTCGATCAGTCAAGAGGTCGGATCGTGAAGTTATCCTTTCATGGCGCCGATCGAGCGGTGACCGGATCCTGTCACCTGATCGAATGCCTGAACCGACGCATTCTGATCGATTGCGGTCTTTTTCAGGGAGGCCGCGATCCAGCAGAAGAGAATATTGCCGCCTTCGGGTTCGATCCCGCGACCATCGACTATCTTCTGCTAACCCATGCTCATCTCGATCACTGCGGCAGGATTCCATTGCTCGCCAAGCGAGGGTTCAGGGGTGAAGTGATCACGACTGCGGCCAGTCGCGAGCTGGCCCGCCTCGTGCTGGTCGATGCCGCGCATCTTCAGGAGGAAGACGCACAGCGGAGAGCCCGTCAATGGCGCAGGCGCGGCGAAGAGGATATACCGTCGCCGCTCTACACCGTTGTCGATGCACTCGATTGCTTCGACCGGTTTGGAAGGACGGCTGAATATGGACAACCGCTGCAGCTCGCAGAGGGACTTCGAGCGACCTTCTTCGATGCCGGCCATATCCTGGGCTCTGCGAGCATCCTGATCGAGGCCGCCGAGTACGGCCGCGCGCGTTCGGTCCTGTTCTCGGGCGATCTTGGCAACGCCGGTCGCCCGCTGCTGCGGCTCCCCAGTCCCCCCGCTAGCGCCGACATTGTCGTCATGGAATCGACGTACGGAGACAGGCGCCATCGGTCGCTGAAAGACTCCATCGAGGAACTTTACGGCGCGATCAGCAGCACGCTGGCGCGTGGCGGTAACGTCATCATCCCGACTTTCGCGCTCGAGCGCGCCCAGGAGATCCTCTATGTGCTGCGCCAGGGGGTGGAGCGCAGCAGGCTGCCGCCGGCGATGCAAATCTTCCTGGATTCGCCGATGGCGATCTCGGCGACCGAGATATTCAAGCGGCATTCCGAATGTCTCAGCTCCGAGGCCGCTTCCATGTTTCGGGATGGGCGGGATCCACTGCAACCGGCAAACCTGCATCTCGTCCGCGAGAGCGCCGATTCAGTCGCCATCAACAGGGTAACCGGCGGTGCCGTCATCATGGCCGGGTCCGGCATGTGCACGGGCGGCAGAATTCGCCATCATCTCCGGCACAATATCTGGCGCAAGGAATCGGCGGTCGTATTTGTCGGATACGCCGCCTCGGGAACGATTGCGCGGCAGATCATCGATGGGGCCAAGTCCGTGCGGCTGTTCGGCGAAGACATTGCGGTTCGCAGCACGATCTACACGATCAACGGATTTTCGGCTCATGCGGACCAGCAGGAGCTGCTCGCATGGCGAAGCGCGGTCGAGGGATGCGAGGCAACGTTCCTGGTCCATGGCGAAGAGCCCGTAATGCAGGCGCTCGCTACGCTTTTGCCGGGCCAGCGGGTCGAGCTGCCGGGTCTGGGTGACGTGTTCGATCTCTAGGCGGCCCGCGAAAGAGAGCCAGACGATCCGGTCGCTTCAGCTCGCAGCCTTCATGTCCTCGGGAGATTCGACGTAGAAGCCGGTATAGGTATCCACGAAGCAGAGGTGATCGTGGTTCCCGAAGCACATGAGACGTTCCTCGCCGAGTCGCTTTCAGCGAGTCTGCTTCTCCTCAAGCTCCTGATCTTCAGGAGATTTCAAATAGTAGCCCGAGAAACTATCGCCCCAGCAGAGATGATCATGCACCTGGAGGACCCCGGGGACGTTCTCGGCGGCGACGATCGCGGCCTTGCGAAATCTGCTTTCGGTGATCACGCCGCTCAAGTGAACGATGCCGTCTCGGACGATGACGCTCAGTCCCAACGGGCACCAGGCGTTCCGTTCGATCTCGTCCAGAATGTGCCGCCGGATCTGGTCGTCGTTCTCCGTCGGAGCGGGTACGTCGCGTGCAAGGCTCGCCACCGTTCGCAGCAAGTTGCTGCGGGTGATGATGCCGACAAGCTTGCCGCTGCGAACCACCGGCAGTCGCTTGACGTTGTTCTTCTCCATCAGTTCGACGACCGCTGTCAGGGGTGCATCCTCGGCTACGGTGACCGGCGTGCGTGTCATGATCTCCGAGACCTTGCGTCCATGCTCGAATACGTAGTCCTCGGCCCATTTTCCTGGTCCGAGGACGAAAGTCGTCAACCAGTTACGCTTCCGTTCGGTGCCGATCTCGCTGCGATGAAGGAAATCGCCTTCGGTGATAATGCCGACGAGCGTGCCGTCGCGATCGATCACGGGAAGCCCGCTGACACGGTGCTGAAGCATGATGTTTGCCGCATCGAGGATGGTGCTGTCCGGCGTTGTCGAAAGCACCCTGCGGGCCATGATCTGGTGCGCGTACATCTGAATATCTCCGATCGGTCTGGAACGTGGTGTTCAGATTAGTTTCTGATGGTTGGGACGTGTCGATCTGACGCAAGCGGCAAACTGCGCGGTTTGATCTGGCGCAATGTCACGCGTGATTGCTGCGTTACAAAGTGCGGGTCCTTGCAGGCCGAACACGCACGTCCTTCAGAGAGGCCAGATCGTGTTGCCGGGCTGCGTTGGATGAAGGGCGGCGTTCGCCGGTGCACCCCCGTCGGTAGAGCCGCCCTTCCCTGGACCGTTCCAATCTCGAAGACCGAGGGTCGTATGCAAAAGGACTATGCCGACGTCTGCAAGCACATCTCCAGCAATCTGGACCAGCTCCGCAAGGGTATTCCGGAGACCATGCGAGCGTTCTCGGCCATGGCGCAGGCGGCAACCAGAAATGGCGCGCTTGATGCACGGACAAAGGAACTGATCGCGCTCGCGCTGGGCGTTGCCGCTCACTGCGACGGCTGCATCGGCTTCCACGCCGAGGCCCTGGTCAAGCTTGGGGTCAGCCGCAAGGAGCTCGAGGAGACGCTCGGATTGGCGATCTACATGGGCGGTGGACCATCTCTGATGTACGCCGCTGACGCGCTCGGGGCTTACGACCAGTTTCAGGAGCGCGCCGTGGTTGCCGAGCCGGCGATGGATTGATCCGATCGGCGCCGCGAGGCGGTTGGCGAACTGTCGGAAGGGACCGGAACTGTCGTGCTTCGATAACTGGGAGATTTGTATGATGTGCTCTGGATATGCCAAGCAGCGGCCGTCGCAGCAACACGGGACCGAAGCGCAGCGGCCACGTCAGGCGGCGAAGAATGCCGTTGAGGTCGCGCAGAAGAAGCCGCGTGCCGGAAAGCCTCAGGACGACGCTTCATATTGGGCGTCCCGCGCCGAGCGGACGAAGCGCCAGGCTGCACGACATCAGGACCAGGCAACTCGCGATCACTTCATGAAGATTGCGGCCGGATATGAGGCGCTGGCGCGCTCGGCTCGCAGCGTCGGGCGGGATCCAGATTAGGCAGGCGACCGACGAATAGTTTCGGGGATCGAGGCAAGCTTGAGCTGGCTCAACGTTGGCAGCGCCGACATGCCCAACAATAGACGATCATTTCACCTTGGTGGAGCAGGCACATGTATTTGGCCAATGTCATGGTTTACGTTGACCCTCAGCAGCAGGACGAGGGACAGGTTCGTGTCGCCGAAGGCATTGCGGACAAGTTTCATGCATCGATGATCGGTGTTTCAGCGTCCGCCATCGATCCGCCCTTTGTCGCCGAAGGCGTGATCATCGAGCAGACCACCGAGGATGATATCAAGCGGATGCGGGCCGATCTCGCGGCGAAGGGCGAGTGGTTCAGGAGGATCGCCGGGCGGGAGCGCCATAAAGTGGAATGGCGATGGGCGCTGGAATCCCCGACTGCGTTCCTGGCGGAGCAGGCCAGGGTGGCAGATCTGGTTGTCTTCAAGCGCCGGAAAGCCCAGTCCGACAATTTCCATTACCTCGACTCGGCTGAGGCCATCCTGCGGATGGGACGTCCCACGCTGTCGGTGCCGGAAGGCGTGACTGGCTTGTCGGCCGACCGCATTGTCGTCGGCTGGAAGGACACCCGCGAGGCCCGTCTGTCGGTCCGCGACGCACTGCCCTTCCTGACCCGGGCTTCGAAGGTGACTGTCGCCGAAATCTGCACGTCTGACGAGCAGGACGCAGCGACCCGCCGCTTGCGAGATGTCGCGAGCTATCTCGAGCGGCACAGCGTCAATTGCCAGTTCGACGTTCGGGTCCACACGGCCGAGCCGGACGCAGAATACCTTGTCAGGCTGGCAAGGAACGAAGGCGCCGACCTCATCGTCACCGGAGGCTATGGGCATAGCCGGCTCGGTGAATGGATGTTCGGCGGCATGACGCGCGGCTTGCTGCAGCACGCCCCAATCTGCCTGCTGATGTCGCATTAGATCGGCTGTGTCCCCCCCGGTCTGGCGCTGCTTGGTGGTCTGCACCGTGTGAATTGATCACGATCAAGGGCCGTGTGCCGGAATGCGTTCAAAAATGGAGCTGCATCAAAGGAGGCGCATTGCCATGACACGCAACGTTGGACTCATTGATCAGTACGCCCGGATCATCATCGGCTTGGCTGTGATCGCATATACGCTGAAGGACGGCTCGCTTGGAGCAGGATGGCTGGTCGCCGGGACTCTCGGATTCGTCCTGATCGCGACGGCATTCTTCTCGTACTGCCCGCTCTACACGTTGCTGGGAATCAACACGCGGCAGAAGTCCAGCTCGATCTAGAGATCTGATAACAATAATGAATGAAAACCTCACTCTTGCCGAGTTGCGGTCCCGACTCGATCGTCTCGGCGCGGGCGCTGTCTTGAGAATTTCCGATCGTGATTATGAGCGGTTATTTGGGATCAACGAGGTCGCTGCCGCCAAGGTCGCACAATTTTCCAGGAAGCATCATTGTGTGAGCGTTCCGGGAGAGGGCTCGGTGTACTTCCGAAAGTCGGACTCTGACGCGTATGGTTCAGTCGAGTTGGTGCAGGACGCGCCCCCGATGTCCCGCTGAGCCCGAAATCCGTTCAACGAACCTTCAGTCGAGAGTGATGATAGTCAGAAGCAGCTGGAAGATCTGCCAGCCGGCGGCGACCAGCAATGCTCCGACGATCAGCAGACGGCCGTACCATGAGACGGTCGGGCCGTTTCGACGCTGGCGGCGTCGGACCAGCTGGTTGAATGTTGGGGCCGGTGTAGAGGCTATAGCGGCCCGAGCATTGCTATCGCTCGTGTCGTCAAGTCTCTGTGCGTTCCGTTGCCGTGATCGATCCATTTGTGGTCAAAGCCATATCGTACCAGTGCAAGGATCGCATTCGGGGGAAGAATGGCTTTGATGCGGATCAACTCTGATCCGCGCTCCCGCTAATGGGTAGTGTCTGTGGGTCATCCATTCAGTGCGGCATCGCTGGCGGGATGCTGTCGCGCCAGCGTAGCGCGATTTGGCTGTGCGGCGGCTGGGAGCGCAAGATGCTTTCCAGCCTCGGCCATGGCGAGGTAGCTGATCGTTATCAAAGCAATCGCGCCGAGGAGCACAGGCGGCAGGTCCGCAAAACCGAACAAGGTACCGAACGGTCCCAGCGCCAGGAAAATGCCTGAAGCAAGCGCGCCCAGCGAGCCCAATGCCAGGATGCGATGCGGGCGGCTGGCGCGCCACGGCGGCCGCCGCGAGCGGATCAGAAAGATCACGAGGATCTGTGTAGCGATCGATTCCAGGAACCAGCCGGTTCAGGAGAATGGTGAAAGTCGCAATGTCGAATAGCGATGAAATCGAGCCCATGACGAACGTGAACCGCAGGATATCCGCCATATTCCGTGATTGGGGTCTCTCGGCATCCTCCTCGTCGATTGGGCCGCTCGTGCCTGCATCAGCAATGGAGCGGGACAGATCGCGTCTCAAGACGCGACAGAAGATCGCAATTCGGATTGATGCAGATCAAGTCCGACGCCTCAGCATTCCGCTTTGCTTGGGCCCGCGCAGATCCCCCAACTGCGCACAGCAGCCCACTGAAGCTGCCGACTGCCGCAAGCTGGCAGCTTCTTTGGGCGGGCGCTTTTCAATCGGATACGTGTAGATCCTGATGAGAACTTACTATTTCGACACGAAGGATGGTGTTCCGGTCCGTGATCGGATCGGACTTGAATTCGCGAACGTCGCCGCCGCGATCACGCACAGCAACGTGGTGGTCATCGACGAGTCGGGCGAGGAAATCACGGGGAGGCGATCGATCCTACCTGAAAACCGAACTGACGCCTGATCTGGCGACGCCCAGGCGCCGTCGGCACGATCATCGGGGCCTCTCGCCAGCCTAAAAGGGCTGATCGTCTTCCGTCGAAGGCTCTTCCTCCAACGAGACAAAGTCGCCGCCGCCATAGTCCTCCTCCGGCGGCGGGTAGTTGATTTTCACCAATTGGTCGTCGACCCGCTTCACGCCTGCAACGTTCTCCACCGCAACGGTCGTGGCCTTGCGCGCATTGTCGTTCCGGATGTTGCCGCGCAAGCTGACGATCCCGTCGTGCACGCTCACGTTCAGCGCAGCGGGTCGCCACGGCGCGTGGGCCAGCGCCGCAATGACCGATGCGCAAATCTGGTCGTCGTCGCCGGAAGAGGAGGATAGGTCGAGGCGAAGGTTTGCGATGGCGGTCATGAAATCCGTGCGTGTGACCATCCCAACCAGCTTCTTATCGCGCATGACCGGAAATCGCGTCACGCCGTGCGATTCCATGAGTTGAACGACCTGCTCGAGCGGGGTGTCCTCCTCGATAGTGATCGGGTTGGGCGACATGATCTGATTGACCTTGCGGCCGTGTTGACGGGCGAAGTCGAGTGCGACCTGGCTCGAGCCTGTGAGCATCGCAAGCCAGCGGCCGCGGCGCTTCTCCGTTCCAACTTCCACGCGGCGGATGAAATCTCCGTCCGACAGAATCCCGACGAGCGCGCCATCCCGATCGACGACAGGAAGGCCACTGATGTGATGGGACAGCATCGTCCTGATGGCATCGATCGCCGATGCATCAGCATCGATTGTGATGACGTTCCGTGACATGATCTCCCGTACGCGCACGGCGTAGATCCTCCGACATGAACTGACAAGCCCCAGCTAACTCCTGGAAGGCGCAACGTGTGTTGATCCCTATCAACCGGACGATCGTGTAACTGCGCTGAACATGCTCGGTATTGGGCAGGCAACCGACTTGGGCAAGCCGCCCACAGTTGGTGACGATCCATGCTTTCTGATTGTTCGACCCCCGCCATGGTCGCAATCTAGACCGCTCGGCTATGCCGGGCCGTGGCGCGACCAAGGTGAGCGTCGAACGCCGAGGCGACGCTTCGGGCCAGGAATTCCGCGTCATCGTTGATCGAGAGGCGATCGCCCATCATCGTCACGGCACCGTCCGCGATCAGCCTGTCGAGCCGGGAACGATCGACGACGGCCGAACTCGGATCCCAGCGGTGTCGGCGGCACACTCCCGGCAGGTCCACGGCCATGTCGCACATGATGCGCTCGATGATGTCGGCACGGAAACGGTCCTCCGCGGTCAGCATGTAGCCCTTGACGGTGGCAAGCCGGTCCTCGGCGACGCGCGCAAGGTAGTCGCGTATCGCGACCGCATTCTGCACGAAGCCCTGCGGCATGCGGCCGATTGCGCTGGCGCCCAGACCAATCAGGATCTCGGCAGAATCGTCCGTATAACCTTGGAAGTTACGCCGCAGCCGGCCCTCGCGCTTTGCCATGGCCAGATTGTCGCCGGGGAGCGCGAAATGGTCGAGGCCGATGCGGATGTATCCGGCATCGGTCAGCGCCTGCGCGATTGCTTCGGACTGACGATGCCGCTCGAGACTATCCGGCAGCGACGCTTCGTCGATGATGCGCTGATGCTTCTTGAAGGAGGGAATATGGGCATATCCGAACACGGAAAACCGGTCGGGCCGCAGCGCGACGCATCTGTCGACAGTATCCAGGCAGGAAGCGACAGTCTGAGAAGGCAGGCCGTAGAGCAGGTCGAAGTTGATGCGACTGACGCCAGCACGGCGCAGCCGCTCGACCGCTTCCGCGGTCTGCTCAAGGCTCTGCGAACGATTGATGGCGTGCTGAACGACAGGATCGAAGCTCTGGACGCCAAGGCTCGCGCGGTTGACGCCGCTGTAGCCCAATGCCTCCGCCATCGGCTCGGTCAGGGTGCGCGGATCGATCTCGACGGCGATCTCGGCGTCGGGCTGCACGAAGAACGAGTAGCGTAGCGCGCTGACGAGATCGGCGAAGGTTTCGGGCGTCATGATCGTCGGGGTGCCGCCACCGAAATGGATGTGGGAGACGGGCATCCGCTGACCGACCGCTTCCGCAACGAGGTGCGCCTCGGTGCGAAGGCCGGCGGCGTAAATGGCGACCGGTTCGTCGCGATTGGCGATGGAGGTGTGGCACCCGCAGTACCAGCACATCGACCGGCAAAACGGCACATGCAGGTAGATCGAGGCCGGCCGGCGGGCTGGAACCGACCTCAGCCACGTCCGGTAATCAGCCTCGCCGACCTCCGCAGAAAAATGCGGAGCCGTGGGATAGCTGGTATAGCGCGGCAGCCTGTCCTGCCCATAGGTGATCGCCAGGCCCGACCGCATTGGATTCCTCGCCTCTCACTCGCCGTCGATCATCGGAGCTTGGCTCGCCCTCTCACGCCGCCATGATCCGGTTCGACATCGCACGGTTGCGCAGTTCCACCCGGCGCGAGGTCGGAAGCGAGATCACGCCGTTCTGCTCAAGCTGGGTAAAGGTGCGTGACACCGTTTCGATCGTCAGACCGAGATAGTCGGCGATATCCTGGCGCGACATCGGAAGCTCGATAGTGGCATTCTTGACGGCGCGGCGCGCCATGTCATGAAGGAAGCCGACGACACGATCTTCGGCGCTGCAGATCAGGAGCATCAGATGCTCCTGGAAACGGCGCAGCTCCTGGGCCGTAGCGTCCCACAGCTGGCGTGCCAGATCCTTTTCGTGGCCGGCTCGGACCAGGAGCGCGGCGCGCTTGACCACGATGACCCGGGCCTCGGAGACGGCTTCAGCCGAGGAGATATGGGTCTCGCCGGCCTCGAAGCCGAAGATATCGCCGGGCAGATAAAAAGCACCGATCTGGCGACGTCCGTCTTCCAGAATCTTGTAGGTTCGGACGGCGCCGGAGACGACCTGATAGAGGTATTCCGCGGCCTCATCCTCGCCGTAAATCTCGCTGTTGCGTGCGAACCGCATCGGCGTCCCAATCATGCCGAAGGGCCCCTCAACGCGCGCCTGTCGGCTGAGGATGCTGGTCGGGTGACGGCTGTTCTCGATAGAAATGGCGTTCTGGGTCTGCATGGCGGCACTCCATGGATGGGAAGATCGATGGAGGCAGATTGATCGCATCCCCTGGATCGGGAAATTTGGATATTTCCCCTAAGTAGAAGCCACTTACGTATTTATACGTAGGTGCCGGCCAAAGTAGCCGCGCGCCGAGACATCGGTCGCGCGGCACGTCGCTCAAGAGGAGAGGCTAGTGGCCGTTCTTGTCGGGATAGGCAGCGCGCGTGCTGGCTCCATTCCCGTCCTCTTCCCGAAGCCAGCGCGTCGTGCTGCGATCGGTCACGGCGAGCACGAGCGCAAAGAGCGAGAAGATGAGACAGACGGCCGTGACCACAAGCAGTGTGCTCATTGCCATGTTGGGCTCCTCGATTGATCAGCCGGCCGCCTTGATGTCTTCCGGAGATTCCACATAGTAGCCGGAATAACCGTCGACGAAGCAGAGGTGATCATGAACCTCCTTGACGCCCGAGGTGTTCTCGGCCAGCACGATCGCGGCCTGGCGCGCGCGGTCATCGAAGATCAGGCCGTTCAGATGCACGACGCCGTTGCGTACCCAGACCTGGAAGCCGGCGGGGCGCCAGCCGGTGGCGTTGATTTCGCGCAGGATCCGTTCGCGGATATGGCCGTCGTCGGCGGTCGGGTCGGGAACTTCGCGCGCCAGCGAAGCGACAGCCTGCAGGATGTCCGCCCGGGTGACGATCCCGACCATGGTCTTGCCGTTCACGACCGGAACCCGCTTCACGCCATGCTTGTGCATCAGATGCACGATCTCCTCGAGCGGCGTCTGCTCCTCGACGGTGATAGGGTTCGCCGTCATGACATCTTCGACCTTGCGGCCGCGCTCATGCACGAAATCGGTCGCGGCACGACCCACGCCGGTGAACAGCTCCAGCCATGCTGAGCGCTTGTGTCCTGTGCCGATCTCGCTGCGTTCCAGGAAATCTCCCTCGGACACCATGCCCCTGAGCGTGCCGTCTTCGTCCATCACCGGCAGACCGCTGAGGTGACATCGCAGCATGATGTTGGCCGCATCCAGGATCTTCGTGTGCGGACTGACGGCGATGATATGCTTGGTCATGATCTGATGCGCACGCATGTCGGACCTCCGTGTTGAGAGAAATAGAATAAAGCTCCGTGCACTCCGCACATTGACCTGGCTCAACGGTCTGCTTGCCCGCGCTCCAGCGATTTCAAGAACAGCATGAAGTCGCCCACTTGGTCCGGCTCGAAGCTGAACTGGGGCATGGTTGGATGGCCGGTGACGATCCCTTCCGCCAGCGCTTCCTGCAGCATCTCGACCGGATAGCGTTCGTGCAATGTCCGGAACGGTGGTGCTATCTTCAGCGGGCTCGGGCTTACCCGGTCGATTGAATGGCAGCGAGCGCAGTAGAGCTGCGCAAGGCGGCGACCTTGTTCCTGGTCGGCAGCGGCCGGAGTCAGCGCGGCGCAGATCGTGCCGATGATAGCGAGGCCGCGAGCGACATGACACTGAAATGTCCTGACAGGATGTTTCACGAGACGGCTCGCGCTTAGTGGGACATCAGGACGGGGACGGTCATCGCACGCAACATGTCGCGCGTCACGCCGCCGAGCAGGGTTTCCTGCAGGCGGGAGTGGCCGTATCCGCCCATCACCAGAAGGTCGAGGCTCTCATCCGCCGCGATCGACAGCAGGATCGACTGAACTTCCGACCTTGACGCCGGCAACGACGTGATCTTGGCCGGAAGCCCTTCCTTCGCAAGATAGCGCACCAGATGATCGGTGGAGCTTTCTGAGGGGATCGGATCGGCCCCATCGATGGTGATGATGGCGAGAGCATCAGCTGCGCGCAGCAGCGGCATTGCGTCGTGGAGGGCGCGGGCAGCAAGCCGGCTGCCGTCCCAGCAGATCCCGATTCGTTTCGCCGAGAATGCGCCATGGAACGTGTAGGGCATGAACAGGACGGGGCCACCGGCCTGGAACAATAGTTCCCGTGGAATCACGTTGTCGTAGCTGTTGTACTCGCCCCGCGGCTGCACCACCACCGTCAGGTCATGCAGCCGCGCGCTGGCGCAGATCATCTCGCGCGCATCGATGGGGAGCGCGCCCACGGCGCGGGTTGCGTAGGATATATTTGCATTTCGTGCCTCGATATCGAAGACGCGCAGCGCAGCCTCGGCGCGTTCCAGGGCCTGTGCATGTTCAGCCTCGAACAGCGAGGCGACCGCCACGCTCCCTTCAACGACGAGCGGTACGCTGGCAGTTTCGTAGCCGATCGCCATTGCGTCGAGATGCGCGCCCGTGCCAAGCGCGAGCGAGACCGATCCGTCGACTGCGGGACGTGGCGACAGCTCCGTCGGAATGTGGACGAGGATGTTCTTGAACATGACCGTTCTCCAAAGGGGTAGAAAAGCATGTGCCATCAGAGCACGGGTCGAGGCTGGCCAATTTGATCTGCCTCATGCGCGTTCGTGGATTCTGATTGAGCGAGATCAATTCATCGCACGTGTACTTCGCGCAAATGTTGCGTCCAGTTTGGAGGAGCCGGCATGGCGCGCGTCGCATTGGCTACGGGGGGGAGCAGGGGAATTGGCGTGGCGATCTCGCGCGCCTTCGCTGCTGCCGGATGTCGGGTTGCGGCCTGCTATGCCGGAAATGCGGACGCTGCGCGCCGATTTGGCGAGCAGACCGGAATTCGCACCTTCCGGTGGGATGTTGCCGATTTCGATGCCTGTGCAGCCGGTGTCCGCGAGGTCGAAGCCGCGCTTGGCCCAATCGACATCCTGGTCAACAACGCCGGTATCGTGCGCGACGCCACCCTGCACCGAATGACCAAGCCGCAATGGGACGCGGTGATCCGACCCGATCTCGATTCGTTGTTCAACATGTGCCGGCCCCTCATCGAGGGCATGCGGGCGCGCAAGTTCGGGCGGATCATCAACATCTCGTCGATCAATGGGCAGAAGGGCCAGATCGGCCAGACGAACTATGCCGCGGCGAAGGCCGCCGAGCTTGGCTTCACCCGCGCGCTCGCGCTTGAAAGCGCGCGGTTCTGGATCACAGTCAATGCGATCTGCCCGGGTTACATCAACACCGAGATGCTGGCCGCGGTGCCGGCTGATGTCATGCAGAACTCCATTCTGCCGCAGGTCCCGGTCGGGCGGCTCGCCTGCGCCGTCGCATTTCTTGCTGCCGACGAAGCAGGGTTCATCACCGGGTCGACGCTCTCGATCAATGGCGGTCAACACATGTGCTGAATGGGAGAATTACCATGCTCGCAACCGATGTGATGCGCAGTTCGTTCGCGACGATCAAGCCGACTGCCACAGTACTCAATGCCGTCGAGCTGTTGCTTGAAACCGATCAGCGCGGCCTGCCGGTGATCGACGACGCCGGTGACCTCGTCGGCATGGTTTCGGAGGGCGATTTCCTCCACCGCGATGAGCTTGGTATCAGCCCGCCGTCAGGAAACTGGCTGGAGTCCCTGCTTGGCATTGCGGAGAATACACCCGAACGCGAGCGTATGCGCACCTTGCGGGTCGGCTCGCTCATGAGTGGCGCGCCGATCACCGTCGATATCGAGGCATCGATCGAGGACGTCGTCGCGCAGATGGATATCTACAATGTCGCCCAGATTCCAGTGCTCGGCGCCGGAACCGTCGTCGGTATTGTCAGTCGCAGGGAGCTGCTTGCGGCATTGGCGCGCCGATTGAGAGAAGCAGAGAAAGCAAGCACCGGAGTTAATTCATGAGCGAGATTGCCCTGCAATCACATGCGCACGCTGTCGTTTGGATCGACCACCTTGTTGCGAAGGTTTTCGGGATCGGGTTGACAGGCGTCAGCGCGACGGCCGTCCATGCGCATTTGGCGTCGCAGCATCTGCATCACAAGGCGAATACGATTGGCGATGGTCGCGTCGAGGCCGATGCGACATTTCTTGCCAGGGTGGGAGAGGCCGTAAGCGGCTGCCGCGATCTGCTCGTCATCGGACCAGGTACCGAGAAGACCGAGCTGATGCAGTATCTCAAGGCGGAGCGGCCCGACCTCAATTTGCATGTCGAGCCGAGCGATCATCCCACCGACGCGGAGATCGTGGCGCTGGGTCGGAAGCGATTCCGCCTCGGCTGAGCGGCAAAGGCCCGCGTCTGAGCAGCTGCCAGACCGAAAGATAGATTGCGCCCGAGCCCATCCGGCTCGAGCAAGGAGACGAGCGATGACAGTCCAAGCAGTTCTCGACCAGCCCACAACTCCTGCCAATGACGATGTGACGGGTGCCGGAACGCCCGCTTTAGTACAGCCCGAGGTCGGGCCATTGACGGGTACCGAATCGCTCGACCAACTCGTTCACGCGGCGATGGCGCGATGGACCGGGGGGCTTTCACCGGCCGGCCTCGCGCTCGCTTTCGCCGATTGGCAACTCCACCTTGTGGCCTCACCCGGTAAACGGCTTCAACTGGCGCTGAATGCGCTAGCTGACGGCGCGCGCTTCGCGCACATGGTGTCGACGCCGCATGCGGCCTGGCAGCCCTGGTTCATGGTCAAGCCTCAACCGGGTGACAGCCGATTTGCCGGCCAGGACTGGACATTGCCGGCCTTCAACGTCATGGCGCAGGCTTTCCTGCTGGGTGAGCAATGGTGGCATTCGGCGACCAGCGGCCTGCACGGCGTCTCAAGAGCAGATGCAGCGGTCGTGGATTTTACCGTCCGGCAATGCCTCGATGTTGTTGCGCCGTCCAACTTTGCGTTCAGCAATCCCGAGGTGCTGCGGCGGGCAATGGATTCAGGCGGCGGCAACTTCGTGTCGGGGTGGCATAACTGGTTGGAAGATTGCAGGGACTTGTTGCGCGCCAAGCCGTCCGGACCGGCCCCATTTGTGATCGGCAAGGATGTCGCCGCGACCAAGGGCAAGGTTGTCTACCGGAATGAGCTGATCGAGCTCATCCAATACGCGCCCGCAACAGCCGACGTTTGCCCCGAGCCGGTGCTGATCGTGCCGGCCTGGATCATGAAGTATTACATCCTCGATCTCTCGCCGCAGAATTCGCTCGTACGGTTCCTGGTCGAGCGCGGCTTCACCGTGTTCATGATCTCGTGGCGAAATCCAGAGCCAGCCGATCGCGAACTTGGTCTCGATCAATATCGCAAGCTTGGGATCGACGCCGCGATCGACGTGATCAATCAGCTTGTTCCCGAACGTCAGATCCATGCCGCTGGCTACTGCCTCGGTGGGACGCTGCTAGCAATTGCAGCAGCTCGGCTGCAGAAGGAGCGGCCCGGCTGCCTGCGCTCGGTAACGCTCTTGGCAGCCCAGGTCGATTTCACCGATGCCGGCGAACTGACGCTCTTCATCAATGAAAGCCAGGTCGCGTTCCTCGAGGATATGATGCGGCAGCGCGGCGTGCTCGAGACGGCGCAGATGGCCGGTGCGTTCCAGCTGCTGCGGTCGAACGACATGATCTGGTCGCGCCTGGTCCGCGATTATCTCATGGGCGAGCGTGCCGCGCCGAGTGACCTGATGTCATGGAACGCGGACGCGACCCGCATGCCCTACCGGATGCATTCGGACTATCTGCGCAAGCTGTTTCTCAACAACGACCTTGCCGAGGGCCGCTATTTGGTCGACGGACAGCCGGTGGCGCTTTCCGATCTTCGTGTCCCCATGTTCGCGGTTGGCACTGTCCGCGATCACGTCGCGCCCTGGCGGTCGGTTCACAAGATTCACCTGTTGGCCGATGCCGATATTGCCTTCGTGCTGGCGAGCGGCGGTCACAACGCCGGCATCGTTGCTCCACCGTCGGAGGAGGGGCACAGCTATCAGTTGTTGGAGAAGAAGGCGGATCAACCCTATGTCGGCCCCGACGAGTGGCTGCGGAAGGCGGTGAATCGCGACGGATCATGGTGGCTGGAGTGGGTTCGTTTCCTCACGGCACATTCCGGTGCGTGGGTGCCGGCGCAGTCGGCGCTTTACGCGCCCGAGGGTGTATCGTCGCTTGGTGATGCGCCGGGCCAGTATGTGCTCCAGCATTGAACGTCGCACCGGCTTGATCTGTCGCAAATCCTCACCGCCGCGAGCCGTTACGATAGAAACGGTCGCACCAGGTTGCAGCGAGGAAGCCATGAGTCTGATCCTTCGCGTTTTCTTCATACTTGCGGGATCCATTACCGCGCTGTTCGTCGCGCGCGATTCTCTGAACTTTGACGTCATGCAAATGTTCATGGCCATCCTGCTCGTGATCGGGCTCCTGTTGGCCGGCAGTCTCTGGAGCCTGTGGCGGCAAACGTGACAGCTCGAGCTCGGTCGATGGCCTTGGGATTGAGGCGTCCGTTATGGTTCGCTGGTATCGGCGCCATTCGCCCATAATATTTGCTGTTGCACGTCACGTACGCGCTGCATCGTTGGTGCCGTAGGGCTCGAAGCAACTGAGCGCGCGGCGCCGGATCCTAATCGGAGGGGATGTCGAAAAGGGCTTCGCTGGATTGGCGCAGATCGTTTCCGCCCAGTTCGGAACGGTACTGCCACGGGGTGATCCACCCGCCGAGGGCCGGCTATTGAGGCCGGCCCTCGGAAAGCAGATGGCGGATGTCGTCGACGCGTCCGGAATGGAAACGTCTATCGTCCTTCGAGCCCGGAAGAGTCCTTGGTGATGTTCATGAACATCAGGGCTATTGCCGATGCGGCAGCAACAAATGCCGCGGTCCATCTGACGGTGGAGACGGCAAAGGCGGCGTCAAGCCGCCAGCTTGTGGATACCGGCTCGGTCGAGGCGAGCGGTACCACATCCGGAAAGTACCAATTGCAGAATAGAGCGAGCACGACCGCGAGGATCGCACTACCGACAAAGATGAAGGTTAATCGCCGTTTCATGGAACTCCTCCTGTCAATGGGGAGAATGTTGCCAGACCTGACGGCATCGACCAATTCAGGAGTTTCCCTTAGGCGATGTATCGCTCGCCCGTTCCGTCGGGGACGCCAGCAGGCGGGAAGTACTGCGTTCAAGCGTGGTGGAGGGCGTACCGGAAGCGTCTACAATATCCCAATCGACCATTCCGGTTTCAATGTTGTCTTGGATCAGGACTACATCGGACGTCGCGTCCGACGCGTCGTTCTGCCGCGATGCCACGCGGTGCAGCAGTGTGGCGCGCCCGGCGGTCAAGAAAATGCCGCGAAAGCCAACTTTTGCGTCGCGAGCAGCGGCTTCAGCGGCACCACGCGCCACCGGCTTCAGGAAGACCGCATCGAGTATTACCGAAACTCCCTGGCCTAATGTGTGCGCGGCATGCTTGAGCATGGCCTGGTAGACGCGGTCGGATGCTTCGGGCGTATAGGTTTCCGGCGATAATGTCGCGTGCTCGGCGACGTGATGGAGCTGCTTGCGAATGACATCCGATCGCAGAACCAAGGCGCCCGGGGGCGGCGCGATCAGATGCGCCATGTCGCGCGCCAGCACGCTCTTGCCGGTACCGGACTTCCCGCCAACTGCAATTAGGCGGGGCGGCTCCGGTTCAATGAGCCGGCGTGCAAGCTCGAAATAGCGCTTCGCTTGGGCGTCGATCGCTTGATCGAACTGGTGTTGCCGTGCCTTGGTGAAGAGCACGTTGGCCCGGATCGCTGCGCGCATTGATAGGAACAGTGGCAGCAGACACAACGCACCCGATTGCGAGTCCCAGGCGGTCTGCACGTAGCTATTGAACAGCCTGTTGGCCACGGTCTCCCGTCTGAAGTACAGCAGGTCCATCAGTGGAAATGCGAGGTCGTAGAGGACGTCGGTCGTCGCGATATTGGGGTCAAACTCGATCGCATCGAACAGAATGGGATCGCCGTCGAGCAGGACGATGTTGCCGAGATGTGCATCGCCGTGACAGTGCCGGACCTGCCCAGCGGCGGCGCGGCGGCGCAACAGTTCGAGGTTGCGCGCGAGGGCTTGATGGCTCAGTTCGTGCAATCGATCGATTTCCTCCCGGGACAGAGCTGGCGCGGCGCAAAACTGCTCCGTATTTCGGTCGATGATGACCGGGAGCGAGGCAAGCCATGAGGATCCTCCGCGTCCGGTTGCGGTTCGATGGGATTCGAGCAGGATGGCGGCCAGTCTCTCGCCAAGCTCCGGGCGGATTACATCCCGCTCGGCGAGATGATCGAGTGTCTTGTTCTCGTCGAAACGAGCCATTTCGACGGCCCATTCGACAACCGGACCGGTCCCCTCGACCGCAAGCCCATCGCGCCCGCGCGTGATCGGAATCACCCTGCGATAGATGGAAGGGGCGTGGCGCTTGTTGATGGCGATCTCATCTTCGCAGGCGCGCCGCCGCTTCTCCAATGTCGAGAAGTCGAGATAGGGCAGCTTGACCGCTCGCTTGATCTTCAGGACGCGCGAAGGTTCGAGAAAGACGATCGAACAATGGGTGTCGATCCGCTTTACCGGCGCGTTCGGCTGGCCAGATCTGGCCAGGAACGACAATACGGCTGCCTGGTCGGTCTCGCCTGTGGCCGCGTCGGGTGTTGGTGCCGGCGTCGTCATGGCTTCAACACGGCCGCGCCGATGAGCTTGCCGTCCCGCAGGCGCCCGAGTGCTTCATTCGCCTGATCCAAGGGAAAGACGGTGACGTGCGTCCGGATTCCAGCCTTTGCCGCTGTCTTGAGAAAGTCGACGCCATCTTGTCGCGTCAGGTTGGCAACGGAGACGATCTGCCGTTCACCCCAAAGGATGTCGTAGGGAAAGCTCGGGATATCCGACATGTGAATGCCGGCACAGACCACCCGTCCGCCCTTTCGTAGCGTGCGCAGCGCAAGCGGCACAAGCGGCCCGGTCGGGGCATAGATGATCGCGGCATCAAGCTCAGCCGGCGGCCGATCTTCTGAAGCTCCCGCCCAGCACGCGCCGAGCGATAATGCCAAGTGCTGGGCCTCGGTGTCGCCCGCGCGGGTGAAAGCGTAGACATCCCGCCCTTGCCAGCGCGCCACTTGCGCCACGATATGTCCGGCCGCGCCGAAACCGTAGATGCCGAGTTTGCGGCCGTCGCCAGCCATCACCAGGGAGCGCCAGCCGATCAGGCCGGCGCAGAGCAGCGGTGCCAGCTCCGCATCCTCGCCGTCTTCGCCGAGCGGAAAGCAGTAACGCGCGTCTGCCACCAGGTGCGTGGCAAAGCCGCCGTCCCGCGTATAGCCGGTAAACAGGGGGGCGTCGCAGAGGTTTTCCTTGCCCTCCCGGCAGTAGGGGCAATGCCCGCAGGTCGATCCAAGCCAGGGAACGCCGACGCGTGTGCCGAGATGCGCATGGTCGACGCCGTCGCCAATCGCGTCGATACGGCCAACCACCTCATGGCCGGGAACGATCGGGTAGGCGATGTCGGGCAGTTCTCCGTCGACGACATGCAGGTCGGTGCGGCAAACGCCACAGGCATTGATCTTGACGCGCACCTCGCCCGGCCGGGGAATCGGATCGGGCCGCTCGGTATATTGCAGTCGCGCGCCGCGCGCGGGAAGGATCATGGCGTGCATGACGGAACTCACTTGGGTCT
This sequence comes from Bradyrhizobium sp. AUGA SZCCT0105, assembly GCF_018129565.1. Lineage (NCBI taxonomy): Bacteria > Pseudomonadati > Pseudomonadota > Alphaproteobacteria > Hyphomicrobiales > Nitrobacteraceae > Bradyrhizobium > Bradyrhizobium sp. AUGA SZCCT0105. Next base: position 95,303 of record NZ_JAFCMK010000003.1, on the reverse strand, counting down.
GTGCCTCTCCTTTGATCACATGACATTGGTCCGGTTTTGATCCTGGTCAACGGCCGGGCGGCTGTTCCTGACTAGCTTTGCTTCGCGAGCGACACTCAAGCAGGAGGTACTGATGGCTAACGACGTGATCCCCGTTCGAACCGAGCGCGCCATGGCGCGGCGGGAAAACAACCCCTTCACGTTCCTGCAGCAGGAGATCGACCGGCTGTTTGACGGATTCGGCCGCAATTTCCCGGCGTTCACCGCGCCGCAGGCGATGATGCCGCGCATGGACGTCAGCGAGACCGACAAGACCGTCGAGATCTCCGCCGAGCTACCCGGCCTCGAGACCAAGGACGTTCAGCTCAACCTCGCCGACAACGTGCTCACGATCCGGGGCGAGAAGAAGAGCGAGCGCGAGGAGCAGGACAAGGACTATCACCTGATCGAGCGCAGCTTCGGCGCATTCTCGCGGTCCGTTGCATTGCCCGAGGGCGTCAAGGCGGAAGACGTCAGCGCCGAGATCGCCAAGGGCGTGCTCAAGGTCACCGTCAAGAAGCCGGCTCCCAAGCAGAGCAGGCAGATCGACATCAAGACGGCGGCGTAGCCGCCTTGCGGGGCGCGTCGCTCGTCAGGCAGCGACGCGTCCGCGAAATAGCCATCCATCCAAGGGGATCTGCCATGTACGAATTTCTCCAGGAAACCGTCGCGAGCAACATGACGAGGTCGGTACGAAGTGTCGCCCCCGAGATGACCGTCGGCGACTTGTACCGATTGTTCGCAAAAGACGACTATGACGCCTATCCCGTGCTCCGCGACGATGTCGTGGTAGGGTTCGTCACGAAACTCGACGCCCTGAAGGTGTTCGCCTGTCCGACAGATCACATCTTGCCACGTTACGACGATCAGATGGGAACGACGGTCGATGAGATCATGTCGTCCGATGTGATCGCGGTTGAGCCGGACACAAATTTGCAGCGTGTTCTGCAACTGATGGTCGCACATCGGCTCAAGAGCCTGCCTGTGATTGACAAGTATCACCACCTGGTCGGGATTATTGCTCGCGAGGATGTCATGCGGGTGCTGGCACGCTGCACGAAGCGGCAGGCGCCTTCGCTCGTTCCCTGCGAGACCGTCCGATGTCTACGTTTGGTCTAGAACGGGTTCTTTCGCCTCGAACGGTCGCGCTTGTCGGCGGCAGTTCGCGTCCATCTTCGCTCGGCCTGGCGGTGCTCATGAATCTCAAGGCGTGCGGCTTTTCCGGCCGCATCGCCGTGGTCAATCCAAACTATGCTGCGATCGACAGCGAGACTACGTCCCCGGATCTCAAGTCACTTCCATTCGTTCCGGATCTCCTCGCGATCACGGCGCCGGCGGCCGCGATTCCCGGGATCATCTCGGACGCTGCTGCGGTCGGTGTCGCCGGTGCGGTGATCCTGTCGGCCGGTCTCGGGCACGGCGCCGGCTCGCTGGCCGAGACGGTCGCGCGGACCGCGCGCATGCACGGCATGCGCCTGATCGGGCCGAACTGTCTCGGCGTCATGGTGCCGCGCGCGAAGCTCAACGCGAGCTTTGCCGCGCATCAGCCCGCCGACGGGCGTCTTGCCCTGATCTCGCAGTCCGGCGCCGTTGCTGCCGCGATGATCGAATGGGCGGCAGAGCGGCGGCTCGGCTTCTCCGGCATCGTATCGATCGGAGACCAGCTCGACGTCGATGTAGCTGATTTGCTCGACTATTTCGCGCAGGACGATCACACCAACGCGATCCTGCTCTACATCGAGGCCGTCAAGGATGCGCGCAAGTTCATGTCGGCCGCCCGCGCCGCGGCGCGGCTCAAACCGCTGATTGTCGTGAAAGCAGGCCGGATGGCGCAGGGCGCCAAGGCCGCAGCCACCCATACCGGCGCGCTGGCCGGTTCGGACGCGGTCTATGACGCGGCGTTCCGCCGGGCCGGCATGCTGCGCGTGTACGACCTTCGGGAATTGTTCGACTGCGCCGAATTGCTTGGCCGCGGCTTCGTTCCGCGCGGCAACCGGCTGTCGATCCTGACCAATGGCGGTGGGCTCGGCATCCTCGCGATCGACCGGCTCGTTGAGCTCGGGGGCGTTCCGGCGAGCTTGTCGGCGGAGACGATTGCGGCGCTCGATCGGGTTCTGCCACAAGGCTGGTCTCGCGCCAACCCCGTCGATATCTCCGGCGACGCCGATGCTGCCCGCTACGTGTCTGCGCTCGACGCATTGCTCGAGGACACGAACAGCGACGCCGTGCTGGTCATGAACGTGGAAACGGCGGTCGCGCCGACCGAAGGAATCGCCGAAGCGGTCGCACAATGTGTTCGTGACCGTCGGACCAGGAAGAGTGACGTTGCCGCGCTGGTGCTTGCATCGTGGGACGGTGCCGACGAGCGCACCGCGGCAACCTTCGAAGCTGCCCGCGTCCCGCATTTTCCCACCGAAGATGACGCGGTGCGCGCTTTCATGTATTTGGTGAGATATCGCGAGGCCTCCATCGCGCTGGCCGCAACTCCGCCCAGTATCGCCGCGACGTTTGCGCCGGAGACGGAGGCGGCGCGGCGCGTGATTGCGAAAGCGCTGTCCGAGGGGCGAGGATGGCTTGACCCAGTTGAAATCGTGGCCCTGTTCAAGGCGTACGATATTCCGATCGTTCCGACCGTTGTGGCCCGTGATGCCGATGAAGCCGTGGACAAGGCCGCGCCCTTTCTTGCGCAAGGGCTTGCCGTAGCGGTGAAGCTGTTCTCTCGCGACATCAGGCACAAGTCGGACATCGGCGGTGTCATTCTCGGCTTGCGGACTAGCGAAAGCGTCGTACAGGCGGCCAGGACGGTGCTCGCGCGCGCCCGGGCAGCGCGGCCGGATGCCGTCCTGCAAGGCGTGACGATCCAGCCGATGATCGAACGACGGGCGGCACGCGAATTGCTCCTCGGTATTGCCGACGATCCGACCTTCGGTCCCGTGATCGTGTTTGGCCGCGGCGGCACCGCCGTCGAAGTAATCAACGACAAGGCGCTGGCGCTGCCCCCGCTCGACATGAACCTCGCTCGCGACCTGGTCGGGCGTACCCGGGTCTCGCGGCTGCTTGCGGCCTACCGCGACGTGTCCGCCGTGCCGGCCGAAGCCGTGCCGCTTACCCTCGTCAAGCTGGCACAGATGGCGGCCGATATTCCGGAGGTCGCCGAGCTCGACATCAATCCGCTGCTCGCTGACGAGACCGGTGTGCTGGCGCTCGACGCGCGCGTGGCGATCCGCAAGCCCGCGCGGCTGTTTGCCGGTCAGACGCGGCTCGCGGTGCGGCCATACCCGTCACAATGGGAGGGAGAGCTTGTCCTCAAGGACGGCTCGCGCGTCGTTGTGCGGCCGTTGCGGCCGGAAGATGAGCCCATGGTCGATAGCTTCTTCAGGCGTGTAACGGCCGAGGATCTCAGACTTCGTTTCTTCCAGGCAATGAAGAATTTTTCGCATGCGTTCATTGCGCGGCTGACCCAGCTCGACTACGCGCGCGCGATGGCCTTTGCGGCACTGGATCCGAGCACCGGCGCCATGGTGGGAGCAGTCCAGCTTCATTCGGACTCGCTCTACGAGAATGCCGAGTACGCTATCCTGTTGCAGTCCGACCTCAAGGGCAGAGGATTTGGGTGGGCGCTGATGCAGCTTCTGATTCAGTATGCGCGGTCGGAAGGGCTGAAGCGGCTGTCAGGTGAAGTGCTGGCCGAGAACACCACCATGCTGAACATGTGCCATGAACTCGGGTTCACCGCCGTGACAGAGCCGACCGACCACCGGATCGTCAATGTCGTCCTCGACCTCTCCCTTCCGATGGTGGATGCCTTGGGGGCCGACATTCTGATCCGGCGCAGTCGCGATCAAAGCGGCGTGACGGCAACGACCCGATAGGGGTGCATGCCGTCCGCCTCGCGGACGGAGACATATTCGCCGAGCCGAAAGCGCTCGTTGCCGAAATGATATCCGGCTTCATCGGCTGTCGAACCGGTCACGTCGTAATGGAAGCGCCAGCTGCCGCCCGGACCGTGAACGAGGTGACCGAGCTGATCGTCTTCCGCGGGGCGCTGACGAACGACGCGGCAGGCCTCGCGATGGGCTTTCCAGGTTTCGACATCGATCTGCGATGCCGTATCGAGCGGGGCGACGATGATATAGCCGATCGCGGACGCGCCCTCGGGGTGATCATGCTCGCGCGCGCGTTCGAGCCGAACCTGCCTGAACGAGTGCGGCAACGCAGTGTTTTGCAGAGGCGTGAAGGCGGCGCGATTCATCAGAAATCTCCCTGAACATGCCCGAGCTGCCGGGCGACCTGCTCAATTCTAGAGCCGCGGCGCGCCAAGCCGTTGATTTGGGTCAAGCGCATGTCTGGGGCACGGTGAAGTCGATTGCGCTGGGTCAAACACAGCCGTCTCCAGTAGCCTAACGTGAACCGCAAATTGGAGTCAGAATCTTGCCCAACGCCCCGGCCCTGACAGCGAATGCGGACGATCCGCGCGTGCTTACCGCATGTGGGGCCTGGAACGTTGCCAACGTCGAAGCGCTGGAGCGGCTGTGTGCGAACGCCGCGCGTACCGATATCGGCTCGATCGATGTACGTCGCGTCACCGCGCTCGACACCGTCGGGGCCTGGCTTCTTGAAAGGCTCGCCCGCGGTGGCGCTGCCAGAGCAGCCCTCACAGGTGCTGACGGTCCATATGGCGACCTGCTGGAAGAGGTGCGAGGACTGAACCGTGGCGGCCCAACCGAACGCAGATCAGTCAACCCCGTGCTGCAGAGACTCGATCAGCTCGGCCGCGGCAGCAGGCGGTTGGCGTCCGATTCGGCGGCATTCCTGCATATGCTCGGCGCCTTCAGCGCAGCGCTGCTCGGCATTCTCAGGCATCCGCGATCGTTCCGACTGACGTCGACGGTCTATCAGCTCGGCCGGGTGGGCTGGCAAGCGGTGCCGATCATGGTGCTGATTACGTTCCTGATCGGCGCCATCATTGCTCAGCAAGGCATCTTCCATTTCCGCCGCTTCGGCGCGGAATCCTATGTCGTCGACATGGTGGGCATCCTCGTGCTGCGCGAGATTGGCGTGCTGATCGTGGCCATCATGGTGGCCGGACGCTCGGGCAGTGCCTATACCGCCGAGATCGGTGCGATGAAGATGCGTGAGGAGATCGACGCGCTCAGCACCATGGGGCTCGATCCTGTCGCAGTCCTGATCCTGCCGCGGATCCTGGCACTGGTGGTGGCGCTGCCGATTCTCACCTTTCTCGGCTCGCTCGCGGCGCTCTACGGCGGTGGGCTCATCGCCTGGCTTTATGGCGGCATGAGCCCGGCGATCTTCATCGCACGCCTTCACGACGCGGTTTCAGTCACTCATTTCGAGGTCGGCATCATCAAAGCGCCATTCATGGCACTCGTGATCGGGCTTGTCGCGGCGGTAGAAGGATTGAGCGTCAAGGGCAGCGCGGAGTCGTTGGGGCAGCAGACGACGGCGTCGGTCGTGAAATCGATCTTCCTTGTGATCGTGCTCGACGGGTTGTTCGCAGTTTTCTTCGCTTCGATCGGGATGTAGCCATGGCCGACACGCCAGCGATCCATATCCGCGACCTCGTGGTCGGCTTCGGCGAGAAGATCATTCTTGATCATCTCGATCTCGACGTGAACGACGGCGAAATTCTCGGCCTCGTGGGCGCATCCGGCGGCGGAAAGTCGGTGCTGATGCGGACATTGGTCGGTTTACTTCCGAAGCGGAGCGGGCAGGTCGATTTCGCAGACGACGGCGATGACGAACGCCGCTGGGGCGTGCTGTTCCAGCAGGGGGCGCTGTTCTCGGCCTTGACGGCTCGCCAGAACATCCAGTTTCCGCTGCGCGAGCGCGCGCGGCTGTCGCCAGGGCTGCTGGACGAAATTGCGGATGCGAAGCTCGAGATGGTCGGCCTTACGCGCGAAGACGGGGACAAGTATCCGTCCGAACTCTCGGGCGGCATGACCAAGCGGGTTGCGCTCGCGCGGGCACTGGCGCTCGACCCCTCGCTGTTGTTTCTCGATGAGCCAACGTCCGGGCTCGATCCTATCGCTGCGGGCGAATTCGATACCCTGATCCGGACGTTACATCGGACGTTGCGTTTCACTGTGTTCATGGTGACGCACGACTTGAACAGCCTGCAAGCCATCTGCGACCGCGTCGCCGCACTCGCCGACGGTAGGATCGCAGCCATCGGGCGGCTGTCATCGGTGCTCAAGTCTGATCACCCTTGGGTCCAGGCTTACTTTCACGGAGCCCGGGCGCAGAAGCTTGGCCTCGGCAATTAGGCAGAAAGAGACGCATATGGAAATCCGCGCGCCCTACATTGTCATTGGTGCATTCGTACTGTCGGCAATCGTCGCCGTGTTCGGCTTCGTCTACTGGCTGAACAATTTCGGTGGAATCGGAAAGCGGGAGACATATCAGCTCGTCTTTACCGATCCCGTGCCGGGTCTGCTCGTCGGGGCAGGCGTTCTCTTCAACGGTATCCGCGTCGGCGAGGTCACAGCCCTTGAACTGGTTCCGGAACGCCCGCGCGAGGTTCGCGCCAGGATCGCAGTCGCCGAGCGGACGCCGGTGCATACCGATACGCGTGTCGGCCTCGACTTCCAGGGATTGACCGGCGTTCCGGTGATCGCGCTGGAAGGCGGTGATGATCCCCAGGCGCCGCCGGCGCGCGAACCGCTGGTGGCCGAAAAGGGGGCCGGGCGGAGCATGACGCAGGCCGCCCGGGATGCGCTCCGCCGGGTCGATGCCGTCCTGTCCGACAACGCCGCGCCGCTGCACAGCACGATCGACAATCTCAGCACGTTCGCCGAAGGCCTCGCGCGCAACACGCCGAAGCTCGATGGAATCGTGGCCGGACTTGAGCGCATGACCGGCGGTGCGTCCGCGCCGCGCAAGGTGGCGTACGACCTTCACGCGGTGGACAGCTTCGGCGCGCAACGCCATGCGAATCTGCCCGAGCAGTTGGTCATGGCGGAGCCGACCGCGATCGCCCGCCTCCAGACTCAGCGCTTTTTGTTCACGCCCGATGAGGAAACCCAGGGATTCGAAGGTGCGCAGTGGAGCGACAGTCTCCCGGTGCTGGTGCAGGCGCGGTTGCTGCAGAGCTTCGAGAATTATGATGTCGAGCATGCGCCACTGCGCGCCGACAGCGGCGTAGAAGGTGCGCCGCGTCTGCTGATCGACCTTCGCCGGTTCGAAATTGTGCAGGGACCTCAACCGCGCGCGACGATCTCCTTGTCCGCGAAGATCGTGGATCGAAATGGTCAAGTAAAGGCTGCAAAGCTTCTCGAGGGATCCGAAGGAATTAGCTCGCTGACACCGTCGGAGGCGGCCGCTGCCTTCGATAAGGCTTTCGGCACCCTCGCAAGGGAGCTCGTGATGTGGGTTGCGGCGACGGCCTGAACCAGATCGTTGCAGCGTCTCACAACGAACGTCCTGGATCAGAGTTGCTCGGCGGCTGCCGCCAAGCCAAGGTCGTCGCGACCTAGCGACCTGTGACCAGCAGGCTGCGGCAGTGCCGCGCAATACTGACTTCCTCATTGGTCGGAATGATCAGTACGTCGACCGGGCTGCCCTTCGCGGCGATACGCTGCGCGCTCTGAGCATTTGCGGCTGCATCGACGCTGACGCCGAGCCAGGAGAGGCGATCGCAGATGCGCTGTCGGATTTCCGAGGCATGCTCGCCGATACCGCCGGTGAACACCAGGCCATCGAGGCCGGCGAGGGTATTTGCCATCACGGCGACTTCTGCGGCGACACGAAATGTGAAGAGATCGACGGCTTCGCGAGCCGCAGGATCGTGGCTCGCCAGCAGGGCGCGCATGTCGGCTGACACCCCTGAGACGCCGAGCAGACCCGAACGTTCGTAGAGCAGGTGCTGCACGTCGTCGACCGACATTTTCTCTTGCTGCATGAGATAAAGCAGCACGCCGGGGTCGATCGTTCCACAGCGTGTCCCCATCACGAGACCGTCGAGTGGGGTCAATCCCATTGTGGTGTCGACGCTGTCGCCCTTTCGCAAGGCACAGAGGCTCGCGCCGTTGCCGAGATGCGCCACGACGACGCGCTTGTCGGCCCATTGCGGCGCGATCGCGGCGAGTTGGCTCGCGACGTATTCGAAGGAGAGGCCATGGAAGCCGTAGCGGCGGATGCCGCGCTCCTCAAATTGCCGCGGAATGGCAAAGCGGCTCACCGGCGGCGCGAGGCCGTGATGAAAGGCCGTGTCGAAGCAGGCGATCTGCGTCAGCTCCGGCTGCAGTGACTGCACGGCCCGGACCGGCGCCAGACAGCGCGGCTGGTGCAGCGGCGCCAGCGGCGTCAACGCCTCCAGCGCAGCGAGAGTCTGCCCTGTGATGACGACCGGCCGATAGAACGCACGCCCGCCATGGACGATGCGGTGGCCGGCGGCGGCGAGCCTGCTGCCGTCGAGATAATCCTCGATCCAGGCAAATATATCGCTGAACAGGCCGTTGTCCTCCAACGTGCCGCTCGCGCGGCGCTTCTCGAACAGCTGCTTGCCCGAGGCATCGCTTACCACGATGCGCGGGGTCTTCGCCTGCTCGTCAAGCAGGCCCTTGCATTGCAGCTTTGGTTCGGCCGGCGCGATGTCGAAAAGGCCGAACTTGATGCTGGACGAGCCGGCGTTGAGCACCAGGACACTGTCGGACATAGACCGTCTCTCTCGCGTGTTCGCTGCCTCAGTCAGCGGATTTGTGGTCTGTCGTGCCGTAGGGCCAGATCCAGTCACGGATCTGCGGCATGTCCTCGCCATGCTCGCGCACGTAGCGCGTATGCTCAATCAGGGCGTTACGGAACTGCTGCTTGACGTGGGCGGCCGCGATGTCGAGCCCCGGCACGCGTTCGATTGCTTCGATGGCGAGATGGAAGCGGTCGAGGCCGTTCAACACCACCATGTCGAACGGCGTCGTCGTGGTGCCTTCCTCCGCAAATCCCCGCACGTGCATTCCATCATGATTGGTGCGGCTGTAGGTCAGGCGATGGATCAGATAGGGATAGCCGTGATAGGCGAAGATGACCGGCTTGTCGCGGGTGAACAGGCTGTCGAAGTTGCGTTCGGACAGGCCGTGCGGATGCTGCTCCGTCGGCTGCAGCGTCATCAGGTCGACCACGTTGACGACGCGGATCTTCAACTGCGGCAGCGCCTTGCGGAGCAGATCGACGGCGGCGAGCGTCTCGAGCGTTGGAACGTCGCCGGCGCAGGCCATCACCACGTCGGGCTCAGCGTCGACTGCTTCGGTGCCGGCCCAATTCCATATCCCGATGCCGGCTTCGCAATGGGTGATTGCCTCACGCATCGAAAGCCATTGTGGGGCAGGCTGCTTGCCCGCCACAATCACATTGATACGATCATAGGTACGCAGGCAGTGATCGGCGACCCAGAGCAGGGTGTTGGCATCGGGCGGGAAGTAGACGCGGACGATATCGGCCTTCTTGTTGGTGACGAGATCGACGAAGCCGGGATCCTGATGACTGAATCCGTTGTGGTCCTGGCGCCAGACATGCGAGGTGAGGAGATAGTTCAGCGACGCGATCGGCCGCCGCCAGGGCAGCGCCCGCGAGACCTTCAGCCATTTGGCATGCTGGTTGAACATCGAATCCACGATGTGGATGAAGGCCTCATAGCAGGAGAAGAAGCCGTGGCGACCGGTGAGCAGATAGCCTTCGAGCCAGCCCTGGCAGAGATGCTCGCTCAGGACTTCCATCACGCGGCCGTCATGGGCGAGATGGACGTCATAAGGCTCGATGCCCTCCATCCAGACCCGGTCGGTGGCCTCGAAGACCGCGTCGAGCCGGTTGGATGCGGTTTCGTCCGGACCCATGATGCGGAAATTGCGGGCCTCCGCATTCAGCTCCACGACCTCGCGCAGGAACTTGCCGAGTTCTCGCGTGGCTTCGGCGACGGCGTCACCCGGAGCGGTGACTTCGACCGCATGCGCACGGAAATCCGGCAGCTTCAGTTCCCGCTTCAGGAGGCCCCCGTTGGCGTGCGGGTTCGCCCCCATCCGACGGTCGCCTGCGGGCGCAAGGGCTTGCAGTTCAGGTACAAGCCGGCCGTTCGAATCGAACAGCTTGTCGGGGTCGTAGGTGCTCATCCAATGTTCGAGCAGTTTCAGATGCTCGGGGTTGCCACGCGGATTGGCGATCGGCACCTGGTGTGCACGCCAGAAGCCTTCGACCTTCAGTCCGTCGACTTCCTTCGGTCCGGTCCAGCCCTTCGGGCTGCGCAGCACGATCATCGGCCATCGCGGTCGCTTAAGGCCGCCGGTCTGCTGGCGCGCGGCTTGCTGGATCGAGCGGATGCAGGCGAGCGCGGTATCGAGCGTGTCGGCCATCAACCGATGCATAGCACGCGGATCGTCGCCTTCGACGAATAGCGGCTCGTAACCGTAACCGATGAAGAGGCTGCGGACTTCCTCGTCATCCATCCGCCCAAGCACGGTGGGATTGGCAATCTTGTAGCCATTGAGGTGCAGGATTGGCAGCACTGCGCCGTCCTGCACCGGGTTCAAGAACTTGTTGGAATGCCAGGATGCCGCGAGCGGGCCGGTCTCGGCCTCGCCGTCGCCGACGACGCAAACGGCAATCAAATCGGGGTTGTCGAACACTGCGCCATACGCGTGAATCAGTGCATAGCCGAGCTCACCACCTTCGTGGATCGAGCCGGGCGTCTCCGGCGCCGCGTGGCTCGGAATACCGCCGGGGAAGGAGAACTGACGGAACAGCTTGCGCAAGCCGTCCGCGTCGCGCGTCACCTCCGGGTAAATTTCCGTGTATGTGCCTTCGAGATAGGTGTTCGCGACCATGCCGGGACCGCCGTGGCCGGGACCGCAGATGTAGATGACGTTGAGGTCGGAAGCGCGGATTGCGCGATTGAGGTGGGCATAAATGAAATTGAGCCCCGGCGTGGTGCCCCAATGTCCAAGTAGGCGCGGCTTGATGTGCTCGGGCTTCAGCGGCTCTTTCAGGAGAGGATTCGCCAGCAGATAGATCTGTCCAACGGAGAGATAATTGGCTGCTCGCCAATAGCGATCGAGCAGCTCAAGATCATCCGTGCGTGCTTGCTCGTTTGGAGTGGTCGCTGATTGCATGTCGCTCTCCCGTAATTCGAAGATGACCTTGGACGCCGCTATCGGTTCCACGTTAGAGGGCGAATATGACGGGAATGGCTTGAGCCAGCTCAAAGATGCACGCCAATTCGGACCAGATCGTCAACGTTCCCGGTGACGTGCATCGACCACGGGACGTTCAAGGAACGGAAAGCTCGATCTCGCAAACGGAACCGGACGTCCACGAGGTCAGTTTCGCTCGCGCTCCAGGAGTTCCGGTGATGCGTCGCTTCGTGAGCATGCCTGCTTTGGCGTGGCGCTACGCGGTCGAGGTCAACATCCGTCATCTGCCTGCGCTCTGTCGTCAGCTCACCCGGCGGGACAAAAAGATGCCCGGCAAAAGCGAGCCGGGCATTAAATATCGAGACAACCTCACGGGAGTATGGGGTGCTCGTCCTAGTAACTTTATGTAATCATGCGGCGGCCCGCGGCGATTTGAGCCAGCGCAAGGAATCGCAGATTGCTCCTCACCGCAAATGGGGGGCGGATTGCTCTTGCTCCAGGTCGTTTGGCACCATTCCATATGTCCTCAGCACGGTGGTTCTCGTCTCCGGATAGCCGGTACAGACGATAGCTGCGGCACCAGCATGGCCGAATGTCTTCCATAAGTGCTTGGCATGCTCTATCGCCGCTGCAGGGCTGCCGCACTTGGCCTGCTGGCCCGGAACGAGCCCGCCATCGGTCCGGTCGTACGGCAGGGCAATGAAATGCGTGATCCCGTCCATTGATGCCCCTTTCTCGTTCGCTCGACGTCACTCAGCAAAGCATTGTGCGGTGACAGCTATTTTGATCTGCCTCAGCTCATTTCGTTTGATCCGGATCAAGGCGGAATAGGCACATCTCGTTGCTGTTGAGGGTTCGAAAGGGAGCTTGCGTGCCTTTGAGCTCCCCTCTCTGGAAGATGGGCTGGTCAGCGTCATGGGAAACCTCGTGTATTTTCCGCAATCGCGTCGGGCGAACCACGAAGAGGTGGCGTCGAGAGCGGACATTCGACATTCCTTCCGTCAAGTGTTGTTGATGCTCGAACTGCAACTGCTCCAGATCAGCGGCTTGGTCGCCGGGTGTCCGGCCGGAGAGGCCAGGACGAAGCTGCAGCAGCAGCACGACCAACTAGTCGGTCGCCTTGCGGCCACGCGGCAGCATGCGCGAGCGCTCATCGGCGATTGATGCCGGCTCACATCGCGGGCGATCGATCGCCCTGTTCGTCGCTATCCGAAAAATGAGCTCTGCTGCAGAATTCCGATAGAGGATTTTACGTGAGTTAAATCTCGCGGCTCAATAGTCCGCACCGGCGCAGGTGAGCCCATATTGACTTGCGCGTGCCTAGGTCAGATCGGGCAACCCATTTGCGGTAAATCAGTTGGTGAAAAGCGATGAATTTCAGAATTTCTTTGGCGCACCGCATCTACGCAATCGTCGGGTTGAGCTTTTGCGGGCTCACCGGCTTGGCCGCTATCCAAACAAGCAATTTGGCGGACGCTTTGCGCGGGCAGCGGCAGAGCGAGCTGAAGCACCTCACTCAGTTGGCTCTGAGCATTGCGCAGGAAGAGCATGACGCCGTCGCAGGCCGCGGCGCAGATGGAGACGTTGCCCGTCGCAACGCTGCAGCCAGAATCGGCGCACTAAGGTTCGGGAACGGAGATTACTTCTGGATCAACGATCTCGGCCCCACGATGATCAAGCATCCGATCAAGCCGGAACTCGATGGCAAAGACTTGCGTGACATCAAGGATCCGACCGGCAAGCGGCTCTTTGTCGAGTTTGCCGAGATCGTGAAGCGGAAGGGCGAAGGGTTCGTCGACTATCAGTGGCCGAAGCCGGGGTTGGATGCACCTCAGCCGAAGCTATCGTTTGTCGCGGGCTTTCAACCGTGGAATTGGGTCATTGGGACAGGAGTGTATGTCGACGATCTCCAGGCTCAGGTTTGGGAACGGGCACAACGCATCATCACGATTGCTGCAGCGATCGTACTTTCCGTGGGGCTGGTAACACTGCTGCTTGCCCGACGGGTATCCAAGGCTCTCGTCACAATGACGGACGCCCTTAACCGGTTAAGCGGCGGTGATTTCGACATGAAGCTCCCAGGGCTCGAGCGGCCCGATGAGCTGGGCGACATGGCGCGTTCAATCGAACAGTTCAGGGTCAGGGCTGCTGAAAAGGTTCGTGACGAGGCGAGGCAGGACGAGGAGAGGCGCCGCGCGACCGAGGAAGTCCGGGCGTCAGCATTGCAGCAGATGGCCGCAAATGTCGAGAACGCCACAAAAGTCGCTGTCGGCGAGGTTGCCTCCGGTACGGATCGGATGGCAAGGAACGCTTCCATGATGAGGGATACGGCACTTACGCTGGAGAGAAACAGCAGCAGTGTCGCTGCGGCTGCCGAAGAGGCACTTGCAAATGCGCAGACCGTCGCAAGAGCATCCTCGCAGCTCGCCGCGTCAATATCGCAGATCGCCGATCAGGTAGGGACGTCGCGTTCCTTGACGCTGGAGGCCGTGACGGCATCGACGGAAGCCCAGGCCACAATCGCCAAGCTGTCGGAAGCCGCGTCAAAGGTAGGAACTGTGACGAGCCTGATCAGCGAAATCGCCGGCCAGACGAACCTCCTGGCATTGAATGCCACAATCGAAGCAGCGCGAGCCGGGATCGCTGGCCGCGGTTTCGCGGTTGTCGCGGCCGAAGTGAAGTCGCTGGCCGAGCAGACTGCGAAAGCAACAAATGAGATCGCGCAGCAAATCACCGAAATCCAGGAGGCGACGCATGCATCGGTTGCATCCATCACGACCATTGGTGAGGTCATCCGCAGCGTCGAATCTGTGTCGGCCGCAATCTCAGCCGCGGTCGAGGAGCAAAACGCTGTCACGGCCGATATCTCGCGGACGGTCGAAGAGACCTCACACGCCGCCCGCGAGGTAGCATCCCAAATTGCCTCAGTGTCGACCGAAGCGGTCGAAACCGGCCGACGCGCCTCGGAAATGCACGACGGATCGACGGCTATTGCGGAGAATGTCGCCGAACTGCGCACGACGCTCATTCGTGTCATCCGTACGTCGACAACCGATGTTGATCGCCGGCTGTCTTCGCGCGTGCCTTTTCGGCGGTCTGGAGCATTGTTATGGCGCAGCGAGACGAAGCCTATCGAGGTCCGTGACGTGTCGCTCGGCGCGGTCTTGGTCGAGTGCAACTTGCCGGACGCAGCGATGGGCGAGTCGGTCGAGCTGACGATCGAGGGGCTTTCATTCCGGCTTGGCGGTGTTGTCGGGCGTATGGACCGCGGCTCGGTGTTGATCAATCTGAAGCTGACGGCAGAGAGCGAGAAAAAACTGTCTGAGATACTTTCAACCGAGCGCGCGCGGGCCGCAGTGGCTTAGGAACGGCTTCTCGGGGGTGATTTTGCTCGCAAGGTTGCCGGCTTGCCTTGCGCTTCGACAAGCGTCCTGGACGGCACTTCTCCAAAGGCAGATCGATACATCCTTGAGAACTCGCCCATGTGCCAAAAGCCGTGGGCCAGTGCGCTCGCCTTGACTGTGAGGCCGGGGTAGCCCATGCGCATATGCTGTCGAACAAGCCAAAGCTGACGTAGCCTTCGGTATTGATGAATGCCGGTGCCACAGATCGATTGTGCCGCGGCATGAAGCGTGCGAACTGAGATCCCGAGTTCGTTCGCTAGCTCATCGCATGTCTTGTTGGAGGCGGGGTTCGAAAAGATTGCATCGTCTATGCGATCAATGATCCGCTTATTGCGTTCCGCAATATTGGCTTTACCTCCTTCAAATGCCCCGCGACGAAGCACTTCATCGAGCGTCGAGAATAATGTTCCTTGTATTGCCAACAACTGGTGGCCGTTGACCGGCTTCGACTGGCGGGCCGCGAACCTCAACGTCGATTGTATAAGGGTCTGGAGATATGCCAACGAATCTTGTGGCAATCCAAGCAACAGGTAGCCGGCGCTCAACTCTGTCCATTTCGGAGCAAGAAGTTCCGGCCGCATGGAAAGAATGGCAACCAGCCGCGGCTCCGGTTCGAACACCGTACAGTTTGCGCTCTTGTTGATAACGATGATCGAATGACGGACTGCTTGTCCATTGAGACGCGCGGACGCGATTCGGTCCATCGGGACAACGAAGACGAGCCGCCCGGACAACTCGTAGCCGTTGATGATCCGTGGGAACGTTCGTACGAGAGAGAGCGTAGCCGAGGGCAAAGACAGACTGGCCCGCAGGACCGAAAACGGCTTTGCCGTGAGCGGAATGCTCGAAGCCTGCACATAACGCTCACTTTCGCGAAAATGATCGATGTCGGCATAGGCCTGCAGGTCGAGCGCGGGCGATGCAGAGAGGCCGTCGAAGAGCATTTGCTGTAACTCGATTGGGCGATCCGCGGACTATTGTACCGGCGGCGCCCAATTGAAATTACGTACAATTACTTATGCCTCGGGGAGCGGTGGCCCCTCGGCTAGAGCCCGGCAGCGATCGCGATCCGCATCAGCTCCGACATGCTGCGGACATTGGTCTTGGCCATCAGGTTCGCCCTGTAGACCTCGACCGTGCGCGGGCTGATGCCAAGGTCGTGGGCGATCACCTTGTTGATCTTGCCTGCCACGAGGCCCCGCAGAACGTCACGCTCGCGCGGCGAGAGGTCCACCAGGCGAGCTTCGGCTTCGCGCTTGACCGTATCGTCGGCCGGTGCCGCCGACTGTGTTTGCAAGGCTTCGCCGATTGCACGCAACAGCGCCTCGTCCTCGAACGGCTTTTCGATGAAGTCAACAGCTCCGGCCTTCATGGCCTCGACCGCGAGCGAGACGTCTCCGTGGCCAGTCATCAGAATGACCGGACATGCTACCGCGTCGGCCTTCAGTTTGCGGACCAGTTCGAGGCCGCTCATGCCGGGCATGCGAATATCAGATACGATGCAGTCGACCGTGCTGCTCTTGAACTGATCGAGAAAATCGGTCGCCGTCTCGTGCGTCGTTACGGCAAACCCGTTGACGTCGAGGAGAAAGGCCAGTGAATCCCGCATCGCTGGATCATCGTCGATCACGAGAATTGTGCGCCGCGTCATCATGCTTATTCTCCGTCCTCCGCGAAGGGAAGGATGAACTGAAAAACCGTGCCGCCACCGGTGTTTGGCATCACGTCGATGCGTCCGCCATGGGATTCGATGATGGTCCGGCAGATCGAGAGGCCGACGCCCATGCCATGCTCCTTGGTCGTGATGAAAGGCTGAAACAGGCGGTCGGCGATGTCAGGGCTGATGCCCGGACCGGTATCGGCAATGGTGAACGTCGCAACACCGTTAGTCTTGGCGACGCCGACGGTCAATTCGCGGCGCGGGCTGGAGGCCATAGCCTCGATCGCATTGCGAACCAGGTTGAGCACGACCTGCTGAATCTGGATCTTGTCGACGATGATCGAGGGCATGTCCCGGTCGCTGCGGATCGCCACCCGAACGCCCTGCTCCTTGGCGCCGAGCAGCGCGAGCGCGACGGCCTCTTCAAGCAGGGTGGCGGGGCTCTCCAGGGAGTGTTGCGTTTCGCCCTTGGCGACGAATTCGCGCAGGCGCTTGATGATGTCGCCGGCCCGCAGTGCTTGCTGCGCGGCCCGCTCGAGCGCGTCCCGGATGCGGGCAGCTTCCGGCGTTTCCGGCGCCAGCAGCGCCCTCGCACCGCGCATGTAGTTCGTGATGGCCGAGAGCGGCTGGTTGATCTCATGCGCGATCGAGGACGCCATCTCCCCCATGGCAGTCAGTCGCGATACATGGACCAGCTCGGACTGCAGCTCCTGAAGCCGCCGTTCCTGCGCGCGGCGCTCGGTGAGATCGCGGATAAAGCCGGTGAAAAAGCGCTCTCCGCGTACCTTGGCCTCGCCGACCGCGAGCTCCATCGGAAAGGTCGAGCCATCGCTCCGTTCTCCGACCACGATGCGGCCAATGCCGATGATGCGCCGCTCGCCGGTCGAAAGGTAGCGTTCGAGGTACCGGTCGTGCTCGCCGCGATAGGGCTGTGGCATCAGGCTCGAAACGTTCTTACCGACGACCTGGTCCGGTTTCCAGCCAAACAGTCGCTCGGCTGCCGCGCTGAAGGAACGAATCATGCCGTGGTCGTCGATGACGATCATCGCGTCAGGGACCGTGTCGAGGATCGACTGCAGATGGGCTTGGCGATTTCGAGCCTGGTCGCTTTCCCTCAACAGCCGGTCGCCTATGAAGCCAAGGATCGGGCCGAGGATCGCAAAGCAGACGATATCGATCAGATTCGCGGGCTCAGTGACCAGGCTCCAGCCGAGGAATTTGGCGCTGACGACGAGGCAGAGCAGGGTGGTGGCGATCGCCGGACCACGGCCGCCGGCGAAAGCGGCAAACAGCACGGCGGGCACGTAGATGATCGTAAAGGTCCGGTCCTCGAAATAATTATCAAGCCCCGCGCGCACCACGAATACAAGCGCGGCCGCTGCCGCGGCAGTGCCATAGCGGTACCAGATGCGGTCAGTCATATTTCCCCGGCAAGACCCTCAGCGTGTTCAATCCTACAACGTTCGGACGCTTTATGCCACCAGCCACTCTATCCGGGGTAGTTGCGAGCTGGCCTATTTGACCCAGGCACGCCAATGTGTGGGCTGCACCAGGATGCGTTCGGCAGTCTTCGCCTTCACCCAGCCACCCAGGATGCGGCGGCATGGAAAGACGAGCTTGTGAATGGCGTTGCCCTCGATCACGGCGAGTTCAAGATCTCGACCGAAGGGGGCCGTCGCGACCCCCTCCCATGTCGCGCTGACGCCCGCTTCTGGGCGCTCTGGAGCGTCGCGTGTTGGCACGTCAGGCTGCCTCCTGAATAGCCTCGTCGACGCCGCTGGTCTTTCGTGCAAACAGGTTCAGCTCGATCGTGCCCAGCGAACGCGCGGTCTCGATCGCGTACGTCGCGTCGTTCGCGCTACGCGCGGCGACGCCCTTGGCCCAGTCCTGCAGAGCCGTGATCTTCTCGGCCGCCGAGGCGGTGGAGTTGAACCTGCGGAAAAGCTCCCAGGCTTCGTTCGATTCGATCTGGATCTGCTCGAACCAGTGCTGGTTTGCCTCGATCAGTTTCTCCGAGAATTCCGACTGCACCGCCATCGCCCGCTTCGCGTAGCTCTGGATGGCGTCGGAGACGGGACGGGCTTCGCTATGGTCTGTCATGTCCAACATCCTTCGTTGTAGGGAGCATTGCTTCTCATGCGGGCGGCCCCTGCGCGTTGACGCGTGTCAACTCGATAGCTTCTGGCCCGCGTGATTCTCGCGACCAGGCTAGCTGCGCTTGGGACTGACGACGGCACCGGTTCGCAGATTGATGAAGTGGACGCCGTCGCAGGCAGCGCAGGAGATCGAGTGCAGATCGTCAGCCAGGGGCTCGGACGCGTCGGCCGGTAGCAGGCCTTGAACTCGATCGCCGGTATTTGGACACGAGAAGATGATGGGGCGCCAAGCCCTTAGGTCTGCCATTTGCACGATCCTGACGGACGAGCATCCTTAACGGTGGCGCGGCGCTCCGTTTTGATGCAGATCAAAATTCCGGTCGGATGGTCGGATCGGGGCAGGCGGCGGCCTAGAACGGTCGGCGCCGACGGAGCTGGCGGGTGCTTGACCTGGCGGGTTGCCTGACCGGCCGCTTTGGCGGCAAGCGCATCCTGGCGAACGTCACGACGGCAATCGCCAGTACCCCCATCGAGGCAAGCAGGTTCTGCAACATGATTTTGGTCTCCTGACAGGGCGTCAGCATCGTCGATCATCGGTCGCGTCGCCTTGATTTCCGTCAAGCGCAGGCGTTGAGGGAGATCAAGGCAGACGAGCCTGTTGCGTGTGACCTTGGTGGCAGGCGATGGAAGGAGATCAGAAATGCGCGCACATCAGATCATGGCAAGACACGTCATCACTGTCGGAGCCGAGACATCCATTCTCGACGCCGCCAAACTGATGATGGATCACCATATCAGCGGCCTGCCGGTGGTCGATGCGGCCGGAACACTGGTCGGAATCCTGTCGGAGAGCGATTTTCTGCGGCGAAGCGAGATCGGCACGCAACGCCGGCGTGGCCGCTGGTTTCAGTTCCTTCTCGGCTCCGGCTATGCAGCCGCGGACTTCGTCCACGAGCGCGGGCGGAAGGTCGGAGAGATCATGTCGTGCGATCCCGTCACCGTGACGGAAGAAACGCCTCTGCCTGATCTGGTCGATCTCATGGAGAAGAAGGGCGTCAAGCGGCTGCCGGTGATGAACGACGGGCGCCTCGTTGGCCTCGTGACACGCGCGGATCTGCTGCGGGCAGTCGCGTCCATCGCGCACCAGATTCCAGATCCCACGGCGGATGACGAGCACATCCACGATCGCATCGTACGGGCACTCGACGGTGCAAACTGGTGTCCGCTCGGGCTGCAAGTCTCGGTGCGCAACGGCGTGGTGCACCTCCGCGGGGTCATCATGGATGAGCGGGCGAGACAGGCGGCGATTGTCGCCGCGGAGAATGCCGCCGGCGTCAAGGAGGTGCACGATCATCTGTGCTACGTCGACACCTATTCCGGCTTCTATATCCAGTCCGTGGAAGACGAACGAGCGGCTGCCGCCGAAGCGGTGAGGGAGACGGCAGGATGATCGTTCGCCCCGCAATCATACTGATCCCGTTGATCGCGATCGCAGTGATCAGCGCCGATGTCGTGGGATTCGCCGCAACGCTGCTTGCGATCTGCGCGATCGTGGGCTTCGCGATCGCTGCCGCCGGATGGACCGCTAGCCGAAAGGCGACATCAATACCGTCAGTCCGGCCGGGATCCGCAGACTGGAAATCTCGCTACGAATAGTACCTCGTCCGGTCCGGTTGTCGTTCCTGATCACGTGAGCCGCACGAAATGCGCGTGGTCCGCGCGATCGAGATCGTTCAAGGCTCTGCTCGCCTTCGATATTCGCCGCAGCAAGACATCTGCTCCTTGCACGACATTCTTGCGAAAGATCAATACCGGCATCGCGCAATCATGGCAGCGTAAACAACAACCAACCAGCCCATGCGAGGATGCCATGCCATCATTTGACGTTCGTTTCATCAAGACCGTTTGCGACGACACCGGCCACGAACATCGCGCCTGTCAGGCAACGTTCAAGGTCGACGCCGCCTCGCTTTCCACGGCTGCACAGCTTGCCGAGGCCGACTTCTGCAGACAGAAGGGTGTCCGAGACTGGACGATCTTTGCCGACTCCATGGAGCTTCGAACACCGCCGGCATTGCCATCAGCCTGGGGCGGCTAACGATTTTGGCAGCGGTCACGATCGGTTGCCGCGACATCGCGCGTTTGACCAAGATCAAATCGGGAATCGGATCTCTCCGCTAGAGGTGGAGAACCAGAACGGGGCTTGAGAAATGACCGACCGATCAGCTGGCAATAGCTCGCCGCAATTCGAGAATCTACTCGGCCGCTTGCGAGCATTTCTTGCTCGGCGACACGAATTCGATCTCATGACGCCTCGAGAGGTCGACGAGATCGCTCACGAGCTCAACCTCTCGACGTCGGACCTTCGTGCGCTAGCCCGCGAGCAAGGCTCGCCGGAATTGCTGAGCAAGCGTCTCGAGCATGCAGGCTTGTCCGAGCAGATGCTCGCCTCTTCCCATTGCGATGTGTTGCGTGATCTGCAGCGAGTGTGCGGCCTGTGCCGTGAGAAGGCACGTTGCGCCGCGGATCTGGCGCGGGAGCGGCGGGCCAGTCCGGCAAAATACTGTCCGAACGAACTGACTCTGACCGCGCTGAGCCGCGGCGCCAGCGGCTCGCGGCATGGCGCAGGAATTGATGCCGATCAAGCGACGACCGGCCAGATTGTGGTTTCCATGACGTCATCGCACCCAAAGAAAGCCTCCACATGACAGGTCCATCTTCCGTTTCAAAGTCGATGACGATGGGCGAAGCCGGCTTGGCGTCGGCACTCGCAGTTTTTGCCTTCGTTAGCTTTCTCGGCGCTGCGATGGGCCATGATGCGGCGTTCAGTTTTCACGCGTCGCTTGCTTGCGCCGCCAGCCTGATCTCCGTGATCATGATCGGCAATCGGTACCTTGATCGTCCGGCCGAGCTGCCTCCGGCGGAGATCGGCGGCCGCCCCAATTACAATCTCGGCCCGATCAAGTTCGCTTCCGCCATGGCGATGTTCTGGGGCATCGCGGGTTTCGCCGTGGGTCTGATCATCGCCTCGCAACTGGCGTGGCCGGCGCTCAATTTCGATCTGCCCTGGACGACATTTGGCCGCCTGCGGCCGCTGCATACGTCGGCCGTGATCTTCGCGTTCGGCGGCAACGTCCTGATCGCAACGTCGTTCTATGTCGTGCAAAAGACCTGCCGGACGCGCCTTGCAGGCGACCTGTCGCCCTGGTTCGTCGTGGTCGGCTACAACTTCTTCATCCTGATCGCCGGCACGGGCTATCTGCTCGGCGTGACTCAGTCGAAGGAATACGCCGAGCCGGAATGGTACGCCGATCTCTGGCTGACGATCGTCTGGGTGACGTATCTGCTCGTGTTCCTGATGACGCTCGTGAAGCGCAAGGAGCCGCATATCTTCGTCGCCAACTGGTTCTACCTGGCGTTCATCATCACGATCGCGGTGCTCCATCTCGGCAACAACCCCGCGCTGCCGGTCTCCTTCCTCGGCTCGAAGTCCTATATCGCCTGGGGCGGTGTGCAGGATGCGATGTTCCAGTGGTGGTACGGCCACAACGCGGTCGGCTTCTTCCTGACCGCCGGCTTCCTGGCGATCATGTACTACTTCATTCCGAAGCGGGCGGAGCGTCCGGTTTACTCCTACCGGCTGTCGATCATCCATTTCTGGGCGCTGATCTTCCTCTACATCTGGGCCGGGCCGCATCATCTGCACTACACGGCGCTGCCGGACTGGGCGCAGACGCTCGGCATGACGTTCTCGATCATGCTCTGGATGCCGTCCTGGGGCGGCATGATCAACGGCCTGATGACGCTGTCGGGAGCTTGGGACAAGCTGCGGACCGATCCCGTGCTGCGCATGATGGTGGTGTCGGTCGCTTTCTACGGCATGTCGACCTTTGAAGGCCCGATGATGTCGATCAAGGTTGTCAACTCGCTGAGCCACTACACCGACTGGACCATCGGCCATGTGCATTCCGGTGCATTGGGCTGGGTCGGCTTCGTCTCGTTCGGCGCGCTGTATTGCCTCGTCCCGTGGCTCTGGAATCGCCAGCTCTACAGCCTGAAGCTCGTCAACTGGCACTTCTGGATCTCGACGATCGGCATCGTGCTCTACATTTCCGCGATGTGGGTGTCGGGAATCCTGCAGGGCCTGATGTGGCGTGCCTACACTTCGCTCGGCTTCCTCGAATACTCCTTCATCGAGTCCGTCGAGGCCATGCATCCCTTCTACATCATCCGCGCGGCCGGCGGCGCGCTGTTCCTGGTCGGCGCCCTGATCATGGCCTTCAATCTCTGGATGACGGTCAATGCCGGCCAAGCCAGCGAAACCGAGGGCGCCGGTGCTCTCCAGCCTGCCGAATAGGTCACGATATGTCTCTCTGGAATCGACACAAGATCTTTGAGAAGAACTCGATCATTTTGATCGTCGGCATTCTCGTCGTCATCGCCATCGGCGGACTGGTCGAGATCACGCCGCTGTTCTACCTGAAGAGCACGATCGAGGCGGTCGACGGCGTGCGGCCCTATACGCCGCTCGAGCTCGCCGGCCGCAACATCTATGTCCGCGAGGGCTGCTATCTCTGCCATTCGCAGATGATCCGGCCGCTGCGCGACGAGGTCGAGCGCTACGGCCACTATTCGCTGGCCGCCGAGAGCATGTACGACCACCCGTTCCAGTGGGGTTCCAAGCGCACCGGACCGGACCTGGCGCGCGTCGGCGGCAAGTACTCCGACGACTGGCACGTCACGCACCTGATCAATCCACGCTCAATCGTCCCGCAATCGGTGATGCCCGGATACCCGGCGCTCGCCAGGACAGAGCTCGACCCGTCCGACGCCATGGCCCATCTGCGGACCAACCGCGCGGTCGGCGTGCCCTATACCGACGAGCAGATCGCCAACGCGGCCGCCGATCTGAAAGCACAGGTCGACCCCGACAGCCCCGGCTCCGATGCGTTCCAGAAGCGCTATCCGAAGGCGGTGGTCCGTAACTTCGACGGCAAGGCCGGTAATCCGACCGAGCTCGACGCGCTGATCGCCTACCTGCAGATGCTCGGCACGCTCGTCGACTTCAAGCTCTACAACGAAAAAGCCAATCTGCGCTGAGGGCACGAGATGAAAGCAATCATTCAAGTCGAGAATTTTGCGTCGAGCCTGGTCGGCACTCTCTGGACGCCCATCTTCGTTGGAATCTTCATCGCCATCGTCGCCTACGCGCTGTGGCCCCGCAACAAATCTCTCTTCGACGCCGCGGCCCGGATGCCGCTGCGGGAGGACTGACCGATCATGAGCGAGCACAATGAGATCGACCGCGTTTCCGGCCGCAGCACGACCGGTCATGAGTGGGACGGCATCAAGGAGCTGAACACGCCGCTGCCGCGGTGGTGGGTCCTGACATTCTATGCCACGATCATCTGGGCGATCGGCTATTGGGTCGTCTATCCGGCCTGGCCGCTGGTCTCGGGCTACACCACCGGTCTGTTCCAGTATTCCACCCGCGCAAGTGTCGCGACCGACCTTGCCGATCTCGAGAAGCTGCGCGGCGAGAAGATGGCGGTGCTCGGCAATGCGTCGCTGGCCGACATCGAGAAGGATCCCGCTCTGCTGGCGCTGGCTCGTGCCCGCGGCAGGACCGTGTTCGCCGACAATTGCGCGCCCTGCCACGGCAGCGGCGGCGCGGGTGCAAAGGGCTATCCGAATCTGAACGACGACGACTGGCTGTGGGGCGGCTCGCTTGACCAGATCATGCAGACCATCCAGTTCGGCGCACGTTC
Source organism: Bradyrhizobium sp. AUGA SZCCT0105 (assembly GCF_018129565.1). Classification (NCBI taxonomy): domain Bacteria; kingdom Pseudomonadati; phylum Pseudomonadota; class Alphaproteobacteria; order Hyphomicrobiales; family Nitrobacteraceae; genus Bradyrhizobium; species Bradyrhizobium sp. AUGA SZCCT0105. The sequence continues at coordinate 71,222 of NZ_JAFCMK010000003.1, read as the reverse complement.
CGGGCACGCAAAGACCCATGAAGGGCAGATGCTGGCGTTCGGCCGCGACGGCGTCCTCAAGAAGGACGAGATCGTGACCGTCGCGAACTATGTGCGCTCCCTTTCCGGCCTTTCCACCGCGCCGAAGTTCGACCCCGCCGCCGGGAAGAAGCTCTTCACCGAGAATTGCACCAGCTGCCACGGTGACAACGGCAAGGGCAACCCGGAGCTCGGTGCGCCGAACCTGACCGACCAGATCTGGCTCTATGGCTCCGATGAGGAGACGCTGGTCGAGACCATCACCAACGGCCGCGCCGGCGTCATGCCGGCCTGGGTCGGCCGCCTGGACCCTGTCACCGTCAAGGCGCTGGCGGTCTATGTGCACTCGTTGGGTGGCGGCAAGTAGCCGCCACCGCGAGGGGCCGGGATCATTGACCGAGGTCAAACCCGGACACGGTGCAGGGATGTAGGTTTCAACCAGAGCCTCACTCGAGCAACCCATGAACAAGCCCGTGTCGCCTGATGAACTCATAACCGACGAAGACGGGCCGCTTTATGCGCCTCGCAAGAAGGTTTTTCCCCAAAGCGTCTCAGGCCGATTCCGCTCGATCAAATGGCGGCTGATGGCCGTCTGTCTCGGCGTCTACTATCTGCTGCCGTTCGTGCGCTGGCATCGGGGCCTCGGCGCGCCCGACCAGGCGGTCCTGATCGATTTTCCAAACCGACGCTTCTATTTCTTCTTCATCGAGCTGTGGCCGCAGGAAATCTACTATTTCACCGGCCTTCTGGTGCTGGCGGCGCTCGCCTTGTTCCTGATGAATGCGCTGGGTGGGCGGATCTGGTGCGGCTATCTCTGCCCGCAGACGGTCTGGACCGATCTGTTCTATGCGGTCGAGCGGCTGGTCGAAGGTGACCGCCGCGCGCAGATGAAGGCCGACGCTGGCCCAATGACCGCAAAGCGAGCCGGTCGCCGTGCGTTGAAGCACGCAATCTGGCTGATGATCGCCTGGTGGACGGGTGGCGCCTGGGTGCTCTACTTCGCCGATGCGCCGACCCTGGTGCGCGACCTTGCGACCTTTCAGGCGCCGGCGATCGCCTATGTCTGGATCGCGATGCTGACCGCATCGACCTATCTGCTGGCCGGCTACATGCGCGAGCAGGTCTGCGTCTATATGTGCCCGTGGCCGCGGATACAGGCCGCGCTGACCGACGAGTGGGCGCTCAACGTCACATACAAATACGATCGCGGTGAGCCGCGTTGTTCGGTCAAGAAGGCGTTCGACATTCGCTCGCTCGGCGAGAAGGCCGGCGATTGCATCGATTGCAACCAGTGCGTTGCCGTGTGCCCGACCGGAATCGACATCCGTGATGGCGCGCAACTCGGCTGCATCCAGTGCGGCCTGTGCATCGATGCCTGTGATGCCGTCATGACAAAGGTCAGCCGCGAGACCGGCCTGATCGGATACGACAACGATATCAACGTTCAGCGGCGCGTTGCCGGCAAGCAGGAGATTTTCAAGCCCGTTCGCGCCCGTACCGTCGTCTACGCCAGCCTGATCACCGTCGTCTGCGCTGTGATGCTTTACGCGTTGATGTCGCGAACCCTGCTCGACGTCAATGTGCTCCATGACCGCAACCCAATTGCGGTGCGTCTCAGTGACGGCGCGATCCGCAACGGATACACGCTGCGTTTCCTCAACAAGCGCGGCTTTGATCGCGTGATCGCGATCGATGTCGATGGGCCAGCCGACGCGAAGCTGCACGTCATCGGTGCGGACTCCGTGACGCCAGACCGTCCGATGATCGTCCTTGGCCGCGACACCACCACCGAGCTTCGCGTGTTGGTGACGGCGCCGTTCGATGAAAAGGCGGAAAAGTCGGTGCCGGTCACGTTCCGCGTCACCGACATCGGCCTCGGAGAGATCGCCTCCGCGACCGACCACTTCGTCCTTCCCTAACCACGGAAATCTCGCCATGGCAGCCTCTCGTCCAGCCGCGCGACCCATCACCGGACGTTTCGTCCTGGTCACGACGATCGCATTCTTCTCCGTCGTCATCAGCGTGAATATGGTCATGATGCGCCTTGCCATTTCGACTCTTCCGGGCACAGAGGTCGACAGCGCCTATAGTGCGAGCCTCGCCTACCAACACGAGATCGATGCGGCCAGGCAGCAGAACGAGCGCGATTGGCGGGTCCAGGCCCATATCGATCGGCGGCCTGACGGCAGCGCCGCAATAGCACTCGAGGCGCGCGACCACGCCGGCGTGCCTCTGACCGGATTGAGCTTCCTCGCTCGACTCGAACGACCGATCGATCGTCGCGCCGATCGGGCAATCGAGATTGGCGAGGCCGGGGGTGGGAGCTATAGCGGCCGCGCCGAAGGCGTCGCGGCAGGGCAGTGGGACCTCGTGATCGAGGGCGACGCCGATGGCCGGCGCATGTTCCTGTCGAAGAACCGAATCCTGCTGAACTGAAGGTGCATCCCATGCAGCCGGATATCGATTTCTCTCACTATCTGAAGAGCGCGGGTACCGGGCTCATCCATCTCGATCTCGCAGTCGAGGGCATCAATTGCGCGGGCTGCATGGCCAAGATCGAGCGTAATCTGTCGACCATACCGGACGTCACCTCGGCCCGCGTGAACCTGACCGACAGCCGCCTGGCCCTGGAATGGAAGGCGGGTGCACTTGATCCGGCGCTGTTTGTAAGCCGGCTCGCCGAGCTCGGCTACAAGGCCTATCCGTTCGAGCGGAATGATGCCGAAACGCTGGAAGCGCAGCGAGCGCAAGGCTTGTTGCGACGACTGGGCGTCGCGGCCTTTGCCGCGATGAACGTCATGATGCTGTCAGTCCCGGTATGGTCCGGCAACGTCTCCGACATGCTGCCGGAACAGCGCGACTTCTTTCACTGGCTGTCGGCGCTGATCGTGCTGCCGGCCGCCGCCTATTCGGCGCAGCCCTTCTTTTCGTCGGCGCTGTCAGCGCTGCGGGCACGCGGCGTCAACATGGACGTGCCGATCAGCATCGGCATCGTGCTTGCGCTGGCGACCTCGGTGATCGAGACCCTCAACCACGCCGAACACGCCTATTTCGATGCCGCTATCATGCTGATCGCATTCCTGCTCGCTGGCCGCTACCTCGACCAGAACATGCGGCGGCGTACCCGTGCCTTTGCCGGCAACCTGGCTGCCCTCAAGGCGGAGACCGCGACGAAGTTCATCAGTCCGACTGAGATCAGAACGGTCCCGGTAGCTGCGATCCGGCCCGGCGACATCGTGCTGCTGCGGCCCGGCGAGCGCTGTTCGGTCGATGGCAACGTGATCGAGGGCCGCTCGGAGGTCGACCAGAGCCTGATCACGGGCGAAACCTTGCCGGCGATAGCGACGCCTGGCAGCGCTGTGTTCGCGGGCACGCTGATCCGTACCGGAACATTGCGCGTCCGCGCATCGGCCGCCTCGGGTGGTACGTTGCTGGATGAGATATCTCAGCTGCTCGATCGCGCGCTGCAGGCGCGCTCGCGCTATCTTCGATTGGCGGAGCGGGCCTCGAGGCTCTATGCCCCGGTGGTGCACGCGACCGCGTTGCTCACGATGCTGGGCTGGCTGGCCTATGGCGCAAGCTTTCATGATTCGATCGTGACAGCGATTGCAGTCCTGATCATCACCTGTCCCTGCGCACTGGGTCTTGCCATTCCGGCGGTGCAGACCGTCGCGTCCGGCGCGCTGTTCGGCTCGGGCGTGCTGCTCAACGCCGGCGATGCGATCGAGCGGCTTGCCGAGATCGACCGGGTGATCTTCGACAAGACAGGTACATTGACGCTGCCCGAGCTCGATGTCGCCAATGTCGCGGAAATCCCGGACGATGTCGTGAGGCTTGCAGGCCGGCTGGCGCTCTCGAGTCGTCATCCGGTCGCTGCCGCGGTCGCGCGCAAGGCGGGTACGGCCTCACCGTTGCCCGATATCCAGGAAGAGCCGGGGCAGGGTGTCTACGGCCTTTACGAGGGGCGTCCGATCCGGCTGGGTCGCCCGTCATTCTGCGGCGCTGATGACCTCGCCAACGAGATCCTGTGCCACGATACGGAAGCATCCGTCGTCGCATTCAGCTATGGCGAGAGCAGATATGCCTTCGCCGTTCGGCAACGGCTGCGGCCGGACGCGGCCGAGGTGGTGGCAGGGCTGGCGCGTATGGGCATCGCCGTCGAGATCGTGTCCGGAGATCGCGAACCCGCGGTCCGCCTCGCGGCCGAGGTGCTCGGCGTGCATGAATGGCGTGCGGAAGTGTCTCCGGTCGACAAGATCGACCGGATCGAGGAGCTGGCGCGCCAAGGCTGCAAGGTGCTGATGGTCGGCGACGGCCTGAACGATGCGCCAGCGCTGGCTGCCGCGCACGCCTCAATGTCGCCCGTTACGGCGACCCACATGAGCCAGGCGGTCGCCGATGCGGTCTTTCTCGGCGAACGTCTCGTGCCAGTGCTGACAGCGGTCAAGGTGTCCCGCAAGGCGTTGCGGTTGATGCGGCAGAATCTCTGGCTTGCCGTCGTTTACAATGTGCTGGCGGTACCGATCGCGGTTGCCGGCCTGGTCACACCGCTGATCGCCGCGGCGGCGATGTCGGGTTCATCGGTGATCGTGATGCTGAACGCGCTGAGAGCACGAACGACGGAGACGGGCTGATGGAAGTTCTGGTTATTCTGGTGCCGCTGGCGCTCGCGCTTGGCTTTGCCGGGCTACTCGGCTTTCTATGGTCGCTCAAGAGCGGCCAATATGACGACCTCGATGGCGCGGCATGGCGCGCCATCGCCGACGACGAGCCCGTCAGCGGTCAGGGTCAGTCCAAATAATGAAAATACACGAGTGAAACCGCCGATGCGATCGTCAACGCGGTGCAGGCGAGCGCCAGCAGGAGTGTCCAGTCCGTCCGCCGCGATTGCGACACCCGAGACCGCAGGAGCAGGACCGAGACCAGCCGGTTGATGGTACCAAACCGTGCCATTATCAGCAGCAGCACATCGGCAGCACGTCAGGCCGCCAATAGCGCCAGTGTGTCGCGGACACCATGACGGGTTGCATCGTGGTGGCATCGAACCATCCGTCAGCGCGCCGGACACAGGGGAAACCGAGCGGATGTTGATCGTCATCGATTACAGCAAGCTGGATCGCGCAGCCGAACGGGGCGGACGCGATGTCCCGCCATCCCAACAAAGTCAGCGCTCGAATCGTCGAGGTCAAAAGCCGACGCATATCGTAAGTTACTCCGCTGAAGCATTTATCGTGACACGCTCACTCGCTTGAACGGTTGACGTAGCGCAATCGCAGAGCTGGAAACTGACACTCTCGATGAAATGATTGGGGCGTTGATCGCATGCCTCGGCCGCGATGGTGCTGCAACAGCTTACGTGGCCCAGGAGTTCGCCTCGCAATATCGCCGATCTCAGAGGCCGCCGAGCCTTGAGCTAGGTCAATGCGTCCCCATCGATCCGCTATAGATTGAAGCTCTGGTCCGACTGGTTCCCGTTCTATCGCTGGAAGTTGCCGCCTCAAATACCGGGGCCTGTCAGGCACGTCGAGGTGGTAATGATACGGTTAGCTGATGCCGAAGCAATACTCGACGAAGTTGAGCGCGACGCCGCCGAGTTGCTATCCGAGGAGCTTCGGAAACTAGTGCAGCAGTACGTTGAGGAGCAACGCGTGGCCCTCAAAGTGCTTCGCAAGCTCTATCATCAATAGGAGTTAGCCCGACAAAGCGGAGGTACCACACGGCGTCGCGCCGGAGGGGATTGCAATTTGTCGCGCGGACAAGCGCGCAAAGGAACAGGTTGAAAGAGCTGTCGAGCAACAACATCTTTCTACAGCTATCCGATCAGAACCTGAAGGATTAGTATTCTGCCATGAGCGTGCGACACATTGGCTCGCCATCTTCGGATGCATGCGTTCTGCTGGGCGTACTGGCGCTAATCGCTTTCTTCGCACTTTAGCTTGATGTTGTGCGCCATAATGCCGCGCGCGACCGTGCGTGCCGCAACTCGCGCGGTCGTTAGGCTTCATTCGATGCGGGCGGTTACGGCCGGTCAGCATATTTGGATCACTGGCCCTGTGCTGCGGGGGCGTCTTCGTGAACGACGCGGGTCGCGCGTTGTGAGATAGCGACAAGTCTCGTTTCGCCGTTTGCGCCGGCTTCGACGAATTCTCGGTTTGACGCCCAGGAGCGATACGTATGGTCGCAGCATGCATGGCAGCCCGGCAGGAAGTTTCCTGCCGGGCTGCGTCATCGGCGTTCCCGAGGGCAGGTCGGGCCGCTCGATGACCGGTGATCGCAGTTGCCTTCGTTAGCAGCGCGTTGGACGCTCGACGCCCATCGGGATGTCGAGCTTTCTTTTGGATGCCCAATGATCGCCAGCATCGCGGTAGCAATCGGATGCAGGGGAGTGCGACGCCCTCCGCCGAACCCGGCGACCAGTGATCAGATATCGCCGAGTCGGCACCAGGCGAGATCGATCAACGTACCGATCCGCGCGGATTGAGCTTGTAGTTGCTTGCGGTTCTCCGGATTTTCGATCCTTTCGATCACAATGGATGTTTGTGCATGAGTGATCTGAAGGGCAAAAACCGCCTCTTGTAGCGCCTCGCGCGCCTTCTGCCGGTGAGCACTCCAAGGCTCCGACGAATCGATCGGCGCTGCCCGGCATGCCAGCGACAGCGCGGGGCGGTGGCGCCTACGTCGATCGAGGTTGGCGATGTCCGGCATGGTGCTTCTCCCTTCGCGTGCGCTCGGTGTTGATGTCGTGTCGAGGGATATTGAGGGCACCGACTTAATTGCTTGATCAATCTGATTATCGGAATCCGGCAAATTGTGGGAATTTTGTGATTAACCATTTGAAAACGGCATATGCCGATAAATTATCGGTATATGCATATAACGCAGGTGCTCGATGAAGCAGGTTGTGTCGCCAATGCCCGAGGAACTGGCCGTGGTGGGTAGTTGCTGCGCCGCCTTCAATGTCCGGAAGGCAAGCCGCGTGATCACCCGGCTCTATGCCGAGGCTCTCGCACCCGTCGGGGTGGAGCCAACGCAATTCATGCTGCTCGTTGCCTGTGCGCGGCAAGGGACTGTGACCATGGGGGCACTTGCGGTGAGGATGTCGATGGACCCAAGCGCGCTCGCGCGCAACGTCTCAATTCTTGCGCGCCGCGGTCTGGTGAGAATCGCGCCCGGAGCGGACCGTCGCGTGCGCGACATCTCTATCTCCGCCAGCGGCAGGCAGGTCTTGTCTCGCGCGCTACCGCGCTGGAGAGAAGTACAGGCGAAGCTGGCCCAACGGTTCGGCGAAGACAGTTTCCGGTCGGCGGTCGAACTGATGAAGGGAATTGCGCGCACGGGTGAGGCCCTGCTGGATCATCCGCTTTCCTAGGAGGTCACGATGCCTGTCCGTTGGCTCGATCCATCGCCGGTCCTGCGCATCGAGCGTTTCAACAGTTTCGACGAATTTCGTCCGAACGATGTTATCGGCGGAATGAGAAGCACGCCGCTGGATTCCTCGCCCATCTCGGTCTCGCGGAGCATTCTGGCGCTTCCTGATTGCCTTCTCGTGCTGCAGCGATCTTTCGCCCGGCGAATGGAGGGGGATCTCGGAGCCAATCGCGGGGTTGGAGTCGTTGTTCCTCTGGCCTTCCACGCGACGATGAACGGGAACGCGGTCGGCGATTCTACGATCGGAGTCATCCGCGGCCGGGCGCCCGTCGATGTCGTCGAACGACATGCAAATACCTACCTCATGCTGCGCTTCGGCTCCGACATGCGCAATCGCGGATGGGCCGACTTCGAGAGCGGAATAGAGCTGTTCAGGCTGACACCGGCGAAGATGTTGGCGATACGATCGGCGATTCTGGACATGTTTTGCCTGGCGTCCAGCTGTAGGGAACTCAAGGAGTTCGAGCTATTGAGCGGGCAGCTGCAGGAGACGCTTATAGCCGGGCTCGACAGCGCCTTGGTCGAGGACAGCGTCAAGCGGGCACTGCCCGGCTCGTTCGACCGGCATCGGAAGCTGGTCGAGCACCTGGATGAACTGGTGGCCGCGATCGGCGAGGCCGACCCTTACAGTGCTAGTCTCGCGCAGACGCTAGGCGTTTCCGTTCGTACGCTCCAAACCGCGGTACAGCAGGTCTGCGGCGTTAGCCTGCATCAACATTTGCGATCGAAACGCATGTGGTCGGTCCGCAAGCTCCTCGTCAAAGGAGGCCCGCTCCTTACGGTGACCGCGGCAGCGCGGGCCAACGGCTTCTGGCACATGAGCGATTTCGCCAGATGTTATGGCCACGCATTTGGCGAGATGCCTTCGGAAACCCTCGCACGGGCGCGAGGGGCCCAATCCACTGTGCGCCCGTCGAGCCCGTGTACCAACTAAAGCGGCGGCGGTGTGCCGAAGACTGCGTCCGCTTTGCCCTTCAACCAAGTTATCGCCGCAGTGCAATATGTCGCCATGGGCTAGAAGCAGCGATGAACTGGAAGCATTGACACGCGCCTGCTTGCGACGGCTTCCAAAACTCGATTGCGAGAAGTCAAATCGGCGAACGTCTATCGAGACGCCGAAAGGTTCAAACCACAAGCTCAAAAATGTCTCGTTGCTGGTTGGCCGACAGCATCCGAAGATAAGCGACAGTCGCTGGCGGAAATCCCAAGCCCAATGTTTAACCGGCAAAAGTCGAATTGCGTTAACTGAATTTTCAGCGGAATCCAACTGAAGAGGAGGCGCGTCCATCTGGAGATAACGCCGCGATCTTTGGGAGGAATGTTAGAGCAAAGGGGGGCGATCTTACCATGCTCGATTTTGTGGTTCTCTCCCATCGTCACTCCGATCACATGGCGGGATTGAGCTACGTGCTGAGTGTGAACCCGAAGGTGAAGATCTACGCACCCAAGGAAGGATTCGGCATCTACGGTTCGTCGCTTCCATTTTCGCAAGGACGAGTCCCTGCCTGAGGAGATGCGATACTGCGGCGGCAGACCGCCGAAAATCATGGAGTTCGGTGCCGCCTGGCCCAATGCAAATTTCGAACTGGTTGATCAGACGACGGAGATTGCGCCTGGCATCAACCTAATTAGTCTGGTTTCTGATCTTCCCGGCACTAAGGAACTCAAAGAACTCTCTCTCGCTGTGAATACGCCAGATGGCCTCATTCTTGTTGTCGGCTGTTCGCATCCGGGAATCGAGCGTATTGTTGAGGCCGCAACAGCGATCAACCCCAAAATCCATCTCGTTGCCGGAGGCTTCCACCTTGTTGTGGCCGCCGACGACGCTATTGAGAAGATCGTGATCGCCCTCAAGGACAAATTCAAGGTTGAGAACATTGCTCCCGGTCACTGCACGGGCGAACCGACGTTTGCTGCGCTAAAGAAGGCGTTTGGCACGCGATACATCTATGCTGGGCTCGGCACTTCTCTGGCCCTTCGGCCCGACATCAACTCCAATGTTCGGCACGGCGAAGCGCCTGCCTTTGACGATCTAGCGGTTTACCGCAGGCTTGCCAGTCGCGAAGACTGATTTTCCCGCCAGTCGGGAGGCGAGGTCATGGCGGACGTCTCCCATATGGGCGGCTGCCATGACCGCAGTGGGCCATTTTCGACGGATTTAGTGGGGGGGGGGTAAGTTAATGTCCGGTTCTGCTCGTAGGGGCGTCCAACCAGGGCCCGTCCGGAAGCGTTACGTCGGGCCAGCGGCGCAAGAGCGCTCCGGCCAAGCTCAGCGAGGAACAAAGCGGACGAACTTGGAGGTTTGCCGAGATCCTGGTCAAATGTGTTCGGCTCGCAGGAAGAGGCCGGGCAATGGCTCAAGCGTCCGGCCGTCGGTCCTGATCGGCGCTGTCCGACCTGCTCGCCACGCCGGTTGGCATCGAACTCATCGAACAGCACCTTAGTCGCCTCGCATACGGCGTTTGTGCATAGGGGCTTGGATTGCCGAACTCGAAGCCGGGTATCGGCCGGCGATGCACCGACGACTACTCGAACGAGGGCCAGCAGCCGTCCTCTATGTGGCGGCCGGTCCGTTGGGGGCAGGAATTATCCAGCAGGCGCTGGCCGACGTCCTTCTAGACGGCCTGCGGACCAGCCAGTCGGGATGGCATCGATGTTCTGGATCTCGACGGTCCGGCCGCAGCGCCTGCAGGCGACCCGCAACAAGTGCAGAAGATGTCGGCCAGCCGCAGCATCCGCTGGCCAGATTGACCCAGATCAATTCAGAGTTCGCGACGACGCGATTAACTTGCATCGTGTATCGCGTCAGACCCCCCGCTGACAGCCGTTGAACAGGGAAGACACCCATGGCGACGATGCAGAGGTTAAGGGGCTACCGGGGCTTGCCACTGTTCTCTTACGGCTTTCGGCCGTTCTTTCTGTTCGGCGTCATTTGCGCCGGCGCGATCGTTCCCCCGTGGCTCGCGACCTTCGCGGGAGATGTCAGCCTCTCAGCCGCGTTCGCGCCACGGGACTGGCACGTGCATGCGATGCTGTTCGGCTATGTGGGTGCGGTGATAGCAGGCTTCCTCCTGACCGCCGTTCCGAACTGGACAGGACGCCTCCCGATACAGGGCGGTCCGCACGTCGCTCTGTTCGGCACCTGGCGTGCCGGAAGACTGGCAGCGACATTCTCAGGCATCATTGGCTGGCAGCTCGCGCTTGCGATCGACGCCGCGTTCTTGCTGTTGCTCGCCGCCGCAGCCGCGCGCGAGATCATCGCTGGCCGGAAGTGGGGTAATCTGAAACCAGTGGGCATCGTGTCGCTGCTTGCGGCCACCAACATCGCTTTCCATGTGGAGGCACATTTCAATGGTGTCGCTGACTATTCAGCGCGGGCGGGTATTGCGCTCGTCGTTACGCTGGTCTGTGTGATCGGAGGGCGGATCGTTCCGAGTTTCACGCGCAACTGGCTCTCGCGCCAGAAGCCAGGTCGGCTGCCTGTTCCCTTCGGCCGATTCGACGCGGCGACGATAGTTGTCGGTGCGTGCGCCATGGGTGCATGGGCAGTGGTTCCGTCCGGTCGCGCGGTCGCGGGTGCCTTGGGAATTGCTGGAGTGCTCCACGTCATCCGCCTAGTTCGCTGGGCCGGTCATCGAACAATATCGGACCGGCTCGTCCTGATCCTTCACGTTGCCTACGCGTTCGTGCCTGCCGGTTTTTTCCTGGCGGCGCTATCTGCGCTAGACTTCGTCGCTCCCAGCGCAGGGATACATGCCTGGACCGGCGGTGCGATCGGTTCGATGACGATCGCTGTGATGACACGGGCTTCGCTCGGCCGTACGGGGCAGGCGCTCGCGGCATCCCCTGCCACTCAGGCCGTTTACGCCTCGATCATTGTCGCAGCGCTGGCCCGGATATGCGCGGCTGTCGATCCCACCTATTCGATCCCGCTGTTGATGATCGCGGGCATCGCATGGACGGGTGCGTTTCTGGGATTCGCGCTCGCTTACACCCCGCTGCTGTGCAGTGCTCGAAAGCCCTGAGAGCGACGTGCTGGACGTGCTCAAGGCGAATCTGAGGTTGCGCGCTCAACCATCTTGATCGTTCTTACCGCCGATAGACAAGGCAGCCGTGCCTACCCGGTTGCAATAGGATCAATGCTGGGCTTGGCGTCGTTCTGCTTCAGCCTCTAGCTCTAGTCGCAGAATGTGCGCTCTTGAGGCATCGAAGGTCTCTTCCGCGGCGTCGCCAAATAGCGGATCTTTGTGATCGGTTAGGGTCGAAGCGACCTCCGCCCAATCCTGGGGCAATAGAGCCTTGAGGGCGGCCGGGAAGAAATCGCGCTCTTCAACCATCATATGTTGGCGTTCGTTCACCATGAAATCTCGTATGATGCGGCCGACCTCCTGTCGAGGAATCTCGCGGTCCGCGAGAACGCCATCAATCGCTTCAGCGAAGCGGCGCAAGCGATCGGCTCCGTCTGCGTGCTCACGTGCGAGATCACCGACGGTTGCAGCCGCACCGGGATCGCGAAGCGTCAGCTTGGAGAGGATCAAGTCTTCCTAGGGATGATGGTATATACCTCCGGGTAGACCTCGAAATAGCTGATAATCGCCCGAATCACTTCATAGTCGGGGCGACGGCCGCGCTCAAAGAGATTCAGTTCTCGCTCAAGGATGGTGAGAATCAATATTGCGATGCTCACGGGGAATCACTGCAGCGCCCTCCTCAGAGGATTTACCCCAAACAGCAAGGTAGACCGAAGCCAGTGTCGCTTTTTGCGCCAAATCAAACCTCCTCATCGCCAAGGCGATGGAGTGCAACGTTACCGTCGTGATCGGTGTTCCCCAGAACAATTTGTCCGCATGGCGCGGTTTTGCCGGCGATCTCGGAATGGAGCTGTCTGCCGACATCGGCGAGATCGATAGATGGGTGGAGTGCCTGCGCTAGGTATCGCGGGCGAGGGTATTTCCGTTTCATATAGTCATCCTCCCTTCACAGCGGGATCCATTTCTGATTTTCCGAATTGATGAAGGCCCTCCGTCCTTCGAGTGCGGCGCGTAGCTCGGCGGGCAGGGTGGTCATGGCCGTGCCCTCCACTTGGGAATCGATCCTGAAACATATTGCAAAAGAATGCCGGGACAGATTCCCAAACTCTTCAAGTTATGCCCGTCGTTATTGGCTTTCCTCACTCCCCTAGGGAGCGCCAAGTGTTCGCTTTTCCTCGACATTGTTCGACGCGACTCCGTTCGCGAGCGTCCTCCAGCTCGATAGCTGATTGATCGTGCCGGCCTGTATCAGCTGAGTTTGGCGCTTGTGCTCATTCGCGGTCCCGGCGACGGAGCTTTGAGCATCCGCGTCACCCGCCTTGGCGGGCAGTTCGGCCCGTAAATCAAGCTGCGGGCGTCCCTCATTTCCGCTATGATCAAGCCATGACGATCGGGATTACCGGACCCGGCCGGAAGGTACCACGGCAAAGTGGCGTGGTCAGGCTGATCGTTGCGGCCGTCGTCATCACGATTTGCCTGATCCTGCTCTCGTTCGCGAGCGACTTCCTGGTCGATTGGCTTTGGTTCTCCTCGATCGGTTATCTCGAGGTTTTCCTGACGGCGATCGGCGCCAAGGCAATCGTCTTTTCCGCGGTCTTGACGGCGACCGCCGTCGTCCTCTGGCTGAACGGAGTGCTGGCGGCGCGGTTTGCCATGCAGCAGCCGCGACGGATTCCGGCTGCCCCGTGGAAGGTGGCCGGTGTTACGCCGCCGCCCGATCTGTCCGCAATGCTGCGCGATCGACTAACACGGCCGTGGTTTGTCGCGCTCGGTGCGGGTTTGCTCGGTGTGCTGGTTGCCGCAGGCGAAGCCGGCAACTGGGGCATCTTCCTGCAGTTTCTCTACCATGTGCCCTATGGCGCGGAGGATCCGCTCTACAACAGGGACATCGGCTTCTATCTCTTTGCACTACCCGCCTATCTCGCGATCAAGAACTGGATGCTGCTCGCAATCGTCCTGAGCGCGCTGTTTGCCGGAGCGATTTACTGGGCGCGCGGCGACATCGAGTACGATGTTCACAACCGATCAATCTCGCCGACGGTCATCGCACATGGCTCGGCGCTGGTTGGCCTTCTGTTCGCGGTGAAGGCCTGGTCCTATGGGCTCGACCGCTATCTGCTGCTCTACGGCGACAATGGTGTCGTGGTCGGGGCAAGCTACACCGATGTCCATCTGGGGCTGCCGGCTCTGTGGCTGATGATCGGGCTTTCGATTATCGCGGCGTTCATCGCATGGGCCAATTTGCGCGCCCGCACCTACCGGCTTCTTGCCGCCGGGTTCATCCTCGTCGGCGCCGGCTCTGTCGTGCTGTCGAGCGTCGTCCCTTCGCTGTTCCGGCACTTCGTCGTCAAACCGACGGAGTTGCAGCTCGAGAAGCCGTACATTGAACGCAACATCGCGCTCACCAGGCAGGCCTACAATCTCGACCGGATCGCAGCCAAGCCGTTTGCCGCCGAACAGCGGCTGACGTTCAAGACGCTGGAAGCGAACAAGGCCACCATCGACAATATCCGGCTCTGGGACTGGCTGCCGCTGTCGAATACCTACGCGCAACTGCAGGAGATCCGTACCTACTACAAATTCCACGATCTTGACGTCGATCGCTACTGGCTCGACGGCTCCTACCAGAGCGTGATGCTCTCGGCCCGCGAACTGCGGGCCTCGCTGTTGCCCACGAATGCACAGACCTGGGTCAACCGCCACGTGCTGTTTACGCACGGCAACGGCGCGGTAATGAGCCCGGTCACCCGCAAGAGCCCAGAAGGACTGCCGTTCTTCTATTTGCGCGATATTCCGCCGGTTGCGGACGGCGGTCCCAAGATCGAGGAACCGCGCATCTACTTCGGCGAAGAGAGCGACGACTACGTCATCGTCAAGGCCAGCATCCCGGAGTTCGATTATCCGAAGGGGAAAGACAACGTCTATGCGGCCTATGACGGCAGTGGCGGTGTTCCGATCGGAGCATTGGGATGGAGAACGCTGTTCGCCTACTACTTCAATGACGCGAATCTGGTCCTCTCAAGCTACATCACGGCCGACAGCCGGATCATGATCCGGCGCAATATCACGGAACGGGTGCGCACGATCGCTCCATTCCTCAGGCTCGATCATGATCCCTATCTGGTCGTCAGCAACGGGCGGCTGTTCTGGATACAGGACGCCTACACCACGAGCTCCTATTTCCCCTCCGCGCAGCCCGTGCCGGAGCTCGATCTCAACTACATCAGGAATTCGGTGAAAATTGTTGTCGATGCCTATAACGGGACGGTTGATTTCTATCTGATCGACCCACGCGACCCCATTGCAGCGACCTACCAGCGTATCTTTCCGAGCCTGTTCAAGCCGTTCACGGCCATGCCGGCGGATTTACAGAAGCACATTCGCTATCCGGAGGATCTGTTCCTGATTCAGGCGCGGCTCTATCAAACCTATCACATGGAGCAGGCCGAAACTTTCTATAACCGAGAGGACTTCTGGCAGTTTCCGCGACAGCCGGGCGGCGATGGCACCTCGGTGATGACCCCCTATTACATCATCATGCGGCTGCCCGGCGAGCCGCAGGCCGAGTTCTTCCTGATGCTTCCCATGGTGCCGAGTCGTCGCGACAATATGATCGCGTGGCTCGCTGCGCGTTGCGACGCCCCCGACTACGGCAAACTGATCGTCTACGAATTCCCAAAGGACAAGCTTGTCTACGGGCCGTTTCAGATCGAAGCGCGGATCAACCAGAACACCGAGATCTCGCAACAACTCACGCTGTGGAATCAGATGGGCTCGCGGGTGATACGCGGTGCGAACCTGCTGGTGATCCCGATCGAGAACTCGATCCTTTATGTCTCGCCGCTCTATATGCGCGCCGAGCTTGGACACCTGCCGGAGCTGAAACGCGTGATCGCAGCCTACGGTGAGCATGTCGTGATGAAGGAGACGCTCGCTGATGCCCTGGCCGCGTTGTTCGCAGAGCCCGGTGCGGTGCCGGCGGTTTCAAACGCAACGGACGCGGTGTCCCCTGCGGGCGGGGCGGCGAGCCCGGCCCAGCAGGCGCTCGATCGCTACAATCAGGCGGTGGAGCGATTGAAGGCCGGAGACTGGAAAGGTTTTGGCACGCAGTTCGATGCCCTGCGCGAGCAATTGGAGGAAATGAACCGACGCTCCGTCGGTCACTGATGGCCGAGGGGAGTTGAAAGCGCGGACGCGCGCCTCAATCGTATTGCTAAAGGTTGCATTGCAATTTCGATCGCACAGGGGCTCGCTGTTCTGTTCGGGGTGGCGCGCCACTTCCGCTTCGCGTGCGATACCGCCGATCAATCGTCGCAATTGCTGGTGCCTCCCGTGGCGTTCCGGATCCTTGCCACAACCTCCGGCCGGTTGCTCTCGAGCCAGGCCACGGCGTCGGGTCCATCGACAACGCACGCGAAGGTTTCCCAGGTTGGGTCCTCCAGGGATTCCGGTTGCAGTCGCTTCGCCGCATACTCAACGAGGTCGTGCAAGCGTTCATAGCCTCGTCGGCGCTCAAGGGAATCTGCAATCGCGGTGCTGGCCCATCCTCGCTGGGCCAAATCGATGATGCTCGGAGCGTCAGCCTCGCTGAACCAGGGTGTGGCATCGAACTCGATGCAGCGGACATTATCGGCGGTATGGCAAGTCGCGTGGATCATTGGATTCCTCCGTTCGCCGGCTAACAACCTGCGCCAGCATTGCTCCTGGAGTTTCACATCGCCGCCTCGCACGCCTCAGGCTTTGACCAGGTCCCCCAGCAGGTTCGCCGCCACCGTCAGCTTGGCGAGCGTCAGGCCGCTGGCCGCGATCTCCTCGACCGAGCGGCGGATGCGCGTCGCTTCGGGGTGGGCCGCGAGCCAGGTCTCGACAGCGTGCTGGCCGGACTGCCCGGTCGCCAGCATGTCCGCGGCCAATCTTCTCTCGGCGCCAGCGATCTGCTCGACGGCGCGATCAATCGCCATACGTTCGAAATAATCGTTTGCCGGCACGCTGCGCGCGGCGGCGACGATGCGGTCGAGGCGGAAATTCGCTTCGGCGGCGAAGAAGGTCGCGGCGGCGTCGCCGATGGGGCGGGCGGTGCGCTCGGCAACCGTCACGATATCGGGTGCCGGGACCAGAGCATCGAGATCGGCGAGTTCGCCGGCGAGGCCGGCCGGGACACCGGCATCGGTCAGGTCCTGCCGACGCTTGGCACGTGCGGCCTGCAAGTCCGGCGGCAGCGCGGTGTCGAGCCCGGCGACGATCTGGCGGATAGCCGGGCCGAAGCGCGCGACGACGGCCTCCAGCCCGTCCTTGAAATCGACATTGCGCACGTACCAGACCATGCGGGAGAGCAGGAGGTCCTGGACAGAAGCGTAGAGGGACAGCTGCACCCGCCCGTCGATGCAGGTATCGAGTGCATCGATCGCGTCACTGAGCCACTTGAGCCCGTAGCATTCATCGACCGCCACATAGGCCATGACGATGGTCGGGATATCGGCGTCCGTCTCGTCGATCAGCCGCACGACACAGGCCGGGCCGCCGCGGTTGATCACCGCATTGGCGAGGCTGGTCGCGATGATCTCCCGCCGCAGGCGATGGGATTCGACCGCTCTCGGGTATTTGTCCTGAACCTCGCGGGGAAAATACTGAGATAGTTCCCGGGCAAGATAGGGATCATCCGGCACGCTGGTGACGAGCAGGTCATCGTAAAGCGTCAGCTTGGCGTAGGCGAGCAGCACGGCAAGCTCGGGCCGTGCGAGGGACTGGCCGCGCCGTGTGCGCTCGGTGAGCGCTGCGTCGTCGGGCAGGAACTCCACCGTGCGGCTGAGCAAATCGCGCTGCTCGAGCGACTGCATCAGGCGCGTGAGGAAGCCGGTCTCGGCCACGCCCTTGCGTTCGGCGAGCGAGAGCGCCAGCGACTGCAGATAGTTGTTGCGTAGCACCAGCGTGCCGACCTCGTCGGTCATCGCGGCCAGCAGGCTGTTGCGGTCAGCGGGGCTGAGCCGTCCCTCGCGCTCGAGCCGCGCCAGCGCGATCTTGATATTGACCTCGACGTCGGACGTGTTCACGCCGGCCGAGTTGTCGATGGCGTCGGTGTTGAGCTTGACGCCCTTCTGCGCCGCCTCGATGCGGCCGCGTTGGGTGACGCCGAGATTGGCGCCTTCGCCGATCACCCGGGCCCGCACGTCGCTGCCCGTGATGCGGATTGGATCGTTGGCGCGGTCGCCGGCCTGATCGTCGCTTTCCGCGGCGGAGCGGACATAGGTGCCGATGCCGCCAAACCACAGCAGATCCGCGCGCGCCTTCAGGATTGCCGTCATCACCTCGAAAGGCGTCGCTTGCGGCTTGTCGAGATCGAGCAGGGTGCGTACCTCCGGAGCGAGCGGGATCGCCTTGAGCTGGCGCGAGAACACGCCGCCGCCCGCCGAGATCAGCGACTTGTTGTAGTCCTGCCAGCTCGATCGCGGCAGGTCGAACAGACGCTTGCGCTCGGCGAGGCTGATCGCAGGATCAGGCGAGGGATCGATGAAGATGTCGCGGTGATCGAAAGCCGCCACAAGCTTTGTCGCTGGCGACAGCAGCATGCCATTGCCGAAAACGTCGCCGGACATGTCACCCACGCCGACCGCGGTGAACGGCATGGTCTGAATGTCGGTGCCGAGCTCGCGGAAGTGGCGCTTGACCGCTTCCCAGGCGCCGCGCGCCGTGATCCCCATCTTCTTGTGGTCGTAGCCCTGGCTGCCGCCGGAAGCGAAGGCATCGCCGAGCCAATGGTTTTTCTCGGCCGAGATCGCGTTGGCGATGTCGGAGAAGGTGGCGGTGCCCTTGTCGGCGGCGACAACGAGGTAGGGGTCGTCGCCGTCATGGCGCACGGTGGATTCGGGCGGCACGACGATGTCGCCGTCGAGATTGTCGGTGAGCTCCAGCAGCGAGCGAACGAAGATGCGATAGGCTTCGGTGCCTTCCGCGAGCCAGGCGTCACGATTGGAAGGTGGCGGCAGGCGCTTGGGCACGAAGCCACCTTTGGCGCCGACCGGCACGATCACGGCGTTCTTGACCTGCTGCGCTTTCACGAGGCCGAGGATCTCGGTGCGAAAATCCTGCGGCCGGTCGGACCAGCGCAAGCCACCGCGCGCAACCTTGCCGAAGCGCAGGTGAATACCTTCGACACGAGGTGAATAGACGAAGATCTCGTAGAGAGGTCGCGGAGCCGGCAGGTCGTCGATCCGGCGCGCGTCGAACTTGAAGGAGATCACGGGACGCGGATGTCCATCCTCGCCGATCTGCCACAGATTGGTGCGAATCGTCGCCTGCACCAGGTTGGTGAAACGGCGCAGGATGCGGTCTTCGTCCAGCGAGGCGACGGATTTGAGTTGCTCCTCGACCTCGGCAAGCAGGGCCGTCTCGCGTGCCGAGCGCTCGGCTTCCGTGGAGGCGAGGCGCGGATCGAGGCGGGTCTGGAACAGCGCGACGAGGCTGGCCGTGATCGCGGCGTTCTTGCGCAAGGTCTCCCACATATAATCCTGGGTGAACGGCGCGCGGATCTGGTGCAGGTAGCGGGACAGTGCCCGGATGGTCGAGACTTCCCGCCAGCCCAGGGCGGTGCGCAGGATCAGGCCGTTGTATCCATCGGATTCGGCGTGATCGCGGACCACGGCCATGATCGAGGCTTCAAGGCGATGGCTGAATTCGGGGCTGATCGTGATCGGCTGGCCGTCGCTGGTCTCGATGGTCATCTCGTGGAGCCAAACCGGCGGAGGCGTCGGCGTGGCGCGCGGCGCGATCTGATAGGTGCGTTCGTTGACCACGTGCAGGCCGTGATTTTCGATCACGGGCACGCGGTAGGACAGCGACAGGGGCGCGCCGTGCGAAAACACCCTCAGTCCGAAGCGCTTGGGATCGGCCTCGCCTTCGTCACGGTAAACCGAAATCGCCACGGGGCGGGTTGGCGTGAGCTTTTCGATGGTGGCGATGTCGGTGATCGCCCGTTCCGCGCTGAACACCTCGGTATAGCCGCCGCTAAACGCCTGGGCATATCGGTTGGTGAGCATGCGTGCCCGCATGCCGTCGGTGGAGGCAGTGAGCGCGGCCTTCAGCTTGTCGGCCCAGGTCGCGGCAATGGCGCTGATCCCGGCTTCGAGCGTGGTGCGTTCGACGACGGGAGTTTTGCCGTCATAGCGTCCGATGATGTAGTGGACGCGCACAAGCGCCCCTTCAGGGAAGGAAACGTAGGAGGCCGACAGCGTTCCCTTGTAGACCTGCGACAGGAAGGCCCCGACGCGGGTGCGGACGTTCGTGTCGTATTTCTCGCGCGGAATGAAGGTGAGGATGGAGACGAAGCGATCGAACTTGTCCACCCGCGCCAGTGCGCGGACGCGCGGACGCTCGTAGAGGATCAGGATCTCCATGACGAAATTGTAGAGCGTGTCGACGTCGACCTGGAATAGTTCGTCACGCGGATATTCTTCGAGAATATGCATGAGGGCCTTGCCCGAATGGCCGTTCGGGTCGAAGCCGGCGCGTTGCAGCGCGCGCGTCACCTTGTGGCGGACATAAGGGATCTGGCGTGCGGAGCGGGTATAGGCGCCCGAGGTGAACAGGCCGACGACCCGCAATTCGCCCTCGAGCCGGCCGTCGGGCGTATAGAGCTTGATGCCGACATAATCCATGCGAATGCGACGATGAACGCGGCTGGAGACGTTGGCCTTGATGACGATGAGCAGGGTGGGCTCGTGCATGAACTCGCGAATTTCCGACGTCATCACCACCATTTCGCTGCCGCGGCGCAGGACCTTCGCATCCGGATCGCGGAGGACGCCTAGGCCCTTGCCGGTCGTGATGTCGTCGGATGCATCGCTGTCGGGCGAGAAGCGATATTCGCGCACGCCGAGGAAGGTGAAATTGTCCGCGCACAGCCATTGCAGGAACTGGTTGGCCTCGGCGACCTCGTCGATCGGCAGCGGCGGCGGATTGGAAGAAAAGGTCTTGATCGCGTCCTCGACCCGGTCGCGCATGGCACGCCAGTCGGTGACGCAGGCGCGGACGTCGTTCAACGTCCTGGTGAGGCCGTCGATCAGCTTCTGGCGATCGGCATCGGCGTCCAGGCGGGTGATGTGGAGGTGAATCAGGCTTTCCCGCGTGCCGTTTACTCCCTCCGGCAGCGCTTCGCCGTGGAAGCGCAGGAGCTTGCCTTGGCTGTCGCGCTCCACCGCGAGGATCGGGTGAGCGACGAGGGTGACTTCGATGCCTTGCTCGGCCAGCTCCGCCGTCGTGGAATCGAACAGGAAGGGCATGTTGTCGTTGAGAATCTCGAGCACGGAAATCTCGCGCCCGTCCGGCATCATCGGATTGACGACACGGATATCGGCGCTGCCGGCCGTACGCTGCTGCACGTGCTCCCAGGCTTGTTCCGCCAGGAAGGCCAGCGACTGGGCATCGTGATTGGCGAGGTCCTCGACATTGGTGTAGCCGAACAGAAGTTCGGCAAAGCTCCGGGGCGCCTTGCCCGGCTGCACGCTTCCCGCTGCATCGCGGATCAGGATCGAACGGGCCTTGTCGTCACGCCAAGCCATCATGTCCTCCATTTGCCGCGCCGTCCGATCGCAGCCGCGATCATCAGCTTGATTCTGGAGTGCATCGCTTCGAGCGCCACAGCCTTGACCGCGATCGAGCGCGTCCGCGAAATCCCCGGTCTCAAAGTTGCGACAACTCCCGTCGACAATACTCCGATCCCAAAGCTATCCAAGGCGCATGCTGTCGGGAGAAGTATTGAGATGCCCTGCTGCAGCGCGTGAGGCCGAAGCCGGCGCTGGCGGCCGACGGATCATGGGGTCAGACAAAATCACAAGCAATTTCAATTGTATATGAGTTCGCAATTGTATTCCGGGGTAGCGCGCCAGCCCACCCCGGACATGCTGCAGGGTCGCATCGAGGTCAGCGCGTGCTTACGCTGCGACCAGGACTGGTTGCGCCGGCCGCCGGGTGATCGTCAGTGACAGCACGGCAGCTATGATGCCGGTTAAGCCTGCGATCAAGAAGGCCTGCAGATAATCGCCCTGGGCCGAGCGCATGAAGCCTGCAAAGAACGCGGCGCAGGCGGCGCCGAGCTGATGGCCTGCGACCACCCAGCCGAACACCAGCGGTGCGTTCTTGTCGCCGAACGCCTCGTTGGCGATGCGCACGGTCGGCGGCACGGTCGCGATCCAGTCGAGACCATAGAACACCGCGAATACCGACAGGCTGACCAGCGAGAAATCCGAGTAGGGCAGGTAGATCAGCGACAGGCCGCGCAGTCCGTAATAGAAGAACAGCAACTTGCGCGGATCGAAGCGGTCGGTGAGCCAGCCCGACAAGGTGGTGCCGAACAGGTCGAAGAACCCCATCAGCGCGAGCAGGCTCGCCGCCTGCACCTCGACGATGCCATGGTCGCCGCAGAACGCGATCAGATGGGTGCCGACCAGACCGTTGGTGGTGAAGCCGCAGATGAAGAAGGTGGCGAACAGGAACCAGAACGCCCGCGTCTTCGCTGCGCGCGCCAAGTTGCTGAATGCGGCGGTGAACGGGTTGCCTTGTGCCGGCGGCGCGGCATGATCTTCGTGCTGGCTGCCGAACGAGCGCAGGCCGACCGAGGCGGGCCGCTCCGGCACCAGGAAATACACCAGCGGAATCAGCGCCGCGCAGCACGCGGCCACCGTCAGCACCACCGGCTTCCAGCCGCCCCATTCCACCAGCGCCGCGAGGCCCGGCATGAAGATCAGCGTGCCGGTCGCGGTGCTCGCCGTCAAAAGCCCCATGACAAGGCCGCGATTGGTGGTGAACCAGCGATTGACGATGGTGGCGCCGAGCACGTTGGCGACCGCGCCCGAGCCGATGCCGGAGAGCAGCCCCCAGCTCATGAACAATTGCCACGGCGCGGTCATGAAGTAGCTCACGCCTGTCGAGGCCGACATCAGCACGAGCGCGCCCAGCACCGTACGGCGGATGCCGAAGCGCTGCATCACGGCGGCGGCGAACGGGCCCGCGAGGCCATAGAGGAAGATGCCGACCGCGGCCGACGACGAGATCACGCCGACATCCCAGCCGAAGGCCTTTTGCAGGGGCAGCATCAGCACGCCCGGCGTTGAACGCAGGCCGGCTGACGCGAGCAGCGCGAGGAAGATCACGGCGACGACGACGAAGGCGTAGTTCTGGCCGAACGGCCGTCTCGACACGGGGGCGGGTTGAATGGAGACATTGGGCATGTTACTTACCAGTACGTATTGCGATGCGGCCTGTATACGTACCGGTCAGTAACACTGTCAAGCATGCCGTGTGTAAAATCGGGAGGGAGCCGTCATGAAGAAAGCCGTCGAGCCGTCTGCGGAGCGTCCGGTCCGCGCCGCCGACCGGATCCGCGCGTCCGCGGCCGAGCTGTTCTATCGCGAAGGCATCCGCGCCGTCGGCGTCGATGAGGTGGTCGACCGCGCTGGCGTCACCAAGCCGAGCCTCTATCGCAGCTTCGCATCCAAGGACGATCTCGCCGCTGCCTATATGCGCGACTACGAGCTGGACTTCTGGGAGAGGTTCGAGAAGCCCGGCGGAAAATCCTATTCAGATGCGCGCGAACACGTGCTCGCCTACATTCGTGAGCTGTCGACGCGCGCCGTGCGCAAGGGCTATCGCGGCTGCGGCCTCAGCAATGCGACCGTGGAATATCCGGCGCGGGACAATCCCGCGCGGCAGGTCGCCGAAGCGCACAAGAAGCTGTTTCGCAAGCGCCTGCGCGAGCTCGCAGCCGGCATGGGCGCGCGTCACCCCGCCGTGCTCGGCGACGCCCTGCTGCTGCTGATCGAAGGCATCTACGTCACCGGCCAGCAGTCGGAGGAGGGGCCGGCGCAGTCGGCGCTCGCGGTGGCGAAGCTCGTGATCGATGCGAGCGTAGCGAAGGCGTGAGCTGGATGACCGGCGGAAGCGCGCGAGCCCGCTCGAGTTGACGCGCTTGCGGAGCCGCCAGCCGGTTCAAGACCAGCGTCGAAACACCAGACTGGCATTGACGCCGCCAAATCCAAAACCGTTCGAGATCGCGTGTTCGATGGCCATCGGCCGCGCAACGTTTGCGACGAGGTCGATGCCCAGCGCGGCCGGATCGGCGTTCTCCAGGTTGAGCGTCGGCGGCGCGACCTGATCGCGCAGCGCCAGGATCGTGAAGATCGCCTCGACGCCGCCGGCAGCTCCGAGCAGATGTCCGGTCGCCGACTTGGTCGCACTGACGGCAATCCTTCCCTCGCGCCCGAACACGCGCTTGATGGCTTCGAGCTCGCCGAGATCGCCGACCGGCGTCGAGGTCGAATGCGCGTTGAGATGCTGGATCTGGTCGGGCCGCAACCCGGCCTGCCGCAGTGCCGCCTCCATCGCCCGTCGCGCGCCGTCGCCGTCTTCGGGACCCGCGGTGATGTGATAGGCGTCCGCCGTCGTGCCGTAGCCGGTGAGCTCGGCGATCGGCCTCGCGCCGCGCCGCAGTGCGTGCTCGAGCTCCTCGATCACGAGCACGCCCGCGCCTTCGCCCATCACAAAACCGTCGCGGTCGCGGTCGAACGGCCGCGACGCCCGCGCCGGCGTGTCGTTGAACGACGTCGACAGCGCCCGCGCCGCCGCAAAGCCGCCGAGGCTCACCGGATCGATGCAGGCCTCCGCGCCGCCGCAGATCGCGACATCTGCTTCGCCTGATCTGATCAGCCGCGCGCCGTCGCCGATCGCCTGCACGCTCGCCGCGCACGCGGTCACCGGCGCGCCGATCGGCCCCTTGAAGCCGTATCGGATCGTGATGTGCCCGGCCGCGAGATTGGCCAGGAAGGACGGAACGGTGAACGGCGACAGCCGGCGCAGGCCGCTCTTCTCCGCCGTGCGCACCGCGTCCGCGATCGCGGGAAACCCGCCGATGCCGGATGCGATCACGGTCGCGGTGCGCTCCTGCGCATGCGCCTCGGCCGGCATCCAGCCGGCCTGCGCCACCGCCTCGCTTGCTGCGAGCAGCGCGAACAGGATGAAGCGGTCCATCTTCTTCTGGTCCTTGCGCGGCGCCGCGAGATCCGGATCGAACCCGCCCTCGGCATCGGCGGCTTTGTCAGGGACCTGTCCTGCGACGCGCGCCGGCAGCGCCGCCGCCCACGCCGGCAGCGCGCTGAGCCCGGAACGCCCCGCGAGCAGCCTCGACCAGACGAGTTCGGTGCCACAGCCCAGCGGGGACACCGTCCCGAGGCCCGTCACAACTATTCGACGCATGATGCTCCTGTTGGGCTCTTGGTGCGGACCGGCGCGGCCGGGATTCGAGACTGCTTGGGCGTCGGGCTATGTTATATGATTGTTGTCATCTATTGTCTCGACCGGCCGGGCGTCAAGGTGGCGACCCGGCACAAGAAGGTCTTTCACAAGCGCGTGCGCGAGCTCGCCGCCGCCATGGGCGCGCGTCACCTCGCCGTGCTCGGCGACAGGCTGCTGTAGCCACGCGGCAATGCTGCGCGCGGCCCATATCGAGAAATTGAGTGCACTGTCACCATAAGAGTCTCGAAGACCTGCCTTGAAATTGTTCATGAAATGTTCTATCGATAACTGAGGTATGCCATCGCACATGTGCAACGATATCGGGCTGGCTGGCTGCTATGCCGCGGTCGCATTACACATGGGGACACCCAAGGTTCAATCGGGACACCCAAGGTTCATCGCGCAACGAATGACTAGTCCCTACACAGCAGGCGGCGGCGGTACACATCTCGAAGCGCGGGTGGCGGCATCTTGCCTCGTCGCTATCCTTTGCGAAGTGCCTATTCGCGGGCTGGCGGGGGAATTCGCCACGAGCGTGAAAAGCCAACGCGCACCGTTCGACGATCCCCTCGATGACTTGATCGTTGACGGCACCGGCAGCAACGGCCGCGCCACGCAGTTGCATCTTCAAGTGACGAACAAGCTCACCTTCACTGAGAATGACGAAAAGTGGGTGGATATCCTAAAGCGCGCTTGGGATACATTCTCCAAACCTGGATTTGATCCTGGTTTCCAGCGCATCGGGGTGGGCCTTGGCACCTACAACGCCAGAGCCGATCAGCACTATCAGTCGGTTCTGAATTGGGCGGTGCACAGTACGGACTCAAATCATTTCTTTGAGCGGATCGCACAGGGCGACTATTCGCACGAGGACAAACGCTCTTTCGTGGACACAGTCAGGACAGTAATCGGGACACTTGCCGCTCGTAGCATCACCGACGATGAACTCTGGCGCTTTCTCAAGGCCTTTGTGATTGTTCACTATGATTTTCAATCCACCGCAAGCTCGCGCGATGAAGCCGGCGCGATCGACCGCCTAAGAAACTTGCTCTCGCCCGAACGCCGCAGCCAGGCCACGTCGATCTGGGAACATCTGGTCGCGAGGGCGGGCGAGATGATCCCGGCCGGCGGCGGCGCGACGCGCGCAACGCTCGTTGAGGCCCTCAAAAGGCATCGAATTGACGTTGGCCCAGCTCCTTCCTTCTGGAAGGACATTCAAGCTTTGCGGCGAGAATCCCGGCGCGCTCTCGACGACATCAAATCACACATGCACGGCCTGAAACTTCACCGGGCCGCTGCGTACCAGCAAGTGCGCGAGGCACTGAACGCCGGAGGCCGTTTCGTCCAGATCGATGGCGGACCTGGTACCGGCAAATCGGCCTTGTTGAAGGAGATTGCCGAAGAGTGCGAGCGCTTCGGGCCCGTATTCGTCCTCAAGGATACACGCATTCATCCAAAAGGATGGGCTGCGCATGCTCACATTCTCGGTATATCGGATGACGTCTCTGCGCTGCTGCGCGAGTTCGCATGCGCCGGAGAGCCCATTCTGTTCATCGACGGCATCGACAAGATTACCGATCCCGCCGTTCAGCTCACCGTCAATGACGCAATCAAAGCTATCGCAAGTGAGGATGCTCTGGGCGCGTGGCGCGTGCTAGTGACGATCCGTGAACAAAATCTCAGGCATCTCGAAACCTGGATCGATTCCGATGCTCTCAAAAAGCTGCCTCTCAGGACGATCGAGGTAAAACCGCTTGATGAGGCGGAACTCGAGCTTGTTGCCAGTCATTTTCCCCGACTGAGTCCGTTGCTTACACAGTCCGGCGGACCGGATATCATTCTCAAGCGGCCGTTCTTCCTGAATGCGTTACTCGGGCTTTCCGGCAATACCGGTACCGCGCAATTGCCTGCCACCGAAGTCGAGCTCTTGAAGCTGTGGTGGGAAATGGGCGGCTCCGACCGCAAAGACTTCGCGGGTGCCCAGCACCGACGCAATCTTCTTGTTGCGATGGCGGAAAAGATCGCGCGCTCGCCGAACACGCCCATTTCCATCCGGGACTTGTCACCCGAGCCTCTCGCCGAACTAAAAGCCGCCGGCGTTCTAAGGGACAAGGAGCTTGGACACTCCGTCGTCTTCACCCATGACATTTACGAGGAGTGGTCGCTTTGTGAGCTGCTTGTCGGACAGCAATCGAACATTGCTGAATTCCTCAAGCAGATGGGAGAGCCGGATGCCTTGATCCGTCCTGTTCAGCTACTTGGAACTTACGTCCTGGAATCCGATGTCACTCCGGATTCCTGGAAGGCGCTGCTTGCCGAGTCCAGCGAAAACACTCTGCGGCCCGTTTGGCAACGCACCGTTTTGACTTCGTGCCTTCAGTCGACCCGCACGACACATCTTCTGGAGAAATTGACTGAATACCTGTCAGAAAATGACAGCGAGCGCCTGCGGAAGCTACTGCTGGCGATGACCACGATCGAAGTGCTGCCCAATCCGTTGTTTCTCAATGAGCAGATCATTCCTGATCTGACTCCGGAAGAGCGCGCGAAGTACGCGCATATCGACGCCATCCCTAAGCCTCTTACCTGGATTCGCTTTCTCGACTGGCTCATGCCGCAGGTGACCTCGGCTGCACCTAGCTTGATCCCCGATCTGTTGCCGGTATTCCAGACTTGGCAAGGCACGTATGCCGGGCAGAAGATTCGTCATTGCCGCGAAATCGGCAGCCTAAGCAATGGATGGCTGCAAGAGGTCGAAAAATCGTACCATCCCAGAGACTTCAAAAAATACCGGGCGCCGTTCGGCGGTGCTCTTTCCGGGAAGGATGTGGAGAAATCTCTTCGAGCGCTGTTCCTGTCCTCCGCCGGAGACGTTCCGAAGCTTGTATCAGATTATCTGCGTACGCACGCGGCAAGCTATAAAGACGTGCACGTGTTTCGTGAGAAGATTCTCAAGAATTGCGCGATGCTCATTCGTTACCTGCCGGGCCCATTGGTCGACTTCATCTTATCGGCCTATCTTGAGGATCCTTTCAAACGTCACGATGACCATCCTTTTGGCGGTCTCTCCGACCATGACTTTGACCAACTTGGTGTCGCAGGCTACCGCGAATTTTACCCGGCTTCGCCAGCGCAAGCCCCTTTTCTCGGGCTCCTCCGCCTGCACGAGGAGGAAGGGCTCCGTCTGGTCCGAGGCTTCTGCAATCACTCCATCGCCATCTGGCGCGCGCTTCAGACA
The DNA here is from genome assembly GCF_018129565.1 of Bradyrhizobium sp. AUGA SZCCT0105. Lineage (NCBI taxonomy): Bacteria > Pseudomonadati > Pseudomonadota > Alphaproteobacteria > Hyphomicrobiales > Nitrobacteraceae > Bradyrhizobium > Bradyrhizobium sp. AUGA SZCCT0105. The sequence goes on along the minus strand of NZ_JAFCMK010000003.1, from coordinate 43,226 downwards.
CGCGGCCGGTCCTGGTCCGCGCCGACTACTCCAATTCCAGTCACGCTTACATTTCCATGGGGACCTCAAACGTTTTGGGGCGATGGCCGGGTCTATTTGTGGTTCCGCGGCCTATGGGGCAACCACGCGGTGGAATCGGCGTTGATGGCGCTCGAACAATGGGCGCTGGAGAAGCTTGAGCGAGGTGCGCCGTTCGACGAGGTTTTCCGTAAAGTGATCGAAGGCAATGACGCGGTTGCCGCTCTTGGTGTCGGCGTCAGTCTTTGCCTGGCTCAACCCGGCGCCTCGTTGCCGTGCGCCTTCCCACTCGTGACCTGCCCATACATCTGGGAATGGGACATTCCGCGCTTCGTGCAAGAGTCGTCGCGGACAAACGAAATGGGCAATTGGCTTCATGACCGGGATAAGCTTGGCGCGGTCCGTAAACTGAACCAGAAATCCCACCGTAATCAGGATATCCGCAGCCTGGTTCCGTACTTCGTGTTTTCCGGCGAGGAGGCGCTCACCGAAGCCTTCACGAGCAGCGTCCGCGGGTTTCCCGAACACTTGCCTCTCGGCTACGAGGAAGAACGAGAGTCTCCCGAACATATCGCGGCCCTGCGCGAGAAAATGCTCTTGTTCGCTGAACAAGCGGACCCGCAGTATTTCAAGGCGGCTCCGACGGATGATGGAAATCATATTAAAATATGGAATGAACCGCCTTCGCTCCAAACAGAGCAGTGGAAGGAGCAGCAACAACAGCATGCCCAGCTCAATGCCTATATGGGCGTCGCGCTGTGGGCTGATAAGTCGATTGAACTGGATAAGATCGACGAGAGGTTCTCACTCGAAGATGCGCTTGCCAAGGCCCAGGAATGGGACAGTCCCGATCTGTTTGATGCCGATATCGACTCTCTTGATCACCGGCAGCGGACGGCAGCGGTTGCCGGCACTGCTGCCGTTGCCGCTCGTCATTGCTCGACTGAAATGTGGACCGAGGAGCGCGCGGCCTGGTGTTTGAATGTCATACAACGAGCCGGCACCGCCGCAGGAGTCATGAATGAGCTGAACATCCGCAGCGCGATGTTGCTGATGGACCCGGCGGTATTCGCTGCGCACGGCTACGCCGCTCTTCTCGCTCGCGGCTATGAAATTGATCGTTGCCAACAAGCGATCCTAAATCTTGCTCTTGATGCCGTTCAGGGAGTCCAAATAGCCGTTTTCGTCTCGGCCAAATACTATACCGACGTCCGGCATGACTTCTATTGGGTGCTCCTTAGCCTTGCGCTCAAGGAATGTGTTGTCCGCAATGGCGAGATTCCCGATTTTCATTCCATTGCCTGGGATGAGCGGGAAGCCGAGCGGAAACTTGCGCTTCTGGAGCAGGCCGAGTCCGATCTTTCCGGTCACAGCGCCCCAGCTTTTCCTCAAATTCCGATGCCTTGGATTAAGGTAGAAGAACCGGAGCGCAAAGCCTGGAAGGACACCAAAGGCTATGCGCGCAACGAGACGGTATTTCTCTATGACCTGGCCGAGAAACTGCTCCCGCACCTCCGGCTCGAACCGATCCTTTCCGATTTCGATCGTCGCAGTCAGTTTCTCTTGCTAGTCGGTGAATTACTTGAATTTACATTTCAGGAGATCGTGCCGCCCTTTGCCAGGACGAAGCATGACCATGGCGGTAGTACGGCTTTCGAATGGGTCTACGCTTTTTCGTCGTGGTGCGGAAAACTCTGCGCGCATTTAACCAGCGACGAGGCCAAGAACCTCATTATCGCGCCCGTATGGTCGCGCGATACCGATACCGCCTTGCTCATTCTGCAAAGCCTGATGCGCTCCTTCATGATCGATGCATTCTTGGGTGCGAACGAAATCAAAGATGAGCAGATTGCTCTTTGGAATGAGATGGCCGAATGGTTGTTGCAGACTTCACACTGGCGCCACAATGGGAAAGGTGGCCATCTTGACAGCGAATTCGTCGCTTGCGCCTTCACGACGCTGTTCTGCGCGGCTCCCGATTTCTCGCCTTTGATCTGCGGCGTCGATCCAGGGTGGCCGCACCTTTCCAGATTCTTGCCGATCATCGAGCGCTCGATCCGCGAATTCGGAAAGAACATCACGCTATACCTAGCCGTCATCACGTTCCTCAAGCGAGGTGGTTTTGATCTTATGCCCGAACCGGCCCTCGGCTGGCTGCAGAACGTCGTCGTCGATCGGAAGGCCGATCAGAAATTCTGGACGATGAACGGTGAGGGCACGGTCGAATTGCTGAAGCGCCTCGTCGCCGAGAAGGAACACGCGCTTACAGCGGACCACCGCAAGGTGATCACGTTGATCGCCGACATACTAGTCGATAACGGCGTGCGTGGAGCGGGATTCCTCCAGCAAGAGCTGTTGCGTGCCAGTTGAGGTCGACAGATCGGCATTGCACAGATTGATATAGGCGTCGGTTGGGAGTTAGAGGAGTCGTCAGAGAACAGTACGTGAACCGAGCTGCTTTGCGGCCAGCTTTAACATCGAGCGGTTGCGGCGCAAGAACACAACTGGAAGCGAAAACCCGCATGAAGACCACTTGGCACGTTGCTACCGCCGCTGAAGCCATCGCCGCCGCGCAATTCGCGCGGTTCGGGTTCGATGTATCCGTGCAATACGGGGCCAATCAGCCCGAGTATGATTTGATGGTCACAGACGGTGAAGAGTTCCTGAAGATCTCTGTCAAGGGGAGCGCTGACGGGGCTTGGGGACTGACGCAGACTCAGCTCGCTAGGATCGGAAATGCCGACTATCACGGAGCGGCTGATGCTTGGCTCAAGCGACACAAGCCGCGAACGGCATTGTGTCTTGTCCAGTTCAAGGATGTTCCTGACGACATCTTGCCCCGATGCTATCTGGCTTGGCCTTCCCATATCGCGGTTCGCCTGAAATCCGCTTCCGGCGGACGCGGAGACACCGTTCTCTTCGAGAACTATCGGCGTGGCCCGAGGGCAGCAGGAGCCGGGTCGGTCGAACGCATTCCGGATGATTGGAAGCTGTCACAGGAGCGCGTCATCGAATTCCTGCGAGTGGCCGGCGCGGCACACAAGGACATTCTGGCGGCCGAGCTATCTGCGCCGACGGAGTGAATTGTGGCTGGCGCTCTTCAACACCACATTCCGCTTCTTACCCGTCGTTTCCGTGTACCCGGTGGTTCCAAAAAGCAGAGCCAGGTCTGGCTGTACGCGATCGATCCCAATCGCGGTTTCGGCTCAACGCGTGTGGGGCGGATTACGCTCCGATGATCTCTCAATTGCGGATATCACCGCAACAATCACTTCATCCCCTCCAGCACCTTCCGCACGTCCCCCAACAACACTCGAATCTCCCTCCGCTCTTCGATCGCATCCCGCGTGAACAGCCCGTGCTTGCGCGCGTTCCGGTTGGCCCTCGGCGCGCCGGATCCCTCGGCGCCGCCGTGCATGCGGCAGCGCGTCTTGCCGTGCACCGCCGGCGCGCGGCACGCGCCGCCGCTGCGGGTCTTGGCGCCGCAGCGCGGGCTCGCCCGCATCGCTTCGGTGGTTCTGATGCGATCGCTCATGCCTGTGCGTTCGGCCCGGCATCGGCGGCATCATGCCGTCGCCTGGCGCCCGCGGGCCTCATGGCCCGCGCCGCCGCCGCCGGGGTCTGGTCCGAGACGATCACGCTCGCATGCTGGGTGACATTGCCGACGATGGCGTTGCCGCCGTCCTCCACCTTCACATTCTGCACGGTGATGGCGGGCTCGCGCTGGCTGCGATAACGATTCAGCGCGTCGATCTGGGCGGGAAAGGTGCGGGTGAGCCGGCCGAGCGCCCGCGCCGCGCTGTCGTGCTGGGCGAGGTCGTCGGCATGCGCGAGGTGATGGGCGCAGCGCATCGCCATCACATGCACCGACACCATCTGCGCCACCAGCATGGCCTCGACGGAATCCCGCGGCCCAATGCTCTTCACCATCGAGATCATGAAGGCGAGGTTGACCTCGCAGGGCTTGCCGCCGCTCACGCTGGCCTTGACCAATTGCCGCAGGATGCCGTCCATCGCGTCGCGATCGGCGGCGCCCAGCGCGTGCGCCATCAGCGCTTCGCCGAGCTTCCGGTCGGGATGGTCGATCGCGAACCCGCGCCGCGAGAGTTTTATGCGCGGAGTCGCGGCGGCTTGGCTCGGGGCGGTCGCGGCGGGCATCGTCGGCACGGTGATGTCAGGTGCAGTGATCATGTCGCTGGTCCTTGGGGTGCGCGCGGCATACGCGCAGGCGATCGCTCGCTACGCCGGCCGGTGCGATGTCGATTGTGGGTGGTGGTCGCAAGCGCAATCGTCGCGCCGCTGTTGCGGGCGAGGGGAGGCTTGCACGATTTCGGAATATTGGAAAAATAACCCTGAGTTGCCCGACGTGTCAAGTTGACTTGTCGAGCGCCGGCCATCGGCCGGCTACTGTGCATGGGGTTGTTTTCGATATCTTGCCTGCGCGCCCCTGCGGCGAGGAGTTCCGTCACCGTCATCGGCAGTCATGCCGATGCGGCACGGGGCGATAACCGGCCGGCGGGTATCGCGGGCCGGCCGGATCACTATACTGGCCGGAACGTTGCGACCCAGGCGCGGCCTCACCGCCGGCCTTGGGATCAAGGACTTGGGAACAAGGAGACGAGATGAGCGAGACCATTGGCTTCCCCGATCCTGGCCTTGATCTGTCCGATGGTTTCAAGCCGCATACCTCGCATTGGGGCGTGTTCTCGGCGCGGCTCGGCAAGCAAGGTCTCGAAGTCCGGCCCTATGGCGGCGATCCCGATCCGAGCGGCATCATCAACAACTTCCCCGGCGCGCTGCGCCACCAGGCGCGCATCGCCCAGCCTGCGATCCGCCGCGGCTGGCTCGAGCGCGGTCCCGGGCCCGACGATCGCCGCGGCCGCGACGAATTCGTCTCGGTCAGCTGGGAAAGGGCGATCGACCTGCTCGGCGGCGAGCTCGGACGCATCCGCGACACGGTCGGCCCGGGCGCGGTCTTCGGCGGCTCCTATGGCTGGTCGAGCGCGGGCCGCTTCCATCACGCGCAGAGCCAGGTGCATCGCTTCCTCAACATCGCACTCGGCGGCTATGTCCGTTCGGTGAACTCCTATTCCTCGGGCGCGTCCTCGGTGCTGCTGCCGCAGATCCTGACCGGCTATGAGGACATCACCAAGCGCAACGTCACCTGGGAGCAGATCGCGGCCGAGACCGACATCGTGCTGGCGTTCGGCGGCATGGCGCTGAAGAACTCGATGGTCGCCGGCGGCTCGATCAGCAAGCATGTCGAGCGCGGCGCGATGGAGGCGGCGCAGCGGCGCGGCTGCCAGTTCATCCTGGTCAGCCCGCTGCGTGAAGACCTGCCAGTCGAGGCCGGCGCCGAATGGATGACTGCCGTGCCCGGCACCGACACCGCGCTGATGCTCGGCATCGTCCACACGCTGGTCAGCGAAGGCCTGCACGATCAGGCGTTCCTCGATCGCTACACCGAGGGCTGGCCGGTGTTCCTGCGCTATCTGACCGGTGAGACCGACGGTGAGCCCAAGAGCGCCGAATGGGCCGCCGCGATCTGCGGCATCGAGGCCGACGCGATCAGGACGCTCGCGCGGCGGCTCACCGGGCGGCGTGCGCTGATCACCGTCTCGCACTCGCTGCAGCGCGCCGAGCATGGCGAGCAACCGGTGTGGATGGGCATGGTGCTGGCGGCAGCGCTCGGCCAGATCGGCCTGCCCGGCGGCGGCTATGCCTATTCGCTCGGCGCGATCGGCTATTACGGGCGCCGCGTCAACGCGGTGCCGGGACCGACGCTCGGGCAAGGCCGCAACGGCGTCGCCGACTTCATTCCGGTGGCGCGCATCGCCGACCTGCTGCTCAATCCCGGCGCCACCTATCGATACAATGGCGAGACGCGCACCTATCCGGATATCCGGCTGGTCTATTGGGCGGGCGGCAATCCGTTCCACCATCACCAGGACCTCAACCGCCTGCGCAAGGCCTTTGCTAGGCTCGACACGCTGGTGGTGCATGAGCTCGCCTGGACCGCAACCGCGCGCCACGCCGACATCGTGCTGCCCGCGACGATGACGCTGGAGCGCGAGGACATCGGCTATTCCAGCAACGATCCCTTGATGGTCGCGATGCACCGGATCGCCGAGCCGTTCGGCCTCGCGCGCGACGACTACGACATCTTCGCCGATCTCGCCGAGCGGTTAGGGGCCCGCGAGCCGTTCACCGAGGGGCGCACGTCGCGGCAATGGCTGGCGCATCTCTACGAGCCGACCCGCAAGGCGCTCGCCGCGCGCGGGCTCGAGGCCCCTCACTTCGAGGAGTTCTGGGAACGCGGCAGCCTGGTCGTGCCGCAACATCTCGACGACGGCGGCTCGCTGCGCCGCTTCCGCGAGGACCCGGTGGCGCGGCCGTTGCCGACGCCGAGCGGGCGGATCGAGATCTTCTCGCAGAAGATCGCCGATCACGGCGATGCGGACTGCCCGGGCCATCCGGTCTGGCTCGAAAAGACCGACACGCCGACGCCGGGCTCGCCCTGCTTCCTCGTCGCCAACCAGCCGGTGACGCGCCTGCACAGCCAGCTCGACTTCGGCGGGCACTCGCAAGAGGCCAAGCATCGCGGCCGCGAGGTCGCGCGCATGAACCCGCGCGACGCCAAGGCGCGCGGCATCGCCGACGGCGACATCATCCGGATCTTCAACGCGCGCGGCGCGTGCCTTGCCGCGGTGCATGTCACCGACGGCATCGCGCCCGGCGTGGTGCAGCTGCCGACCGGCGCCTGGTACGACCCGATGGACCCGGAGGAGGAGGCGCCGCTCTGCGTCCACGGCAATCCGAACGTGCTGACCCGCGACATCGGCACGTCATCCTTCGCGCAGGGCTGTACCGGCCAGCTCACGACTGTCGAGGTCGAGCGTTTCAACGGCAATCTGCCGCCGATCCGGGCGTTCGATCCGGCGTAATTTCACCACCGGATCACGAACAAATCATCGGAGGGCGCTGGATGGCGCCCGACCGTTCGGCTACGGCATCACGACGTCGTCCCTGAGTTCCGGATTTGCTGAAGATGCACCTGAAAACCCTGTTTCACCTTGCCATCGCCGCAACCGTCGCGCTCGGTTCGTCCAGCGCATCGGCGCAATCGGCCGCCGAGCCGGCCTTTGGGCCGGAATTGCAGGGCTTCGACTATCCTTATCCGGTCGAGCACTATCGCTTCAGCTCGCAGGGGCAGGAGCTCGACATGGCCTATCTCGACGTCAAGCCGGCGACGCCGAACGGCCAGGCCGCGGTGCTGCTGCACGGCAAGAATTTCTGTGCCGCGACCTGGGACGGCACCATCAAGGCGCTCAGCGGCGCCGGCTATCGCGTGATCGCGATCGATCAGATCGGCTTCTGCAAATCCTCTAAGCCGGAACGCTATCAGTTCACCTTCCAGCAGCTCGCCGGCAACAGCCGCGCGCTGCTGGCTTCGCTTGGGATCGCGCATTCGATCATGGTCGGGCACTCGACCGGCGGCATGCTGGCGATGCGCTACGCGCTGATGTATCCGGAGGCCACCGACCGCCTGGTGCTGGTCGATCCGATCGGGCTGGAAGACTGGAAGGCCAAGGGCGTGCCGTGGCTCAGCCTCGACGGCTGGATGCAGCGCGAGACGCGCGTCACCGCGGACAGCATCCGGGCCTATGAGCGCGCCACCTATTATGCCGACACCTGGGATCCGTCCTACGAGACATGGGTGCAGATGCTGGCCGGCATGTATCGCGGGGAGGGCCGCGCCGCCGTGGCGTCGAGCTCGGCGCGGCTCTACGACATGATCGCGACCCAGCCGGTGTTCTACGAGTTCGAGCAGATCAAGCCGCCGACGCTGCTGTTTGTCGGCGACAAGGACACCACCGCGATCGGCAAGGACACCGCGCCGCCGGAGATCCGCAAGACGCTCGGCAATTATCCGGTGCTGGGCAAGGAGGCCGCGAAGCGGATTCCGCATGCGCAGCTGATCGAATTCCCCGACCTCGGCCATTCGCCGCAGATCCAGGCGCCGGCGCGCTTCCACGCGGCGCTGCTCGGCTGGTTGCAGCATCCGGAAACCGGCGCGACGCTGGTCAAATAAGAGTTGGTGGGACAAGCGAACGACATCATGACGACAGCCGAGATGGTCAGCGTATTCACGGTCGATGGGCAGGGCGGCAATCCCTGTCCGATCGTGGTCGATGCAAGCGGCATGAGCGCGTCCGAGATGCAGGACGTTGCCCGCCGCCATGGTCACGAGTCCGGATTCGTGTTGCCGGCGCAGAGTGACGATTTCGACGCCACGTTCCGTTTCTTCGTTCCGAACCACGAAATGGAGATGTGCGGCCATGCAACCATCGGTGCGCTTTGGCTGCTGGCGCGCCATGGAAAGCTGCTGGGCGATACGATCCGGATCTCGACGCGCAGCGGCCCCGTCACCGGCTTCATCAGCCGGGATCGCAGCGGCGAGCCCAGTGTCGAGATCACCCAGCCGGCGGGGAAGACTGTTCCGCTCACCGCAAGTCAAAGCGATGACGTGCTGCGGGCGCTCGCGGTCGGGCCGGATGCGATTGGCCAGGCTGCGCCCTGCAATGCGGTCACATCGCGGATCAAGACCTTGATCCCGATGCGCTCACCGGAGGCGCTGAATGCGCTGGATCCGTCGGCTGATGCCGTCGAGGCGGTCTGCGGCCGGATCGGATCGACCGGGCTCTATCCGTTCGCGGTGATCGACCGCGAGGCGCGTCTGTTCGAGGCGCGGCAATTCCCGCGCTCGTCCGGTTATCGCGAGGATGCCGCGACCGGCATCGCGGCCGCGGCGCTGGCATTCGGCTTGCTCGACAACGGCCTGGTCGCGCCGAACGACGAGGAGATTCGAATCCTGCAGGGCAGGGCGATGGGGCGTCTGTCGGAAATCCGCGTCCGCATCGGCTTTGCCGGCGGCCGTGCTGTCGGCTGCCTGCTCGGCGGCAATGTCGTGCTGATGGCCGCGCCGTCACACTGAAGCGAGCTGATGTCTAGGTCGATTCCGCGGCGCGCTTAGCGCGCTCCCGCGCGCTGGCGTGCACCGGCGACGATTTCCGAGCACCGGGGCCCGGATGCACATGGACCGCCTTCGCGCTCAGCGGCTCGCCGCATTCCGAGCAGACCATGACGGGATCGAACATCTTCCCGCAGGTCTTGTGTTCGTGCAGCAACGGCCGGCCGCGGGCGTCGACCATATGGATGTTGCCCCAGTGCACGATCGACATGATGATCGGATAGAGGTCGAGACCCTTCTGCGTCAGGATGTATTCGTAGCGCTTCGGCGCTTCCTGATAGGGAATCTTGCGCAGCACGCCGAAGCGCACCAGCTTCTTCAGCCGGTCGGCGAGCAGATGCCGGGTGATCCCGAGCGATGCCTGGAAGTCATCGAACCGTCGGATGCGCAGGAAGCATTCGCGCAGGATCAACAGGCTCCAGCGGTCGCCGATCACAGCGACGGTGCGGGCCAGCGAGCACGGCTCCTCCTCGAGGGTATCCCATTTCATCGGCGTCTCCTGCGATCTGCGACGGCATCGCATATAAAATTCTAAAACAGAACTGACGTCATTTCAATAGGATGCCTGCGCGGTGGCTGCCGCACGGTCATTGGATGACAAATATCATATTGACAGTTCTAAAATAGAACTTATGGTCCGGACCACGATCAACCGGCGGCAACAGGCGATTGCCGCCCATCGAAGGGAAGGGCGTTCCATGGCTGCTCCGCTCAAGGTCGAATTCCACTTCGATTTCGGAAGCCCCAACGCCTATCTCGCCGAACTCGCGCTGCCCGGGATCGAGAAGCGCACCGGCGTCAAGTTCGACTACATCCCGGTGCTGCTCGGCGGCGTCTACAAGGCGACCGGCAACATGTCGCCCGGCGAGTCGCTGCGCGGGATCAAGAACAAGCCCGAATACAACGCGCTCGAGACGGAGCGCTTCCTGCGCCGTCACAACGTCACGAAGTTCACCATGAATCCGTTCTTTCCGGTGAATACGCTGGCGCTGATGCGCGGCGCGGTGGCCGCGCAGTTTGAGGGCGTGTTCGAGCCCTATTTCCGGGCTGCCTACAACCACATGTGGGTTGAACCCAAGAAGATGGACGACCCGCAGGTCTTCCGCGAGGCATTTCTGTCCTCTGGTATCGACATCGATCGTCTGATCGCCCGCGCCCAGCAGGATGACGTCAAGAAGAAGCTGATCGACAATACCGGCGATGCGGTCGCGCGCGGCTCGTTCGGATCGCCGACGTTCTATGTCGGCAACGAGATCTTCTTCGGCAAGGACAAGGTGCGCGAAGTCGAGGAAGAGATCGTCGCGCAGCTCGCAGCCGGGCAGCGCAAGACCGCCTGAGCGGAAATTCCTCAACACAAGCCCGAAGGGCAGCGACAGGGAGGTTTGAGTGCAGGCGCCGATCCGGATTATCGAAGGAAGTGTGGAAGGCTTGCCGAACCGCCTCCACGAGGTGATCGATCACCACGTCGCGGCGACGCCGGATCATCCGGCGCTGATCGACGACAAGGGGCGGCTGACCTATCGCGAGCTCGATCGAACGGTCGGCCGTGTCGCCGAGGCCTTGCAGGGGCTCGGCATCCGCGCCGGCGACCGCATGATGATCGTGAGCGAGAATTCGATTCCGCTGGCCTGCCTGCTGCTGGCGGCGAGCCGACTGGACGTCTGGTCGATCGTGGTCAATCCGCGGCTGTCGCCGCGGGAGCTGGATCAGATCAGGGATCACAGCGGCGCCCGCCGCGTGCTGCTGACTGCTGACGTCTCGCAAGAGGCGGCCACCCATGCCGCGCGCTATGAGGCTGCCGTGCAGGATGTCGGCCCGCTCCGTGGCGTTGCCGTCACCGGCCTGAATCTCGCGACTACGGCCGAGCCGGTCGAGGCCGACGGCGCCAACCAGGTCGCGGTCCTGATCTACACGTCCGGCACCACAGGCACGCCGAAGGGCGTGATGCTGACTCATCGCAATCTCCTGTTCAGCGCCCGAGGCACCGCGGGGTTCCGCAAGATGGCGGCCGACGACGTGCAATATTGCGTGCTGCCGATCTCGCATATCGTCGGCATCTCGCTGCTGACGATGACCCTGATGGTCGGCGCCACCGTGCGCCTGGTCGCCAAGTACGATCCGGCCGCGCTGGTCAGGGCGATGGCCGAGGAGGGCATCACGATCCTGAACGGCGTGCCCGCGACCTATCAGCGTCTGCTCGAATACCGGCGCAACGCCGGCCTGCCGAAGCTCGATCGCGGCCGGTTGCGCGTGATCTCGGTGGCCGGCGCGCCACTCGATCTCGATCTCAAATCCCGGGTCGAGCAGGAGCTCGGGCTGCCGCTGCTCAACGGCTATGGCATCACCGAGTGCTCGCCCGGCATCTCCGGCGTCCGGCCCGATAACCCGCGGGCCGACCACGCGGTCGGCACCGTGATGCCGGGCCTCGAAGCAAAACTGGTCGGCCGCGATCTCAAGCCGGTTACACCGGGCGAGGTCGGCGAGCTGCATGTTCGCGGGCCCAACGTGATGCGCGGCTATTACCGTGCGCCAGATCTGACCGCGAAGGCGATCGATCCCGACGGCTGGTTCAACACCGGCGACCTGGCCCGCTTCGAGAATGACGTCCTCTACATCGTCGGGCGCACGAAGGAAATGATCATCCGCTCCGGGTTCAACGTCTATCCGGCCGAGATCGAGGCGGTGCTGAGCACGCATGATGCCGTTGTGCAGTGCGCCGTGGTCGGCCGGCCGGTCGAGGGCAATGAGGAAATCATCGCGTTTGTGCAGCTGATCAAGGGTTCGACGGCCACCGTGCAGGACCTGATGGCCCATATTGCCCCGCAACTCACCTCGTACAAGCGCCCATCCGAGATTATCCTGATGGACACGCTGCCCGCGACATCGACGGGCAAGCTCCTGAAGCACAAGCTCGCGGAGTCGCTGCGCAGCTGAGGCTGAGCCGCCGCCGCAAGCCAGTTCACTCAAACAAGACCGGAGTACACCATGCAGAAGAGAAACAAGACGGTCGCCGTCATTGGTGCCGGTGATTTCATCGGCGGCGAGATCGCCAAGAAGTTCGCCTCCGAAGGCTTCACGGTCTTCGCCGGCCGCCGCAACGGCGACAAGCTCGCGCCGCTGGTCAAGGAGATCGAGGCCGCCGGCGGCGAGATCCACGCGCGTTCACTCGATGCGCGCAAGGAAGAGGAGATCATCTCCTTCCTCAACGACGCCGACAAGCATGCGCCGCTGGAGGTCTGCATCTTCAACATCGGCGCCAATGTCAACTTCCCGATCCTGGAGACCACCGAGCGCGTGTTCCGCAAGGTCTGGGAGATGGCCTGCTACTCCGGTTTCCTCGCGGGGCGCGAGGCGGCGCGGCTGATGACGGCGCGTGGAGAGGGCAACATCTTCTTCACCGGCGCGACCGCGTCGCTGCGCGGCGGCAGCGGTTATGCCGCCTTTGCCAGCGCCAAGTTCGGCCTGCGCGCCGTGGCGCAGGCGATGGCGCGTGAGCTTGGACCGAAGAACATCCACGTCGCGCATCTGATCATCGATTCCGGCGTCGACACCGAATGGGTGCGGCAACGCCGCATCGAGGCGCTCGGCCCGAACGCGCTCGACAATCCGGACCTGCTGATGCCGCCCGCTTCGGTCGCCACGTCCTACTGGCAGCTCTACCAGCAGCCGAAGAGCGCCTGGACCTTCGAGCTGGAAATCCGGCCCTTCGGCGAGAAGTGGTAGGGAGCATCACAGATGGAGCTCGCGCTATCTCCTGAAGACGCGGCGTTTCGCGACGAAGTCCGCGCATTCATCAAGGACAATTATCCGGCGGAGATGCGCGTCCCCAATCCGGAGACCGATCTCTCCAAGGAGCAGATGCTGCTGTGGCATCGCATCCTGCACGAGAAAGGCTGGATCGCCCCGCTCTGGCCCAAAGAGTATGGCGGACCGGGCTGGTCGATCACCCGCCGCTTCATCTTCGAGCAGGAGACGACGCGCGCCGGCACCATGCCGCCGCTGGCGTTCAGCGTCACCATGGTCGGCCCCGTGATCTACACGTTCGGCAACGCGGCCCAGAAGGCGAAGTTCTTGCCGCGCATCCTGTCCGGCGAGGACTGGTGGTGCCAGGGCTACTCAGAGCCGGGCTCCGGCTCCGACCTTGCCACCGTCCGCACCAAGGCGGTGCGCGACGGCGACCACTACATCGTCAACGGCCACAAGACCTGGACCACGCTGGCGCAGCATGCCGACTGGATCTTCTGCCTGGTCCGTACCGATCCGGCCGCGAAGCCGCAATCCGGCATCTCGTTCCTCCTGATCGACATGAAGTCGCCGGGTGTGACGGTCCGCCCGATCATCACCATCGACGGCTCGCACGAGGTCAACGACGTCTTCCTGGAGAACGTCCGTGTTCCCGCCGAAAATCTGATCGGCGAGGAAAACAAGGGCTGGACTTACGCCAAATTCCTGCTCGGCAATGAGCGCACGAGCATGGCCGGCATCGGCCGCTCGACGCGCTACATCGCGCGGCTGAAGAAGATCGTGAAGGCCGAGATCCCGGAAGACGATCCGGCGCATCTTGAATTCATCAGGGACATCGCCCGCGTCGAGCTCGACGTGCTGGCGCTGGAGGCGACCGAGCTTCGGGTCGTTGCCCAGATGGCGCGCGGCATCGATCCGGGGCCGGCGGCCTCGCTGTTCAAGATCCGCGGCACCGAGATCTTTCAGAATATCACCGAGCTGACCCATCGGGCGATCGGCAATGACGGCCTTGCGATCCGCGAGCATCCGGTCAGCGCCAACCGCTTCATGCCGGGCCCGGACTACGGCCACACGGCGTCGGAGAAGTATCTCAACTCGCGCAAGCTCTCGATCTACGGCGGATCGAACGAGATCCAGCGCAACATCATCGCCAAGGCGGTGCTTGGTCTCTAGAGCGTGATGCTCAAACGAAGGCCTGGAGCGCATCTCATCGCGCTCTGGTAGTAGCGGCACGAGAGGATCGGATGGATATCCAGTTCACGGAAGAGCAGGAATTGTTGCGGTCCAGCGTGCAGCGGCTGCTGCGCGACCGGTACGACTTCGATGCGCGCCGCAAGATCGTCGCGAGCGAAGACGGCTTCAGCCGCAAGCATTGGGCTGAGTTCGCCGAGCTCGGCCTGCTCGCAGCACCGTTCTCGGAAGCCGCCGGCGGGCTCGGCGGCGGACCGCTGTCGACCATGATCATCATGCAGGAGTTCGGCCGCCGTCTCGTGGTCGAGCCGTTCGTCGAGACGGTTGTCGTTGCCGGCGGCCTGCTCGAGCAGGCGGGTTCCGACGCGCAGCAGCAGGCTTATATCGCCGACATCATCGCGGGGACCAAGCTTTGGGCATTGGCGTGGACCGAGAGGGGCTCGCGCTTCGATCTTGCCACGGTCACTACCGCGGCTCGACGGGAGGGCAACGACTATGTCCTTACCGGTGAGAAGACGGCGGTGATGGCGGCGCCCTGGGCGGATCACCTGATCGTCTCCGCCCGCACCTCGGGCCATCGTCACGATCGCGGCGGCGTCAGCCTGTTCGTGGTCGATCGCCGCGCAGCGAATCTCGACCTGCAAAGCTTCAGGACGATCGATGGCCGCAGGGCTGCCGAGATCAGCCTGCGCGGCGTACGCGGCGAATTGCTCGGCCGGGAAGGCGAGGGCGTCGCCGCGCTGGAAGCCTGCCGCAACCGCGCGATCGGCGCGCTCTGCGCCGAGGCGGTCGGCGCGATCGGCGAGCTGAACGACGCGACGCTCGACTACTCCAAGACGCGCAAGCAGTTCGGCGTCACGATCGGTAGCTTCCAGGTGCTGCAGCACCGGATGGTCGACATGTTCATCGCGCATCAGGAGGCGCTGTCCCTGATGCAGCATCTCAGCCTCAGCCTCAGCGACGACGAGGCGGGAATCTCCCGGCTGGCGTCGGGCGCCAAGTCCAAGATCGGCTATGCCGGCAAGTTCGTGGCTGATCAGGCGGTACAGCTGCACGGCGGCATGGGCATGACCGACGAGCTCAATGTCGGCCACTACTTCAAGCGGATTTCCTCCATCAACATCCAGTTCGGCGATCCCGCCTATCACGTGCTGCGCTTCGCGCAGCTCGACGCGGTCGCATAAGCCAGAGAGGCAAGCATGTCACAGGATGCAGTCATCGTTTCCACCGCGCGCACCGGCGTCGGCAAGGCCTATCGCGGCGCGCTCAACAATACCGACGGCCCGACCCTGGCCGGCCACGTGATGGCCGAAGCCGTCAAGCGCGCCGGCATTGCGCCCGGCGAGGTCGAGGACGTGGTGATGGGCTGCGCCATGCAGCAGGGCACCATGGTGATGAACGTTGCGCGCAAGGGCGCGATCCGCGCCGGCCTCCCGGTCACGGTTGCCGGCACCACCATCGACCGGCAATGCGCCTCCGGCTTGCAGGCGATCGCTGTCGCGGCGCGTTCGGTGATGCTCGACGGCGTCGAGATCGCGATCGGCGGCGGCATCGAGTCGATCAGCCTGGTGCAGAACGAGCACATGAACAGGTTCCACGCCGTCGACGATGAGCTGATGGCGATGAAGCCCGAGATGTACATGTCGATGCTGGAGACGGCCGAGGTCGTCGCCGAGCGCTACGGGATCGGCCGCGACAAGCAGGACGAATACAGCCTCGAGTGCCAGCGCCGCGTCGGCGCCGCGCTGCAAGGCGGCCGCTTCAACGACGAGATCGTTCCGATCACGACCAAAATGGCTGTGGTCAACAAGGATACCAAGGAAGTCAGCTTCCAGCAGACCACGCTGGCGAAGGATGAAGGCCCGCGGCCCGATACCACGGCGGATGGGCTCGCCAAGATCAAGCCGGTGTTCGAGGGCAAGACCATCAGCGCCGGCAATGCCAGCCAGCTCTCGGACGGCGCTTCGGCCTGCGTGATCATGAGCGACCGGATCGCCGCGCAAAAGGGGCTGAAGCCGCTCGGCATCTTCCGTGGCTTCGTCGCCGCCGGCGTCGAGCCGGACGAGATGGGCGTCGGTCCGGTCGCCGCGATCCCGCGGCTGTTGAAGCGGCACAATCTGAAGATCGACGACATCGATCTCTGGGAGCTCAACGAGGCCTACGCGGTGCAGGTGATCTATTGCCGCGACAAGCTCGGCATCGATCCGGACAAGCTGAACGTCAACGGCGGCTCGATCGCGATCGGCCATCCCTATGGCATGACCGGCGCACGGCTCACCGGTCACCTCCTGATCGAGGGCCGACGGCGCAAGGCAAAGTACGGCGTGGTGACCATGTGCATCGGCGGCGGCATGGGCGCGGCGGGCCTGTTCGAAATCGTCCATTGATCGGAAACGCGGGAGAGACTTGTGAAGACAGCAATCACTGAACTGTTCGGTATCCAGCATCCGATCATCCAGGGCGGCATGCATTATGTCGGCTTCGCCGAGATGGCGGCCGCGGTGTCCAACGCCGGCGGCCTTGGGATCATCACCGGCCTGACCCAGCGGACGCCGGAGCTGCTGGCGAAGGAGATCGCGCGCTGCCGCGACATGACGGACAAGCCGATCGGCGTGAACCTCACCTTCCTGCCGAGCTTCACCGCGCCGCCCTATCCCGAATATATCGCTGCTATCCGCGAGGGCGGCGTCAAGGCGGTGGAGACCGCGGGCCGCAGCCCGGAGCAGTACATGCCGGCGCTCAAGGCCGCCGGCATCAGGGTGATCCACAAATGCACCTCGGTGCGGCATTCGCTGAAGGCCGAGAAGATCGGCTGCGACGCGGTCAGCGTCGACGGCTTCGAGTGCGGCGGCCATCCCGGCGAGGATGACATCCCGAACATGATCCTGCTGCCGCGCGCGGCGGACGAGCTGACGATCCCGTTCGTGGCCTCGGGCGGCATGGCGGATGCGCGCAGCCTCGTCGCGGCGCTATCGATGGGCGCGGCCGGCATGAATATGGGCACGCGCTTCATCGCGACCAAGGAAGCGCCGGTCCATGCCAATGTGAAGCAGGCGCTGCTCGATGCCGACGAGCTCGATACGCGCCTGGTGATGCGGGCGCTGCGCAACACCGAGCGGGTGTTGAAGAACAAGGGCGTCGATGAGCTGCTCGAGATCGAGCGCGAGAAGGGCGCCAAACTGAAGATCGAGGACATCCACGAGCAGGTCGCCGGGGTCTACCCGAAGGTGATGATCGACGGCGAGATGGATGCCGGCGCCTGGAGCTGCGGCATGGTGGTCGGCCTGATCCACGACATCCCGACCGTCAAGGAGCTGATCGACCGCATCATGACCGAGGCCGAAGCGATCATCCGGCAGCGGCTGACCGGCTTCCTCGACGGCAAGTTTGAAACCACGGCGGCCCGCGCGGTCGCCTGACGGGAGCGTGCCATGACCGAGCATGTCAAAGTGGAAGTCGCGGCCGGCGTCATGACGCTGACCTTGCAGCGGCCCGAGAAGAAGAACGCCCTGACCGGCGCCATGTATGACGCGATGTCGAACGCGCTGAAGCAGGCCGAGGCGGATCCAGCCGTCCGCGTGATCCTGTTCCAGGGCGACGGCGACAGCTTTACCGCGGGCAACGACCTGGCCGACTTCGCGAGCCAGGCGCGCGGCGAAAGCGCAGTCGATAGCCCCGCGCATCGCTTCATCGAAACCATCAGCAAGGTCGGCAAGCCGCTGGTCGCGGCCGTGCAGGGCAATGCGGTCGGCGTCGGGACCACCATGCTGCTGCATTGCGATCTGGTCTATCTCGCCGAGAACGCGCGGCTGATCACGCCTTTCGTCAATCTCGCTCTGGTGCCGGAGGCAGCGTCGAGCTGGCTGCTGCCGCTCAGGATCGGGCACGCGCGCGCCTATGCGATGTTTGCGCTCGGCGAGCCGATGGATGCGGCGGGCGCGCTGGCGTCCGGCCTCGCCAACGCCGTGGTGCCGCAGGCCGATCTGCGCAAGAAGGCGCATGACGCGGCAGTCGCGCTGACCAGGCGGCCGGCCGGTTCGCTCAGCATGACCAAGCAGCTGATGCGCGAGCAGCAGCGGATCGCGGCGCAGATCGCCGAGGAAGGCGTGCTGTTCAAGCAGCGGCTGACGACGCCCGAGGCGCGCGAGGCCTTTGCCGCGTTCGCCGAACGGCGTCAGCCGGACTTCACCAAACTGTCGGCCTGAAGCCGCCGGGAGTTCACGGATACATCGAGGGAGTGGAAAGCATGGGCGTCGTCGGCAGCCATCAATATCCCAGCATGGAATCCGTGATCTACGGCAAGCCGGCAGCCGAGGCGCTGCGCGAGGAGGCCGAACGGCTGGGCGCGAAGCGCGTCTATCTGATCGCCAGCCGGACGCTGAACACGACGACCGACGAGATCGCGAAAATCCGTAAAGCGCTCGGCGATCGCCATGCCGCGACCTTCGACGGCGTGCCGCAGCACACGACCCGCGATGTGGTGACGCAGATCGCGCGGCAGGCCAGCGAAGCCAAGGCGGACCTCGTGGTCGCCATCGGCGGCGGCTCGGTGGTCGATGCGGCGAAGATCGTGCTGATGTGCATGGAGCACGAGATCGTCGAACCTGATGGCCTCGACGGCTTCGAGACCACGCCGGACCGCCGGTTCGGACCGTTCCGCACGCCAAAAGTCCGGATGATCGCGATCCCCAGCACGCTTTCGGGCGGCGAGTACAATTCCGGTGCGCTGGTCACCGACACCAGCCGCAAGCTGAAGCAGATTTTCAATCACCCGATGATGATGCCGCGCAGCATCATCCTCGATCCCGCGATTACCAAATATACGTCGGAGAAGCTTTGGCTCGGCTCCGGCACGCGCGCGATGGACCACGGCATCGAGGCGATCTGCTCCAGCCGGCCCAATGTGCTGGTCGATGCGGTGTGCCAGCAGGGGCTGCGCTATCTGCATCACGGCCTACTACGCACCAAGGCCAATCCCGACGACGAGGCGGCGCGGCTGAGCTGCCAGCTCGGCTCGTGGCTGTCGGCCTTCGGCTTGCAGTCGCGGGTGCCGATGGGTGCAAGCCACGCCATCGGCCACGTGCTCGGCGGCACCTGCGACGTTCCGCATTATTTCTGCACGGCGGTGATGATGCCGAGCGTGCTGCGCTACAACCGTCCCGCGACCGAAGCCGCCCAGCAATCGATTGCCGCCGCGCTCGGTGCGCCCGGCCGTGACGCCGGCGAGGCGTTCGCCGGCTTCATCGCGGAGCTCGGCCTGCCGCGGCGGCTTGCCGATGTCGGTGTCGGTGAGGACCGCTTCGAGCTGATCGGCCGGAACGCCATGCTGTCGATCTTCACGCGGACCAACCCGCAACCGATCCGCGAGCCAGGCGACGTCGTCAAGATCCTGCAGTTGGCCGCCTGAAGCAACAGCACCTGGAGGAGCCCACCATGGCCGCCTTGCGCATCTTCTCCTATCTGCCGAACCCGCGGGTCTGGAAGGCAACCATTGCGGCGCGGTTCTGCGGCGTCGACGTCGAGGTCAGGGGCGCCTCCGGCAAGGAATTGCGCGACTGGCTGTGGGATTACGATGCTCGTCCGCTGGCGGAGCAGGAGCGCGCTGGGCTGTCGTCGTTGGCGCGAACCGGCCGGGTCGGACTGACCGGCGCGCAGCTCTTCAAGACCGATGCGTTCATGGAAGCGCAGCCGTTCGGCAATGTGCCGGCTGCGTTCGGCGCCGACGGCAAGGTCGGGATCTTCGAATCGAACAGCATCATGCGCGCTGTGGCACGGCTCGGTGAGGCGGCGTTCCCGCTCTACGGACGTGACGCCTATGAGGCGTCCAGGATCGACAGTTTCCTCGATGTCAGCCTGGTCTTTGCGCGGGATACGCAGATCTATCTGCTGGCGTTGTCGGGCGGCACGGTCGATGCCGCTATTCACGCGCGCGCAAAGGACGCGTTCGCGATCTATGCCTCGGGGATTGAGCAGGCATTGTCGCCACGGCGAGAGGCGCTGGTCGGGAACGGCATCTCGATTGCCGACATCTGCCTTGCCGCCGAACTCGCACTGTTCATGAATGAGCATGCGCGGACCGAGCAATTGCGCAAGCAGGGGTTGGAGAGAATTCTGCACCCGGGGGTAAGGGATGAATATCCGCTGATGTTCGCGCACTTCGCCCGGCTGGTCGGGCACGAGCACATCAGGCCGGACCTCAAGCCTTACGTCGAGAAGTTGCTGTCGAAGGCAGCGGCCTGATCTCGAGAACGATTGGCCGCAACGCGGAGGATTGACTGCATGACCGCACCCGTCTGTCTGATATCCGGCGTTGGGCCCGGCACCGGTTCGGCGCTCGCCAGGAGGTTCGCGGAAGGCGGCTATCGGGTCGCGCTTCTCGCCCGGAACGAGGAGCGCCTCGCCGGGCTCGAGAAGCAGCTGCCGGGGGCAAAGGCCTATCGATGCGACGTGTCAGATCCGGTGCAGGTCGAGCTGGTGGCATCGGCGGTGGAGCGCGATCTCGGCCATCCCATTGTCGTGGTCCACAACGCCGTCGGCGGCGCGTTCGGCACTTTCCGCGAGATCGATCCGCAGATTCTCAATCGCAACTTCCAGGTCAACACGATGGGCCTGTTGTACCTGGCGCGGCGGTTTGCGCCGGCGATGATCAGCGCCGGCAAGGGCGCCATCGTTGCGACCGGCAACACCTCGGCATTGCGCGGCAAGGCCGGCTTCGCGGGATTCGCGCCGACCAAGGCGGCGCAGCGCATTCTGGCCGAGGCAATGGCGCGTGACCTCGGGCCGCAAGGCGTCCACGTCGCCTATCTCGTGATCGACGCGGTGATCGACCTGGAATGGACGCGGAAGCGCTGGCCGGAGCGGCCGGACGACTTCTTCATCAAGCCGCGGGCGATTGCGGACGAGGTCTGGCACGTCGCCCATCAGGACCGCAGCGCGTGGTCGTTCAACGTCGAGATCAGGCCGTTCGGCGAAGCCTGGTAGACGTCGCGCGGCGGTCGCAAGCGCCGTTCAGTTCATAAGCTCAGGGGGAATTCATGTCGTTGAAGCCGTTTGCTGTGTCGATTGCGTTGCTCGTGGCTGTTGCTGCCACTGCGGTCCGCGCCGAAACGCCCGGCGTCTCGGAATCGGAAATCAGGATCGGGGCGACATTCCCGTTCAGCGGCCCGGCATCCCCGCTCAGCAATACCGGCAAGGGCCTCATCGCCTACGTCCATTCCATCAATGATCGCGGCGGCATCAACGGCCGCAAGATCAACCTCATCACCTATGACGATGCCTATTCGCCGCCCAAGGCGGTGGAGCAGACCCGCAAGCTGATCGAGAGCGACGAGGTGGCGTTCCTGTTCAGCCCGCTGGGGACGCCCGGCATCGGCGCAACCATCAAATACGTGACCGCGAAGAAGGTGCCGCACCTCTTCGTCGTCAGCGGTGTGACCAAGTTTGCGAACTTCGCCGAGTTTCCGCTGACGACCACCGGGCTGCCCAGCTACAACACCGAGGGAAAGATCTACGCCAGGTACATTGCTCAGACGGCGCCCGACGCGAAGATCGCGATCCTCTACCAGAACGACGATCTCGGCCGTGACTTCGTGGCCGCGTTCAAGGAAACCCTGAAGGGCGAGTTCGACAAGAAGGTGGTGACATCTCCGTATGAGGTCACCGAGCCCACGATCGAGTCACGCGTCGTGACGCTGAAGGCGTCGGGCGCCCAGGCATTCCTGATCGCGGGTACGCCGAAATTCGCCGCGCAAGCGATCAAGAAGGCGAGCGAGATCGGCTGGTCACCGCTCACCATCGTGAATTACGTGTCGAGCTCGGTGTCCTCGACCATCGTGCCGGCCGGAGCGGACAAGGCGGTGGGCGTCGTCGTGGCGACGATCGCGAAGGATCCGAACGACAAGAGGTGGGCCGACGATCCCGGCATCAAATGGTATCGCGCTCATTTCGAGAAGTATCTTCCCGGTGCCGATATCGGCGACAGCAACTATCTGTTCGGGACCCAGCAGGGCCAGATCCTGGAGCAGGTGCTGAAACAGTGCGGCGACGACCTGTCGCGCGAGAACATCGTGAGGCAGGCGCGCAACATCAAGGGGCTTGTGCTGCCGACGCTGATGCCGGGCATCACGGTCAACACCGGGCCGGACAACAGCATGGCCTATACGCAGCTTCAGCTGCAGCGCTGGACAGGGAGCTCGTGGGAGCAGTTCGGCGGCGTGCTGAGCGCCGAGCCGAACTGAGCCGTCGCCGGGATAACCAACGCATCGCGCTAGTGGAGCCGTCGTGCGATCGGCTTCGCCAGCGGGCTATGCCAGCCCCATTGCGATGAGCGATCGCTCGACCGCAGGCTCGCCAGAAATGCCGTGGTCTTCGGCTGCACCCGCGAGCCGTCGATCACCTCGAGCTGGCCGCAGCGGTTGAGCGTGTGGAGCTTGCGCCCGGTCCATAGCGGCCCGGGCTTGAGCAGATGTCGAACGGCCTGCCTGTACGTCGTCGGCGACAATTCGAGCACTTCCGCAAGGCCGAGTGCCGCGCCGTATCCGTTGGTGCAGTCCTGCACCGGCCGCCACAGCTTCCCATTGACGGTCACGAAGTTTCCGGCCGGCCGCGTGGTCGCGCGATCCATCAGGATCGGATTGGCCACGTGCGGTTGCCAGGGGCCAAGCAATTGCCCGGCGTAATAGATCGTGAGCGTGTCGGAATAGCCGCCGGTGCCATCGCGCCAGGCCCCGAACATGTAGTGGAGGCCGTTGTGCTGCGTGATCGTCACGTCGGCAAGTTCGAGCCCGGACAGCAGCGTTGAGTGCCGCTCCCACTTGTCCGGAAAGCGGATGCATTTGTAGATCGGAACGTCCCGATGCGCGGTGCTTTCCGGGATCATCCAGAGCTCGCCGCCATCCTCGATCAGGAACGGGTAGGACAGATGCCAGGGTTCTTCGAGCACCGGCATCACCGTGCCGATCGGCCCGTTGCCGTCGAATTCGATCGCGGAAATGATGCCCTTGCCGGTCCGGTGGTCGAGGTCTTCGAAGAACACGAACGTCCTGCCCTGCCATTTCACCGGGACAGGATCGGCATAAAAGTGGTTGCCGGCATCGCCGAGCACGTTCCAGGCAGGTCCCGACAGGTCGCCGGTGCGCCAGATATCCGTGTTGTCGGCAAAGCGCCAGCCGACATGCCAGTGCGGCGCGTAGCAGCACAGGCGATAGATTTCCTTCGCGATCGAAGTCGCCACGCCACGCATGACAAAGGGCGCCGGATTTCGCGGTACGCTGCCATTCGCCGAGGCAGCCAATTGCGGCACCAACCGCGGAGCCCCCGACAGAATCGGCGGCAGCATCGACAGGGTGCGTGCCATCACCGTTTCGAGCCCGCCGCTCAGGCCGGCCGCGATTTCAGCCGAGGGATGACCGCGGTCCAGCACCGAGCCGTCGAGCTCATTGACGATTTCGATCACCGGCAGATCGCCGGCGAGAATGGCCGAAAGTACTGCACTTTCTCCCGCGTGCCCGTTGAACCGTGGACGGAGATAGAGCTTGGCGGAGCAGTTCGGGTCCCGTGCGGCACTGGTGAAGTCGACCACCACGTCGGGGTTGCCGGCGCGCGGACGCTCCGGGATCGCCTTCAGCCGGTCGGCTTCGCCGGTCTTGCCCTTGCGCAGGACGATGCGTTCGAGCTCGAACAGCATGTCGAGGCCGGCGGGTCGAGGCTCCGGCGTCGTGGTCCAGGCGATTTGAACGGGAATATCTTGATCGTTGACGCGCAGCGACTCGCGGCTCATCCAGAGCCGCGGCTGCGCGCGATCGCAGCGAAACTCGATAATCATGGCCAGCCCAACTTCCTAGTGCGCGTCCGCCCCCACAGCGTCGCCGAGAATGCGGACGTATTCCTCTATCATGGCATCCAACGAATAACGCGACTTCAGGCCCACGGCGCTTTGCCGCAGCTGAGCGCTCAACACACGATCTGTCAGGACCTTCGACACGGCCGCTGCGAATTCGGCCTCGTTCGAAGCGTCAACGAACACCGCGGCAGGCTGTCCCTGGTAGGACAGCACCTCGCGCAGCACGGGGAGATCGTTGACGACGCAGGGAATGCCGGCGCTCGCGGCTTCGACCGCGGCAAGGCCGAAGGTTTCGGCCTGCGTGGGGAATACGAAGACGTCGAGGCAGGCCAGAAAATCGGCCATCTGGCGCGGTGCAATCTCGCCGATGAAGTGCAGCCGGTCCGAGACATCAAGCTCGTCCGCCAAGGCTCTCAGCCGCCCTTCATCCGCGCCCTGGCCGGCGAGCGCAAGGTGCCAGGATGGATCGGCAGCCAGCAGGCGGATTGCCGCATCGAGCCGCTTGTGCGGGTGCAGCCGTGCCGCGCAGCCGAGCAGGGTGCGGTCCGGCGGCAGCTTGAACTGTTGCCGCGCAACGTCCTTCGGCAGGCTGTGCGACTTGTCGTCGAAGCCGTGCGGGACGTGCTTCATGCGCGATCGGTACGGAGCCGGATAGCGCGCATATTCGCGCTCCATGTCCCGCGAGTTCAGCGTGATGCAGTGGAAGAAACCGGTAGAGCCCATGATGATGTCGGCAGCACGCACCGGCATGCTCATCGACAGCGCCGAGGATACCTGGTTGGCGATCACGGGGGCGCGGCTGACGAGGCGCGACACGCCTCCGCCGATCACATTGCCGAAGTGCTGGAAGGTCAGCACGACATCGGGTCTGACGGTCCTGAGATGGCCGGCGAGCGCCCACAGCATGCGCAGCAGCGCCACCGGATTTCCCGGACGGGTCTGCGCGCAATAGAACGTATTGGGCGGCTCGTCGAAGGAATCCGATTTGCGGAAGAAGAACAGGTTGGCGACGTCGTAGCCGCGCGCGGTGAGGCCGGCGCCGAGCAGCCGCGAGATCTCCTGCGCGCCGGCGTTCTCGGCCTGGGTCTGCACCAGGACAACACGCAGCTTTCGCTTGCTCTCGTTCGGTTGATCGCGTGATGCGGTCGATGCCTCGCGCAATTCTGTGCTTGGCGTGTGCTGGAGCACGGAGTCCTCACCCGTCGAAGGGGTGGATTGGTCCCCTTCATTTTTGCGCGCGTAGCTATCACGCGAGGCGCGCTCGTGCATCGAGTAGCGCGTGTTGAGGTTACTGCTCATTTAGCAATCAGACATGTGTCGGCAATCGAGAGCTATTATCTCACAGATAGGGTACAGCCGGCTCGTTAACTAATTGGTTACGGCAACGCGAAGAGGGGGTAACCGGCGATTAACCATAGATATTTACGTTGGCGCAGTACTGTCAGTTGAATTCGAGTCAGAACCCATGAAGTTCGGTAGCCGGATAGGCCCGAGACGTTCCGAAGTCACGGAACCCGCAGCGTCGTGGGAAACTGCCGGCGTACCGGCTGGCCAATCCTCCGCGCAAACCACCAAGGGCGTGCTTAGCATTCCGGGTGTGGTGGCCTTTTTTCGCGAGAAGGGTCAACGCATCCTGATGCTCGCCGCGGTCATCTTCGCGGTCGGTGTGATCCTGTTGATGTTGATCCCGGCGCGCTACGCCGCGACGGCGCTCGTCGTGCTCGATCCGCGCGAGCAGCGCGTGACCGCCGACCAGGACGTCCTGCCCGGCATTGGTCAAGATGCCGCAGCTCTGCAAAGCTACGTCGAAATCGCCAAATCCGATGGATTTCTCGGGCCGCTGATCGATCAGCTCAAGGTCGCAGAGGACAGCGACATCGCCGGCGGCAGGACCGACGCCACGCGCCTGCTCGACCGGTTTCGCAACCGGCTCGATATCTCGAGGCGCGGGTTAACCTATGTTATCGCCATTAAGTTCACGTCCAATAATCCGCAGCGCGCCGCGTACTACGCCAATGCGGTGGCCGAGGCGTTCGTCGCCAGCCAGCGCGGGACGCGCAGTGTGGCAACCGACGAGGCCGCCGATTGGCTGAAGAGCCGGCTCAAGACCTTGAACGACCGGCTGCGGTCGTCGGAAGATGCCGTTGCCAAGTTCAAGCTCGAGCACCGGATCGTCAACGCCGGCAAGGAATCCACCACGCAGCAATTGCGCGTTACCGACCTGACGCAACAGGTCGCCGCGGCGCGCGCCCGTGCCGAGGAGGCCAAGTCGCGCTATGAGCAGCTGCAACGCGACCTGAAGGCCAATGTCGACGGTCCGGTCAAGCAGGACCTGCTGAGCGCGCTGCGCGCCCAGCGCTCCGCGCTCAACGACCAGATTGCCCAGAAGCGCGGCGTGCTCGGCGATCGTCATCCCGACCTCGTGATGGCGCTCAGCCAGTTGAGCGATCTCAACCGGCAGATCGAGATCGAGCGCAAGAAGAACATCGAAACCGCGAAGTCGGAATACGAGGCGCAGCGCGATCAGCAGAAGGCGCTCGAAGACCAGCTGAAGGCGGCCGAGCAGCAGATCCTTGTCGATGGTCAAGCGCTCGTCAAGCTGCAGGAATTGCAGCGCGATGCCGATGCCAACAAGAATATCTACGAGCAGTTCCTGTCGCGCTACAGGACGACCGACGAGCAGCGCGGTCTTCAGAACTCGCAGACCAAGGTGGCATCGTCCGCGACGCCGCCGGTGCGTTCGACGCTTCCGCCGCTTCCGCTGTTGCTCGTCGCGCTCGCGATCGTCTCGCTGCTGACGTCGACGGCGATCGTCGCCGTGCCCGGTCTGGATCTGAAACAGCTCCCGATCAAAAGTATTCCGCTTCGCCGCGCCGAGGCGCTCGCGCCGGCACCGGCCGCGCCGCAATCTGCGCTGCCGCCGGGCTTGCCGGTGCTGGCCCGCATTCCCAACATGGTGTCGTCAGATGCCGTCAGGAGCGTCTGGCAGACTCCGATTTCGACGGCGGCCGAGCCCGATCTCAGTCCGCATCTTCAATTGCTGATCGAGAACATCGAGCAGCTTCCGGGTGAGCACGGCAAGGTGGCGCTGCTGCTGTCGGTCGAGACCGCTGCGGGCGGCAGCACCGTCGCACGGTCACTCAACCGGTCCGCTGTCAAGAACGGGATGCTCAGCGTCCTGATCGAGATGGAAGCCAGGCGCGCCGAAGCCGCACCGCCGCAGGGCTCAGGGATCATCAAGGCCGATCTGCCGTCGGTCGTCGAACTGCTGGGCGCCAGCAGCAAGGCGCCGCCCTATCCCCAGGACGACATTCGCGCCGATTTCGGCCTGATCATCGTCGACGCATCGTCGCTTGCCATGCAGCCGGCCGCGGTCGCGCTGGCCGCCCGGGCTGACCTGGTGATCCTGGTGGTTCGCGAGGGCGCCGCCGACCCGGCTGCGATCGGCAAGGCGCGGACCGATCTGTCCAGCTTCGGTTCGGTCCCGATTGCGCTCGTCATCAATCGCGTGGCGGCCAATGCCGCGGTCAGCAACCCTCAGCGCGAAGCCCTGGGATTGGCAAGCTGAAGGTCTCTTGTTTGACGGGTGTTCTTCACGCGAAGCGGCGTCCATCCCGCATCAAGTGCGGGACAGGCTTTCGGTTGAAAACGCTCTAGTCCTTGCCATCCGCAACGCGGACGGCGTAAGCGCCGGCCTTCGACGACGAGAGATGCGACAGCACCAGAATTGACGGGTCGACGCCGGTCCGCCGGCGGCACAGCACATTGAGTGCGATGGTGGCGAGCACCAGAGAAACCGTCGCCGAGATTGCCGCCCCGAGCACGCCGAGCCAGGGGATCAGCACGACAAATCCGATCAGCCGCAACGCCACGTTGGCGGCGACAACAGGAACATAATCGCGCTCGTGCCCCGTCAGCTGCAGGACCGCGGCGGACGGCCCGCCTGCCGCCTGGAAGGCCGTTCCGATCGCGAGCACGATCAACACCCACTGCTGCGCGGCGAAATGCGGTCCGAACAGACCGAGAAGGTAGGGAGCGCCGACCCAGACAATGACGAGCCCGCTGAGCACGCAGAGCGCGGTCACCTCGGCCATCAGCTTCAGCGTATGTTCGAGCTCGCGGTGATTCTTGCTGAAATACAGCGACGGCAACCGGCGCGCGCCGAACGTGTAGAGCGCAGCGGAAAGCATCGCGAAGATGTTCGCCAGACGCGAGGCGGCGAAATAGACGCCCGCAGTGGCTGGATCCAGCATCCAGTAGACCAGGATGACGTCGAAATATT
Source organism: Bradyrhizobium sp. AUGA SZCCT0105 (assembly GCF_018129565.1). Taxonomy (NCBI): domain Bacteria; kingdom Pseudomonadati; phylum Pseudomonadota; class Alphaproteobacteria; order Hyphomicrobiales; family Nitrobacteraceae; genus Bradyrhizobium; species Bradyrhizobium sp. AUGA SZCCT0105. Next base: position 15,119 of record NZ_JAFCMK010000003.1, on the reverse strand, counting down.
GGTTCGCTGCTTCGAGAATCGAGGCGAGCCAGAAGCGGAACGCGCTGCGGTTCCAGCGCGATGTCTCGAAGAGCGCCGTGACCGTGCGCAGGTTCGGCAGCACGCGCACGATCGACACGATCTGCACGATCAGCCCCAACGCCATCGCGACCGTCATCGCGGTGAACAGTTCGGCCGGGGTAAGCTGGCGGTGGCCGAACAGCGCCGCGATCAGGACCAGGACCACAGCGACCCGCCAGAAGAATTCGCGATTACCTTCGCCCATCAGGATGCTGACCAGTGATCGTGCGATCTGGCTGCCGAGCATCAACCCGGCATTGACGGCGGTGAACGCCGAGACCGAGAGGATCAAGAGCCACCATTCGCCGCGAATGCCTGCCACCGCGGCGATCGCGGCGATCGAGATCAGCATTCCGATCGCCGAGTACTTCAGGCTCGACAGCAGCACGCCCTTGGTCAACTCGGCCTGGCCGCGCACCTCGTACTCATTGAGAAAGCGAACCAGCAGCAGCTCCTGACCGACCAGGCCCACGACCGCCGCGATCTGGGCGATGGAGAGCAAGGTTGCGAAGTCTCCGAACGCGTCGGGCGTCATCGTCCGCGCCGCCAGCGAGAACAGGGCGAACGCGAGCCCGCCGCTGCCAACCTTGAGGAGGATGGTCCCGGCAACGCCGCGCGTCACATCGCGCCGTAGCATTTGGAGAACAGAGGCAATCACAAGAGACGTCTCAATATCCTGTCGGACTACTGACCTTAGCAACCGGTGAGGTCTGGAGTGTTAATGTTCTCTTGCTAAAATTCCGTTCCTTCCAGCGGGGCTTGAGGCGCTACGGCCAATATGTCGCGCTGCTCCATTCTGGAACGCTGCCGTCCTCGTTGTGTCCAAACGGCGCAGATCGGATTTTTTGCCTGGCGCCCGGTTCGACAGCGTGGGCCGCGCTGGTTGAAGCCGCGTTAGCGCGTCAACGGCATCCGTCGAAGCTCCATGGCCTGGCAGTTGCCCCGCCAGCCTGCCGTGGAGCGCCCAAAACGTCGGTTTCATGACCGCTGTGGCTGCAAGCCATGTGCCGGGAACGGGCTGATCGCGGTGGGGGCGGTGTCGTTAACCTCAATACTGGAACTCGTCGTGCCCGTCCTGCGCAGCGGCAGGGCAGGCAAGGAAATTGCAGTTCCGTGACCAATTAGCCGTCGGAGCGGACAAAGATGATTGCCGAGGAAAGCATGGCCCAGCCGATCGCAACCTGCGAGGCTGAAACGATCGACGCGGATGTCGCCATTGTTGGCGCCGGTTTGGCGGGCTCGCTCGCGCGGGCCGTCCTCTCCCGGGCTGGCTATCGGGTCGTCCTGATCGACAAGCGCTCGATCCCGCCGGATGAATTCCGCGTCGAAAAGATCGCCGGACGCCAGATCGATATCTTCCGCCGCCTGGGCTTCATCGACGACGTCGAGGCCGTCGCCTCGTCCTATGACCGGGTGCTCAACATCAGGGACGGCAGACTGGTCGATATCGGCGTCGGCCGGTCCTACGGGGTTTCCTATGCCAACCTCGTCGACATGGCCCGCGGGCTGACGCCTGATACATCCAGCTTCCTGCTCGACCAGGTGATCAATGTCAGCTGCAGCGAGGATCGTCAGCAACTGACGCTGGCCTCCGGAAAACGCGTCGTCTCGCGCCTGGTCGTTCTGGCGACCGGCATGGCGGGCGCGCTTGGCTACAATCTCGGAATGCGCCGGCAGATGATCGCCGCGCGCCACTCGGTGACGTTCGGCTTCACGATCGCGCGGCCGGATAACGCGCCATTCGGCTTCGACGCGCTGACCTGCTACGGCAAGCAGGCGGCTGACGGCGTCGACTATCTCAGCCTGTTTCCGATGTCGGGCGGCATGCGCGCGAACCTGTTCATGTTCCGCGATCCGACCGATCCGATCATGCGCGAGCTGCGCCGCGACACCCGACGGACGCTGCTTCGCCTGATGCCGGGATTGGAGCGCTACCTTGGCGATTTCCAGATCGTCGGCCAGGTGCACAATTGGGTCATGGACCTCTCCGTGACCGAGGGCCATCTGCAGCCGGGCGTCGTACTGATCGGCGATGCCTACCAGACCAACTGTCCTGCGGCCGGAACCGGCGTGAGCCGCCTGCTGGTGGACGTCGAGCGTCTTTGCACCGAATATGTGCCGCGCTGGCTCGAGACCGACGGCATGGGTACGGAGAAGATTGCGCAGTTCTATTCCGATCGCGACAAGCTCGCCGCCGACCTGCATTCGCTGCAACTGGCGCGCTTCCGCCAGGCTTTGACCTCCAACACCGATGTGCGCTGGACCATGCAGCGGAAGCTGCACTTCCTGCGTCGCATGATCACGCATCAGGTGGACCGGATTCATCCGGGATGGGTCATGCGCGTTCGTAGCGCGCTCCGCTAAGCGGCAGTAAGGCTTTTCCCAGGCGGCATTACCGCGTGCCGGTCGAGGTGCGGACCGGCCTGAGGTCGGTCACCCGCTTGGCGGCCTGCTTGATCCAGGGCGCCTGCTTCAGCGCAAACAGTGCAAGCGATCCGGCCGCGCTGCCGGCCTGCGTCACGCTCGACATCGGCGTGGGCTGGCCTCCGAACTGCATCTTGTAGGGTTCGTCACCGATGGTGAAATCCAGCACCCGGTCGCCGCGCTCGATGCAGTCCTTGGCAACACTCTCGAACGTCAGCGCGCCGATCGACTGGCTCTTGTATCCCTCGATGTCGAAAGCCGTCATGACGACGAGCAGGCTGCCGCGGTGAGCCAGCCCAAGGGCGGTGGCGATGACCTCGCCATCCATCTTCATGGCGTAGAGCCGGGTAAACGAGCCCATGCCGCGAAGCGCCACGCTCGAGTAGAAATCGAAATATTCCGGACGCTGCAGCAGGTCACCGTCGCCGTGTGCCTGGAAACGCGGGCCGCGAAACTTCCTCATCACGTCCATGGCTTCGCCGATCGAAGCGCTGTCGTTGCAGCATGCGAAGGTGAGCGTGCCCTTCTTGTGGATCTGGCGCCATTTCTTTGCCAGTTCCTTTTGATAGGATTTTCCCAGCGCGTTGAGCTCCCATTGCTCGAACGGCGCGGACAGGACCGTCGCATAGGCATTGGTATCCATCAGGCCGCGGTGAGGCGCCCCGAGCAGATTCTCGATCGGCATCTTTGCGTCGAGCAGCTTGGGTATGCGCAGCAGATCGAATGGCCGGACCAGCTTGCGAAGCTGTTCGCAGGCCTGCCGGTCCTGCAGCACGTCGGCGAATGTCGTGGCGGCGCAGACCGGCGACAAATAGTCGGACACGCGAAGGTCCGCGAACTCGATCGTGCGCATCGGGCCGCGCCGCACGCGGAGCAGCGGCAGCACGGCCGCAAGCGCGCCGTTCGCGCGATGACGGACGACGACGACCAGCGGCTTCGCTGCCGCGGCGGGAGCGAGCTTGCGATAGAGGCTGTCGAGCCACAGCGGATGCTGGAAGGCGGTCGCGTCCGAGCCTTCGAACAATGTCGCGTATTCTTCAGACAGGAAGTCGAATGCGTCGTCGATGCAGACATCGAACGCGTCATCATTCTTATTCATGTGAAACCAAACAAACGGGTTTTCAAAGCGCCGGTCGAGCCGCCGTGATCTCCTTATAGCAAAGGCTGATGATCTCGGGCACCGGTAGATTACGATTTGTATTAATGTAGTCCCTCGACCTTTGCGCAGTGTTGCTACTCAAACGTCGCCGGCCTTGCGGAATCCTGTGTGATGCTGTCGCTCCGCCCAGCGCCGGTATCGTTAACAACCCCTTACGGTCCGTCTCACGTCACGCTGCCGCGTGATATCGCATCCGTCTGGACCGGATATTGCAGTTAGGTGCACGTAAGCACTGGAGCCCCTGCTGAAATGTTGACTAACCGCCAAAAAGCCCGCGTTTCCGACGCAATCTCGCCCCTGCAGGCCGATCGCGAGCGGCCGCGGCGTCTCGATTCGGATATGGCTGCTCCAGCTGTCCGGATTTGCAACACTTCGAGCGCCGGGCAGCCGGTTTCCTTCGCGGATGGGCCAGCCGAATCAACGATGCCGAACGGCGTGCCGGAGCGGCGCACCAATCCTGTCGGCAGGGCTGCGACCGCCAGCGTTGCTCGCGCTACGATCGGCGGGCTACGGCTCGCCGTGCTCGATCGCGAGCAGACCGCGGATTTCATGGTCGAGGCTGTGTATCCGAACCGGCGTATCAATCGGCCGCTGTATCTGACGTCAGCCAATGGCGAGGTGCTGTCGCGCTGCTCCACCGAGCCGATGACCGATCGGCTGTTCCGTGCCGCCGACCTGATCAATGCCGACGGGCAGCCGCTGGTCATGGTCTCGAAGCTGCGCTCGCCGAACCCGCTTCCCGAGCGCGTTGCGACCACGGATTTGTTCCACGACGTCGCGCGCAAGGCCGAAGAACTCGGGCTGACCTTCTACCTGTTTGGCGCCAACGAGGTCGAAAACAAGGCGGCCATCGCCAATGTGCGCCGGGCCTATCCGGCTCTCAAGATCGTCGGCCATTCGCACGGCTATCTGCGCGGCGACGCGCTTCGGGCCAAGGTGGATGAGATCAACGCCCTGGCGCCGGACTTTCTCTGGGTCGCGCTTGGCGTGCCCTACGAGCAGGCCTTCGTCGACGAATTCATGTCGCAGCTTGGTAATGTCGGCGTCATCAAGACGTCGGGCGGATTGTTCAACTTCCTGTCCGGATCGCGGCCGCGCGCGCCGAGATGGATGCAGATCGTCGGGCTCGAATGGGCCTGGCGTCTTTGGCTCGAGCCGCGCCGGCTGTTCTGGCGCTATCTGACGACCAATCCGCACGCTCTCTATCTGCTGTTCAACCGGACCCGGTCCTCGGCGACCAGGGACTGAGTCCGTACCGAGTGCAATGTGCCGCTCCGATCCACCGGAGCGGCGAGCTCATCAATGAGCGGAGTACAACTGATATGGACGGTCGAGCAGTCGATAGCTCGGTCTGGCGGGCGCCGGGCGTTGATGCGGAAAATTTCGCGCGAACCGTCGTCAATTGGTCGATCACGGTCAACGTGATCATGTCGATGGGGACGTTCCACCCCGCGCTGCTTCCGACCGAGGTGACGCTGGTTCAGCAGGCCGTCGCCCTGCTGATGTGGGGCCTGCTGATCTATGCGAGCCTGTTCATCCGTCCCTGCCTGCGGCTGGCGTTCAATCTCGACACGCTGGTGATCGTCGCATTCTACGCGTTCGCCACGATTTCGGTGCTCTGGACCAATTTGGACGCGGCGGCCCTGATGAAGGCCGCGGCGCTCGCGGTCACGACGCTGGGCGCGTTCTGCATGATCAGCCGCGTCGACATCGACGACATCGTGAAATCGACCACCCGCGGCCTCTTCGTCCTGATCGCGGGCTCGGCGTTTTGTGCGGTCGCACTCCCGGACATCGGCGTGGACCAGACCTGGATGCACAATGGGCAATGGCAGGGTGTCTTCGAGTCGAAGCAGACCCTGGGCTTCGCTGGCGCCTATCTCATGTTCTTTGCCTGTTATCGAAAGACAACCGGACAGGGATGGCTGCCGTTCCTCATCACGTTCGCGCTCGCTTCGACCTGCGTCGTCTTTTCGGAGTCGCGCGGCGCCGGCGCCTTGTCGCTGGTCGCTTGTGCGCTGTTGCTGACCTCCTTGTGGTCGGTCAGGTGCATGCGGGTCTACGCGGTGCTGCCATGTGCCATGTGCGTCGCTGCCGCGTTGCTGATGCTGTACTTCTATGCGACCGGATACGACTCGATCCACGTGTTCGACACGACGATCAATTTTACCGAGAGAACCTTCATCTGGCATTACGCCATCAGCCATTTCGATGATGCGCCGCTGTTCGGATTTGGCATCAACGGGTTCTGGACCAGACCGGAGATCTACGACTATTTCAACCAGAACCACGGCTGGGTGCTCGACAATTACCACAACGGCTACATCGCCATTCTCGTCGAAACCGGATTCCTGGGCTATTTCCTGTTCATGGCGAGCGTCTTTCTGTTTTCCTACAAGATGCTCTGCCTGATCGCGGAGCGGGCGATCGACCGGCTGCATTGCGCGCTGATCGTCGGGTTCGTCTTCCTCAACTGCCAGACCAATTTTACCGAAACGGTCTTCCTGCGCTCGACGATGTTCACATCGGTGCTGTTGATCGCCTTTTTCCTCGCCGCTTGCCGCTCGTTGCCGTCGCAGCGCCTGCAGCTGCGCGAGCTGGAGCCGTCATGACCGCGTTTCGTTTTGTTCCGCAAAGAGCCTTAGGCGTGCTGCTGGCGGCGGCGCTTTCTGCCGTGCTGATCTCGCCCGGGCGTGCGGCCGGGCAGGGGGCGTCTCCGGACGCCGCGGCGTTGGGGCGCGGCATCAATATTCTTGGCTATGACGGCATCTGGGAAGGTTACCCGAACGCGCCCTTTCGCCTGGAAAACCTCACCGCCATCCGCAAGGCAGGCTTTTCACACGTCCGGATCAACTTCTTCGGCTTCAAGCACATGGATGCCGGCAACATTCTGGATGACGCCGTCTTGCGGCGCCTCGATGCCGTGATCGAGCAGGTGCTGGCGAGCAAGCTGATCCCGATCCTCGATGAGCACGACACCGATCTCTGCCAACGCGACGTGTCGGAATGCACCGCAAAGCTCAAGGCGTTCTGGCGCCAGATTGCGTCGCGCTACGCGGGCAAATACCCGGCGCTGGTGTTCGAGATCCTGAATGAGCCCGGCGGGAACATGACGTCGGCCGAGTGGAACGCGCTGCTCGGCGAATGCCTGGCCATCGTCAGGGGCACGAATCCGAAGCGCAATGTGGTTGTCGCCATCCTGAACACCGAGCAGCTGCCGGTCGAGCAGTTGACGCTGCCGGCCGGCGACAGGAATCTCGTCGTCACGTTCCACTATTATTTGCCGCTGCAATTCACCCATCAAGGCGCGCCGTGGTCGGCGACTTTCTCGAAGATCGGCCCGCTGAGCTGGGGCTCGGCGGAAGACGAAGCCAAGGCCGCCGCGGATTTCGACAAGGTCAGGTCCTGGTCGGAGAGGGAGCAGCGCCCGATCTATCTCGGCGAGTTCGGCGTCTATGAGCGCGCGCCGGCGGAGAGCCGGGCGAAGTACCTGTCGTTCGTGGCGAGGCGCGCTGAAAGCTTCGGCTGGGCGTGGGCCTATTGGCAATTCGATCACGATTTCGCGGCATTCGACGGCGCCCGGCAACGCTGGAACAGGGACATCCTCCGCGCGATCATTCCTTCGGTTCGATGAACCCTTGCGGCCCACGCGCGGCCCCTGATTCAGGATCGCGCGGTACGCCATGCCTTGCCTTGCATGGCCCGAGGAATGATACTCGCTCCGGACAGTCAGACCTAAGGAATCGAGAGCGTTGCCGGACATTGCGAGCAGGGAACAGTTCGATGTCAAGCGCGCAGCCTTTGCCGCGACCATCGGCAACATGCTGGAGTTCTACGACTTCATCACCTACAGCTTCTTTGCAACCGAGATCGGGCGCACCTTCTTCCCCGCGCATAGCGAATACGGCAGCCTCATGCTGTCGCTTGCGACCTTCGGTGCCGGCTTCCTGACACGACCGATCGGCGGCATCGTGCTCGGCATCTTCTCCGACCGGGTCGGCCGGCGGCCGGCGATGCTGCTGAGCTTCGCGCTGATGGGGGGCGCGATCCTGACCATCGCGCTGACGCCATCCTATGCCGTGATCGGCGTCGTGGCTCCGATCATCGTGATCCTGGCGCGGATGGTGCAGGGGTTCGCGCTCGGCGGCGAAGTCGGACCGACCACGGCCTATCTCATCGAGATCGCAGCGCCCAGGAATCGCGGCCTGGTGGTGGCATGGCAGCCCGCCAGCCAGGAGGTCGCAGCGACCATCGGCGCCCTTGTCGGTGTCATCCTGAGCAGCACGATGGCGCCAGACATGCTGCAGGCGTATGGATGGCGCGTCGCGTTCCTGCTCGGGGCGGTGTGCCTGCCGTTCGGCATATGGATGCGCCGCACGCTGCCGGAAACGGTCCCTCACGGCGAGCAAGCTGCCGCGAGCGTCGAGAGTTCGAACCATGTCATGCTGGCGCGCCGACATCTTCGCGTGATCATGCTGGCCGTGATGATCCTGGCCAGCGGCACGATCTCGACCTACGTGACGCAATACATGACGACCTACGCCAAGAATACGCTGCACGTGTCGCCGTCGCTGGCGTTTACCGTATCGTTGGTGAGCAACGGACTTCAGATCATCGGCGCGGTGCTGGGCGGCTGGCTTGCCGACCGGCTAGGACGCAAACCGATCATGATCTGGCCGCAGCTGGTCGTGCTCGTGCTGACCTATCCGGCCTTCCTGTGGATCGTCCGGGACCCCGGCGCGTGGTCGTTGCTGTTCGGCTTCGGCATCCTGTCATTCATCGGATCGCTGCCGTTCACGGCATTCTATGCGGCCTTCACCGAGGCGCTGCCGCAGAACATCCGCGGCGGCGTGTTCGCGACGATCTACGCGGTCGCGATCGCGACCTTCGGCGGCACCGCGCAACTCGTGGTCACGTGGCTGCTGCATGTGACCGGCGATCCGCTGGCGCCTTCCTGGTATCTGCTGCTCGCGGCAGCGGTCGGCATCGTGGCCATGAGCTTGATGCCCGAGACCGCCCCGGTGAAGGTCGGCGAGAAGTAACCGCTGGGCTCAGTCCATGTCGCGAAAGGCGTGGCCGTTGGCCTCGATCTCCTTCACGAGCTGCGGCGGCAGATTGGCCTGCGCCGAGGTGCCGTCGAACACCCAGTCCTTGGCGTCGCCGAGATCGGGAAGGCCGGCGCCCTTGCGGACGTAGAGTCCGACCGACGCCTTCTTCGGGTTGATGTAGAGATCGTAGTCCATTGCGCGCCTCCTCTCCGTTGAAGTTCAACGGAAGCTCCGGCACAGATTGGCCGGAGGCTTCCTGGAAGAGTCTACGCCGGCGGGTCTAGGCGGGTTTCTTCGCCTCCGGCGCAAGCACCACCGACGCTTCGCTGGTCAGCATCAGGAAGGTGATGGTCTCCTGGAAATACAGCTGGACCGAGGTCGCCGAGTGGCTGAGATAACCGATCGAAAGGTCCTGGCCGATCGAGAGCTGGAAATCGCCGCCGCGGGTGGTGAGCAGGACGCCGCCCTCGATCGCAGGCGCCCAGATGATCTTGCCGTCGATCAGGCGCTGGATGTGCTGCAGCACGGGATAGCCGTCGTCGGTCGCACCGCCGATCGCGGTGTAGGGCTCGGTGCCGAGCAGCAGCGTATAGGGACCGTTGACGCCGGCGAGCCGCAACTGGCTGACCGCCTGCGCGACCACGGCGGGGTAATTCTTGATGCTCGACGGCAGCTTCAGCACCGGGTTGCTGGTGCCCTGACGGATGCCCTGAATCCCGGCGGCGGCATAGCCGTCGAACACCGCGCGATCCTCGGCGAAGGCGATTTTTCGCGCGGCGTCCTTGAGCGGATCCCAGTCGGAATCATTGGAGCCGCGTTCGACGTCGTCGATCGCCTGGCGCGACAGCTCGAACGGCACGCGCAGCTCAACCAGCGCGCGCACGTCGCGCTGCGTCGCCTCGACCCCGTCGCCGGGCGTCGCGATTTGCTTCAGATGGCCGGTGCCGACCGCAGAGAAGTCCGTGCCCTTCGGGCCATCGACATCGACGACACGGCGCGCCGCCAGATGGCGCTTCAACGTCCGCGAGGCTTCCTCTTCGATCTGGGCCCATGCCGCGTCCGAGATGGGGGCCAGTCCCCGATGAAGATTATTCATGTCCAGCCTCTCCTTTGAGTGAGCCGATCCCGAGCGAGCCGTCGGACGGCGGTATTCCTGGTGCAGGTGTCTCGTCAGCCCCGGCGTCGTCCAGCGACGGCTCAGCGGGCGCGGCTGCTTTGCTGGTGACGTCCTCCAGGAAGGTCGCCGACGGGATGAAGAACAACGTGCCGGTCACGGCGCGGCTGAAGTCGAGCAGGCGGTCGTAATTGCCCGGCGGCTTGCCGACGAACATGTTCTCCAGCATCTGCTCGATCCGGTGCGGGGACTTGGCATAGCCGATGAAATAGGTGCCGAACTCGCCCTTGCTGATGTTGCCGAACGGCATGTTGTCGCGGACGATATCGAGCTCCTCGCCATTCTCGACGATCGTCGTGAGGGCATTGTGCGCGTAGCTCGGCTTCACCGCATCGTCGAGCTCGATGTCGGACAGTTTGGTGCGGCCGATGATCTTCTCTTGCATCTCGACCGGCAGCTCGTTCCACTTCTTCAGGTCGTGCAGGTATTTTTGTACGATCACATAGCTGCCGCCGGCGAAGGCCGCGTCCTCGTCGCCGATAATCGTGGCCTCGGTCGCCGCCTGGTCCTCTGGATTCTCCGTGCCGTCGACGAAGCCGAGCAGGTCGCGCTCGTCGAAATATTTGAAGCCGTGCACCTCGTCCGAGGTGGCAACCGCATCACCGAGCCGCGACATGATCTGTGTCGCGAGCTCGAAGCACAGGTCCATCGGCACTGCGCGGATGTGAAACAGCAGGTCGCCTGGTGTGGCGACGGCGTGGTGGACGCCGTTGATCTCGCGGAACGGATGCAGACCTTGCGGCTTCGGCGCACCGAACAGCCGGTCCCATGCATCCGAGCCGATGCCCATGACGCAGGACAGCCGGCCCTCGAGATCGCGGAAGCCGACCGCGCGCACCAGCGCAGCCAGATCGGCACACAGCGACCGCACCACGGTATCAAATTCCGGATTGGGCTTGATCGTGACCGCAAGGAAGATGGCCGCGCGCGTCAGTTTCGCAGCGACCGGTTGCGGAACGGCTGATGGCACGCATCTCTCCTTAACTAACGGCACTTTCACGCGAAAAAGGTCTCGACTGGACGCCGGATCGACGTCCAGACAGGGCAGAGGAGCATGCCATCGGAGCCTTTACAAGAGCCCGGATCGCTAGGCTTCCGCGGACGGACCAACCGGCTTGCCGGACTTCTCCTCCTCAAGGGTCACGGCAATGGCGGCGTTGGCGGAGAGCCGGACCTTGGAGCCTTCGACACCGGCGACGAAGCCGAGCTCGATATAGTGGTGATGGCCTTTGTGGAAGCCGTCGCTCTCGCTCTTCTTGAGCTTGATGCGGTTGCCTTCCACGTGATCGACGGTGCCGACATGCACGCCATCGGCGCCGATGACCTCCATGTTGTCCTTGATGTTCTGCTGCGTCATGGCGCTCTCCCTGGTTGCAGGTCGGCTTGTATATTCAGCTTGCATATGATGCGCCCGGACGACGCGGCGATGACGGCGCGCCGTTGGCAATCCGGGCTTCTCTCACACCGGTTCGAATTCGTCTGCGGCAGCGTTCTCGGGCTTCTTGCCGTTGAAGGTGAGGCCGGCCTTGGTGGCGGAGAGCTTCACCCGCGAGCCGTCGCGGACGTCGCCGGCGAGGATCATCTCGGCGAGCGGATCCTGCACGCTGCGCTGGATCACTCGTTTCAGCGGACGGGCGCCATAGGCTGGATCCCAGCCCTTCTCCGCCAGCCAGTCGCGCGCCTTCGGGTCGAGCTCCAGCTCGATCTTGCGATCCTCGAGCAGCTTGCGCAGGCGTGAGAATTGAATCTCGACGATGCGGCCCATGTCGCTCTTCTGCAGCCGGTGGAACAGGATGATCTCGTCGATGCGGTTGAGGAACTCGGGCCGGAAATGCGCCCGCACCATGTTCATCACCTGCTCGCGCACCGCGCTCGTGCTCTGGCCCTCCGGTTGGTTGACGAGATATTCCGCGCCGATATTCGAGGTCATGATGATCAGCGTGTTGCGGAAATCGACGGTGCGGCCCTGGCCGTCGGTGAGACGGCCGTCGTCGAGCACCTGCAGCAGCACGTTGAAGACATCGGGGTGCGCTTTTTCGATCTCGTCGAACAGCACGACCTGGTAGGGCCGGCGCCGCACCGCTTCGGTCAGCGCGCCGCCCTCGTCGTAGCCTACATAGCCGGGAGGTGCGCCGATCAGCCGCGAGACCGAGTGCTTCTCCATGAACTCGGACATGTCGAGACGGACCATCGCGGTCTCGTCGTCGAACAGATATTCGGCGAGCGCTTTTGCGAGTTCGGTCTTGCCGACGCCGGTCGGACCTAAGAACATGAACGAGCCGATCGGCCGGTTCGGGTCCTGCAAGCCGGCGCGGGCGCGGCGCACCGCGGTCGACACCGCACGCACGGCCTCGGCCTGGCCGACGACGCGCTTGCCGATCATCTCCTCCATGCGCAGCAGCTTGTCTTTCTCGCCTTCGAGCATCTTGTCGACCGGCACGCCGGTCCAGCGCGACACCACCTGCGCGATATTGTCGGCGGTCACGGTCTCGCTGGCGGACGAGGTCTCGCTGGCCTCGACGGCAGCGAGCTTCTTCTCGAGCTCCGGAATGCGGCCATAGGCCAGCTCGCCCGCCTTCTGGAATTCGCCCTTGCGCTGCGCGTTGGCAAGCTCGGTGCGCAACTGCTCGAGCTCACCCTTCATCTTCTGCGCGTCGGAGAGCTTGCTCTTCTCCGACCGCCATTTCGACGTCATGTCCGCCGACTTCTTCTCGAGATCCACGAGATCCTTCTCGAGGGTTTGCAGACGGCTCTTGGAGCCGAGATCGGTCTCCTTCTTCAGTGCCTCCTGCTCGATCTTGAGGCGGATGATCTCGCGGTCGAGCGAGTCGAGTTCCTCAGGCTTGGAATCGACCTGCATCTTCAGTCGCGCCGCGGCCTCGTCCATCAGGTCGATGGCCTTGTCGGGCAAGAAGCGGTCGGTGATGTAGCGGTTCGACAGTGTGGCGGCGGCGACCAGCGCCGAATCCGCGATGCGCACGCCGTGATGCTGCTCGTATTTGTCCTTGAGGCCGCGCAGGATCGAGATGGTGTCCTCGACCGTCGGTTCGGAGACGAACACCGGCTGGAATCGCCGGGCCAGCGCCGCATCCTTCTCGACATGCTTGCGGTACTCGTCGAGCGTGGTGGCGCCGATGCAGTGCAACTCGCCGCGAGCGAGCGCGGGTTTCAACAGGTTCGATGCGTCCATCGCGCCGTCGCCCTTGCCGGCGCCGATCAGCGTATGCATCTCGTCGATAAACAGGATGATCCCGCCCTCGGCGGACGTCACCTCCTGCAGCACCGCCTTGAGCCGTTCCTCGAACTCGCCGCGATACTTTGCACCGGCAATCAGCGCGCCGAGGTCGAGCGCGAGCAGCGCCTTGTCCTGCAGGCTCTCCGGTACGTCGCCATTGACGATGCGCAGCGCCAGACCTTCGACGATCGCGGTCTTGCCGACGCCGGGCTCGCCGATCAGGACGGGATTGTTCTTGGTGCGGCGTGACAGAACTTGAATCGTGCGCCGAATCTCCTCGTCGCGGCCGATCACCGGATCGAGCTTGCCGTCTCGCGCGGCCTGGGTGAGATCGCGGGCATACTTCTTCAGTGCGTCGTAGGCGTTTTCGGCGGTCGCGCTGTCGGCGGTGCGGCCCTTGCGCAGCGCATTGATCGCCGCGTTCAGGTTCTGCGGACTGACGCCGCCCTTGGCGAGCAGCTTGCCGGCCTCGCTCTCCTTGTCGGCTGCCAGCGCCTGCAGCAGGCGTTCCACCGAGACAAAGCTGTCGCCGGCCTTGTCGGCGGTCTGTTCCGCCGCGGCGAAGGCGCGCGCGGTCTCGGGCGCGAGGTAAATCTGTCCGGAGCCGGCGCCGCTCACCTTCGGCACCTTCGCCAGCGCGTCTTCGGTCGCCTTGAGGATCGCGCGCGAGTTGCCGCCGGCGCGGTCGATCAGGCCTGCTGCGAGGCCTTCACTGTCGTCGAGCAGCACCTTCAGGATGTGGAGCGTCGAGAACTGCTGGTGTCCTTCGCGCGTCGCGAGCGATTGTGCCGACTGAATGAAGCCGCGGACGCGATCGGTATATTTTTCTATGTTCATCGTGGCACCTCAAGGCAGCACAGGCTCGTCGAGATCCAATATGCCACGCATTGCCGCCGGCGACAGATGGCGGAACGATGACATCCATCATGCGACAGGCGTCCAATCGTGCCTGGCGGAGAACCGCGGGCCTGACGCCACCGCTGCTCGCATCGTGTGGTCGTTTCAGGGGAGTGTCAATCGCGGAGCGCGGCCGCCGGCATACCGCTTTTGAGGTGTTGCGACTGCCAGTGTTGGCTTCTGGCACTCATCCGGAGGCACTGCTACGGACGCGCCGACAAACCGGGGTCCGGCATCACGCCGACGGCGGCTCGGCTGATCGTGATGCTTGCGGAATGAGCGGCCCGACGAGCCCGGATGGTTGCAATCATGCGAGAGCCGAAGTCATGTTCGCGATTTCAGTAACTGTGATCTCGCACCTCGCGGAATGCACGCGATGATGCAGACGTGCGTCGCGCTGTTCCACTGAATCGCGCGATGATGAGTCACTGCACACTCTGAACCGTCGATGAATGGCTGCGTGATGCGTTTGGCGCTGTTTCAGGTTGATGTAAGGTCAAGGCGCTAGCGATGAAAGTGTGTCGGTGTGTTGCCGATGCACGGAACTTTTGTTCCGGTTCTCACGTTGAACGTGCTCATCGAAGAGGCTCCCCCAATGATCACTCGTCTTCTTTCGACCGCGTCGTGCGCTGCGATTGCCACGGCGCTGTTCACTGCGACCGCCGTGCCGGCAATCGCGCAGGATGCGGCATGCGCGCCGGTCGCTGCCGTCGATACCGCGCCGCCGCCGTTGCCGACCTACGATCAGCCTCCGGTGCCCGGACCCGGTTACATGTGGTCGCCGGGCAATTGGTCGTGGGACGAGGATCGCGGCGATTATTACTGGGTGCCGGGCACCTGGGTGCAGCCGCCGCGGGTCGGCTTGCTGTGGACTCCCGGTTATTGGGGCGCATTCGGCGGCGGCTTCATTTTCCATCAGGGCTACTGGGGCGATCGCGTCGGCTTCTACGGCGGCATCAATTACGGCTTCGGCTACGGCGGTTCAGGCTATGAAGGCGGCCGCTGGGATCACGGCAACTTCTTCTACAATCGCACCGTGAACAATTTAGGTTACGCGCGAGAAGGTGTCCTTTAGCGCGCTGACTGTTGCGAGTTTTGCACGCAGACGTCCGGGTCAAGCGT